>NZ_JABRWH010000001.1:1950000-3150000 GCF_013248975.1 Neobacillus endophyticus
ACTGGATGGAGGCCCGAACCGACGCACGTTGAAAAGTGCGCGGATGAGGTGTGGGTAGCGGAGAAATTCCAATCGAACTTGGAGATAGCTGGTTCTCTCCGAAATAGCTTTAGGGCTAGCCTCACGTAGTAAGAGTCTTGGAGGTAGAGCACTGTTTGGACTAGGGGCCCTCATCGGGTTACCGAATTCAGACAAACTCCGAATGCCAAAGACTTATCCGTGGGAGTCAGACTGCGAGTGATAAGATCCGTAGTCAAAAGGGAAACAGCCCAGACCACCAGCTAAGGTCCCAAAGTATACGTTAAGTGGAAAAGGATGTGGAGTTGCTTAGACAACCAGGATGTTGGCTTAGAAGCAGCCACCATTTAAAGAGTGCGTAATAGCTCACTGGTCGAGTGACTCTGCGCCGAAAATGTACCGGGGCTAAACGTATCACCGAAGCTGTGGATTGACATCTACGATGTCAGTGGTAGGAGAGCGTTCTAAGGGCTGTGAAGCGGGATCGGAAGGACCCGTGGAGCGCTTAGAAGTGAGAATGCCGGTATGAGTAGCGAAAGATGAGTGAGAATCTCATCCACCGAATGCCTAAGGTTTCCTGAGGAAGGCTCGTCCGCTCAGGGTTAGTCGGGACCTAAGCCGAGGCCGAAAGGCGTAGGCGATGGACAACAGGTTGATATTCCTGTACCACCTCTTTATCGTTTGAGTGATGGGGGGACGCAGGAGGATAGGGTAAGCGCGCTGTTGGATATGCGCGTCTAAGCAGTTAGGCTGAGAAGTAGGAAAATCCGCTTTTCGAACAGGCTGAGCTGTGACAGCGAGGGAAATAGAGTACCGAAGTTCCTGATTCCACACTGCCAAGAAAAGCCTCTAGCGAGATAAAAGGTGCCCGTACCGCAAACCGACACAGGTAGGCGAGGAGAGAATCCTAAGGTGAGCGAGAGAACTCTCGTTAAGGAACTCGGCAAAATGACCCCGTAACTTCGGGAGAAGGGGTGCTTTTTGAGGTGAATAGCCTCGAAGAGCCGCAGTGAATAGGCCCAGGCGACTGTTTAGCAAAAACACAGGTCTCTGCGAAGCCGCAAGGCGAAGTATAGGGGCTGACGCCTGCCCGGTGCTGGAAGGTTAAGAGGAGGGGTTAGCGCAAGCGAAGCTCTGAATCGAAGCCCCAGTAAACGGCGGCCGTAACTATAACGGTCCTAAGGTAGCGAAATTCCTTGTCGGGTAAGTTCCGACCCGCACGAAAGGCGTAACGATCTGGGCACTGTCTCAACGAGAGACTCGGTGAAATTATAGTACCTGTGAAGATGCAGGTTACCCGCGACAGGACGGAAAGACCCCATGGAGCTTTACTGTAGCCTGATATTGAATTTTGGTACAGCTTGTACAGGATAGGTAGGAGCCTGAGAAGCCGGAGCGCCAGCTTCGGTGGAGGCGTCGGTGGGATACTACCCTGGCTGTATTGAAATTCTAACCCACACCCCTGATCGGGGTGGGAGACAGTGTCAGGTGGGCAGTTTGACTGGGGCGGTCGCCTCCTAAAGAGTAACGGAGGCGCCCAAAGGTTCCCTCAGAATGGTTGGAAATCATTCGCAGAGTGTAAAGGCACAAGGGAGCTTGACTGCGAGACCTACAAGTCGAGCAGGGACGAAAGTCGGGCTTAGTGATCCGGTGGTTCCGCATGGAAGGGCCATCGCTCAACGGATAAAAGCTACCCTGGGGATAACAGGCTTATCTCCCCCAAGAGTCCACATCGACGGGGAGGTTTGGCACCTCGATGTCGGCTCATCGCATCCTGGGGCTGTAGTCGGTCCCAAGGGTTGGGCTGTTCGCCCATTAAAGCGGTACGCGAGCTGGGTTCAGAACGTCGTGAGACAGTTCGGTCCCTATCCGTCGCGGGCGCAGGAAATTTGAGAGGAGCTGTCCTTAGTACGAGAGGACCGGGATGGACGCACCGCTGGTGTACCAGTTGTCTTGCCAAAGGCATCGCTGGGTAGCTATGTGCGGACGGGATAAGTGCTGAAAGCATCTAAGCATGAAGCCCCCCTCAAGATGAGATTTCCCATAGCGTCAAGCTAGTAAGATCCCTGAAAGATGATCAGGTTGATAGGTCAGAGGTGGAAGCGTGGTAACATGTGGAGCTGACTGATACTAATCGATCGAGGACTTAACCAAGTCATAGCAATATGAATAAAGCGAACTCGTTCTTAAACGTTTCTTCTGTATTATCTAGTTTTGAGGGAATGAAACCTCAATAAAATAGTCTGGCGGTGATGGCGAGAAGGTCACACCCGTTCCCATACCGAACACGGAAGTTAAGCTTCTCAGCGCCGATGGTAGTTGGGGCGAAAGCCCCTGTGAGAGTAGGACGCTGCCAGGCAAAAAAAGAACAATCTTTGATTGTTCTTTTTTTTTGACTTTTAAAGATTTATTAAGTTATTTTCCGAAATACACGTATCTAGTTATGCGTTTGAGAAAAATCCAGAATTCGGTGTAACCAGCTATAGTCTAATTAACTGAAACCCTAAAAAAACTGTTTTACACGTCACTAAAAACTCGGTGTTGCAGTTATAACGGTCAAATGATAGAGAAGGTATTCTCTAACTGTCAGCTGACGCAGAACCGTCATAAAGCTAAGAAGAAGGGTCCTAGCTCCACCGACATTTTCCGAAGCTTAACGGAAGAAATTTTGAAGAAAGTATATTAAAATAAAGGAATTATTATTTCTGAGTTAAGCGTAAATTAGGAATAAGGGGGTTTTTGAATGAGTAAAAAGAAAATGCTCTTTGAGGTACAAGAAAGTGAAACAATCGAAGAGTGTTTAGATCGGATGAAGCAACAGGGTTACACCCCTGTGAGAAGAATGGAGAAGCCGATTTTTCAAGAAGTAAAAAAGAGCAATGAAATAATTTATGAACCAATTGGCCGTCAAATCGTTTTTGAAGGCAGAGTCATCGGGTAAAATACGAACATTAATGTTTCATTTAAAAATAATGTTCGACATATTGATTGACAGCCCATCGTCATGGCTGGTATGATTAGGTTAGTTAATGAAGATGATTTATTACCCTCGTATATCCATGGGAATATGGCCCATAAGTTTCTACCCAATAACCGTAAATTATTGGACTATGAGGGAAAGTCTATATGTTCGGCATCAACTGGAGGATTTCCCTCATTTGTGTTGATCTATTCACTTTATGCCCGGACAAATGGCTTTCTCTTGGAGAGATGCCGTTTGATCCGGGCTTTTTTTGTTGTCGATCGTGTTTATCGGCGGACAGCATTGAATGGTCATCCGAAAGTAAAATCATTTATATGTGACAGTGTTGGATTATTATCTGAAAATAAAATTTATATTTTTGTAAAAAAAGATTGTTATCTAACAGTTACAGTATAAAGTAGCAAAATTACCTAAAACGAGCACTTATAAAAAGGGGGATAAGGATGGAAACATTAGTTGGTGTCATTATGGGAAGTAAGTCAGATTGGGAAACGATGAAGCATGCTTGTGAAATTTTGGATCAGCTTGAAATTTCCTATGAAAAAAAGGTTGTTTCTGCCCATCGGACCCCTGATTTGATGTTTACATATGCAGAGAATGCTAGAGAAAGAGGATTAAAGGTTATTATTGCAGGTGCTGGCGGGGCAGCCCATCTTCCGGGGATGGTTGCGGCTAAAACAACCTTGCCGGTAATCGGAGTTCCTGTTCAATCAAAGGCTTTAAATGGATTAGATTCCTTACTTTCAATTGTGCAAATGCCGGGCGGTGTGCCTGTTGCCACGGTAGCAATCGGCAAAGCGGGGGCCGTGAATGCCGGTTTATTGGCAGTACAAATTTTATCTATTGAAGACCCTGAAATAGCTGAAAAATTAGATGCAAGAAGAGAATCCATCAGAAATGAGGTCTTGGAAAGCAGTGATAGCCTTGAATCATAAGACAATTTTACCTGGAGCAACCATTGGCATTATCGGAGGCGGACAGCTTGGAAGAATGATGGCGTTGGCGGCAAAATCACAAGGATACAGGATCGCTGTTTTAGAACCAACAGAAGATTCTCCTTGCGGCCAAGTAGCCGATGTGGAAATCATCGGGGCATATAACGACCGCAATGCAATTAGCAGTCTGGCAGAAATTAGTGATGTGATCACATATGAATTTGAAAATATTGATGCAGATACGTTAGGATGGCTTATAAAGAAAGCGTATGTGCCGCAGGGTCAGGAGCTTTTAACCATCACACAGGACCGGATAAAGGAAAAGGCCGCGATTCAAACAGCAGAAGTAGAGGTCGCACCATATGAAGTTATTAACAGTACTGAAGAATTATTTTTCAAAATAAAAGATATCGGTTTTCCTTCTGTCCTAAAAACAGCCCGCGGGGGTTATGATGGTAAAGGGCAATTTGTTATAAGAAATGAACTGGACTTAAAGGCGAGCGCTGTACTGTTATCCGGAGGTGCTTGTGTTTTAGAAAAATGGATTTCGTTTGAAAAAGAAATATCTGTCATTGTTACGCGCAGTTTAAGTGGTGAAACAGCTGTACTTCCAGTGGCTGAAAACATCCACGTAGAAAATATTTTGCATAAAACCATTGTTCCTGCGCGAATTTCATACGATATCCAAGCTGAAGCGATAAAGAAGGCAACGAAGATTGCTGATTCTCTTAAACTTGTTGGCACGTTGGCAGTAGAAATGTTTGTTGCCAAGGATGGGGAGATTTATATTAATGAGCTGGCACCGAGGCCGCATAATTCAGGACACTACTCCATTGAAGCTTGTGAGACCTCGCAGTTTGAGCAGCATGTCCGGGCCGTTTGTGGTTTGCCGTTAGGAAGTACAGATCTGTTAAAACCTGCGGTAATGGTCAACCTATTAGGAGAACATCTCGAATCACTTTATCAGGAAATACCCAACGTGATTGATTGGAAAATTCATTTGTATGGAAAAAAAGAAGCAAAAGAAAAGCGCAAGATGGGGCATGTAACTTTGCTGAGGGATTCGGTGGAGGATGCCCTGAACGAAATTGAAGCAAGCAGCATTTGGCATACAGTAAAGGAAAAGATCGGAGGATAAAACATGATTGATCGTTATACAAGACCTGAAATGGGAAAAATTTGGACTGAGAAGAACCGCTTTAATGCCTGGCTTGAAGTAGAAATCTTAGCATGTGAGGCTTGGGCTGAATTAGGTGAAATACCAAAAGAGGATGTTAAAAAGCTCCGCGAAAATGCATCGTTTGATATTGAGCGGATTAAAGAAATCGAGGAAGAAACTAGACATGATGTGGTTGCATTTACCCGTGCAGTTTCCGAAACGCTGGGTGAAGAACGCAAATGGGTACACTACGGCCTGACTTCAACAGATGTTGTTGATACAGCTTTATCCTATGTTTTAAAGCAAGCTAATGCCATTTTATTAAAAGACATTGAAAATTTTATTGAAATCCTAAAAAATAAAGCAATTGAACATAAATTCACAGTCATGATGGGGCGGACGCACGGCGTTCACGCGGAGCCTACAACCTTTGGTTTGAAGCTGGCACTTTGGTACGAAGAAATGAAACGCAACCTAGAGCGGTTTAAACAAGCTGCAAAGGGTGTTGAAGTAGGGAAAATTTCCGGAGCAGTCGGAACCTATGCCAATATTGATCCATTTGTTGAGCAATATGTTTGTGAGAAACTTGGAATTGAGAGAGCTCCGATTTCAACACAAACATTGCAGCGTGACCGCCATGCTAACTACATGGGTACTCTTGCGCTGATTGCAACCTCAATTGAAAAATTTGCTGTAGAGGTTCGCGGTTTGCAAAAAAGTGAAACCCGAGAAGTGGAGGAATTTTTCGCAAAAGGGCAAAAGGGATCTTCTGCTATGCCGCATAAACGCAACCCAATTGGTTCAGAGAACATGACGGGAATGGCGCGTGTCATCCGGGGCTACATGTTAACTGCTTATGAAAATGTGCCTCTATGGCATGAGCGCGATATCTCACACTCGTCTGCAGAGCGGGTCATTTTACCGGACGCGACCATTGCTTTGAATTACATGTTGAACCGTTTTGGCACTATTATTAAGAATTTGACCGTTTATCCGGAAAATATGAAGCGCAACATGGACCGTACACTTGGATTGATATACTCCCAGCGTGTGTTGCTGGCATTGATCGATAAAGGCTTGTCCCGCGAGGAAGCATATGATACGGTGCAGCCGAAAGCGATGGAGGCATGGGAAAAGCAAGTACAATTCCGCGGATTAATTGAGGGAGATACGAAAATTACCTCATTGCTTTCTGCGGAAGAGATTGCGGATTGTTTTGATTATCACTATCATCTGCAGCATGTCAATACCATTTTTGAGCGGTTAGGATTAAATGGGTAATGTTACTGGCAGCATGCCAACTAAGTTTCAAAAAAGGGGCACAGTCAGCTTGATCTGCCCCTCCTTTACCAAGAAGATTCCCAATATTGCGAATAAGGAGCGATCCAAAGTGAAAGAACTGCTATATGAAGGAAAAGCGAAACGCATTTATACAACAGACGATGAACAAGTTGTTTTAGTCGAATATAAGGATTCAGCTACTGCTTTTAACGGGCAGAAAAAAGCAGATATCACGGGAAAAGGGCGTTTAAATAACGAGATAACTAGTTTGCTATTTTTAAAGCTTAAAGAACAAGGAATTGATTCTCATTTTATCAAGCGCGTTTCTGAAACGGAGCAGCTCGTGAAAAGGGTAACAATCATTCCTCTTGAAGTAGTGGTCCGCAATGTAGCCGCAGGCAGTCTTTCAAAACGATTGGGGATAGAGGAAGGAATCGCCCTGACAAAGCCAATGGTTGAGTTTTACTTAAAGAATGATGTATTAGGCGATCCGCTTGTAACGACTGATCACATTCTTGAATTAAAGGCAGCTACACTGGAGGAACTAGCCATTTTAAAAGATAAGGCGTTGCAAATAAATTCAATCTTAACGAGCTTTTTTGCGGAAATTGGCGTTCGGCTGATCGATTTTAAGCTGGAGTTTGGCAAGGATCAGGAGGGACTCATTTTACTCGCTGATGAAATTTCTCCTGATACATGCCGCCTTTGGGATAAAGATACAAATGCAAAACTCGATAAAGATGTATTCCGCCGTGATTTAGGGAATCTAACCGAAGCTTATGAAAATATCTTAACAAGACTTGGAGGACATCAGCATGTATAAAGTGAAGGTATATGTCACCTTAAAACAAAGTGTATTAGATCCGCAGGGAAAGGCAGTCACACATTCGTTAAATACATTAAATTTCCGCGAAGTTACGGACGTACGTATCGGCAAATATATGGAGCTGACGATTGAAAAATCTGAGCGGAATATCGATGAAGTAATAAACGAAATCTGTACAAACCTGCTGGCTAATCCTGTTATTGAGGACTACCGCTATGAAGTAGAGGAGGTAGTCGCCCAGTGAAGTTTGCGGTCATCGTCTTTCCAGGATCCAATTGTGATATCGATATGTACCATGCAGTCAAAGATGAACTAGGTGAAGAGGTCGAGTATGTCTGGCATGATACAGAAAGCTTAGAAGGCTTTGATGCGATTCTTCTTCCAGGGGGATTTTCATACGGGGATTACCTTCGGACGGGCGCCATTGCACGCTTTAGCAAGGTGATGAAAGAGGTTGTAAAAGCAGCGGAAGCCGGAAAACCCGTACTTGGAGTATGCAATGGTTTTCAAATCCTGCTTGAGGCAGGGCTTCTGCCAGGAGCTATGCGGAGAAATGAGAGTCTTTCGTTTATTTGCAAACCTACTGAGTTAAAAGTAGAAACGACAGAAACAATGTTTACTGGTGAATATCAAAAAGGCCAAACGATTACCATCCCAATTGCCCACGGGGAAGGCAATTACTATTGCGATGAGGAAACACTGGCAAAGCTAAAGGCAAATAACCAAATTGTTTTCACCTATCAAGATAACCCGAACGGAAGTCTGGCGGATATTGCCGGAATCGTTAATGAAAAAGGAAATGTACTTGGAATGATGCCCCATCCGGAAAGAGCTGTTGATGAGCTATTGGGCGGAGCAGATGGGCTGAAGTTATTTCAATCAATCGTCAAAGCGTGGAGGAATGCACATGTTGTTAAAGCTTGAACCAAATCCGGAGCAAATTAAAGCAGAAAAACTTTACCAGCAAATGGGTTTATCGGATGAAGAATTTACGATGATTGAAACCATTCTTGGCCGTACTCCGAATTACACAGAAACCGGGCTTTTTTCGGTAATGTGGTCAGAGCATTGCAGCTACAAAAACTCCAAACCTGTTCTGAAAAAATTCCCAACGTCTGGTGAAAGAGTACTTCAAGGCCCTGGCGAGGGAGCGGGAATTGTGGATATCGGCGATGGTCAAGCGGTCGTGTTTAAAATTGAAAGCCACAACCATCCATCAGCGATCGAGCCGTATCAGGGTGCAGCAACTGGTGTCGGCGGGATTATCCGTGATGTATTTTCCATGGGAGCACGCCCTATCGCTCTATTAAACTCTCTTCGCTTTGGCGAGCTGGATTCGGCACGTGTCCAATACTTGTTTAAAGAAGTAGTGGCGGGGATTGCTGGCTATGGAAACTGCATCGGCATTCCAACGGTTGGCGGAGAAGTGCAATTTGAGCCATGTTATGAAGGAAATCCGCTTGTTAATGCTATGTGTGTCGGGCTTATCGATCATAAGGACATTAAAAAGGGGCAAGCACAAGGCCTTGGTAATACTGTCATGTATGTGGGGGCAAAGACCGGCCGCGACGGCATTCATGGTGCGACATTTGCTTCGGAAGAATTAACTGAGCAATCTGATGAAAAGCGTCCCGCTGTCCAAGTTGGTGACCCATTCATGGAAAAATTGTTACTAGAAGCCTGCTTAGAACTTATTCAATCTGATGCCCTTGTAGGGATTCAGGATATGGGTGCCGCAGGATTGGCCAGCTCTTCATCGGAAATGGCCAGCAAAGCCGGAATGGGCATTGAAATGAATTTGGATCTTGTTCCTCAACGTGAAACCGGAATGACTGCTTACGAAATGATGTTGTCTGAATCTCAGGAACGGATGCTCATTGTCGTGAAAAAAGGCAGAGAGCAGGAAATCAAAGACCTTTTTGCAAAATACGATTTAGAAGCTGTTGCGATTGGCAAGGTTACGGACGATAAACAATTCCGACTGTTTCATAAAGGGGAAGTAGTAGCAGACATCCCAGTAGACGCTTTGGCTGAGGATGCACCGGTTTATCATAAGCCTTCAAAAGAACCAAGTTACTTCGCTGAGTTCCAAGCGATGGAAAATAAGGCACCGCAGGTTGATGACCTAAAAGAAACATTGTTAAAACTTTTAAGTCAGCCTACTATTGCAAGCAAAGAATGGGTTTACGAGCAATATGATTACATGGTACGCACCAACACGGTTGTCTCTCCAGGTTCAGATGCCGCGGTAACCCGCATTAGGGGTACACGCAAAGCTCTTGCGATGACGACGGATTGTAATTCACGCTATGTTTATCTCGATCCTGAAACCGGAGGGAAAATTGCTGTGGCTGAGGCAGCCCGCAACATCGTTTGTTCCGGAGCAGAGCCATTAGCGATTACAGATAATCTAAACTTCGGAAATCCGGAAAAGCCGGAAGTATTTTGGCAGATTGAAAAAGCGGCTGATGGCATCAGCGAGGCTTGCCGCATTCTTGAAACGCCTGTAATCGGCGGAAATGTGTCACTTTATAATGAAACAAGCGGAACAGCTATTTATCCAACACCAGTCATTGGGATGACAGGTCTTGTAACAGACATTGATCATATTACAACCCAGCATTTTAAAGACAACGGCGACTTGATTTACCTTATCGGGGATACAAAGGATGAATTTGGCGGCAGCGAATTGCAAAAGCTCATTCACGGACGTGTTTTTGGAAAAGCGCCAGAGTTAAATATTCAAAAAGAAAAAGAAAGACAGCAACAAGTGTTGGCAGCCATTCGGGCAGGTGTTGTTCAGTCTGCACATGATCTATCTGAAGGCGGTCTGGCTATCGCTTTAGCGGAATGCTTATTCACAGAAAACGGTCTGGGAGCAAAAGTAACTATTAGCGGCACCCCTGTATCGGCATTATTCAGCGAAACGCAATCCCGCTTCCTGTTATCAGTTAAAAAAGAACACCAATCAGAATTTGAGAGTTTAGTAGATGCTCAATTGATCGGAGAAGTAAATCTTTCAGGAACATTATCCGTATTGACTGAGGGAGAAACGGTTCTTGAAAGTTCGGTGGAAGAATTAAAAGCTGCCTGGAAAGGAGCGATCCCATGCTTGCTGAAATCAAGGGATTAAATGAGGAATGCGGAATTTTTGGAGTTTGGGGGCATAAAGATGCAGCCCAGCTGACGTATTATGGGCTGCACAGCCTGCAGCACCGCGGTCAGGAAGGCACAGGTATTGTCGTTTCTGATGGAAAGAAGCTGACTGGGGTAAAAGGAGAAGGTCTAGTTGCTGAAATTTTTACCACAGAAGCAATGAAGGAACTACAGGGTACCGCTGCGATTGGCCATGTTCGCTATGCGACTGCGGGAGGCGGAGGCTATGAAAATGTCCAGCCGTTGTTATTCCATTCGCAAAGCGGCAGTCTGGCGCTTGCGCATAATGGCAACTTGGTAAATGCAACTTCCCTAAAGCATCAGCTGGAATCACAGGGAAGTATTTTTCAAACAAGCTCTGATTCTGAGGTATTAGCTCATTTAATTAGAAGAAGCGGTTTTCAGCATATGAGTGATCAAGTGAAAAATGCCCTTTCTATGCTGAAAGGGGCCTATGCCTATCTGATTATGACGGAAACAGTACTAATGGCAGCACTTGACCCGCATGGATTAAGACCATTGTCACTGGGCTGCCTTGGCGATGCCTACGTGATTGCTTCGGAAACATGCGCTTTTGATGTAGTCGGGGCAGAGTATATTCGTGATATCATGCCTGGCGAGTTATTAATCATTAATGAAAACGGTGTGACATCAGAACGGTTTGCCCATAGTTCGACAAAAGCGATCTGTATGATGGAATACGTTTATTTTTCAAGGCCGGATAGCAATATTCAAGGAATTAATGTGCATACTGCCCGCAAGAATATGGGAAAACGTTTGGCGGTAGAGGCCCCGATTGATGCAGATGTTGTTACAGGTGTTCCTGATTCCAGTATTTCAGCAGCAATCGGCTATGCAGAAGCATCCGGGATTCCATATGAGATGGGGCTTATCAAGAATAAATATGTAGGCAGAACGTTTATTCAGCCATCCCAGTCCTTACGTGAACAAGGGGTGAAAATGAAGCTGTCCGCTGTCCGCGGGGTCGTGGAAGGTAAGCGTGTCATCATGGTAGATGACTCCATCGTGCGCGGGACAACAAGCAGAAGGATTGTATCGCTGTTGAAGGAAGCGGGGGCAACAGAGGTACACGTTGTCATCAGTTCACCGCCGATCACCAATCCATGCTTCTACGGAATTGATACTTCATCGAAGGAAGAATTAATCGCTTCCGATAAAAGCGTGGAAGAGATTCGGCAGTTGATAGGGGCTGATTCACTGACGTTCATAAGCTTGGACGGCATGGTAAAAGCACTTGGCCAGGAAGGGTCAAACGGATTCTGTCTCGGCTGCTTTACCGGAAACTACCCGACTGAAATCTATCCTGATACATTGCAGTACTACTATCAAAGGGGGTAAGGGCGATGGCAAATGCCTATAAACAAGCAGGAGTAGATATCGAAGCAGGCTACGAGGCCGTAGCCAGAATGAAGCAGCACGTTCAAAAAACAGCCAGGGCAGGTGTCATCGGCGGCCTTGGCGGCTTTGGCGGAATGTTCGACCTGTCGGCGCTAAATTACAAAGAACCAGTTTTGGTGTCAGGCACCGATGGGGTCGGAACTAAGCTGAAGATTGCTTTTATGATGGACCGTCATGATACAATTGGAATCGATGCGGTGGCCATGTGTGTGAACGATATTGTGGTTCAAGGAGCGGAGCCGCTTTACTTTTTAGATTATATTGCTCTTGGCAAGGCAGTTCCGAAAAAAATTGAGGCCATTGTAAAAGGTATTGCGGATGGTTGTGAGCAGGCCGGATGTGCTTTGATTGGCGGAGAGACTGCGGAAATGCCGGGGCTTTATCGAGAAAACGACTATGACCTGGCCGGATTCACTGTTGGTGCAGCAGAAAAATCGCAGCTGGTTACAGGTGAAAGCATTAAACCGGGAGATGTCCTGATTGGCTTGGCCTCCAGTGGAATTCACAGCAATGGTTATTCTCTTGTCAGACAGGTGTTCAACAATTGGTCATTAATTGAGTATGTGGATGAACTCGGCTGCACTTTGGGAGAGGAATTGCTGAAACCAACAAAAATATATGTAAAGCCGATTTTATCTGCTTTGAAAAAATTCAACTTGAAAGGAATGGCCCATATTACGGGCGGCGGTTTTATTGAAAATATCCCGAGAATGCTGCCATCCGGGCTGGGAGCTGATCTGGACGAAAAACGCTGGCACATTCCTTCTGTTTTCAAACTCCTTTCTGAAGTTGGACAAATCGACTATCAGGAGATGTATAATATTTTTAACATGGGCATTGGTATGGTCATTGCGGTGGATCAAGAAACAGCTGCACCGTTAATCGAGCATTTCCGGCAATGCGGCGAGACAGCCTATGAAATCGGTGTTGTTTCGGAGGAAGAAGGAATTCGAATCACTGGACGGGGTGGCCGCCGATGAAGAATATCGCTGTATTTGCATCAGGCAGCGGAAGTAATTTTCAAGCGATCGTTGATGCTATCAATGCTGGCGGACTTTCTGCAACTATTTCTGTTCTCATTTGTGATCAACCTGGTGCATATGTCATGGAACGGGCAAGGGCAGCAAGAATCCCCACTTTTGTGTTTAATCCAAAAGATTATCTCAGTAAAGCTGATTATGAAGAAGAAATTTCGATGCTGCTGAAGAAGAAACAGGTGGACTTGATCGTTCTTGCCGGTTATATGCGGCTAATTGGGCCTACACTGCTAAAAGCGTATGAGGGGCGTATTGTAAACATCCATCCATCCCTTCTGCCGAATTTTCCTGGTAAAGATGCAATTGGTCAGGCATTGGCAGCAAAGGCGAAATGGAGCGGAGTAACGGTCCATTATGTGGACGAAGGGATGGACACAGGGCCGATCATCATACAAGAGCGGGTCAGGCTTGCGGAGAATGAGACAAGGGAAAGTTTACAGAAGAAGATTCAAGCAATTGAACACAAACTATATCCGGCAATCATACAAATGCTGTTGACAGTAGGAGTTGTTAAACATGACGAAAAAACGCGCGCTAATTAGTGTATCAGATAAAAGCGGAGTAAGTGAATTCGCGAAAGAGCTGATCAGCCTTGGCTTTGAAATTATCTCAACTGGCGGAACGAAAAAAATGCTGCAAGAGGCAGGCCTACCTGTTCTTAGTGTTAGTGATGTAACGGGTTTTCCAGAGATTTTGGAGGGGCGTGTTAAAACGCTGAACCCTTTCATCCATGGCGGCCTCTTGGCTAAACATGATGATGAGGGCCATCAAAAGCAGCTTGAAGAGCATGGCATTGAGCCTATTCAGCTAGTCTGTGTGAATTTATATCCATTCCAGCAAACCATTGAAAAGCCGGATGTCACAGTGGCTAATGCGATTGAGAATATTGATATTGGCGGGCCGACTATGTTAAGGGCTTCAGCTAAAAACCATCAATATCTCACAGTTGTAGTGGATCCTGTTGACTATGACACGGTTTTGACAGAGTTAAAAGCAACTGGTGAAACGACTCTAGAAACAAGAAGGAAGCTTGCAGCGAAAGTGTTCCGGCATACGGCAGCATACGATGCATTAATTTCTGAATACATGACAAATCTGGCTGGGGAAGAAACGCCGGAAAAATTAACAGTCACTTATGAATTGAAGCAGCCGCTTCGTTACGGGGAAAACCCGCACCAAAAGGCCGCTTTTTATAAAAAACCTCTTGGTTCTAAATTCTCGATTGCTTACGCTAATCAGCTTCATGGTAAGGAACTTTCGTACAACAATATTAACGATGCTGATGCAGCATTGCAGATTGTAAAAGAGTTCGATCAGCCTGCAGCTGTCGCAGTAAAACACATGAATCCGTGCGGTGTCGGTACTGGAAGTAATGTATTTGAAGCGTTTGAAAAAGCCTTTGCTGCTGATCCAGTTTCGATTTTTGGCGGCATTATTGCATTCAATCGTGAAGTGGATGCAAAAACGGCAGAGAAACTTCATGAAATTTTCCTTGAAATTATTATTGCTCCATCCTTCTCCGAAGAAGCTGTTGCGATTTTAACAGAAAAGAAAAAGAATTTGCGTCTATTAACGATTTCATTTGAAAAAGAAAATAAAGTAGAAGTAAAAATGACCACAGTTGAAGGCGGCCTTCTTGTTCAAGATCAGGATGCGTTTTCATTAGACAATGCCACGATTACGATTCCAACAAAAAGACAGCCGACACCTGAAGAGTGGGACGCACTAAAACTCGGCTGGAAGGTTGTTAAACATGTGAAATCAAATGCGATTGTCGTTTCAAATAAAGATATGACACTTGGGATTGGTGCCGGTCAGATGAATCGTGTGGGGTCAGCGAAAATTGCTCTTAACCAGGCAGGAAAACAAGCGGAAGGCGCAGCCCTTGCTTCAGATGCCTATTTCCCAATGGATGATACCGTTGAAGCGGCAGCAAAAGCGGGAATTACGGCTATAATTCAGCCAGGCGGCTCAGTTAGGGATGCTGATTCTATTAAAAAAGCAGATGAATACGGAATTGCCATGGTGTTTACTGGAGTCAGACATTTTAAACACTAATCGGAGGTGCGGATCGTGAAAGTATTAATTATTGGCCGCGGCGGAAGAGAACATGCGCTGTGCCTGAAAGTCAGCGAAAGCCCGCTTGTTGAAAAAGTGTTTGCTGCCCCAGGCAACGATGGCATGGAAGATGTTGCGGAACTTACTCGTATTGAAGAATCAGAGCATGAGCGTCTGATTGAGTTTGCAAAACGTGAGGAAATCGGACTCACCATTATCGGGCCTGAGGTACCGCTTCTGGAAGGCTTAGCTGACAAATTTCGAATGGCTGGCTTAAAAGTCTTTGGCCCAAACCAGGCAGCTGCTGAAATCGAAGGAAGTAAGTCATTTGCCAAAGAATTAATGAAAAAATATCAAATACCAACAGCTGATTACGCTGTGTTTACTTCATTTGAAGAAGCTCGCGACTACGTGAAAGAAAAGGGAGCGCCTATCGTTATTAAAGCGGATGGTCTTGCTGCAGGAAAAGGTGTTACCGTGGCAATGACTGAACAGGAAGCTCTTGAAAGCCTTGAGGGGATGCTAGTAGGAAAAAGATTCGGTGATGCATCTTCCCGAGTAGTCATCGAGGAGTTTTTGAGCGGCGAAGAATTTTCACTTATGGCGTTTGTCAATGGCTCTGTTGTAGTGCCTCTTGAGATTGCCCAAGATCATAAGCGGGCATTTGATGGAGACAAAGGGCCTAATACTGGAGGAATGGGTGCATATTCTCCTGTTCCGCATATTGGTGCAGACACAGTACAAACCGCTGTAGAAACGGTCCTGATTCCGGCGGCAAATGCCATGATCCAGGAAGGACGCAGCTTCTGCGGAATATTATACGCTGGGTTGATTAAAACAGCCGGAGGCCCGAAAGTCATTGAATTTAATGCTCGCTTTGGCGACCCTGAAACCCAGGTGATTTTACCAAGATTAGACTCTGATTTGGTTCAAGTTATCTTAGATCTATTGGATGGGGAAACCCCTGACCTAAAATGGGATGAACAGGCAATGCTTGGAGTAGTTGTGGCTGCTAATGGCTATCCTGAAAGCTATCAAAAGGGAGCTGTGCTGCATGGGCTTAAGGAAATGGGCGACGGCGCATTTGTTTTTCATGCAGGAACGGTAAAAAATACCGCCGGCGAATTTCAAACAGCCGGCGGCAGGGTGCTTCTTGTCGGGGCAAAAGCTGACCATTTACAAGAGGCCCAAGAGAAAGTCTATAAAGAATTGAACAAATTAACTTGTGAAGATGTATTTTACAGGAAAGATATCGGTTCAAAAGCTATCGAGCAGGTCCTTTAGGCCGGCGGGCAAAAGCATAAAATGTTGCGATTACACTGCCAATTAACAAAGTGATAACAAATGTTACATCTGTAAAGTCTTCCCAAAATGCATACATGGATCTCAACTTCCTTTCACAGGGCTGGCTAATTATTGCTGGCCCTGTATTAATGTTGTTTTGGGAGCATTATTCTTTCTATCCTCAGGTCGGATTTAATGGTGTATGATACTCATCGGTTAAATTCGTCAATCCTTCCAAACCATCCATAGAGTCAGCAGTATTGCCTTCTTCCTTCACCATATACTGGCACTTTTCAAATAGAGCCGTCATGGGACAATAGCGAACAATTCCTTCTGCCACTTTCATGGCTGCACAAATGGCAACAAAGAAATAGGAGTCCCTCCATGGCTGTTTGACCAGCTTTGCGGTGCACCAGGAGAGAATCGCTAAGCCAGCAGTAATACGGATTAAGGCATTTAGAATCCCGATATTCGGTTTGATATTCATCTTGCTCACTCCTTCACAACGTTTTTACAATATTTTTCAGTTCTTTACTGCTTTAAACAGAAAAATATGATAGTATAGTATCAAGTGAATTTTGTAAGGGTTTTCTTTGTTGCTGAAATCAGCTTTTTATTAAATAGATAAGTTTAACTTAGGGAGGGATAACGTATGCTGGAACAACGCTACCGTTGGAAAAACAGACACTTACGCATGCACGTATCCGTTTTGGATGGGAACACATCTCCCACAATATTATTGAAAAACGCATTATATTTAAACCAGACATTTCGAAAGTGGATGAGGGCGAACATTTGGATTTATCAAGATCGGATTGTTTATGTGGGTGAAAAACTTCCAGCAAAAGTAGAAAACTGTGAAGTCCTTGACTGCACCGACCAAATTCTTGTTCCCGGATACATTGAACCGCATGCTCATCCATTTCAGTTATATAATCCCCATTCACTGGCGTCCTATGCATCACAGTTCGGTACGACCATGTTAGTTAATGATAATATGGCGCTTGTATTAAATTTGAAAAAAAGGGAAGCGTTTTCATTAGTGAGAGATCTTGGTTCACTGCCAACATCGATGTTTTGGTGGTGCCGTTTTGATTCGCAAACGGAAATTTTGAATGAGGTTGAAATATTTTCACACTGTAATATTAAATCATGGCTTGAGTATGATGCTGTTCTTCAGGGCGGGGAATTAACCGGCTGGCCTAAATTGCTGGATGGCGACGATATGATGCTTCATTGGATTCAAGAGGCAAAACGGATGCGTAAACAGATCGAGGGACATTTCCCAGGTGCCTCAGAAAAGACATTAGCTAAGATGATGCTGCTTGGTGCTGATTGTGATCATGAAGCTATGACAGGTGAAGAAGTGTATGATCGGTTAATGCAAGGATATACCGTGTCTTTAAGACATTCCTCCATTCGCCCTGACCTGCCACAGCTTTTGGATGATATGAATCGATTGGGCATTGATGCTTATGACCGCCTTTTCATGAATACGGACGGTGCTTCGTCTACTTTCTATGAGGAAGGGATTACAGACAGATTAATTCGTATTGCCATTGAAAAAGGCGTACCCGTTATTGATGCCTACAATATGGCAACCGTGAATATTGCAAGATACTACAATATTGCCCACTTACATGGTAATATTGCTACTGGCCGGGTAGCGAATATTAACTTTTTATCAAGCATTGAGAATCCTACTCCTGTCTCCGTTTTAGCGAAAGGTAAATGGGTAAAACGTGACGGTGTAAAAGTGGAAGATGCTTATCCTACGGTGAATTGGGACGAATACGGGTTAAAACCGATGGAGTTTGATTGGGATTTATCCATCGATGATTTACAATTTTCCATGCCTTTCGGAATTAAGATGGAGAATTCTGTCATTACAAAGCCATATTCGATTTCCATTGATGTATCCGTGGACGAACTTTCAACCAATCATGACGAATGTTTCTTTACACTAATTGACCGTAAAGGGAAATGGCGAATTAACACCATATTAAAGGGTTTTGCCACCAATTTATCCGCATTGGCAAGTTCTTTTTCCAACACAGGAGATATTATTCTTATAGGGAAAAACAAGCAGGATATTATAAAGGCTTTTAAAAGAATGAAAGAATTAGGAGGGGGAATAGTCCTAATGGAGAATGGCGAAGTTGTTAGTGAGCTGCCGCTTCCATTAAACGGAATTATGTCGGATCTCCCTATTGAGGAATTAATGCTTCAAGAAAAAGTGATTTTTGATGAATTAAAGAAGCGCGGATATTCCTTCTCGGATCCGATTTACAGTCTGTTGTTCTTTTCCTCAACACATTTGCCCTACATTCGAATTACACAGCAGGGAATGTTTGATGTCATGAATAAAACAGTTCTCTTTCCTTCTATAATGCGTTAAAGTATAATATGATAATAAGTTAAAGTATAAAAGTGCTTCTTTGGAATCAGGAGTGTGAAGTAGTGAAGAAATGGGCAATTGCTGCTGCTGCTTTATTGCTTTTATCTGGCTGCAGTCATAAGGATCAAGCACAGGTAACAGAAAAAAAGGAATCAATCGTTGAAAAAGCGGTTGAAAAACAAGCTGAGAAACCGGAATATCCTTATTATTACCCGTTAACCGGGAAAGGGTCGCAATCAAGTACCGCAGGAAGAGCCATAGCTGTTATGATTAATAACTTCCCTGCAGCAAGGCCGCAGTCTGGTTTAAACAAAGCAGATATTGTCTATGAAATTCTTGCAGAAGGCGACATTACTCGCTTCCTTGCTGTTTTTCAAAGTGAAAAGCCGGCAAACATTGGCCCTATACGAAGTGCCAGAGATTATTATATTGAACTGGCCAAAGGACTGAATGCTCTCTATATTGCTCATGGCTATAGTCCAGAAGCAAAGCAAATGCTTGATAACAACTATGTAGATAACCTAAATGGAATGGTGTATGATGGTACGCTTTTCAAAAGATCCAAAACGCGGAAAGCGCCTCATAATTCCTATATTACTTATGAAAATATTTTAAAAGGTGCATCTTTAAAACATTATTCGATGGATAAGAGCCCGCCAAGCTATACCTTTTTATCAGAAAAAGACAGTAAAGACATAACTGGTAATGATGCGAAATCGGTAAAAATTACCTATTCTAATGGCGGCACTTCCAACTGCAGCTATGTGTTTGACAGCAGTCTGGGGAAATATAAACGATTTAACGGTAATGAACAAACGGTTGATCTGGATACTAAAGCGCCTGTTTTATTAGATAATATTTTGATCATTGAGGCCGTTCATCGCACGATTGATTCAAAAGGGCGGCGTGATATTGATTTAACATCTGGAGGGAAAGCTTATCTTCTTCAAATGGGCAAGATCAATGAGGTCAACTGGAAAAATCGTAACGGACTGATTGTTCCTGTTAAAGATGGAAAAGAGGTTCCATTGGTCCCGGGTAAAACCTGGGTTAATGTTGTTCCAACAAATCCAGGGCTAAAGCAAAGTGTGTCAATAGGTGCACAATAATTTAATCAATTAAAGGGGAAAAGATCATGCAGATAGATAAATTACGAGGGAAAGAACTCGATCAATTATTTAAATCCATACTTTCATTAAGGGATTTGGAAGAATGCTATCGTTTTTTTGACGACCTTTGCACAATAAATGAAATCCAATCATTAGCACAACGCTTGGATGTTGCCAGAATGCTGCGCGAAGGAAATACCTATCATAAAATTGAATCGGAAACCGGAGCAAGCACAGCTACCATTTCTCGAGTAAAACGGTGTTTAAATTTTGGAAATGACACTTATGAAATGGTGCTTGAGCGATTAAAAGAAGAAGAGAGTAAAGCGATAAAGGAGTAACAGAGCCGAGAGAATAAATCTTTCGGTTTTTCTTTTGCATAAAAAAGAAAGAAGATACCTATTTGGTACCAAGGAATTAATTAACAAAATCCAATGAAATTTTCTATAATTTTTTTGCCATTTTGCAAATTTACCCTCCCTTTGAAACACAACCAAATATTTCAAAATATAGATTCATTGTTTTCTTTTTGATTCAAGAAGGCTAATGCTATAATGGTGTAATGGAAAGAAGGAATGGAGGGCTCCTTTGATGTATGATGTTCGCGAATGGCGTCATGTATTTAAACTAGACCCAAATAAAGAAATCTCAGATGGACATTTAGAGAAAATATGCGAATCCGGAACAGATGCCGTCATTGTCGGCGGAACTGACGGGGTGACGCTTGATGGTGTTCTAAATTTAATGGCAAGAATCCGTAGATACACAGTGGCTTGTGTTCAGGAAGTTTCAAGTTTGGAGACGATTACCCCGGGTTTTGATCTTTATTTTATCCCAACCGTTCTAAATAGCAGCGATGCTAAATGGATCACGGGGCTTCATCATCAGGCAGTGAAAGAATTTGGTGAAGTCATGAATTGGGATGAAGTGTTAATGGAAGGTTATTGCGTCCTAAATGAGGATTGCAAAGCTGCAAAGCTGACTTCTGCTCAAACGAATTTGTCGAGTGAAGATGTAAAGGCCTATGCAATGATGGCAGAAAGGATATTTCATCTGCCCATTTTTTATGTGGAATACAGTGGACAGTATGGGGATGCTGCATTAATGGCAGAGGTGAAAAGGACCCTGGAGAATACAACGCTATTTTATGGCGGCGGCATTTCAACAGCCGAGCAGGCTTTGGAAATGGCCGAACATGCTGACGTGATTGTGGTTGGCAATGCTATTTATGAAAATTTTGAACAAGCCTTGGAAACAGTGAAGGCTGTCCGTTAGAATTTGCTGCTAACTGAATGATACGTTATGATAAAAACAAGAACAAATGTTTGTGGTGGTGGATATAAAAATGCAATATTTAACAGATAAATTGTTAAACGGCTTAAACCCAGAACAGCAAAAAGCTGTTAAGGCAACAGACGGGCCGTTGTTGATCATGGCCGGTGCCGGAAGCGGCAAGACGAGAGTGCTGACACATCGAATTGGCTATTTAATCGTGGAAAAACGAGTAAATCCTTATAATATTTTAGCGATTACTTTTACGAATAAAGCAGCCCGGGAAATGAAAGAAAGAATCGGGAAAATGATGGGCGGCGCTGCGGAGGAAATTTGGATTTCCACGTTTCACTCGATGTGTGTAAGAATTTTACGAAGAGATATTGACCGGATTGGCTTTAATCGTAACTTTACGATCTTGGACACATCTGACCAGCAATCAGTGATTAAAGGAATCTTAAAAGAAAAAAATCTTGATCCGAAAAAGTTCGATCCTAGGGCCATTCTGGGCTCTATTAGTTCGGCAAAAAATGAACTCATCACCCCGGAAGAGTACGCCAAAACAGCCGGTGGCTATTTTGAGCAGGTGGTAAGTGATGTGTACGAAGAATACCAGAAGCGTCTTCGGAAAAATCAGGCACTGGACTTTGATGATTTGATTATGATGACCATTCAATTGTTTCAACGGGTGCCAGATGTCCTTGAATATTATCAGCGCAAATTTCAATACATTCATGTGGATGAATATCAGGATACAAATAAAGCGCAGTATTTATTAGTTAAGCAGCTGGCCAATCGTTTTAAAAATTTATGCGTGGTGGGTGACTCTGACCAGTCTATTTATCGTTGGCGCGGGGCAGATATTGCCAATATTCTTTCCTTTGAAAAAGATTATTCGAACGCAACGGTCATTCTATTAGAACAAAACTATCGTTCCACCAAAAGGATTCTTTTGGCAGCCAACAAGGTTATTGAGAACAATTTAAACCGTAAAGCGAAAAATTTGTGGACGGAAAATCCTGAAGGCAATAAGATTGTTTATTTCCGTGCGGACAGCGAGCAGAGTGAAGCACAGTTTGTTGCCGGAAAAATAAAAGAGCTTACTCGTAATAATCAACACAAACTTTCCGATATCGCCATCCTATACCGAACAAATGCCCAGTCCCGTGTGATGGAGGAAGTACTTTTAAAATCAAATCTCGAATACTCCATTGTCGGCGGAACAAAGTTCTATGACCGAAAAGAAATTAAAGATATGCTAGCCTATCTTCGTTTGATTTCAAATCCGGATGACGATATCAGTCTGCAGCGGATCATCAATGTTCCGAAACGTGGAATTGGGTCAAGCTCGATGGATAAAATAGCTGATTTTGCAGCCATGCATGATATTTCAATCTATCAGGCTCTTGATTCTATTGATCTGATCGGACTTAGCCCGAAGATTACAAAAGCGGCAAAAGAGTTCCGGGATTTAATAAAAAATTACACGCAAATGCAAGAATTCCTTTCTGTTACGGAATTAGTGGAGGAAATTCTTGAAAAGACTGGATACAGGGAAATGCTGATCGCGGAAAAATCGCTGGAAGCACAAAGCCGTTTGGAAAACTTAGAAGAATTAATGTCTGTAACGAAAAATTTTGAAGATACCAATGAAGATAAAAGTCTCGTAGCCTTTTTAACAGATTTGGCCCTTGTTGCTGATATCGATTCTATGGATGAAGATGGCGAAAAGGCTGATTCTATCGTATTGATGACCCTGCACTCTGCAAAAGGTTTAGAGTTTCCAGTTGTCTTCCTAATCGGGATGGAAGAAGGCGTATTTCCACATAGCCGCTCACTAATGGAGGAAGTGGAAATGGAAGAAGAGCGCCGTCTTGCCTACGTTGGAATCACAAGAGCTGAAAAAACACTATTCCTAACCAATGCTCAGATGAGGACGCTATTTGGCCGTACGAATATGAACCCGGCATCCCGATTTATCAGTGAGATTCCGGAAGAACTTCTGGAAGGCGTGGAGCCGGAAAGAAAGAGTGCGTTTGGTTCACGGCCGTTTGCAGGTTCGGGAAGCTCATTTGGCTCACAGTCGCTCTCAGGCTCAGGAAGCAGATTAAGCTCACAGCGTACGTCTTTTAACAGTCCGTCAGCACCGCGCAAACCGGTAATGCGCCCTGTTTCTGCCGCATCAGGTGGAGAGGATGCGGGATGGAAGGTTGGAGATAAAGCTGAGCACGGTAAATGGGGAGTTGGGACTGTTGTCAGTGTCAAAGGCCAGGGAGAGAGCACTGAGCTGGATATTGCCTTCCCAAGCCCGACAGGCATTAAACGCTTGCTGGCAAAATTTGCGCCGATCAAAAAAGCGTAACGCTTAGGGGCAAAAAAGAGTCCAATAATTGAGATTTTTGTATGAAAGGACTGAATATATGGATCTTCAATCGGCTGAAAAAAGAGTGAATGAATTAAAACGATTGTTAACCCAATATGGTTATGAATACTATGTATTGGACAAACCAACCGTACCTGATGCAGAGTATGACAAATTATTGCAGGAGCTTTTAGCGTTCGAGGAACAATTCCCACAGCTAAAATCAGAAGACTCACCAACTCAGCGTGTCGGCGGCGCCGTGTTGGAGCAATTCGACAAGGTGGAGCACCGCATTCCGATGCTAAGTCTTGGCAATGCTTTTAACGAACAGGATTTACGGGATTTTGACCGCCGCATCCGCCAGGCTGTCGGAGATGAGTTTTCCTATGTATGCGAGCTGAAAATTGATGGTCTTGCAGTCTCATTAAGATATGAAGACGGTTTGTTTATTCAAGGAGCGACACGCGGCGACGGAACGATTGGTGAAGACATTACGGCCAATTTAAAAACAATCAAGGCGATTCCGCTGCGGCTAACGGAAAATATCTCCATTGAAGTTCGCGGTGAGGCGTATATGCCAAAGCGTTCCTTCGAAGCCTTGAATGAAAAGCGGAAAGAGCGAGGCGAGGAACTGTTTGCCAACCCAAGAAATGCTGCTGCTGGATCACTAAGGCAGCTTGATCCCAAAATTGCAGCATCACGAAAGCTGGATGTCTTCTTATACGGGATTGGTAACCCAGAAGAACTCGACATCGTTTCTCATAGTGCAGGTCTTGATTATCTGGATCAACTTGGCTTTAAAACAAACAATGAGCGAAAAAAGTGCGCGACAATCGAAGATGTGATTAAATTTATCTCAGGTTGGACGGAAAAGCGGCCGCATCTTCCGTATGAGATTGATGGGATTGTTATTAAAGTTGATTCCCTTGAACAGCAGGCAGAGCTTGGCACAACCGCAAAAAGCCCTCGCTGGGCGATTGCATACAAATTTCCCGCTGAAGAGGTTGTGACAACCCTTTTGGATATTGAACTAAGCGTAGGTAGAACCGGTGTGGTTACGCCAACGGCAATTTTGGAGCCTGTAAAGGTAGCGGGGACAACCGTTCAGCGTGCTTCACTTCATAACGAAGATTTAATTCGTGAAAAGGATATCAAACTTGGCGATAAGGTTATTGTTAAAAAAGCCGGGGATATTATTCCAGAAGTAGTGAATGTTTTAGCAGATCAGCGGACAGGTGAAGAGGTCGATTTTCATATGCCGACACACTGTCCTGAATGCGAAAGTGAGCTGGTCCGGCTTGAAGGGGAAGTCGCTTTAAGGTGTATCAATCCAAAATGCCCGGCACAAATCCGTGAAGGCTTGATTCATTTTGTCTCAAGGGATGCCATGAATATAGAAGGTCTAGGCGAAAAAGTCATCGGCCAACTGTTTGCTGAAAAATTGATAACGGATGTAGCCGACATTTACAAGCTTACGCGTGAACAGCTTTTAGCTCTCGAACGAATGGGTGAAAAGTCTGTTGCGAATTTATTGGCAGCAATTGAAGCTTCAAAGGGAAATTCATTGGAAAAACTACTTTTCGGCCTTGGGATTCGCCATGTCGGTGCTAAAGCAGCTAAAACGCTGGCTCAAGAATTTGGCACCATGGAAAAATTATCTTCAGCAACAAAGGATGAATTGATTGCAATTAATGAAATCGGCGATAAGATGGCAGATTCGATTGTCAGCTTTTTTGAACAAGAGGGCGCTTCTGAACTAATTCAAGAATTAGTGGCAGCCGGTGTAAGTATGGAGTACAAAGGAGCAAAACCAGTTTCTGCTGCGGAGTCAGATTCGTTCTTTGCTGGAAAAACGGTTGTTCTGACAGGGAAATTAGAACGATTAACAAGAAATGAAGCAAAAGAAAAAATCGAAGCGCTCGGCGGCAATGTTGCAGGCAGTGTAAGCAAAAAAACTCACCTTGTCATTGCTGGTGAGGATGCCGGATCGAAGCTGACCAAAGCCCAAGAACTTGGAATTGAGGTTTGGGACGAGGAGAAACTCATTGAAGTATTAAATTAAGTTAGAGGTGGAACAACGTGAGAAAGCTCTCATTGCTTATGATCTCCCTGGTCTTCTTATTGAGTGCATGTGGACCAAAATTTCAAGGGCAAAATCAAGTTGTCCAAACGAATGATAAAGCTAAGGGAAAAGCGATTATTCCAAGCTACAATATTTCGGACAATTATTATCGAACGATTTTACCCTTTAAACCAGGGCAGGCACGCGGGATGGTCGTTAATGATATTAATACACGATATGATTTAAATGAATTTGAAATGGGTCTTATGAGAATTGCCCAACACAATTTTGATACTAATAAGTATTATTTTCAAGAAGGGCAAGAAATTCCAGGAGATACCATTAAACTTTGGCTCAATCGTCAGTACACTCCTGAACAGCTGAAGAAAAATAACATGAAGGCATCGGATAATGTCGGGTTAAATCCGGTTGATACGGGTACACCGGCAGCACCAAGCAGTCCGATCTATTTGGCCCATATATTAGAGCATGATTATTTAACGAAGGATGACAAAGGAAATGTTGCATTAGGCGGTGTAGTCATTGGACTAGCCCTAAATTCAACTTACTATTATCGTGTAACAAATAGTAATGGCACTTTCAATGAAATGGAGAAAACAGTGTCTTACAATGAAATGCAAAGCCAAGGAAAGAGTATCGCGGCAGAGGTTGTCAAGCGATTGAGGAACATGAAAGATTTAGCAGATGTTCCAATTACGATTGCACTGTTTGAGCAGCAAAGCAAAACATCCGTTATTCCGGGCAACTTTATCAGCTATGCAACCGTTGATAAAGGAAGTTCGAGCTTAAATTCATGGCAAAAGGTCAATGAAAAGTACTACCTATTTCCTTCTACGGAAGCTCAGACTGACCATCGTGATGACGAAACAGAATTCCTGAACTTTAAGCAGGATGTAGAGCAGTATTTTCCAAACTTTAATGGCGTCATCGGCAAAGCTTTCTATTCCGATGATCAGCTGTCAGATCTGAATATCACGATTCCTATTCAATTTTACGGAAAGACAGAAGGAATTGGCTTTACCCAATACGTAACAGGACTGGTCATGGAGCATTTTCCTAAATACCTCTCCGTCTCTGTCAGTGTAACCTCCGTTGACGGTCCGGAAGCTTTAATTGTCAAAAAGGCAAACTCCACTGACCCATTTGTTTATATTTATCAGTAAGATAAGATCCGGGATCGCCCCGGGTCTTTTTTATATGGTTAACTTGGCTATTGGTTTCATTTAAAAAGAGAGTATATGCAGGGTGATAGGGGGGAGCCTCCTAGGTTTTTGGTCTGTTTTAGAAAAGAGCTTCTCCGCCCCAATGAAGACCAAGTTGAAAGATTGATTCGGAGATTTGTTCTTCATCCGCGTCATGAAGGACAATATTAAATGGACTGAGAAGAGTAAAGTCCTTCATCCGTGTCATGAAGGCCAATTTTCAAATAGCAAAGCCAAGCATTGTCCTTAACAAAATAAACCATGTGCTTCAACAATATTCAGGTAATATGTAAGGTATAGTTTTTATCATTTGCTCCAAAAAAGTGAATGATGTAGAATTGTTTTTGGATGTAAACGTTTTACTACATAGGAGGGTTTAGAAATGGTACAACCATACAAGCATGAACCATTAACAGATTTCACAGTTGAAGCAAACCGTCAGGCCTACCTTCGTGGATTACAAACAGTAGAGAGCTACCTTGGTCAAGATTATGACCTGTTAATTGGTGGAGAAAGAGTTGCTACTGAAGACAAAATCGTTTCCTATAATCCGGCTAATAAAGCAGAAGTCATTGGCCGTGTTTCCAAAGCAAACAAAGAACTTGCTGAAAAAGCTATGCAGGCTGCAGTTGAAGCTTTTAAAACCTGGAGAAAAACAAAGCCCGAAGTTCGCGCGGATATACTCTTTAAAGCAGCAGCCATCGTGCGTCGCCGCAAGCATGAGTTTTCTGCCCTGATGACAAAAGAAGCAGGAAAGCCTTGGAGAGAAGCGGATGCCGATACTGCTGAAGGAATTGACTTCCTAGAATATTATGCACGCCAAATGCTGGAACTGAAAGATGGTGTACCAGTTCAAAGCCGTCCATATGAACATAATCGTTACAACTACATCCCGCTTGGAGTGGGGATCATTATTTCACCTTGGAATTTCCCATTTGCGATCATGGCAGGAACCACTGTTGCGGCCATTGTTACAGGGAATACTGTTTTATTAAAACCTGCATCAACCACCCCAATTATTGCTGCTAAATTTGTTGAAGTGATGGAAGAAGCAGGACTTCCAAAAGGTGTATTAAACTTTGTACCAGGAAGCGGTGCAGAAGTTGGAGATTATTTAGTTGATCATAAAGATACTCGTTTTATCAGTTTTACAGGTTCACGTGATGTAGGTCTGCGTATTTTTGATCGTTCATCTAAAATCAGTGAAGGCCAAATTTGGATGAAACGTTTAATTGCGGAAATGGGCGGAAAGGATACCATCGTTGTTGACAGCGAAGCAGATCTTGAGCTAGCTGCCCAATCCATTGTAGCTTCTGCATTTGGATTTTCAGGTCAAAAATGCTCTGCGTGTTCACGTGCTGTCATTGTGGAATCTGTCTATGACCAAGTATTAAACCGCGTTGTGGAATTGACCAACCAATTAGTAGTAGGAGATCCTACGGAACAAGGTACTTTCACGGGCCCGGTAATCGATGGCAATGCGTATAATAAAATTATGGAGTATATTGAAATTGGCAAAAACGAAGGTAAGTTAATGACAGGCGGAGAGGGAGATAATTCAAAAGGATTCTTTATCAAGCCGACAGTAATTGCTGACCTTGCACCAAAAGCCCGCCTCATGCAGGAAGAAATTTTTGGCCCTGTCGTTGGTTTCACCAAAGCGAAAAATTTTGATGAGGCTCTTGAAATTGCTAACAACACCGAATATGGTTTAACAGGAGCTGTTATTTCCAGCAATCGTGCCCATATTGAGCAAGCTTGTGAAGACTTCCATGTCGGTAATCTTTATATTAACCGCGGTTGTACTGGTGCGATCGTCGGCTATCAGCCGTTCGGCGGATTTAATATGTCAGGAACTGACTCCAAAGCAGGTGGTCCAGACTACCTAATGCTACACATGCAAGCAAAGACAACATCTGAATTGTATTAAAATAAAAACCTCTTCTCGAATCAACGGGAAGAGGTTTTTTGATCCCTGTAAAACTAAATCAGGGAGGTCTAGGTCTTGGAACGGTAAAAATACTGTCACTTTATTCATTGTCTATCGTTTATAATATTTGATAGAAAAATCATCCATTAGGGCAAGTATATGTTAGAATATGGGAGTAATGCAGGAGAAAGGAATTATTCCATTATGGGGAAACTAATAATTACCATGAGAATGAACAATGGGGGTAAAAGAATTGCTGCCGTTATATTTGCTTCATGTGACCAACATACCTCATAATGAGGGTCCAAGTGTCATTTGGACATTATTAATTTGCAATATTTTTGTTGTATCAGCAGGTATTAATTTTATCTATCGCTTATTTCGACTAAAGAATGTATTGAAATCAGGAATTGTCTTTGGAATAGCCATATTAATAAATTATATATTAATTGCAATCTATGGAGATATTTTTGATTTATTGGGGTAAGGAAGAAAAGGAGGAGTAACTAATTGAAATATTACCGTTTATGGGTAGTAGCCTTTTTATTAAAATTTATTGGCTCAGCATGGGATGCGTCCTATCATTTTAAATATTTATTCGAAGAATATTCAATCCCTCATATTGTCAATTTCTCAGGGTTTGCGCTGGGGGCCTTTTTGCTATTTAAGGAATGGAGAAAACTCCAGTTCATGACCCGGTTTTCACGAAATTTGGTGACGATTGGGTATGTGTTATTTTTGATTGGAATTCCGCTTGATTTTAGCTATCATATCGCTTATGGAATTGATTTAACCACTTGGAGCCCGACTCATTTTATATACTATATTGCGACTGACATCATGATTATAGGTGTTTGGCATGGTTTTTTTCTATTTGCAAATGACCAAAAACCTACATGGAGATCCCTGCATACATGGTTCGCAATGTTTCTCCTTGAATGTTTCTTATTCCCGAATATGCAGCAGGAAAACGGGGCGATATCCTATGACCAGTTTATTCACGGGAAATCCATTGCTACGAAGGAAATTCTCTCGCTTATCTCTGATCCAAAATCACAAATTTTCGGAGGGATTCCAGAGTGGATTTATCCCATTTATTCCGTTCTGATGGTCACTTTGTTAACAGTGGCAACCATCCGGCTGTGCCGAAATTATACAATTCCTGTTATGGCTGCATCCCTTTATATACTGATCAGATTTATTTTTAAAACGGTCTTTTTTGCCGTGCATTATCCCACGTCTTATGTGCCAATGACCATTATTTTTATTCCATTATTTTTCTTATTATTTAGTAGGATTAATTGGATGGCAGGCTTTGCCGGAAGCTTGGTTTACTTTCTTACAGTATTTTCTATTTATAGGTCAGGAACCCTCATTACACCTCCATTGCAATTGTGGGAAGCGGTACCTGCCGTTTTCATTGGAATGCTAGTGACATGGGCCGTTCCTTTGATTTCCATTTCCCCCTTTTTGAAAAAGCAAAAGCAGATGGTGTAAACCAGCTCTAATTACCCGCCAATTGGCGGGTTTTTCTTTTTGACAAATTTGTGAATGTATTCACAAATACATCTTAAATGTGACGTACTTCACTAATTTCTTGCTCAAATGAATTTACAATCTATATATATAGAAAACCTAATGAAAATAACAATTTACGAAACATATAGGGAGCGGTTAGCATGAAAAAATTAGTAATGATAGGAAACGGAATGGCGGGCATTAGAACCATTGAGGAAATTTTAAAATTGGCACCAGAACAATTTAAAATCACCATTTTTGGTAAAGAACCATATCCAAACTATAACCGGATTAAATTATCGAATATCCTGCAAGGGGACACAAGCTTTGAAGAAATTATCATGAATCCTCTGGACTGGTATCAAGAAAATCACATTCAGCTATATACAGGAGAAGCCGTGACAACAATCGATGTAGAGGCCAAACATGTCATTAGCGACCAAGGACGTGTTGTTGAGTTTGATGAATTGATTATTGCCACTGGATCTAAATCTTTTATTCTTCCAATTCCAGGTGCGGACAAACATGGAGTAACCGGATTTAGGGACATACAAGATTGTGAAATGATGATCAAATCATCTGAGAATGATAAAAAGGCAGTAGTTATTGGCGGCGGGCTTCTTGGACTTGAAGCAGCACGCGGATTACTTAACCTGGGGATGCAAGTAGATGTTGTTCATCTCATGCCGGACTTAATGGAGCGCCAGTTAGATTCTATAGCCTCATCTATGTTAAAAGCGGAGCTTGAGAGCCAGGGGATGAATTTCTTAATGGAAAAGGAAACCGTTGAAATCCTCGGCGATGAAAGAGTGACTGGTCTTCGCTTTAAAGACGGATCCGAAATCGAAGCGGGTCTTGTCGTGATGGCGATCGGGATTAAGTCCAATGTGAAAATCGCTAAAAACAGCGGAATTTATGTCAACCGAGGTATTGTTGTTAATGACTTTATGGAAACGAGCATTCCTCATATTTATGCTGTCGGTGAATGTGCGGAACACCGTGAAATCGTCTATGGATTAGTTGCGCCGTTATATGAACAAGGAAAGGTTCTCGCCCACAAAATTTGCGGCTTGCCTGTGGATCCATATAAAGGTTCAGTAACTGGAACCCAATTAAAGGTTGCAGGTATTGATCTTTACTCAGCGGGTGAAATCGTCGAAGACTCTTCAACAAAAGCTATTAAGGTTCAAAATGAATTTGATGGTGTTTATAAAAAGATTTTAATTCGCGATCAGAACATAGTTGGTGTGGTTTTATATGGGGATACGAAAGATAGCACAAAATTATTCCGAATGCTGACAAAGAAAGAAGATGTCAGCGGGATGACAAGTGTTTCCCTCCTCCAATCAGAAACTGGAGAAGGAGGCAGCGGAGATGTTGCTTCCATGCCTAATGATGAGTTAGTTTGCGGCTGTAATGGTGTTACAAAAGGGGAAATCGTTGAAGCCATTCATAAACAAGGCTTAACAACCCTTGATCAGGTAAGTCACTGTACAAATGCTGGGAGATCTTGCGGCCGCTGCAAACCGTTGGTCAGCCAAATTCTTGCTCATACACTTGGGGATCAATTTGATGCGGCTGCGGCCGCTAAGACGAGCATCTGCGGCTGTACTACCTTAAGCCGTGAGGAAGTGGTTGCCGAAATTAAAGCAAAAAGCTTAACCACCGTGAAGGAAGTTATGAATGTTCTAGGCTGGAACAATGAAGAAGGTTGTACAAAATGCCGTCCGGCCATAAACTACTATCTTGGCATGATTTATAAGGATGAATATAAAGATGATCGAGATTCCCGCCTTGTCAATGAAAAAATACATGCCAACATCCAAAAGGATGGTACCTATTCAGTTGTCCCAAGGATGTATGGCGGGGTAACAACTGCAGCCGATTTGAAAAAAATCGCAGAGGTCGCTGATAAATACGATGTACCGCTTGTAAAACTAACTGGAGGACAGCGGATTGCTTTGTTTGGTGTCAAAAAAGAAGACCTGCCAAATGTATGGGCGGACCTTGATATGCCATCAGGTTATGCATATGGAAAAACGTTAAGAACAGTCAAAACATGTGTTGGCGCTCAATTTTGCCGCTATGGCACTCAGGATTCAATGGCCCTTGGCATTGCCCTTGAGAAGAAATTTGAACGGCTTGATACACCGCACAAAGTAAAAATGGGCGTATCTGCCTGTCCGAGAAACTGCTCTGAAGCTGGAATCAAAGATATCGGCTTTGTCGGAATTGATGGCGGCTGGGAAATTTATGTAGGGGGCAACGGTGGTGTAGATCTTCGCCCAGCAGATTTATTATATACAGTGAAAACCGAAGAAGAAGTTATGGAAATAACCGGAGCCTACCTTCAATACTATCGTGAAACAGCCAATTACTTAGAAAGGACTTCTAAATGGCTGGAACGTAAGGGATTGGATCATGTGAAAGAGGTGCTGGCAAATGCCGAGACCCGCAAAGCACTAAATGAGCGAATGGATGAAACATTGAAAAAGTACAATGACCCTTGGACAGAAGCCATCCAAAATGAGGAAATTAAAGATCAATATTATGCAAAACACACTATCAAGGTTGGAGAGTGAGTTCACATGCTGCAAACCATTACACGAATTCCCGTCGCCCATTATTCTAATTTGAAACAAAGAACAGGCTACTCTATTAAAATTGCCGACAAAGAAATTGCTTTATTTAAAGTAACGAACGGCTCAGTATATGCCCTTGAAAACCACAGTCCCCATCCCAAAGGCGGTGTCCTTTCCGAGGGACTGGTCAGCGGCGATTATGTATATTGTCCTGTCTATGATTGGAAAATCTCATTAATAGACGGTTTGGTCCAAGCACCAGATAAAGGAAAAGTTCAGACTTATATAGTTGAGGTAGAAGATGATATAATCTTTATTAAAATATAAAAGGCTATAGGGGAAGGATGGCATAAATGAGAATAGGGAAGGTATTTTTGGTAGGTGCAGGACCGGGAGATATTGGTTTAATTACTGTAAAAGGGTTAGAAGCTATTAAGCGGGCAGAGGTCATTTTATTTGACCGGCTTGCAAATCCAAAGCTATTGGAGTTTGCTCCGGCAAATTGTGAAATGATCTACTGCGGCAAATTGCCGGACCGTCACTTTTTACGGCAAAACCATATTAATGAATTGCTCGCGGAGAAAGCGTTAGAGGGAAAAATAGTGGTCCGTCTTAAGGGCGGTGACCCGGGCGTTTTTGGCCGTGTCGGTGAAGAAGCCGAGGTTTTAGCTCAATACCAAGTACCTTTCGAAATTATACCAGGTATTACATCGGGGGTAGCAGCCCCGCTTTATGCCGGAATTCCTGTTACACACAGGGAGCATGCGGAATCATTTGCAGTGGTAACTGCACATGACAAATCGGATGATGGACGACCGGTACTTGATTGGGAAGGCCTGGCCCGCGGTGTCGATACAATTGCATTTTACATGGGTGTTGGCAATTTGCCGTTTATTTGCGAAAATCTTTTAAAACATGGAAAGCCCGCATCTACACCAGTCATTATGATCCAGTGGGGGACATTCGGACGCCAAAAGACATTACAGGGAACACTGGCAGATATTGCGGTCAAGGCGGCTGAGGAGAAATTCAGCAACCCTGCGATTATTTTAGTGGGATCAGTGGTCTCCTTAAGGGAGAAAATCAGTTGGTTTGAGAAAAAACCACTTTACGGCAGACAAATTCTACTTGCCCGCATAGGTGTCGAATCAAGTGCTTTAGCAAAAATACTAGTGGACCAAGGTGCTGATGTGATTGAATTTCCAAAGTGGAAAAGGAAACCTGTGGAAGTCGATCTTACGAACATCACTGCTTATGACAACATTTTGTTTGCTTCACCTGAAAGTGTGACTGAATTTTTCGCTGCAGTTTTTGCAGAAAAAATAGACGTTCGAAAAATCACGGCCCATTTCTTTGGAGCGTCTATGAAAACAATAAAGACTCTAAATGGGCGAGGCTTTCATGCGAGTCTGTCAGAGGAGATACCACAAGAAGGGAGTTTGCTTCTTGTAGGAGATGAGAGCATAAAGGAAAAAGGTTATGATTCAGCTGATTACTTGGTGACAAGCAAGAAGGAACTTGACCACGCGTTCTTGCCGATTTTAAAACGGATGCTGGAGGAAGCCGCTGTAAACACGGTTGTGTTTCCATGCAGTGCTTCAGTACAGCCGGTTATTCAGGTGCTCGAAGAATGCGGTGTAATTGACGTTCGTGAGTATTTGAATAAGGTTCAAGTGATTGCCATGGGAAAACAGACGCTTGAGGCCACCGTTGCAGAGGGCATTTCGATAGCTGAGATTCCAGAAAAGGCCACAAAGGAAGCGTTGGTAGATTTTTTAACAAGAAACCAAAATTGGGTGAACCGCTAGTGAACCCCTATTATCCAATTATGCTCCGGCTTGAAGGGAAAAAAGCTCTGGTAGTTGGCGGCGGCAAGGTTGCTGAACGAAAGGTTACGGGACTGCTGGAAGCTGGAGCCATAATAACGGTAATCAGCCCTGATGTGACTGAAGGACTTAGACTCCTTGCTAATGAAGGGAAAGTTATATGGCAGCCTAAAGAATTTTCGCCCTCTGACGTAAAGGATGCCCTGCTGATTTTTGCGGCAACCAGTGATAAAAGGGCAAATCGCCTTGTGAAAGCTTCAGCACAGCCGCATCAGCTTGTAACCATGGCTGATGGCCTGGACACATCCGACTTTCATGTGCCTTCCAAGCTAAAACGCGGCCAGCTAATAATTGCTGTGTCAACAGGTGGTGCCAGCCCAACACTTGCGCGGAGAATTCGTGCAATGCTTGAAGAACAATTTGATCCATCCTATGAGGATTATTTGGAATTTCTGTTTTCCAAACGGCTTTGGATTCTTAAGAATGTAGAAGAGGCCTCCTTGAAAAGAAAGCTTTTAACCGCGATCGCCAGCAAAGTGTTTTTAACCAGCTGCAAACGGGAAGAGGACTTTATGAAAATATATAATGACCTGATAGAAGCGGATTCCTGATAGAGGGATCCGCTTTTTTCCTTTCGAGGAGACAGTTTGTTGGAGAAGTAGAGATCATGTAGCTGCCCGTATCCCTCAAAAAGGAAGCCTCTGGTAAGGAAGAGCAAAGTTAACAGCTAATGTTCATAAAAAATGGAACGATCGGGCAATTAGCTTCCTTTACTTGCCCGATAGCCCCCATCAATAAGTTAAACACTAAATAAACTTGGAAAACCAAGCAACATAATACGCAGCAGGTATAAACAGAATCTGTGCAAGAACAGTTCCAAGCAATTTCGATCCGACCATGGTCAATGAATAGCTTTTCAAATAAATATAGCTGCTTTGATTTTTGACCACCCTGTCCGCTAATACAGATGCTTTAGGATCTATAAATAAGGTTAGTAAAATCGTTGCCACTCCATTTATAATTCCTGAAGACATAACCGCGGCCTGGGCATAATCTTTCGGCACGAGCAGGGATGCATACAACGAAGAAAGCACGCCAACCGTGTAAATCCCAGTAATAATGACATTTAGGGCAAATAACCTTTTGGGAATGGTGTCCAATGTAATCCCATTTAAATCGGATATCCGCGGCATCGTTAAACACTTGCCAGCTTTCTTTAAACCTTCCGGATTAACCCATTTTCCGAATAAAGAGATAATAGAACCCCGTTCATTCGACAATTGGACAATGGCTCTTGAAAATATGCGAATGAAAGTAGGGAATAGCAGAATCCCCAAACAAACTCCGAATGTTGTTACCCCAATCAAAATCCGATATTGTTCCGCAATGAAAACGAGCTTATGTGCCTTGGGTGCATCAGCAATCAGCTTTGCTGTCAGAGGCTGTTGGATCATCGTTGAAAATCTTGAGAGGATGACCATCGTGCTAAACAAAGAAAGAGCTGTGGCAATTAACCGTACCCGGGCACCGGAAATCCTTATGGAATAGGCTAGTGTTTCAATCATCGTAATGATCAAAAGAAAAATGGAAATAATGATTAATTTATTGGTAATCAAACTCATGAATAAGCTCCTTACACACTAAAATAAACCTTATTTTATAACACTTGATTTAAAAAGGAAATGACCTTTATTACAGCAATTCTAGATGAAGATGTAAAAGGAAAAATAGGATAAATTTCCCGATTTACGAAAAATTTTCAGAAAAGTAGTTCCATTTTTAAAAAACGTGTTATATAATACAAAACAAAGATTGTTACTGTATTATAACAAAGAGGTGATCAAGTTCATGTCGACGCAAACAAGGGGTATTGAAGTAGTTGGGGCCTTGAGGGCTCAGTATGACGAGATTCTAACACCTGAAGCATTACAATTCATCGAAGAATTAGAACGGAATTTCGGAACACGAAGAGTGGAACTGTTACAGTCCAGAAAAATACGTCAGGAAGAAATTAATAATGGAAAATTACCGGACTTCCTTCCTGAAACCAAGCATATCCGAAACAGTGAATGGACCATTGCTCCGCTGCCACAGGATCTTCAAGATCGCCGGGTGGAAATTACCGGTCCGACGGATAGAAAGATGGTCATCAACGCGATGAACTCAGGTGCTAAATTGTTCATGGCGGATTTTGAAGATGCTACTTCACCAAAATGGGAAAATATCGTTGAAGGACAAATCAATCTTAGAGATGCAGTAAATCGGACGATCTGTTTTGCAAACCCCACTGGGAAAAAGTACGAATTAAAAGAAAAAACAGCTGTGCTAATGGTAAGACCGCGGGGGCTGCACTTGGAAGAAAAGCATATGTTATTGGACGGAAAACCAATGTCCGGCAGTTTTATTGATTTTGGATTGTACTTTTTTCATAACGTTCACACCCTAAAGGCAAAAGGAACAGGTCCATATTTTTACCTGCCTAAGCTTGAAAGCTATTTGGAAGCAAGGCTTTGGAATGATGTTTTTATTTTTGCTCAAGAAAAGCTTGGCATCCTACAAGGCACCATTAAAGCAACGGTTTTAATCGAAACCATTTTGGCAGCATTTGAAATGGACGAAATTCTGTTTGAGTTAAAGGAACATTCTGCCGGGTTAAACTGCGGGAGATGGGATTATATTTTCAGCTACTTGAAAAAGCTGCGCAGTCAAAAGGATGTTATTCTTCCAGACCGCTCGCAGGTGACGATGACTGTACCTTTCATGCGATCTTACTCATTACTTACCATACAAACTTGTCACCGCCGCAAAGCTCCGGCAATGGGCGGAATGGCGGCACAAATTCCAATTAAAAATAACCCGCAGGCAAACGAAGAAGCATATGCCAAAGTACGGGCGGATAAAGAACGGGAAGCGCGTGACGGCCATGATGGGACATGGGTAGCCCATCCGGGACTTGTACCGGTAGCAATGGAAGTTTTCAACCGTGAAATGCCAACACCTAACCAAATTCATACGCCAAAACAACAGAAAATTACCGTTACTGCACAAGATTTATTGGAAATTCCAAATGGAACGATTACAGAAGAAGGCGTGCGAACTAATATTAATGTAGGTATTCAGTATGTAGCATCATGGCTGGCAGGAAGAGGCGCCGTACCCATCCATAATTTGATGGAAGATGCAGCAACAGCAGAAATTTCACGCGCCCAGCTTTGGCAGTGGATTCGCCATCCAAAAGGATTATTGAAAGATGGCCGCAAAATAACCGCTGAAATGTATCAAGAGTTAAAGCAAGAAGAATTGGAAAAAATCAAGCAGGAAATCGGTGCTGAAAACATTGTTTCAGGACACTTGGATGCAGCTGAAAAACTATTTGACCGTTTAATTCTAAATGACGAATTTGTCGATTTCTTAACATTGCCGGGGTACGAATTACTTTAGTTTTCGGCTATGTTAAAGAACATTGTAGATATATACACACTGTTGATTAGAGCGGTAATAAATTTCCATGTTATAAAAAATATTTTAATAAATTAATAGGAGGAATTAAAAATGACGGATGTAAGAGTTGCTCAATTACAAGAAAGCTGGGAAATGGATTCACGTTGGAAAGGAATTACTAGACCATATACGGCTGAAGATGTGGTGAAGTTGCGCGGGTCCATTGATATTGAACATACATTAGCCAAAAAAGGTGCTGAAAAGCTTTGGAAGCTTTTAAATGAAGAAGATTACATCCATGCTCTCGGCGCTTTAACTGGAAATCAGGCTGTTCAGCAAGTGAAAGCTGGCTTGAAAGCTATTTACTTAAGCGGTTGGCAGGTGGCCGCAGATGCTAACCTTTCCGGACATATGTATCCGGACCAAAGTTTGTACCCAGCAAACAGTGTTCCAAATGTCGTTAAACGGATTAATCAGGCATTGCAGCGTGCCGACCAAATCCACCATGGAGAAGGTGATCACTCCATTGACTGGTTTGCCCCCATTGTGGCAGATGCTGAAGCAGGTTTTGGCGGTCAATTAAACTGCTTTGAGTTAATGAAAGGCATGATTGAAGCCGGCGCTTCAGGTGTTCATTTTGAGGATCAGTTGTCTTCCGAGAAAAAATGCGGTCACTTGGGCGGTAAAGTTCTTCTTCCGACACAAACTGCCGTCCGCAATCTTATTGCAGCACGTTTGGCCGCAGATGTTATGGGTGTCCCAACCGTATTAGTTGCTCGTACTGACGCAAATGCTGCAGATTTAATTACAAGCGATATCGATATGAATGATGCTCCGTTCATTACAGGAGAACGCACTACAGAGGGATTCTTCCGTACAAAGGCTGGAATTGATCAAGCCATCAGCCGCGGCTTAGCATATGCTCGATATGCAGACTTAATCTGGTGTGAAACTTCTGAACCAAACATTGAAGAAGCCCGTCGCTTTGCTGAGGCCATCCATGAAAAATTCCCTGGAAAATTGCTTGCCTACAACTGTTCCCCTTCCTTCAACTGGAAGAAGAAGCTTGATGAAGAAACAATCGCGAAATTCCAAAAAGAACTGGGGGAAATGGGATATAAGTTCCAATTCGTTACCCTTGCTGGTTTCCATGCATTGAACCACAGTATGTTTGAGCTTGCACGCAGTTATAAAGAACACGGCATGGCAGCGTATTCTGAATTGCAACAGGCGGAATTTTCCAGCGAGCAATACGGCTACACAGCCACCCGCCACCAGCGTGAAGTTGGTACAGGTTACTTCGATCAAGTATCCATGGTTATTTCTGGCGGAACCTCCTCTACTACTGCATTAAAAGGATCAACCGAAGAAGAACAATTTACAGGCACTAAATAATCATGTTGACATGGAAATCCTTCTCTCCTTTTGGAGAGAAGGGTTTTTATCTTCCACTAAGGAATCCTATGGAAAACAGTAGGTCAGATTGATAATTACTCAATGGAACCTTTCGTCTACCATTGACATACATAGTAGTAGCCTTTTGGAATGGAGAGGATGTAAATGAAAAAGCCTACAGTTGAAGATGTGTTAAACCAAGGAATATATGGGCCGTTAGAAACAAAGCCGGAGGAGCGGAGGGAATTTTTGGGGACATTGCGAGAGCGTGTCATCGTCGTACTTACCAAAAGGCAGGTAGCCGAACCAAAGGTATATCCACAAATTGAGAAATTTATGAAGGAATATCCTAAGGCTCGCCTGTTCTTAAATGGGGGATTAAGCTATGGAGAGTTGTCTAAATATATTAAAATTGCCGCTAAAATGAAAGTAGAGCACACAATTGTGACCAATAAAAGCCACGATACTGAGATGGGGCTGGTTTTGGCAATGGATTTTGCGATTGACAAGGAGGATATTTACCTGACAAAAAATATTGAACCAATTAAAGTAGTGAAAAAAAATAAGAGCCTATTGCAAAAAATCTTTAAAAAGAGGAAAAAGGATTAAATTCATTTTTAGAGCCATAAACTTCCCTTTCCTTAAGGCGACTTTGTGCAACATATATTTCATCCAATATATACCATTCCTGTGATAATATTTCCACTAGTCATAGATTGCCCAAGGGTACATAAAATACTAGAAGCAAAAGTGCAAAGGTATGAAACCTGGTAGTCACTTTGGCATTTATTATTCAGGGGCAGACTTTGTATTTTGTATGGCAGATTGGCATTTCCGTTGGAGGAATAGATATGAAAGCACAATTAGCAATATGGGCGGGGAAAACGGCAGGGGCACTTAGTAAGGTAATGGGTAATAGCGGGAGCACCATTCCCGGAGTGGTCGCCAGGAAAGTGGACATCAGATTTCTTCGTCAGTTAAGGAAGCATACAAATACGATTATTTATATTACAGGAACCAATGGAAAAACTACGACTACAAACTTGATAGCCCATCTTCTGGAATCTTCAGGAAAAAAGGTCATTTCCAATCGGGAGGGGGCTAATATGGTCACAGGGATTGCCGCCGCCATTGTTCGAAATGCCCCAGTTATTGGGTGGCCTAAAAATGATATTGCAGTGATGGAAGTAGATGAGGCAAGTCTTCCAAAAGCAGTCATCGATTGTCCGCCAGATTATTTGATCGTCATGAATTTCTTTCGTGACCAACTGGATCGATATGGTGAAGTTGATTTGTTAATAGATAAAATGAAAGATTGTCTAAGAAAGATTGATGTTAAGCTTATCCTAAATGCAGATGACCCGCTTGTTCATCGGTTTTCTGAGTTGGAAAAGGATCAAATATATGTAGGATTTGAGGCGAATGCTGGACGTTTTCCATCCTGCAAAATGAGTGAATCAAAATATTGCCCAGATTGTCAAAATGAACTGACTTACAGCGATATACATTATGCACAATTAGGCCATTATCATTGCTCTTGCGGATTTTCGCGGCCTCAAGTAACAATGGCGGCTAAAAGGGTCTCTCAGGGTGCAAAAGGGCTTAAAATTGTAATTGAGGATGAGGAATATACAACCAAATTAAAAGGAATGTACAATGCCTATAATGCTCTGTTTGCCATAAGCGCGTGCCAATTGCTGGGTTTGGCGCCAAAAGAAATTAGGACAGGGCTTGTTACCAGCCAAAAAGCTGAAGGAAGAATGCAAGAATTTATTATTGGAAGAGATGTTTGGAGGCTGAATCTTGTTAAAAATCCAGCAGGAGCTAATGTCACTCTATCTGAGTTTTTTCAGAGGAAGCAAAGAAAGCAGTTGATCTTTTGCCTAAATGACTATCCAGCTGATGGTGAAGATATCTCCTGGATCTGGGATATTGATATGGAGATTGCCGATAAATCAGAGGTTGATGCTTATATCGCCAGCGGAACGAGGGCGTATGATGCTGCACTAAGATTGAAATACGCAGGAATTTCGGAAGAGAAAATCAGAGTTATTCCTAGTTTAAAGCAAGCCGTTCTTTATGCAATAAATAAGGAAATTCCAGTAAATATTATGGCTACCTATACATGCCTGACACCTCTCGTTAGGATATTATCAGAGGAAGAAAGAAAAAGAAGGGAGGGAAACCTTGGAGCTGCTACTGTACCACTTTTGCCCAGACACGCTAAACTTGTATGGGGACAAAGGAAATATCATCTGCTTAATGAAACGATGCGAGTGGCGGGGAATCAACGTTCGGGTCGTGGAAATAAAGAATCCTGAAGATGCAGATGCATCTGGCTGTGATATCTTTATGATTGGGGGAGGCAGTGATCGGGAGCAATCGATTGCCACCAAAAGGCTGCTGCCGCTTGTTAAAGAGATTAAGGCATGGGTGGAAGATGGGGTTTCCGCCTTGACCATTTGTGGCGGATATCAATTTCTGGGCGACTATTATGAAACAAAGACTGGTGAGAAGTTAGCCGGAATGGGGATTCTTCCATTTTACACAAAAGCGGAAAATAACAGACTTATGACCAATATTCTGGTGCAATCCGAGATATTTGGACGTGTCGTCGGATATGAAAATCATGGAGGCAGGACCTATCATACGTTTACAACACTTGGTAAAGTGGTGAATGGTTTTGGTAATAATGAATTTAGCGGTGAAGAGGGACTTCATTATCATAACTTGATTGGGACCTATCTTCACGGTCCTATTCTCCCGAAGAATCCGCAAATTGCTGACTACTTAATTGGACAAGCTTATGAGAGAAAGACTGGAAGGAAATTGGAACCGCTGTCTGATGAAATGGAGACGATTGCAGGAGAAGCAGTGTGGAATCGATTTCTTAATTCGAAACGTACGAAATATATAAACGAAAGATAAAAGGAGCTTGAAATCAAGCTCCTTTTCGATTTTTAGCCAGCTGCCACATCTACCGTTACATTTAAATCTAGTTCAACATTTCCTTGAATAGCCCTGCTGATCATACAGGAGGTTTCCGCCTTTTTAGCCAGTCTGTTTGCTAAAGCCATATCTTTTTCGGAAGCATTCTGTTTTAAAACGATATGCGGACGGTGAATAATTTTTTTATACGTAAAAATACCATCTGTTACATCAACGATTGCTTCCGATTCCATCGTTAGATTTTCTTTTTCAAGCCCACTTCTTTGCATCATTGCCGCAAGTGTTATAATGTAGCATGTCGCTGCAGCACCGAGAAGCATTTCATCCGGATTGGTTCCGACTCCAGGGCCATCCATTTCCGGTGGTATGGATACCTTTGTTTTTAAGTTTCCTGCTTCAATTTCTCCAATATCATTGCGTAATCCGGGCCAGTGTGCTTTTAATATAAAGTGATGTTCTGCCATGAGATTACTCTCCTTTCAAAAAAATGGAAAAATGCATGTAAGTCTTTTTTATGTGAGCAATAATCTGAAAATGATTTTAAAAATATGTTGGCTTTCTATTCTATTTGGCATTTTAACAAAATTAATCTTATTAAAAAATATCCCGCTGACTGAAATTATTCGTCATTTAACTTTACATACAATGAATAAACTGGCGTTTAAGTTAGTGCATTCAGCTTTATTATAAAGGCTGTATTAATGGGCTGCTGATTTCCGGTCACTAAAATCAAAAATGTGAAAAAATGCTGCATAAACAAAGTCATGTTTTTCAATGAATCTAAAAATCAGCGCTCTTGTCCATACTGAAGGAGTAATCTAATCATTGCGGTAAAGTGAAAAAGTTTGATATTATCATTATTATGAATATTCAACGAACGGAGGTTACTTAATATGTCACGAATATCAACGGATCAGGTTAAGCATGTGGCCAATTTGGCGCGCTTGGCAATTACCGAAGAGGAAACGGAAAAATTGACGAAACAACTTGATGCCATTATTACCTTTGCCGAACAGTTAACTGAACTGGATACGGAAAATGTAGCGCCTACATTCCATGTGCTTGATATGAAAAATGTTCTGCGTGAGGACATCCCGAAGCAAGGGCTGCCGCGAGAAGAAGTATTAAAAAATGCACCGGAACAGCAAGATGGCCAGTTTAAGGTTCCGGCGATTTTAGGGGAGTAGCAGAGGAGGACTAGAAAGGTGAGTTTATTTGATTATAAAGTTTCAGACCTTCATGAACTTTTACATAAAAAGGAACTTAAAGTTTCAGACCTTGTAGAAGAATCGTATAAACGAATCAGTGAGGTAGAAGATAAGGTCCAAGCATTTTTAACATTAGATGAAGAAAATGCCCGACATACAGCAAAAGCACTGGATGACAAACTGGCAACTAATGCAGCAAAAGGATTGCTGTTCGGTATGCCAATTGGCGTAAAAGATAATATCGTCACGAAAGGGTTAAGAACTACCTGTGCCAGCAAAATTCTTGAAAACTTTGACCCAATTTACGATGCCACTGTTGTGCAAAAGCTACAGCAGGCTGAAACTGTAACGATTGGTAAATTAAACATGGACGAGTTTGCCATGGGATCTTCCAATGAAAACTCCGGTTTCAAAAAGACGTTTAATCCCTGGAATCTAGAAAGAGTTCCTGGCGGTTCTTCAGGTGGTTCTGCCGCATCTGTTGCTGCAGGCGAAGTCCTATTTTCGCTTGGTTCCGATACAGGAGGTTCCATTCGCCAGCCAGCTGCATTTTGCGGTGTCGTAGGTTTAAAACCAACCTATGGCCGGGTGTCCCGTTTCGGTCTTGTGGCGTTTGCATCTTCGCTTGATCAAATCGGTCCAATCACTAGAACTGTTGAGGATAATGCGTTTCTTTTACAAGCTATTTCAGGACTTGATCCAATGGATTCAACTTCTGCAAATGTTGAAGTTTCAAACTTTGCATCGGCTTTAACTGGAGATGTGAAAGGCTTAAGAATCGCAGTTCCAAAAGAATACCTTGGCGAAGGTGTAGCAGAATCAGTCCGTCAATCTGTTCTTGATGCCTTAAAGGTACTTGAAAAACAGGGAGCCGTTTGGGAAGAAGTTTCTCTGCCGCATTCGAAATATGCACTTGCAACATACTATTTGCTTTCATCGTCTGAAGCATCAGCTAACCTTTCCCGTTTTGACGGCGTCCGATATGGCTACCGGACACCGGATGCGGAAAATCTTTTGGATCTCTACAAAAAAACAAGAGCAGAAGGCTTCGGTGATGAAGTGAAACGTCGGATTATGCTCGGAACGTTTGCGTTGAGCTCCGGATATTATGATGCCTACTATAAAAAGGCACAAAAAGTGCGGACCTTAATTAAGCAAGACTTTGAAAATGTTTTTGAAAAATATGATGTCATTGTTGGGCCAACAACACCAACTCCAGCATTTAAAATTGGCGAAAACATTGATGACCCAATGACCATGTATGCAAATGATATTTTAACGATTCCAGTCAATCTTGCTGGCGTACCGGGAATCTCCGTGCCATGCGGTTTTGATGCTGGTATGCCGCTCGGTTTACAAATTATCGGCAAGCACTTTGATGAAGCTACCATTTATCGCGTTGCACATGCATTTGAGCAGGCAACAGATTTTCATAAACAAAAACCACAACTGTAGGGGGTGAAGAGAATGGAATTTGAAACAGTCATTGGACTAGAAGTCCACGTAGAATTAAAAACTGAATCTAAAATCTTTTCGGCCAGCCCGAATCATTTTGGTGCAGAACCGAATTCAAATACCTCAGTAATTGACCTTGGCTATCCTGGAGTACTGCCAGTTCTTAATAAAAAGGTTGTTGATTTCGGAATGAAAGCAGCAATGGCCTTGAATTGCCAAGTTGCAACCCATACGAAATTTGACCGCAAGAACTATTTTTACCCGGATAATCCGAAGGCCTACCAAATTTCTCAATTTGACCAGCCAATCGGCGAGCATGGCTGGATTGAAATTGAAGTAAATGGCTATACGAAAAAAATTGGGATTACAAGGATCCACTTGGAGGAAGATGCCGGTAAGCTGAATCATGGCAAAGGTTATTCCTTGGTCGATTTTAACCGTCAAGGAACACCGCTGATTGAGATTGTATCGGAGCCGGACATTCGTACTCCTGATGAAGCTTATGCCTATTTAGAAAAATTAAAATCGATTATCCAATACACGGGCGTTTCTGATTGCAAAATGGAAGAAGGTTCGCTTCGCTGTGACGCCAATATTTCCATTCGTCCTGTTGGCCAAAAAGAGTTTGGTACAAAAACAGAATTGAAGAACTTGAACTCGTTCAACTTTGTCCGTAAAGGCCTTGAATTTGAAGAGAAGCGGCAGCGGGAGGTTGTTTTAAGCGGCGGTAAAATCGACCAGGAAACACGCCGTTTTGATGAAGCAACAGGATCAACCATCCTCATGAGGGTGAAGGAGGGCTCCGATGATTACCGCTACTTCCCGGAACCAGACTTACTTGAACTGTATATTGATGAGGATTGGAAAGAACGGATTCGCGCAGAGATTCCGGAACTTCCAGATGAGCGGCAAAAGCGTTATATTGAAGAGCTTGGTCTGCCAGTTTATGATGCAAAGGTGTTAACTGTAACGAAAGAAATGGCTGATTTCTTTGAAGCTACCGTGAGTGCAGGGGCTGATGCAAAACAGGCTTCTAACTGGTTAATGGGTGAGGTTTCGGGCTATTTAAATGCAGAAGGAAAAGAGCTCGATCAAGTGCCGTTAACCCCAGATGGACTGGCCAGCATGATTCAATTAATTGAAAACGGAACGATTTCATCTAAAATTGCCAAAACCGTATTTAAAGAGTTAATTGAAAACGGCGGTAATGCAGAGCAGATTGTAAAAGAAAAAGGACTTGTTCAGATCTCGGATGAAGGAACACTATTAAAAATCATTTCAGAGGTGCTTGATAACAACCCGAAATCAATTGAGGATTTCAAAGGTGGTAAAGCAAAAGCAACAGGTTTCCTTGTCGGACAAATCATGAAAGAGACAAAGGGACAAGCCAATCCGCAACTCGTTAATCAATTACTGTTGCAGGAATTGAATAAACGATAACCATTGAAAGCCGGCAGGGTCAAATCTGCCGGCTATTTGCACGGAAAAAGTCGAAAAAAACTTCGACAATCTTTACTCCATTTCCCGGGAAAAAACATATGTAATATGTTCTCGAGTAAGTTTTAATCAAACGTTTAATTATTTCAGATCATTGTGGGTTATTGTCGAAGTGTGCTCGATTTGCAAAAAAGTGCAGGAACTCGCTAATAATTTAAACATTGGTTTAATAATCATTAAAAGCAAAATCGAGCGAAAAAACTAGTTAATCAAACGTTTGATTAGCTGGGTTCCGTCAGACATGTTAATGGAAAAGAGAAGTGGGAAACCATCGATTTCCGTTGGCTTCCCACTCCTTCAAGAAAAAGAGTATCCAAAGATGGAACTTAAAATGAAATCATCCCTCCGCGTTCATCAAAAACCGCACTGGGGTTCCAAGCGACTTCCCAAAGATTGTTTTCGGGATCTGCAAAATAGGCAGTCCTTCCGCCCCAAAAAGCATCACTGGGCTCTCTTAGGATTTTCCCTCCTGCTTCACGGATCTGTTCAATTGTTGAGTCCACATCTTCAGGTTCGTTCACATTAATAGCGAAGGTAACAGGCCTATAGGATTCAATAGAATGGTTTATTTCAATACCAGCATCTTTAGCCAGCTCTTCAATAGGGAATAAAGATAGCAATACGCCGGCAGTTTTAAATACAGCATAATCGTCAGAACTGATTTCTGTTTCTTCCCACCCTAAACCTTTATAAAAAGAACGAAGTACAGGTAATTGGAAGGCGCCGATTGTCAGTAAGGAAACTCTTTGCAAAACCATGAACATTTTCCCCTCTCTTGAATGGGTATTTTTAACAGATAATCTATTCTCTATCCAACCCATAAATTCCTTTAAGAAAAAGTTATGTTAAATTATATTTTTATTTTTCACTAGTTGATGGAAGCGAAAGGCGAACAGACTCCTGCGGGAAGTACTGTGAAATGAGACCCCGCTCATCTTTGAGCGAAAAGGAGGCACCTAGGAACACTCTTGAACCGCACGGGCATGAAGGGGAAATCAACATCCAAGCGGAACAGAGCTTAAGAAAAAAGAAGTTTAAATGACTATAAAAATGGTAATCTTTAGATAAGATCCATTTTTATAGGGGAGGATATAAAGTGACGATTTATATTGCACTGCTTCGCGGCATTAATGTCGGCGGGCATAATAAAATCAAAATGGCGGACTTAAAAAGCTTGTTGGAAGCAATGGCATTACAAAAAGTAAAAACGTACATCCAAAGTGGAAATGTGTTGTTTGAATCACAGGAGGAGGCGATAGAGCTCAGCAGACGGATCGAGAAGGAAATTTGCAAAACATTTGGTTTTCCCGTTCCCGTCGTTCTAAGAACAGCAGATGAGTATGAACAGATTATTCATAACTGTCCATATTCTACAGATTCATTAAAAGAAGGGGAAAGTGTTCAGCTGGCTTTTTTGGCCGAAGAGCCTTCTCAGGAGCGAATCGATCATTTAAGCTCTTATAAAAGTGATAAAGACGACTTTAGCATCCTAGGAAAAAATCTTTACCTATTTTTCCGGCATAGCATTCGGGAATCTAAGCTGGCAGCGCAGATGCCTAGGCTAGGAGTTCCGGCGACAGTGCGAAATTGGAATACGGTCTTAAAATTAAACACACTGGCAAAGGAAATGGCTAAATGAAGCAGTATGATGGCGGCGTTTTCAAAAAACAACTAATATAGAAATATATACGAAAGGGGTGCTGACCATGGAACTAAATGCTTGGTTTCAAAAAGGGATGACAGCAGATGAGTACATCGGGTCAATGAACCAGAATAAACAGGAAATGCTTAGCATTTTAAACCAATTTACATTAAAAGATGAAGACATAAGCAAACTGGAAGGGTTAAGGGATCAACAATTACGGGCAATCGTATTAACAGAGGATTGGTGCGGAGATGCTCTGCTGAACAATCCGATTTTGTTAAAAATCGCTGAAGCAGCCGGAATAGAAATTCGTTTTATCCTCCGCGATCAAAATCTTGAGTTGATGGATCAGTATTTAACGAATGGAACTTCAAGAGCGATTCCTATTTTTATCTTTATCAACCAGGATGGTGAAGAAGTAGGAGTATGGGGACCGCGCGCCCCAGAAATACAGGCCCGTGTTGAAAAGGAACGTGCGGGTCTTCCTGAAAAAGAGGCTCCAGACTTCCAGGAAAAGCAAATGGAAATGTACAAGCGTCTTAGAGAATCTTATCAAAAAGATGACGCCATTTGGCAAACCGTTGCCAACAGCATTCAATCTGTTCTTTTATCCTAATCGTCATCAGCCCTGGCAACCTCTATGCCGGGGCTGTTTACATTTTAAAACCTCCGTTTTTAGGTGGGATTCGATCGTTAAGTAAATGCTTATCATTGATTTTTGGCTCAATTCCAAGAACAAAATTACGAAGATTAGAGCGATGAAGATAAATGAGCAGTAGAAAGAAGAGAAAAAAGAGAAGTTCAAAATCCAGCTTTGATGAAAATAAATCATAAATCACCATACTTAATCCAACTGAAATCGAACCCAAAAAAACATACCTTGTGAAGATGGTCATGAAAAAGAAACTGACGTAAGCAATCGCAAATAATGGAAGGTTGGCAATTAATAGTGCACCAGCTGTTGTGGCGATGGCCTTGCCCCCGCGGAATCCGGCAAATATCGGAAAACAATGGCCGATTACAGCAGCCAGTCCAAAATATAAGGGTTCAGCATCTAAGTGAAAGTACTGTGGCAGTGCAGCAGCTAAGGAACCTTTGCTCACATCCATAATCAATACAGCAATGCCCGACTTTTTGCCAAGTACTCTTAAGGTGTTAGTGGCCCCAGGGTTTTTACTGCCATGTTCACGTATATCAACACCATATAGGAGCTTGCCCACAATCAAGGCAGAGGGAAAACTTCCGATTAAATAGGAAATAAGAAGTAGCAGCCAAAACATGAAAATCATTCCTTTGTTCATATTTTTCTTCCATCCTATTACAAGGAGATGGTATTATTTAGTTGGATTTTCACCACTTGGATGTTAAAGGAGCGCCTAATAATGAAACAAACTGATATTGGCCAGGTTGCTTATAGCTATGCTCGTTCAAGAGAAGATATTCCTTCGGCCCTGATGGATAGCCTTCAATTGCGGAATATTTTTTGGGAAGGAAAAAAAGTGGCGGATATCGGTTCCGGTACTGGCGCCCTCACGCGAAAAATAGCGATGAGAAGGGCTGATGTGGCAGGAGTGGAACCGACGCTGGAAATGCTGGCACAAGCGGAAATGCTAAATAGATCCCGCAATTTTACGATTCCCTATCATCAGGGAACAGCGGAGGATACGGGATTACAAACTTCACATTATGATATGGTGACAGTATTAAGGGCTTGGCATTGGTTTGAACGCGAAAAGGCCATTTGTGAGATTAAAAGAATACTGAAGCCTAAAGGTACACTTATTGTCATTGATTCTGGTTTCACTTCAGGAGCAACGGCCGTTCAGAAAACCATGACAGTATTGGAAAGCTTTGTACCTGATGGTTTGAAACCTGCCGGGTCTAAAGCAGACGCTGTTCAGCAGATTAATGGTTTTCCGGTGGAGTGGTTTGAGGAATGGCAGAGATCGGGCTTTGAACTGCGTGATTTTTATAAAATAAACTACACCGTAAATTTTACAAAGCTGGAATGGCTGGAGTGTGTAGAAACAAGTTCCTGGCTTGCTGGTTTAGGGGAGACAGAGCAGAATCTGGCATTAAAAGCACTTTCAGATTCACTGACGGACGATGAGCCATATATGATTCCACATGATTGCAATGTATGTATTTTAAGATTAACAGAATAAATTTTAGAGGCGTGCGGAATTGTTTTCGCACGTTTTTTTTCTTACAAAAAATTTTTATTTTAAAAGTGTAGGGGAAAGTTCCGCATTGTTCGTCTATTAAATTGACAAACACAGAAAGGGGGAGAGAATCATTAGTGACTCAATGTTAATAAAAAAAGTGCTTGCAGGCCAGGATCATGCCTTCCGCCTTTTGGTTGAGAAATATAGCCAGGATGTGTTTAGGCTAGTCTTTGCTGTGCTTCGTGATCAGAAAGAAGCAGAAGATGCGGCACAAGAAGTGTTTATCAAAATATATACCTCTCTCCCCCAGTATGAAGATCAAGGCTTTAAAACGTGGATCTCACGAATTGCCGTTAATCACGCCATTGATGTGAAAAGGAAGCAGGCAAGGAGAAAAGAGGAAACCATGGATTTCCTTGAAGGAGAAGGGTTGGCGACACCGCCAGATGGGGTGGAAAAAGAGGTCTTGGAAGGAAACCGGCGAAGACTTGTCAGAAAGCGGCTGGAGGAGCTTCCCGAAAACTATCGCGAGGTCATTTACGGTTTTTATATTGAGGAAAAAAGCTATCAGCAATTGGCCGAGGAACAAAATGTACAGGTAAAGACCATTGAGACAAAGCTGTACAGGGCACGCCATTGGATGAAACAACACTGGAAGGAGGGCGATTTTTCATGAAGCATTATGCTTATAATGAATGGGTGAAATACATAAAAAATGAAGTGGATGAACAGGTCCGTTTAGAACTTGAAGAACATTTATATACGTGCAATCAATGTCTTGACCTGTATTTACAGGCAATCGCCTTCACAGAATCGTCGTTCCCGATGCTTACCAATGAGTCCAGCTTCACCGATCGAGTCATGTCGGAACTTTCAACGAATAAAAAGGCTGCATCAACTGCAGGGACTAGCTATCAGCCTAATCGTCAAGCCAACAATCGCAAACCATTTTATCAGCAGGTTCTGTTCCATTATTTGCTTGCGGCAGCGGCAACGATCTTACTAACTTTTTCAGGAGCATTCCAATCACTTGCCAAATATGCAAATTTCATAGAAATCCATGATTTACAGAGAAAACAGCCTTCAGTGACAGCTGGGGTTATTAATAAAACATTTGGCTGGATGGATTCAATAGAAAAAAAGGAGGCAGTTAAGAAATGAAAAGTTCAACGAAGGCATTAACACTGGGGCTATTTCCCGGTCTTGGCCATATTTATATAGGCAAGGTGGGCCGCGGCTTGTTTTATTTATTAGCTTTGGCTGGCTGCGCTTTTATTACAGGAATTGCCTTAATCAGTCATGCCGGTCCAATTGCTCTTCTACCTTTTATGGCGGGGATGTTCATCTATTTGATTAGCTTTATTGACATGGGTGTCCAGTTATCCAAGCAAAAGAAGGCAGTGCTTGCCGAGAGTAGCGACGACCTACTGTCCCAAACTGTCCAGGATTCTGAACGCTTTTATACTATTGTCCTTTCATTTTTTCCCGGCCTTGGCCATTTTCAGCTTGGGCTGATGAATAGAGGGCTAACACTGTTGGCCACCTTTTTTGGACTTGGAGCCATGATTACGTTTGTTGCCTTTCTTTCCAATCGTGCTGAGTTTCTTATATTCTTGGCGGCATTGCCAGTGATTTGGGTATATGGTTTTTTTGATGCTGTTCAGCAAGTGAACAAAAAGCAGCGCGGTGAGCAGCTGATTGATAGAACGATCTATGAAGACTTTGAAATGCGGCGGGAGGACGGCAAGAAAAGCAAGGCAATTGCCACCTTTCTTTCTATTTTCCCTGGTGCAGGCCATTTATATCTTGGCCTGCAGCGCAGAGGCATTCAATTGATGGCGGCGTTTCTTTTTTCTGTTTATATTCTCGATGTGCTGCGCCTGGGGATTTTCCTGTTTTTAATTCCGATTATCTGGTTTTACAGCTTCTTTGACGGTATGCAAAAGGTTTCACGATATGGCGAGGAGACAGTCGAAGATGTACCGATCATCACTTATTTTCTTAATCATCAAAAATGGATTGGGATCGGGTTGATCCTGCTTGGGCTGTACTATTTACTCACAAACATCCTGCTGCCGGTTTTTTCACCTATTCTCTCAAGATTCATCCACACAGATATTATGTACTGGGTGCAAGGATATCTTCAGACAGGCCTTGTCTGTTTGGTGCTCATTGCAGGAGGCATCAAGCTTCTATCGGGCAATAAATTGAAAAAGGAGGAAAACCAATCATGAAAAACTGGAAAAAAGGAATAGCAGGTATCCTCTTAATTGGAGCGGGCAGGGGATATCTTTTTCGAAGAAGAAAGGGGAAGGAAGTATGAGAATTTGGAGAGTCGGTACGTTTTCGATGGGTGCTTTGCTCGTTCTGCTGGGCCTTCTTCTTTTCCTTTCAAAGTTTTTTGAATTAAGTATTGTACAAGTTATGACTGCCTGGTGGCCAATTTTACTTATTGTTTTAGGTATTGAAATATTGCTTTACTTATTTTGGTCACGCCAGGAAAATCCGGTGCTGCGTTATGATATTTTAAGTATCTTTTTCGTCGGTCTGCTTGGGACGATGGGGATTGTGTTTGCCTTTTTAAGTTTTTAAGTTCTGCAGGTTTCATCGGAAAAGTCAGCGAGGTAATGGCGCGGGAAGAGCGAACGTTTAAGCTCCCATCCTTTTCGGAAAAAATAGACGGACAAATAAAGCGAGTAGTGGTCCAAACAGCTAATTATAACATGTCGATTGAGTCGTCGCCGGAAAAGGAAGTCTCTGTGTTTGGAACCTATCGCGTACAGACAGCCAAAAATGCAAGTCTGCTAAAAAGCGCTGAGGATTACATTGTCTCCAATCAAAAAGGTGATACGCTTTATGTAAATGTAAAGGCATTACCTCAAGAGACAGGACCGTTTCAAACACAAGGAATCGTGTCTGCTACCATTTTGATTCCGGCTAATGTGAAGTTAGATGTAATTGGCAGCGGCAATTCTCTAACCCTCAACCCCCGACTGCTTGTAAATGATTGGAATATCGATTCTTCAGAAAGCAAGGATCTGAAGGTAACCGCAGTCGAAACACTGGATATTAGCGGTATGAACGGTGAGTGGAAGATTTCTGAGAAAAAGAAAACAGCAGGAATGGAAAATGAGCCTGTTGTCAAAGATGAAGTTTATCATTCGGGTGAAGGAAAATACCACATTAACATTGTGAATGCCAATAATGTGAGCCTTAATTCAGGAAGATAAGTTAAAGTAAATGCGGATGACCACCATCCGCTTATTTTTATTGAAAAGGAAGATGGCAGAAGTATAGAGGTCGCTGGCAATAGACAGGATGCTAGTTGCACACTCTCGTAACTAACGGCAAACTTAGATGGCATCAGTTGAATGATCACTTAAAAATATTCCCTGTTAACTCAGAGGCACTTTTTGTTTTTGGCAATAAAATAAAACAAAGGTATTATTATAGATGGATATTTTTCAGGGAAAATAGTTTTTGCGGCTTAATTGTAAGCTGACACGATAATTGGTAGAATATTGAATGGGAAATTTGTATTGTGATATCAAAAATAGGATGATGATGATGAAACGAGCAAGACTGATTTACAATCCCACGTCAGGTCGTGAATTAATCAAACGTCAGCTACCGGAAATACTGGAAAAATTGGAGAAGGCCGGGTACGAGGCGTCTTGCCATGCCACGACTGGAGCAGGAGATGCCATAAACGCTGCAAGAATTGCGGTTGAGCGTCAATACGATGTGGTTATTGCTGCTGGCGGTGACGGCACCATTCACGAAGTGGTAAATGGTCTCGCAGAACAGGAATACCGCCCCAAATTAGGAATCATTCCAGCTGGAACAACGAATGATTTTGCCCGGGCTTTGCAAATTCCGAGAGATGTTGGGACCGCTGTGGACATTATTACAAAAGGGGAGTTAATTCCCGTTGATATCGGCCGCATTAACGATAAGTATTTTATCAATATTGCCGGCGGCGGCAGGATTACAGAGCTTACCTACGAAGTACCAAGCAAATTAAAAACTATGCTTGGTCAACTAGCCTACTATTTAAAGGGGATGGAAATGCTCCCTTCCATAAAAGCATCAGATCTTCGAATAGAGTATGATGGAAAGCTGTTTGAAGGAGAAGCAATGATGTTCCTGGTTGGACTAACCAATTCCATTGGCGGATTTGAAAGACTAGCTCCTGATGCCTCTATTAACGATGGACTTTTTTCATTGCTCATTTTGAAAAAAGTAAATCTGGCTGAGTTCATCCGTATTGTTACCATGTCAATCCGTGGTGAACATGTTAACGATCCGAATGTTATTTATACCCAGGCAAATAGAATAAAGGTCTATTCTGAAGAAAAGGTGCAATTAAATTTAGACGGAGAATTTGGCGGTTTGCTGCCAGCGGAGTTTGAAAACCTTTATCGTCATTTGGAAGTGTTCGTGCCTTTGGATAATATCCGCCCTAATGATAGGCCAGAAGATTGGAACCCAGGAAAAAGATATAGTTGATGAAAAGTTCGTGCCTTTGCGAGGGGCGGACTTTTTTGCTTTAGTAGATAAATCGTTTTACTGCCGGAAAAACAAGTGTTGACTGTCTGAAAAGCAGCTTGTACTTAAGGAATGACCCTATTACCTAATTGGAGTTCAAACGCTTCTGCTTCCTCGATCTTCCAATAATGTGTATAATGAGCAAAAGACAATTGCCATCGCAGCTAAGGAGTGAGGAGAAATGAAAGCATTAATTAATATCGATTATACACACGATTTTGTGGCGGATGCGGGTGCATTAACATGTGGCAAACCAGGGCAGGTGATTGAAGACAAAATTACCTCTCTGACAAAAGAGTTTATCGAAAACGGCGATTATGTTGTGTTCGCGATTGATGTTCATGATCGGGGAGATGAATTTCATCCGGAAACAAAATTGTTCCCGCCTCATAACTTGCGTGGTACCTCGGGCAGACATTTATTTGGGGCTCTTCAAAAAGTGTATGAGGAAAATAAGGAGCGAAGCAACGTTGTCCTCATGGATAAAACAAGATACTCCGCTTTTGCAGGAACAGATCTTGAAATGAAATTACGCGAGCGGGGAATCACAGAGGTCCACCTAGTGGGTGTTTGTACGGATATTTGTGTTCTTCATACTGCGGTAGATGCCTACAATAAGGGATTTGAAATTGTTGTTTATAAAGAGGCGGTTGCATCTTTTAACCCTAAGGGACATGAATGGGCACTGGGGCATTTTGAACAATCGCTAGGTGCTATGGTTAAATAAGCTTTTTAATGTTATGATAGACATAATTTTGAAAAAGCTGTAAAAGTATTTCGGAGGGCCGATGATGAAACATATTTATCATGACGATAGTTATACTCTGCATACAGATCTTTACCAGATTAATATGGCGGAAACGTATTGGCGGGATGGTATACATAATAAGCGAGCAGTCTTTGAACTATTTTTTCGTAAACTTCCATTTGGAAATGGATATGCTGTATTTGCAGGTCTTGAAAAAGTGGTTCAATTTATCAAGGATTTTCGGTTTAGTGAAGCAGACCTCGAATATTTGAAAAATGAAGTAGGTTACAAGGATGATTTTTTAGCATTTTTAAAAGATCTCCGTTTTACAGGAACCATTCGTTCGATGAAAGAAGGCGAGCTTGTTTTTGGAAATGAGCCCATTTTACGTGTGGATGCCCCGCTGGCTGAAGCACAATTAATCGAAACAGCTTTGTTAAACATTGTGAATTACCAAACATTGATTGCCACAAAGGCTTCAAGAATTAAGCAGGTTGTCGGGAATGAAGTGGCCATGGAATTCGGAACAAGACGGGCACAAGAAATGGATGCAGCCATTTGGGGAACAAGGGCAGCCTATCTTGCCGGCTTCGATGCAACCAGTAATGTAAGAGCGGGAAAAATGTTCGGCATTCCGGTGTCAGGCACCCATGCTCATGCCATGGTGCAGGCTTATAAAGATGAATATACAGCTTTCCATAAGTATGCGGAAACCCATAAGGATTGTGTGTTTTTAGTAGACACTTATGATACGCTTCATCTCGGTGTGCCTAATGCGATTAAAGTGGCAAAAGAGCTTGGCGATAAGATTAATTTTATCGGGATTCGCCTGGATAGCGGAGACTTGGCTTATTTATCAAAAGAGGCACGCAAAATGCTCGATGAGGCGGGTTTCCAACAAGCGAAAATTTTTGCCTCAAGTGACCTGGACGAGTATACGATTATCAATTTAAAAGCCCAAGGAGCCAAAATTGACAGTTGGGGAATCGGCACGAAATTGATTACGGCCTTCGACCAGGCTGCACTTGGCGCCGTTTATAAAATAGTTTCAATTGAAAATGAAAACGGACAAATGGAGGATACAATAAAAATTTCCTCCAATCCGGAAAAAGTAACAACACCTGGTTTGAAGAGAATTTACCGTATTATAAATAATAAGAACAACCATGCGGAAGGGGATTACGTAGCGATGGAAGATGAGAAGCTTCCAGAAAAACGTCTGCGCATGTTCCATCCCACACATACCTTCATAAACAAGGTAGTGACCAACTTTACCGCAAAAGATCTCCATATAGATATTTTTGTGAACGGGCAGTTTGTTTACGATCTCCCAACTATAGAGGAATCCAAGGATTATTTAAAGCAAAACCTCGATGCATTATGGGATGAATACAAACGCACCATGAATCCAGAGGAATACCCTGTCGATTTAAGCCAAAAATGCTGGGATAACAAAATGAAAAACATTGAAGAAGTAAAAGAAAAAGTCGCAGCAATGAAAGAATAAAAGTGGAAGGCGTCTCTCAGGTGAGAGGCGTCTTTTTGTCTGAGGCGCTTTTTAAAGCATTGAATTTAGGCGGTTGGCTGGGAAAATGAAGGTTTGACTGAAAAAATAAGTAGTTGGCGTAATGAATAATTTTTGTGCAAAATGTCTTCGATAAAAGTGAAAAATCGTTCATTGCCATTGCTCATTTCGTATTCCACATCAATATATGATACAATCTTGCTAGTCAAAATGAAGAAAAGGAAGAAACGAATGAGCAGAACATTGCCGGTAAATAAAAATGATTACATAGATGTTATATTTGAAGATTTAACTCATGACGGGGCAGGGGTGGCCAAGGTAGAGGGCTATCCATTATTTGTCCCTAATGGGTTACCCGGAGAAAAGGCAAAAGTAAAGATCATAAAAGTGAATAAAAGCTATGGAATCGGACGCTTGATTGAGCTTTACGAACCAAGTCCTTATCGTGTGGAAATACCCAGTAATGAAAAAAATAAGTACGGCGGCTGTCAACTTGAGCATATCAGCTATGAAGGTCAGTTGAAATATAAAGAAAATCAAGTTCGCCAAGTACTTGCCCGCATCGGCAAGCTTGAGGATGTGGCTGTACATCCAATCATCGGGATGAACAATCCGTGGCACTATCGTAATAAAGCACAGGTACCTGTTGCTGAAAAAGACGGCAAACTAATCGCTGGTTTTTTTAAGCCAAGAAGCCACGAAATTGTGGACACAAATGAAAGTTTGATCCAAATTGCTGAGGTCAATAAAGCGGTACAAACGGTAAAAGAAATTTGCAGCAAACTTGGAATTCCGGCTTATCGTGAAGAAACCCATCAAGGAGTTCTCCGGCATATTATGGCCCGATACGGAAACCAGACAGGTGAGCTGATGGTTGTGATCATCACAAAAACAGCGGATATTCCTCATAAAAATAAGATGCTGGAGGAAATCGCATTACGCCTGCCAAAGGTGAAATCGATTGTCCATAATGTCAATTCAAAGCGGACCAATGTTATTTTGGGTGACAAAACGACAGTATTGTGGGGAAACGAATTTATTTACGACTATATTGGCGATGTGAAATTTGCCATTTCAGCTTTATCTTTTTACCAGGTAAACCCTGTGCAAACAAAAGTACTTTATGACAAGGCTCTTGAGTATGCCGACTTAACAGGAAATGAAAAGGTGATTGATGCCTATTGTGGTATTGGGACCATTTCATTATTTTTAGCCCAAAAGGCTAATAAGGTTTTCGGTGTCGAGATTGTACCGGAAGCAATTGAGGATGCGAAGCGTAATGCAGTTTTGAACGGTATGGGGAATGTGGAATTTGCTGTCGGTGAAGCAGAAGTTGTGATACCCAAATGGTATAAAGAGGGCAATGCTGCTGATGTACTGGTCGTCGACCCGCCGCGCAAAGGATGCGATGAAGCATTGCTTCAGACCATTCTGGACATGAAGCCGAAAAAGGTTGTTTATGTTTCCTGCAACCCGGCCACCTTGGCAAGGGATTTGCGAATCTTAGAAGACGGCGGTTATAAAACCGTGGATGTGCAACCTGTGGATATGTTCCCGCAAACTACACATGTTGAAGCTGTTGCGAAGATTATTTTTAATGAAGGCAACTAACCCTTTTGGGGAGTTGCCTATTTCCTTTTTGAAACCCGATTCACGTCGAAGTAATAGTATACGATACAAAATTTGTCGGTGATTTTGTTTGGGCAATATGGGTTATTTGTATCAATGTATGTGCGGTGGTCATATAGCTTATTTTTACTGGATTGAGTACTATAGGATTAAGCGTGGAATTTTAACCATATCTTTGTATTCCAATTGCTTTAATGCTAAAACAAAAGTAGAGGAAGATACTTAAATAGGTTAGATTGTAACGATCGTTCTTGTTGCTTCAAAGGACAGGAGCTAATTTAAACATAGGAGGTCTATCGTGGATAATAACGATATATTAATTCGGCTTAGATATGCAATGGAAATAAAAAATAAAGAAATGGCAGAAATCTTTAAGCTTGGAGGTGTGGATGTAACAGTACCACAAGTAATAAAGATTCTCACAAAAACAGATGAGAATGAAGATGAAAACAACGAGCAAATAAAATGTAATAACAATATGTTAGATTCATTTTTGAATGGTTTTATTATTTTTAAAAGAGGAGAACAGGAACCCAAACCAGGACAGTCAGATACGTCAGAGCGGTCTATAAAAAATAGTGCAAACATGAATAATCTCTTGTTAAAGAAAGTGAAAATAGCATTATCATTAACTACCGAGGATATGCTGGATCTATTCAAAATAGCTGGAATTACGGTTTCAAAAGGAGAACTTGGCGCTCTCCTAAGAAAAGAAGGGCATAAGAATTATAAAGAATGCGGGGATAAATACGCTAGGAATTTCTTAAAAGGATTGGCTGTCAAATACAGGGGATAGTCCCTTAAAGAATCATAAAGGTGAAACATGATACATACCTACTTAGGTGAAACAATACGGTTTGAAATCAAGTACAAAAATCGAACCTCTATAGGAATTACGATAGATAATTATGGGAATATTGAAGTTCAGGCTCCAAAAGGAACACCTAATGATAGGGTACTTCAGTTATTAGAGGTAAAATGGGGACTTATTCAACAAAAATTAAAAGAAATGGAAAGTAGGCTGATGGGCCCTCAGAAGAAGACTTATGAGTATGGCGAGAGTTTTCTTTATTTAGGAAATGCTTATCCAATAGAGGTCTTTGAAGATATTAATATAACACAAGAACATGTAGTGTTTTCAGAAGAAAAATTACATATTTATGTAAAGCAATCTGACACAGAAAAAATAAAACAAGCTTTAAAACGATTTTATTACCAACAATGTAAAGCTCTAGTGGAGAAGAGCATATCCGCATATCAAAGCAATTTTAAAAATAAACCACGTTCTGTTCGTATCTCCGATAGCAAAACTACCTGGGGAACGTGTGATTCAAAACTGCAGTTAACCTTTAATTGGAGACTAGCGATGGCACCTCAAGAGGTAATCGAATATGTAGTCGTTCACGAAATGTCCCATATGGTGCATCTGAACCACGACCGATCCTTTTGGCGGCTTGTTGGGAAAATAATGCCTGATTATAAGGAAAAAGAAAAATGGTTAACTTTATCAAGTTGGAAAATGACGGTTTAAAATATAGCATATGCCTCAAAATAGGAGGGCTCTTCTCACTCAAAACATTTCCGATTTGGAACTTGACCTCCAAGGCTATTTTGGTTATATTCCTCTCCTGTTTCATTTCCTTTAAAATTTATATTTTTAAATTCGAAAAAAAGCTTAAAAAACATGAGGATAAAGCATCAAAAGAAGAAAAAAGTGTAAAAGAAATTCAGGTGGAATGCCTATTTCGTCAAGGAAATAATTTGGATATTTGATTGGAATTTGAACAACTTATAATTGGACCTAAATGGGGTCTTAATTATTTAAAAGTTGGAGGGGTAATTATGGATAATCACACGAAGAAGAAAATTGAGGAAGAAGTAAAAAAACAGTAGATGTTGAAATTGCGCAGGAATTTAGTGATCTTAGACAGCAATTACATCATCTGCAAAGTTCCCTTATCAGTGTCCAACATGGGCAGGGGCAACTGCAATCGAATTAACAAATGGGGCAAATGGGACAACAAAATCAATTACAATAATATAATTTGATTCAACGAATGAAATGGCCCCCCCCCTTCTAGGGGACCATATTTATTACCTTCAATAGCAACGGTTAAAAAAGCTTAAAGTATTTTACAAAGACTTTTGCAAAGGCTACTTGAAATGGCGACACAACAAATTATAAAAGAGATCAAGGTTTAAATAATAAAATAAAAATTCACTTACATGTTTATGAAGAGTGTGATGAATTCTTAAGTAATTTATAAAGAGCGATTCCAATTTAAATATAATTTTTATAATATGACTTTTTAAGACAAGAGATGGGTCTTTTCTATAGAATGAAATTTTTATTAAAACCAAACACAAAAAATATTGACGTGTAATAAAAAAAATAGTAATATAAGATTCGTCGCTAAGAGATTCCAACGAAAACATTATATATTCTAAAAAACAGTTGACATCTAATAGTGCTTTTGATAAGATATATTTCGTCTCTTATTTCCGGTTATTATTCTCAAAAAAAGAGGTTGACTACTAGAAATATAGATGCTATGATATTAATCTGTCTGTGTGAATTGCTCTTTGAAAACTAAACAAACAAAAACGTCAACAAACAATAATTATTCATTTCTAACGAAATGAAGTCAACGTTATTTTTATGAGCTATATCAACTTTCTTGGAGAGTTTGATCCTGGCTCAGGACGAACGCTGGCGGCGTGCCTAATACATGCAAGTCGAGCGAATCTCGAGGAGCTTGCTCCTTGAGGTTAGCGGCGGACGGGTGAGTAACACGTGGGCAACCTGCCTGTAAGATCGGGATAACTTCGGGAAACCGGAGCTAATACCGGATAATCTTCTTCCTTGCATGAGGAAGAACTGAAAGACGGTTTCGGCTGTCACTTACAGATGGGCCCGCGGCGCATTAGCTAGTTGGTGAGGTAACGGCTCACCAAGGCGACGATGCGTAGCCGACCTGAGAGGGTGATCGGCCACACTGGGACTGAGACACGGCCCAGACTCCTACGGGAGGCAGCAGTAGGGAATCTTCCACAATGGACGAAAGTCTGATGGAGCAACGCCGCGTGAGCGATGAAGGCCTTCGGGTCGTAAAGCTCTGTTGTTAGGGAAGAACAAGTACCGGAGTAACTGCCGGTACCTTGACGGTACCTAACCAGAAAGCCACGGCTAACTACGTGCCAGCAGCCGCGGTAATACGTAGGTGGCAAGCGTTGTCCGGAATTATTGGGCGTAAAGCGCGCGCAGGCGGTCCTTTAAGTCTGATGTGAAAGCCCACGGCTCAACCGTGGAGGGTCATTGGAAACTGGGGGACTTGAGTGCAGAAGAGGAAAGCGGAATTCCACGTGTAGCGGTGAAATGCGTAGAGATGTGGAGGAACACCAGTGGCGAAGGCGGCTTTCTGGTCTGTAACTGACGCTGAGGCGCGAAAGCGTGGGGAGCAAACAGGATTAGATACCCTGGTAGTCCACGCCGTAAACGATGAGTGCTAAGTGTTAGAGGGTTTCCGCCCTTTAGTGCTGCAGCTAACGCATTAAGCACTCCGCCTGGGGAGTACGGCCGCAAGGCTGAAACTCAAAGGAATTGACGGGGGCCCGCACAAGCGGTGGAGCATGTGGTTTAATTCGAAGCAACGCGAAGAACCTTACCAGGTCTTGACATCCTCTGACACTCCTAGAGATAGGACGTTCCCCTTCGGGGGACAGAGTGACAGGTGGTGCATGGTTGTCGTCAGCTCGTGTCGTGAGATGTTGGGTTAAGTCCCGCAACGAGCGCAACCCTTGATCTTAGTTGCCAGCATTTAGTTGGGCACTCTAAGGTGACTGCCGGTGACAAACCGGAGGAAGGTGGGGATGACGTCAAATCATCATGCCCCTTATGACCTGGGCTACACACGTGCTACAATGGATGGTACAAAGGGCAGCGAAGCCGCGAGGTGGAGCCAATCCCACAAAACCATTCTCAGTTCGGATTGCAGGCTGCAACTCGCCTGCATGAAGCCGGAATCGCTAGTAATCGCGGATCAGCATGCCGCGGTGAATACGTTCCCGGGCCTTGTACACACCGCCCGTCACACCACGAGAGTTTGTAACACCCGAAGTCGGTGGGGTAACCGTAAGGAGCCAGCCGCCTAAGGTGGGACAGATGATTGGGGTGAAGTCGTAACAAGGTAGCCGTATCGGAAGGTGCGGCTGGATCACCTCCTTTCTAAGGATAAAGCTGGACCTATGAGCCAGACAAAACGGTTTGTGACACGTTCTTTGTTTGTTTAGTTTTGAGAGAACAATCTCTCTCAAAGCTTTTTTTATTCGTTCTTTGAAAACTAGATAATCGTATAGAAGAAACCAAGCAAGAACCGAGTAATCGCCATTTTAGTTTTTCTCTCTTATTTTAAGAGTAATTAAAGACAAATCAGCAGCGAGAAGGTCGAGGAAGCGAGGGAGTGAAGACCGGAGCGTGCTAGGGCACGTGAGGATCTGAACGAGCGAAGCTGACTAGAGACACGACGCTGATCATTTGTCGTAGGTTAAGTTAGAAAGGGCGCACGGTGGATGCCTTGGCACTAGGAGCCGATGAAGGACGGGACTAACACCGATATGCTTCGGGGAGCTGTAAGTAAGCTTTGATCCGGAGATTTCCGAATGGGGGAACCCACTGCTCGTAATGGAGCAGTATCTTTACCTGAATACATAGGGTACTGAAGGCAGACCCGGGGAACTGAAACATCTAAGTACCCGGAGGAAGAGAAAGCAAACGCGATTCCCTGAGTAGCGGCGAGCGAAACGGGAACAGCCCAAACCGAAAGGCTTGCCTTTCGGGGTTGTAGGACACTCAACATGGAGTTACAAAGGAACGGGGTAGATGAAGCGGTCTGGAAAGGCCCGTCATAGAAGGTAACAGCCCTGTAGTTGAAACTTCGTTCCCTCCTGAGTGGATCCTGAGTACGGCCGGACACGTGAAATCCGGTCGGAAGCAGGGAGGACCATCTCCCAAGGCTAAATACTCCCTAGTGACCGATAGTGAACCAGTACCGTGAGGGAAAGGTGAAAAGCACCCCGGAAGGGGAGTGAAAGAGATCCTGAAACCGTGTGCCTACAAGTAGTCAGAGCCCGTTTATGGGTGATGGCGTGCCTTTTGTAGAATGAACCGGCGAGTTACGATTACATGCAAGGTTAAGTTGAAGAGACGGAGCCGCAGCGAAAGCGAGTCTGAATAGGGCGTTTTAGTATGTAGTCGTAGACCCGAAACCAGGTGATCTACCCATGTCCAGGGTGAAGTCCAGGTAACACTGGATGGAGGCCCGAACCGACGCACGTTGAAAAGTGCGCGGATGAGGTGTGGGTAGCGGAGAAATTCCAATCGAACTTGGAGATAGCTGGTTCTCTCCGAAATAGCTTTAGGGCTAGCCTCACGTAGTAAGAGTCTTGGAGGTAGAGCACTGTTTGGACTAGGGGCCCTCATCGGGTTACCGAATTCAGACAAACTCCGAATGCCAAAGACTTATCCGTGGGAGTCAGACTGCGAGTGATAAGATCCGTAGTCAAAAGGGAAACAGCCCAGACCACCAGCTAAGGTCCCAAAGTATACGTTAAGTGGAAAAGGATGTGGAGTTGCTTAGACAACCAGGATGTTGGCTTAGAAGCAGCCACCATTTAAAGAGTGCGTAATAGCTCACTGGTCGAGTGACTCTGCGCCGAAAATGTACCGGGGCTAAACGTATCACCGAAGCTGTGGATTGACATCTACGATGTCAGTGGTAGGAGAGCGTTCTAAGGGCTGTGAAGCGGGATCGGAAGGACCCGTGGAGCGCTTAGAAGTGAGAATGCCGGTATGAGTAGCGAAAGATGAGTGAGAATCTCATCCACCGAATGCCTAAGGTTTCCTGAGGAAGGCTCGTCCGCTCAGGGTTAGTCGGGACCTAAGCCGAGGCCGAAAGGCGTAGGCGATGGACAACAGGTTGATATTCCTGTACCACCTCTTTATCGTTTGAGTGATGGGGGGACGCAGGAGGATAGGGTAAGCGCGCTGTTGGATATGCGCGTCTAAGCAGTTAGGCTGAGAAGTAGGAAAATCCGCTTCTCGTTAAGGCTGAGCTGTGACAGCGAGGGAAATAGAGTACCGAAGTTCCTGATTCCACACTGCCAAGAAAAGCCTCTAGCGAGATAAAAGGTGCCCGTACCGCAAACCGACACAGGTAGGCGAGGAGAGAATCCTAAGGTGAGCGAGAGAACTCTCGTTAAGGAACTCGGCAAAATGACCCCGTAACTTCGGGAGAAGGGGTGCTTTTTGAGGTGAATAGCCTCGAAGAGCCGCAGTGAATAGGCCCAGGCGACTGTTTAGCAAAAACACAGGTCTCTGCGAAGCCGCAAGGCGAAGTATAGGGGCTGACGCCTGCCCGGTGCTGGAAGGTTAAGAGGAGGGGTTAGCGCAAGCGAAGCTCTGAATCGAAGCCCCAGTAAACGGCGGCCGTAACTATAACGGTCCTAAGGTAGCGAAATTCCTTGTCGGGTAAGTTCCGACCCGCACGAAAGGCGTAACGATCTGGGCACTGTCTCAACGAGAGACTCGGTGAAATTATAGTACCTGTGAAGATGCAGGTTACCCGCGACAGGACGGAAAGACCCCATGGAGCTTTACTGTAGCCTGATATTGAATTTTGGTACAGCTTGTACAGGATAGGTAGGAGCCTGAGAAGCCGGAGCGCCAGCTTCGGTGGAGGCGTCGGTGGGATACTACCCTGGCTGTATTGAAATTCTAACCCACACCCCTGATCGGGGTGGGAGACAGTGTCAGGTGGGCAGTTTGACTGGGGCGGTCGCCTCCTAAAGAGTAACGGAGGCGCCCAAAGGTTCCCTCAGAATGGTTGGAAATCATTCGCAGAGTGTAAAGGCACAAGGGAGCTTGACTGCGAGACCTACAAGTCGAGCAGGGACGAAAGTCGGGCTTAGTGATCCGGTGGTTCCGCATGGAAGGGCCATCGCTCAACGGATAAAAGCTACCCTGGGGATAACAGGCTTATCTCCCCCAAGAGTCCACATCGACGGGGAGGTTTGGCACCTCGATGTCGGCTCATCGCATCCTGGGGCTGTAGTCGGTCCCAAGGGTTGGGCTGTTCGCCCATTAAAGCGGTACGCGAGCTGGGTTCAGAACGTCGTGAGACAGTTCGGTCCCTATCCGTCGCGGGCGCAGGAAATTTGAGAGGAGCTGTCCTTAGTACGAGAGGACCGGGATGGACGCACCGCTGGTGTACCAGTTGTCTTGCCAAAGGCATCGCTGGGTAGCTATGTGCGGACGGGATAAGTGCTGAAAGCATCTAAGCATGAAGCCCCCCTCAAGATGAGATTTCCCATAGCGTCAAGCTAGTAAGATCCCTGAAAGATGATCAGGTTGATAGGTCAGAGGTGGAAGCGTGGTAACATGTGGAGCTGACTGATACTAATCGATCGAGGACTTAACCAAGTCATAGCAATATGAATAAAGCGAACTCGTTCTTAAACGTTTCTTCTGTATTATCTAGTTTTGAGGGAATGAAACCTCAACAAAATAGTCTGGCGGTGATGGCGAGAAGGTCACACCCGTTCCCATACCGAACACGGAAGTTAAGCTTCTCAGCGCCGATGGTAGTTGGGGCGAAAGCCCCTGTGAGAGTAGGACACTGCCAGGCTAAACCCTTATAAGGGAAATAGTTTAGTTTAATTTTTAGTTGGCCCCTTGGTCAAGCGGTTAAGACACCGCCCTTTCACGGCGGTAACACGGGTTCGAATCCCGTAGGGGTCACCATATTGGAGGATTAGCTCAGCTGGGAGAGCATCTGCCTTACAAGCAGAGGGTCGGCGGTTCGATCCCGTCATCCTCCACCATTCAATATTTTGTTTTATGCCGGTTTAGCTCAATTGGTAGAGCAACTGACTTGTAATCAGTAGGTTGGGGGTTCAAGTCCTCTAGCCGGCACCATTTATTTTTTTTGCTTTTTTAGAGCCATTAGCTCAGTCGGTAGAGCATCTGACTTTTAATCAGAGGGTCGAAGGTTCGAGTCCTTCATGGCTCACCATTTTAAGCGGAAGTAGTTCAGTGGTAGAACACCACCTTGCCAAGGTGGGGGTCGCGGGTTCGAATCCCGTCTTCCGCTCCAAATTTGCCGGGGTGGCGGAACTGGCAGACGCACAGGACTTAAAATCCTGCGGTAGGTGACTACCGTACCGGTTCGATTCCGGTCCTCGGCACCACTTAAATGAAACGTGCGCCCGTAGCTCAATTGGATAGAGCGTCTGACTACGGATCAGAAGGTTATGGGTTCGACTCCTTTCGGGCGCGCCATCATTTTTAGTACGGGAAGTAGCTCAGCTTGGTAGAGCACTTGGTTTGGGACCAAGGGGTCGCAGGTTCGAATCCTGTCTTCCCGACCAGTTAAAATTGTAAATTTATAATATGGGGCCTTAGCTCAGCTGGGAGAGCGCCTGCTTTGCACGCAGGAGGTCAGCGGTTCGATCCCGCTAGGCTCCATTTAGTTTTATTGAAAATGGCGGTGTAGCTCAGCTGGCTAGAGCGTACGGTTCATACCCGTAAGGTCGGGGGTTCGATCCCCTCCGCCGCTATATGAAAAAATATTATTATTAATGGACCCTTAGCTCAGCTGGTTAGAGCAACGAGCAAGGCATCCAAGATTTAACTGCAAGTTGTACCCATCGAGCTGCTGCTTGAATAAGCTTTCTGAGATGGGGACAGACGGCTTTCATAAAGTAAAAGTTAAAATAACTTTAATTGGACCCTTAGCTCAGCTGGTTAGAGCAGACGGCTCATAACCGTCCGGTCGTAGGTTCGAATCCTACAGGGTCCATTTATTCGGAGGAATACCCAAGTCTGGCTGAAGGGATCGGTCTTGAAAACCGACAGGCGGGTTACACCGCGCGGGGGTTCGAATCCCTCTTCCTCCGCCATAACACTTCAATATTATTATCGCGGGGTGGAGCAGTCTGGTAGCTCGTCGGGCTCATAACCCGAAGGTCGCAGGTTCAAATCCTGCCTCCGCAATATATGGTCCGGTAGTTCAGTTGGTTAGAATGCCTGCCTGTCACGCAGGAGGTCGCGGGTTCGAGTCCCGTCCGGACCGTAATTTTATTCCAGTAGCATTTCTATTGTTGAAATAGATATTTTATAATTCTATAAAGCAGTCCTTAGAGCACAATTGGAAGGCTGCTGTGAATATTTTCATATGGCTCAGTAGCTCAGTCGGTAGAGCAAAGGACTGAAAATCCTTGTGTCGGCGGTTCGATTCCGTCCTGAGCCACCTTTTATATGGAGGGGTAGCGAAGTGGCTAAACGCGGCGGACTGTAAATCCGCTCCCTCAGGGTTCGGCGGTTCGAATCCGTCCCCCTCCACCATTTATAAAGATATAGTTTAAAGGGTATGCTTAGATTAAAGTTCAAATATCTGATATCCTTTATACATTTTAAATAATGGCGGTTGTGGCGAAGTGGTTAACGCACCAGATTGTGGCTCTGGCACTCGTGGGTTCGATTCCCATCAATCGCCCCATTTTCATTATTGGGCTATAGCCAAGCGGTAAGGCAACGGACTTTGACTCCGTCATTCGTAGGTTCAAATCCTGCTAGCCCAGCCATTCTATTTAATGGAAGAATAGTCATTAGTTATTATCTTCATATAATGTTGCGGGTGTAGTTTAGTGGTAAAACCACAGCCTTCCAAGCTGTTGTTGTGGGTTCGATTCCCATCACCCGCTCCAATGGGCCTATAGCTCAGCTGGTTAGAGCGCACGCCTGATAAGCGTGAGGTCGATGGTTCAAGTCCATTTAGGCCCACCATCATAAAGTAGTATACTCATTGTTCCGCAGTAGCTCAGTGGTAGAGCAATCGGCTGTTAACCGATCGGTCGTAGGTTCGAATCCTACCTGCGGAGCCATTTTTATGTTTGTGGGGAAGTACTCAAGAGGCTGAAGAGGCGCCCCTGCTAAGGGTGTAGGTCGGGTAACCGGCGCGAGGGTTCAAATCCCTCCTTCTCCGCCATACATATGTTGCGCCTTTAGCTCAGCTGGATAGAGCATACGCCTTCTAAGCGTACGGTCAGAGGTTCGAATCCTCTAAGGCGCGTAACAAAAAAGGGTGCCAAAACCCTTAAATCAACCTTCTATGACACTGAGCGAAACGGTTAGGGTAACGGCCAGGTGCCGAAACCTTCCGAAATTTCACTTAGTGATATAGGAGGTTTTTTTATGCCGAGGAAAATGGCGTAACTTATTGTTAAAATAGGTTTATACGATTTATTCCGAACAACCGAGTATTACCACAGCATAAGATCATAGTAATATGGCAATTTCTAAAAGAGTGTCACGTTAAAAAGGATCAATTAGGTGACCATAAAGAGTTGAAACATATAGACAAGCTCATTCCCCCTATTTTTTTTGTCTATTTTATGTCTATTTTCCCAATAGAAATAATTATCTATAAGGGATATTGAATATATTGAAAAACAATTTATAATATAGTAAGAAGGACCTATAAATATGAAACCGATAAAGGCAAACTCATTGAAAGATGGGGACGCAAAGCTAGAGGGACTAAACTCGAAAAGAGAGAGTCAGCCAGCTACCGATTATAATTTTCTATTAAGTTTAATCGGTTTCGATTAAACTTTTTTATTCTGGAAAGAAAGGGGGAAAAGGTGATAAAAGACGGTAGCCGAGTTTTCTATAACGGAGAGGAATACATTTTGATTTACAGGTACTCTTCTGATTTTTGTGAGATAAGAAAAATAAACAGTAATAAAGTTGAACTTGTACATATATCAGAGTTAATGCATGAATAAAGTACAACGAAATTTATATAGAGATTTTCTTAAAGATGGAAGGAAGCACTAGCTGTTTGGGCTGTGTGAAATAAAAACATTGAACGTAACTCAAATAAGATATGAAAGCTCTTTAAGGTAAAGTTTTTAACCCTATCCATTGCCAATACACGATTGAGTGGATGTTATAATAGCTTTTGTTAAAAGTATAGACCTTGGCAAAACCAAGGTCTTTGTGACTCCTGATTGGTCGGATGTTCAATCAAAACAACATGATAGGAATATAAATTAGAAATTTACAAATTTGATTTTCAAAATTTTTTCTACTTCATTACTAGGTAAAGGTCGGCTAAAATAATATCCTTGTGCAATGTCACAGTTTTGGCTCTGAAGGATCTCCAATTGCTCTTTTGATTCCACACCTTCGGCAATTACCATTAAGTTTAGACGGTGCGCAATCGATATAATAGATTCTACAATAGCTGTAGTTTGTGGACTTTGAAGAAGATCATTTATAAACCCCCGGTCAATCTTTATGCCGTTAATCGGAAATCTACGTAAATAACTTAAAGAGGAGTAACCAGTCCCAAAGTCATCCAATGCTAATTTAATCCTAAGATTTCTAATTTGATGAAGCTTGGACACCGTTTCTTCGAAGTCATACATCGCAATTCCCTCTGTGATCTCTAACTCTAATTTCTCGGGTTCAAACTCACATTCATCCAAAACTTGTGTTATTTTTGGGATAAATTGCTCATCGATAAATTGCCGAGGTGAAACATTTACGCACATATGATTAGGTGCAATCCCTATTCTTTCCCATTTTTTATGCTGGTTGCAAGCTGTCCTTAGTACCCAATCTCCGATGGAAACAATCAAACCGGTTTCCTCTGCAATGGGAATAAACTCTGCTGGGGAAATAGAACCTAAGTCAGGATGATTCCACCGTAATAACGCTTCAACTCCTATCACTAGTCCAGATGTAATGGATATTTTGGGCTGATAATACAATTCAAGCTCCTTATTGTTCAGTGCCTTGTGGAGACCACTGGATATAACCATTTTCCTTTTATTTATATTTTCAATATCTAATGAGTAAAAACCATAATGGTTTCTTCCTTTTAATTTAACATCATACATGGTCATATCTGCGTATTTAATGAGGGATTGCGCATCCTTCCCATGCTCGGGGTAGAGGCTTATACCTATACTAGCGGTAATATGAGTTTCGATCCCATGCAGCATAAAAGGAATTTCTAATGAATTTAATATTTCTTCTGCTATATGAGCCGCTTGATTTTTCGTTTCAATAGGTATAAGAATAATAAATTCATCGCCACCTTGACGAGCAACCATTCTGCCATGCTGAATATTGCTGCTTAGCCTATTTGCTACTTGTATTAATAAGGCATCTCCTATAATGTGGCCGTGAGTATCATTTACTTCTTTAAAATGGTCTATATCAATAAGCATTACGGCCATTTGTTGCTTATTTTGTTTGCATTGATCTAGAGAAGTTTCTAGTTGATTTGCAAACTTTTCTCTATTCCAAACCCCTGTAAGACTATCATGGTAAGCTAAATATTCAACTTTTTTTTCTGCTAGTTTTCTTTTTGTCACGTCAAAAGCAACGCCATTCAATTTGGTAATTTGCCCATTAAAATATATAGGGTTACCAAAAGATTTTAACCATTTTGTTTCGCCATTTTTACAAATGATCCTCCACTCACACATAGAGGGAGTACCTGATAACAATTGTTGGTGAAAGCAATTAATTTTTACTCTGTCATCTGGATGGGTCGTTTCTATCCACAAGTTGTAGTTTCCTTCAAACTCCTTTGCTTTATAGCCCCATACTTTCTCCACACCAACTGACATTTCCATTTTTTGTTCATTTAATTTATTTATCCAAAGAATTAGATTATTGTTTTCAAAAAGATTTTGTACTTCGTCTTTACTTCGTTGCAGTGCATTATAATAATACACAGACTTATCGTATTGCTTTCCCAACCACCATGCAAAAAAGCAATAAAGCAATGTAAATAAAAACTGTAGAAAACTCAATGTATTTAAGATCGTATGCCAAATTATAGATACGATAAATACGAATGAGGTTATTAAAATTCTTCCTTTATACTTCACGTTTATCTCCTTACCATTTTAAATTTATTCGTGAGCGTTCCCTTGTTGTTTTAACTATCATCTCTGAAGGCAATTTTAATATTTATTATCTTCTACAGGGGAAGGAAAAATATCCATATGATGACCCTTTCAGCTAAATTTGACTGAAAAGGACCAGGAGAAGCTTTCTATTAACATGAAGTTCTTCGTTGATATGGTAAAAACTAGTACAAATTAAAGTGATTCTACTAGGGTTCTTTAAAAAAGAAAAATAAGGATAAAAAAATTTATACATTTTGATGGTTTTGCCGATATATATGTTATACATCACAGTTTAGTTCACAATTGAACAGGTAAAATAAGAAAAAGGGTTTTACATCACAAAGCGTTTTTGACTCAAATCTGAACCTAGATAGGTATATACCAATTTTAAACTTTTTTAATTAAATCTTAATTGTTCATTTTAATGGAAAATTACTTTCTTAGGGTGAGAGATATGGTAATTACTCGAATTACAATTTATCAAAAACGCAAATTAGAACTAGATATTGAAACGCTTCGAAAAGAAATGATTCAAATAGGCATGATTGAAGGTTTGGCGAGTAAACGAACAATTAAAATAAGTAAAAATCTGGATCGTTCTATAGCGAAATACCAATCACTTCGAAAACTAAAATTGCAATTTTATTCTGAGACAGGCTCTCATTTGTTATAAAAGAGGGCTTGGCCCATATGCAGCGCTTTTAGCGAATTGAATTTACAGATTATAAACTTCTAAATAAACAGGTTTAGAACTAAAAGAAAGTAAAAGTCTTGCAAAAACAGCCTTAATTTAATCAAACATTTGTTTAAAAAATGAAAAAATACATTATAGCTGTAAAAATATGTGATATTATTCTTCTTAGCAAAAAAGAGCAAGCTTGTTTAATTTGGAGGAAGTAGGATGTTAACGATTTATTTAACCCGTCATGGGGAAACACAATGGAACAAGGAGAACCGGTTACAGGGCTGGGAGGATTCCAATCTGACGGAGAAAGGAATGAGAGATGCGAGTGCGTTGGGTGAGAGACTTCTTGATACTGACTTTCAAGCTATTTATTCAAGTTCAAGCGGCAGAGCAGTCCATACGTCTAAACTGGTTTGTTTAAACCGGAAGATTCCTATTTTTCTCGATGATGATCTAAGAGAAATGCGTTTTGGTGAATGGGAAGGAAGGCTGCAACAAGAGATTGAGCAAAACGACCCTAAAGAGTATGATCATTTCTGGAATGCTCCGCAAAACTATAATCATGAGCCCCATAATGGCGAGAGTTTTGATGAGTTAAAGCGGCGTGTTGGACGAGCCTTAAACAAAATTATGACTGAAACACCCGACGGCAATGTCATGATTGTGACTCACGGGGTAGCGATCAGGGCTATCTTATCACTTATGATCGATATACCAATGGAAAAATGGTGGGATCCTCCGTTTATCAATGGAACGAGTCTAACTATTATTAAATCTGATCGAAAAACTTTCCAAGTGGAGCTTTTAGGGGATATATCACATGTCGTTTAACTATAGCGAGACATTTTGAAGATAAAAGAGGGGCAGCTATCAGGCTGGCTCTCTATTTTAGTTTTTCATAGAAGCCAATTTCTAGTTTTTGGGTTATATTATAAATAATAAATCTTTTTTGAACATATCTAGCAGTTTGTTGAACTGTCAAAATCATGATAAGCAGGTGAAATGTTTTGTATAAGTTAATTGCAATTGACATTGATGGTACACTGATTAATGACCGTAAAGAACTGACAAATGAAGTAATTGACGCCATTCAGTCTGCGAAAGCAAAAGGTGTGAAAGTAGTTATTTCTACTGGAAGACCGATCGGCGGTGTTCTGTCATTAATTGAAGAATTAAAATTAAATGAAGAAGATGAATATGTCATTACGTATAATGGTGCTGTTGTTCAAAGTACTCTTACCAATGAAGTGATTTCTGAAGTTTCATTAACCTACCAGGATTTAAAAGAGTTATATGAACTAAGTATACAAGTTCAGTCCCCTATGCATTTTTTTGATTCAGAAAGCATCTATACGCCCAATAAGGATATTAACAAATATACCGTTCATGAGTCTCACATTAATCAAGTGCCTCTCCATTATCGGACCATCGATGAAATACCTGAAGATATGTTAATCCCGAAAGTTATGTTTATTGATGAACCGGAACGACTACAGAAAGTCATCGATGCCATACCGAATTCATTTAGAGAAAAATATGCCATGGTTCAGAGTGCACCGTTCTTTTTAGAAATTCTTCATCCCAGCGTCAGCAAAGGAAACGCCGTAAAGCAGCTGGCAGAAAAACTTTCTATTAAACGTGAAGAAGTCATTTGTATTGGTGACGGGGAAAACGATTTAAGCATGGTGGAATATGCCGGCTGTGGTGTGGCAATGGGTAATGCTGTTTCCAGTATTAAAGAAGCAGCACAGTTTGAAACCCTATCCAATAATGAAAATGGTGTTGCCTATGCCATTGAAAAACTGGTATTAAACTAGTAATCGAGGCAGTGCACAGGATAAAAGCTTGTTAAGAAAAGAACGATTTTCTTAACAAGCCTTTTTTTGCGTTCCGCTTTAGTTCTAAGAAGCATCAGTATGGATTCATGATTGGATATGGTACCATATAGATATGAAAAAAATCCGGGTGGAGGCAAGAGAATGTACAGCTTTAAGAATGACTATAGCGAAGGGGCACATCCTCAAATTCTGAGTGCCTTAATGGAAACTAATCTGGAGCAGGAGAATGGTTATGGGGAGGATCGCTTTTCCCAAGAAGCGATTGAACAGTTAAAACAAAGGCTTGGACGGACTGATCTAGACATACATTTATTAACAGGAGGCACCCAAACCAATCTGATTGCGATTTCGGCATTTCTAAGGCCGCATGAAGCTGCCATTGCTGCCAATACAGGCCATATCGCAACACATGAGACAGGGGCAATCGAAGCAGTTGGCCACAAGGTGGTCACGATTGAAACTGCGGATGGGAAATTAACTGCCCAGCACATTCATACCGTTCTTGAAGCACATACGGATGAGCATATGGTTAAACCAAAGCTGGTATACATATCAAACTCTACGGAAATAGGTTCTATTTATAAGAAACAAGAACTGGAGCAGCTACGTGAAGTTTGTGATAAAAATCATCTCATCCTGTTCATGGATGGGGCACGGCTTGGATCTGCTTTGTGTTCATATGAGAATGATCTCGAACTAAGCGATTTGCCATCACTTGTTGACGCATTCTATATCGGTGGAACCAAGAATGGCGCACTTATCGGCGAAGCACTAGTGATAGGCAAAGAGTCACTTAAAGAAGATTTTCGCTATCATATGAAGCAAAAAGGCGCGCTTTTGGCAAAAGGAAGATTATTGGGCATACAGTTCCTTGAGCTATTTCGGAGCAATCTGTTCTTTGAATTGGCGGCGCATGCCAATACAATGGCAGATATCATGAGAAAGGGAATAAGTGAAGCCGACATTCCATTCCTCATCCATTCGCCATCAAATCAGCTGTTTCCCATTCTCCCTAATGATTTGATTACGGAACTCCAAAAGGATTATGCCTTTTTAATATGGGAGAAGATTGATTCTGACCACTCTGCGATCCGATTAGTTACCTCATGGGCAACAAAAGAGGAAGCGGTACTTGCATTTGTGCAGGATGTTAAAAGAACAGTAGTAAAGCCGGTTGCGCAACATTTAAAAAACGTCTAAGCATTTCAGTAAGGAACTGGGGGATCTTCATTGAAAGGGCAAGTGAAACTGATTACGGCAATGCTTATTTGGGGCAGCATTGGGGTGTTTGTGAAAAATATTCATCTTTCCTCCAGCGAAATCGCCCTGCTGAGGGGAGTTATTGGCAGTTTATTTTTAGTTGGTGTAAGTTTCCTACTGAAACAAAAGCTCTCATTTCAGGTGGTAAAAGAAAATGCATGGTTTCTGATCCTATCAGGGGCTGCAATGGGCTTTAATTGGATTTTACTGTTTCAGGCATACCGATATACGACCATCTCTAACGCAACATTAAGTTATTATTTTGCACCTATTTTTGTAATGGTTCTAGCACCATTCATACTAAAGGAAAAACTGACGGCTTTGAATGCGGGATGTATCGTTGCGGCTATGATTGGATTAGTTTTGGTCAATGAAGGTGGCAGCAGCGGGAGCGACTCCAACTCTAGCCACCATATAACTGGCGTCCTTTATGGTCTTTCAGCAGCCGTTCTTTATGCAAGTGTTGTGTTAATTAATAAATTTATTAAGAATTTATCAGGTTTTGAAACAACATTGGTCCAATTAATGGTTGCCGTGGTTGTTCTTTTTCCGTATGTTTTGTTCAAGGAACACTTAGATTTTTCAGGAATGACTCGACATTCTATTTTGTTTGTGTTGTTAGTAGGCATCATTCATACGGGAATTGCGTATTTTCTCTATTTCACTTCACTTCAGGAGCTAAAGGGACAAACAATCGCTGTCTTAAGCTATATAGACCCTGTCTCTGCAGTGATCTTTGCCGCCATTTTCCTAGGTGAAAGCATGAGTCTCATCCAAATAATCGGCGGCTTCCTTATATTAGGTTCAACCTATATTAGTGAGAGAATAGAAATCAAGGTACAAAAATAGGGGGGCTATTCCCCGGCACTTTAAAGTATGATCGTGCCTGGGAGTAGGCCTTTTTCGACGCAAAGAAACGTGATTTGTAATAGTACAAGAAAAAACATGTGAAATTAAGGAGAATTTACATGGATTATAATAGAGATTTTTCCATAATAGATGACATGTGTAATGTAAAAGCTTCCTTAGACACTATGATCCAATGTAAGGCGAGGCTGCTGGTAATCATAAAGGATGGTTTGATTGTTGGTATTTGCGACAGTTACCATTTGTTAGTGCAAGCCAATCACCTTGAACAGCCGCTCGATTACCAAACAGACTTTATAACCATTTCTGAACAGAAACTAGACACAACAGCCATTCAGGATTTTTCCTATGCCTTAATTCTCAATGAAAAGGGGAATTTAATTGGGTGGATTGATAAAAAATCAATAGAAATTAATGAATTAAAGCAGATATATTCTGAGGATTTAAAAGCAGTTACATCTGATTTGGAAGCCATTGTAGATTCCATTTATGACGAGGTGCTAGTCGTTGATAGCTCTGGAGAAATAATCAGGGTATCGAATCGGGGCACACTGAACTTGTGGGGAGTCAACCCAGAGACGGTTATTGGGGAAAACATTCTGGAACTGGAGGAGAAGGGCTGGTTTAAGCCGTCTGTTACACGAAAAGTAATGGAACAAAAAAAGAAAGTGTCGATCGTTCAGCATAATCGCTTGGGGAGGAGAATTCTAGCCGTAGGGAATCCCATTTTTAATGAAAAGAAAGAATTGGAGCGTATCGTGATTGCTTCCCGGGATATTACGGTAGTTGAAAAACTGGAGGCTGAGCTTGAAGAGGCAATAACCTTAAAGGATAAGTATCGTAAAGAGGTTGATATTTTAAAAAAGGTTCATCAAGGAAATAGGAAACGAATTATCTATCAATCCGAGAAGATCAAAAATCTAATGTTTGAAGTGGATATGGTTGCGAGGGTGGAATCGACCGTTACGATTTATGGAGAGTCAGGTGTCGGAAAAGAATTGATTGCCCATGCCATTCACCGTCTCAGCCCAAGAGCAGAAAAGCCATTTATTAAAATAAATTGCGGTTCGATTCCTGAGAATTTATTGGAAAGTGAACTGTTTGGCTATGAGAAAGGGGCATTTACAGGAGCTCTTAATCAAGGAAAAAAAGGATTGTTTGAATTAGCCAACGAAGGGACACTTTTTCTGGATGAGATCGGGGAAATGCCGCTAAATTTACAGGTAAAGCTTTTGAGGGCTATCCAGGAACGGGAGATCATGAAGATCGGTGCCTCGAAAGCGACCCCGATTAATATCCGCATTATTACGGCAACGAATAAAAATCTGGAGGAAATGGTGGCAGCCGGAACCTTCCGTGAGGATTTATATTACCGGATTCATGTGATTCCATTATTCATCCCTGCATTAAGAGAACGAATGGAAGATATCGAGCCTCTAGTGAATCATTTTCTGGAATATTATAATGAAAAATTCCTTTCCAAAAAGCTTTTTTCTGTGGATGCCATGGAAATGCTAAAGACATATAAGTGGCCAGGAAACATCAGGCAATTGCAAAACGTGATTGAGCGGGCCATTGTTGTAACCGCAGGCCAAATGATTACAGCCAATGATCTAGTGAAAATTTTGGAGAATCGGAAAGGCAGCCAGCACCCTGTGGAGGTTCATACCATCATTCCGTTAAATGATGCAGTTCAAGACACAGAAAAGCAACTTTTAAAATTGGCCTTAATGAAATATAAGACGTTAACAAAAGTAGCAGAGGTTTTGGAAGTGAGCCAACCAACCATCAGCAGGCTTTATAAAAAATTGAAAGAGGACATGATGAACTAGTTAATATTGAGACCATTCATTTTTGAATAATCATTATTCAAAAATGAATGGTCTCTCTTATTGAATAAGATTAGATGTTGTATAAAGTGTAATAACGTCGATTGGCACAATAATTGCATTTTAAAAAGTAACCTTCGTTTTGCGGGGCAAAGGGGAATGCAGGGGAAATTTGGTGAAAAATGACGGAAGAGGAGGGGAAAGTGGAGAATAGATTTGTGTAATCCTAGAATTCAGATTATTTAGACTATATTGACAAAAAATATAAATATAGAAGATCCTTTGCATAAATAACTCCGCAAATTGAACTTTTACATCATGATAGCGCTTTCTTCAAAAAGTCATTTGTAATGCTACATATCAAGGGGGAATTTGAATGGAGAATCACGAGGTTTCGTTGGAGAGGTCCCTTACTTTATCACACTTGGTGTTATTTGGACTAGCATATTTAGCGCCAATGATTGTATTTGGAATTTATGGGACGGTCGCCCAAGTAACTCATGGATTAGAGGCAAGTGCCTATTTGGTTGCACTTATTGCTATGTTTTTTACTGCCTATAGCTATACACAAATGGTAAAAGCTTATCCAGTAGCTGGTTCGGCTTATACGTATACAAGGAAATCACTCAATGCTCACCTAGGATTTATGGTAGGATGGGCCACTCTATTAGATTATGTCTTCATTCCAATGGCTATATGGCTGATTGGTGCAGCCTATTTAAACGCAGCGTTTCCGCCCATTCCAACATGGTTATGGATTCTCTCATTTATTATCATAACAACAATCATTAACATTTTGGGGATCAAACTGAGTACCAAGGTGAATTTTATCATGATGGTATTTCAATTCCTGGTTATTGCTTTATTTGTAGCTTTAAGTATTAAGAGTGTATTGGGCGGAGCTGGAGCGGGGACCTTATTATCGATTACGCCTTTTGTTCATAGTCATGCGTCTTTTTCCTTTGTTCTTGCAGGCGCTTCGATCGCTTGTTACTCTTTCCTTGGATTTGATGCCATTTCGACCTTCACAGAAGAAACAAGGCGTCCAGAAAAAACGATTCCAAAGGCCATTATGCTCACGACGATCATCGGCGGTGCTATTTTTATCGTATCTACTTACTTTACACATTTAGCCCATCCAGCCTTTAATAACTTTAAAGATATCGATTCGGCTGGTTTTGAGATTGCCAAACAAATTGGCGGAAACTTGTTTAGTGCCATTTTTCTTGCGGGGATTATCATTGCACAGTTTGCATCAGGGATATCAGCGCAGGCCAGTGCATCCAGGTTGTTGTACGCCATGGGCCGTGATGCCGTCCTGCCGAAGAAGATTTTTGGCTATCTTCACCCTAAATTTAAAACCCCTGTATTCAATATCATGATAGTGTCGATTATTGGTTTGCTGGCTTTAAAACTTAATGTGACCACTTCCACTTCTTTTATTAACTTTGGGGCATTCATTGCCTTTACGTTAGTAAATGTTTCAGTTGTTGCTCACTTCTATTTGAAAGGCGGCAAAAGATCAGGTAAGGATCATATTTTCTATTTATTATTCCCTGTTCTAGGTTGCTGTTTTGATTTCTGGCTATTGGTGAATCTCGATAAAAACGCTCTGGTTTTAGGCGGCAGCTGGGCTGCAGTCGGATTCATCTATTTGCTGTTCCTTACGAAGATGTTTAAAAGACAGCCGCCAGAAATGCATTTCGATCATATTGATGAAGCAGTATAAAGATTTACTGGAGAAGGAGGCTGGCTTCGAGTCTAATAAGATTCGGTGCACCTCCATTCCAGTTATAGCAGGGAGGATGGAAAATTGGGGAGAACATGTAGAATAGCATTAGCCCAGCTCGCGGTTGTAGATGGGAATAAAGAAGCGAATTTAAATAAAATGGAGTCAGCACTTAAGCAAGCTTGGGAGCAATCAGCTGAACTCTTAATATTGCCGGAGTTAAATCTAACGGGATTAGTATCCTATGAAAAAATGAAATCCCTAGCGGAACGCCGTGATGGACAAAGTTTTCGTCTCATTCAAAAGATGCTAAAGACTTATCCGGTGTCTGTGCTTTATTCCTTTCCCGAGTTTGTCTCAGATGATGAAATCTATATTACCACCTGCTTAGTAGGAGCAAATGGAGAGGCATTGGCCTACTACCGTAAAACACATCTTTATACCGATGAGAATGAAATGTTTCGCAAAGGAATGGAATGGACCACTGTCTCTCATCATGATTTATCAATGGGATTGCTTACCTGCTATGATATCGAATTTCCTGAACCGGCTAGGAGTTTGGCTTTAAAGGGAATTCATCTTTTGATCGTGAATTCAGCCAATATGGCACCGTACGAATATATACACAGGCTATTTATACAGGCAAGGGCTCTTGAAAACCAATTGTTTGTCGTCTATTGCAATCGAGTTGGAGCCAATGAGAAATACGAATATCATGGGCAGAGTGCAGTGGTGGGACCGGACGGAAAAATCATCGCGGAAATAGAAGCGGATGTTGAAGCTGTACGAATGGTGGAAATTTCTCTTGATGACTTAAAAAATGCTACTTCTGTATTCAATTATTTAGCGGATCGAAGGGAGAAACTCTATCAATAAATTCAACTATGAATAAGGAAATTCATTTTAAAAAATCTTTCGATCCTTTCAATTGTGAATGGGAATTATTCATTTTTGAATGAAATCATAATAAAAATTGCTAAAAACTGTATTTTTTAACATGGCATGAAAATTGCATTTTAGATATGTAGATTAATATTGTAAAAATATTTTTGGAAAAGGGGTAAATATCGTGGAAACTACTACAAAAACGATTAACTTAAAAACATCTATTCCTGGGCCGAAGGCTGCCTCTTTATTAGAGAGAAGAGCAAATAATGTTCCTAAAGGTGTTTCGAATAATGTCCCATCCTTTGCTGCGAAAGGACACGGGGCAGTTTTGGAAGATGTGGACGGCAATGTATATATTGATTTGGCGGGGGCCATTGGAACGCAAAATACAGGCCATTGTCCACCGAAGGTAGTAGAAGCGTTAATGGAACAAGTCCAAAAGTATCTTCATCCGGGTTTCAATGTGATGATGTATGAGCCATATATTGAACTAGCCGAAAAATTAAACCAAATCACACCTGGTTCACATGCGAAAAAGACCTTTTTCCTAAACAGCGGTGCGGAAGCTGTTGAAAATGCTGTGAAAATCGCTCGTAAATATACAGGGAGAAAAGCGATTATCTCCTTTGACAGGGCATTTCATGGGAGAACCTTGCTTGCTATGTCTCTCACCAGCAAAGTAAAGCCTTACAAGTTTGGCTTTGGCCCGTTTGCACCGGATACGTATAAAGTCCGATACCCTTATTATTATCGTGCTCCATTTGGGGTAAAACCTGAAGAATATGATCAACATTTATTGCAGCAGCTTGAAGACTTTTTCCAGGCTGAAGTTCCTGCGGAGGAAATTGCGGCAATCATTATGGAACCTGTCCAAGGCGAAGGTGGATTCATTGTTCCGTCTAAGACCTTTGTGCAAGGTGTTAAGCAGATTTGTGAAAAACACGGTATACTTTTTATTGCAGATGAAATTCAAACAGGCTTTGGACGTACCGGCAAAATGTTTGCTATCGAGCATTTTGATGTGGTTCCTGATATTATGACCATGTCAAAATCGATTGCTGCAGGACTTCCAATCAGTGCTGTAACAGGCCGTGCGGAAATTATGGATGCTGCTGCACCAGGAGAAATCGGGGGTACGTACGGCGGAAGTCCGCTTGGATGCGTTGCAGCCTTAAAAGTCATTGAAACACTTGAGGAAGATCAGCTTCTTGACCGTGCAGACGTGATCGGCGAAAAAATATTATCTCGTTTTAACAATCTAAAGGAAACATATGATGTAATTGGAGATGTGCGCGGTCTTGGTGCCATGTGTGCCGTCGAGCTCGTAAAGGACTCGGAATCAAAAGAGCCTAACAAAGAATTAACCGCAAAACTTGTCCAAGAATGCCAGCGCCAAGGTGTCATTGTTCTGAGCGCGGGATTGTACAGCAATGTATTAAGATTCCTTGCACCGCTTGTTATTACTGACGAGCAATTAGATGAGGCTCTTAATGTGATTGAATCAGTACTGAAAAAATTAATTTAATGGATGGGAGTGTTACGGTTGAAAAAGCATCTTTTCATTGGTGGTCAATGGGTCGAAGCAAAAGAGTACCGCCCTTTATACAGCCCTTATAATAATGAACTTCTTGCGGAAATTGCACATGCAGATGGGCAGGATGTAGACGCGGCGATTGAAGCAGCTGAAAAGGCGCGGCCAGTTATGGCCAAAATGCCAGCGCATCAGCGGGCAGCTATTCTAGAGAAATTAGTAGAATTATTGAAGGAAAATGAAGAAGAGTGCACAAAATTACTTGCATTAGAAGCAGCAAAACCGTGGACCACTGCAAAAGCCGAAGTGGCACGAACAATTATGACCTACAAATTTGCGGCAGAAGAAGCAAGGCGCATCCACGGGGAAACCTTGCCGCTTGATGCAGCGCCAGGCGGAGAAGGCAGGATTTCCTTCACCATCCGTCAGCCGATTGGTGTCATTGCAGCCATTATGCCGTTTAACTTCCCATTGAATCTGGTAGCACATAAAGTGGGGCCGGCCATTGCTTCCGGAAACACAATTGTTTTAAAACCTGCATCCCAAACTCCTTTAACTTCTTTATTTTTGGCAGAGCTGCTGCAGCAAGCAGGCTTGCCGGAGGGAGCGTTAAATGTTGTAACAGGAAGCGGGGCTGTTGTTGGTGATCGCTTGGTTGCAGATGACCGTGTGAAAGCCATCACCTTTACTGGAAGTCCGGCAGTAGGGATCGGTTTGCGCAATAAGGCCGGGTTAAAAAGGGTGACATTGGAACTTGGCTCAAACTCGGCATTAATCGTTGATAAAGGCGTAGATATCGACTCTATTATTGCAAGAACTGTAACAGGGGCCTTCTCCTTTGCAGGCCAAGTCTGTATTTCTTTGCAACGGGCCTATGTCCATGAAGATCTTTATGAAGAGTTCGTTGAAAAGTTTGTCGCGCAGACTAAAACGTTAAAATTAGGAAGTCCGCTTGATCCTGAAACAGATGTTTCAGCTGTCATCAATCCGAAGGATGCGGAACGTGCGATCTCTTGGATTGAAGAGGCAAGAGAATCAGGTGCTGTTGTAGCAGTTGGCGGCGGGCGAGACGGAAATATTGTAGAGCCGACGGTATTGCTTCATGTTCATCCAAAACAAAAGGTTTCCTGTCAGGAAGTATTTGCACCTATTGTCTTGATTAACAAAATCTCTTCGGTTGATGAGGCAATTGGGTATGTGAATGATTCTCGCTATGGCCTCCAGGCAGGTATTTACACGAACGACATCTATACAGCCATGAGAGCGGCAGAAGAACTTGAAGTTGGCGGAGTTATGATCAATGACATTCCGACCTTCCGTGTCGATCATATGCCATACGGCGGAGTGAAAGAAAGCGGAATTGGCCGTGAAGGTATCAAATACGCCATCGAAGAAATGACTGAAATGAAACTGATCAGCATTAAAAAATAAAGTAACAGGGTTTGACTCCCGGCGCAGTAATGCAGAAAAGCGCCGGGGGTCAAACCCTTTTTTGTTTATAAGTAGAAAAGTATAACTAAAATTTAGTTGCAAAGGAATAATAAGTATACATGATGTTATACAGAGTAGAGGTGATTTTTGCTGTGGGACAAAGGTTCATGACTTATATTCTTGAACCGGATTTATGGATAGGTGCCCTGATTTCTTTTCTTATTCCATTCGGTTGTTTTAAGTTATTCAAATGGCTCAAGAATTACAATTTTCCAAAGAAAAAAAAGAGAAATTCAGAGGACTGCCAGAGATCAATACATGATTATAACGCCATAAAATTCACAGACAACTTCCGGAATAATCTACAAGTGTTGAGGGAAATCCTCGGCCATAGTTCAGATGTCACTTTTCGCCAATTTCAGATTAACAACTCAGACCTAATGGCAGCTGTGGTTTTTGTTGATGGACTGGTAGATAAAACAACCCTGCAAGAACAAATAATTAAGCCGCTATTACACAAGCAAGACATTGTGAAACAGGTGTGGGGCAGCATTGATAGGATAACAAAAGATATTGCTGATTCAGTTATTTCCATTGCAGAAGTAAAAAAGGTGAGCAGTCTAGATGATTGCATTTCCGAAGTTCTGTCCGGAAGTGCCGCTTTATTAATAGACGGGTACGAAGAAGTCCTTATTCTTGGAGCGCAAGGAGGAGAAAGCCGGGCAATACAGGAACCTATTTCCGAAGAGGTTGTACGTGGGCCAAGGGATGGTTTTAATGAGAATCTTCGGACAAATACAGTACTAATTCGCCGTCGAATCAAAGATCCGAATTTGACAATAATCAATTATACGGTTGGAAGCCGTTCGCAAACCAACCTGGCACTTATCTATATTAAAGGACTGACGAATCAGGATTTGGTAGAAGAAGTGAAAAGGAGAATTGAGCAAATTGATATTGATGAGGTCCCTGAGTCAGGATATATTGAACAGCTAATAGAGGATAATTACTTATCCCCATTCCCGCAGATACAAAATACAGAGCGTCCTGATCGTGTGGCAAGTGCTTTAATGGAAGGACAGTTTGCTCTATTGCTGGATGGAACGCCTTTCGCCCTGATCGCTCCTGTTACTTTTTCCATGCTGATGACATCACCGGAGGATTATTATCAGAGATGGTTACCAGCATCGCTGTTACGAATCATGCGATATGGGTCTGCTTTTATGGCATTATTTCTTCCTTCCCTCTACATTGCTTTAATATCCTACAATCACGGATTAATTCCAACAAAGCTTGTCATGTCTATTATAGGAAGCCGGGAAGATGTTCCCTTTCCCGGTATCGTAGAAGGGCTGATTATGGAGGTTACCCTTGAAATCCTTCGGGAAGCAGGGCTTCGCTTACCGAAACAAATTGGGCAGACGGTCGGCATTGTCGGTGGTCTCGTAATTGGGCAAGCAGCAGTAGAAGCGGGAATTGTCAGCCCAATCATGGTGATTGTAGTGGCGTTAACCGCGATCTCGTCTTTTACCTTTCCGCAATATGGGGTGGGTATTGCCATTCGGATCCTTCGCTTTGGAATGATGTTGGTGGCCTCTGTATTCGGCCTTTACGGAATTATTATGTTTTATATTTTGATTATGGCTCATCTCGTAAAGTTAAAAAGCTTTGGAGTCAATTACCTGTCCCCTTTTGTCCCCTATCGTATGAAAGATTGGAAAGATTCGATTATAAGAATACCGCTTAAAATGATGAACCGAAGGCCGGAAACCAACAAATCGCAAGATCATAAACGTCAGTAGATGGGGAGAGTGAGATACAATTCATGATTACATACCCAAAAGATCAAATCACAGTGACACAAGCTGCTGTAGTTGTATCAAATACCATAATTGGCACGGGGATTCTTACTTCCCCCCGTACTATAGCACAGGAAGTGGGAAGCCCCGATGGATGGATTTCTGTGATTTTAAGCGGAATGATCGCCTTGCTGGCAGGGTATGTCGTTGCTAAACTAAGTCAGCGTTTTCCAGGCCAAACCTTCTATGAATACAGTCAAATAGTAGTCGGAAAGTTTTTAGGGCGAATTCACGGAGGCATATTTACATTTTACTTTCTTCTTTCTGCTGGTTTTCAGCTGCGAGCGATGGGGGAAATGATCCGCATGTACTTGTTGGATAATACTCCAATCGAAGTCATTATTATTTTTTTTATGAGTGTAGCAACGTACCTAATGGTAGGAGGAATTAATGCAATTGCTCGTCTATTTGAGCTTTTTCTTCCTTTTATTATTCTTATTCTACTATCTTTAGTTGTATTTAGTTTAGGGGATTTTAAGCTGGAGAATATTCGTCCCGTAATGGGGGATGGAATTACGCCAATATTCAATGGGATCAAAACATCAGCTCTTTCTTTAAGTGGTTTTGAAGTGATGCTGCTCTTTACTGCTTTTATGAAAGAGCCTCAAAAAGCAGTAAAATCAACACTTATTGGAATTGGTGTGGTTATTCCCTTGTATGTTCTTATCGTAGTAATGTGTATTGGAACGTTTGGCATCGATGAATTGAAAACACTGACATGGCCGATGATGGAAGATGCCATGTCCATCGAGGTACCGGGAGGGGTGTTGGAGAGGTTCGAATCTTTATTTTCCATCCTTTGGGTGATGACGATGTATACCACCTTTGTTCCATTTCATTATGCCGCAAGCCTTGGGCTGGGACAACTCTTGAATAGAAATTATCAAACATTCATTTTTGCATCATTACCAGTGATTTATCTAATTGCGATGTATCCGGAAAATTTGGATAATGTTTTTGCTTTAGGCAGTTTTATCGGATACTCATCAGTATTTATTATGGGCATCATGCCGTTCTACTTTTGGATCATCGCGATGATAAGGGGGAAAGGCATTGCGAGTTACTAAGATAATGAGTATTTTATTAGTGCTTTTTTCTCTTATTCCCATTTCTGGGTGTTGGGATCGAAGGGAGATTCAGGATATTGGCATTACGCTCGGAATAGGATTCGACAAACCCGTCGTGAAGGAAGTAAAAGAACAGGGACATAAGTCAGAACAAGGTCATAGAGTGTCCATGATCCATCAATTTGCTATCCCAAAACAATCTGCAGCAAATAAAGAAGGCGGAGCACAGAAAGATTATTTCAATCTTATAAGTGAAGGGGATCTTGTTTTTGATAATTTACAGGAAATTTCGATGCGGATTGCAATCCCCCCCAGCTATGAGCATTTAAAAGTCATCGTCATCAGCGAGGATGTGGCTCGTACGATCGATTTAAATAACATTATAAATTTCATATTGCGGAATACAGAAACGAGAAGATCTACTAGAGTTGTGGTATCTAAAGGAAAAGCCAGAGAAGTGTTTGAAAAACAAGGTATCATCACAAATCCGGCTTTGAAACTAATGGAATCAACCGATAATTACAACAAAACAATGCGAATGGCTACAGAAATAAAACTAGGTGAAATTTCAGGATATCTTAGTTCGAAAAGAAGTTTTGTGGTTCAACGGGTGACCACTTCCAAAAAGGAAATGAAAATACATGGCGCTGCTGTTATTAATGGTAAAAGCGGCAAAATGATTGGGGAATTGGGAGAAAAGGAAATAGAAGGATTGAATTGGTTAAAGGGGGACAAGGGAAGAAGGGGGATCGTCGAAGGGGTAGATCCGAAAAGTAAAGGGAAACTTGTATATGAATTACGTAAAATGAAAAGTAAGATTCAGCCAAAAGTGACTGGAAGTAAGATTTCCTTCACTATTGAAATTGAGACAGAAGGGAAACTTAGAGAGGATTGGGTGAACCCGGGAAACGCTTTTAAAACAGATTTTATAAAAAGAGCAGAACTGGCAACAGGAATTGCGATTAAAAAGACAGCTGAACGGACACTTGCAAAAACACAGAAAGAATTCAAGGAGGATGTGCTTGGCCTTGATAAAAGACTGAGTATTGATTATCCCCATGTATGGAAAAAGGTAAAGGGAGGTTGGAGTGAACGATTTAGTGAGATTCCGGTAAATATAAAGGTAAGGGTGAAGATACGTGATTTTGGAACAAAAGGGACGAAAAAAGCATAATAGGAAAGTTATTAAATTCGAATAGTCGGGATCTGTCGCTCCCGACTATTCGAAATATAATTGTGTTATTTCTTTTTATCACCTTTTGGTCCAAAGCAGCCGATGATTGCACCTATTAAGGCAGGAATCATCCAGCCAAGACCGATGCTGTAAAGCGGTAGGTAATTCGTGTAGAATGCTTTAATCGAATCAAATAAAGAAACGGTTGTCCCTGGTAAACTAGCGGCTAGTGCGCTGTAACCATCAAAGAAACTGACAAAGAATGTTAAAAGCATGGAGACAGCAAAAACGCTTTGTTTATAACGAAATAATGGAGCACACAAGGTTAATAGAATAAGTACAATAGCGAGCGGGTACAGGATCATTAATACCGGGACTGCGAATTGAATGATATTGTTTAACCCAAAGTTGGCGATAATAAATGAGACAATACATAGTATTAGTACAAACGATTTATAACTAATTTTAGGAACAAATTGATGGAAAAATTCACTGCATGATGTAATAAGTCCAATGCTTGTTTTTAGACAAGCTAGTACAATGATAATGGCCAGTAAAATCGTACCGAACGATCCGTAATAGTGGTGGGCAACAGCTGCAAAAATCTCGCCGCCATTCTGAAATGATCCAATAGCCGAGATACTCGACGCCCCCATATACGTAATAAGTCCGTAAATCAGCATCATTAAAGCCATTGCGAAAACGCCAGATTTCCATGTAGCTTTGGCAATATCTTTAGTATTCGTGATGCCTTGTCCCTTAATAGCATGAATGACTACAATACCAAATGCAAGTGATGCCAGGGCATCCATTGTATTATAACCCTCTTTGAAACCTGTAATGAAAGCCAGATTCGTATAGTCTCCTGAAGGGTTGCCAAAATGACCCATAGGCTTAACAATTGCTGTAATGATTAAAACAAAAAGAAAGATTAGGAATGCTGGTGTCAAGTATTTTCCAATGTAATCCAAAATCTTTGCGGGATTAAGAGAGAAATAGTAAACAATGGCAAAGAAAACAAAGCTGAAAATGCCGAGCCATAAGCTGGTACTTCCTGGATTTATGTATGGTTCAAAACCGACAACAAATGGTACAGTTGCCGTACGGGGAATAGCGAAAAATGGCCCAATGGTTAAGTAAAGAGCGATAGCAAAGACTGCACTAAAAAGCGGGTGTACTCTGTTAGCTAAATCACGCAGTCCATTGCTTCCGGAAAGGCCAATCGCTAAAATTCCCAAAAAAGGAAGGCCAATGGCGGTAACTAAAAAGCCAATTAATGCCGGCCAAAAGTTTGTCCCAGCAAGCTGCCCTAATTGAATGGGGAAAATCAAATTCCCAGCACCAAAGAACATCCCGAAAAGCATAGTTCCGATTACTGCATAGGTCGAAAAAGATATTTTTTGTTTCATATAATTTGCTTCCTCTCGTTGTGATAATACGGTCAAGTGTTATAGAAAAATTTCCTTTTTTCTCTTTCCCCCTTTTTAACAGGAGTTATATATCTAACTACTATAAAATAAAAAAGAAAATACGGTCCTTTATTCGAACCGTTTTCCAGTCACTACATAGTACAAATCAGGATCATTTTTCCAAAAGGATTGAACTTTATCCTCACCTACTATTTTCGTCAGCTCTCCGAAAGCAATATCATGTCGAATATATTCAATGGCTACTAAAACAAGAGCAGGATCAGTGGTTTTTACTGCCCAAGATGTAGTATTTGGGGCAAATTGAGCAATTAATACTTCTTCATTATCCCTTACAATAATGGTTAAACGCCCGCCCATCCGCTTTTCAGTGATTTCTGGTGCCATGTAATTGTGATGAAAGGTAACTCCAAGTTTGTGATCGGGATCTGCAAATAGCATGGAAAAAACTTTGATGCCTTCCTGAACTCGTTGTTCAATTAGTTCCTTGACTGAGGATGCTTGAGGATTCCAAATGGACATCCAAACTTCTTCTTCTGCTTTATTAATCATATCCATGATTTCAGCCATGACATGTTCGTCGCTTTTCAAACGCCAAATGACATCCGTATCCCTTTCATTTTCTAGTTTATTTAAACTTTTCTCTAGAAAATGAAAGGATTCATCAAAATTTTTACGTAATCTCTTGATTAACTCTTCAGCCGGAAGAGGAACGTATTTCACGGGTTCAGAAGGAACGGTATAAATGGCCCCTTTATCCAAAAGCTTCCCTAGAACTTCATAGATCATAGATCGTGGCACACCAGATCGCTTACTGACTTCATATCCTGTTACAGGTGAATTTTTCAGCAGATTTATATATGCTTTACATTCATATTGCGAGAAACCTAATTTTTGTAGTTCTTTAATAATATCGTCCATTTTGGCTCCCATGGATAATCTTTTATTAGTAGTTAGAGTAATACTCACTATATATACTTGCTAATAAAAAGTCAATTGCCGTTTCATTCTAAAATCCAAAGGTATGCGAAAAAAGTGGTTGGGTAAACAGCTATTTTAAAATGATGGTATTTGCCCCTTTTCTTTCGTAAGAAATTAAACTATTATATATTTAGATAATTAACTAATTATTAAAGAAGGGGATAAAATGAACGAAGTATTTAAGGCGTTAGCAGATCCGACTCGCAGGAAAATCCTCGATTTGTTAAAAGAGCGTGATTTAACAGCCGGTGAAATTGCTGATCATTTTGAGATGAGCAAACCGTCCATTAGCAACCATTTAAAAATACTGAAATCTGCCGGATTGGTTCTTGATGATAAACAGGGGCAGTTTGTCCTGTATTCGTTAAACTCGACTATCTTGCAGGATGTAATTAAGTGGTTATTAGACAAAAAAGGGAACGGAGATGAATAACATGAAAAAAAATAAGCTTTTTTATATTACGCTAGTTATTTCCTTTATTCCATTACTGATCAATATTATCGCCTATCCGCATATGCCGAACCGAGTACCTGTTCATTGGGGAATAAATGGAGAGGTAAATCAGTACGGTTCAAAAGTGGAACAAGTTTCGATGAGTGCTCTGCCTCTCGTTCTTTTCATCTTCCTAAACTATTTACCGGCTATTGATCCGAAAAGGGAGTCATATAAGAAACATGGCTTTGCTTTCTCCGTCATCAATTTGATGATTATCATAGTTATATCGTGTATAAACCTTGCTGGATTACTTAGCGCCTTTGGCTATCCTATTTCATTTCAAAAAGTGTTGGCAGTACTCTTTGGACTTATGTTTTTAGTTCTTGGAAATTACATGTCTCAGATTCGCCATAATTACTTTTTCGGAATTCGCACTCCCTGGACACTGGCTTCAGAGTATGTCTGGAAAAAGACTCACAGATTCGGAGGATACATGTATATTCTTGTGGGCCTAGTGGCGTTTGTCTCCATCTTTATAGGGCCAGCGGGATTGACGATGTTTTTTGTGGCACTATTAATAGGAACTGCAGCCACAATCCTATATTCCTATCTGGTTTTTAAAAAGAATATATAAAAAGTGCCTGACACCTGAGCGGTAACGCATCGGGTGTCAGGCACCAATTTTTTACCCAAATAGGAATAACCAGATGATTGTGATGATAAAAAGGGGAGATATGCTTCGTGTTTTGTATACAATTAGGCCATTTATGATTCCAAGGGCGAAGGCTCCTGCTGAAACGGAAAAAGAGTGGACGCTAACATAAAAATGCAACGCGAAAGCAAGGCTTTGTACACAAATGGCTGTTATAACAGAAAGGCCAAGCTGCCGAAGTTTGACTTGCAGGACATTTCGAAAATACAGCTCGAGCATACAGCCATTAATAATAAGGGCCAAAGTACTCCCAAGTGAAATGGGATGCATGACTCCAGGTGATCCAGTCTTCCAAAGCAAAATTCCCATTAAACCAGCATATAATGGCAGCGATAAACCAAGATAGCGCCATGCCTTATGCTGGTTTATTTTAGTTGCAGCTGCATCCGGCAGCCGGGTAGGATCGACGGTCAATATTGTCACCCACGCCATGATGGTATAAATAGATAGAATCCATTGTAAAGGATCCGGAAACAAACTGCCAAAGGTATAAACGAGGCCTAATCCCATCACATCCGTGTATAACCTTCCTGTATCGACTTTCTTTCGGGCAGCTGGCGACAGCAAAAATGCAGGGGCATAAATCCTAGTCTTCATCATGGATGTGTTCTCCATTCCATTGTTCCCACCAGGAAATATGCTTGATACCATATCGTTTATGCTGCTGGGTTAAAGTACGCTTTAACTCTTGGGAAGTTTGACTGAATGCCGAAGATGAGGGATAGCCTATCGCCGTAATAATAACCACACGAAAGTTTGGTGGAATGTTTAATAGACTCTTAACAAGTGTTTCATCCCAGCCGATCATTTGCCGGCAGGAAAGCCCCATTAATTGGGCCTGATAGACAAGGCTCATCATCGCCAATCCACAATCATACAGATAGTAATCCTTTCCGGCCACCCGGTCATCCTCGTCTGGATCTGCTATTTGAACAATTAAACCGGCTGCATGTGTTGCCCATTTATTCGTTTGATGAAAGGCACTTGCTAATTTTTGAATATTGCTCTCGTTTTGAAGAATAATGTACCTTGCCGGCTGATGATTCCATGATGATGGCGCCCGTCGAGCTGATTCCAGTAATAGCTCCCAAACATCCATGGAGCATTTTTGCTTTGTCCAATTTGTTATACTCTTCCTTTCCATAATTTCACGGGCTAATGTGTTTGAGTACTCAGTCAATATCTTCTCCACCCTTCCAATAATAAACATTTTATCTTATGATGAGTTTAGTATAATCATGGATTAGGTCATAAAGATATTAACTTTGGTCATGTAAAAGTCATAGGTAAGGTGAAGTGAATGAACACCTTTTTTGTATTGATAAGATTGGTAAGTTACTTACTATTACTGGGACTTACCATTTATTTTGGCCATTCCCTAACATGGAGGGATTGGGCTGTTTCCATCCTTGTAATGGCTTGGGGGACTTGGGATTTTTGGAAAAAACCAAACGAAGACACTAAAAAACTGGGCTATGGTGTTTGGATAGAAGCAATCGCCATAACATGGTGGATCTTTTCTGTTCAGAGCGATGTTCTTCTTTATGCTTATATATCGCCTCTGGCCCGGGCATCCATTCATCTCGTCATTCGTGATAGATTACTATTTTTTATCACATGCTGCATGCTCATTGTAGTTTTCGAATGGTGGGTTCCCGGACATAGTTTTATCCCGCTGCTAGTGCTTTTATTTGTATTGGCCTACAGTTCGCTGATTGGCAGTCTTGTGGCTGAACGTCAGCGATCACAGCAATTACTTGGGTTATCCGAATTTGAAAGGGAACAACATATACGAGAACAGGAGCGGGTCCGGATTAGCCGTCAGCTGCATGATACGATGGGTCAATATTGGACGGCCGTGATCCGTATAATGGATGTCGCAGAAGCGGTTCCTATGCCAAATAAACAAACCTATATTCAAAAAGCCAGAAATGCAGCAGAATCAGGATTGCAGGAAATGAGAAACATCATTAGGAATTCTCAAGATGGCAAGCTGACATCGGAGCAATGGATTGATTTTGCTTTAAAATCATTGGAACGGTTAAAAGAATTAACAAACATCCAAATAGAATTATTGTTGCCAGAAGATGGCTGGTTTTTTTTACACAGACGAAAAGAAATAAGTGAACTCTTCGCTAGAGTCATAATTGAATCACTGACAAATGCGATTAGGCATGGGATGGCGACAAAGGTTTGCATTGAGGTGGGCGAAACCGATCAGAGCTGTCAACTTTTCATTCGTGATAACGGAGTCGGGTTTCAGAAGGAGATCCATGCAGGAATAGGGGTTCAATCGATTCGAGAACTGACAAGGGATGCCGGAGGTTCGTTTCAAATAGAAAGTAAGCAAAATCATGGAACAACTATAAAGCTTCATATCCCATTTAAAGGCGGGCAATGGAATGATTAAAATCGGAATGGCAGAAGACCAGGCATTGGTAAGAGAAAGTCTGGCTATTGTATTAGGGTTGGAACATGACATGGAGGTAGTGTGGGAAGCAGCAAATGGACTTCAGGCTGTGAATGCCTTAAAGGAAAATAAGGCAGATATAGTTTTAATGGACTTGCGAATGCCGGAACTGGATGGAGTATCGGCATCGAAACAAATCTCGATTGTTTCGCCGGAAACAAAGATCATCATTTTAACCACTTTTGATCATGACGAATGGATTCTGGATGCGCTCCATGCCGGGGCTTCTTTTTGTTTTTTAAAAGAAATACCACCCAAGCTATTAATTGAAGCGATTCGCTGTGTTTACCATCAGCAGTTCCATCCAGATAGCTGGAGTCCGGAATGGCGGCGGTATGCACCTGAAATTCAATTTAAAGCAAAGGTGAGCAGGACCTATGCTTCGTCCGAAGCCGTGGTAATTGAAAATGAGTTTCTGACATCAAGAGAACTGGAAGTCTTAAAACGGATAGGCAGCGGACAAACCAACTCCGAAATTGCTAAAGCTTTATTCTTAAGTGAAGGCACCGTAAAGAATTATGTCTCCAGCTTATACTATAAGATTGGCGTCAAAAATAGGAATGAAGCGATTCGCCTGGCAAGAAAATTGGGGCTCATTACTTCGTTCCATTAATTTCCTGTTCCAATCATTAAAGTTCAACCAGTTTAGCGAAAGCGGGTGCTAAAATAAGTGGAAATAAATGATCTTATGATATTTAAAACGGTAGTAAGTGAAGGTTCCATTAGTAAAGCTGCAAAAGAGCTGGGATATGTACAACCGAATGTAACAGAAAGAATCAAAAAACTAGAGCAAGAGTTAGAGACATCGCTGCTGCAAAGAAACAGCAGTGGTATTTCTCTATTGCCTCCGGGTGAAATTCTGTTAAATTACGCTGAGAAGGTCCTCACTCTAGTAGAAGATGCAAAAAGTGAAATTAAGAAGGACGGCCAGTACTATCGGATTGTGACGACACAATCGATTTTGTTTACTTATTTAAGCAGCCGTATCAAAGAAAATCTGAAAGACTATCAGATATATATGGAAAATAACCGTCAGCTTAATCAATTGTTAAAAAATCAAAAAGTAGATATGGCGATCACATATGAAAATTATTCCAATCCCGCGTTTCAAATGGTATCGAGTACATCCATTTCGATTGGTTTACTAAAAGCAAAAGGAAGATCAAAGATTGACTATTTAAAGGAAAGCTTTTTTGTCAGCCATGATCCCCAATGCCCTTTCAGAAATTATACAATTCAATTTATGGAGGAACATCATCTTTCTAACACCCAGCTGCATCAAATAGATTCTTATACACTTATTACGGAATTTGTTACAGAAGGAAAGGGAGTAGCCTTTTTACCAATTGATGATGAAAAATTTGAAAGAGTGGAGGAAGTAGAAATAGAAAGAATGCCCATCTATTTTTTTACCATTCGAGGATCGAGAAAAGAGCCCCCAGCAGAGCTATTTAAATGAAACATTCAAATAAAAAGAGGCGATCAACAATGATCCCCTCTTTTTATACAAGATAAAGAAGACTTCTTTCGAACGTGAATCGTTATTGGGAAATATGAAGAATTTCATAGATGGTAAGATGATCTGGGAGGTGAATAGCTGGTAGATCCTGATAAAATCGAAAGTGGCTGTATCTCCATTTATCTGGATTATATACAAGTAAGTCTCCTAAACATTTCTCATCATCTTCCATAAAATCATGAACAGAATGAAATGGCACCTTCCTCAATGATTTAGACGCCGCTATATCTCCGGCATACTCGATCACATAATGACTTTTATGGAAATTTTTATCAAGGTTTATAGAGTAAGAGACACCAATTTGAATATGCTGCCATCCAAAAGAGTCTAAAATATTGTCATAAAAACCATCAAAGATAAAATGGTTCATCCCTTGCGAGTGATTCCAAACGTATAAAGGTGCGTAGGAATTGTAGATATTTCCATTCTTCTCTTCCTCGGTCATTAAATACGCTTTAAAAAGAAGGTCAGGAAAACCATCTGTCTTATGCCCGTTTTCTTGCACTCGTTTCCTGATAATTTCCATATCATAATCTTTTGGCAAAATGACTTTATACTGCATGCCAATCATACTGATCACTCACTTTCGATGGTATATAAGTTATGATAGGCCGGGTTCAAGCCAATGTAAAATAGGTATAATTGATGGACGATATCAGTTGGAATGATAGGTAATTAGAAGTTGGACTGGATGTAATGAGCACTTTGGGTGAAAGAAACTGAAAAACAAATGGAGCTATTAAAATAGGCGTTGTTTTGAGCTGTTTAGAAAATAGCCCTCCTTATTTGACGGGCCGCTTAATAAGGAGGTTCTTTTTTGGGTTTTATAAATAATTGGGTTATTTGATCATTAAGCTCATCATCATCGATGTCAGGCCAATTATCGGGTATCACCATATAATGGCAATTTCCGTTTTCGAGATAACTGTAAATAATTTGCGCCTCATCTATTTCCTCTTTACTGACTGATTGGGAAAAATGAGGTTGATTTGTTTTAAAATAAGTGATCATCTGTGACTTAATAGCTGTTGCCAGCTCCTCGAGTCTATCTGATTGTAATTGATATCTTTCGCTGAAAAGAATTTTGTTTCTTTTGATCAGAAAAAGTTTAAAAGTCTGTTCCGTTAAAAATTCTATAATGGCAATATTTTTGTTTTCCTCAGTAAAATGAATGACTTTTTCTTTTTGAAGAAGGAAACGGACTGATTCCATATAATTTCGATATTTTCCTGCTGTTTCAAACTCAAAATTCTCTGCTGCATTTCGCATTTTTTTCTGCATTTCCTCAAGCAGGCTCGTATCCTCTCCATTTAATAAAGCGATAATGCGGCTAATAATTTCCCGGTAATCTTTAACGGCGGAATCTTTACAACACATCCCAAAACATAACCCCAGGGAATAATTCAAACATGGTGAATTTGTTTGAGAAGGCCCGCTGCATTGGATTTGACAAAATTCTTTTAATCCCTGTATGGCCTTTTCAACTGTATGTTTCGTGATAAACGGTCCAAAAGAAAGACAATTTTCATCAGTGGCGGGGGCATTTGTCACTTCAATCTTAGGAAATTCACTATTCATGTTAATTGCAATAAATGTATAGCCTTTTGGGCTTTTCATTTTTCGATTAAAGTAGGGTTTTATTTCTCGAATAAGATGGCATTCGAGCATAAAGGCTTCGAATTCTGTATCGGTGTAAATAACATCAAATTCCTTAATATTGTTCTTCAGTTTGACTACTTTTTGTGAGTGATTTCTGGAGTTCTGAAAATAAGATTGAACCCGCCGCTTGAGGTTTTTGGCTTTTCCGACATAGATAATGATACCTTGGGAATCCTTCATGAGATAGACTCCAGGGGTAGTGGGAAGGGATTGAGCTTTTTCTTTTAGATTGATAGGAATTCCTGCTTCCAAAAGCATAATATTTCACTTACTCCTCTACACATGCGGCAGCACCACTCCGCCATAAATAAACGCCGCAATGATCATAAATGCCGGATGAATTTTAAACTTAATTAGGGCAATAAAAGCAACCATTCCAATAATCAAAGAATGGACAGGTCCGATGGAGCTAAAAGAATTAGCTGCCATTTTCCAAGTCAATGCTACCATCATGATCGCAATCACCGGCTGCACTAACAGTGTCATTCCTTTAACGATAGTCGATTGCCGATGCCGGTTAAGAATTTTCAGCAATAAAATTAAAGCGAAAGCAGATGGGAAAATGGTTGCAAACAAGGCAACAAGGACTCCTAGCCATCCGTTGACATCATACCCAACATATGTAGCAATATTCGTGGCAATCGGGCCGGGCAGGGCATTGCCAATCGCGAGCATTTGAGAAAAATCAGCATTGTTTAACCATTTATAGTGATTGACAACTTCCTCATACATAAGCGGAATTGAAGCCGGCCCGCCTCCATAGCCTAAGACATTTGCCACAAAAAATCCCCAAAAAAGATGCAGCAGTTCCATGTGTAAATCCCTCCTTATTTTGATCGCTGGCTGACCTTATTTTTGATTTTAAAATGAAACGCCCCGTAGAGTAGAAAAATAAGGATGACAATGGCTGGATGCACAGGCACTACGTATAACAAAATAAATGAAAGCGCCAAAAACAGGACACCGAGGATTTTCCCTAATCCTTTCAACGCTTTGAAAGCAAACTCATATGCCATCTGCCCGAGCATGACGGCAATTACCGGCATCATGGCGCTAATCATATCGGTAAATGTTTTGGAAAAACTAAGGACATGTACGAGATCAAGCAGAACGATCGTTGCAATACAGGTCGGTGTAATATGGGCCAACACTCCAATAATAGCCCCAATCGCTCCTTTTAGTCTGTATCCCAGATAGGCCGCCATTTTAGGGGCAATCGGCCCCGGAAGCGCATTGGCAATGGCGTAAATTTCAGCAAATTCTTCGTCTTCTAACCAATGATAACGTGTAACAGCCTCATAGCGTATTAAAGGAATGACAGATGGTCCGCCGCCAAAACCTAATACTCCAGTACGAACCATTGCCATCATCAATTCTTTATAGGCAGACATTCACTTTCCTCCAGATTCTACGGTTAATGGTTATTTTATTAAAAATGTTATTGATCAATGATGGAAAGATAGCTACATTTTAACATTCTTAAATCAAAAAAACCTTTTAAATAAGTAGCGGGGGATATGGCCCATTAAAAATGGCTCTTGTTTTTTTAAATAAACGAAGCTTTAGCGAAGGCTTAAAACTTGGTGAAGCCGCTTGAAATGATTTAATATGGAATGGGAGAAAATAAAGTAATGGGCAAACAAAAATTTAATTTTCCGTGGAGGAAGAGGAATGAAAGAAATAAAGCCGCCGAAGAAGCCGCTGATTTATTATTATGTTGTGATTCTAATAGTCGTCATGCTTCTAAATACGTTTCTTTTTCCAGCGATTGTCCGCCATTCGATTAAAGAAGTAGACTATGGAACGTTCTTATCAATGGTAGATAAAGGAAAAGTGAAAAATGTACAAATTGAAGATGACTATATTACATTTAGCCCGAAAACCGGGGACATTGTATACAAAACGGGAACGATGGACGACCCGGATTTAGTCAATCGTCTTCATAAAGCCAATGTGAAGTTTACAAAGGTGATTCCTAAGGAAAATTCCCCTCTGATTAATTTCTTTTGGACTTGGGTTGCTCCGTTGCTGATCTTTATGGCAATTGGCCAATGGTTAACAAAGAGAATGCAGGGCCGGATGATGGGCGGAGGAGGAAATGCCTTTTCATTTGGAAAAAGCAATGCCAAAGTCTATGTCGAATCGGAAACTGGCATTACCTTTAATGACGTTGCTGGTCAGGATGAAGCAAAAGAGGCGCTTCAGGAAATCGTCGATTTTCTGCATAACTCAAAGAAATATGTGGATATCGGTGCTAATATTCCAAAAGGTGCCCTGTTAGTCGGTCCTCCGGGGACTGGTAAAACCTTGCTTGCAAAAGCAGTTGCAGGAGAATCGAAGGTTCCGTTCTTCTCGATTTCTGGTTCGGAATTTGTTGAGATGTTCGTTGGAATGGGAGCAGCCAGGGTTCGGGATTTATTTAAACAGGCAAAAGCTAAAGCTCCGTGTATTGTCTTTATTGATGAAATTGATGCTATTGGAAAAAGCCGTAATTCAAGCATGGCCGGGGGAAATGACGAGAGGGAGCAGACGTTAAATCAGCTGTTAACGGAAATGGATGGATTTGAACCGGATAAAGGGATTGTCATTCTCGCGGCAACGAATAGACCGGAAACCCTTGATAAAGCCCTCTTGAGACCGGGAAGATTTGACCGGCGTGTTCCTGTTGAGCTTCCTGATCTTGCTGGCCGTGAATCGATATTAAGGGTTCATGCCCGCAAAGTAAAACTGACGGATGATATTGATTTTAATGTAATTGCCAGAGCGACCTCAGGAGCATCAGGAGCGGACTTGGCCAATATTATCAACGAAGCTGCCCTAAGAGCAGTAAGGTTTGGCCGAAACCGGGTCACGCAAAATGATTTGGAAGAATCGGTAGAGGTAGTAATTGCTGGATATCAACGGAAAAATGCCGTAATTTCCATGAAGGATAAATTAACGATTGCTTATCATGAAATTGGTCATGCATTGGTGGCGGCGAAACAAAGCCATTCGGCGCCAGTTCATAAAATCACGATCATCCCAAGAACATCCGGTGCACTTGGTTATACCATGCAGGTAGATGAAAAAGAAACCATTCTTATGACAAAAGAGCAGGCACTGGATAAAATTACGACCTATATGGGCGGCCGTGCAGCAGAAGAGATTATTTTTAAAACGATCACTTCGGGAGCATCTAATGATATTGAACAGGCAACTAAAATTGCCAGGTCCATGGTCACCCGGTTCGGGATGAGTGAAGAATTCGATATGATGGCATTAGAAACGGTAAATAATCCGTATTTAGGCGGGGATACTACCTTGTTGGTGTCGGCAGAGACAGCTTCCAAAGTTGACGCAGAGGTGTTAAGGATTATTAAATCCTGCCATCACCAAGCAAAGGAAATTTTACAAAACAATATCGATAAACTGCATGAATTGACCAAATATCTGTTAGAAAAAGAAACAATTTCAGGTGAAGAGTTTATGGATATTTTGTCAGGAAAACAGCTGGAGACGGACTTTTAAGAAGACAGATTTAAAGGGCTTATGAAGTATAGAATGCGCGGAATAAATAACGAATAAATAGCTAGGGACTTGTTCCTAGCTTTTTTATTTTGGCAGCATTGAAATAAGGCTTATGAGCTAACTGAAGTTAAGTGGAAGGATTTTTAAAATGGAAACAGAATAATTATACTTACATCCAGAATTTGTAAGTGTGTTATTGGGCTTTAGGTTCCATAAAAAAATACAAGAACATGAAAAATAGGAGGAAATTTAACATGACGCATCTTACATTAAAAATGTACGACTACCACGCATGGGCAAATGGAGTTATAATGGATCGTTTTAAAGAACTTCCTCAAGACATTTATCATAAGGAAATACAAACTGGTTTTTCTTCCATATCAAAGGTGCTGTCTCACATTTATGTTACAGATTACATATGGTTTGACATTATTTCAGGTAAAGACATGAAAGAAGCTTTGGCGTATGCAGATCAATTAAGAGAGCAGATAGAATCAAAAAGTATTGAAGAAATGAAAAACCTCTTTTTAGACTTATCAGAACGTTACAAAGAACTTCTGAACAGCCAAGGAAATCTTGATGGGGTGATAATGGTTGATAACCCCTATGCTGGGTTACTTGAAACTTCTGTTTCTGAAACGGTAATCCATGTTGTCACTCATGGATCGTATCACCGTGGGAATATAGCTACCATGTTACGTCAACTGGGACACACCTCGGTGATGCAAGATTATGGACTTTACCTATACATGCACATGCCCCAAACTTCATGATTTCTCGTCTGGGGCTCTTGAGGGGAAGTTTGGCATTCCCTTATCGCGGGTGGTGACAGCTTCGCTGGATATACCACTGCTATGATATAATTTTTTAAAAAAAGGATGTAAAAACTATGTTCAGAATAACAAAAATAATAAAGCATAAAGATTGGGAAGAGTTTAAAATAAAGGGAGTTCTTAGCGAGGATTCTTTAATTAATGAGGGCTTTATACACTGTTCTTTCTTTAACCAATCAATTGAGGTTGCTAATAAATATTTTAAAAACGAATCGGAAGTTTTATTATTAATACTTAATCCTGAGTTAATAACCGAAGAGATTAAATATGAAAAGGCATCAAACGGACAAGAATATCCTCATATTTACGGACCTTTGAATATTGGATCTGTAATAGAAATTGTACCGTTTGTAAAGTCAGCAGAAGGTTTCTTTAATCTTCCTAATGAAATATCAACGGGCTATAAATTTTAAATGGAACTAATGGTTAAAACGCAGAACCAAGAAATGGGAAGTCGCCAAACAAGTACGCCCCGATTGCAACAGCCAAGTTTAACAGAACATGAAAAAGAAGGCAATGGACCATTAATCAAATGGACATTGCCTTTTTATTTGGGTCAATTTAAACAAGCACGTTGAGTAAATTGACTCTTGATATGAAACGGGTTCCATAATATACACTAAATTCAAATAATTGTCAGTTGGAGCTTTAGTGAAGATTTATAACCACTGAAGAATGGGGATGATTGCCATGATGGATTATCATAATAAAGTGTTGATTGGAATTGAACATGTAGGAGACTGGGATATCACGGATGAAACGGTGTTTTATTGTAAGCAATACGGTTCTATTGTGCAGGGCAAATATTATGGAGGCAATGTCAAATATGGCGAGCTTATTGGCCTCGTCAACGATAAGGGGATTCTCCAAGCTGCTTTCAGTCATTTCAATGAATCATCACTTTTTTTCGGTGGAGTTTGCACCTTTACTCCTGAAAAATCCCCCGCAAACGGCCAGTTGAGACTCCAAGCAAAATGGTGCTTGGCAGAAGGTCAAACCCATGTGAGTGAATCTGTCATTGAAGAACTGCTGCCGATGTCTTCTGACTTCCCTTGCTAATAAAGGTATAATAGAGAAAAGGAATTTTTTATTGAAAAGGTGATTGTGTGACAAACATTAGGGACCTTGCCAAAATGGCTGGTGTGTCTGTAACAACTGTATCGCGTGTACTTAATCACCATCCATATGTGAGTGAGGAAAAGCGGAGGAAGGTTTTAGCCGCAATTGAAACAAGTAATTATCAGCAAAATATTAATGCTGTTCATCTTAGTACAGGGAAAACGTTTCTTATTGGGGTTGTGCTGCCATATTCGGACCATCCCTATTTTGCTTTAATGGTAAAAGGAATCGCAAATGAAGCTTTAAATAAAAATTACAACCTAGTATTAATTCAAACGAACTATGTAGAAAGCAGGGAATTGGAAGGGCTGAATATGCTAAAGCAAAAACAAATAGATGCGCTGATTATTTGTTCGAGAATTTGCGAGTGGTCGGTTATTGAAGAGTATATTCAGTACGGCCCCATAGTTCTATGTGAAAAAACGCTCGGCAAGCAGGCTTCCTCCACATTTGTTGATCATTATAAAGTTTTTCATTTTGCTTTAGAGTATCTATATGAAAAGGGCCATCGGAAAATTGGCTATTGTATCGGCCGGATGTCGGGTTCCAATAGTGAATATCGCGAGTTGGCCTATCGTGATTTTGTGAATAAGCATGATTTGCCCAATAATCCTCATTACATATTTGATCATTGTTTATTTTTGGATGATGGATATAAGGTTATGGAGCAAATCATGGAAATAGACGATCCGCCAACAGCCCTGCTCGTAACAAGCGACCAAGTGGCGGCGGGAATAGTGGCATCTGCAACAAAAAATCGAATTTCAATTCCGAATGACCTGGCAGTCATTGGGTTCGATAATCAGTCAATTGCCAAAGTGATGGACATTACCACTATTGAAATTCCCCACGTTGAAATGGGAAGAAAACTTTTTCTCCAAGCCATCGATAACTGCGGGATCACCTATGAAGAAATCCCCGTGCGGTTAATTGAGAGGAAAACGGTTTGATTATGCTCGGAAAAATATTGATTTTCCATATTAAATGAAAAAGGAGGATGTTGCCAAAACGACATCCTCTTTTTTTACAAAAAGTAATTGAAATTGATTCTCAATTACTGCTATTATATAAATGATAATGATTATCGTTATCATTATTGGTTGATCGGGAGGATTGTACATATGAAGTAAATCAAGTTTCCCAGTTCAGAGAAAAGGTCTTTGGGGAGGAAAGTTCGACATGAAAAAAACAAGAAAAGCACATTTGTGGATTGGGTTGATTGCATCCATTTTTATCTTTATGGAGTCTATAACGGGCTTATTGATGAATGAGCCATGGCTCATTGGGCAGTCAAAAATGGAGAAAAGAAGCAATGGTACGGGGCAATCAGGGGTAGGGACAAACAACACGATTATGACAGCAGGAAAAAATCAAGGAAGCGCCCAAGTGCAGGCTGCCGGACAATCTGGTCCATTAACAGGAGGGAAGTCTGAAAACGGTACGACAGGACAAATCTCAGGTTCCAGTGGTTTAGAGGGTATGGGCGGAGGCAATATAGAACGCAAATCCTCAGGTACCGTCATGGGGATTATCAAAGGGCTGCATAAAGGAAGGATCGGAACGGCCAATGTCAAATGGCTTATAGACCTCGTTGCGATTTCTATGATTTTTCTAACCGGTTCGGGCATCTATTTATCTGCGAAGGTGCTTGGTGCAGGCAGAAAACGGAAAACGAGAAAAAATGGGAAGCTTGTTAACGAACAAGGGTTAACCTGAATGCAGGTTGCGGGGGCGGATCCCTAAAACATAAGTAATTTCATTTCCTCTCATATTAGCCCTTCTTTTTGCTGGGGAGTTTGTCCCTCCCGCAAAATTCAATGGTTTCAAGCGATTTTAGTTTTACACATTAGAGGGTAAAGTAAATAGAATCCTCGATTCCAGCCTGAAATTTGCTGGCGAAAAAATGGTGGAAAGGAGAAGACAGCCTACCGCTCGCTCGGGGCTGTCTTTTTTTTACAAATAAAACATGTAAGGCAGCTGCTTACTTTTATTAACGTCGCTTTTCAATTACTAGACTAAAAAGACCTGAACATCTCGAGTTACGTTCATTCTTATTAAGCTTGTCGTTCCATACTTGTGTTCACCTGCTTGAGTTTATGCGGCAGGAACATTATCGTACTGAGCAATAGAGCGATAACGAAAAATATTGTATAAACACGAAAACCTATATCTGTTACATGTACTATGGAGATTTTTTCAGCTTTAGCCTGTATGCCCATCCCCATAAACATGTGTGACGCCATTGCAGGTGCCACGCTAAGCTGGAGCAATATAAGTGTAAGTGTTTGACTGACAACACGGCCAACATTGTACACAGTATAAAACATTCCAGAGGCCGATCCTGCTTGTTTCGGTGGAGCTGCTGACAAGACCGTTTTGGCAAGCGATGGCCAGGCCAAACTGTTTGCCGCTGAAATAATGAACAATGGAATGATCACTCCCGAAATAGATAATTTTTCTCCGATATTTCCTAGCAGCAGTAAGGAGAAGGCGATCAAGGCTATACCTAATAGTAAAAGTCGAATCGGACCAAGGCGGTCGGCTAATTTACCTCCAAGCGGTCCCATCACCAATTGGGGGAGTGACAAGGGCAGCAGCAGCAGCCCGGATTGTAAAGGCGATAACTGTTGTGCACCTTGCAGGTATAGCGCCAGAAGGACGGTTATCGAAAAATATCCAATGCAATAACACATGGTGATTCCTAGTCCTGTAGTGTAAAGCCTATGAGTGAATAAATTAAGGTTAAAAAGAGGATCTTGGACTTTTAACTCCGTGATAATAAAGGCAGCCCACAACAATCCTGTCGTTATGAAGAGAGCTAGTACACGGCTGGAGCCCCAACCCCAATCCTGCCCTTGGGAGAGAACGACTAAAAGAGAAGTCAATCCTAGTCCGAAAGTGAAGATCCCGATCCAATCCGTTTTGAAAAACTCCCGGACGTGGGATTGCTTTAATAGGAACCACCCAGCCAACAAGGCAATTAATCCAAATGGGGCAGAAACAAAGAAGATGGAGCGCCATCCGAGCTCACTTATTAAGGCTCCTCCAACAACAGGGCCAATAATGGAGCCTAATATCCATGAGGTGGAATTGATTCCAATCGCAAGACCAAATTGCTCAGAGGGAAATGTCCGCATAATAATAGGAGTGGCAGTTGCCAAGGCAAATGCTGCACCAAGGCCTTGGATAAGCCGAAAGATAATAAGCATGAGACCAGAGTTAGCTAGACCGCAGAGTACTGTAGCTACAGTGAAAATTCCAAATCCCCAGAGAAAGATTCGTTTTGTCCCTACTCCATCTGCCCACCTGCCTGCTGGAAGCAAAAATATAGTACTAGTAATTAGATAGGAAGTGATGGTCCACATTCCTGTCACGATTGTCACATGTAGCTCTTCCATCAATGTTGGAAGGCCGATTACTACGATCGTGGCATCCAAGTTGGTCACAAATGAAACAAGCGTAACAACAGCCAACACTGCCCACTTGTTTGAATGTTCTCCTTTCATTTGTCAATCCTCCAGTTGATTTTATTTTGTAACTGTAATCAATGTACAGGAGAAATATAATCATGTAAAATGATTGTTAATGATGATATGATTCGTTTTTTGTGATAGTAGAAGAAGGAGGGATCACAGTGGAAAGTAATGAACTCCGTATTTTTCAGGCGGTGGCAAGGGAGGGAAGTATAACGAGAGCGGCTCAATTACTTGGATATGTTCAGTCAAACGTTACGGCAAGGGTACAGCAATTAGAAGCCGAGCTAAATACACAGCTTTTTTATCGCCAACGGGGGATGTTATTAACACCAGCTGGTGAGAAGCTATTAAGTTATACCGAGCAAATTATCCATCTACTCGACGAGGCGCAAAAAGCCATGAATGATTCTGAAGAACCCGTGGGGCGGCTCATGCTGGGAGCCACTCATACGGCTTCTGCCATGTATCTTCCTGCCATCCTAGCTAAATACTTTAAGCAATATCCAAAAGTAGAGTTATCGCTTATGACGGATTATTCAAGTGAGTTGGTGGAAAAGGTACGTCATTTTCAACTACACGGGGCATTGGTAAAATCAGAACAGAATGATGATAACATTGTTCAGGAGCTTATATTGGAAGAGCAACTTGTGTTAATAAGTGCCCCGGGAGCAGAAGATATTGAAAAAGTATGTCACCAGCCTTTTCTTATGAATACAAAAGGTTGTCCACATCGGGAGAAGCTTGAAACTTGGCTGAAATCCATTGGTATTGGCAGCGTACGATATTTAGAGTTTAATCATCCAGATGCTATGATCCAAGGTGTCATTTCAGGACTTGGTGCGTCATTCATACCAAAGTCTTCGATTCAAACTCTTGAACAGGCAGGGGTGGTGCGTTCTTTTGCTATCCCAGCTCCCTATAGCACAGCCAAAACTTTTTTCATACGACACAAGGATAGTCTAATGACAAGCGCACTTTCAAAATTTATTGAGATGTTACAAGAGGTTAAAGGGAAAGTATGAAGACGTTACTTATTGATATGGATTCGGTTATTTGTGATTTGATGTCAGAGTGGCACAGACGCTATAATCGAGATTATAATGATAATTTGTCGGTAGTACGGCTATTATGCTGGGATTCCGAGAAGTATGTGAAGCCGGAGTGCGGGAAGAAGATTTATGACTATTTAATGGAACCTGGATTGTTCTTAGGGTTAAAACCGTTGCCAAATGCAATTGAAGTATTGGAAAGGCTAAACAAAAGATTTGATATTTTAATAGTTACAAGCAGTGTTTCCAGTGCATATGAGGAGAAGGAACGTTGGGTAGGACAGAATCTCCCGTTTCTGGATCGAAATAATTTAATATTTGCTCATCGGAAAAACATGATTGTCGGGGATTTATTATTTGATGACGCCCCCCACAATTTACTAGGCTTTGCCGCAACAGGACGGACAGCAATCGCCATGGATTATCCTTATAATCGGGATGTAGATGTCCCGAGAGTGAAGAATTGGCTCGAGTTTGAGGCATTCATTAATCATTTTGAGCGGGAAGGGGAATAGATTCCATGCAGTATGTAGATGTCATGATTGTTGGCGGAGGGCCGGCAGGAATTTCTGCGGCTATATGGTGTAAACGTCTTGGGATCGATCATCTCCTCCTTGAGAAAAAAAACGAATTGGGCGGTCAGTTGGCAAAAATTCAAAATGAAATTATCGATTATCCGGGGCTTTATGCAGAAAATGGGCAAGCGATGCAAATGGTATTAACAAAGCATGCAGCCAAATTGAACTGCAACTGCAAATTAAATGCAACTGTGTTAAAGATAGATGAGGCGCAAAAGACTGTAACATTTGAACAAGATGGGAAATTGGAAGTCATCCATTTCCGATATTTGGTATTGGCCTCAGGAGCCGGTCAAAGACGCTTGGAAGTGCCAGGTGAAAGGGAAATGCTCCAAAGAGGCGAGGATTATTCTGCGACAACGGATGGTCAGCTTTTTAAAAATAAAACCGCTGCCGTTGTCGGAGGTGGAGACCGTGCCTTTGAAGGGGCTATTTTATTGGCGGATGCAGGGGTAAATGTATTTTTAATACATCGAACTCAATCATTCAAAGCAAGATCGGAATTTATTACACTTGCCAATCAGAAAAGCAACATAAAGATTCTTACAGATACAAAGGTTACTGCCATCAACGGAGATCACCGTGTCACTTCCATTACTTTAGTGAAAGATGACGGTGAATCAAGTTGTTTAATGGTGGATGCAGTGTTTGTTCGGATTGGAATTAAGCGGAATTATGAATTGGTAGAGGGGAAAGTGGCCATAGACCCACAAGGACTTATTGTTACAGATCAAACCGGAAAAACTAGCAACAGCTCCATTTTTGCCGTCGGCGATGTATGCACAGATTCTCCTCTTTCCAGCATTGCCGCATCTGTAGGGCAGGGGGCGACAGCTGCTAAGTTTTTAGCATCCCTTTTAGTGTAACTGCATCTGACAAGTCACTGGTCAAATTCACTGACCTTAAAAAGGGAACCACAGTTAATGCCATGTTTTGACGATAAAATACATACAGGAATTGCAGAATTTGGGGTGTTGGAATGGAACTGCCACTGGACTTTCTTGTCAAAATGCGTGAGCTTTTACAAGATGAATATGAAGCTTTTATTCAAAGCTATGAAGAACATAAAGCACAGGGACTAAGGGCGAATACTCTTAAGGTTTCCCTCGATGAGTTTTTAAAAATAAGCCCATTTACCTTAAAGAAGATTCCATGGGTAAAAGAAGGGTTTTACTATGGGGCGGAGGAGCGGCCGGGAAAGCATCCATACCATGAAGCCGGCTTGTATTATATCCAAGAGCCAAGTGCCATGGCAGCCGGAGAACTGCTGGATCCGCAGCCAGGAGAGAAAGTGCTGGATTTATGTGCGGCCCCTGGCGGAAAAACAACACATATTGCGGCAAGAATGAACCAGCAAGGATTACTTTTGACGAATGAGATCCATCCGGCCCGAGCCAAGATTCTTTCGCAGAATATCGAGCGTATGGGGGTACGGAATGCGGTTGTCACCAATGAAACGCCGGCCCGATTGGCTGAAAGGTTTCCGGGTTATTTTGACCGGATTATGGTAGACGCACCATGTTCCGGTGAAGGGATGTTTCGCAAGGATCCTGAAGCATGTCAGGAATGGAGTCTGGAGAATGTCGCCATCTGTGCAGCGCGCCAGCTTGATATTTTAGAGTATGCCGGGGGGATGCTGCGTCCGGGAGGAAGGCTGGTTTATTCCACCTGTACCTTTTCTCCGGAGGAAAACGAAGGGACGATCAGCCGTTTTTTACAGGAGCATCCAAACTTTGAAGTGGAAGCCGCTCATGTCTATGAAGGCTTTGACACGGGAAGGGCAGACTGGATTCCAGAGGCGGTTGCCAGTATTGAAAAAACGGTGCGAATTTGGCCTCATCACATTCAGGGGGAAGGCCATTATATCGCAGTTTTACGCAAAACTTCTGGTGAAGAGCCTGGAAAGCGAAAATATGCCAAACCATTAACAGACCAAAAACTGCTCAAAAGTTATTTTCAGTTTGCAGAGGAAACGTTAATTGATCCGCCCAAAGGTGACTTTTTGTTATTTGGCGAGCAATTATACCTGATGCCCAAGGACATACTCACCTTGGATCATTTGAAAGTGCTACGCCCTGGCTGGCACTTAGGCACGATTAAAAAGAATCGTTTCGAACCTTCTCATGCCTTGGCTTTATCATTGCATGGGAGCCAAGTAAAGAATAAATGGAACATAGGGAAAGATTCGAGGGAAATTATCTCCTATTTAAAAGGGGAATCCTTGGAGGCAGAAGGGACAAAAGGCTGGTATTTGGTGGAAGTGGATAGTTATTCGCTTGGCTGGGGGAAACTATCCGACAACGTGTTGAAAAATCATTATCCCAAAGGGTTAAGATGGGCGGGAAATCGTTAACGATTTGATTGTGAACTAGGTAAATGCACTGCTCATTTTGGATTCGAGTAGAAATCAATCGGGTAAAATCCTCGAAATGTGACCGTTTACAAAAAAATTTTTATATGGTACATTAGTATCAGTTGAATATGGATCACATGTTACTGATACGATCAGGCATGGTGGTAAAAATGGAAGGTGTTATTTTAACCCTTTTGTTTGTACCCCCATGCCTTTTTTGTTTTTCTTTCCCGATATGGAAATGTCGAAGCAAGGGAAAGCCTAATAATAATAATTATTCATTCCCTGTCATTTATAAATATCAAAGGAGTATAAGGCAATGAAATTTAATTTTTTCAAAAAGACAAAAGACCTTCATATATTTGTACCAGTTAATGGGGAAATCATCCCAATTGAAGAAGTTCCCGATCCTGTTTTTAATCAAAAAATGATGGGTGTCGGCGCGGCAGTTGTTCCAGATCATGGAGACATTGTGGCACCAGTGGACGGAACCATTATCCAAGTAGCACCTACAAAACATGCGGTAGGGATCCTGGCTGAGGATGGAACGGAGATTCTGATTCATGTAGGGTTAGATACTGTTGCCCTGAATGGTGAGGGATTTCAAACAGCTGTCAAAGAAGGCGATAAGGTTGCAGTCGGACAGACACTTTTAAAAGTTAATTGGGATTTTCTCAAAGAGCATGTCCCAAGCATTATTACTCCAATTGTTATTACAAACAGCCAAGACAGCGGTAAAAAATACAGCTTTGCAACAGATCAAAACGGTATTGCCGGCAAGACGGTTATGATTACAGTTCAATAATCAAACCAAAGCTTTAAGGAGGTGATTTCTTTCAAACCGCTCAACCGACATTTTCACTGATTTTTTATAGAAATTATTTATTTTATTTTTATGGGGGGTAATAAAATGAAGAAATATTTACAAAGAATTGGCCGTTCATTGATGTTACCTGTTGCGGTATTGCCAGCGGCCGCCATTTTAATGGGGATTGGTTACTGGATTGACCCAACAGGATGGGGTGCAGGAAGCCCTGTAGCAGCGTTTTTAATTAAAGCGGGAAATGCCATCATTGGAAACATCCCGATGTTATTTGCATTAGGCGTAGCATTAGGGATGGCAAAGGATAAGGATGGCTCTGCAGCATTGAGCGGTTTGGTTGCCTATCTAGTTGTAAAGACTTTGCTATCACCAGATTCTGTAGCGATGCTTCAGCATATTGATGTAGCTAAAGTCGATCCAGCTTTTGGTAAAATTGAAAATGCCTTTATTGGAATTCTTTCTGGTATCGTAGCTTCTGTTATGTACAATCGCTTTAGTCATGTGAAATTGCCAGATGCATTGGCTTTCTTCAGCGGCAAACGGTTAGTGCCAATTATGACAGCGGTTTCGATGTTGGTCGTATCTGGCGTATTATTCTTTATCTGGCCTGTAATCTTTACAGGATTGGTTACTTTTGGTGAAACAATTGCTAAATTAGGTGCTATTGGTGCTGGATTATACGGTTTCTTCAACCGTTTATTAATTCCAACTGGTTTGCACCATGCGTTAAACGCTGTATTTTGGTTTAATGTTGCAGGTATTAACGATATCGGTAATTTCTGGTCTGGAAAAGGGGTCGTGGGCGTTACTGGAAGATACCAGGCAGGTTTCTTCCCTGTTATGATGTTTGGTCTTCCAGCTGCCTGTCTTGCGATGTACCACACAGCAAAACCAGGAAAGAAAAAGCAAGTGGCTTCTTTAATGTTAGCAGCAGGCTTCGCTTCCTTCTTTACTGGTGTTACAGAACCAATTGAATTCGCGTTCATGTTTGTTGCGCCAATGCTTTACCTCGTACATGCTGTTTTAACTGGTGTTTCATTAGCCATTGCTGCAGCATTTCACTGGACTGCTGGTTTTGGTTTCAGTGCCGGCCTTGTTGACTTTATCTTAAGCTCAAGACTTCCAATGGCACATCAGCCATATATGTTACTTGTGCAAGGTTTAGTATTTGCTGTTATTTATTATTTTGTCTTCCGCTTCTTAATTACGAAGTTCAATTTAATGACGCCTGGCCGTGAAGAAGATGATGAATCTTCCGAAGGATTTGTAGCAGCAGGTGAAAGTAAATTTTCTGCAATGGCAGCTCAAATTTATGAAGGTTTAGGCGGAGATGAAAACGTTGTTTCTGTTGACAATTGTGTTACTCGTCTTCGTTTAGAAGTAAAGGACATGAATGCTGTAGACCAAAAGAAAATTAAAGCGACTGGAGTACCAGGCATTAATATCGTTGGAAAGCAAAGCATTCAAGTTATTGTGGGTACCAACGTACAATTCGTCGCTGATGAGATTGCGAAAATCCGCAAGAAATAATTTTATAAAAGAACCGCTTGGACACTGAAGGTCCAAGCGGTTTTTTGCTGGAGGATAGGAAAAGTAGCATCTTTGGTCCAGTAAGTTGGTGATTTTTCTAAAATTAACGTTTTCTTAATCTTTCAATATGAAGTGAAATGTACCCCAGTTCGTGCTCGGGCAGCTGAATATTATAGTTTTGAGAAAGGGTTGCGGCCACTTTTTTAGCGCAATTATAGGAGACAGGGAATTTGTTTTTCAAGATTTTCAGCATTTCCTCATCCATTGTACTCGGTGCACTGCTGCTGACTCTGAAGATAGCAAAGCGCAAATGGGTAATGAGGCGCTGATAAGACAGATCGTCTTCTTCAAGCTCAATTCCAAGGTTATTTTTGATCGTCTCGACCATATCCCCAATAATCACTGTTTGCCTCAATGTCTGCTTCATATCCCCGCCGTGAAGCTTCGCAGTATGTAGATGCAGGGCAATAAAAGCGGCTTCGTCCACTGGCATATTGATGTTTAAATTTTTTTCAATATGTTTTATAGCCCAAATCCCTATATCAAATTCTTTTTTATATAAAATCTTGATCTCATGCAGCAATTTATTTTTAATAATAATTCCGTCTCGTACTCTTTCAATGGCGAAGGATAAGTGATCAGTCAAAGCGATATGGATATGATCGTTTAATTTACAATGAAGGGACTCTTCAGCGTAGGTGATAATCTCCTCTGAGAGGGTAAAGTGTTCTTCAGGGATTTGGAGAAGGAGCTGTTGGAATCGTTCATTTTCGTTGGCAACAAATAGCTTTTCAATTTTATCTGGATTGACAATATCATTTTTCTTTTTTTGAAATGCAATTCCTGCCCCAATGGCAATCTTTTCTACATTATTGTCGATTACCACAACAGCATTGTTATTAAGGATTTTTTTAATTCTCAAATGGAAACATCTCCTGATTTCCCTGGGCAACAGAGTTCATTTTCAATAAATATTATACTATAAAAGAAATTCGGTGTTTGATTTATTTTTCCTGCCGCATCCCTCTAATATTCTAGAAATAGTAAGGAAAAGCTTCTAGTTTTGCAAGTTGTTTGTTTTAAAAATATACTAGTGTTGAAATCAAATTTTAGGAGTCCTCGATGAAAGAACATTACTATGATAAGTTGCTCCATATTAAAACGCGAGGCGATCAGCAAGGCTTTCATAAGTCTTTGCACTACCACCGTTATGAGCCGACGCCATATAGTGCATTGGAGCAGTTATTTGAAAAATATGAAGTGAAAAGCAGTGATCAGGTGGTTGATTTCGGGTGTGGGAAAGGGCGGCTTAATTTTTATATTCACTATTTCTATCATGCATCCGTTACGGGAATAGAGATGGATGAGAGCCTTTACAAATCGGCTGAAAGTAATTTAAATAGTTATATTAGGAAAACAAAAAATCGTCCAGATCGAATTCGATTTCACTATTGTTTGGCAGAAGATTACGAGATTGACCCGGGAGATAATCGTTTTTACTTCTTCAATCCATTCTCCATCCAAGTTTTTCGAACAATCGTCAATCATATCCTTCTATCAGTGGAAATGATCAAGCGGGAAATCGAATTAGTTCTCTACTATCCATCAGAAGATTATATTTTTTATTTAGAAAATGATACTCCTTTTGAACTTTTGCAGGAAATCACACTCCAGCACCAATATCCTAATAACCCGAATGAACGATTTCTTATCTATCGCTTATAACCCGGTGTCAGGCACCGCTCGTGGACAAAGTGGTGATTTTGTCCACCTGGGGCGGACAATTAATTCTATAGGGCAGGGGATTTTTTATGAAGAAAATGAAGGGGATTTGTTTTAGGGCAGCGAATTGTTTAGGGGGAATGTTGTATTTAGGGAGTTTGCGATGAGTTCTGTTGAGGTATACGAACGGATTGATGTGCTTGATTATTTGCGGGGATTTGCTTTATTGGGGATTATCCTTGTCAACATTGTCCATATGCTTTCTTTAAGTCCGCCTGCTGCACATACTTTGGATGCAGCCTATGGGGGATTTTTATATGGATTTGTCGAGGGCAGGTTCTATACGATTTTTACTTTTTTGTTCGGGATCGGGTTTTATATTTTTCTCACAAGGGCGAATCAGAAGGGAAAGAATGGGACGGCTTTTTTCCTGCGGCGAATGCTGGCATTATTCGTTTTGGGTCTCATCCATGTTCAGTTTCAAAGAGGAGAGGCCTTAACCATTTATGCCATTTGCGGCTTGATTATATTGCCTTTTTATAAAGCAAATAAAGTAGTCAATCTAGTTTTTGGTGCAGCAATTTTAATCGTGCTAAGTATGTTTTCTATAAAAGTTTTGATGACCGTTCCTCTTATGCTATTAGGAATCGCTGCCGGCCAATACCGGTTGTATGAAGGAATATCAAACAAGCGTAGAGGCCTTATCATTTTAACGGTTACTATGTTTATAGCAGCTGCAATAGCTCTAATATGTCAGTTTCATTTTTTCACTCTTGGAAAGGGAATGGTGGCTGACCAAACTTTCATGCGTATTGGAATTGCCATAGGTCCCATTGTTTCGGCATTCTATATTGGAATGTTTATGCTCCTTTTACAAGTTTCATTTTTCCAAAGACTGCTTTCTCCGTTAAAAAGCTATGGGCGAATGGCGTTAACAAACTATGTTTCACAAACTATCTTCATATTAACGGCAGGGCATGTCTGGCACTTGTTTGGAAAAATAACCTACTTTCAATCGTTTTTCGTTTGTTTAGGAATATGTGCCATGCAGCTCATTTTAAGTGTGGCTTGGCTGCGGTTTTTCCGTTTTGGTCCGCTGGAATGGATTTGGCGTAGCATCACGTATTTAGAACTACCTCCGTTTAGGAGGTAAAAAACTATTTTTATTTAAAGGTTTAATTGACAGAAAATAATAAAATATTGCTCTTTCCTTTGTTGTACCGTGCTGTAAAATGGATGATATGAGGATATTGAAGTGTTTGGAGAGATGACGATGTCAAAGAGGTTCCCAATACTGTGGCAGGAGAATGAATCTGTTATTTATAATCCCGAGGAGTTAATTGATCTAATTCTTGATAATACAGCTGATGGAGTTTGTATTTTTGATATGGAAAATCGCTTTATTCGCATTAATCAGATGTATACAAAGATATTTGGTTTTACAGAGACGGATGTTCTCGGAGAACGATTCGATAAGTTCTCTGCTCCAGACATAGAAAATGAGGTGCTGGAAGCAGCTAAACAAGGGAAAACATTCCATAATATTGTCAATCGTCGCAGACATAAAAATGGAAATAAGCTAGATATTGCTGTTTCTTATTCGCCTTTTCGTAATACTACAGGAGAAATTATTGCGACTGTCGCGGTTTATCGCAATATCACTGACCGTGTTACGATTGAACGAGAATTAAAAAAAACACGTAAGTTATATAAATTAATTACTGAGAATACTACGGATTTGATTAAAGTTTTTACAAAAGAATATGAAATTGTTTATGCTTCCCCCTCATATGAAAAAGTGTTAGGGTTTCCTCCTGAGGAGATGGTGGGGAGGAGTGTTCTTGAATTTAGTAATGAAGTAGATGTAAATACTATGCATCGATTTTTTCAAAAGATTTTAGAAAATGGGGAGCCTCAGCTAATTCAACATAAAGTTAAAACGAAAGATGGTGGGGATGTAATTGCGGAATTTAATATTTCGCCTATTTACAACGAAAAAAATGAGATTGACTCATTCGTTTCTGTAGGACGGAATATTTCAGATAGGCTTAAAAATGATGAGGCCATCCGAAATTTAGATCGTCTTTCCATCATTGGGCAGTTGGCAGCAGGTGTTGCACACGAAATACGGAATCCGCTAACTTCGTTAAAAGGTTTTTCAAAATTGCTTAAAAGCACGTCTGATTTGGAGAAGCAAGATAAATATTTGTCGATCATCATGAATGAGTTGGATCGAATTGATATGATTGTCAATGAATTTATGTCGCTCGCTAAACCTCAGGCAATCCAGTTTGAACAGGAGAGTTTGTATTCCATTTTAGAGAGCACCATTAATATCCTTCATCCACAAGCACTGCTGCATAATGTGCAAGTTGTAAACCACTATCAATCGGATCACATTCATTTGCTATGCAGCCCGCATCAACTGAAGCAAGTATTTGTGAACTTCATTAAAAATGCCATTGAGGCAATGCCTAATGGCGGTACTGTTACAATTGATGCTCAAAAAATCTCAAATAAACGGGTTCAAATTAATATTGCTGACGAAGGTCTTGGAATTGACAACGAACGTCTATGCCTATTAGGAACTCCATTCTACACCACCAAAGACAAAGGAATCGGCCTTGGCCTGACAGTCAGCAATAAAATCATCCAAGAACACAAAGGCACCATGAAAATCGAAAGCCAAAGCGGAAAAGGCACAACAGTAAAAGTTGAATTGGAATGTTTATAGGAATGATGGCGGGGGCATTGTAGGTGTCACTTTTAAGGTGTCAGGCACCGCTCGTGGACAAAATGGAGATTTTGTCCACTGTGGGTGGACAGTAGTTGTCAAGGCACTGATATTGCTGTTGGTGCCTGCACCTTATTTTGTGTAGCGGTTGGCATAGGATGAGGCGACGAAGGCATCAGGTTTTATTTTAGGTGCCACCCCCATGGACTCCATTCTGGTTACCATTTCTTTTACAAATTCACTAGTCTTATTTCGTTTGCCAGCCCCAATATCGATATGGCCTTCCATTGTGAATGATGCTCCATGATAAAGATAGGGAAGTACAATATTGATTAAGTCGCTTTTTCTTTCCTCAGTGAACATACTGACAATTTCTTCGGTTAATGATAGTTCAAGAGAAATACGCTCGTGCAACTGAGTCATTTTTCTTGGCACAATTATTTTTCTAATACAGGCCCACACACCATTTCCTTCATTTCGTATTACAATCCCTGTTATAAATGTAGTATGTGATTTGTGAACTTGGGAATCAGTACCAACCATTAAACGATAATTTCCATTAGGGCTGCAATTCATAAACTTGACAATCCGTTCAAAGACTTGCTCAAACGTCATCCCAGTCTCTTGAAGATTCTGAAATAAAGGAGGATTAGTCCAATTTTTCATCATATTATAGCACCACATCTTTCCCTTCATATAAAACTCCTCTTTCTTCTTATTCCTATTTTATGGAAGGGACGAATAGTCGTGACTCTTATACTATAATTTGGAAAAGTTTTTATCATGAAAGTGTCAGGCACCGCTCGTGGACAAAATGCGAAATTTGTCCACTGTGGATGGACAGGTTATGGGTATCTGACACCATTTTTCATAGGATTTGTGCTTTTATTTGTTTGATTTGTTCTATATGGCGTTGTTCGTGCAGGTAAACGATTTCGATCCATTGGTAGAGTGGAAGGTCGCCGAAAAGGAGGTGTTTGGCTGATTTGGTTTTTAATGCTGTTCTGTCTTCGATTGCTTTCAGGACGTCAAGCAGGCTAGTTCGCGATTCGTTAAGTAAGTTTACAATTTGCTGAAAGTCCAGCGGTTCCTGACTAGGTTTGACTAAGTCAGGAGCGTCTATTTTCTTGGATCGATCCTTTAGAAGTTGAATTGGTTTAGGAGCCGCTTTTTCAGTATTTGCCTTCTTGAGTCCATAAATAATTCCTTTTGTAAATGATTTTTCTGTCAAATATAAGTGATGACAAACTTCAGCTGCACTCCACTGATTAAGATCTGGTTTTCTGTTTAATTCCTCAAAGCTAAGTGTTCTAACTTCATTTAAAAGCTGTCCTCGTGTCTCGGCCAAATCCACATATGAAATCTCTATTTGATCCAAAATATCTCTCCTTCCTTTTATCTTTACTTAATAAATTTTGCTATAGCCCTCTACTGTTTATATTCACGCCAAAGTGAAATATTCCTTTTAGGGTGTCAGGCACCATAAATGGAAAGATCAGCTCAAAATATTAAGATATTAAATTTGTAAAATTAGCGGAGGATCTTTGGTAAATAAAAGAAAGGAAATTTATTTTTGAAAGCGTTTACGTTAAAATTTTAAACAGATGTTTGAAATATAAACAAAAGTTTAAAAAGGAGGAGAGCTTGTGGCCGGTGAATTGACGGAGAAGGAGAACCAGATTTTTAATTTAATTCGAAAAAACCCATATATTTCACAGCAAGAGCTTGCTGAAGCAGTAGGATTATCGCGGCCATCAGTGGCAAATATTATATCTGGTTTAACTAAAAAGGGTCATATTGTAGGAAGGGCCTATATTGTCAATGAGTCAAAGGAAATCGTCTGTATCGGCGGAGCTAACATGGACAGGAAGTTCCAGTTGAAAGAGCAGGTACTGATGGGTACTTCCAATCCAACAAGCTCCATCAGAACGATCGGGGGAGTTGCACGAAATATCGCCGAAAATTTAGGGCGCCTGGGTATGGAGGTATCGTTAATCACCACATGCGGTGCGGATAGCGACTGGGCATTTATTGAAGAATCTTCTTCACTATATATGAACCTGGAAAAGGCTATGAAAATACCTGGGATGACTACAGGTTCTTATACTGCCGTACTCGATCCTGAGGGCGAATTAGTCATAGCTCTTGCCGACATGGAAGTATATGAAATGCTAACACCTGAAATGCTGCAAAAACAGGAGATTTTGTTAAGCCGTGCAAAGTGCATTGCTGCAGATTTAAACTGTCCGAAAGAAACATTGCAATATTTATGTGATTTTGCTAAGAAACACGATAGACCTCTTGTGTTAATTCCAGTTTCAGCTCCTAAAATGAAACGACTTCCAGATGACCTGAGTGGAATCACATGGCTGATTTCGAATCGGGACGAGTCAGAAAGTTATTTTCACTGTAAAATAACCAACCAATCAGAATGGAGTCACGCACTGGAGAAATGGCTCTCTCTCGGCATTTCGAATGTCGTCATCACAAATGGCAAAAATGGGGTGATGATAGGAAATAAGGAAGAGGGGATTTTTCATGTCCCTTCAATTGAGACAAAAGAAATCGTTGATGTTACTGGTGCGGGAGATGCATTTTCAGCAGCGGTGATTTATTCTTGGCTGGAAGGTGGGTCTCTACAAGAGATTGCCAAGGCAGGTGCAGTGAATGCTTCTAAAACATTACAATCATCCAGTACAGTCAGACAAGATCTATCAGCAGCACAATTACAAAATGACTTGGAGGAATTAAAATGAAACAATATATTTCATTATCAGAAGAAGTACGTTCCGCACAAGAACAAGGAAAACCAATTGTAGCTTTAGAATCAACCATTATTTCACACGGAATGCCGTATCCGCAAAACGTTAAAACGGCCCGTGAGGTGGAACAAATTATTCGCGAGCATGGTGCTGTTCCTGCAACGATCGCTATCTTGGATGGACAAATAAAAATCGGGTTATCGGATGATGAACTTGAAATGTTTGGCAAAAGCTCAGATGTGGCCAAAGCATCCCGCCGTGACTTGGCCTTCTTGCTGGAAACGAAGAAAAAAGGTGCAACAACAGTTGCTGCAACAATGATTTGTGCAGAGTTAGCAGGGATTCATATCTTTGTAACCGGAGGAATTGGCGGCGTACACCGAGGTGCTGAAACGACGATGGATATTTCCGCTGACTTGGAAGAATTAGCACAAACCAATGTAGCGGTCATTTGTGCCGGAGCGAAATCCATTTTAGACTTGGGTCTGACACTGGAGTACCTTGAAACTAAGGGAGTGCCAGTAATAGGATATCAAACCGATGTCCTGCCAGCCTTTTATACCCGCTCAAGTGATTTTTCCGTTAACTTCCGTGTTGAAGATGTTGAGAGCATTGCCGCAACACTAAAAACAAAATGGGATTTAAACTTAAAAGGCGGGGCAGTCATCGCCAATCCAATTCCAGAAGAATATGCCATGGATGATAATATAATTACAGCTGTAATTGAATCAGCATTGAAGGAAGCAAATGAGCAGCACATTTCTGGTAAAGAGGTAACCCCCTTCTTGTTAGCAAAAGTTAAGGAGTTAACTGGTGGAAAAAGCTTGGAATCCAATATTGCCCTTGTGAAAAATAATGCTGTATTAGGGGCAAAACTTGCAGTGGCCATGAAATCACTTAAGTAATGCTGGTGAAAGCCTGCGTGCAATAACCATAAAATTCTGAAGTGAACAAATGATTAGATTCATAGAAATGATTAGGCAATTGATAATAATTCTGCGAAATTAGACTAATCCCTTTGATGGATAGTCTAATTTTTTTATTTTATTTCAAGGGATATTGGAAAAAGTAATTCCCCTGCTCTCAATTTTTCGAAAAAAATCCTTAAAAGCCTAACAATCTTTAGACAAGTCCGTCATTAAATAAAGAAACGGAATAATAAAGAATGGGATGATGACAATGGCAAAAAGAAACCGAGGAAAAACCCTCAACTACCTTTCCTCCAGCCCACGCGGAACATGCCCGCTTTGCAACAAAACCGGTATCAAACTACTATACTCAATCAAAACAGAAACAAACCAGACCATCAAAGTCTGCAAAAACTGCCGCCATAAATAATAAATAATAATACGTAAGTAGCGTTAATGGTGTCAGGCACTGCTCGTGGACAAAATAGGAATTTTGTCCACCCCACATGGACACTATTCCATTTCCAACAGAGCATTACATTTTTAACTTTTCGCACGATTAAATGTAAACCGTAAGTCAATTCCGGTTGACAAATAATCATCCTACCCATTATGCTAAATTTAGCAATAATTTTTATTATTGGGGTGGGGGATTATTACTATGAAGAAATTAAGAGCGATTGATATTACACTTGTCGGGATGTTTGTGGCACTTATGGCAATTGGTGCAAATATTACCTCAATCGCGCCATTTTTGCACGTGGGTGGTGTACCGATTACACTGCAAACTTTTTTTGCTGTTTTGGCTGGATTAATTTTAGGCAGCCGAATTGGTTCGATTGCGATGATCGTTTACATGTTAGTAGGTCTTGTGGGAGTCCCAGTGTTTGCTGACTTTAGCGGAGGACTTGGGGTTATTTTGAAACCAACATTTGGTTTCATTGTATCTTACATTTTAACCGCGTTTATCATTGGAAAAATGGTGGACAAAAAACCAGGCTTGGCTATTTACATTGTTGCCGCCTTAGTTGGTATGGCTGTCAACTACCTATTCGGTACAAACTGGATGTACTTTGCCTTTAAGTTTTGGGCCGCTGCACCGGCAGGATTCACCTATAAAATGGCATGGTTATGGATGGTTCCGCCACTGCCAAAAGATATCATTCTCTCAATACTAGCCGCGATATTGGCGAACAGATTGGAAAAAACAGTCCTATCAAAAGGGCAATTCAAAAATTTAAAACGGGCATCCTAAAAACAAAGGCTGTCTCAAAAGGAAAATAACAATCTCCTTTTGAGGCAGCCTTTTATGGTGTCAGGTACCTCGCGTGGACATTTGTCCTCCTGTAGAGGACAAATGGGGTTTGTTGTGATTTGATGCCTGACACTGGACCTTGTCCATTATCGTAATCAGTATGTTTATAATGTTTGATTAAACGTGTTTTTGGAAAAATAATGAGGGAATTTGAGTCGTGTGCACATGTGGATTAATTCTTTTTTGTCTTAGGAAATAATAATTTAAATTAAGGGGGGATGTCTTACGAATTTGGGGGATGGTATGAGAAACGAAATGTATATGAGGATGGCAGTCGATATTGCTCTTGAAAATGTGCTGACGAACAGAGGGGGACCGTTTGGTGCGGTTATTGTACGTAACGGGCATCTCATAAGTATTGGCCGAAATCAAGTAACAGTAAGGAATGACCCAACTGCTCATGCTGAAATAGAAGCGATACGTGCCGCATGCAAATATTTGAACACTTTTCAACTTGAAGACTGCGAGATTTACACGAGCGGTGAGCCTTGCCCCATGTGCTTAGGAGCCATCTATTGGGCAAGGCTGAAAGCTATTTACTATGCCAGTACAAGTAAAGATGCTGCACAAATAGGATTTCAAGACGATTACATCTTTAAACAATATACTCTGCCAGTAGAACAACGCAGCATTCCTATGGTTCGGATTATTCCAGACAATACGTATGCACCTTTCAATGCTTGGATACATCAGCCTAATAAACAGGGATATTAATTGGTGTCAGGCACCACACGTGGACAATTGTCCATATGAAGTAGACTCCTAGAAAGCAATTTGCCAAAGAAGGAAATGATTAGTGCATTGTGTTTGGGAGGGTTTTAACTGGGGTTTTTATTTGGCTTTTTTTATTAAATGACTGGGGGACCATTTCTTTCCCCCAGCTGACTAATGGATTTTGAATATTAGATTTTATGCAATATAAAATGAAATAATTGATAGAACACAAGATGTGATCAGCATTGCAATCAGCGGGCGTAATGCTTTTGTTCGGAGGTCGTTTAGACTTACATTTAATCCAAGCCCGACCATTGCCGATGTGAGAATAAAGGTTGTCAGATTGGGGATTCCGTTCATTAACCATTGCGGCGCAGGAAGGGACCTTCCTAAACAATAGCTGCCAAATAAGCTCATTAGAATGAAGCCGATGAGGAACCATGGAAATTCGATCCTAGTGCAGCTAGTGTTTGCGGTATTTTTCCTTTTCACCCAAACCATCAAAATAAAGCATAAGGGAACCAGCAGCAGAACACGTCCCAATTTGGCCAACAGGGCAATTGCCAATGCATCTTGACCTGCCGGGGCACCTGCCAATGCAACATGTGCAATTTCGTGGAGGCTGATCCCACTCCATATCCCATAATGTATTGCTGAAATCGGCAAAAACGGCCGAAGAATAGTATAGATAATGGAAAAAATAGTTCCTACTAAGGCTATGATGCCAACTCCAATGGCTGTATCTTCATCATTTGCCTTCAAAATTGGTGAAACGGCAGCAATGGCGGCTGCACCGCATACTCCAGTTCCTACACCAAGGAGCATTGTTAATGATGCTTCTGCTTTCAAAACTTTCCCCAGCCATATGGTCACTAAAATGCCAAAACTAATGACTCCAATATCACGGAAAAGCAAGCCAAGCCCATGATGAAGTACAACATCTATGTTTAATTTCAAGCCATATAACATAATGGCAAAACGTAAAAAGCGTTTGGCTGAAAATTGAATTCCTGATCTTAATGCCTCAGGGTATCCGAATAATTGGCGGTAAGCTGTCGCGGCCATAATGGCGCAGGCAAGCGGTCCAATACGGTCAAATCCCGGAACTTTTGATAAGGCAAAACCAATGGCGGCAACAGCAACGGTAAACATGACTCCCCCAAGCCATAATCCCACAGGAGTTAACTTTTTTTGCTGTTTAAGAGCTTTTGCAATTACAGTCAACGTTTTTGCACCTGGGCTTCCCATTTCATCACCTCGAATGATTTTTCACAATATCAGCGTACTCCGGTTTTATGAATAAGGAAAATAATGATATATAATAAGAATGATAAGTAAATCAATATAAATCAATCGTACCAAGGGATGCAGCCAGATTGGAATTTGAAAAATGGATGAAGGTGTACACATTGGATCAATATTTAGAGGTGTTCGTAAAGGTTGTAGAAAAAGAAAATTTCTCCAAAGCTGCCGAGGAGCTGCACATGACGCAGCCAGCCGTCAGCCAATATATCAGAACTTTAGAACAGACAGTGGGGACAAGGCTGTTGGAGCGGAGCAATAAATACGTCCGTTTGAACAAGGCAGGAGAAATTGTTTATCACCATGCAAAGGAAATACTGGCACTCTATACAAAAATGCAGTCTTTAGTGGATGATTTAACTAATATTGCCAACGGTCCAATTGCCATTGGTGCCAGCTACACATTTGGCGAATACATTTTGCCGCACATTATCGCCAGGCTAAAAAAGGAATTTCCGATGATCAGTCCATCCATCATTATTCATAACACAAAAGAAATTATTGATTTGGTGAATACGTATCAATTGGATATCGGTATCATCGAGGGACTTTTTAGTGAAGAACGAATCCAATCAGAAGTGGTTTCTGAGGATCATATGGTTATTGTTGCTTCCCCACATCATCCTTTATTAAAAAAGGGCAGGGAAAATCATCTTTCAGAATTATTGGGTGAAACGTGGATTCTTAGGGAAGTGGGATCCGGTACAAGGCAGGCAGCAGAGAGCTTTTTTGAAATGTATGGCTTCACTCCCAAAAAAATTATGGAATTCGGAAGTACACAGGTAATTAAAGAATCTGTTGAGGCAGGTCTGGGGATCAGCTTGTTGTCGCGCTGGGCAATTGCTAAAGAACTTATGACTGGATACCTTGGGATCCTCAATGTGGAGGGGCTTCCGTTTAAACGAAATTTTACAATTGTCACTAGGTCGTCATACCAGACAAAAGCCTTGAAGACGTTTGTGGCTACTTTAAGGGATTATTTTTTGGAGAAAACAATTAAAGGCTAGTGTTAAATTTGCTGCTCTGCTGGTTCAGGCGGAAGGCACGAGACTCTTCAAAAATGCACACGTATTTCTTTCGCGCGTGGGCGGATGAGAGGTTGGGTTCAATGGCCAAGGGAGACTGTCTCTGGAGCGGAAATCAACAGTCAAGCCTAAAAAAGCACACCCCTTTAGTGAAAGAGGTGTGCCGTCATCATAGTTTAAGCATTCAATGCAAGTTGAATCATCAGTTCAATAGCTGTTGAAATGGCTCTCTCATCAATATCAAATTTCGGATGATGATGAGGGTATTGGCTTTTTTCGCTTTGCATACCGACATTAATAAACGCTCCGAACTTTTCTTTTAAGTAATATGAAAAATCTTCTGCTCCCATTGTCGGTTCCACCTCAGCAAAGACATCGACGCCGAAGGTTTTTTCAATCAAATCTTTAGCAAATTCACATGCTCCCGGGTGATTATAAACAGGAGGCGTTCCTTCAATAAATTGATAGGAGCCCTTTGCTCCGAAACTTGCACAGAGGGATTCTGTCAGCTGTGCTGTTTTTTCATGCATAAGCTCAGCTGCTTCATACGTCATGGCGCGAATCGTGCCTTTAATTTTCACTTCCGATGGAATGACGTTGTAAGAATTTCCAGCTTGCATCCCGCCAATGGAAATCACCCCGGCATGGAGGGGATTTAAATTGCGGCTGACTACCGATTGGAATGCCTGAATCAGATGAGTGGCAATGTAAATCGGATCAACCGTTTCGTGCGGCTGGCCGCCATGCCCGCCTTTACCTGAAATGGTTATATCAAAATCATTGCAAGAGGCCATGGCATAGCCGGTGGCAAAGCCGATTTTTCCAAGCGGCAAGTTAGACATTAAATGGATCCCGTAAATAGCATCTACTTCATCTAATACCCCTTCTTTCACCAGCTTTTGCGCCCCGCTTGGTGAAGCCTCCTCAGAGCTTTGAAAAATAAGAACAATATTATTTTTAATCAGGTGCGGGTTTTGGCTCATCCATTTTGCAACAGCTAGTAAAACTGCGGTATGTCCATCATGGCCGCATCCATGCATAACGCCTGGAACGGTAGAAAGATAGGGCTTGTCTCCTTCCTCATGAAGTGGGAGTGCATCCATATCCGCCCGCAATGCAATCGTCTTTTTTCCTTCAGTTCCTTTAAAAAATCCCACCAAGCTTGGAGCTGAATAACGGGAGTCAATCGGAATTCCAAACTCCGTTAATTTTTCCTTCACATAAGCAGAAGTGGCAAATTCCTGCCCCGATAATTCCGGATACATATGAAAATGCCTGCGTTGTTCTATTGCCCAAGCTGTTAACTCTGAATCTATTAATTTCGCTGGTATCATGATGAACTCCTTTGTGAATAATTATGCATATAATTTTAATGTATATACAAACAGATAACAAGATTAATATCATCCAACGTTTACAATAATTGTAAAATTAGCTGATGTGAAATATCTAAATCAGACTTAATTGAAGAAAAAATAACATAAGGGAGGAAAACAAATATGATATTAAATCAGCAGAAATAGATGGAAAAATAGTTTCAGTGTTTTAGGAGAAGTTTTAAGAAGAAACGGGAATAGAATTGATGTGCAAAAGGTTGATATTAAGTGCTGATTTAAAGTGGGTGCGATGAAGATAGGCTGCAAACCACAATAGGCTCATCGGCATTGGGATGAGGGGTGTATTATTTTATTTTTAGAAGGCCCAAAGAATGGGATCTTTTACAAACTATAAAACAAGTAGCCGAAAGGATTTTATGTTTTGTCTAATGACAGGTATTGATGCTGTTATATAATGGAACTAACTGAATAATTTTGCATTTTTTAAACTCCATAGGATGATCAAACATATCAAAATAGATCAAGGGAGGTAGGCATACATGCAAAAACAAAAAGTGTTAATTAATGGAGAAAGATTGAAAGAGGAATTGGAACGGTTTGCGAAGTTCGGCAGGACAGAAAACAATGGGGTCACAAGGTTGGCGTTATCAGAGGAAGATCGTCGAGCGCGAGATTATTTCCGTTCCTGTTGTGAAGAACTGGGAATGACGGTTAAGGTTGATGATATGGGGTGTATGTATGCTACGCTTTCAGGAACGGAGAATAAACCGCCGATCCTGATTGGATCCCACCTTGATTCAGTTAAAAAAGGCGGCAGGTTTGATGGGGTTTTAGGTGTTTTGGCTGGTCTGGAAGTGGTGAGAACGTTGGTGGACCACAACATTAAGCCGAATATCCCGATTTCGCTCGTTAATTTTACCAATGAAGAAGGGGCAAGGTTTGAACCTTCAATGATGGCATCAGGCGTTCTGTCAGGTAAATTCGATAAGTCCCTTATGTTAAAAAAGAAAGATGCGGCTGGAATTTCATTTGAAGAGGCTTTACATGCAATAGGGTATGCGGGGGATGAGGAAAATCGCTTAAGAGAAGGATCAGCATATTTAGAAATGCATATTGAACAAGGGCCAATTCTAGAAAAAGAAGCGCTGACAATCGGGGTTGTGGAATGTGTTGTAGGGATGGCTTGCTATGAAATCGAAGTAACAGGCGAGTCCGATCATGCTGGCACTACGCCAATGAATATGCGTAAAGATGCCCTTTTTGCTACTAATAATTTAATTAATGAAATCCGGAGCCGCTTAGGTTCTCTAGATGAAGAATTAGTGTTCACTATAGGCAGGGTGAATGTGTATCCCAGCATCCACACGGTCATTCCCAATAAGGTAGTATTTACACTGGAGGCACGGCATAAGGATATGGAAATTGTGAACAAGGTCAAGGACATTATCCATGGGCTGCCAAATTTGGGTGTCAATGAGGGTTGTGAAATTAAGACGACTAAGTTATGGGAGCGGGATACGGTTTGGTTCGAGCCTGAAATCTGCGAGCTTTTAGAGCAATCGGCCCAGTCGCTCGGTTATTCCAAAAAACGCATGGTTAGTGGCGCCGGACATGACGCCCAATTTATTGCCAGCTATGTCCCTTCCGCGATGCTGTTTGTACCAAGTGTGAAAGGAAAAAGTCATTGTGAGGAAGAGCTGACAACTTGGGAAGATTGTGAAAAAGGGGTAAATGTTATTTTGGATACCGTTCTTGCGTTGTTGGCAAAATAGTGTCGGTATTTAATGGACTCTTTCCTGCTTTGCGGTGGAAGAGTTTTTTAATTTTGGCATCTGTAAGTTTTATTGATCATGAAAATGAAGAAACTCCTGCCTGTTCGAAAGTTAATTAAACGTTTGATTAATACTAATGAACAAAACTAATCAAACGTTTGATTGGTGGTTTGGTGGGGGGTTCGAATTATATAAGAAATTTAAACGGTGTTAAAATAGAAATAAAGGGGGATTTTTCAATGAAAGGAGTGGTGGCGGTACATGTGTTTAATCTTGTTTGCATACCATGTACATCCTGTATATAAGCTCATTGTTGCTGCGAATCGGGATGAATCTTACCAAAGGCCGACGTTGCCTATCCATTTTTGGGAGGACTATCCGGACATACTGGCGGGGCGTGATTTAGAGAAAATGGGGACTTGGATGGGTGTGACAAAATCTGGTCGCTTTGCAGCGTTGACCAATTACCGAAACCCAAAAGAATCAGCGGCTGGAAAACGTTCGCGAGGAGAACTTGTGGCAGACGCTCTCAAGTATAAAGGAAATATAAAAGATTATATGCGAGATCTGTCCGACAGTAAGAATCTGTATCCTGGTTATAATTTGCTGGCAGGAGATATTGAAGCACTTTACTATTATTCAAATATTGGGGAGAAACTTGTAACAATAGAGCCCGGAATACATGGGCTTAGCAACCACCTATTAAATACAAACTGGCCAAAAGTACAAAAGGGAAAAGCGGGCCTATCCAAAATCATCAGCGAAAATCCAGAAGGCCAAATAACCGACCAGCTCCTAGCCCTGCTGCAAAACTCCGACCCCGCACCCGACAACCAGCTTCCCTACACCGGAGTTTCCATCGAACTAGAAAGAATGCTCTCACCGCTATTCATCAAAAGCGCCCACTACGGAACAAGAAGCTCAACCATCCTGCTGCAATCAGAAGCAGAAATTCAAATGATCGAACGAGTCACCCATGCAGATGGTGTAGATGGTGTTACCTATGCAAATGGAGGTGTCAGGCACCACTCGTGGACAAAAGTGTGATTTTGTCCACCCTGAGTGGACAGTTGGTTTCCAAGGGATTGTTTTCGGGCATGTTTTTCATAAATGGTTGTGTATGTTGGGGCAGTTCCGGTAAGGGGCTGTCTTTTTTATGTGGCAGGTAAAATAAGTAGTAAAAATTTTAGTAAAATTATTGCTATTATTTTACTATCGGTAGTAAAATGAAAGGGATTACAATTATATAATTTTGGGGGGAACTCTAAATATGAACATTACTACGCTAAATAAAGTTTTTCTTGATGTGTTTCACGTTTTACCTAAACATGCGTTTTTTGCTCCTGGAAGGATTAATTTGATTGGAGAACATACTGATTATAACGGCGGCCATGTGTTTCCTTGTGCCATTACGTATGGAACTTATGCTGTTGCTCGAAAGCGGGAGGATCAGCTTGTCCGCTTATACTCAGAGAACTTCCCTGACAAAGGAATTATCGAATTTAACTTAAACGAGTTGACTTTTGATCAAAAGCACAATTGGGCCAACTATCCAAAGGGGATGATCCGCTATATTATGGAGGCGGGTTATGAGATACCAACAGGATTTGAATGTGCGATCGAGGGGGATATTCCCAATGGTGCAGGATTATCTTCATCTGCATCGATTGAGTTGTTAACGGGTGTTTTAGTTAATGGACTATATGGTTTAGAAATTCCACGCCTTGATTTAATTAAAATAGGAAAGCGTGTTGAAAATGAATTTATCGGTGTCAACAGTGGAATCATGGACCAATTCGCGGTTGGAATGGGAATGAAGGATGCTGGTATTCTTCTAGATTGCCAAACACTAAGGTATGAGTATGCTCCGATTCAATTGGATGATTATAAGATTTTAATTATGAATACAAATAAGCGCCGTGAACTGGCGGATTCGAAATACAATGAACGTAGAAGTGAGTGTGACCAAGCATTGGAACTGCTTCAGCAAAAGCTTTCAATTGATGCACTAGGCCAGCTGACAGAAGAAGAGTTTACAGAAAATCAGCACCTAATTGCCAATGAAACGATCCGCAGACGGGCAAAGCATGCTGTCTATGAAAATATAAGAACCTTAAAGGCGCTAAACGAGTTAAAGGGTGGGAACTTGGAGGCCTTTGGCAGACTTATGAATGAATCTCATATTTCATTACGAGATGATTACGAAGTAACGGGAGTCGAGCTTGATAGTTTAGTAGAAGCGGCATGGAAACAGCCGGGGGTGATTGGAGCAAGAATGACAGGTGCAGGTTTTGGCGGCTGTGCAATTGCCATTGTGGAAAATAGTGAGGTGGAGAATTTTATTACAAATGTGGGGGCTGCCTATCAAGGGAAAATTGGCTATTCTGCCGATTTTTATGTAGCTAGCATTGGCGATGGAGCAAAGGAAATTGCGCTGGAGTCAGTAAAATGAAAAACAGTTCCGGCCTGAATTTATTTCTGTGGGGCGAATCCAGCACAGGCATCCCAAGAACGGCAATCAAATATAGAGGTGAAAAAGATGATTTGGCAGTTAGTTCAACAATTAATTAACCAAGCCTTAGCTGCACAGCTTATCGAAAAGGAAGATGAAATATACGCCCGGAATCAAGTTCTTATCCTTTTGCACCTGACCGAGTTTCCGGAATCGCTGCCATCAGAAGAAACTGTTTTTGACATTCCTGAGCTGCTTGATCAAATCGTTGATTACGCGTGCACAACAGGAATTATTGAAGATCTTTTTGATGAAAGGGAAATTTTATCCAGTAAAGTAATGAATTGTTTTATTGCCCGACCTTCAGCAGTGAACCAGCAATTTTATGAAAAATACCAGCAGAGCCCGGATTCCGCCACAAAGTATTTTTATCATTTAAGTAAAAATAGTAACTATATTCAAATGAAGCAGATTCGTAAAAATATAGATTATAAGGTTGGATCGGAGTTTGGGGACATCGATATAACGATTAATTTATCAAAGCCAGAAAAGGATCCGAAAAGTATTGCACGGGAACGGGCAGTGCAAAAAACAGCTTATCCCAAATGTCTGCTTTGTATTGAGAATGAAGGCTATTCAGGGAGAATCGGCCATCCGGCACGATCCAATCACCGCATGATTCGCGTGGATTTGTCAGGTGAGAAGTGGTATTTGCAGTATTCACCGTATGTGTATTATAACGAGCACTGCATATTATTGTCGGAGCAGCATACAGATATGCAAATTAGCAGGAAGACTTTTCAGCGGCTTCTGGGGTTTGTTGAACAATTTCCACATTATTTCCTTGGTTCTAATGCGGACATTCCGATTGTGGGTGGTTCCATATTATCACATGATCATTACCAGGGCGGGAATTATCAATTTGCGATGGCAAAAGCAGAAGATGACTGGACATTTGACTTGTCAGATTATCCAAAGGTGAAATGCTCGGTTGTTAAATGGCCGTTGTCTGTTATTCGCCTGCGTTCACAGCAAATCGATCATCTTGTGGAATTGGCGGAGCATATTTTAACAAAATGGAAGAATTATAGCGATGCTTCATTGGGAATTTTGGCTTGGACCGATGAGACACCGCATCATACGATTACGCCCATTGCCCGTAAAGCAGGGGATATGTTTGAGCTGGATTTAGTTTTGCGCAATAACCGCACGAATGAGGAGCATCCTCTAGGCATTTTCCACCCGCATGCGGATGTGCACCATATAAAGAAGGAAAACATCGGTTTGATTGAAGTAATGGGACTTGCCGTTCTGCCGCCGCGATTAAAAGATGAGCTGAGAGAGGTGGAGAAATTTATTCTCGGCCAACCAGCAGATGTTGCTGATTATCACTCAGTCTGGGCGAATCAGTTAAAAGAACGGTATCATGCTGTTGCGATTCAGGAAAATGTGGAAGATCTGGTCCGGAAAGAAACAGGGATGAAATTCTTGCAGGCGCTTGTGGATGCCGGTGTTTTTAAGCGGGACAAAGAGGGAGTCTCTGGGTTTAAGCGCTTTATTCAATCATTATAACTTAACTTATATGAAAAGAGTGGGGTGAAGTTGATGGAGATTACAAAGAGATTATTTGGGCAAATTGATGGTGGAACAGTGAATGAATATACGCTAACGAATGATTTAGGAATGAGGGTTTCTTGTTTAGATTACGGCTGTGTCATCACAAAAATTCTGGCTCCTGACCGAAGTGGCACTATGGAAAATGTTGTACTGGGCTTTGAGCGGTTGGAGGATTATTTAGAATGGTCACCGTACTTTGGAACAGTTGTCGGCCGTGTAGCCGGCAGGATTAAAGGTGCACGGTTTGAGCTGGATGGGCAGGAATATGTGCTTGATGCCAACGAAGGTGCAAACCATATTCACGGAGGAAAAAAAGGTTTTGACAAAGTGGTGTGGCAAGCTGAACCATTGGAAGATGAAAAGTCTGTCGGTATAAAATTTTTTTATTACAGTTCGGATGGGGAAGAAGGATATCCCGGAAACTTGGAAACAACAGTGATCTATCGTTTAACCAATGAAAATGAGCTGATCGTTACGTTTGAAGCGGAAACAGATAAAAAGACGTTGGTGAATTTAACAAATCACTCTTATTTTAACTTAAACGGCAATTTGAAGCGGGATTGTTCCGGACATGAGCTCCAGCTTGATAACAATGGCTTTTTAGAGTTAGCGTCAGATTTAATTCCGACTGGAAAAATACTTGGGGCTGCTGACACTCCATTTGATTTTCGAAGCGGCCGAAAGCTAAGTGATGGAATTCAATCATCTGATCCGCAAAATATTCTGGTCGGCTACGGTTATGATCACCCGCTTATTTTTTCAAAACAGGGTGAAAATAAAATTAGGTTATGCGATGATGAGAGCGGACGGGTGCTGGAAATGACAACAAATCAGCCATGCGTGGTGCTTTATTCCGGGAACCAATTGGCAGGGCCATTTTCAATTTCAGGTGTCCCGGCAAGGAAATACTTAGGTGTCTGTTTGGAAACGCAAGGGCTTCCGGATGCGATCCATCATCCTGAGTTTCCTTCTGTCATTCTGAATCCAGGAGAATTATACCGCCACGCAACGACGTACCGATTTTTTGTACAATAATAAGGAGTTTTTAATATGGCAACCATAAAGGATATTGCCCAGCAAGCGGGAGTGTCCATTGCGACGGTATCACGTGTATTGAATTATGATGCGACACTTTCAGTTAGTGATGAAACGAAAAAAAGAATCTTTGAAGTCGCAGAGGCACTTGATTATAAAAAGAAAGCTGTACGGAAACAGGAAACAGGCAAGATTGCCCTCTTGCAATGGTATACGGAGAAGGAAGAACTCGGGGATTTGTATTACATGTCGATTCGTTTAGGCGTGGAGAATCGGTGTCAGTCCCATGGTATTCAAGTAGTAAGGTTTTTCCAAGACCATTTTGAAGAATTGAAGAGTGGAGAGATTCAAGGGCTGATTGCGATCGGTAAATTTAGCGAAAAACAAGTGAAAGAGCTGGAAGCGCTGACTGAGAACATTGTTTATGTGGACTACTCTCCAGATGAAGAGCGTTATGATTCAGTCGTGGTGGACTTTGGGAAGGCGGTCGAAAAGGTTCTTGCTTTTTTATGGGAGAATGGCCATAAGCAAATCGGCTATATAGGCGGCAAAGAGATGTTTAAGGATGAAACGGCTGTGATTGAGGATCCCAGAGAGAGGACTTTCAAGCGATTAATGAAGGAAAAGGGATTATTTCATGAAGCCTTTATGTACAGCGGCAGCTACTCTGTTGATGACGGATATCTTCTTATGAAGAAGGCAATCCGCGAACATGGGCAAGAGCTGCCTACTGCCTTTTTTGCCGCGAATGATTCAATTGCTGTCGGAGCATTGCGTGCATTATTAGATGAAGGTATTGCTGTTCCCGAGCGAGTGAACATCATTGGTGTGAACGATGTAAGTATCGCGAAATACGTCTTTCCGGCATTAAGCACGGTAAAGATTTACACAGAACTAATGGGAGAAACCGCCGTAGACACCCTCCTCGAACGAATAGAAGGAAGAAAAACGCCTAAAAAAATCACCATCGCCACCAAACTCATCATCCGCGACAGCAGCTTTGGCACCAAAGTGGAATAACATAACATGCAAGAATAAGATAAACAAAAGAGACAAAAGGCAATTTGTCCACCTCAGGCGGACAAAACAGCCTTTTGTCTTTTTACGGTGCCTGACACCACCTCTCATCAACAGTTAACTTAAAATGACAGAAAAGGTGATTGTTGATTGGTCGAATGTTACGTATAATGATTTTAGTTAGAGACTTGCGGAATGGAGATGTGTATGGGCAGATTGGCGAGGTTGGGGTATGTTGCAGGTGCTTTGTGCTTTATTGTTAGCTGTTCGTTTGCGGTGTTTTATGGGGTTAAGGTGGTGTCCCATAAGCAGCCGGTGGAGAAAGGGACGCAGCAAAAGTATAAATATCATTTGGTACTTGTGCCAGAAGAGTTAGATAACGAGTATTGGAGACTTGTAGAAAAAGGTGCACAGGCAGCCGCCAAAAAGTATGGGGTGCTGTTGGAATATGTGGGGCCGAAGCAGGCGAATATTGATGTTCACTTAAAAACGATTGAAATGGCAGCGGCTTCAAAAGTTGATGGCATTATGACCCAAGGGCTGGATGACCAATTTACCCCGTTAATAAATAGGATTGTGGAACAGGGAATACCAGTAGTCACCGTTGATACAGACACAGTAAACAGCAAGCGTCTTGCATACATAGGAACTGACAATTACTATTCAGGCTATTTGGCTGGAAAAGCGATGATTGCAGATACAAAAGGAAAGGCGAATGTCGCGATTATTACCGGAAGTTTTTATAAAAATCACCAGCAGGAGCGGGTGAAGGGCTTTGAAGATGCCGTTAAGTCTGAAAAAGGAATACATATCATTGATGTAGAAGAGTCGGAGATCAGCAGAGTTCGTGCCGCTGAAAAGACTTATCAGATATTACAGAACCACCCGAATGTAAACGCCTTCTTCGGGACGAGCGCATTAGACGGTGTTGGCATAGCCCAAGTGGTGGAGCAATATAAAAAACCTGGACAAATCTATATTATCAGCTTTGATACTCTTCCGGAAACACTGGAGTACATTCGTAAAGGAACGATACAGGCTACGGTTGTCCAAGAACCCTACCAAATGGGTTATGGAGCTGTAAAAATTATGATTGATATCATTAATCGAAAGAAAGTGCCCTCTGTAGTTCACACGGATACAAGTATATTGCGCGCCAAAGATTTGCCTCAAATCCGAAAAGAAACAGGGGAGGGCAGGTAATGTTATTCCGAATCCGATCGAAACTGCTGCTGTATTTTATTGTCCTTGTCGTTCTGCTATCGTCCGTCGGGTTCCTGTTTTATAAAAGCAGTGAAAGTGTGTTTAGTGAGTATGATGACAGTTTCCAAAGTTTTCTTCTGCTTAATGATATCTCACAGCGGACCAATTTAATTACCGATAAACTTCATGCATATATTCTTGAAAAAGAAGAGCACTACCATGAGGATTACCGAAAGGAAAAAGTAAAGCTGATCGACGACCAAAAAAGACTTTATCAAGTAATGAATTCCAATGATGCTACTTTGATGAATTATAAAAACATGATTGATAGTTTCTTAGACGAAGGCGACGCAACGGTTGGTGCTTTCCGACGGAATGATATTAACGGTTATTCTGACCATTTTAATGATACCGTGAATACCGCCTCCTTTATTCATGAAAGCACACTGGCTATATTAAATAATAAACTGACAGAATATCAAAAATTCTATGATGAGATGGAAAAGCAAAGACGATATTACAGGCTCATGTCGCTGTCCCTGTTTGCCGCCGCCTTTTTCCTTAGCACATTGTTGGCATTATGGATTTCTGGAGGGATTACGAGACCTATTAGTCTGTTATCGAAAGCTGCAAAAGAGATTTCGAAAGGAAAACTGGATGGTAAAGATATAAAAATTACCACAAAAGACGAATTGAAGCCTCTGACTGAAACGTTTAATCAAATGCGGGCAAATCTTAGGCAGTTGGTGCTTGAAATTAAACAAAAATCAGAGCTGGATAAGTTATTGAAGGAAATGGAACTAAGAAGGCTGCAACATCAAATTAATCCACATTTCCTTTTTAATACATTAAACACCGTATCAAAACTGGCCTACCTGGAAGAAGCGGAACAAACCTCAAGACTGATTGAAGCTGTTGCGGCTATCCTCAGGTATAATCTAGGTGATTTAAATCGAGGATCTACATTGAGGGATGAAGTAAAGATTGTCAAAGAGTATTTCTTTATTCAACAAACAAGATTTGGGGAACGGATTCAATTTATAACAGAGATCCAGGACGATTGCCTGGACATTGAAGTCCCTCGATTAATTTTACAACCGCTAGTAGAAAACGCCTTCATTCATGGGGTGGAAGCTTACGAGGAAAATGCTGAAATCCGCCTCCAAATTTATCGTTGTCAAGAATCGATTTATGTGGAGGTCATCGATAACGGCCAGGGGATGACAGAGGATGTACGGCAAAAACTGCTTCAATATGGGGAAGGGAACGAAGCAGATGATGGCGCAAGGCTGGAAAAATCCGGGGGTCATTCTACAGGTATAGGTGTGAAAAATGTAATTCGAAGGCTGCAGCTTTTTTACCAATGTCAGGACATTGTGGAAATTGAAACGGAATTAGGAAAGGGAACCAACTTTAGGCTAAAGATTCCAGATGTAAATAAAGGGGGAAATGACCTTGTTAAAAATACTGATTGTTGATGATGAAGTCCTGGAGCGGAGGGCATTAACAAAAATCATTGCGAATATTTCAGATGATTTAACAGTTATTGGCGAGGGTGCCCCGAATGGCAGAATAGCCATTGAAATGGCTAAGGAGCATGAGCCTGATATCATTTTCATGGATATCAAAATGCCCGGCATTGACGGTGTCCAAGCCGTTAAAGAAATTAAAAAGTTTAATCGTGATGTCCGATTTATCATGGTATCTGCCTTTAATACATTTGAATATGCCAAAGAAGTGATGCAGCAGGGAGTTAAGGAATACATATTAAAACCAAGCAGAAAGCAAGATATTTGTGAAAGCCTGGAGCGGGTATTGGCTGAAATTTCTTTGGATCGCAAACAGCGGGAAGAACAGCATAGTTTGAAAGAAAGCCTAAACCGAGCGGTATCGATTGCGCAAAAGGAATGGGTATCTTCCTTAATCACAAACCAGGTTCATGATATGTCATTTGATGAATGGAGCCAGCTGCTTGGAGTAGAAATTACCAGCGGGTATATCATGCTTTTTTACCTTGAACCGGAACCGGCTGCAGATTTTTCTCAAATGGAAAAACATAACTGGTACAGCTGGCTTAAGGAATCGCTGAAAACAATCACGAGCAAGCAAGAGGTTCTTCCAGGGCCGATGACAGAAACGCAAGTACCGGTGTTGTTCCTGTGTAAGAAAACAGCAGGGAAATTTCATTTTAAAACAGATGCTCAAGCCATTATTGACAACTTGTCTACGCTTTTTCGAAAAGAGCCCTTTAAGGGAGAATTAAAAGTTAGTATCGGCCTTCCTTATCAGCATGCAAATGAACTTAATCAATCGTATCATGATGCGATACTTGCATTAAAACAGCTTCTATTAATCCCGAATCGCAGGGTCTTATTTTGTGATAAACAAGGTTCAACAGATATGCCTTCCTTGTCCGCAATGCTGGAAATTGAGAAACAGCTACTAGAAGCCGTCCGTCAAGGCGATGTCAATCAAGTACTCTTTATCTATGATTCATTTATTAATAAAATGAGAGAAAATGGCGATTTGCAGGGATCAATCGTGAAAAAGTCATTTGATGAATTGTTCGTCCTTCTATCAAGGATGCTTCATGATTTAGGCATCAGCTATCAGCAAACACCTGTTATTGAGGATTCGGAAGAAATTCAGCAAATGTTTGAAAAGGGTAAAACCCATTTATTAAAGATTGTCAGTCACGTCCAAGTCTGGCGGATGAATCATGCAAAGGGGATGCTTCACAAGGCAAAGGAATTTATCGAAACGCATTTTGCTGATTCTCTTACACTGGAGCAGGTAGCAGAATATGTGGAGCTAAGTCCGTTTTATTTCAGTAAATTATTTAAGGACCGCTTCGGAATGACGTTTATTGATTATTTGACGGAAATTCGAATCAAGAAGGCCAAGGATGAAATGGTCGATCAAGGAAAAAGCTTAAAGGAAATCTGCTTTTCTGTTGGTTACAAGGACCCGAATTATTTCAGCAGAGTATTTAAAAAACACACAGGCCTATCGCCGACAGAGTTTCGAAAAGCGATTGTTAGTTAATTGAATGGAAATCACGTGCACTTTCTGTGACATAAAAAGGTATAATTTCCTCTAGAAGTGAGGGATTATACCTTTTTTAGTGGCTTGATTATACTTGGAGGTTGGTTTCCGGTCAAGGGAATGAGCGAGGTGAAGGGGACCTTACCTGCCTCGTATTCGCAGGATATCGGAACATTTAGATCACTAAATGATATTGAAGCCATAGTGTGATATACCTATTTAATATTGCGATTTAAGGACAAAAAAGTGAAGATTCATAGTTCTGAAGTCTGGGTGCTGAATGAATAAACTGTCATTTTTTGGGAGGAAAATGGCTGTTTTTTTATAAAAAATATTTCTAAAACTGGATTATTACGGAAATGTTTCAATCGTTGCAAAATAATCTAGAATATCACAAATTTATGCTATTCTTTTGACCTATTTTACAAGCTTGGCCCATGCTACCATAAGTGTAAAGGCTTACATGAGGCTTTAGTGAATGAACACAGGCTTTGCCAAAACAAAAAAAGGAGAATGATAGCATGGTGAAAAAGAAAAAAGGTTTATTTCTAACAGCAACGATCGCGACTAGTATTCTATTAGCTGCAGGGTGCAGCAGCTCAACTAGCGGTACTGCAAGTTCTTCAAGCGGTAACAGTGGAAGCAGCGGCGGCAGCCTTCCTGCAGTAGGTGCAACCATTTACAAGTTTGACGATAACTTCATGTCATATGTACGCCGTTCAATGCAGGATGAAGCAAAAGGCAAAATAAATCTTATGTTGAATGACTCTCAAAACGACCAGGCAAAACAAATGGAGCAAGTAGATACTTTGATTGCAAAAGGTGCAAAATCGCTTGCCATTAACCTTGTAGATCCAAAAGCTGCGCAAACGATCATTGATAAGGCTAAACCAAAAAATATTCCAGTTATCTTCTTCAACAAAGAGCCAGATGCAAGTGTTATGAAGAGCTATGATAAAGCTTACTATGTTGGAACAACTTCTGCTGAAGCAGGTATCCTGCAAGGGGATTTGATTGCTAAAGCTTGGGAAGCAAACAAGGATAAATGGGATAAAAACCATGATGGCGTCCTTCAATATGTATTACTAAAAGGTGAACCAGGACATCCGGATGCAGAAGCACGTACGAAGTATGTTATTGATGAACTTCACAAAAAGGGCATCAAAACGCAAGAGTTAGCAATGGATACTGCTATGTGGGATGCAACAAAGGCAACAGAAAAAATGGATGCGTGGATCTCTAAATTCAATGACAAAATTGAATTTGTTATTGCAAATAACGATGGTATGGCGTTAGGTGCTATTTCTTCCCTTGAAAAAGCTGGGTATTTCACAGGCAATAAGTTTATGCCAGTTGTTGGTGTTGACTCGATTCCTGAAGCCCTTGACATGATTAAACAAGGAAAAATGGTTGGCTCCATCTTAAACGACGCTAAGAACCAAGGAAAAGCGACAATTGACCTTGCTGCTAATGCTGCAAATGGTAAAGACGTATTGGATGGAACTCAATGGAAATTAGATGATTCCAGAGCTGTTCGTGTTCCATATGTCATGATCACAAAAGATAATATTCAAGTCGGTGAAGACGCTTATAAATAAGAAGCATTTTAAGTAAAGAGCTAGAAGCGCCTGTCCAGGGGCTGACAGTTAGGTCCCATGGCGCTCCTCGAACGAAGGAAAAGATGCAGCTTTTCCTTCGTTCGGGGTATTGTTTCAAAGCGTTCACTTTGAAGCCTGGACACCGTCATACTTTTATTCAACTAGTATGAGACGTATTTACACAGTCTCATATTTTTTAAATGGTAAAGCGAGGAGGTTTGCTCATGTCAGAAGCTAATACAACCAATTTACTCGAAATGCTTCATGTAACCAAAAGATTCCCTGGCGTAATAGCTCTAAACAATGTTTCGCTAAAAGTGAAACCTGGGTCAGTCCATGCGCTAATGGGCGAAAATGGTGCGGGAAAATCAACTTTAATGAAATGCTTATTCGGGATTTATTCAATGGATGAGGGTAAGATTCTATTAAATGGACAAGAAGTGTCCTTTGCCAATTCCAAACAGGCACTTGAGAATGGCGTTTCCATGGTGCACCAAGAACTCAATCAGGTGCGTCAGCAAAGTGTAATGGACAATCTTTGGCTGGGCCGTTACCCAAGAAAAGGCATATTCATTGATCACAAGAAAATGTACGAAGATACGTTGGAAATTTTTAAGAGTCTTGATATTCAAATTGACCCGCGCAGTAAGGTCAATACGTTATCCGTTTCTGAGATGCAGATGGTAGAAATCGCGAAAGCTGTTTCCTATAATTCTAAACTGATTGTAATGGATGAGCCGACCTCTTCTTTAACAGAAAATGAAGTAAATCATCTTTTTAGAATCATTAGAAAGCTGCAAAGCGAGAATGTGGCAATTATTTATATCTCCCACAAGATGGAAGAAATTTTGAAAATTTCAGATGAAGTAACGATCATGCGCGATGGTCAATACATTGCCACCAAAAGTGCCAAGGATATTACAACAGATGAGATTATCAAGCTGATGGTTGGACGTGATCTTTCTCAGCGCTTCCCGGAAAAAATGAACAAACCAGGGGATATCATTCTTAAGGTGTCCGATCTGACAGCAGAATCCCAGTCCTCTTTTACTGATGTCAATTTTGAATTGAAAAAAGGTGAAATATTAGGAATTGCGGGTCTAGTTGGTTCGAAACGGACGGAAGTGGTTGAAGCTATTTTTGGGATGCGGGGATTACAATCTGGAACCATCGAATTGAACGGAAAAGTAATTGAAAACCAATCTCCCAAGCAGGCCATTAAAAACGGTTTTGCTCTAGTAACGGAGGAAAGAAGAACAACAGGGATTTTTCCTGAATTAAGCATTAGCTTTAATTCTGTTATCTCTAATCTAAGACAATATAAAACCAAAGGCGTGTTCCTTTCTGACCGCAGAGTATCCCAGGATACGCAATGGGTGATTGATTCAATGAAGGTGAAGACCCCTACGCAAAAAACCTCGATTGGCAGTCTTTCCGGCGGGAATCAGCAGAAGGTTATCATTGGTCGCTGGCTTTTAACGAAACCGGATGTTTTATTGCTGGATGAGCCGACAAGGGGAATTGACGTTGGAGCAAAGTTTGAAATCTATCAATTAATTAATCAATTAGCATCGGAAGGAAAGGGGATCGTTATGATTTCCTCGGAGATGCCAGAATTATTAGGTGTTACAGACCGAATTTTAGTCATGAGTAATGGAAGAGTAGCTGGAATTGTTGATACAAAAACAACATCGCAAGAAGAAATCATGCGATTGGCAGCTATGTATTAGGAGGGGTGTCCATGAATAATCAGGCGTCAAAAAAATCAAATGTGTCAAAGTGGCTTTTTGATAACGTAATTTATGTGTTTTTAATATTGCTCGTCATCGGTATTGTCATTGCTTCTCCTGACTTTTTATCGGTAACGAACTTAATTAATATTTTAACTCAGTCTTCATCAAGGATTATTATTGCCCTTGGGATGGCAGGGATTTTGATTACGGCAGGAACAGACCTTTCGGCTGGCCGGATGGTGGGGCTTGCTGCAGTAGTCTCGGCTTCACTATTGCAAGCGTCCGATTATGCTTATCGCATGTATCCTCATTTGCCGCATCTACCTTTATTTGTTCCAATTTTACTTGCCATGGTGATTACTGGTCTTATCGGTGGGTTAAACGGTATTATTGTCGCAAAGTTAAATGTACCACCTTTTATCGCGACACTAGGTATGATGATCACTGTTTATGGGTTAAACTCGATGTACTTTGACCGTCCTCCTTATGGAGCACAGCCAATCGGCGGGTTAAATAATGAATTTATCACTTTTGCACAGCGTGGGATTCCAATCGGCAGCTATGAAATTCCATATCTAATCTTTTATGCCATTATCTTTACGATCTTTATCTGGATTCTCTGGAATAAAACACAGTTTGGTAAAAATATGTATGCCATCGGGGGCAACCCGGAGGCAGCTAAAGTATCAGGTGTTAATGTAACGAAATATTTGATTCTAATTTATATACTTGCAGGTGTTCTTTATGGTTTCTCTGGTACACTTGAAGCCGGTCGTGTCGGCAGTGCCACAAACAATACAGGTAACATGTACGAACTAGATGCCATCGCAGCCTGCGTAGTCGGCGGCGTATCCCTATCTGGCGGTATCGGAACTGTACCAGGTGTTATTACTGGGGTATTAATTTTCCAAATTATCAACTATGGTTTAGCTTTCCTTGGCGTCAGCCCATACATTCAATACATCGTGAAAGGTGCGATCATCGTCGTGGCTGTTGCCTTCGACATGCGCAAACACGCGAAGAAAAAATAATTATTATATGCTGAAGACAGCACCTCAAAAATGGTGCTGTCTTATTATTTAATATAAAGAAAATATAGATTTTAACTATGAAAATTGTTTAACGCAAGCGGCCTATCGCCCTGAGATCAATTAAGCACGAATGGGCTAACGCTCTTCGTGTTTCTTTTATCTCAGTTGGAGTGATCCAGCCCATACGCCGCTGACCAGGGCGCTTGCGCTTTTCATATGACTAGGTGATAATTTCGTAAACACCGATCATGACGAGCAGTAGACCGGAAAGGATGTTTGAGTATTTTGCGATGTTGTTGTTGCTGATTCTACTCCCGATCATGGCGCCAATGGCGATGGAGATATAGGAGAAGACGCCGATGGAAAGGGTTGTTAGTACAGGGGGGATTCCGGCAATACCTGCTCCAAGGCCAATAGCTAAGCAATTCATGGCCAGTGCTAGCCCTAAAAGTATGGATTCCTTTAAAGTAATCACTTTATCTTGATTTAGATCCGCAAGTTGGGGGTGTGCGATGACTCTTGAAAAATTAGAATCAGCATAAACCCGCTCGGCTTCTTCTGTGCCGGACTCCAAAGAAGCTTTTGAAAAGTATGCTTCTGTGATGCATTTCCCCCCAAGGAAAATAATCAATAAACCTCCAATTAAATTGGCTGTTTTTAATGATATAAAATTGGAAATGACTTCTCCTGCCGTAATCGATATATAGGCACATATCATGGAAATGACGGCAATAAATAAATTAGAAGCAGCTGGAATCCGTGTTGTTTTTAGACCATAAGAGACGCTAATCCCTAAATTATCAATGTTTGCTGCTACTCCGATTAACAAGATGGTCAACCAATGCATGCTTTACCCTCCTAGGTCCTATCTATCCTATGTGTATGACAAAATTGGGCAGATAGTGCACAGGTAAGAAAGGAATTGGATTATGCATCGGCTATATTCTGTCTGAAATATTTTTTTGTAAAAAGCTATGTTAAAGAACAATGTTGATATATGCACACTGTTGATTGGAGCGGAAGGCACGGAGACTCCTGCGGGAGTACGGGGCCGAGGAGGCTCCCCGGCACGCTCACGGAAAGCGAAGTGCTTGGAGCGGAAATCAACAGCCATGTTTAACAGCGCTTTGTAAAAAAAATAAAAACCCCTCGAAAGGGGTTTACGAATAGTTTAGAATACTTTTTGCATTTTTCTTTTTCGCCAAAAGTTATAAAAAATAACACATCCAAGAACGAATATCAAAACAAGATAGATACTGTATTTTGAAAAATAAAACCTGAAATCAATCCAGTTTTCTCCTAAGGCTCTGCCAAGTGTGATGAAAATGGTGCACCATATAATGGCGCCAGTATAGGCAAACAGGGAAAACTTTTTATAAGAATAGCTATTAATTCCAGCGAGATAAGCGGTTATATGCCGTACCCCCGGAATAAAAAATCCAATTAAAAGCAGAAATGGTCCGAACTTATCGAATAATTTCCTTGTCCGCGCCACTTTTGCTTCACTGATGTGAAGCTTAGGGCCATACTTGTTTAAAAATGGCACACCTAATTTAATCCCTAACAAAAAACTAAGGGTAATACCGCAGCAGGCTCCAAAAAGAGCACTAGCAACTGAAGGAAGAAAGGCCATTTTACCCTGAAAGACATTATACCCCACATAAGTAAGAAGAACCTCATCAGGAATCGGCAGTCCAATAATCCCTCCGATCAAAGCTACAATAATTCCGAAATAACCATAATGCGAAACGAGATAACTCAAATGATGCATCTGTGCCACGTCCTAATATTCTTTTCATTGCTGATAACAAATCATTTTCCCATTCATAAAGAATGCAGCCAATCTAAGAAGGATTTCCTAAAAAAGGTAACACTATAAAAATAAAAACGCAACCGCTCCAAACTTATATTCCCAAAATATTTAAATATTATGCGGTGCCTGACACCATTTTTCTTGTCTCCGTATTGTTTATCCTGATATCGAATATAGTAGGATTAGTTAAGGGCATGGAAGGAGTGTGGAGAAGTTGCCGATTGACTGGGATGAAAGGAATGGGGTTTTTCATTTATATAATGACCATGTAAGTTATTTGATGAAGGTGGTGCATGGAAAGTATCTTGCGCATTTGTATTGGGGGAAACGGGTTCAGGTACTTCAGCCAGATTCTATTTTGTCATTTAAAAGCAGAGCGTTTTCACCTGCCTCAGAACCTTTAGATCCGCAATTTTCCCTTGATTCCTTGCCTCAGGAGTATCCTGCATTTGGAAACGGTGATTTTCGGTCACCGGCATATCAGCTTAGAACCATGGATGGCTCTACAATTACAGAATTTGTCTATAACTCACATGAAATTTACCAGGGGAAACGTCCTTTAAAAGGGCTGCCTCATGCATATGTTGAAGAGAAAAACGAGGCAGATTCGCTGGTAGTCACACTGGTTGACTCTCTCATCGGGGTAGGAATTAATCTCCAGTATACTATTTACCGTAACATGGATGTCCTTACTCGCTCTGCATCGATTGAACATCTTGGAAAGCAGGATGTAGAATTACATAAATGCATGAGCATGTCGGTTGATTTCCACCAAGCCAATTGGGACTTTTTGCATCTTCAAGGAACCTGGGGGCGTGAGCAGCATTTGGAGCGTTTCCCGCTTCATCATGGAATTCAGACCATTTCGTCAGCCAGGGGAGCAAGCAGCCATCTCCATAATCCATTTGTGGCGCTGCTTGAGAAAAATGCGAATGAGGAACAAGGTGAGGTGTACGGGGTTAGTCTTGTCTACAGTGGGAATTTTGCGGCAACGGTTGAGGTCGACCCATTTGAAACGGCGAGACTAAGTATCGGTATCAATCCCTTTGATTTTATCTGGCTGCTGAAACCAGGGGATACATTTCAAACACCTGAGGCCTTAATGGTATACTCCTCTGAGGGGCTTGGGATGATGTCGCGAACGTTTCATCGGTTATTGCGTGAGCGATTGTGCCGAGGTATTTATCGTGATAAATCCCGTCCTGTTCTGATTAACAACTGGGAAGCAACTTATTTTAAATTTACAGAAAAGAGATTAAAGGAAATTATTGATGCCGGAAAAGAGTTAGGAATGGAATTGTTTGTTTTGGATGATGGCTGGTTCGGGCACCGTGATAATGATAAGAGCTCTCTCGGCGATTGGGATGTAAATAAGAAAAAACTGCCTCATGGTTTGAAGGGGCTGGCAAAATATGTTCAAAAAAAAGGAATGATATTCGGATTGTGGATTGAACCAGAAATGGTTTCTCCTGACAGCAATTTATATCGAGCACATCCGGATTGGTGCCTGCATGTCCCAGACCGGCGAAGAACGGAATCGAGAAACCAGCTAGTTCTTGATTTAAGCCGTGAAGATGTCTGTAATTGGATGATTGATACATTTACAGATGTATTTAAAAGTGCTCCGATTTCTTATGTAAAATGGGATATGAACCGAAATATGACGGAAGTAGGTTCCGCCGCTCTGCATCCTGAACGTCAAAAAGAAACGGCGCACCGCTATATGCTTGGATTGTATCGGGTCTTAGAGGTACTGACTTCACGGTTTCCAGATATATTGTTTGAGAGTTGCTCTGGCGGCGGAGGCCGCTTTGATGCCGGGATGCTTTTTTATATGCCCCAAACCTGGACGAGTGATGATACCGATGCAGTAGAGAGGTTGAAGATTCAATATGGAACAAGCCTTGTTTACCCCGCAATTACAATGGGAGCCCATGTTTCAGATGTGCCAAATCATCAAGTGGGGAGGATGACCCCGTTAATCATGAGATGTCATGTGGCCATGGCGGCTAATTTAGGGTTCGAACTCAATATTGATAAATTGAGTAAGGAAGATCAACTAATAGTAAAAGAGCAGATTCTGCAATATCAAAAAATAAAGGACATCGTATGCTTTGGGGAACAGTTCAGATTGCTCAGCCCATTTGAAGGAATGGACACTGCTTGGATGTATGTTACGTCAGACCGTGCTAAAGCAGTCATTTTCTATTACAAAACATTGGCCACACCTAACCCGCCTTTTCTCCGCTTAAAATTACAGGGCCTAAACCCCCAAAAAACATACCGTATTAATAGAGGAAAACAACTATTTTATGGTGATGAACTGATGAAAATCGGATTAAAGCTGCCACTTATCAAAAAGGATTTTACATCCTATCTTTTCGAGCTTGAATAGAGGCTGGCACCGTAAAAAGTGCCAGCCCCAATTTATTCGTAGGTATCCATAGTAAAACGGAAATTGATTAAAAAGAAAGGATGTCAGGCACCCCGCCAACAGTGGAAGGTTCCACCCGGACATTGTAACCTTTTATATCGAAATTTCAACAAATCTATAAAAAAATAATACAATCACAGGTTTTAAAAAGTTACTGTCCACTCCACGTGGACAAAATGTTGTATTTGTCCACGCGCGGTGCCTGACACCATAAAAGTAAACATGTTAAAATAACCCAAGAGAGGTGAATAAAGATGGTTTGGAAAATCAATCATTCCACGAAGCAACAGGTTAACCGCTATGGGGTTATTACTGATGAGGTGACCCTTCCTAATGGTGACGAAAAGACATTTGCCTATTTGGATTTTGCAAAAGGGGTTTGTATCCTTGCGTTTACTGAAGATGAACATGTGTTATGTATAAAACAATATCGTCATGCGTTAAAAAGCTGGCAGTGGGAGCTTCCAGCAGGTGCTATTGACCCGGATGATGTATCACCGCTGGATGCGGCCAAGCGGGAATTGGAGGAGGAAACCGGTTATAGAGCAGAGCACTGGCTTGAACTTGGCAGTTTTTATCCTTCTCCCGGTTCGACGAGTGAAGAAATCTTCTTATTTGCTGCAGCTGGCTTAACTGCAACCAAACAAAACCTGGATAACAGTGAACAAATCGAGCTACATAAAATAAGCATGGAAACGTTAAAAGAAATGGTTATAGATGGAAATTTCAATCATGGTGCAGGGCTCGCAGCAGTATTGAGATATAAGTTCATGAAAGGGTAAAAATGCGGTGCCTGACACCATGTGAAACACTAGGTGTCAGGCGCTGTTTTTTCAACAACAAAATTCTTCTGAATTACACATGATTTCCTGCATTCAATAGACTAGAATTATATTAAAAATAACAATTATCTAATGAAATAATCTGAAAATATAAATTGACACCGTTTTCATAAACTTTTATAATGTAAATAAGTTGATAAAATGTGATGGAGATTGGGAGACTCACGAAATGACCTTCTATTTTAGGAGGGGTTTTGTGGTCTCCTTTTTTCTTTGTCTATTTTATCAATCAATCGAAAATAAATAGGGAGAAAGAGGAGGATGATTTATGACAGCATTCTGGGGAGAACTGATAGGTACGGCCATTTTAATTACATTAGGGGCAGGTGTTTGTGCAGGTGTCAACTTAAAGAAAACGCTCTCTAACGGCAGTGGATGGATTGTCATTACATTTGGCTGGGGATTTGCAGTAGCAGTGGCAGCATACGCGGTAGGGAAATTTAGCGGAGCTCATCTTAATCCGGCATTAACCATTGCCTTGGCGTTTACAGGGGATCTCCCATGGGATAAGGTTCCAACTTATATCGCAGGACAGGTGATTGGTGCAGTTGTAGGTGCTGTAATCGTATATTTCCAATACTTACCTCACTGGAGGGTAACAGAAGATCCTGGTGCAAAATTAGGAACGTTCGCAACTGGCCCAGCTATTCCATATACATTTGCCAACTTAATTAGTGAAATCATTGGTACTTTTATTCTTGTTTTAGGTATTCTTGCGATTGGTGCTAATAAATTTACAGATGGGTTGAATCCTTTAGTTGTGGGATTCCTGATTGTTAGTATCGGTTTAAGCTTAGGTGGAACAACAGGTTATGCCATCAATCCCGCACGTGACTTTGGCCCAAGATTGGCTCATGCGCTTCTTCCAATTCCAGGGAAGGGAAGCTCTAACTGGGGATATGCATGGATTCCAATTGTCGGACCGATCCTTGGTGGAAGCCTGGGAGGCTTGTTTTATAAAGCGGCATTTTTGGGGAAAACAACAACCAGCCTTTGGTATATCATTGGTGCCACGGTTATCGTTCTTGCTGCTGCAGGCATCGCCGGTAAAAAACCGCAGCCTGAATCAACAGTTATGTCAGAAAAATATAGTGCATAATATCTTAAAAAATATAAGGGAGAGTGTTTAGATATGGAAAAATACATTTTATCTTTGGATCAAGGAACCACAAGTTCACGTGCCATTCTCTTTAATAAAAACGGAGAAATCGTCCATACAGCTCAAAAAGAATTTACACAAATTTTTCCGAAGCCAGGCTGGGTAGAACATAATGCTAATGAAATTTGGGGATCGATATTATCTGTTATTGCATCTTGTTTGGCAGAATCAAATGTAAAACCTGAGCAAGTTGCGGGAATAGGAATTACCAACCAGCGGGAAACAGCAGTGGTATGGGATAAAACTACAGGACAACCAATCTATAATGCCATTGTCTGGCAATCTCGGCAAACATCTGAAATTTGTGAAGAACTAAAAGCAAATGGATACGACTCTTTATTCAGAGATAGGACTGGATTGTTAATTGATGCCTACTTCTCAGGAACGAAAGTAAAATGGATTTTAGATCATGTTGAAGGTGCGCGAGAAAAAGCTGAACGCGGAGACCTTTTATTTGGAACAATCGATACATGGCTGATTTGGAAACTTTCCGGCGGACGTGCCCACGTAACAGACTATTCAAACGCATCCAGAACTTTGATGTACAACATTCACGAACTTAAATGGGATGAGGAATTATTAGAAATCCTGACAGTTCCTTCATCAATGCTTCCTGAGGTCCGCCCGTCATCAGAAGTTTATGCTGAAACAGTTGACTATCATTTCTTCGGATGCAATGTTCCAATTGCCGGGGTTGCCGGTGACCAGCAAGCGGCATTATTCGGTCAAGCTTGTTATGAAAAAGGAATGGCCAAAAATACGTACGGAACAGGCTGTTTCATGTTAATGAATACTGGCGAGCAAGCAGTGAAATCTGAACATGGATTATTAACAACGATTGCTTGGGGAATTGATGGGAAAGTTGAGTATGCTTTAGAAGGAAGTATTTTTGTTGCAGGCTCTGCTATTCAATGGCTTCGTGATGGACTTCGTATGTTTAAAGACGCTTCTGAGAGTGAGGAATATGCCACAAGTGTTTCTTCTACAGAGGGTGTCTACGTAGTTCCAGCATTTGTTGGTCTTGGTACCCCATATTGGGATAGTGATGTCCGCGGCGCTGTATTCGGCTTAACACGGGGGACTTCGAAGGAACATTTTATTCGCGCGACATTAGAGTCCCTTGCTTACCAGACAAAAGATGTATTAACCTCAATGGAAGCTGATTCGGGTATTTCTCTTAAAGCGTTACGTGTGGATGGCGGTGCTGTAGCTAACAATTTCTTAATGCAATTCCAAGGTGATCTATTAAATGTGCCGGTAGAACGACCAGTTATTAAAGAAACGACTGCATTAGGTGCTGCCTATTTAGCAGGGCTGGCAGTTGGCTATTGGGAAAGCCGTGAAGAAATTGCGGCACAATGGAATATGGACCGTGCCTTCCCGCCGAATATGGAAGAAGCGGATCGCGAAAACCTATATACTGGCTGGAAAAAGGCCGTTAACGCTGCAAGGACATTTAAATAAAAATAAAATGGCCGCCATTCTTTTTAGATGGCGGTCATTTTTCAAGAAAAACTAAATCTATTACTTTTAAAAATGATTGTTGACATGATAAAAGTTTAAGAGTAATATAGTAATTCCCACCGGGAGTCCTTAAATAACACCTTTGGGAAATTCAAAAAACTTATTGACAAAATAAATTTTGATCTGTAAAATTAATTCTTGTCGCTGATAAAAAGGGATTGACATAATCGAGATATAAATGATAGAATAATATCTTGTTCCGAGTAAAATTGTTCTTTGAAAACTAAACAAACAAAAACGTCAACAAACAATAATTATTCATTTCTAACGAAATGAAGCCAACGTTATTTTTATGAGCTATATCAACTTTCTTGGAGAGTTTGATCCTGGCTCAGGACGAACGCTGGCGGCGTGCCTAATACATGCAAGTCGAGCGAATCTCGAGGAGCTTGCTCCTTGAGATTAGCGGCGGACGGGTGAGTAACACGTGGGCAACCTGCCTGTAAGATCGGGATAACTTCGGGAAACCGGAGCTAATACCGGATAATCTTCTTCCTTGCATGAGGAAGAACTGAAAGACGGTTTCGGCTGTCACTTACAGATGGGCCCGCGGCGCATTAGCTAGTTGGTGAGGTAACGGCTCACCAAGGCGACGATGCGTAGCCGACCTGAGAGGGTGATCGGCCACACTGGGACTGAGACACGGCCCAGACTCCTACGGGAGGCAGCAGTAGGGAATCTTCCACAATGGACGAAAGTCTGATGGAGCAACGCCGCGTGAGCGATGAAGGCCTTCGGGTCGTAAAGCTCTGTTGTTAGGGAAGAACAAGTACCGGAGTAACTGCCGGTACCTTGACGGTACCTAACCAGAAAGCCACGGCTAACTACGTGCCAGCAGCCGCGGTAATACGTAGGTGGCAAGCGTTGTCCGGAATTATTGGGCGTAAAGCGCGCGCAGGCGGTCCTTTAAGTCTGATGTGAAAGCCCACGGCTCAACCGTGGAGGGTCATTGGAAACTGGGGGACTTGAGTGCAGAAGAGGAAAGCGGAATTCCACGTGTAGCGGTGAAATGCGTAGAGATGTGGAGGAACACCAGTGGCGAAGGCGGCTTTCTGGTCTGTAACTGACGCTGAGGCGCGAAAGCGTGGGGAGCAAACAGGATTAGATACCCTGGTAGTCCACGCCGTAAACGATGAGTGCTAAGTGTTAGAGGGTTTCCGCCCTTTAGTGCTGCAGCTAACGCATTAAGCACTCCGCCTGGGGAGTACGGCCGCAAGGCTGAAACTCAAAGGAATTGACGGGGGCCCGCACAAGCGGTGGAGCATGTGGTTTAATTCGAAGCAACGCGAAGAACCTTACCAGGTCTTGACATCCTCTGACACTCCTAGAGATAGGACGTTCCCCTTCGGGGGACAGAGTGACAGGTGGTGCATGGTTGTCGTCAGCTCGTGTCGTGAGATGTTGGGTTAAGTCCCGCAACGAGCGCAACCCTTGATCTTAGTTGCCAGCATTTAGTTGGGCACTCTAAGGTGACTGCCGGTGACAAACCGGAGGAAGGTGGGGATGACGTCAAATCATCATGCCCCTTATGACCTGGGCTACACACGTGCTACAATGGATGGTACAAAGGGCAGCGAAGCCGCGAGGTGGAGCCAATCCCACAAAACCATTCTCAGTTCGGATTGCAGGCTGCAACTCGCCTGCATGAAGCCGGAATCGCTAGTAATCGCGGATCAGCATGCCGCGGTGAATACGTTCCCGGGCCTTGTACACACCGCCCGTCACACCACGAGAGTTTGTAACACCCGAAGTCGGTGGGGTAACCGTAAGGAGCCAGCCGCCTAAGGTGGGACAGATGATTGGGGTGAAGTCGTAACAAGGTAGCCGTATCGGAAGGTGCGGCTGGATCACCTCCTTTCTAAGGATAAAGCTGGACCTATGAGCCAGACAAAACGGTTTGTGACACGTTCTTTGTTTGTTTAGTTTTGAGAGAACAATCTCTCTCAAAGCTTTTTTTATTCGTTCTTTGAAAACTAGATAATCGTATAGAAGAAACCAAGCAAGAACCGAGTAATCGCCATTTTAGTTTTTCTCTCTTATTTTAAGAGTAATTAAAGACAAATCAGCAGCGAGAAGGTCGAGGAAGCGAGGGAGTGAAGACCGGAGCGTGCTAGGGCACGTGAGGATCTGAACGAGCGAAGCTGACTAGAGACACGACGCTGATCATTTGTCGTAGGTTAAGTTAGAAAGGGCGCACGGTGGATGCCTTGGCACTAGGAGCCGATGAAGGACGGGACTAACACCGATATGCTTCGGGGAGCTGTAAGTAAGCTTTGATCCGGAGATTTCCGAATGGGGGAACCCACTGCTCGTAATGGAGCAGTATCTTTACCTGAATACATAGGGTACTGAAGGCAGACCCGGGGAACTGAAACATCTAAGTACCCGGAGGAAGAGAAAGCAAACGCGATTCCCTGAGTAGCGGCGAGCGAAACGGGAACAGCCCAAACCGAAAGGCTTGCCTTTCGGGGTTGTAGGACACTCAACATGGAGTTACAAAGGAACGGGGTAGATGAAGCGGTCTGGAAAGGCCCGTCATAGAAGGTAACAGCCCTGTAGTTGAAACTTCGTTCCCTCCTGAGTGGATCCTGAGTACGGCCGGACACGTGAAATCCGGTCGGAAGCAGGGAGGACCATCTCCCAAGGCTAAATACTCCCTAGTGACCGATAGTGAACCAGTACCGTGAGGGAAAGGTGAAAAGCACCCCGGAAGGGGAGTGAAAGAGATCCTGAAACCGTGTGCCTACAAGTAGTCAGAGCCCGTTTATGGGTGATGGCGTGCCTTTTGTAGAATGAACCGGCGAGTTACGATTACATGCAAGGTTAAGTTGAAGAGACGGAGCCGCAGCGAAAGCGAGTCTGAATAGGGCGTTTTAGTATGTAGTCGTAGACCCGAAACCAGGTGATCTACCCATGTCCAGGGTGAAGTCCAGGTAACACTGGATGGAGGCCCGAACCGACGCACGTTGAAAAGTGCGCGGATGAGGTGTGGGTAGCGGAGAAATTCCAATCGAACTTGGAGATAGCTGGTTCTCTCCGAAATAGCTTTAGGGCTAGCCTCACGTAGTAAGAGTCTTGGAGGTAGAGCACTGTTTGGACTAGGGGCCCTCATCGGGTTACCGAATTCAGACAAACTCCGAATGCCAAAGACTTATCCGTGGGAGTCAGACTGCGAGTGATAAGATCCGTAGTCAAAAGGGAAACAGCCCAGACCACCAGCTAAGGTCCCAAAGTATACGTTAAGTGGAAAAGGATGTGGAGTTGCTTAGACAACCAGGATGTTGGCTTAGAAGCAGCCACCATTTAAAGAGTGCGTAATAGCTCACTGGTCGAGTGACTCTGCGCCGAAAATGTACCGGGGCTAAACGTATCACCGAAGCTGTGGATTGACATCTACGATGTCAGTGGTAGGAGAGCGTTCTAAGGGCGTTGAAGCTAGACCGTAAGGACTGGTGGAGCGCTTAGAAGTGAGAATGCCGGTATGAGTAGCGAAAGATGAGTGAGAATCTCATCCACCGAATGCCTAAGGTTTCCTGAGGAAGGCTCGTCCGCTCAGGGTTAGTCGGGACCTAAGCCGAGGCCGAAAGGCGTAGGCGATGGACAACAGGTTGATATTCCTGTACCACCTCTTTATCGTTTGAGTGATGGGGGGACGCAGGAGGATAGGGTAAGCGCGCTGTTGGATATGCGCGTCTAAGCAGTTAGGCTGAGAAGTAGGAAAATCCGCTTCTCGTTAAGGCTGAGCTGTGACAGCGAGGGAAATAGAGTACCGAAGTTCCTGATTCCACACTGCCAAGAAAAGCCTCTAGCGAGATAAAAGGTGCCCGTACCGCAAACCGACACAGGTAGGCGAGGAGAGAATCCTAAGGTGAGCGAGAGAACTCTCGTTAAGGAACTCGGCAAAATGACCCCGTAACTTCGGGAGAAGGGGTGCTTTTTGAGGTGAATAGCCTCGAAGAGCCGCAGTGAATAGGCCCAGGCGACTGTTTAGCAAAAACACAGGTCTCTGCGAAGCCGCAAGGCGAAGTATAGGGGCTGACGCCTGCCCGGTGCTGGAAGGTTAAGAGGAGGGGTTAGCGCAAGCGAAGCTCTGAATCGAAGCCCCAGTAAACGGCGGCCGTAACTATAACGGTCCTAAGGTAGCGAAATTCCTTGTCGGGTAAGTTCCGACCCGCACGAAAGGCGTAACGATCTGGGCACTGTCTCAACGAGAGACTCGGTGAAATTATAGTACCTGTGAAGATGCAGGTTACCCGCGACAGGACGGAAAGACCCCATGGAGCTTTACTGTAGCCTGATATTGAATTTTGGTACAGCTTGTACAGGATAGGTAGGAGCCTGAGAAGCCGGAGCGCCAGCTTCGGTGGAGGCGTCGGTGGGATACTACCCTGGCTGTATTGAAATTCTAACCCACACCCCTGATCGGGGTGGGAGACAGTGTCAGGTGGGCAGTTTGACTGGGGCGGTCGCCTCCTAAAGAGTAACGGAGGCGCCCAAAGGTTCCCTCAGAATGGTTGGAAATCATTCGCAGAGTGTAAAGGCACAAGGGAGCTTGACTGCGAGACCTACAAGTCGAGCAGGGACGAAAGTCGGGCTTAGTGATCCGGTGGTTCCGCATGGAAGGGCCATCGCTCAACGGATAAAAGCTACCCTGGGGATAACAGGCTTATCTCCCCCAAGAGTCCACATCGACGGGGAGGTTTGGCACCTCGATGTCGGCTCATCGCATCCTGGGGCTGTAGTCGGTCCCAAGGGTTGGGCTGTTCGCCCATTAAAGCGGTACGCGAGCTGGGTTCAGAACGTCGTGAGACAGTTCGGTCCCTATCCGTCGCGGGCGCAGGAAATTTGAGAGGAGCTGTCCTTAGTACGAGAGGACCGGGATGGACGCACCGCTGGTGTACCAGTTGTCTTGCCAAAGGCATCGCTGGGTAGCTATGTGCGGACGGGATAAGTGCTGAAAGCATCTAAGCATGAAGCCCCCCTCAAGATGAGATTTCCCATAGCGTCAAGCTAGTAAGATCCCTGAAAGATGATCAGGTTGATAGGTCAGAGGTGGAAGCGTGGTAACATGTGGAGCTGACTGATACTAATCGATCGAGGACTTAACCAAGTCATAGCAATATGAATAAAGCGAACTCGTTCTTAAACGTTTCTTCTGTATTATCTAGTTTTGAGGGAATGAAACCTCAACAAAATAGTCTGGCGGTGATGGCGAGAAGGTCACACCCGTTCCCATACCGAACACGGAAGTTAAGCTTCTCAGCGCCGATGGTAGTTGGGGCGAAAGCCCCTGTGAGAGTAGGACGCTGCCAGGCTAGGCCCCAATTGGGGCTCTTATTTTGCCTAAATTTACTATTTGTTAAATGGATTTTTTCCAAAAAGTGACTTCTTATAATATGGAGGATTAGCTCAGCTGGGAGAGCATCTGCCTTACAAGCAGAGGGTCGGCGGTTCGATCCCGTCATCCTCCATCATTTTTTTTTGGCGGCATAGCCAAGTGGTAAGGCAGAGGTCTGCAAAACCTTTACCACCGGTTCGAATCCGGTTGCCGCCTCCACTATTATAAAAATGCGCCCGTAGCTCAATTGGATAGAGCGTCTGACTACGGATCAGAAGGTTATGGGTTCGACTCCTTTCGGGCGCGCCATTCAAGATATATGGCGGTGTAGCTCAGCTGGCTAGAGCGTACGGTTCATACCCGTAAGGTCGGGGGTTCGATCCCCTCCGCCGCTATTTTCTACATAATTATCCTAAGCCGAGTTGGGAGGAATCAGAACTGTAATAGGTGTTGATGCCTCCCAACTTTCTAATAACGGGCCTATAGCTCAGCTGGTTAGAGCGCACGCCTGATAAGCGTGAGGTCGATGGTTCAAGTCCATTTAGGCCCACTATATTTTTAAAAAGAGCGATTGCAGAAATGCAGTCGCTCTTTTGCATAAACAAGGCAAAGCGATTTTTAAAACGTTGGTGTCAGGCACTACTTTCCATAATTTTATATAGTAATAGTGTTATTCTCGGTAGTATAATAATGAAAAAACATCTGAAAAGGCAAACTTCGCCGAAAGGGAAGGACGCAAAGCCATGAGCCTAAGCACGTTATAGTGTATGGTCGTCAGGTTGCCAGGTTCTCTTTTCTGTGAGCCTCGGCTGACAGAATGGGGGACTTGTTTATGGTGAAGTTTTTGGCCGCATTCATGTTTGTTATTATATTTGTGGCTGGGGAGGCTAATCTGGACGTGAGAGCTGCCGCAGTGAATGACAAGGCTACATGGCTTTGGAATCCGATGATGATTGTGAATGATGAGCAAGAAGCTCTAACGTTTCTTGAACAAAAGCAGGTAAATAAAGTTTACATACAGATTGATCGCAAATTTTCGCAAAAAGTATACCAAAATTTCATTCAACATGCCGCAGGAAAAGGTATACGCGTATATGCCTTAGATGGAGCTCCCGAATGGTGCGTGCAGAATGGACTAACGGACCAAAGTCAATTAATGAGCTGGCTTGCTAATTATCAAAAAGCATCGTCGAAAATGCAGCAATTTGCAGGAGTTCACCTTGATGTAGAGCCATACTTATACAATGGGTGGACGACTAATCAACAAGAGACAATTAAAGACTATCAAGCTATGTTAATGAAGGCAAAAAACAGCTTAGATGCATTGCATCTTCCTATTGAGATGGATATGCCTTTCTGGTTTGATCAAATTTCTTATAAAAATAGCTATGGAAAGGGCCTTTTATCAGAATGGGTCATTGCTCATACCAGCGGCGTTACAATTATGGCGTATCGCGATTCTGCATCCGAGATTATCAATCTCGTTAATAATGAAATCTCCTATGCTGGAAAATTGGGGAAATCAATTGATGTTGGAGTGGAGACCCAAAAATCTGCTGAGGGAAATGATGTCTCCTTCTTTGAAGAAGGTGAAACATATATGAATCAGGAATTATCCAAAGTTTCCAACCACTTTGCCCGCGTTGCCGGTTTTAATGGAATTGCGGTCCATCATGTAGGAAGCTGGATGACGATGAAACCATAAAGAGGGCAGGATCATTCCAGGCCCTCTTTATTGATTGCTTAAGCACCGTTATATCCAATTTTTTCATAGTTTGTTATAATGAATAAATATTAAGAAAACGGTTTATTTTTTATAGATTTGAAGTCTCTTATTGAAAAAAGGGGTGTGGGTTTTTGAATATCTATGTGATCCGACATGGAGAATCTGAACACAATATTGATAGAAGTAAAATGGCACATACTCACGATTCGAAGCATAGTTTGACAGAATTGGGGCATTTACAAGCCCAAAAAACGGCAGATTTTATGAAAAATCGTGTAAACGAAAAGACAGTTTTTTTCTGCTCTCCATATTTACGGACAGTTCAAACGGCAAAAGCTATTCATTCGAAGCTGCCTGAGGAAGTTCCTTTTTACGAAAATCCCTTAGTTAGAGAATGGGAGCTTGGAAATCTTTATGATTTTAATAACCGTACTCCTGAGTCGAAAAAAGAATTTAAGGCTGCGGGTCAATTTTATTTTCGCTATCAAAATGGAGAGTCACTTGCGGATGTTTACTTACGTGCAACGATGTTTATGAATACCGTTATAGAGCGGGTAAAAAAGCAGCAGCGTTATGAGAATATAGTCATTGTCACACACGCAGCATTTATTCAAATGCTGTTAACGCACCTACTGAATTGGCCGATTGAAAGTTTGGCTACTTTTAAACCGGTTGAAAATGCAGCCGTTATTAAAATCAATGAAACAGATGGGGATTATCAATATGAAAAAATATTTGTACCGGACGTCAGTTTGCCGGTTTCATAATGTCGGAGTGAATGAGAAGGAATCCTTCTTGTTCACTCTTTTTTTTTTCATAAATTAACACCCTCTTTACACTACTTAATACTAGCTTAACAGAACCTTTAAAAATCTATAGTATATTGGGAATTGTGAGAAATTGATAGGAGGGGTTTGGAATGAAAGGTAAAAATTTAGCAAAGATTGTTAATGTCCTTAGTGCAGCTGCATTAGGTACCATGCTATCAGTGTCTTCAGGAGTTCATGCACAGGTAAAAGATCAGAAAAAAAGCGAAACATCTACACCAATCAAACATGTTGTAGTGATTTTTGGAGAAAATGTTTCATTCGACCATTACTTTGGTACATATCCTTATGCGTTGAATGTTAAGGGGGAGCCGAAGTTTTTTGCAAAAGCAAATACGCCTGAAGTGAACAATTTACTAACACCGCAGGATTATAACGGAACACAGCCGAATATTTCTAAAACTAACCTGATTACAAACAACCCGAACTCCGCAAATACTGTCCGTCTGGATCGTTCTCAGGCTATGACAGCTGATATGGATCATTCTTATCACGATGAAATGGCTGCTGTTGATGGCGGAAAAATGGATAAGTTTGTTGAAACAGTCGGAGAAGGGGATAACCCGAAAGTCGTTATGGACTATTATGATGGAAATACAGTCACTGCCCTTTGGAACTACGCTCAAAACTTTGCTATGAGTGATAATTCCTATGGAACTGTATTTGGTCCATCCACACCTGGAGCGTTAAACCTTATTTCAGGTGAGACACATAATGCAACATTATATGATAAAAATGGTAAACCTGTATCTGGAAACATTTTAAATGAATTTGAAAATGGAACGATAACAGGAGATCCAAATCCACATTTGGATAAGGCTTCAACAGGCGTAACTGCTCAAATGGATGACAATAATAAAAACGTTGGTGATTTATTAAATGCAAAAGGAATCACTTGGGGCTGGTTCCAGGGCGGATTTGCAGATCCGACTCACAAAAGCACAAATATCGGCGGGGCACAAGTAACAGACTACAGCCCGCATCACCAACCATTTGAATATTATAAATCAACAGCAAACCCTGATCATTTACCTCCAAGTTCACCTAATATGATTGGAAAAACTGATCAGGCAAACCATCAATACGATATGAAAGATTTCTGGGCTGCAGTAGATAACGGCAATATGCCAAGTGTTAGTTATTTAAAGGCACCTATGTATCAGGATGGACACGCAGGTTATTCTGATCCATTAGATGAGCAGCAATTTATCGTAAACACGATTAACCATCTAGAAAAAACACCTGAATGGAAAGATACAGCCGTAATGATTGCTTATGATGATTCTGACGGTTGGTACGATCATGCATTGGCTCCGAGCAATGGGCAATCAGTTGAGTCCGGTAAAGCAGGCTACGGACCTAGACTGCCGCTTTTAGTTATATCACCATATGCAAAAAGCAATTATGTCGATCATACCTTAACAGACCAATCGTCTATCTTGAAGTTCATTGAAGATAACTGGAATTTAGGACGAATCGGCGGGGATTCCTTTGACGTGAAGGCCGGCAGCTTGAATAACATGTTTGATTTTAAAAAAGGCTTGAGTACTAAAAAACTATTCCTAGACGAAAAAACAGGAAAGCCGCTAAAAATTAGCGAAAATAAATGGACATACGAGCAAGCTGTACAAGGTGAAGTGAAGTAACAAAGAAAGGTGTCAGGCACCATGTGAAAATTTCACATGGTGCCTGACACCTTTTTGTAAACTTTTTAATGGAAAAAGCAGCATTAAAAATTTAGCCCGGAGAAGAGCGTTATAGAATTCTAGTCAAGGAAGCACTGGAGGAAGCCTGTTTTTTGCTGATTCACCAGGCGAATGTTTCCGATAAGATCCCAGAAAAGGCCAAACAGCTTTTAACGAAACATTCAGAAGAAAACTCTATTGAAAAACTAGTACCCTTTTTCATCAAGGAACAGGAGATAAGAGAATTTTGTGAAGGAAATCCTACACGACTGCTAAATTGTTATTTTTCAGTTATCACCGAAGTAATGCTGCAAGAGGGAATACCGGTGGAAATAGCTGGGGAGAGGATGTCGACATTTTAATGAAAATTAAACCATAATAGCAGAAGGCTCCACATAAAAAAGATACTTCTGTTGGAAGTATCCCCTCATTGCAAATATTCAGGATGTTTGGGTGTGCCGGGAGAGTTTAGTTCACTAAAGATATTTTGGCCGGTGTTTCCAAGTTGGGGTTCTGGGTGTATTTCGGCAGCCTTAGGAGCTGTAAAATATAGGTCTAAGATTTGTTTTAATTCCCCTGCTGTAACCGGCTTTGCGTTGTTTTGTAGTTCATACCCAAGCAGTCCGTTTGGTTCGATTGTCGCTGTTTTCACATCTTCAATCTTGGCGATCCCTTCATTGCGCAGCCGCATTTCCAGCTGATCAACGGTCATCCGTAATTTTTTTAAGTTTTGAATATTTAATGATCCATTTTCAATGATCAAGATCGACTTACCTGTAAGCAACTTTTCAACTACATTGAACTTAAGCTGTAAATATTCAAGGGAAAAGGTGACGGCAGCGAAAATCACACCAGTTAAAATCGTATTGAAAATCCCTTTTCCTACAATAGGTGTAACGATAATCGTCCCCATTGAAACTATGACAACGGTTTGAGGTATGGTCATTTGTGAAATAGATTTTCTTCCTGTTGTTCTTAAAATCATAATACCGACCATAACTAATAAAAGGGATTTCCAAATAAGGCTCCAATCCATAGCTAACCCTCCAAATCAGTTTTTTCTTACTATTTCCAAAAAAGCTAATTTTTATTTTGAAATCAAATAGTAGAAAAATAAAGCTCCAGTACCAATGTGGTCTGGAGCTTGGGATTACAATGCCTCTTTCATCACCTTTTTATAGTATAGCACAGAGAGTATGCCAAAAACTGAATACAGCGCTGCATATAGGAGCATCACGATAATCATCGGTGTCCAAAGCTCTGTTCCAAAAAAGAACCAGCCGGATTGTACGGCAAAATAACTATGGGATAGACCGACCGCTAATGGAATACCAAAGCTAAATAACTGTTTAACTTTAATGCCTTTAATCATATCCTTCTGGGTAAAGCCAAGCTTACGTAGAATCGTATAGCTAGGCTTTTCTTCTTCGCTTTCACCCATCTGTTTAAAATAAAGGATGCAGCCAGAGGTGATCAGGAAGGCCAGACCTAAAAAGCCGACAATGAACATGCTTAATCCCATTGCCTGTTTCATCAAACTACTTATTTCTAGAAAGGAATATTGAGAAGGTTCACCGCTAAATTTTAAATCTTTAAAAATAGAATTGGCTGCTGCCAATTGAGACTCATCTTTTAAGGTAATCCCAATAAAAGTAGACGATGGATTTTGAATCTTAGGATTAAGATCCTGTTTTAAACGGGTAAAAGTCGTTTCATCCACCACAGATACTGGAATTCCTCCTTTTGTGAAATACATTGAAATGAGGTATTGTTTTTTCATTCCTACATATTTTAAGGGGATAACTTCCTTTTGACCCTTCAAAGCGATATTTCCTGAACGCTTTAATGACATAAATTTTTGGAACATATCATCATAGCCAGAAAAAATGGCCTCATCAGCAGCAACGTGTATTTCCGGAACATCCCGATTGCTTATCACGGCAACTGGCATATTTTTCGGATTATAATTTATTTCTTTCAATTTTTTGCCCATGATCGCCTCTAAATTTGCATTCACTTGAAGGACTTGGATTCTTTTTTCATTATATTGAATCCCCTTAGCCGTTAATGCTCTCTTAAATTGACTTGCTTTTTGTGTATTGGAAAAAGAAAAATCCGCTGCCACTTCATTTTTCGCCTTTTTTTCCGCTGAATAATAAGAGATATAACTTAGTGATAATAAAGCGATCGCTAATGCGGAGACGGTTGTGATAATCGTCAGTAATAATGCATTCGATTTCATTCGAAACATGATCGACGATAGTGATAGGACCTCTCGTATGTTTAAATAGCCGCCTTTCTTTTTACGAATCATGTGAAAAATAAAGCTGACCGATCCTTTATAAAAAAGATAGGTGCCGATAATAACGGATGCCAAAATGATAGTCATCGCTATAAATAGTTCATTGATAGTGGTGAAATCGCCGCTAAATAATTTCTGAGAAATATAGTAGCCAAATGCAATGAAAAGGATACCGGCAATTCCGATTATGATTCCAGCATAGGATAAACCTTGCCCCTTGGCCTCTGTTGATGAATTTATCCGAAATAATGCCAAAATACTTTGTCTTTTAATAAAGAGGTAATTCATCAACATAATCAAAAGATATATGGCTCCAAAAACAATCAGGGTTTGCCACAGTGCTTGTGCTGAGAATGTCAGCTTTGCAATCGTATTTACACCGGTAATTTTAAATAAAATCATGATAATAAATTTGGAAACAGAGAATCCAAGAAAGATCCCAATGAGTAATGAGCCGAAATACAGGATAAAGTTTTCGGCACTTAGAATGCGGAAAATTTTGTTCTTTGTCATCCCGATTAGCTGGAACAAGCCAATTTCTCGGCTGCGTCTTTTTATAAAAATGGTATTCGCATACAACAGGAAAACCGAGACGATCGCAATAAGCAGCACAGATGCCGTCTTAATAGCAGCTGCCCCTTTAATTGATCCATTTTCCGCATCCATGGAAGGATCATATTGAAGTGTCACAAAAGCAAAGTAAAGGACAACACTGAATATTAACGCAAACACATATAGATAGTAATTTTTCAAATTCTTCTTGAGGTTGCGGAAAATTAAATGATTAATGCTCATATTGCACACCGCCCAGGACAGCTTGTGTTTTCATAATGTCTTGGAAGAAGATTTGCCGTGATTGTTCGCCTTTATTTAATTGGGTGTAGATTTGCCCGTCCTTAATGAAAATCACTCTGCTGGAAAAGCTGGCGGCAACAGCATCATGTGTAACCATTACGATGGTTGCGTTTCGTTTTTGATTTAATTGACTAAGTTTATTTAATAGATCAGAGGCTGATTTGGAATCTAGCGCTCCTGTCGGTTCATCGGCAAAAATGATGCTTGGTTCATGAATGAACGCCCTTGCTGCAGAAGTCCGCTGCTTTTGTCCGCCGGAAATTTCGTTGGGGTATTTATCTTTCATTTCATAAATCCCCAGTTCATTTGCTACTTCCTGAAACATTTGATCTGCCGCCTTTTTGGATACTCGAGATATGGATAGGGGCAGAAGAATGTTTTCTTTTACCGTTAATGTATCGAGCAAATTATAGTCTTGAAAAATAAATCCCAAATGATGTTTGCGAAACTCAGCGAGCTGCTTTTCTTTCATCCTCGTAATTTCGCTGTCATTAATTTTGATCGTTCCGCTGCTAACCTTATCTATGGAAGAAAGGACATTTAGCAGGGTAGTTTTTCCTGAGCCAGATGCGCCCATAATACTGACAAATTCACCTTTTTCAATGGAAATATCAAGACCTCTTAATACTTCTTGTTTGTTAAACTTATTGCCGTAATTTTTATAAATTTTAGTTGCTTCTAAAATCATCATCTCGACCCACTCCTTATTTCGATGATTTTATTATAAAAGGCAATGTTGCCTGATTCCTTCGTTTGAGCGAACAAATGGTAAAAGCACGTGACATTTTTGTCACATGCCTGTAATTCGGACAAAGTCATTTCGTCTAGGAAAGGTTAATGTAAAGGTCGTTCCCTCCCCAATTTTAGAGCTGACTGCCATCCCTATCAGTAACGACTTTGCTGCTTTTTTTGCCAGATAAAGTCCCATTCCTGTTGCCGCGCTGTCTTGATGTATGGTGGTCGAGGTAAAGCCCTTATCAAAAATCCTGGGCAAATCTCTTGGATCAATCCCTCTGCCGAAATCTTGAATCATAAGGCCAGTCTGCCCATTGTGCTGGCAGCTTTTCAAGATGATGTCGGAGGCTTCACTGTACTTTACGGCATTGGTTAATAGCTGCCGGATGATAAACGCAAGCCATTTGGCATCCGTTAACACTTCCGTCACTGTTAAATCAATTTCAAAACCAATTCCTTTTTGCATGCACCAGGCTCTGAGGGTTTTTATTTCCTTATATATAAGGGATTTTAAGTCGGTTAATTCTATGTATAAATCATTTTCTATAAATGGGATTCGTTTTTGATGAAGCTGCTGGTCAAGCAACAGATGAATCCTTAGCCATTCATAGGTCAAATTTGCTTTAAGTTTATGATCATCAAGACGATCAATCATTAAGGCCATTGCCGTTAACGGAGTTTTCACTTCATGGATCCAGGATAGTAGTTCATCCTTTTCCTGTTCTAACAGAATCTGATTCTTTTCTGCTAACAGCTTCAAAAATTCTGTTTGGCTATTGAAGCTGTTTTCCACTATTTTTTCAAAAGGACTTTCCGCAGCAGCCAGCCCGACCATGTCAAGATTGTTTTCCCAGTCTTCTAGGCTTTTATAGAATTTCGTTTCTTTATGGTATCGAAACAGTAGAAATACGATAAAAATAATCGTTGATAAAAAAACAATATAGAGCAGGGGAGTAAATGGGATGGCAGAATCAAGAAATGAAACAAAAACAGTCAGAACTTGCAAGAATAAAAAAAGTAGAATCCAGCTGCGTCGTTCGTTTAAGAATTTTCTGATCATGTCAGATGGACCTCTTCCATCGCAATATAGCCTTGACCCACTTTTGTTTCGATATAGCGTCCCAGTCCGAGTTCCTCAAGTTTTTTTCTAAGCCGGTTGACATTGACTGTTAAGGTATTGTCGCTCACAAACCTCTCATCGTCCCATAGACTTTTAATTAAGTACTCGCGGCTGACAATTTTATTTTTATGCTCAACCAACATTTTTAAAATAAATAGTTCATTTTTAGTGAGTTCAACGGTGCCTTCATCATTGGACACCGTATTGTTTTGATAGTCAATTGCTGCCCCGTTCCATGTTTTTAGCATGATCGCTTCTGTATTGTAATTGTAAACACGTCGGAGAACTGCCTGAATTTTGGCAATTAGGACATCGAAATGAAATGGCTTTTGAATAAAGTCATCGGCACCAAGCTGCATGGACATCACCATATCAGTAGGGTGATCCCGGGATGATAGAAATAAAATCGGAACATTGGAATGTGATCGAATCATGCGGCACCAATGAAAACCATCAAATTTTGGCAATTGAATATCAATAATGACTAAATCAGGCTTAACTGCCGCAAATTCCTCTATCACCTGACTAAAATCACGAATCCCATAAACATCATAAGACCATCCCGCCAGCCGTTCCTTCATTTCCTGAAAAAGAGTTGCATCATCCTCAATCAATAACAACTTAAACAATAAACTCACCACACCTTCACGTATTGCCCTCCTATTTTATAGCAAAAATTTCCTGGTGGCTATAGTGATTCATGTTTATAAATGTAAAGAGCCTGGAGCATTTCTTGTCCCCAGACTCTTCATAACCATATTAAATAAATCACTTCATTGTTAAACGGCAGCTTGCTTTTTCTCCAATAATCCCACTTGAATAAGCCCATTAAGAATTCCATCGTTCGCAACATGTGTGGTGACTAAATCAGCCGCAGCCCTTGCCGCTGGAATGGCATTCCCCATGGCGATCCCCGTTCCAGCTTCCTTCAGCATCTCTAAATCATTTAGCCCGTCGCCAAAGGCATAACAGTTGTTTCGATCAATGTTTAGTGCTTCAAGAAGTTTTCGGACCCCTACTGCCTTAGATATACTTTTAGGCAAAATATCATAGGCATTTTCATGCCATTTGACGAAACTAAAGTCAGGGAATCGTTCTCTATACGTTTGTTCACGCTGCGAATCACAATATAGGTGGCCTTGATAAATAGATGAACGCTGATAGAACTTTTTATCGACTTCCGGGTAAGGCAACAGGAGAGAATCGAAGCAGGCCTCGATAAACGCATGATTGCTTTGGCTGACCTTAATATCAAAACAGCTGCAATAACCCAAGGCATCACCGTTGCTTTCTGACATGGTCAACAGTTCTTCCAACAATTTCAGATTCATCGGATTCGAATAAACTTCGCGGCCTTTAAATACCACATATTGCCCGTTCATAGAAACGAATGTATCAATATTCAACTCTTTTTGAATCCAATAGAACATTTTCGGTACGCGGTCAGTGGCAATGGCAGTAAGGACACCCTGTTCCTGAAGCAGTCGAATCGCCTTTATGGTAGAATTTGGAATTATTTTATCTTCATTCAATAATGTGCCGTCAATATCAAAAAACACGATAGGTTTCTTCATCTATAACCTCCAATAAAACACGACAACACCAGCCGTAACGCTCATGTCATCGATCTCGCCGGCTAAATGCTGTCATGGCCTTGCAAAAACATGATAATTTATGAAACTGGTTTCAGGTCAAGGAATTTAGGAAAGTTTTCTGAAGTAAGAAAGGAGTACCTTAAAGTGCCAAAAAGGGATATTTAAAGGAAGGGATAAACTTTAACGGTGTCAAACACCATGTGAATTCTTCACATGGTGCCTGACACCGTTTTTACTATTTACACTTTTTCAACTATATTTCAATGATGATTGGCAAAATCATTGGTTTACGTTTGGTTTGGGCATAAAGGTATTGCCCGATGCTCTTTTTGATGTTTTGTTTGATGACATTCCATTGGTGAATGTTTGCTTCTTGCAGTTCGGTGACCGTTTTTTTCGTTAGCCGGTTGACTTCCTTGATTAGTTCATCGGAGTCACGTGTAAAGACAAAGCCGCGTGATATGGTATCGGGACCTGCGATGATTGCTCGGTCGGATTTATTTATCGTGATGACAATGACAAGCATCCCATCTTCAGACAGCTGCTTTCGGTCTCGAAGTATAATTGTCCCAACATCACCGATTCCCATTCCGTCAATATACGTATCCCCTGATGAAATCTTTCGTGTCTGACGGGCAGCTCCATTAATAAAATCTACAACATCTCCATTTTTAATAATAAAAATATTTTCTTTTTCCACGCCAACTGATTCAGCTAATAGGCGATGGTGGTGCAGCATCCGATATTCTCCATGTATCGGAATAAAATATTCAGGCTTTATTAAGGTTAGCATCAGCTTTAAATCCTCCTGATAGCCGTGTCCAGAAACATGCATTCCAGTAGAACTGCCCGACCCATAAATAACATTTGCACCTAGTTGGTATATGTTATTAATAATGCGAGATACATCTTTCTCATTCCCAGGAATGGGTGAAGCCGCAAGAATAACTGTATCCCCTGGATAAATGGCAGCATCTCGATAATTCCCAGTAGAAAGCCTGGCGAGGGCAGCCATTGGCTCTCCCTGGCTGCCGGTACAAAGAATTGCAACTTTCTCAACAGGCAGCTGCTCAATTTCATTTGCGTCAATTAGCATTCCATCAGGAATCTGGAGATAGCCACGTTCCATAGCCACTGACACTACATTTACCATTGTACGTCCCAGCAGCGCCAGCTTTCTTCTTGTCTTAAAAGCCGCATCCGCCACTTGCTGAATCCGGTTCACATTCGAAGCAAAGGTAGAAACAATCACTTTTCCTTGTGCCTTCATAAAGGCATCTGCCATATGAGCGCCTACAATTCGCTCCGATGGTGTTAGTCCTGAACGCTCTGCATTCGTGCTTTCCGAAATTAATGCCAGCACACCCTGTCTGCCGATCTCAGCCATCTTATGGATATCCGAATATTGGTTATTCTCCGGAGTTAAATCAAATTTAAAGTCACCAGTGTGGACGACAACTCCTTCTGGTGTATGTAATACAATGCCAAGACAATCAGGAATACTGTGACTTACCCTGAAAAAAGAGACCTGAAACGGCCCCAATTCGAGCTTGGAATCGGCATGAATCTCAATCAGCCTCGTATCTCCTTTCAGCCGGTGCTCCTCTAATTTTAAATCAATCAAACCTAAGGTAAAGCTTGTTCCATAGATTGGAATATTTAATTTCCTTAAAAAATAAGGAATTCCGCCAATATGATCTTCGTGACCATGTGTTACAAGCAGAGCCCGAATTTTCTCTTTGTTCTTCTCCAAATAGGAGATATCAGGGATTATTAAATCAATTCCTAACAAACTTTCATCTGGGAATTTCCCGCCGCAGTCGATGATGACGATATCATCGCCATATTGCACCACGTACATATTTTTTCCGATTTCATTAATGCCGCCCAAGGCAAAAATGGATAACATCTTTTCATTGGTTCGCACTTTAAACCCACCTGCCGATTTCCATTTAGATATGTTTAGTATTCCCGTTTAGGAATTTCTTTATTTAATATGGAGATGAAATTTTAAAACAATAGGATTAATGTTGGGGTATTTACTCGTTTTGTTAAGAATAGGGTTAGCACGAAATATATTTTTCTGTAAACATCTAATTTAATCCCTAATATAATGATGAGTACTTTAGATTAGAAGTATGTATCCCACAATGGAATGCGGAGCATGGATTCAAAACAAACGGGGGAGAGGAGTAACATGAAAACCTTTACTCCGACTGTAAAAATGCCGTGAACCTTAAATGGATTTTTTATTTTTGCCGTTCTTTTCCGAATACTGCCATTTTGGAAGAGAAAACAAAACTATTAATTTTAAATAGAATGTTGACATTATTAAAGTTTAAGAGTAATATAGTAATTCCCACTGAGAGTTCTAAGAAACTCTTTTGGGGATAAAAAAACTTATTGACAAAGTAGACTTTAATCTGTAAAATTAATTTTTGTTGCTGATTTCTTTTTTTTTGAAAAAAGAAGTTGACTTTCGTAAAATTAGATGGTATGATAAGTTTCGTGTCACTTCAAAATTGTTCTTTGAAAACTAAACAAACAAAAACGTTAACAAACAATAATTATTCATTTCTAACGAAATGAAGCCAACGTTATTTTTATGAGCTATATCAACTTTCTTGGAGAGTTTGATCCTGGCTCAGGACGAACGCTGGCGGCGTGCCTAATACATGCAAGTCGAGCGAATCTCGAGGAGCTTGCTCCTTGAGGTTAGCGGCGGACGGGTGAGTAACACGTGGGCAACCTGCCTGTAAGATCGGGATAACTTCGGGAAACCGGAGCTAATACCGGATAATCTTCTTCCTTGCATGAGGAAGAACTGAAAGACGGTTTCGGCTGTCACTTACAGATGGGCCCGCGGCGCATTAGCTAGTTGGTGAGGTAACGGCTCACCAAGGCGACGATGCGTAGCCGACCTGAGAGGGTGATCGGCCACACTGGGACTGAGACACGGCCCAGACTCCTACGGGAGGCAGCAGTAGGGAATCTTCCACAATGGACGAAAGTCTGATGGAGCAACGCCGCGTGAGCGATGAAGGCCTTCGGGTCGTAAAGCTCTGTTGTTAGGGAAGAACAAGTACCGGAGTAACTGCCGGTACCTTGACGGTACCTAACCAGAAAGCCACGGCTAACTACGTGCCAGCAGCCGCGGTAATACGTAGGTGGCAAGCGTTGTCCGGAATTATTGGGCGTAAAGCGCGCGCAGGCGGTCCTTTAAGTCTGATGTGAAAGCCCACGGCTCAACCGTGGAGGGTCATTGGAAACTGGGGGACTTGAGTGCAGAAGAGGAAAGCGGAATTCCACGTGTAGCGGTGAAATGCGTAGAGATGTGGAGGAACACCAGTGGCGAAGGCGGCTTTCTGGTCTGTAACTGACGCTGAGGCGCGAAAGCGTGGGGAGCAAACAGGATTAGATACCCTGGTAGTCCACGCCGTAAACGATGAGTGCTAAGTGTTAGAGGGTTTCCGCCCTTTAGTGCTGCAGCTAACGCATTAAGCACTCCGCCTGGGGAGTACGGCCGCAAGGCTGAAACTCAAAGGAATTGACGGGGGCCCGCACAAGCGGTGGAGCATGTGGTTTAATTCGAAGCAACGCGAAGAACCTTACCAGGTCTTGACATCCTCTGACACTCCTAGAGATAGGACGTTCCCCTTCGGGGGACAGAGTGACAGGTGGTGCATGGTTGTCGTCAGCTCGTGTCGTGAGATGTTGGGTTAAGTCCCGCAACGAGCGCAACCCTTGATCTTAGTTGCCAGCATTTAGTTGGGCACTCTAAGGTGACTGCCGGTGACAAACCGGAGGAAGGTGGGGATGACGTCAAATCATCATGCCCCTTATGACCTGGGCTACACACGTGCTACAATGGATGGTACAAAGGGCAGCGAAGCCGCGAGGTGGAGCCAATCCCACAAAACCATTCTCAGTTCGGATTGCAGGCTGCAACTCGCCTGCATGAAGCCGGAATCGCTAGTAATCGCGGATCAGCATGCCGCGGTGAATACGTTCCCGGGCCTTGTACACACCGCCCGTCACACCACGAGAGTTTGTAACACCCGAAGTCGGTGGGGTAACCGTAAGGAGCCAGCCGCCTAAGGTGGGACAGATGATTGGGGTGAAGTCGTAACAAGGTAGCCGTATCGGAAGGTGCGGCTGGATCACCTCCTTTCTAAGGATAAAGCTGGACCTATGAGCCAGACAAAACGGTTTGTGACACGTTCTTTGTTTGTTTAGTTTTGAGAGAACAATCTCTCTCAAAGCTTTTTTTATTCGTTCTTTGAAAACTAGATAATCGTATAGAAGAAACCAAGCAAGAACCGAGTAATCGCCATTTTAGTTTTTCTCTCTAATATTTATTAGAGGGGGAATAGAAGCGAGCAGATCGAGGAAGCGACTGAGCGAGCACCGAAGTGTATGATATACATGAGGAGCTTCGCTGCGGAAGCTGACGAAGAGATGCGAAGCTTATATTCACCCGTAGGTTAAGTTAGAAAGGGCGCACGGTGGATGCCTTGGCACTAGGAGCCGATGAAGGACGGGACTAACACCGATATGCTTCGGGGAGCTGTAAGTAAGCTTTGATCCGGAGATTTCCGAATGGGGGAACCCACTGCTCGTAATGGAGCAGTATCTTTACCTGAATACATAGGGTACTGAAGGCAGACCCGGGGAACTGAAACATCTAAGTACCCGGAGGAAGAGAAAGCAAACGCGATTCCCTGAGTAGCGGCGAGCGAAACGGGAACAGCCCAAACCGAAAGGCTTGCCTTTCGGGGTTGTAGGACACTCAACATGGAGTTACAAAGGAACGGGGTAGATGAAGCGGTCTGGAAAGGCCCGTCATAGAAGGTAACAGCCCTGTAGTTGAAACTTCGTTCCCTCCTGAGTGGATCCTGAGTACGGCCGGACACGTGAAATCCGGTCGGAAGCAGGGAGGACCATCTCCCAAGGCTAAATACTCCCTAGTGACCGATAGTGAACCAGTACCGTGAGGGAAAGGTGAAAAGCACCCCGGAAGGGGAGTGAAAGAGATCCTGAAACCGTGTGCCTACAAGTAGTCAGAGCCCGTTTATGGGTGATGGCGTGCCTTTTGTAGAATGAACCGGCGAGTTACGATTACATGCAAGGTTAAGTTGAAGAGACGGAGCCGCAGCGAAAGCGAGTCTGAATAGGGCGTTTTAGTATGTAGTCGTAGACCCGAAACCAGGTGATCTACCCATGTCCAGGGTGAAGTCCAGGTAACACTGGATGGAGGCCCGAACCGACGCACGTTGAAAAGTGCGCGGATGAGGTGTGGGTAGCGGAGAAATTCCAATCGAACTTGGAGATAGCTGGTTCTCTCCGAAATAGCTTTAGGGCTAGCCTCACGTAGTAAGAGTCTTGGAGGTAGAGCACTGTTTGGACTAGGGGCCCTCATCGGGTTACCGAATTCAGACAAACTCCGAATGCCAAAGACTTATCCGTGGGAGTCAGACTGCGAGTGATAAGATCCGTAGTCAAAAGGGAAACAGCCCAGACCACCAGCTAAGGTCCCAAAGTATACGTTAAGTGGAAAAGGATGTGGAGTTGCTTAGACAACCAGGATGTTGGCTTAGAAGCAGCCACCATTTAAAGAGTGCGTAATAGCTCACTGGTCGAGTGACTCTGCGCCGAAAATGTACCGGGGCTAAACGTATCACCGAAGCTGTGGATTGACATCTACGATGTCAGTGGTAGGAGAGCGTTCTAAGGGCTGTGAAGCGGGATCGGAAGGACCCGTGGAGCGCTTAGAAGTGAGAATGCCGGTATGAGTAGCGAAAGATGAGTGAGAATCTCATCCACCGAATGCCTAAGGTTTCCTGAGGAAGGCTCGTCCGCTCAGGGTTAGTCGGGACCTAAGCCGAGGCCGAAAGGCGTAGGCGATGGACAACAGGTTGATATTCCTGTACCACCTCTTTATCGTTTGAGTGATGGGGGGACGCAGGAGGATAGGGTAAGCGCGCTGTTGGATATGCGCGTCTAAGCAGTTAGGCTGAGAAGTAGGAAAATCCGCTTCTCGTTAAGGCTGAGCTGTGACAGCGAGGGAAATAGAGTACCGAAGTTCCTGATTCCACACTGCCAAGAAAAGCCTCTAGCGAGATAAAAGGTGCCCGTACCGCAAACCGACACAGGTAGGCGAGGAGAGAATCCTAAGGTGAGCGAGAGAACTCTCGTTAAGGAACTCGGCAAAATGACCCCGTAACTTCGGGAGAAGGGGTGCTTTTTGAGGTGAATAGCCTCGAAGAGCCGCAGTGAATAGGCCCAGGCGACTGTTTAGCAAAAACACAGGTCTCTGCGAAGCCGCAAGGCGAAGTATAGGGGCTGACGCCTGCCCGGTGCTGGAAGGTTAAGAGGAGGGGTTAGCGCAAGCGAAGCTCTGAATCGAAGCCCCAGTAAACGGCGGCCGTAACTATAACGGTCCTAAGGTAGCGAAATTCCTTGTCGGGTAAGTTCCGACCCGCACGAAAGGCGTAACGATCTGGGCACTGTCTCAACGAGAGACTCGGTGAAATTATAGTACCTGTGAAGATGCAGGTTACCCGCGACAGGACGGAAAGACCCCATGGAGCTTTACTGTAGCCTGATATTGAATTTTGGTACAGCTTGTACAGGATAGGTAGGAGCCTGAGAAGCCGGAGCGCCAGCTTCGGTGGAGGCGTCGGTGGGATACTACCCTGGCTGTATTGAAATTCTAACCCACACCCCTGATCGGGGTGGGAGACAGTGTCAGGTGGGCAGTTTGACTGGGGCGGTCGCCTCCTAAAGAGTAACGGAGGCGCCCAAAGGTTCCCTCAGAATGGTTGGAAATCATTCGCAGAGTGTAAAGGCACAAGGGAGCTTGACTGCGAGACCTACAAGTCGAGCAGGGACGAAAGTCGGGCTTAGTGATCCGGTGGTTCCGCATGGAAGGGCCATCGCTCAACGGATAAAAGCTACCCTGGGGATAACAGGCTTATCTCCCCCAAGAGTCCACATCGACGGGGAGGTTTGGCACCTCGATGTCGGCTCATCGCATCCTGGGGCTGTAGTCGGTCCCAAGGGTTGGGCTGTTCGCCCATTAAAGCGGTACGCGAGCTGGGTTCAGAACGTCGTGAGACAGTTCGGTCCCTATCCGTCGCGGGCGCAGGAAATTTGAGAGGAGCTGTCCTTAGTACGAGAGGACCGGGATGGACGCACCGCTGGTGTACCAGTTGTCTTGCCAAAGGCATCGCTGGGTAGCTATGTGCGGACGGGATAAGTGCTGAAAGCATCTAAGCATGAAGCCCCCCTCAAGATGAGATTTCCCATAGCGTCAAGCTAGTAAGATCCCTGAAAGATGATCAGGTTGATAGGTCAGAGGTGGAAGCGTGGTAACATGTGGAGCTGACTGATACTAATCGATCGAGGACTTAACCAAGTCATAGCAATATGAATAAAGCGAACTCGTTCTTAAACGTTTCTTCTGTATTATCTAGTTTTGAGGGAATGAAACCTCAACAAAATAGTCTGGCGGTGATGGCGAGAAGGTCACACCCGTTCCCATACCGAACACGGAAGTTAAGCTTCTCAGCGCCGATGGTAGTTGGGGCGAAAGCCCCTGTGAGAGTAGGACGCTGCCAGGCATTGAAAGAGCACCCTTAGGGGTGTTTTTTTTGTTTATTTTATTCGCAGAAGTTTACTCCTGTTTTTCGAAATTGTATAATGAAATGGACGTTGATAATAGGAGGTTTAAAGTTGAAGAAAAACTCTAATGAAGCTATTCCGCTGATTCAAGATTTTTGTCATTGGCTGAAAGAACAAAGGAAATCTCCTAACACTATTACAACTTACAAGAGAGAGTTAGTAAAGTTTCAAGAGTGGCTTCTAGGGAAAAAATCTGCTATTGACCATTTAACAAAGGATGATATTAAAGGATATATCTCATTTTTAGAACAGCAGCAGAAAAGTTTAGCAACTATTGATAAAACAGCAGGTGCTATACGAACATTTGCTAAATTTTTAGAGAAACCCGATTTGATATTCGGAATAAAATTAGAGCCAGTTATAAAAGAGGATATCGAGACCTTATCAGCTGAACAGTATGAGCTTTTATTAACTCAGGTGAAAGAAGACGGAAATCTCAGAGACATTGCGATCGTTTATTTACTTTTGCATACAGGCATTCGTGTTTCCGAGCTGTGTAGTTTAAATCGTTCGAATATTGATTTTGTCAAAAATGAATTAACCATTGAAAAAGGTGAAGATAAACGCAACATTCCTCTTTCAAGTGATGCAAAAACTCACCTGGAAAATTTTTTAATGTCCCATACATCAGATTCTATATTTATTTCGAAATTTGATGAACGGATAACAGAAAGAACTGTTCAATATATGCTTAAGAAATATAATGTGAATCCGAATAAATTACGGCATACATTCTGCCAAAGGCTTGTGGATGCCAATGTTGAGTTAGAAATTGTATCTCGTCTTGCGGGAATCAAAGATCTTAATTTAACAAAAAGATATTTAAAAAACTCAAATACAAATCGAATAGAAGAAATGATAAATAAAACTTTTATTAATGATACACTAGGTTGAGTTGTAATAAAAGCAGCATCTCCTTTCTACGGAGGTGCTGTTTTTGACTATATTTAATGTATGAGAGGATGATGACGTTGCTTTGCGTACACGAGTTCGGAATACTAGATGATTTTGACAGTCAGAAAAAATACAAAGATTATACCCCTCAGAAATACAATTGTATTTCTGTTGATGATGATAAATCAATTTTAACAGAACCAAAAAATAAAAAGGCCGCCTTCCGAAAAAAAGGCAACCTTCGACTTTTATAAAGATTAATTTGCAGGGCGGCAATCCTGATCTCTGGTAACTACCCTTTCGGGTAGCGCGTGGGGAACCTTTCCCACCTCAAATTAACCTTTATATAGTTAATGTATTCTAGTTTGAAAAATAAATGTATTTTCTTGTAATTACTTTACTGCTCTCTTTTCTCAGTGTACCTCAAAATAGGTTAGTTGTAAACAGCTTTACTATCAAAAAAGCAGCAAATTATAATGTTTAAAGCAATATAAAATGGAATTTAGTAATAAAAGCAAAACGTTTTTGAAAATAAACAAAAAAGTTAAATGAAAAATTTGAAAGGATGAATACGACCGGTCCTCAATCGTCCTTGAATCTTTTTCTTCCCTTGATCTAAAGAATAAAAGGACCCTAAAAATAAACCGTTAGCTGGATTTGTTTTAATAGCAATTAAAACATGGTCATCAACCACTTTGTATAGTTCAATTGAATCTGGCTCTTTAGGGTTTTGGCCGGCATAATCTGGATTTGCAATCATATTTGGAATATCTGTATGGTATTTTAAAAAGTCATTCCAATGACCTCGCTTCTTTAAATGCTTAAGCACCCCAGGAGGCATGTAAACTTCATAGCTGGAACAATTAATGCAATAATATTTTACTACGGCTTCTGGTACATAACCTACAAGTTGCGTATCTGTAGAATACGGATTAATGATAATAGTCATTTGCAACAACCTTTTTTCTAGACTCCTTGTCTCAGTATATGTTAAAAATAATGAATTACAAATAATAGTGGTAATTTCTTTATTAAGGTAATTTTAAAAAAAGAAGTTGACTTCCACGAAACGAAGTGGTAGAGTATTAATATTCTCTTTTAAACGAGATAACTTAAGAAAATAGAAGTTGACTTCCACGAATTTAAATGATACAATTAATTTTGTTGTCGCTTCCGATTTATATTTTTTAAAATAAAAAAGAAGTTGACTTCTGCGAAAATAGATGGTACGATTAGTTTCGCGTCACTTCAAATTTGTTCTTTGAAAACTAAACAAACAAAAACGTCAACAAACAATAATTATTCATTTCGTTAGAAATGAAGCCAACGTTATTTTTATGAGCTATATCAACTTTCTTGGAGAGTTTGATCCTGGCTCAGGACGAACGCTGGCGGCGTGCCTAATACATGCAAGTCGAGCGAATCTCGAGGAGCTTGCTCCTTGAGGTTAGCGGCGGACGGGTGAGTAACACGTGGGCAACCTGCCTGTAAGATCGGGATAACTTCGGGAAACCGGAGCTAATACCGGATAATCTTCTTCCTTGCATGAGGAAGAACTGAAAGACGGTTTCGGCTGTCACTTACAGATGGGCCCGCGGCGCATTAGCTAGTTGGTGAGGTAACGGCTCACCAAGGCGACGATGCGTAGCCGACCTGAGAGGGTGATCGGCCACACTGGGACTGAGACACGGCCCAGACTCCTACGGGAGGCAGCAGTAGGGAATCTTCCACAATGGACGAAAGTCTGATGGAGCAACGCCGCGTGAGCGATGAAGGCCTTCGGGTCGTAAAGCTCTGTTGTTAGGGAAGAACAAGTACCGGAGTAACTGCCGGTACCTTGACGGTACCTAACCAGAAAGCCACGGCTAACTACGTGCCAGCAGCCGCGGTAATACGTAGGTGGCAAGCGTTGTCCGGAATTATTGGGCGTAAAGCGCGCGCAGGCGGTCCTTTAAGTCTGATGTGAAAGCCCACGGCTCAACCGTGGAGGGTCATTGGAAACTGGGGGACTTGAGTGCAGAAGAGGAAAGCGGAATTCCACGTGTAGCGGTGAAATGCGTAGAGATGTGGAGGAACACCAGTGGCGAAGGCGGCTTTCTGGTCTGTAACTGACGCTGAGGCGCGAAAGCGTGGGGAGCAAACAGGATTAGATACCCTGGTAGTCCACGCCGTAAACGATGAGTGCTAAGTGTTAGAGGGTTTCCGCCCTTTAGTGCTGCAGCTAACGCATTAAGCACTCCGCCTGGGGAGTACGGCCGCAAGGCTGAAACTCAAAGGAATTGACGGGGGCCCGCACAAGCGGTGGAGCATGTGGTTTAATTCGAAGCAACGCGAAGAACCTTACCAGGTCTTGACATCCTCTGACACTCCTAGAGATAGGACGTTCCCCTTCGGGGGACAGAGTGACAGGTGGTGCATGGTTGTCGTCAGCTCGTGTCGTGAGATGTTGGGTTAAGTCCCGCAACGAGCGCAACCCTTGATCTTAGTTGCCAGCATTTAGTTGGGCACTCTAAGGTGACTGCCGGTGACAAACCGGAGGAAGGTGGGGATGACGTCAAATCATCATGCCCCTTATGACCTGGGCTACACACGTGCTACAATGGATGGTACAAAGGGCAGCGAAGCCGCGAGGTGGAGCCAATCCCACAAAACCATTCTCAGTTCGGATTGCAGGCTGCAACTCGCCTGCATGAAGCCGGAATCGCTAGTAATCGCGGATCAGCATGCCGCGGTGAATACGTTCCCGGGCCTTGTACACACCGCCCGTCACACCACGAGAGTTTGTAACACCCGAAGTCGGTGGGGTAACCGTAAGGAGCCAGCCGCCTAAGGTGGGACAGATGATTGGGGTGAAGTCGTAACAAGGTAGCCGTATCGGAAGGTGCGGCTGGATCACCTCCTTTCTAAGGATAAAGCTGGACCTATGAGCCAGACAAAACGGTTTGTGACACGTTCTTTGTTTGTTTAGTTTTGAGAGAACAATCTCTCTCAAAGCTTTTTTTTATTCGTTCTTTGAAAACTAGATAATCGAATAGAAGAAACCAAGCAAGAACCGAGTAATCGCCATTTTAGTTTTTCTCTCTTATTTTTAAGAGTAAAACCTTTTAGGTTAAGTTAGAAAGGGCGCACGGTGGATGCCTTGGCACTAGGAGCCGATGAAGGACGGGACTAACACCGATATGCTTCGGGGAGCTGTAAGTAAGCTTTGATCCGGAGATTTCCGAATGGGGGAACCCACTGCTCGTAATGGAGCAGTATCTTTACCTGAATACATAGGGTACTGAAGGCAGACCCGGGGAACTGAAACATCTAAGTACCCGGAGGAAGAGAAAGCAAACGCGATTCCCTGAGTAGCGGCGAGCGAAACGGGAACAGCCCAAACCGAAAGGCTTGCCTTTCGGGGTTGTAGGACACTCAACATGGAGTTACAAAGGAACGGGGTAGATGAAGCGGTCTGGAAAGGCCCGTCATAGAAGGTAACAGCCCTGTAGTTGAAACTTCGTTCCCTCCTGAGTGGATCCTGAGTACGGCCGGACACGTGAAATCCGGTCGGAAGCAGGGAGGACCATCTCCCAAGGCTAAATACTCCCTAGTGACCGATAGTGAACCAGTACCGTGAGGGAAAGGTGAAAAGCACCCCGGAAGGGGAGTGAAAGAGATCCTGAAACCGTGTGCCTACAAGTAGTCAGAGCCCGTTTATGGGTGATGGCGTGCCTTTTGTAGAATGAACCGGCGAGTTACGATTACATGCAAGGTTAAGTTGAAGAGACGGAGCCGCAGCGAAAGCGAGTCTGAATAGGGCGTTTTAGTATGTAGTCGTAGACCCGAAACCAGGTGATCTACCCATGTCCAGGGTGAAGTCCAGGTAACACTGGATGGAGGCCCGAACCGACGCACGTTGAAAAGTGCGCGGATGAGGTGTGGGTAGCGGAGAAATTCCAATCGAACTTGGAGATAGCTGGTTCTCTCCGAAATAGCTTTAGGGCTAGCCTCACGTAGTAAGAGTCTTGGAGGTAGAGCACTGTTTGGACTAGGGGCCCTCATCGGGTTACCGAATTCAGACAAACTCCGAATGCCAAAGACTTATCCGTGGGAGTCAGACTGCGAGTGATAAGATCCGTAGTCAAAAGGGAAACAGCCCAGACCACCAGCTAAGGTCCCAAAGTATACGTTAAGTGGAAAAGGATGTGGAGTTGCTTAGACAACCAGGATGTTGGCTTAGAAGCAGCCACCATTTAAAGAGTGCGTAATAGCTCACTGGTCGAGTGACTCTGCGCCGAAAATGTACCGGGGCTAAACGTATCACCGAAGCTGTGGATTGACATCTACGATGTCAGTGGTAGGAGAGCGTTCTAAGGGCTGTGAAGCGGGATCGGAAGGACCCGTGGAGCGCTTAGAAGTGAGAATGCCGGTATGAGTAGCGAAAGATGAGTGAGAATCTCATCCACCGAATGCCTAAGGTTTCCTGAGGAAGGCTCGTCCGCTCAGGGTTAGTCGGGACCTAAGCCGAGGCCGAAAGGCGTAGGCGATGGACAACAGGTTGATATTCCTGTACCACCTCTTTATCGTTTGAGTGATGGGGGGACGCAGGAGGATAGGGTAAGCGCGCTGTTGGATATGCGCGTCTAAGCAGTTAGGCTGAGAAGCAGGAAAATCCGCTTTTCGAACAGGCTGAGCTGTGATAGCGAGGGAAATAGAGTACCGAAGTTCCTGATTCCACACTGCCAAGAAAAGCCTCTAGCGAGATAAAAGGTGCCCGTACCGCAAACCGACACAGGTAGGCGAGGAGAGAATCCTAAGGTGAGCGAGAGAACTCTCGTTAAGGAACTCGGCAAAATGACCCCGTAACTTCGGGAGAAGGGGTGCTTTTTGAGGTGAATAGCTTCGAAGAGCCGCAGTGAATAGGCCCAGGCGACTGTTTAGCAAAAACACAGGTCTCTGCGAAGCCGCAAGGCGAAGTATAGGGGCTGACGCCTGCCCGGTGCTGGAAGGTTAAGAGGAGGGGTTAGCGCAAGCGAAGCTCTGAATCGAAGCCCCAGTAAACGGCGGCCGTAACTATAACGGTCCTAAGGTAGCGAAATTCCTTGTCGGGTAAGTTCCGACCCGCACGAAAGGCGTAACGATCTGGGCACTGTCTCAACGAGAGACTCGGTGAAATTATAGTACCTGTGAAGATGCAGGTTACCCGCGACAGGACGGAAAGACCCCATGGAGCTTTACTGTAGCCTGATATTGAATTTTGGTACAGCTTGTACAGGATAGGTAGGAGCCTGAGAAGCCGGAGCGCCAGCTTCGGTGGAGGCGTCGGTGGGATACTACCCTGGCTGTATTGAAATTCTAACCCGCACCCCTGATCGGGGTGGGAGACAGTGTCAGGTGGGCAGTTTGACTGGGGCGGTCGCCTCCTAAAGAGTAACGGAGGCGCCCAAAGGTTCCCTCAGAATGGTTGGAAATCATTCGCAGAGTGTAAAGGCACAAGGGAGCTTGACTGCGAGACCTACAAGTCGAGCAGGGACGAAAGTCGGGCTTAGTGATCCGGTGGTTCCGCATGGAAGGGCCATCGCTCAACGGATAAAAGCTACCCTGGGGATAACAGGCTTATCTCCCCCAAGAGTCCACATCGACGGGGAGGTTTGGCACCTCGATGTCGGCTCATCGCATCCTGGGGCTGTAGTCGGTCCCAAGGGTTGGGCTGTTCGCCCATTAAAGCGGTACGCGAGCTGGGTTCAGAACGTCGTGAGACAGTTCGGTCCCTATCCGTCGCGGGCGCAGGAAATTTGAGAGGAGCTGTCCTTAGTACGAGAGGACCGGGATGGACGCACCGCTGGTGTACCAGTTGTCTTGCCAAAGGCATCGCTGGGTAGCTATGTGCGGACGGGATAAGTGCTGAAAGCATCTAAGCATGAAGCCCCCCTCAAGATGAGATTTCCCATAGCGTCAAGCTAGTAAGATCCCTGAAAGATGATCAGGTTGATAGGTCAGAGGTGGAAGCGTGGTAACATGTGGAGCTGACTGATACTAATCGATCGAGGACTTAACCAAGTCATAGCAATATGAATAAAGCGAACTCGTTCTTAAACGTTTCTTCTGTATTATCTAGTTTTGAGGGAATGAAACCTCAACAAAATAGTCTGGCGGTGATGGCGAGAAGGTCACACCCGTTCCCATACCGAACACGGAAGTTAAGCTTCTCAGCGCCGATGGTAGTTGGGGCGAAAGCCCCTGTGAGAGTAGGACGCTGCCAGGCAAAAAAGAACAGCCAAAGGTTGTTCTTTTTTTTGTCCATTTCTCAAAAAATCAATAACTCTATTCGAGTTGTTTTCCGAGCAATCAAATGGATTTTCGCTTCGTAATTGAACTTATCCCATTTTATTCCCAACTTCAAAAGTAAACTATTATTTATGTGAAAATTAAAACACAAGAAAAGAGAATATCAGCAAAAAAAGCCCTTTATAAAGGGCTTTCAGACTGTCGACAAATCCGAAGGATTTCGGGTTTAAAATCGACAGTCTTTTTTGTTTGGCCATATTAAACTTGTCTGTTGATTTCCGTTCCAGGCGGCTTCGCTTTCCGCGGGCGGTTCGGGGAGCCTCCTCTGCGCTTTCAGCGCCTGCGGGGTCTCCCCTGTCCCGTACTCCCGCAGGAGTCTTCGCCGCCTTCCACTCCAATCAACAGAGTGTAAAAATCAATAATGTACATTAACACAGCCTTTTGTATAATTTATTTACAGAGAATTAATAGAGGTGGATGGAATGCTTTCGAAAAATACACAGATAAATCGTGACCAAATTGAAATGATTGCCTTAGATCAACTTGTACCTGCTGATCACTTGGTTCGCAAAATAGAAGCCGCAGTAGATTTTTCATTTATCTATTCATTGGTTGAAGATTTGTACTCAACTAAGCGCGGACGTTCAAGTATTGACCCTGTTGTATTAATTAAGATGGCTTTCATTCAATATACCTTCGGTATCCGTTCGATGCGTCAAACGATAAAGGAAATTGAAACAAATATGGCGTATCGCTGGTTTTTAGGATTTGGTTTTTATGATAAAGTACCCCACTTTTCAACTTTTGGTAAAAACTACGAACGTCGTTTTAAGGATACAGACTTATTTGAACAAATTTTCTACCGTATTTTAAAAGAGGCAGCAGATAAAAAGTTAGTTAGTTCGGAACATGTATTCATTGATTCAACTCACGTTAAAGCAAGTGCAAATAAACGCAAATTCGAAAAGAAAGTAGTTCGGAAAGAATCAAAAGCTTATGAAGCACGTCTTCAAGCAGAAATTAATAGTGATCGTGAAGAACATGGGAAAAAGCCCATCCCACCAGATAAATATGAAAAAGAAGAAAACAAAGAAATAAAAGAAAGTACAACAGATTCGGAGAGTGGTTACTATGTAAAAGACGAAAGGACAAAGCAATTTGCTTATTCATTTCATGCAGCCGCAGATAGAAATGGTTTTGTCCTGGGGACTATTGTAACTCCAGGTAACGTTCATGATAGTACAATGTTAGAGCCTCTAGTTGAAAAGGTCATTGAAAAATGTGGGAAACCTAATGCTGTAGCTGCTGATGCCGGATATAAAACACCTGCTATTGCTCAATATTTAATTGAAAATGAAATTCGCCCTGCTTTACCCTATACACGACCACGTACAAAGGAGGGATATTTGAAAAAGCACGATTATGTCTATGATGAGCACTTTGATTGTTACATATGTCCGGAAGGACAAGTTCTGGATTATAGAACGACTACTAAGGAAGGTTATCGACAGTACATCTCTAATCCTGTTATATGTAAGGATTGCCCACTTCTAGCACAATGTACACAAAGTCAAAATCATCAAAAGCTCATTCAACGACATATCTGGGAACCATATCTTGAAGAGGCTGAACATCTTCGTCATACAGAAGAGAATAAAATAATATATGCACGTCGTAAAGAAACAATTGAACGTGTATTCGCGGATGCGAAAGAAAAGCATGGTATGCGATGGACAACCTTAAGAGGTCTTAAAAAATTGTCCATGCAGGCGATGCTTACTTTTGCTGCTATGAATTTAAAGAAGTTGGCTACATGGACTTGGAAAAGTCCAGAAATGGCATAAAAATAGACCCCGCCGGGGTCTACCTTAAGAAAAATCAAACAGAAAAATCCCAATTTTAGAAAAGGGCGCCAGAATCGGAACTTTTGAAATGCCTTTTGTCTACAATCTGAAAGCCCTTTATAAAGGGCTTTTTCATAGTTATCTAACCAATTGCATTCAGCAGGAAATTGGCCAGGAATAGAATTGAAATAATAAAGATTGATAGGGATAACTGGTGCTGCCTATTAGTAAACAGCTTTACCAATGGATAGGCAATGAATCCAAAGGCAATCCCATCAACAATGCTATATGTTAAAGGAATCATGATTATAACAAGAAACGCCGGAAACGCTTCAGTAAAATCTGTGAAATCAATATTTACGACATTTGTCAGCATTAAACCGCCAATAATAATCAAAATTGGTGCAATAGCCGTATTAGGAACTAATTTTATTAAAGGCATGAAGAAAAGCGATAATAGAATGAACAAACCTGTTACTACAGAGGTTAAACCCGTTCTTCCGCCTGCTGTTATGCCTGCTGCTGTTTCAACTGTTGAGACTGAAGGACTTGTGCCAAACAACCCACAAACAATCGTTGATATCGAAATGGCTTTAAACGATTTTCCGTTCTTATCAGGTGCCTGAAGCATTCCGTTTACTTGAGAATGAAGCAGGCCAATATTTTCGAAAACAAGCACCAAAACGAGCGAAAAGGCAGCAGTCCAAAATGGGATCGTTGTTAATTTTCCAAAGTCCGCACTTAAAAAGACATTTTTATAGTCTTTGAAAGAGATAAAGCCTGAATCCATTGCTGAGAAATGAACAATTCCAAAAAAGTAGGAAACGATTGTACCTAGAATGATGCTGATTAAGAAATTCCCCGGTACTTTCTTTAAAAACAAAAATAACGTGATAACAAGATTAATTATCGAGGCTAATACAATTGGCGAAGATAAATGGCCGAGCGCAACAAAGTTTGTTGAGCTGCCGGTGATGATTCCGCTTTTTTGCAAGCCGATAAAAGCAATAAATAAGCCAATACCAACTGAAATGGATTCCTTTAACGAATTGGGAATCGCCCTCGTTAAAATAATCGATAACTTGGTAAATGCCACAATGATGAAAAGGATCCCAGAAACGAGGACAGCTGCTAAAGCTTCTTTATAGTTGAGTCCAAGTGAACCTACAACCGTATAAGTGAATAAGGCATTAATGCCCATTCCGGGTACGATAATTAACGGTACGTTTGCAATGAATGCAACGAGTAAACAGCCAATCAGCGAAGAAAGTACGGTCGCGATAATCCCTGCTTCAAGCGGTATTCCCGCATCCTGAAGAATTTTTGCATTGACAGCAATAATATAGACAATGGAAAAAAACGATGTTAACCCTGCAATAACCTCCTTTTTCAAATTTGTTCCATGCTGGTTAAGTTTGAAAACTCCTTTCATATTTTGATCACACTTTCGCGTTTCCCTCTCCCACCCGCATTAAGTTATATAACTCATGCCGGGAAATATTATAACACAGAAAACAAGGTTGAAAAATATAGTTTCGATCACTTTCCAGCTTAAGGTGGTAGCTCCATAAAATGGGTAACGGTAAAAGTATGGTGTTTAAAATCAGTAACTATTTACACTTTGAATCCTTTTATATACATCCAAAGGGCTGGTATTAAAACATTAGGCACTTTCATTTTTAAATGTGCTGTCATTAGGTTTATATAAAATTAATTTCAGGATACCGTTACACTTTCCTTTTCTTTTTCAACCTCTAATGCCGAAACAATATAGGCAAACCCATTCATTAAAAAGTAAATGACATTTGATTGTACCCGCTCAGTTTCTCCTAAATAGGTATTTATCATAATAAATGCGGAGTATAACAATACAAAAAATAAAGCAATTTTGTTAAAAATAATCATGCAGTAACCACCCTTTACATTAGAATCTTACTTCTTATCATATTTATTCTATTCGTTTCTTATGCAAGCCGTTAAAAAGCCCGAATCTGTAACGGATTCAGGCTCTTTAAGCTTCTTTCAACGATATGTCCCTTTTTATTCTTTTCTCCTCATCTATCACCTTTTTTAATATGTTCTGTAAAATTTGATTTCCTTTTGAATATCCAATACAAGTGAATTTATTTAATCTGAATATATTTTTTTCCGCGGTTCGGATAGATCCCTTCTGTTTGGAACCATTCCCAGGCTAACTCTCCGTTTCTTTTGCCAATCATTCCACTCATGATTAAGCCTGGTTGAATTAACTGGCGGGGAAGGCCATTAATATAAAAAGTATGATTCGTTTTGAACTCGGTTAATACAGTGGTATCTTCAATCATGCTTGTAATCTCGAAAATGCTGTTCAGACTGTCCGTATATTGGTCTAATTTTTGATGTAATTTATCTAGATCTTGCTGGGGATTCCAGTCGCGGTGATGAAAAAGTGGGTAGTCACGTAAAAAAAGTTTATGAAGGAGACGCTCGCATATTTTCAAATCAGTAAATGATTCTTCAGTGTATATCTTAACTACAGGGAACCAGGAAGTGCCTGTTTTCTTATCAAGCCAACGGACAAACTTTTTTATTTGGGAATGGAAGGTTTCAACTTGATTTTCTTTTGGAGAAATGGTCATGAGGTGTGGGAAACAAGTGAAAATTAACTCTTCCCAAAAAGCGGGCTGACACTGCTGCCAAGAGGATGGACAGTTATCTTCTAAAAAGTCTGTCATGAATTTGGAAATTAGCCGAAGAAATTCATTACGGTTTGAATCTAAAGGTTTTTCCCGCTTGTAGTTGATGAAATCCTTGCCGTAATATTGGAATAATCCTCGGTGTCTCATATTAAACTCTGCACTTGTAGCCAAATTCTTTAAAAATTCCCTTCGCTCTGCTGGACTCGCGAAGGGGTGGGTAAAAACTTTGATTTGCGGCATTTGTCCATTAATGCTAATATCCTTGGAACTAGTTTTCATGGAAAATCTCAACCTGCTTTCTGAATTTATATTTTAAAGGAATAAACGAAGAGGATAGTAGGAGAAATGAAGGTGACTACCTCGTATTATATACGGTCATAACAAAAATTGAGGATTAACTATTGAACTTTTTGTGAAGAAAGGTGTGTAGCAGGGTGTCAGGTACCACCTGGATAATTATGGTATTATGAAAATGAATACTAGGTTGAACCATTTAGATGGAATCCTATATAGCATTTTAGGATTAACAGATGGAGTAAATGTGTGAAAGAGGGGGTAGGAAATTATGGCATTGTCATTTGATCATTTAGTTTGTTTTTTTAAAAAGCCGGAGATGGCACTTCATCCGCTTACACAATTGGGGATTTACACAGTTCGCGGCGGCCGCCATGAAACGTGGGGAACGTATAACATGCTTTCATATTTTGGGTTAAGCTATATAGAGTTTTTGGGTATTGAAAACATGACCGCGGCGGAAGTACAAACGGAAAACCGCCTGATCTCACACATAGTGGAAAGACTTCCTCAGGTAAATGGGGAGGGGCCTGCAAGAATTGCTATTCGTACAGATCATATAGATGATTTGGCAGAAAGTCTGAAAAAGAATGGTTTTACCGTTTTTGGCCCTATACCTGGAGAGCGGGTTCGAACGGATGGAGAGGTGATTAGATGGTCGTTGCTTTTTCCGGAAATTGCGGGAAGCGGGCTTTCTACACCGTTTTTTATCCAATGGGAAAAGCCTGATCATGTCAGATTGGCGGAATTGAAGGAACAAGGGCTGGAAGGTGTCCACAATCTGGGAGAAGTAAGAATGGAAAGTGTCGGTGTTGTTTTACGTGATTTAGAAGAAACCTTACCAATCTGGGAGATCCTGCTGTCGCTAAAAAGCAGCGATGAGTTCATTGACCCGTTATTAAATGCACGCTGCCGAAAATTAGGGTTACCAGGCACAGAATTACTGTTCTGCACGCCTGTTGGGAAAGGACCAGCTGAAAAAGTGCTAAAGGAGAAAGGAGAAACGCCATTTTTAGTGACGCTTTCAGGAACGAAGGAGAACAGGCTCTTTGAATTGCTAAACGGGTGGTGGAGGTTAACGCTTTAAAGGAGATGCAGGAGAGGGATTTACGGAGATCATGGGGAGACTTTTAACATGGTTTCCTAAAAGCTCCTTAAAAAAAGAGGCGGAAATGTCATCCGCCTCTTTCATTACACTTCAACATGGGCAACCTTTACTGTCCAGTTAAATGGGTCTTCTTTTTTTCCTAATTGAATTCCAGTTAATTCATCATAAATTCTTTGTGATAGCTGGCCAATTTGATAATCATTTATTGTGATAACCCGGCCATTCCAATTTAATTCTCCTACAGGGGAAATAACAGCAGCTGTTCCTGTACCGAATACTTCTTCCAGTTCTCCGCGCTCATGTGCCGCAAATATTTCTTCTATCGAGATTTTTTCTTCCCGTACCGGGATGTTCCAATAGTTTAATAGTTCAATAACCGAATCACGCGTGACGCCTGGTAAAATGCTGCCATTCAATTTAGGCGTTACCACTTCTCCATTGATTTTAAAGAAAATATTCATACTGCCGACTTCTTCGACGTATTTATTTTCCTTTGCATCCAGCCAAAGGATTTGGGCATACCCGTTTGCTTCAGCTTTTTCCTGTGCCTTCAAGCTTGCTGCATAATTGCCTGCTGTTTTAACGTGGCCGACCCCGCCAATTACAGCACGGACGTAATCCTCTTCCACATGAATTTTCACGGGGTTTAATTGGTCGCCATAATAAGCTCCTGATGGGGAAAGGATGACAAGCAATTTATATTCTTGAGCAGGTCGGACTCCCAGATATGCCTCAGTTGCGAAAATAAAAGGGCGGATATATAGTGAAGTCCCTACTTCACTAGGAATCCAATCCTTTTCCGTTAAAATTAGTTCTTTAATGGCGCTTAATAAAAATTCCTCATCGATTTGGGGCATACATAGCCTTTCACATGAATCATTTAATCGCTGCATGTTTTTTTCAGGACGGAATAATTGAATCGTTCCATCTGGTGTTTTATAGGCCTTCAAGCCTTCAAAGATGGCCTGGCCGTAGTGAAATACTGTTGCTGCTGGATCAAGTGTCAAAGGAGCATAGGGAACAATCCGAGGGTCATACCAGCCTTTTTCACTGTGATAATCCATTACAAACATGTAATCACTATAATATTTTCCAAAGCCTAAAGAAGCAGTATCTGGTTTTCTTTTTAATTCTTCTTTTTCAACAAACGCTATCTCTTGTCTCATAATTACACCCCTAATGAAATCATTTATATATATTTGAGACTACTCCAAATTCAGCAAAAACACAATAATTTGAAATTTGAAATAATAGGCAATAGAAAAATATCTTTCTAAATAGGAATTGTAAAATGGAAAATACTATGTCTAATACAAGTAATGAAGGAAACATTTGCTTTGAAAAAATAGCACTTTGACACAGTGCAGGAAGGTTGTAAAGATGCGGCACATTATTCAATTTTCAATTTCTAACAAATTTGCCTTGTGGCTTTTAACGCTAATTGTAGTAGCTGCAGGGATCTATTCCTCGATGAATATGAAAATGGAGACTTTGCCCAATATTACATTACCGGTGATTACCGTTACAACGGTTGACCCTGGAGCAACACCACAAGAAGTAGACGATGAAGTAACGAAACCGCTCGAACAGGCCATTCAAAACATATCGAATGTCAATACGGTGTCATCCAGCTCAAATAAAGATGTTTCCTCCATTCAGATCGAATTTAATTTTGGAACTGATTTGAATCAGGCTGAAAGTACTTTAAAAGATGCGATAGGTAAAATAAAATTCCCGGACAATGTCCAGGATCCAAATGTAACTCGAATATCCTTTAACGCATTCCCGATTGTCACGTTAAGTGTGACACAAACAGGGAAATCGCTTGCCGATTTGACGGACACAATAAACAACCAAGTCGTTCCTAATCTTGAAGGGATTAAAGGCGTGTCCTCTGTTAATGTTTCGGGTCAAGAAGTGAATGAAGTGGACCTTATTTTTAAAAAAGATCAGTTGCAAAAATACAGCCTGGATGAACAGACTGTTCAGAATATGATTAAGGGTGATAATCTTAATTACCCGCTTGGACTTTATAACTTTAATGATTCCCAGCAGTCGGTTGTGATCAAAGGGAAAATGACAACCGTCAATGATTTAAAAAACCTACCAATACCGGTTCAAAGTACGAGCGGTGGATTTCAAGCGGGACTATCAGGAGGCCAGACGCCAGGACAAACAATTGGCCTGCTGAGGGGACAAACTGCAGGCCACCTGGGTATCCTAGCATCGGAACAAGCTGCAAGCCAGCAGGGAGGTAAAACAGCAGGGAGGACTAGCAGTATTTCAACAGGTAAAGCAGGACCAGTTTTGAAACAGAATCAATCCGGTAAAGGCCAAACGTTAGGAAAGAAAGTGAAGCAAACTGGAGACAGTAAACTTCCGACAGTAAAGCTTGGGGATATTGCAACCATTCATATGATTGGAAAAGCGGAATCCATAAGCCGGACAAACGGAAAACCCTCCATTGCCGTTCAAATAGTGAAAGCGTCTGATGCAAACACGGTCGATGTCGGAAACGCCGTTCAAGATGCAGTGACAAGAGTGAAGAAAGATCATCCAGGCATACAAGTTTTGACGACATTGGACCAGGCTAAGCCGATTAAAGAATCTGTGCATACCATGCTGGAAAAGGCCATTTTAGGCGCGATTTTTGCGATGCTTATTATTTTGCTGTTTTTAAGGAACTTTAAATCAACCTTCATTTCTGTTGTTTCTATTCCATTATCACTTTTGATTGGAATAGTGTTGTTGGATTGGCGGGGAATTACGTTAAATATTATGACCCTGGGGGCGATGACAGTAGCAATTGGCAGGGTTATTGATGATTCCATTGTTGTAATTGAAAACATATACCGCCGCATGTCATTGCCAAATGAGCCATTAAAAGGCAGAGAGTTGATAATTTCCGCTACAAAGGAAATGTTCATTCCTATCATGAGCTCAACGGTTGTCACGATTGCAGTATTTTTACCAATGGGTTTTGTTACTGGAATGGTTGGAGAACTCTTTTTACCTTTTGCACTAACCATTGTGTTTTCACTTACAGCTTCTTTATTGGTTGCCATCACAATGGTGCCAATGCTCGCCCACAGTTTTTTCAAAAAGGGGTTAAAAGTGAAAATAAGGCAGCATGATAAAAAACAGCAGTTCAAGCTTGCTTCTTTTTATCTGGAGGTTCTTAAGTGGTCATTAAATCATAAATGGATCGTATCCCTTATTTCCCTCGCCCTGCTGATGGGTTCGTTAAGTCTCGTTCCATTTATCGGTGTCAGCTTAATTGGTTCTGATGAGCAAAAAACCATGGCAATTACGTATAATCCGGATCCGGGGCAGACGCTAAATGATGTAGAGAAGGTCGGAACCAAGGTGGAGAACTACTTTCGGCATCGTAAATATGTAAAAACCATTCAATATTCAATTGGCGGCGGGAATCCAATGACAATGGGAAAAGGACAGGAGAATAGTGCCTTATTTTATATTCAATACTACGATAACACTCCAACATTTTCGATAGAACAAGAAAACGTAATGGCAAACTTGAAGAAAATGACAACGAAAGGTCAATGGGGCACAGTAAGCATGGCGAGCTCCGGAAGCTCCAATAATTTAACTGTTTATGTGTATGGAACATCGATTGAACAGATCAAACCGATCGTGACGAAAATTCAAATCATTATGAAGGATAACAACAGCCTTAAAAATGTGGAGACAAGTCTTTCAAAAAGTTACATTGAGTACTCGCTTGTCGTGGATAAAAATAAGCTGAGTGAGCTGGGATTAACAACGGCCCAAATTGGGGCAACTCTTGGAGAAAACAATCAGAAGCAGCTTTTGACAACACTTGAACAGAATGGACAAGATGTTAATGTGTATCTCGAGAGCGATACCGGTAGTTATGCCAATATTCATGATTTGACGAATAAAACGGTTGTTTCACCAATAGGAAAGCTGGTGAAGATTTCTGACGTTACGAAAACAGTGAAAGGTCAAACCTCTGATACGATTACTCGAAAAAATGGTGATATTTATGCGAGTGTAACAAGCGAAATTAAAACGAAGGATGTTTCTAAGGTAAGTACAGATATGAAAAAGCAGATAGCTAAATTAATCTTGCCTGGAGGTGTGAAAACATCTATGGGCGGGGTAACAGAAGACATTAACAGCTCTTTTTCACAATTGGGCTTAGCCATGCTTGCTGCGATAGCCATTGTGTATTTAATCTTGGTCATTACATTTGGAAGTGCCCTTGTGCCATTGGCTATTCTGTTCTCTTTGCCGTTTGTGATCATTGGTGCGTTTGTGGGATTATTTATCGCAAGGGAAACAATCAGCGTCTCGGTTATGATTGGCGCGCTAATGTTAATCGGTATTGTCATCACCAATGCCATTGTACTAATCGACCGTGTCGTTCACAAGGAAAAAGAAGGCTTAACGACAAGGGAAGCCATCCTTGAAGCTGCATCCACCCGTTTACGGCCGATATTAATGACAGCCATTGCAACCATCTGCGCGCTTATTCCGCTGGCTATTGGGATGGAAGGAAGCGGCGGCTTGATCTCAAAAGGATTAGGCATTTCGGTTATCGGGGGTTTAACAAGCTCTACCTTACTCACCTTAATCGTTGTCCCGCTTGTATATGAATTGTTTATGAAACGGAGAAATAGGGGGTTAAAGCATGTGTTGGAAGAAAAGAAGGGGTGTTAATTCGGAGTGTTGGCCCGCGTATCCATGAGAGTAATGGAATAAGGAAAAATTAAGGATGAAGAAGCCGAGGAGCTTCTTCATCCTTTTTTAGAACCATTAAAATTCAATGAGAAATAATGAATTATATATTTCTCCTATTTACAACTTGCAATTAAAGGAATATATTATTCTTCATAAATCTTAATAATTCTCTGAAACAACCTAATATCGCTTAATCCATCTGGAGCGGGGGAACCATAAATGTACGTTAGTACTTGGGGTGAATCCTTTTTAAAAGGCAGGGCTACTCTTTAAGCCCGAATCCGACAGCTAACCTCGTAAGCGTTTAGAGAGGAGGTTTACTGTGTGCAAAAAAGAACACCAAGTAAACTAGTGTTCTTTTTTATTTTCGAAATATTTTAGGTGTTTTGCGGGATGGTTTTTTCAGGAGAATATGAACGAAACAAGGGGATAGAGAATTATGATTATTGAAAGTATTTGTCCTAAATGTGGGGAAATTAATAACGTTGAGCATAATGGTGAGAAGCTGCTTTTAGTTACTTGCAAAAATAGTCATATTTATGATCATATCGTTATTCCTTATTCTAGAGCGATTAGCATGAAAGATGATAAACGCCTAAAATTGGAGGAAATGATTGTGGAGAAGAAATTCCACCGGATGAGTGAAAAATCAACCATTTGCCTGCTCATTTTTAATAATGGTTATGAGGTAGAAGGGCGCTCCACAGTAAGGGATATGGCGGATTTCCGTTCAGTAATTGGTAAAGATAAAGCATATGAACAAGCATTGAAGAAAGCAATGGTTGCGTTAGGTGCATACCTTGTATAAGTGATAACTATAAAAACTCAGAGCGGCAGTGCGTCACTGCCGTTCTATCAGATTGCCGAGAAAGGAATTTTTCTCGGCAATTTTTATTTGTCCGAATTTAAATTAGCAATTTTTATGAAGGGATGGTCATTACTAACGGGCTTAAACAATTGGCCGAAGGGGCTGCAGGGCTTAAGAGCCTATCAGCCGTTAGGGCATGTTTCTTATTTGTTGAGAATATATTGTACCGATACTAAAGTATGGTTTTAGGACGATGGAGGGCTTTATGTATAGGAAAAGATATAAGTTTTACATAGATTATGGCAGATCGCGGGTGATTTCATTAATTAAGCGGGGCAGTTTTATATTCTTAGGGGCTTGTCTGGTTGCCATTTCCTTGCAATTATTCTTAGTGAAAAATTATTTGATTGATGGCGGCATTATCGGGATCGGGATCATACTTGCTCATGTTACGGGTCTTGAAGTGGGACTGTTACTATTGGTGTTGAATACTCCCTTTTTCTTCATAGGGTATACCTATCTGGGAAAACGATTTATAGTTTTAAGTCTTTATGCGATGGTGGTTTTAACGATTGGAACCATCATCCTTGAGCCTATTCCGGTCATTACCCATAACCCTATCTTTGTTATTATTTTTGGCGGTATTTGTTTGGGCCTTGGTGTAGGGATTATCATCCGCTTTGGGGGGTGTTTGGATGGCACCGAAGTAATGGCCATTTTATTTAGTAAGCGCTCAAGAATTACAATTGGCCAATACGTCTTGCTATTTAATTTTATTATTTTTGGCAGTGCTGTTTTTATATTTGGTCTTAAAGAAGCATTATACTCACTAGCCACCTTTATCATAGCCTACAAAACCATTGACTTTTCGATTAAGAATAAGGCCTGATTGCGGCCGGGTCAGCACTTTTTTTTACGGGCTCACTTTAATGAGATACAAATCATCCATTCACAAAGCATTTCGCTAGGAGTGAGCGTCTAAAAACGCAAGCGAAATCACTTGCGTTTCAAATTTTACTGATAATACGATTTCGTAATTACTCAACATAAAGGCTCATTTTTGATGAAGAATATCATTAAGTTCTTTCAGCTTTTCTGGAGAACTTCCAAAGTTTTTTATTTTTCCATTGACCGTTTTATTGGCTTCCTCAATATCTAAATGATCATGATATGTTTTGTAATTCACATCTACGAAACTTAAATTATCAATTAAAGCCAATAGGTAAAATGAAAATTCGATTTGCCGTATAGTCTTAAACTTGTCTTCATCATCATTTTTTCTTAGCTTTGAATAGTTAATGGTTAAACCAAAGGGTTCCTTATCGGTAGTTAACTCAATTGTATATTCTCCTAAATCACCAGCTTTTAAAATATGAAGTAAATTGATAACTTCGGAATTATTTCCAATATACTGCACTTTGTTATTGTAGTAATCATTGTAGATTGAGTAATCCTTATTTTCTGCTGCACTGCCACTTTTATTTTCGTTTTTTTTCAAAGGAATTGAACAACCAGAAAGAACGAATATGGCAATGAAAAACAATGATAGGAAAGCACTTATCCTACTTTTCATTCATGGTCCTCCCTTGGGTTTTGTGTAAAATTTATACGCAGCTATATTCACCTTTTTATTATTAAAATTTTACACTGTATTTAGTGAATCGCTAAAGCTAGTTTTGATGCCTGTCCACGGGAACAGGTACCGAAATAGGGTGTCAGGCACCACAAATCAACGGTACATGGTCCACATACCAATATCCTGAAAACCTAGTCTTTTATATATGCGGCCTGCTGCCGGGTTGTCATAAAAAAGGCACAGGGTTTTGCCTTCAGCGAGTATTACTGGAAATAATTTATTCATGATGGCAGTTGCCAGCCCTTTTTGACGATGCTCCTTATGTGTGCAGACACCTACAATCATGGCTGACATGGAATTCTCTGCGGCTGTGGAGACACATGAAGTGAAAATGCCATTTTCGGAAGTGTAATAGGTTCGACCTGTTTTTGCCTCCATGGACTGAATTAATATCTCTCGGGCGTCGTTTCCTACATGAAATTCGTCAATTGATCGACGGAGTTCAATGATTTGGTCCGCATTCTCAATACCAGCTTGTTTAATTGCATCAGAATCTTCTCCTGCATTCAAAAAGTCACCTGTTCGGCATTCGGCAAAGAAAGTCACCTGCTTTTTGCCGAGAGTAAGATCGTCGAATGCCTCAAATTGATCAACGATATCTGTTTTTCCGGATAATCGAATGGGCTGGCCATATTCTTTCATAATGGAAGCAAATCCAGCTGCATCAAAATCTCCCTTGGCATATGGAATAAAGGATTGGTAAAACCTAATCAATACAGCTTTTATCCGGCCATGTTGATCAAACTCAGCCCAAACCTCCTGAAAATCTGAATCGTATCCGAAGGCTTCGATATCGCCGATAATAAATAGATTGATAGACGGTTCTTCGCTTAAATATGCCATCACCTGGTCATGGTCCTGGCCTGAAAGCTTTCTAATCACAGAAATTCCTCCTTACTTTGTAAATATCGTAGACATATAACTATAAAAATTTCAAGTTTTTCCAAAATTTCAAGTGAAAAATAGTGAAATGATCCTCTAGATTGCCTTTAGAACTTGTGATACGATGATTTTTCATTAAATAAGAAATATATTTAAAAAGAAAAATAGATTCCGCAGGATTGAAACTTTATGGATATTAAAACGTATAAACTAATAATGATAGTAAGGAGTTGAAGATAAATGTTCCTGGCAGAATTACAGCCAGAGGAAAAAATTGCATTTATTGAGTTGGCGGCTTTGATCGCCAAAGCAGATGGAAATGTTTCTGTATTTGAAAGTACCGTACTTAACAAGTATCAAAAGGAAATGGGGCTTGAGGATTATCAAATAAAAGGCCTCGCCATTGACGATATTTTAAACACGTTTCAAAAAGAGCGTTCCAAAAATATAGTCCTAACGGAGCTCTTTCAATTAATCTTTGCAGATGGGGTTTATCATGATCGTGAAGTGGAAATTGTCCAAATCATAAAAGAGCACTTCGGATTTGATTCAAGTGAGTTTTCGGATTTTAAGGATTGGATCGATAAAATAAAAGAATTATCGATTTCCTAGAAAAGATCCATCAAATTTTGGATATGTATCAATAAAGGCCCTAGCCCTTAAGGATGGACATGGGCTAGGGCCTATCATTAAAGATAATACAATATAGTAACCAGCTGCTTATTCCTCTTCCGCATAGGCTTCCGTTGTGGTATCTCTGCATTCCCAGCATTCGGCTCTGGTCCTCTCCATTAGCGATAGTTCCTCTCCACAAGAAATACATTTATCCATAAGCAATCCCCCTTTCAAGTGGAAATGTTTTATATATATGCTTCATATATATTCCAATATGCTTATTTAATGTGAATGTAATCGATTTCAATGTTAACGCGATTATGGAACAGTCAGTAAATTAACGGCAGAAAGTCAGTTCTCGGAGAGGATTTTTTCTATACTTTTCTTTGGGGATTTATTGTAGAATAAGAAACCAATCAATTTGTCCTATAACTATGAATTGGTTAAAATAGAATAGATAATGAAAAGGCTTAAGCCAAAAATTAATTCCTAAATTGGCGAAGAGATTACCATACTTAGAGAAATGAGTAGGAGACTTTTTTACATGAAAAAAAGAGTAGTGATTACGGGGATGGGTGCCATAACACCTTTAGGAAATGATGCTCATACCACATGGAATAACATAAAAAATGGCATATCAGGGATTGGTCCTGCCAGCAGCTTTGATACAGATAAAGTGGATATCAAAATTGCAGCCGAAGTTAAAGACTTTTCACCTGAAGAATTTATGGATAAAAAGGAAGCAAGAAGAATGGGCCGTTACTGTCAGTTTGCTATAGCGGCAAGCAAAATGGCATTAAAGGATGCCGGGATTCAAATAGGTGAAGATCTTCATCCAGAGCGAGCGGGTGTCTGGATCGGATCCGGAATTGGCGGCTTAGGAGAGTTTGAGGAACAGCATCGGAAATTTCTAGAAAAAGGCCAAAGACGCGTCAATCCGTTTACGATTCCTATGTTCATTCCTGATATGGCTGCAGGCCAGGTATCTATTGAACTTGGGGCAAAAGGAATTAACAATTGTTCGGTAACTGCCTGTGCTTCAGGCGCCAATTCCATCGGTGATGCATTCCGTGTCATTCAAAATGGGAACGCGGATATCATGATTGCCGGCGGTACTGAAGCAACGATTACGGAGATGACTATTGCTGGTTTTTCTAATATGACAGCCCTTTCGAAAAATCCTGATCCTAAAACAGCCAGCAGGCCTTTTGATAAAAATCGGGATGGATTTGTTATTGGAGAAGGCGCTGGTATTTTGATTTTGGAGGAACTGGAACATGCATTAGCCCGCGGTGCGCACATTTATGGAGAGCTAGTTGGGTATGGCGCTACAGGTGATGCCCATCATATTACAACGCCTGCACCGGAGGGAGAAGGCGCGCAGCGTGCCATGAAATTGGCATTGGCGGATGCCGGAATCACACCTGATCAAGTGGACTATATTAATGCGCACGGTACATCCACCTATTACAACGACTTGTACGAAACATTGGCTATCAAAGCGGTCTTTAAAGAACATGCCTATCAGCTCTCTGTAAGTTCTACGAAATCCATGACTGGCCATTTGCTCGGAGCTACTGGGGCAATTGAAGCTGTTTTTTCTATCTATGCCATCAATGAAGGAATCATTCCGCCTACTATTAACTATGAAACACCAGATGAACTGTTAGATTTAGATTATGTTCCAAACGAGGCGAAAAACAAGGACGTCCAAATTGTCTTATCGAATTCATTAGGATTTGGCGGGCATAATGTGACGCTTATTTTTAAAAAGTTTATAAATTAATGGGAAATAGAAACGTAAAAAGGCGGGCATGTTGTCACGCCTTTTTACGTTGAAACAAAGGCCGTCAAGATGCCTTTTTAGATAAAATGTGGTCTGGATTATATGAGCAATGATGTTGATTTGTATGGCGCGCGGTTTTGTCTCGAGGATGGAGTAGAAAATAGTGAGAAACAAGCCATGCAAGCTGCTATATTGTATATATTGCCGAAACGTTTAATGATCTGATATAAAATAAAGATAATAACAACAGTGAAAAAGACTAATGGATAGAAAGGTGTATGGTGAAAGTGAAGGGTGAATCCTTTTTTTCTGAAAAAATAAAAGCTGCACTAGAAAGTGATCCACCAGGATCATGGATTCCAAATCTTCCGGATAAATGCATTCGTTTGAGCTCGGGCTACCCCGACCCTATGCTTGTTCCTGTAAATGAGTTAAAGTCAGCAGTGAACAGACTGCTTAATGAAGAGCAGGACTTGCCTCTCCATTATTCAGGAAGCCCTAGAATGGGAAAGCTGCAAGAGCAAATTAGAGAACGTTTGCTAGTTCGTGGTATTGCAGTTTCAGGTGAGGAGCTATTGATTACGGCGGGTGCCTGTCAGGCAATCGATTTAGTAGCCCGAATTTTCCTTGATGATGAGACAGTGATTGCTTTAGAGTCTCCAACATATATGGAGGCTTTGGAGATTTTTAAAAATTATACCCAGCATTTTATTTGTATTCCAGTAGATGAGGATGGACTTCAAACGGCAAGATTAGAAGAAATTTTGGAAGAAAGGAAACAGAAGGGACTGACACTTCCAAAGTTATTATATACGATACCAACCTTTCAGAATCCAACAGGGGTTACCATGTCAACGGAAAGAAGGCAACATGTACTAGAGCTTGCTGCGAAATACAATTTCCTGATCATTGAGGACGATGCCTACGGAGAATTAGTTTTTGAAAAAAGCCCATTATCTTTAAAAGCGATGGACCAAGAAGGCCGGGTTCTGCATATTGGCTCTTTATCGAAGGTAGTGGCACCGGGAATGAGGATTGGGTGGATTGCAGGGAAAGGGGAATGGATTACAGCTTTAGCCTGGTTTAAAAAGGATTTGGATCATCCTTTTGCACAAGCTGCAATGTCGGTATTCTTAGAAACCACAAATTTCGATGAACGGCTTAAAATCTTAAAAAATACGTATCAAGAGAAGTGTAAGGTCATGCTTTCCGCACTGGAACAACATCTTCCAGAATCGGTTTCCTGGTATGTTCCAAAAGGCGGTTACTTTATATGGATCAAAATACCGGGAGCGGATACGTCACAATTGTTAACGCAAGCTTTATCAGCGGGCGTCTCGTTTATTCCGGGTAAATACTTTTTCTTAGATCAAAATGAAGGAACCGAATTTCTCCGACTTTCGTTTAGTTATAGTGATAAGAAAGACATGATCAAGGGAATTGAACTATTGGGAAAAGTTATAGAAACTAATTCTAAAAGGTAATGATTTAATGTTTTATAATAAAGGGCTTTCTCCTGAAAAAGGGAGGAGTACGTTTATATTGATCCTATTTGTTTAATGAAAATGGGGCTATCATACCTCGTGTGAGGTTTCACATATGGTATTATTTAAGTCCTGATTAACAAACGAAGAGCTTGAAATAGAGGGGGCTTGCGGCTACCCTTTTTCTTATGATATAAACAGCCATTGTTATCCTTAAAGACTACCTACATACAGATTTTTTAAGTTGCATATTTACAAAAGGTAAATTTCGATAAAAATCGACATATTTTGATATTTTTGAAGTATAATTTATATAGATAAGTCATAAAATTTGTGAACTGATAGCGTTCTTGGATTGAGGAATCCAGAAAAGAATACGAAAGGTATCAAAGATGAATATCGTAAAGGATTTTTTGTTTCAACTAACGGTGATGGTCATACCCATTTTTATTCACTTTACATTTGTTGCTGAAAGGGTAATAAATGATAAAAATAAAAATGTAATAATGTCCATTTTATGGGGAATCTCTATATTATTTTGCATGTCATTTCCAGTGACCTTTGGTACAAATGCTCGATTGGAGTTAAGAATTATCCCACTATTATTCGGAAGCTTATACGGCGGATTTTGGTCAGCCATCTTTTTATCAGCACTTATCATACTTTATCGACTTTATTTTGGTATTGATATTGGATTTTATAATACGATTCTTGTCTTACTATTTACAATGCCTGTTATTTTGTTTTTTCAAAAATCCTTTGCTAGTTCGAATAAAGATAAAAGAATTAAAATTGCGGTCGGTCTTTCTCTATACTATAGTCTTATCGGCATTACTATTTTTGTCATTCTTAGAGGTTTTTCCATTGAGAATTTTAAAGTACAGTGTATTCATCTTATCTTTGCAGTGGTAGTTTCAGGCTCCTTCACAATTTTATATGAAAACATCAGGGAATTTAACCAGCTGCGATTAGAGATGCAAAACACAGAGAAATTACGCGTTATAAGTGAGTTAACAAGTGTTTTTGCTCATGAAATTAGAAATCCAATGCAAGTAGCTCGTGGATTTCTTCAACTTCTAAAAGAAGCCAATTTACCTGATAAAAACAAGGGATATGTCCAAATTTCCCTGGAGGAATTAGAGCGTGCAAATGAAATTATTAATGATTTTTTATCTTTTGGAAAGCCCACTGCAATTAATAACGAAAGAATTGATGTAGGTTATCAGTTGCATCGTGTTGTAAACATCATTCAAAGTTACTCTATGGCCCATAATGTTGAAATAAAAACTGATTTTCATAATAACTGTTGGATTTATGCTAATCCTCAGAAATTGAATCAATCATTGATTAATATTTTGAAAAATGCAATCGAGTCAATGCCGAATGGTGGCATTGTATGGATTATATGTACTAAAGATGATGATGGATATATAAAAATTTCCATTAAGGACCAAGGAATTGGCATGACAAAGGACCAAATTGAAAAGCTTGGTTCTCCATTTTATTCGTTAAAGGAAGGTGGGACAGGGTTAGGAATGATGGTAAGTTTTCAAATTATCCGCTCTTTCAAAGGTAAAATTTTAGTGAACAGTGGAAAGAATATAGGATCGGAATTTATTGTATTCTTACCTGAAAATGAAAAAGATCCTGCTCAACCACAAGTAGAAGAAACATAAAATTTTATAGATGACGAAAACGGAAGTATTGATTTAGGCAGTTTACAGGTTTCAAAGAAATAATCATGAGAGAGCTGAAGACCAGTTCGCAGTTTTCAGAGCAGTAAAGCAAGAGGGTGAGGGCTAAAGGAAGTCCCTCACCCTTTTGCTTTTTTCTGTGAAGTGACAGTAAAGCAGAATCAACCAATATAGGCACCTGTCTAATAGTGTGTCATCCCTCATGTATTGGATAATGAAAAGCATATAAAAAATAGAGGAAATCATCAAAAGGGAGAGAAGACTCACCTTCATACTCACCATTTCCGGAAACGCTCGTTCTAATGGAGTTGCCCCATACTTGAAGACTGTCGTTATTGGGGTTGTAAAAGTAAACGCGAATACAGCCTTTTGGGTCATGGTCTACTCTTTGGATAAGAATGGCATGAGCTCCAAGTACTTGCCCCGATTGGTTATAGATCGTAATCCCAGCTGGCTGGGGAAGACCTTCATTAACTGTTGGATTACATGAAGGATGATAGTATTGATAGAATCGTGCTGTAAAGTCCGGATCACTATAGATATCGGAAAACTCGGTCCAAACACCATTTATATGGAAAGCGGGATTAATCCATTTATGGGAATCCTGTCCTCGTCCATTGGCAGTCTTTAGCATTTCGAAATAAATAGAATCAAGGTGAGGAATTAAAAGCAGTGATACGGTATCAATATGGTCCTCATCGTTTAGCGAGACATGGGGAAGGGCATCTGAGGATATCGGTCTTCCCTCAAAATGAATGGTAATCTTCCCGTGCTCCAGAAAATGATTAAACAATTTGAGCAGCATGACGGGCTCCTTTTGTGACCAATAGCTGAGTGCTCTTGTTGATTGACATGTTGGATTAAAACCTTGGCCAATCCCGAGGGGCTGCCCTAAAATACTAATCATTCCCGAGACAATAAGAGAGCGCAGTGCTGATGAATCCAAATGTTGATGAACGCCTAAAAGTCTCTTCTTAACCTGTTCATGAAGGGGAGCTTTGACAAGTTTCTCCATTTCACTTATAAATTCACTCGTAAAAATATTCCTCTTCAATAAGCACATTAAACCGTAAATGCTTCTTCTAGTATTCATCGTAATGGACGATGTGATTAAAGACGAAACAAAATCAAGATTCGTACGAAGGTTTTCCCGCGATGTTTCGTCCACGGCTAGGAGACTTTGCAGTAAACCGGGCTTTTCTTTCGTGATAAATTTTAAAAATAAAGCATGGAACGGTGAAACAAGACCGGTATCCTTCATGGATGCACGCAGCTGTTCGGCTTCCTTCATCAGCAATAAATCATTACTTGTTTTAAGTTGATTTTCATACATCTCCTTTGCAGCGGCTGCCAAAGCAGATGGTGAGTAGACGGCATTTTCGTATTTCATTAAGCTGGAGTTGGCAGTTTTTTGACTGTCGGCTATTCTTCTGGCATTGGAAATCAATTTCAGGATTTTGTTCGTTACAATAGGCCTTTGGACTGCAAGATTATCGATTTCTTGATATAAAATGTTAAAAACTTGTGGAGAAAAACAATGGTCTGAGATAAATCCCAGAATTTCCGATGCTTGTTTGTCTTTGTAAAGCTGCGTAACCCGATTTTCTTCCGTTTCCTTCATTATAAGGAGATCTACGTTCAAAGCTAAAACCTTTGTTAGAAAATCATATGCTTTCTCAGCCGACATTTCCTGATGGACGTATTCACCTCTAGCAATGGCGAGAATTCTGAGATTGCTCATGACCTCTGCTGCAGCCATGATTCCGCCTGCATGCAAAGTGCCTCTTACAAGTGTGGGATTTAGCTTGCGGACATTTTCCCATGGCTTCCCAGTAAAAACTCCTGCTTCATCAAACAGGTGTGCATAGTTATAAATATATGCCAGACCATTCGGTTCATTGAGGAGGTCAGCAGCTTCTTCGAAAACGGCATTTTGAAATAAGTTTTTTGTTTTGGTTGGAGTTTTCCATAACTGATAAAGGGCCCTTTGAAATGAATCCTCTGAAGTAAAGAGTAAAAGTCCCATATATTCATTCCCTTCTCTGCTTTTTGTCTTTATAGTATCCTACTGACAAAATACTAAGAGAATAACTTATAAGGAAATACATAAATGAAAAGTTTGGACCGAGAACTGGGGAATTGAGCTATTGAATGCTTTGCAATTTAACCATGGTGAGAATATGGATGGATCAATTAGTTTCGGAGTATTCAATGAGTTGAATTCGTATCTGAATAATTTAACATAAAATAGGGAAAATTTCAAATTTTTGTTTTTTCTTCCAGGTAAAATTAGCTGGAATTTGGTCCATCATTCAACGCACTTAATTTTATTACCAAGATAAAAAAATTGGACCGCGAATAATATTTCGGGTCCATTTATTCAAAAGCTAATTAATAGCCATTTTCTTGTTATTCGGCGATAAGTATAATTTTTCTAATAAATGTTTAATGATGATAACACTTTTTTCAAGGTCTTCTTTTGATATGGTTAGCGGAGGCAGTAGCCGGATGACTTTTTCACCTGCTGGCAGTACGATGAGCCCCATTTTTCGCAGCTCGCTTAAAAGCGTTGTTACGGGAATCTGGCATTCGATTCCAGCCATCAATCCAATCCCTCTTATATCTTGGATGATGTGCAGGTGTTTTAGGTGAGTCCTCAAAAGCAGGAAGAGAAACTGACTTTTATCAACAACCTCATCTAAAAATTCTGTATTAAAAATGGTCTCCATTGTAGCCACAGCTGCGGCTATTGAAACAGGATTTCCTCCGAAGGTCGAGCCATGGCTTCCTGGGCCAAAATAGGGTGTGAGCTTTTCTTTCCCGATTACGGCACCGATCGGAAAGCCGTTTCCTAAACCTTTAGCTGATGTAACAAGATCTGGATCTAGGTCGTAATGCTGGAAGGCAAAGGGTTTCCCTGTTCGGCCGATACCTGTTTGGATTTCATCAATGATGAACAGTGCTCCATGCTGCTTACAAAGCTCTTGTACCCCCTGTAAAAATTCCTTACTTCCAACATGAATTCCGCCTTCGCCCTGTACGATCTCTAACATAACCGCGGCGACGTCATTTCCCATTTCAGCTTTAACCGATTCGATATCATGAAATGGAACATAGACAAATGTTTCGAGCATTGGACCGAATCCATGCTTTATTTTATCTTGGCCTGTTGCAGACATCGTCGCAAACGTACGGCCGTGAAAGGAATTTATAAAGGTAATAATTTTCGTTCTTCCTGTTGCTTTGCGGGCTAGCTTAATAGCTGCTTCATTTGCTTCTGCGCCGCTATTGGCAAAGAAAACACGATGGAGTCCTGCCGCTTGTGCAAGCATCTTTGCGGCTGTCTCCTGGCTGTCACTTTGGAAAAGGTTTGATACATGCCAATATTGATTAAGCTGTTTATGAACTGCTTTCTCAACATGTATTGGCCGGTGTCCAAGATTACAGACTCCGATCCCTGATGTGAAATCAAGATATTTGTTCCCATTCTTATCGATTATCGTACTACCGCTTGCTGATTCAGGTTCAATTTCCCATCGTGCATAAGTTGGAAATAAGTGACTCAATGTTTAATCGTCTCCTTTTGATAAAATCTTGTACCGTGCCAGTGGTCATTTTCAAAAAATGTTTTTTTACCAGAAACGATCATGACGCTTTCAACACCTTTTTCTACAGCGGTAAGGGCGGAGCGGACCTTCGGAATCATTCCGCCGCTAATTTCACCTTTTGCAATATAGGTATTGACCTCTTGGTGCGATAGGCTCTCAGCGAGAGAGTCCTCAATGAACACACCATCAACATTGGTAACAAATAGGCATTTCTCGGCATTTAGTGCCTTAGCTACCTCTGCTGCCACATAGTCGGCATTTATATTCAGCTTGTCGCCGTTTTCAGTTATTCCGATCGGGGTAATGACAGGAATGTAGTTCTCATTAACAACAAGCTCTAAGAATTTTGTATGCACTTCGCTGATTTTACCAACAAACCCTAGTTTTTCACGGTTTAAATACTCCGCCTGTAAACAGCAGCCATCGCTCCCGCTGATTCCGACTGCAGGGAAATGATGCTGCTGAAGCAGTGATACAAGCTTTCTATTGGTCTGGCCAGCGAGAATCATTTCCGCAATTTTTAGTGTCTGCTCATCCGTTTTTCGCAATCCATTTACAAATTGAGGTGTTACTTGAAATAATTCAAGCATTTCATTAATATCAGGTCCGCCGCCATGGACGAAAACGAGTTTAAACCCACGCTTTTCCAATTCCGAGAGACTTGTAAAAAAGGAAGACGTTAACTCATCCAAAACACTGCCGCCACATTTGATCACAATATATCTCATCTATTTTTCTCCCATTCTTACGAACGATAGCTGGCATTAATTTTGACATAGTCATAAGACAGGTCACAGCCCCAGGCCTTGCCGGAACCATTCCCCACATGAAGATCTACTAAGATCTTAATAAATGGCGAATGTAAATACTTGCGGGCGTCATCCTCTGAAAAAACACATGGTACGCTGTTTTCAAGCATCTGAATAGGGCCAATGGCAATATCAACTGTATGAGGATTAATCATTGCATTTGTCTGGCCAATCGCACCAATGATTCTCCCCCAGTTGGCATCAGCACCGAAGATAGCCGTTTTCACCAGATTTGATCCAATGATCTGTTTGGCAACAAATCTTGCTTCCTCCTGATCTTTTGCCCCTAGAACCTCGACTTCAACCAACTTCGTAGCTCCTTCGCCATCCATCGCAATTTGCTTGGCTAACTTTTCGCATGCTTTGGTTAAAAGTTTAATAAATGTTTCCCATTGAGGATGTTCAGGCGTTAATGGCTGATTTCCCGCCATTCCATTCGCCATAACGAGAACCATATCATTTGTTGAGGTATCTCCGTCCACTGTTATTTGATTAAACGTATGATCAGTTACCCTTTTTAAGGCGGCAGAAAGATTTTCAGAAGAGATAGCTGCATCCGTTGTTAAGAAGCCGAGCATGGTTGCCATGTTGGGATGAATCATTCCTGATCCTTTTGCCGCTCCTCCAATCGTAATGATTTTTCCGTCGATGATGGTGGTGTAACCGCAGTTTTTCATCACAATGTCAGTAGTTAGAATAGCTGTTTGAAAATCGATGGCATCACTGTTTAAATTCCCTGGTGATAATAATTGAATGCCGTTTGTGATTTTATCCATATCCAAATACTCGCCAATCACACCTGTTGAAGCAACGGCCACAAAATTTTCCTTTATGTTGAATTTTTCTGATGTTAAGGTGCGCATTTCTAATGCATCCTTGTATCCTCTTTCACCTGTACAAGCGTTGGCACAAGCGCTGTTTACAACAACAGCCTGTAAGATCCCTTCGCAGGCAATACTTTCTTGCGTTACTTTTAATGGTGCGGCTTGGAATTGGTTTGTAGTATATACGGCTGCAGATGAAGCCGGGATTTCGCTAATAATGACCCCTAAATCCTTTTTAGAATATCGAAGGCCTGCATGAACACCTGCTGTTTTGAAACCTTGTGGTGATAATATATTCCCGTTTTCAATGGCGATTATTTTATCCTCTAACAATGTTGGCATTCCAATTCCTCCTTAAGGATACAAGGGAATAAACTCTAATCCCGTTTTCTCATTCAATCCATTCATTAAATTAGCGTTTTGTACAGCCTGGCCGGCAGCACCTTTCATGAGATTATCAATGACAGAAACAATCGTTAACCTTCCTGTTCTCTCATCTACATGTAAACCAATATCACAATAATTGGACCCTGATACTTCCTTTACAGAGGGGAAATTTCCTTTATGCCTGATTCTCACAAACGGACTGTGTAAATATTGCTCATTATATAATTCAATGAGTCTATCAGTGCTTAGATGTTCTGTAAGCTGTACATAAGTTGTAGCCATGATTCCTCTTGTAATCGGCAGCAGATGCGTATTGAAAGTAATTGGTGAAACTTCTGTATTCCAAAGGTTCAATTGCTGTTGGATTTCAGGAATATGCTGATGCTCGTTAACCTTGTAAATTCGAAAATTTTCATTAATCTCTGGGAATATAAGGTTTTTAGATACAGATCTTCCAGCACCGGAAGTACCCGATTTGGCATCGATGATAATCATATTCGGATCAATCACCCCCGCTTTTACTACTGGAGCAAGACCCAATAACACAGCAGTAGAGTAACAGCCAGGATTAGCAATTAATGTAGCATCGACAATCTTTTCTTTATTCCATTCACACAACCCGTAAACTGCCTTTTCTAATAAATGGTCTTCAACAGGATCGTGCTTATACCATTTTCGATACACTTCTCCATCGGTAAGCCGCAGGTCACCGGATAGATCAATAATTTGGATACCAGTCTTCAAAAAGGCTGGAGTCAGCTTACTGGATACTCCTGACGGGGCAGCAATAAAAACGATATCTGACTGCTTGGCTATTTCTTCAGGATCGATATGTGTCAGTTTTAAGTTTGTCACTCCGCTCAGATGCGGAAACTCTTCATATAGTGGATGCTCATCCCTTGTCGTATGAACAGACTGTATCCTAAATATGGGATGATGATGTAATAGACGGAAAAGTTCACCACCGCTATATCCGGTAGTGCCGATAATCGATACTTTCATTTCGCTCCTCCTAGACAGAATGGCTATTTAAAGGTCCATGTTTTTCCTAAGTTACCGTCTAACTGCAGTGCCCTAACGGCTATCCAGGCCATACACTGCTGACTAGTGGGGCTTTTTCTTATGCCCACTCGTAATTTTTGCCCCAGCTTTCTCGAGCCAGAGATTCTACTTCGTCAACAAGACAGTCTTCAACCATATAGGTGTCACCTTGTTCGAATGGGTTATAGTGAAAGGCGTACAATCTTGATACAAATTCATGAAATGGGAGGGAGGCTTCTCCTTCAAGTTCACCAAACCCTGTAACACTGGCAATAATTCCTTGCCCCCAATTTTGCCCACTATCATTGTTAGGATTGTAAAAATAAATTCGATCATTTCCGTTCTGGTCCTTTTTGATTCTTTGAATGGATACAGCATGAAGCCCGAGCAGTTCCCCATGAACGTTAGTGCTGAACATACCAACAGGATTCGGATAAATCAATCCATAGCCTTCATTAAAATCAGGATGGTGGGTAGCATAGAACAACTTAACAAAAGCAGAGTAGTTTGTAACATGAAGTGTCATTTGATCAATAGCATTGATAAATCCTTTTGGAATCCAAACACCGTAAAATTCCGGGTTTACCCACTTATGTCCGTCCTCTCCGCGAAGAAGAGTTCTTTTCATCATTTCGCTATAGATCTTATCAAGGTGCGGTACAAGAACCAGTGAAATCGGGTCTAAATCCGGCCCAATTGCATTGGCTACTCCGCCAATAAGGAGGCTAGAATGAATGGCCTCTCCTTCAAATGTCATATCAATATCATGATCACGGACAGCACGGGTAATATAGGCTAACAGTTGGCCGATTCCGTGCTGAGCCCAGAGGGAAATGGCTCTTGCTGATTGGCAAGTTGGATTGTGTCCTTGCCCAACACCAAGGGGCTGACCGAGTACACTTACAACTCCTGATATAAGTAGACCGTTTAGGCTAATCGCACTTTTTTCATCTTTAAATTTTGTCAGTACTTGACGCACTTGAGCATGAATAGGGAGATCAAACAGACTGCGAATGGCAGGAAGTACGTGTACCTGTGTGAGTATCCCACGATCAAGCATTCTTGCAAGTCCGTACACAGTTTGACTTGTTTCTGGATAAATCGAAATCTGGATCATATCATGAATCAATTCTTGGTGGGCATTAAAGCAAGACATCCCTGTTTCAGACAAATCAAGGGCTGCCGGGATTTTATTTGGACTCTTCCGGTTAAGGAACCGTAGAAGAACCGCATGATAGGGCGATACAAGACCCATCTCTTTCATCGATTTTGCGAGAATAGTAGCTTCCGAATCTAACATCTCTTCATCGGCATTTTCTAGTTTAAGCCTATATTCTCGTTGATCAGCCGCCTCTTTACTTAAAGGTGTTGGAGAATTTACAGCATGTATATATTGTTCAAGAGCTTCTTTCGTAGACTCATCAATATCACTTTTAATTAGTTGTTTAGATAGGTTGATCATACTTAGAATTCGTCCGGTCATAATAGGGCGCTGAATTGATAGCCGTTCTAATTCCTGAACGATTTGATTGGCGATAGATCGAAAGGAAAGCTGCTGACCCAGGTAACTGAAAAGGCATTGAGCCCGAACCATATGATCTTCTAATGGCATGTGTTCTTCTTCCATTTCGGGTAAAAACAACAAATCAAGATTTAGGGCCATGACTTCATTTAAAAATGCATTTGCTTCTTCTATACTCAAGCTCTCATGGAGGTAACTCCCTTTCGCGATGGCTAGCATTCTCATCTCACTTAACAATTCGATTATGGAGTTGACACCTTGCTTTGCCCGCAATGAACCGCCAACGAACGGAGGCTGCATTTTAGTTGGATCTTCCCATTGACCGCCAAGGAAGACACCAGCATGGTCAAAACGATGAGCATTTTCATAGATAATGTCCAATCCATCGTATGAGTAAGAAAGGTCGATCGCTAATTGGTATACGTCAGTTTGATAAAGGCTTTTTGCGAATGGTTTAGCCTGCTCAAGCTTGTCTAAAGCAAGTTCAAAGTTTGCTTTTAAAGCGGCTGTCTGTTTACCGATTCTTTTTCTCTTTCTCGTTAATGTACTCATCCTTTTATGCACTCCTTTTTATTGGTAGAAATGATATTGCTCGTAATCTTTCAAAAGGGATCTCATTTCATCAGCATCCTCACCAAAAAAGAAAATAGATCCATAGTGATTCCCAAATCCTACCCGTTCTGCCACTTTGGATGTAATAGGAATGAACATATTATGTTTTACAAAATAAGGATGATTTTTAAGCTTTATTGGCATATTTAGCTTTTCAACGATTTTTACATTTGGATAGACCATGAGATTACCTGAATAACCCTTTGCAGATATTACTTCCTCAGGGAAAAATGCCTCAATTTCTTCTTCGGTTGTTTCAGGATCGCAACAAAGAACTTGGCCTTGATAAGGGCTGAAGCCATATGCATTTTCAATATGGTCAAAGATATGGCCGCCAGGAATACGGTTCGCAACTTCTCCAAAACTCAATGTCCCATCTGGGGTGATGAAAAACTCAGGATGGATGATGCCATATTCGATTTCAAAAGCAACCACAAGTTTCTCAATTGCTTCCCTGATTTGTGGTCTCCATTTTTCAAGTGAAGGAGAAGCGGGTACGAAGTTAGAATGACCTAACTTTACATATTCCGTAATATTCAGGAATCGAACTTTTCCATTATGGATAAAGGCCTCACAAGAGAATTCTTGCCCTTCCAGGTGGCTTTCCATTAGTAAAGGAAATTCTGAATCGTCAATTTGGTCAATCTGTGATGATTTTCGGATCATGTAATGTCCAACTGTGCCTGCTTTATCAAATGGTTTAACGTGAATGGGAGCATAATCCTCCTCATTCATATTACAAAGTGCATTATTGATTCTTTTTAGAAAATAGTGGATATCTTCTTTGGTGTTTGCTTCTTCAAAGACCCCCACACGGATCCCTGCTAATTGTGCTCTGCGCTTCATCAAGCCTTTGTCTCGGAGAAGCAGTGATTTATGGAAAATTCGCGGGTTCTCCCATAGTCTTGCGTTTATGGCAGCAGCCCACTCAACGGTTTCTTCGTAGATTGGTACAGCCACTTTGGTATTAAGATCCTTTAATTTTTCATAGAGTTCATGCGAGCGCGTTTCTAAATGGCCGAATACCCATGGGATAAACTGGATGTTATGGGTGTCAGCAAAACCTTGATATTCAGGGGGGCCAACAACCACAAATGGTCGATTCATTTTGTCAATTGCTTCAATTGCCTGCAGGCTCCAGCCCAGTAATGCGGTTATACCCTTGTTCTGTTTCATCTGCAAAACTCTCCCTATTTCGAAATATGTAAAAGATCATAGCAACCTCATTTTAGCAAACGGTTCTATTGTAATTTTCAAATTTACAAAAATAGTATGAAAATTAAAAACTACCTTAACGAAAAATTTACATAAACTCACTAAAATAAGGGAGGAAACATCAGATAGTCAAAAATTTCCGGCAAAGGGGTATAAGGATGAAAGACTGGTATGCGAGATTGACTGATTATTTTCCAGAAAAAGAAATGAAAACTAGAAGGCATTTTGAAATCCTTTTTCATGAAAAACAAGGAATTTATCAATTAGAGGAAAGCCAAGATCATGTACTAGTCTACTTCGAAACGTCTGAATGTATTTTTATAGACTATATACTCGTGACCCAAAACAACCGTGGGAATGGGAGAGGCGGCCAGATCCTTGACCAGCTGAAGCGGAAGGGGAAAGCGATCATACTGGAAGTTGAACCCGTTAGCATAATAGATCCCGACTCGGATAAAAGAATACGATTTTATGAGAAGAATCATTTCTTAAAAATGAACTCCATTCAATACGAAAGAATCCATATGGTCACAAATGAGTTGAACAAAATGGACATTTTTTGCTGGTTGCCTGTACATAGGACGGAGCAATGGGTATATGACCAAATGAAAGCAATTTATGAGGGGGTACATGCATTTAAAGCCAAGGAAATGTATGGGCGCAATCCCCAACCTGTATCGGATGTCCTTTGGATGAGAGAATTAACATATAGTAAAGCTTAGTGCCGGAGTATTTTTACAATAGTAATTCCTTTAATCAATGATGAGAGCCTGCATAAAGAGTGCAGGCTTTTTTGTGAGAAAAAAGAGTATGGAGGTGGTAAAAGAGGTCCCTCCAACTAAATATGCATAGCATTCAATCAAAGGGCGCCATTCTTTAATAATGTGGCGTCTTTTCTTGTCCAACATTCCGCTTTATCTACTAGTGAACTTAAAATTGACAAAAATTGAGAAAACACTTGAACCTAACGTAACGTCAGATTGTATAGTAAAGTTGCCGGCAATAACAAACATTCGAAATGAGGGAGCTGATCATAATAAGGAATTGGAAAATAGGGGAATTAGCAAAACAAACTGGATTAACTGTACGTACACTTCATCACTATGACCAAATTGGCTTATTTTCTGCATCTAATGTCACAGAATCGGGGCATAGAATTTATACCGAAGAAGATATTGAAAAGCTGCAACAAATTCTATCACTAAAACAGTTGGGATTTACCTTGGAAGAGATTAAAGAAGCGATTGAAAATCCTAATTTTAATCCACTTGAAGTAGTCAAAATGCAATTAGAAACTGTGAGGAAACAAATTGAGGTGCAAGAACAGTTGTATGGTAGGCTAGAAGGCATTTATGAACTGCTAACAACTCAACAGAAAGTTCAGTCTGAACAATTTATTAAATTAATTGAGGTGATCAATATGAGTGAAAAGTATTTTACAAAAGAACTACTAGAAAAAATGAAAAATCAAACAAGTCATTTTAGCTTAGAAGAAAAAAAGAAATTAGAAAATAATTGGGCTGAATTGATTGCTAATATCAGAGTGGAATTGGAAAAAGATACACCCCCAGAAAGCTCAAATGTTGTACAATTAGCCAAACGTTGGCGGGAATTAACCTACAATTTTACAGGCGGTGACCCTGAGATTGTTAAAGCAGCTGAACGCTTCCATGCAGAAAATCCTAACAACCCACTTCAATATGGGGTAGACGGAGAGCTTTATAAGTATATTAAAAAAGCCATGTCACACATCTAAATTAACTTATCATTAACGAAAAAGTCGGGAGCATTTCGAATTGCCTCGACTTTTTCGGCCTGAGCAAACATGTGCGATCCATGGAACATGAATTATGATCTTTCTGTTAAGGAACATCTTTTTAAATTTAGAAAAGGAATTATTAAAAGTAAATCGAATTTTTAGCGATTCAAATTCGCCCCCTTAAATTACATATCAACAAAAGTCCCTTGAACGTTTTTGACATCCAAGGGACAACTATTTTAATATAGCTAAGTCCAAAAGTAGAACAATAAATATGTTTCCTATATTAATATAAAAGAGAGCTTTTTTAGGCTATTTTTATTGGATACTTAAGACAGATCAATTAAAAACTACGTATACACTTTGACCTTATCTATTTAATTGGTCATTACATCATCAGGTATTCGCCTTCTTCAAATGTCTTCGAAATGTTTCGCTGTCTATAAGTCGACCACCATGTGCTGCATTTTTAGGACTAACAGATTCTATTCGAGCTAAATCCTCAGGTGTTAGTTCAACATTTACGGAAGCTGCATTTTCCTCTAAATATTTGATCCGTTTGGTTCCCGGTATTGGCAAAGCGCCATTAACCATCGTCCATGCTAATGCCAATTGGGAAGGAGTGCAGTTTTTTTCTTCCGCTATTTCTTTAATTTTATCCACAAGGTCCACATTTTTTTTGAAGTTCTCTCCTTGGAAACGTGGAATATATCTGCGTACATCATTCTCAGCCAGATCTTCATACTTGCGAAGTTCACCAGATATAAATCCCCTGCTTAATGGACTGTAGGCTACATGAGTAATTCCTAATTCTCTTACGGTAGGCAGTATTTCATCTTCAATTTCCCGACTCCAAAGGGAATATTCGGATTGCAATGCAGTGATGGGATGTACTGCATGTGCACGGCGAATGATAGATGCAGAGGCTTCTGAAAGGCCAAGATAACGAACTTTCCCTGCTTGAACTAGATCAGCCATTGCCCCTACTGTTTCTTCAATTGGAACATTAGGGTCTACCCGATGTTGATAATACAGATCAATATATTCAATCCCTAATCGACGAAGGCTTTCATCTACAGCCTTCTTAACATAATCTGGATGACCATTAATTCCTTCAAAATTAGGAAGGAAAGCAAACTTGGTAGAAATGACAGCTTGATTCCTGCGGCCTTTGAGAGCTTTCCCAAGCAATTCCTCATTATGACCATTGCCATAAATATCAGCGGTATCGAGAAACGTAACGCCTAATTCCAAAGCACGATGTATGGTCTTAATGGATTGTTCGTCGTCCGTCTGACCATAACTCCCTGACATTCCCATCAAACCTAAACCAATAGAAGAAACAACTAAATCACTATTACCAAATTTCCTCGTTTTCATGATGTGCACCTACCCTTCAATTTTTTAACTTCAAATTTATGGTAACATGAAATATATACGTTGTAAACAAAAAACACATTTATTGTCTATTTGATTCAATGTGTATATAGTGTATATAATTTAGGTTAGTGATAAGTTTAATAAATAAAGAAAGGAGGTACATAAAATGGGCGAAGGAAACAAAGGATCGGACAAACAAAATGAGACAAGAGACAGACTTATTAAAAAGTTATGCCCTTATGTACGAAAAAACGGTTTCCAATCCTTACGCATGGAAGAGATTGCGAAAATTATGGATGTAAGTAGAGCTACTTTATATAAATATTTTCCATCAAAAGAAGAGGTAATTCGGTGTATTGTGAATTTTTATGTGGATTATATTAATGAACTTATGGCGGATTCACTAGACTCCGATCAAAGATTTGGTGCTCGATTCCAGAAATTATTTGAACAATCGGTTTTATTTATAGAGTATATTACAGATATTTTTTTAGTTGAACTCGAAAGCAATTATCCAGATAGTTATGATCGATTAAGGGAAGCTTTGAAACTGCGGGAAAAACAATTATTGTCTTTTTTACATGAAGGAATGCGAGAAGGCATATTTAATGAGATCAATGGCAAGCTTTTCATCCTGCAAGATGAAATACTGAAGAACATTTTTGATGTCAAATATTTAATGGAAAATAACTTAACCGTTCACCAAGTTCTCTATGATTATTACACGTTAAAAAAACTTCAATTATTCATACCAGAAAAACTTCAAGCAGTAGATGATACCATGATGATGTCTAAAATTGAACACTTGGCACAAAAAATTACCAAAAATCTATATTTATAGACGTAAAAGGTTCTCGTCTGATTCCATCCAATTATTCGGAAACAATTAATTTGCTTGCGAAGAGTAATATCATTAATTATTTGTTTCATCCACTCGTCTCAAGGAATGATATATGCTTATGTATTAAAACACTTAATCATTTTAACAAAATGTCTCTTTTTGAAGACAGTTTGTATTTTTTTCTAACATGATGTGATGGGATTCGCTGATTATTGACAGATAAAATGTGATGGGTTTGTATTTTTACAAGTCCAGGTCAGCAAGCATAGCAGTTATCTTTACCTTCCGCAATTGAGCTCAATTCAGTAACTAGAATTGTGCTCTTTATTTATGTTTTAAGGTAATATTGTGGATTTTCTATTTATAAAAATGTTGGATATTCAAGTGAAAAATTTAAGGGAAATGTGACAAATGGTACTAAAGTTAAAAATTACCTAAAGGGGATGGTATTATATTATAAAAGAGGGAGGGGGAGGAAAAGAAAATGCATATAAATATTGGAGATATTATTTTTCAACTGATTGTATTCCTTATACCTATAATAATAATTATCTTTTTATTAGGTTTTGTTCGTTCTTCACTGAAGAGGAAGCAACAATTAAAACGTATTGAGGACAAATTGGATCGTATAACAGAGCAAAAACTAAGAAATTAGATAGTGTTGCAGGGTGTAGATTTTTTTACTTTTGCTAGGAAGGTCTTCCTTCTGTGCAACTCTTTAGTAAGAATTGTGCGCATTATTTTATGTTTAGGGAGCAGAATATCTAAGAGTCTTAATTTTTTGTAAAGATATTAAACGGTAATCAAGCTATTCACACATTACTGCTAACTTTGTGTTTTCTCTTAATAATAAGACTATCAGTAAAATATTATTATAATAAGGTGTATTGATATAATATTAGTTTTTGGAACCTAACGTAGTGCTTTTACAATGCAAAGCACTGATTTTTAAATAAAGAGTACATAACTTCAATCAGATTTTTCACAATCGAGCGCTAAGAATGAAAGAAAAGTAGAAAGCCAATTTTTCTCAGTCTTTAATTAGATATTGAAGGTTAATATCAAATGTGATTATTATATTTCGTTTCTTTTACTGGGAGGGAAACCACCATATGAATATGTTTTTAATCACTCTTCTCAAGATTGTTGCTGTATTATCGTTCAGCAGTTTGTTGGCAATTATTGCTTTTAGCATTCATAATCAAAGCCTTGAACTTGGGGTGTGTTCTATTTGTTCCTTAAGCTCACTTCTTCTTATCCGTAATAAAACCAAAAAGCTTAGAATTCAATAAATAGCGGAAAATTATTATATTAGAAGGTGGTTGTGTGAAAGGTTTAAATAATTTTTATCGTATTGGCGTGCTAATTGTTGCAATAATGTTACTATTGCATCTTTTCTCAATACACTTACCGGATTTTATTGAAGGATTATGTATTGGTATTGGGATTGCTTTGGAGTTAATTGGTATTTATACTATGAAACATGACATTTCTAAATTACGAAATTTCAAAATGAAAATCGTAAAGAAAGTGTTTGGATCATCTTGATTTTATCGTAACATATTTTTTATAACCCTTAGGGTTTAAAATCAGCGATGTTTTTGTAAAATGTCCATAAAAGGTAAGAGTCTATTGTTGGCTCTTACTTTTTTCATCGATTATAAGCTGCCTAATAAATGTATGATTTAATTCACTTAATTGAACGTAATCTTGATATAAAATGTAATTAAGAAGAACATTATAACTAATTGTTTAAGGAGGATGAAAATGGATCAGGAAAAAAGTGATCGTCTACGTTCAATGCTTCAAGAAGCATTGTCACCGCTAATATTGAAGATAGAAATGTTAGAGGCAGAAATTAAATCGTTAAAGGAAGAACAAATAGAACTTCTTCAAAAACTTAAAAATCTATAATCTAATTTCTTTGGGACTTGTTCATGATTTTCTAAGATTCATCGCTTTTGGTTATCACCAAATCTTTTCTGAATACTAAAATCCTAATCGTAACGAGAAGAAGGAATTTGTGTGCCATAGGATTTGGACGGTTTCCGATATTTGGTTATAGTAGGCTTAATTACGTCTCCCATACATTCACCAAGAGTTAAGGCAGTAGATATCCCTAATTATGAAAAAATTAAATAGGAGTTGGATTAGTATGTCAGATGTGAAACCATTCTTAATGTTTCAAGATGGCAAGGCAGAAGAAGCGATGAATTACTATACCTCAATCATAGAGGATTCAGAAATCATTAGTATCGTTCGTTACGGATCGAATGCAACCGGAGAAGAGGGAACGGTTATGAAGGCTGTCTTCTCGCTAAAAGGCCAAGAATTTATGTGCATTGACAGTAATAGGAAGCATGAGTTCTCTTTTACACCTTCCTTCTCGATTTATGTCAATTGTGATTCTGAAAAGGAAATCAACGAACTTTATGAGAAACTGATTACTAATGGGCAAGTACTTATGCCGTTAAATAACTATGGGTTCAGCACGAAATTTGGTTGGCTAAACGATCGCTTCGGTGTATCGTGGCAACTTAATCTTCCAAAATAAACGAATGTTAGGAAAGCACAGGGAAATTTCCATTGCTTTGATTGATTGACTTGTTGATACGGAACTTAACATAAGTATAATTATGTAACAATAGGGCGCATTACTGGAAAAACGGTAATGCGCTTTTCTTATTTAAACAAAGGTGCAGATTAGTTGGAGAAAGATCTTTCACAATCGAGCGCGATTTTTCTGCAAGAATTGTGATCTTTTTTTATGTTTAGGACCATTTTGTGGTGTGTTTGACAATAAAAAACTGACGTTATTGTCAGTATCTTTCGCGAATTTAATCAAAAATAGACAATGACTTATTGTAAATCATGATTAGATCATATTTTTTGAGAAGCCAATCTCAGCTAAGGATTTGTTAGAAATAAAGAGGGATCAAATGCAGTAACGATCCAGCATAAAAGTACAAACCTCAACCGTCTTAAAACAGGCGATTCTACTTGTAGAAACACGCCTGTTTCATAGAAACCTCTGTTCTTTTTTATTTGGATGTCTAGTTTATCAAAAATCTTAATAAGGGTAGTGATAATACGGATAGTAGTGGTGGTGGTAATACGGATAGTGATGATGGTAGTAAGGGTAGTGTGGGTACGGATGTGGATATCCTGGAGCTCCAAAACCAAGTCCTGGTGCAAACCCAAAACCGGATCCTGGTCCACCTAACCCAATTCTCTCATTATAGGTATTAATCATACAATTAGTCATCCTCCTCATTTCATTTTACATTAGAGCATATGCATATTTGGGTAAATGTTCTTGGGTATTTGTCTTGAATTCTAGAATTCAAATGACATTTGAAGCATCCAACAGATAGTATAGACTTTTTATTTAATACTAATAGTCTGTATTAAATAAATTCAACGCTCAATTGAAAATAGACAACCCATATTCTTTTTCAACTAAAGGGATGCAGGTAGCAGAAAGAAATATATAAGTGTTACCAAATCTGTCAAAAAACACGTATGTAGTAATAAGTATTTGGTATTACCTAATGTTATAATGATGAAAACGATATACACTTATCGATTATAAGAGTATGGGAGGTCGGCAGAATGGATTTTTTTGAGATAACATCTCAACATATTAACACGCTAAATTACAATGAAAAAGAACTATATAATCATATTATCCGAAATATGGAAGAGGTAAAGAAAAGCACAATCCGTGAGCTGGCGGCAACATGTTTTGTTTCACCCGCTACTATTATTCGCTTTCTTAGAAAGATTGGCTTTTCCGGATACAGTGACTTTATAGCCATCCTTAAATACACAGATACAGATTGTGAAGAAAATCATAATCCTTTTGTTGTACCACAGGAAAATTATCGTATTGAATATTTGAAAAATATTTATGAATCGGTACGTGTTCTTGATAATGAAAAAGTAAATAAAATTGTTCGGATATTGAAGGAAAAACCAAGGCTGGTGGTAATGGCGAGAGGTTTAAACAAAAGTGTTGGCCATTACTTTGAATATATCTTTTCCGGCTTTGGCTTTGAAGTTGTTTTCCCTGAGGATCACTATTTTAGGCAAATGCTTTTAAATGGAATCCGCAACACAGATCTTGTTTTCTTTTTGACATTTGGGGGAGAAGATAAGGAGTTGATCAAGGATATTGAACTATTAAATATAAGATCAAAAGCCACTGTTGTTTCCATTACATCAGCCAATAATAATCCTGTTCAAAACATGAGCCATATTAATCTCTATGTATTTGCAGATTATATTCAGGTTCACGGGATTGATATGACTTCTCGAATATCGATGATTAGTCTTATAGAATTAATAGCTTATAAGTATATGGAAGAAATGGCAGAGAATGAGGAGCACAGCAGTCAAATTCCCTATTACAGCCTTGACAAAGGAATAAGAGAAGTTTTTCAGTGAGCGTCCCCAAGAGCAGTTGAAAAGCAGCAACATAAAGGTAAAGGCTTCAAGCTGTGAATTCATAGTTTGAAGCCTTTTGGACTATTAGGAATATATAAGTTCTGCACTGTTTCTGCCGTGCAATTGGCGGGTTTTCTTTTGTTTGAAACATGTTTCGTGATTTGAAACTTGTTTTTGGAAGAAGGGAAAAAGGCAGGAAATTGTGACAATATGTTTCATGATTTGAAACTTTTTTTAATGATATACCCCTTGATTCTAAAGACTTTAAATCTATTTTCAGCTGTTTGAAACCGCATTAAGATAAAGGTGTAAACATTACTGCAGGAATGTTGGAAGTACAAATAATCAGCTTGGTTGACCAAAAGAAGAGTTTTTTTGATCGAGGCCTCGTCAACTAAAGCAAAAGGGAGCATAAACGATGGAAAAGAAAAAAAAGCTTCGTTTATTTGACTCAGTCCTTTTATCAGTAACCGTAGTTTTAGTAGCTGAATCAGTTGCCCCGGCAGCTGCAATTGGACCGTCACAATTTTTCTGGTGGACGCTGCTGCTAATCGGCTTCTTCCTGCCATATGGCTTGGTTTCGGCGGAACTTGGCACGACCTATAATGATGAAGGCGGTATATATGATTGGGTGAAAAGAGCATACGGTCTCAGAAATGGAGGAAGGGTGACATGGTATTACTGGATCAACTACCCTCTTTGGATGGGATCGTTGGCAGTGCTGGTTCCTACAACGCTTACGCAAATCAGTGGATATAAATTCGGAACAGTAAGTTCCATTATGATCCCCTTAATATTCATTTGGATTGTAACCGTTATCAGTCTGTTTCGCATCAGTGACAGCAAATGGATTTTGAACTTAGCCGCGATTTTTAAAGTATTTATTATGGTTAGTCTGGGCGGTATTGGAATTTATATTGCCACCACACGTGGTGTGGCCAATACGTTTAACATGCATAACATGATGCCTTCCCTTGATATTAACAGTCTGGCGTTTATTTCGGTTATCATCTTTAACTTCCTTGGGTTTGAAGTAGTTGCATCCATGTCTGGAGAGATGGATAACCCTCAGAGGGATATTCCAAAAGCATTAATTATGGGAGGATTGTTGATCGCCATATTTTATCTGCTGGCAGCATTCGGAATTGGGGTGGCGATCCCATTTAATAAACTGACAACAGATAGCGGATTAATCGATAGCTTCTCAATTTTACTTGGTGCACATGGTGGATGGTTTGTTACGATCATCGGTTTGATGTTCCTATTTACATTGGGTGCCAATTTAATTTCTTGGGCTTACGGAGTTAACTATGTCGCTTCTTATGCAAGCGAAAATAACAGCTTGCCAAAAATTTTTAAATGGAAAAACGAAAAAACAGACATGCCGATAGGTGCTCCACTCTTAAATGCTATCATTGCTTCGGTTCTTGTCTTGGTGGTTCCTGTCATGAACCATTTTGGATTGGAGGATATATTTTGGAGCTTTTTTGCACTGAACCTGGTGACATTGCTGGCATCATACATTTTCATGTTCCCTTCATTCCTGAAACTTCGAAAAATTGATGGTGACAGGGAACGGCCTTTCAAAGTAAAAGCAAATGGTATTCAGTTAAAAATTATTACGTATTTGCCGCTTGTACTGCTAATCGTTTCAGTCATTTTCACAGTCGTACCACTTAATTTCAGTAAGGAAGAGCTTATGTCAAAACTTCCGCTGCTAATTGGGACAATCATTTCAGTAATAGTTGGTGAAGTAATCATTCATCACAGTTTAAAACAAAACGAAATGAAAAAAGGAGTTGGAAACGATGAAAACATTGCTTAGTACACCAAAAAAAGATGGTTATCGAATGCCGGGGGAATTTGAATATCATGATGGCTGCTGGATGATCTGGCCGGAAAGGACGGATAACTGGCGCAATGGTGCCAAACCAGCTCAGCACGCCTTTGTTGACGTGGCCAAAGCCATTTCTGAATTTGAACCAGTGACAATGTGCGTCAATCAGCATCAGTATGTAAACGCCCGTCATATGCTTCCTGATTATGTTCGAGTTGTTGAAATGGCAACCAATGATGCTTGGATGCGTGATGTTGGTCCGACTTTTGTGGTTCATGATGGAACCGGTGATATCAGGGGAGTAGACTGGGCTTTTAATGCATGGGGCGGACTTATTGATGGACTCTATTTCCCTTGGGATGAAGATGACCGTGTGGCTGAGAAAATCTGTGATCTCGAAGGTAAAGACCGGTACCGTTTAAATAACTTTGTTCTTGAAGGCGGCTCCATCCACGTTGACGGGGAAGGGACCGTCATCACAACAGAGGAATGCTTACTTAGTTCGGGCCGAAACCCATCCCTATCGAAGCAGGAAATAGAAGAAACATTAAAAGAGTATTTAGGTGCGGAAAAAGTTATTTGGCTAAAACGTGGAATCTATCTAGATGAGACAAATGGCCATGTTGATAATATCTGCAACTTTGTCCGTCCAGGTGAAGTTGTGCTGGCCTGGACAGATGATGAAAGCGACCCGCAATATGAAATTTCCAAGGAATGTTATGAAATTCTAACTAATGAATTCGATGCCAAGGGCCGGAAATTAACTGTTCATAAATTATATCTGCCATCGCCAATATTGATCACAAAAGAAGAAAGTGAAGGGGTAGATACAGTAGACGGAACATTGCCGCGTGTTGAGGGTGACCGATTGGCTGCTTCCTATGCGAACTATTACACAGCAAACGGAGGGGTGGTCATTCCACAATTTAACGACCCAAGTGATGAAAAGGCATTAGCGTTGTTCAGTGAATTGTATCCTGAGCGAAAAGTAGTCGGGGTATACGCTAGAGAAATCCTCTTGGGCGGAGGGAATATCCACTGTATTACCCAACAGCAGCCGTTAGCAATCCCAGCAATTAAACCTCTAGAATTAGTGGGTGCAAGATAATAGATTGAGCAACACAACACCATTATTACTGGATAGCTTAAGCTTTACCGAACAGAGTAATACGCATGGAAAAATATAAAACTATTCGTTTTCTAAACTTAAGGAGGAATTAACCATGACTGTTAAAGACTTTATTGATACTAATGATTTTTCAAAGGAAGAATTGATGAAAATTGTGAATCTATCACTTGCATTGAAAAAATGTATAAAAGCGGGATACTATCCACAGCTTCTAAAAAATAAAACTTTGGGCATGATTTTCCAACAAACTTCAACAAGAACTCGTGTATCCTTCGAAACAGCAATGGAACAGCTTGGCGGCCATGCCCAATATCTTGCTCCAGGTCAAATCCAGCTTGGCGGCCATGAAACAATTGAAGATACCAGCAGGGTGCTTTCAAGATTGGTAGACATTTTAATGGCTCGTGTTGACAGACATAAATCTGTAGCCGATTTAGCTGCAAATGCTACTATTCCAGTTATTAATGGCATGTCGGACTATAACCACCCTACTCAGGAAATGGGCGATATCATTACGATGATCGAACATCTACCTGAAGGAAAACAATTGGAGGATTGCAAGGTTGTATTTGTCGGTGATGCCACACAGGTTTGTGCTTCTTTAGGATTTATTACGACCAAAATGGGAATGAGATTTGTGCAATTTGGACCAAAAGGCTACCAATTAAGTGAAGACCATCTGAAAATTTTTGGGGAAAATTGCAATGTATCTGGTGGAAGCTTCCTTATTACAGATGATGCTGAAGAAGCACTTAAGGATGCAGACTTTGTTTATACAGATGTATGGTATGGCTTATATGATGCCGAATTATCAGAAGAAGAGAGATTAGCAATCTTCTATCCAAAATACCAAGTAACAATGGAAATGATGAAAAAAGCAAAACCTGGTGCCAAGTTTATGCACTGTCTGCCAGCTACCCGCAATGAAGAAGTAACAGATGAAGTTATCGATTCTGAATTTTCGGTAGTATTTGATGAAGCGGAGAATAGACTTACTGCCATGCGTGGACTTCTCGTTTATTTCTTAGGGCTTAACAAAGAAGATGTAGACAAAGCAGCAGAAGCAAAATTTGAATTGGAAAAAACACTATTTGCTGCATTTGAAGCAGAGAAAGAATTAGTGGAAGTATATTAAAACTGAGTATTTGTAATTAGAAATAGGCTGTCCCTAAAGGTGTTTCCCTTCACTTTTAGGGCAGCCTTTGAATTTCAAAGGGAGTGACGGAGTTGGAATTATGGTATACCCAGCAGCAAACGGAAAATATCAGATTATCGATAAAAGTAAAAGAACATTTATATACAGGTAAAAGTCCTTATCAGCAAATTGATATTTTTGACAGTGAGGAAGTAGGGGAATTTCTCATCATCGATGGTATGGTTATGCTGACATCAAAGGATGAATTTATCTATCATGATATGATCGCGCACGTCCCGATGGCAACAAATCCCTCTATTAAAAGGGCACTTGTTATTGGCGGAGGGGATGGTGGTACAGTGCGCGAACTAACACGCTATCATTCTGTTGAAAAAATCGATATGGTTGAAATTGATGAGAAGGTGGTGGCAGCTGCAAAACAATATCTGCCAATCACCGCCCACAAGCTGGGTGACCCAAGAGTTTCTCTTTATTTTGAAGATGGGGCGGGATTTGTCCGCAACGTCAATGCTAAGTATGATTTAATAATTGTTGATTCGACTGATCCGATTGGACCAGGGGAAGGCTTATTCACATATGAATTTTACCAAAGCTGCTATAATGCCTTAACGGATGAAGGGATTCTCGTAAACCAGTGTGAGAGCCCTTTTTATGAAAAGAATGCAAGAGAAATGCGCAGGGCAATTGCCAAAGTCAAAAGAATGTTTCCAATTGCAGAAGTTTATCAATATAATATGCCTACCTATCCATCAGGACATTGGCTATTTGGCTTTGCTTCGAAAAAATATCATCCTGTACATGATTTTCATCCGGAGAAATGGCAAACGTTCGGACTTCACACAAAATATTATAATCCGGATGTGCATCTTGGTTCTTTTATGCTGCCAACTTACGTAAGGGAGCAGATTCAACATGCTTAGTAGTTTAATTAATACACCCGAATCCATTTATCAAACATTGCTCAAGTTTTGCCGGGTAAAAAGTGTTACCGACTCGGAAGGAGAAAAAGAAGCACCTCAGTTTTTATATGAGGAGTTAAATAAACTTCCATATTTCCAAAAGAATCCTAAACATCTGAGCATCCAGCCGATTCAGGGAGACCGGCTCGGGCGCTCTAATCTTTATGCCTGGATCAAAGCAGAGAAACCTGTAGCCAAAACAATCATTCTAATGGGGCATTTTGATGTAGTTGACACGGATGTTTGCGGAAATTTAAAAGCTGAGGCTTTCGATCCTGTGAACTACACAAAATTAATGGAAAATGAAGATATTTCGGAGGAAGCTCGAATAGATCTTGAATCAGGGAAATGGATATTTGGGCGGGGAACTGCAGATATGAAGTGCGGGTTAATCGTCCAAGCTGCCGTACTGGAAGAGTTTTCAAGGCATCCAGAACTTTTGGATGTCAATCTGCTCTTCATGGCTGTTGCTGATGAAGAAAATAATGCATGTGGTATTCAAGAGGGTGTCCGTTATCTTGCCAAACTTAAGAAAGAAGGCTATGAATTCCTTTGTTGTATTGACAGTGAACCAAGTATTACGTTGGAAAATAAAGAATGTGCTTGGATCCACCTTGGTACGATTGGCATGTACACTCCGTTTACTTTTGTTCTCGGAAGGGAAACGCATGTCGGGGAATATTTTGAGGGGCTGCCGGCATCATTAATTGCCTTTAAACTGGGAGGGCTGCTTGAAGGAAGCAGCAGTTTCGCGGAAACATTTAAAGAAGTGACCTATCCGCCGCTTACCTGTCTAAAGGTATATGATTTAAAGCCTACCTATTCGGTAACGGTCATTGAAAGGATTGCAATGTATTATAATAGCTTGTTTGTCACCATGACACCGGATGAGCTTCAAGCAATGATGAAGACTGCTGCCAAGATAGCATTGGGATCGGCTTTGGAAGACTATCATAAAAGTTGGTTAGAAAAGCGCACACATTCGGAAAAAAAGCAGTTCAATCCTCAAGTGATTGAATATAGAGAATTGGCGGAACTAGCAGAAAGGAAAAGCGGGATTTCTAAGCAGAAAATGGCATCTGAATTTCTTAACAGTCTGCCTAACTGCCTCGAACTACAGGACAGGGGCATAAGGCTTGTTAATCATCTTGTGGACGCTGCCGGTTTAATAGGGCCAGCTGTTATTATCGGCTTTTTACCCCCATACTGTCCTTCAGGATTCAATGAACGAAAAACAGCGCAAGAGCTGAAAATCATAGAAACAGTAGAACAATTGGTGGTACTCGCAAAAAATCAATATCACCAATCTATCTCAATCGGTGAAATTTACGAAGGCATCTCTGATTTAAGTGAATTTGCTTATAAAGGAACTGCGAGGGATATTCATACTTTGTCGAGGAATTTCCCAGGGTGGGGAACTGATTTTGAATACCCATTTGAACAGTCGAAATATCTTGATATTCCTGTAGTAAATCTCGGACCCATTGGCAAGGATGCTCATAAAAAGACTGAACGCCTTTATCTGCCATATGCACTCGAAGTATTGCCCAAGCTTTTAAAAGAAATGATTGAACGAATAGCAAATTGATAAACCATTTACATATAAATGGATAAGAATCCAGACAGCTTAATGCTATGTCTTGGATTCTTATTTAGTAGAACAATGGATACTAGTTGATTCTATTTGCTAATACATCCATGCACATAATACAAAATCTTTTTCATTGATACTCCTTATATTCACTCTTATAATGAAAATGGCTTAACAACTTTAGAAATGAGTGTGGAAAGGCAATGGCAATTTTAAAAAATGACTGGGCTCCTTTACTTGAAGGAGAATTCGAGAAACCGTATTATCAACGTTTGAGGGAAATTTTATGGGAGGAATACCAAACGAGAGTGATATATCCAAACCAGCATGATATTTATAATGCGCTGCATTTCACTCCGTTTCACCATACAAAAGTAGTCATTATCGGTCAGGATCCTTATCATGGTCCTGGACAGGCCCATGGGTTAAGTTTTTCAGTAAAACCCGGAGTGGGAATTCCACCATCATTACAAAATATTTATAAAGAGCTTCAGTCTGATCTGGGATGCTATATCCCTAATAATGGGTACCTCGTGAAGTGGGCTGAGCAGGGAGTGCTGATGCTGAATGCGGTCTTAACTGTCCAGTCAGGAACTCCAAACTCACATAAAGGCCTTGGGTGGGAGATGTTTACGGACAAAGTCATTGAAACATTGAACCAAAGAGAAACACCGGTTGTGTTTATCCTTTGGGGGAATTTTGCCCAACAAAAACAACAATTGATTACCTCTTCTCGGCATTACATCATAAAGTCTCCACATCCAAGTCCATTTTCCGCTAATAGAGGGTTCTTTGGCAGTAAACCATTTTCTCGAGCGAATGCGATATTGCGTGATATCGGCATGGAGGAGATCGATTGGCAGATCCCTAATCTATAGGGATTAAGAACATATCGATTAAGTAAACCGCTTAGGTTCATCCGAGCGGTTTACATTTTTTTTAGTAATTCTACAACTCCGGCAATATTCTTTACTACATAATCAGCGTGAGCTTGGTCGCCTATTTCGTGAGCATCAATCTGAATCGTTTTACAACCTAATTTCTTTGCGGGAATAATTTCGTTAATGGCATTGTCACCAATACTAAGCATTTTAGAAAATGGTAGTTGGTAATGGTCTTTAATTTTTATAAAATTTTCTTCGGTTCTCACGGGTTTCTGTCCTTCAAATATCTTATAATCGAAACACTCCAAAAACCCAAGCTTTTTCGCAATCACTTCACTATCTTTTTGCGGGGAATTTGTATAAAGCACAAGCTTTTTTCTTTTACTTAAGGAAAAAAGTGTATCTTTAAAACTGGGAATTTCCTTCATCTGAAAATCAGCTGACATCATGTATTCCCTTGTTTGTAAAAATGATTGATTAGCTGATACTCCAGATAGACCATAATGTCTTGCAATTGAAGCCGGAACCCACCAAAAATCCCCTACGCTAAACAGCGAATGGAGATTAAATTTTAATTCACCTGGATAAAGTTCTTTTACCACATTATCGGATATTTTTTCTCCTTCCCAATTGACCGCTCGAAGTACTTTCCCATTCTGTTGAATTAAAATGAAATCATGATTAGCATCATATACCGTCCCTATTTTTAATGGATGCTTATTCTCTTTAACCAATTGATAATCCTTATAAAAATGTTCCTTATTAGTTGGGGCTAGCTTTTCACATAGACGGTCCGCATAAAAGTCAAAATGATGGGTATCTTCGTATAGTGTTCCGTCCAGGTCAAAAACGATGACTTCTATATCTTTAAGCATGTAAAATCTCACCTCTATACGAAAGAATTGTTCTTAAGTATGTACCAAACATGTATCTTAAATTATTTTTTTAAAAAAACCTTGTGAAAAATGAAAGGAAATAGCAAGAATTATTGACCGACCGGGGTATAGGGAGGAACTAAAAATAAAAAAGTAGTCTTCTTGTGTTGAGAGAACTATTTTTCATTCATCAATTGTTCCACCGCTGGAATATCCGCTGAAGCCCATTTTAACGACTTTAAGTTTTCTCTTTTTAACCAAATGAGAGTAGAGTGTTCACTTTTTGTAGGAAATCCTTCAATTATCCTGCATTTAATCGAAAGTAAATGAATAACAAATGTTTCGTACTCTTGAATATGCTCATTAAATATTTCTTTAAAGGTTTCGACTCTGCAACCCAGCTCTTCAGCTATTTCTCTTTCTAATGCAGAGAAAATGTCCTCATTCGCTTCTACTTTACCGCCTGGGAATTCCCACCTATTAGGAAGTGACATTTCTGGTGACCTAAGGGCACAGAGAATTTCATGTTGTTCATTTTCGATAATGGCTGCGACAACTTTTATGCTTCTTTTCAAAGTAATCCTCCTTTGGATGATTTACAAACAATATATCACTTTTCGGAATAAGATTCTTCACAAGCATAAAAGTGCCCCACCCTTTAAAAAGAGTGAGGCACTTTTGAGATTACACGGTGTGTTTAATTTTTCTTGTAAAGTAGGCTTTTTCTTTTGCAGCAAATTGGCGAATGTCAGGAATCAACCAGTTATCTAGAGCGATGCGTCCTGCATTGAGTCCGGCAGCTAGAATGAACACACCGAGTAAAATATCCCATGGGTTGGTAGAAACGGTTCCAGCCATAATATATGCAAAGTTCATCATCAAGCCAAAGAACATGGCAGCAGTTGTTAAACATCCTAGGATTAAACCTAAACCTACAAGGAATTCTCCCCAAGGAACTAATACGTTAAATATATGAACATTTGGCAGAGCGAAGTTTTTTAAGAAGCTTACAAATGTACCAAAAACGATACTGCCATCCGGACCTTTAACGGGATTGGCGATGGCGCCTTTTAAAAAGCCACTTGCATCAAAACCGCCAGTCAGTTTATGGAAGCCCGCTGTTAACCATTCATATCCGAGATACAATCGCAAGACTGTGAGAAGGTATGCCGCAATTTTGTTCTCTCTTAGAAATTTGTTGAACATATAAAGGACCCCTTTTTAAAAATAGGATTAATAACTTCTTTACACTGTTATTATATTTGATTAATTTGAGATTTTGAGCGGTGATTTCAATGCTTCACATACTATTCAAAAAGGTTTGAACGTTTTATGATTATTGAAAAAGAGATGGAATTTTCCTATTTTTCTATGTTTTTTTCCTATTCCGCCTTTTATGTAAACCCTTTCATGTGAAAGTATTCACAATTATAATAAGAGTGTAAGGCAATATTTCATTACATATCAGGGAGGAATCCATGATGTTTGATATTTTTTATGAGCTTAAAACATGGTTGTTTAGTAACTTAAATGAAAGAAGCGAAATCGAAGAATTCGAACGTCTTGAGTCCAAGCATACCAGAGTTCATCATGATGAAGATATTTACGAAATGATCCGCATTCATTAATATTTGACTAAAATAGTCTTCTCGTTGTGAGAAGACTATTTTTCATGGACAAATTTTTATGGATAGAGTTTTGCTGAAGTGATATTTCTACTGTTATTAACTGTTCTATTGATTTAAAGTATTTTTTGCTCTTCTTCGATTGGGTGGTAAAGTTACCTGGCATTCAAAAAAAAATGCTCCATCAAATGGTGCTTGATGGAGTATTTTCGGAAACCGCGGCACGTTCTCTTCCTTTCAAATTCACAACGACAACCCCTGAAATGGCAATAATTCCGCCAATGATGGAAATGGTATTTGGCCACTCATGAATCCAGAACCAGGCAACCACGATGGCAACGATAGGTTCAAGGTACAACATGCTAGAAACAGAGCTGGCTTTTCCTGCCGCCAGGGCTATGGCCCATGTAACATAACCAATCGCTGTTGGGAAAATTCCAATATATATGGCGGAAAAACTTGCTTCCAAGGTAGCATGTTGAATATCATGAAAGATCCCTGGGAAGAAAATGAAAAATGGCAAGGTACCTGCCCATGTGAAATAAGCTGTTAATTCCATGGATGTGTATCGGGAATATAATGACTTTTGATAGACGAACATGACGGAAGTGGCAAAAGCTGCTACTAATATGAAGAAGGCTTCTTTTGAAATCTTAAAGGAATCTCCTGATGATCCCAAAGTAATAATGAAAATACCGACAAAACCAATGATTAATCCGATCCAGCCCCATTTTCCGAGACGTTCTTTTAAAACAAACATGGCCAATAAGGAAGTGAAAATTGGCCCCGATCCAATCAGCATTCCAGCGGTTCCAGCTGAAACGGTTCGTTCACCGAAGGTCACTCCAATATGATAGATGCTGATGCCAATCCAGCCAAGAATTAATATTTTAAGAAGATCCTCTTTTCTAGGCAGACGGAACTTAACACCAGGCAGCAAGGCGTATACCGCAAATAAAAGGGACGCAATAAGGTAGCGGATCAGAATTAAATGACCTGCCGAGTAACCACCCTTCAATCCAACTCGAATCGCTGCAAAAGAAGAACCCCAAATTAATACTGTTAGGAGGGCTATGCTAAATGCTTTTGTATTCAATTGTAATCCTCCATTTCCCTTTAATCTTTCCAAGCGTATCATGGATGGAACATAATTGTAAATGAAAGATTGTTTGGAGATTATTATTAGAAAATTAATAAAAAATTCCCCCAATCCATTTATAGGGATTGGGGGTCTGCTTTTGTTTGTCATTCATTCAAATGGAACGGAACCGTTGAAACCACAACATCTTTTCTATTCAAAAGAATTGCACGAATACGAAGTGCCGATTGATTGTGTAGTAAATGATGCCACCACTTATGAATGATAAATTGAGGTAATAGGACTGTGATTTTTTTCTTTTTGTAACGATTTTCAACACGCCCGATAAATTCTACCAATGGTTTCACTAATGTGCGGTAACGAGAGACGACGACAACTAATCGAACTCCGGGGTTCCATTGTTCCCATCTTTCTTCGATCCTTTTGGCATCTTCATTTGAATAGGCAACATAAAAAGCAACTACATTACTGGTTAAAGACTTTGCGTAAGCTACGGTCGATACAACTACCTTATGGATTCCTGCAACCGGGACGATAATAAGTGTTTCTGTAACAGGAAGAGGCTCATCTAAGTCAACTCTTAACTGTTTTGCTACATTATCATAATGCTTACTGATTCTAGATAATAAGAAAAGCAAGGCTGGCGTAATGACAATAACAATCCATGCACCTTCCAAAAATTTTGTAATGCTAAAAATAGCTAATACTAAAAACGATACAATAGCACCCAAACCATTAATGAATGATTTACGCTTCCAAGCTGTTGATTTTTCTTTTATCCATTTTAGTACCAAAGCAGATTGGCAAATCGTAAAGGATGAAAATACCCCGATTGCATACAAAGGAATAATCGCTTCAGTCCGTCCTTTGAAAACAACTAATAAAATGGTTGCCAGTACACCCAATGTTACAATCCCAAAGTGTAAGGCTAAACGATCTCCTCGATTGCTAAACATACGAGGTAAATTTTGATCTTGTGCCATAATGGAAGCCAATATTGGGAACCCGTTGAAACTGGTATTTGCCGCTAAAGTTAATATTGCCATGGTTACTAATTGAACAAAGTAGAAAAATACACCATGTCCTACAATGCCTTCTGTTAACATAGATAAAACTGATTTTTTACCTGTTTCATCGGGTTTAATTCCATATATCATTGCAAGTAGTGTTATCCCGCCAAAAATTATAGCCAAAATTATACCTAATGTAACCAGTGTCCGTTTGGCATTTCCTGGTGCTGGACTTTTAAAATGTGGAACAGCATCTGATATGGCTTCAATTCCAGTGACCGCAGAACAGCCAGAAGAAAAGGCCTTTAATAAAACGAACCATGTTAGTGTTTTCGGCAACGAAGCAGGAATAGATAAATGCTGTGCAGTAGGAGCATTTCCAGTTACCCAATCAAATAAACCTCTGACAATCAGTATTAGCATCGAAAGAATAAACAAATAGGTCGGAATAGCAAAAATATTTCCTGATTCCGATGTACCTCTTAAATTCATCCAAACCATAAACCAAATCATTATGACACACAAAAGCACCGTGTAACGAGCCAACGTTGGATAGGCCGAAACTATTGCTAAAACTCCAGCGGAGATGGATACAGCTACGGTTAGTGTATAATCAATCAGTAAAGAAACTCCCGTTAAACGTCCCCAATTCATCCCTAAGTTTTCTTTTGCCACCATATAAGCCCCGCCGCCTTGAGGATAGGCATCGATCACTTGTCGGTAACTGATGATGAGGATCAAAATTAGCAGGATGATGGCAATAGCAATGGGGGTAGAAAAAGAGAACGCAAACGTCCCAACAGTTGCAAGTTCCAGCAGAATCATCTCAGTACCATATGCGACTGAGCTAAGAGCGTCTGATGATAAAATCGGTAATGCCTTCCAAACGGGCATTTTTTCAGCTTCGGCTTCGCTTGATTTTAATGGGCGACCTAAGATGATCCTTTTTAGTGATTGAGTTGTCATTATAATTCCTCCAAAATTAACCCTTATTAAGAAATTAAAATATGTCTATTGGATTTACATTCATTCTCTAATTTTCAATTGTGTATTTGTTACTATTTCCTTGTTTAACCATATGTATTCTAAACAAAAATCTCATTTTTCTTCCTTACCAACATTCCAGTGAGTGGGCCGCCGCTTTATAAACAAAAAAAGTCCTTAATCGGGCCCGATTCTGTAGCAAGAATTGTGCTCTTTATTTATGTTTAGGGCCAGATCCCATGTGTAATAGGGCTACAATTATTGCTTCATCACCAGGAGTTAATAATAATTTGGCCATATGAGATAAAGACTGCCTTGCTCCAGTAGAAATAAGTTACTGGTCTGGATGACAATGATTACCGGTGTAGACACCGTTCTAACAGTAAAATACATTAACAAATATTTATGACGATAATCCTATTTTGTTGTTTTATAAAAAAAGGATTGGAAAATAAAGTAAGTATTTCAAGGATAATAGTAAATCCAATAAATGGTAAAAATGTAACTTGTTGTCAAATTGATGAATCGGTAATATAAGGTTTGTTATGAATCTTATCTAGGAGGGGTTTTCTTGAAGAAAATTGTTATGGCATTGCTGACTTTTATTTTGGTGGTCATCCCTATTTCTGCTTTTGCTGCTACAACACCAGCCTCAGTTTCAAAACAAATGTCTTCAACACAAAGTATGGTCCAATTAAAAGGCGTGCCTATTATGATTAACGGTGTTAAATATACTCAAGCCGATCCTCATGTAAAGAACGTAACTGATTTTGTTTTCGATGACTCTGCAAAGTCAAAGGGAGTAATCTATGGATTTACAAGTAAAAACAACTTAAATGCTTATTTGAAGAGTGCTGTTGCTGCCCGTAATAAGAACATGCAAAACAATGCCATTGCACCCCGAGCTGTTTACTATAACTCGTATTTTTATCAAGATATAAACTATGGAGGAAATTCCTTCGGAGCTTCCAGTAATATTAGCTGGGTGGGATCTTATTGGAATGACAAAATCTCTTCGTTAACAGCTGGTTACAATCATAACTGGACAGTTCTATGCTGGGATATTAATTACGGAGGATCAAGATTTTGGGTAGAATCCGGCATCAATGTCAGCTATGTCGGTTCCACTTGGAATGATCAAGCGTCTTCCATCTTCTTCAGTAATTAGATAGTCAGGTCAAAGTATTTTTGCTTTCATTGTTATGGCAGTTTGCTATGTTCATAATGTTTGTATGAATAAACTATAAACAGGGGTGGGAGAAAAGGGTGCTGACATTTTGTTGATTGTTTCCTTTTCTTATCCCAATATAGGATTCCACCACCATTTTTTAACGAAAAAATACGCTAAGTCCTTAATCTATCGGGCTTGGCGTTTTTTATATAAATTAATAACGAACCGTAATGCCCAATAGTGCAGCAATAACTGGAGCCTGGGTTGAAGATATTTTAAGGCCGCGTAGCAGGTTCGGTGTTAGGATTATACTCTCAAAGTCGGCATTCGAAAGATCAATTCCTTTAAGGTTTGTATCTGAAAAGTCTACTTCGTTTAAGACGCTTCTTTTGAAATGAACCTCTTTCATTTTTACTTCTTGGAAATAAGCACTTGTTAAATCACTGTTCTCAAATAAAACACTTTTTAGATTACTATCAGAGAAATTGATATATCTTAAGTGAGAATCGATGAATTTCACATTTGAAAACTTTGATCCGATAAAATCATTTCCTAGCAGTTTGCAGCTTTCGAAAATGGTACGATAAACAACTGCATGTCGTAAGGCGATATTGGCTAGGTTGCAATTAGTAAAAATACAATCCAGCATTTCTATGTCATTTAACTCTTCTGTTAAAAATTCACAATGTTCAAATTTGCTTTCTTTTATTTGCGGTGATCGATATGTAGAAGTAATTTGGCAGTTTTTATAAACTGTTCCCGGTTCAACCTCACTTAAATCAATGGTTTCATTTAACACTTCATTTTCAATAATTAAATCAGGTTCAATCATCATAAAAACTCCCTTCATTCGAAAATATATCATCTAGTGTATCATAAGGATAACCTTGGATTACATTAGAAGATGATTTGTATGTCCAATTTGACCCGTATGATATACCATGAAAATATAAATATCTTTTAAGGAGGAAATTACGTGAATACTTCTTTACGTGATGAAATCAAACATCTTTATCATAAACTAATTGATGCATGGAATAATAGGGATGCTCAAAGAATGGCTGGCCTGTTTACAGAGCAGGGAATACAAATTGGATATGATGGCAGTAAGGTGATTGGCTGCGAGGAAATTTTTTCGCATTTACGCCCTATCTTTGAACACCATCCCACTGCATCCTATATTACGAAGGTTACAGAGATCCGGCCTTTTGGAAGTGATGCTGCTATTTTATATGCCTTTGCAGGGATGATTCCTCCTGGTAAAACAGATATCAATCCTGCCGTAAATGCTCATCAAACTTTGATTGCAGTTAAGGACAACAATCAATGGCGAATTGATCTTTTTCAAAATACTCCGGCTCAATTTCATGGCAGACCTGAGTTAGTTGAGCAAATGACGGAAGAGTTAAGAGAAATAATAAAGTAAGGTCTTAAGTTCATTGAAAAATACTTATAAGCATAATTCATATATCATAGAACGATAATTTAAATGGATGCTCACAAAATAAGCAGGCTGCTGAATGCTGCCTGTTTATTTTAGAATGTTTCATATATTATTTTTCCTGTATGGGACGTATCATAATCCCCCAATGAATTTATTTCAGACTGAAACTGCGTAGAGGATAATATTTTACTTATAGTGTTTATGAGGCTTTCAGTTTCCGGTGTTTTCAGCATAACCAGGTCATATTGTTCTGTTATTAAAGGAACAAAATCAATTCCCACCATTTTCGCCGCTTTTTCAATCCCCACTCCAACATCAGCCATTCCGGTAGAGACGGCGGAAGCTACACTTAAATGATTAGTCTCCTCGTGCTGGTATCCTCTTACATTTCTTGGGGAAATTCCGTTGATTCTAAGTTGTTCATCTAGAAGAATCCGTGCTCCTGAGCCCTTCTCTCTATTAATAATGGTTAAATCCTCCCGATTTAAATCAGCCCAGGAAGTAATATTTAAAGGGTTTCCTTTTTTTACATAAAAACCTGCTTTTCTTAAAAGGAGGTTCATTAAGATAATAGGAGATCCCACGAGAATTTTTTTTACATAGGGCAGGTTATACTTGCCTGTATCACCATCATATAAATGCAAGCTGACAATGTCACATTCCCCATTGTACATAGAGAAAAGGCTGTTTAAACTCCCTGAAAAGGAACGTAATGTTTTATATGTTGAATGTTTTTCAATGTGTTTACCAAGAATATCTAACACTATGTCTTGTCCGCTAATCACAATGTTAGGGGATGTCTTTGCTTCGGTATGATGCTCGGAAGTAGGGGCGTGCAATGCTGTGTTTGGGTTCGTCTTATGTTTATTTATGTATTGATCCAAGTCATTTGCATCTATTCGCATCTGTCTTCCTACACGGAATACTGGCAGTTCCCCTTTTTTTACAAGATCATATAAGGTTAGTTTCGATACTTTTAAAAGCTGAGAAACTTCTTCAATCGTATAGGATCGTTCTTTCGACATGTACATCCCTCCATTTTTTATTGTACCGTATCGTATGAGAAAAAGAAGAATTTTAATATAAAATATAAAATGTGATTTTTTTTATATTTTTTTCCATTATAACTAGTTATAATTAGTTATAAATAATTATAACTAGTTTGAAAGGGAGACAATGATGAAGAAAAGAATTAACGTATTAATTTTCTCGATCTTGATGGTAATGCTTGTTGTATCAGGATGTTCAACAAGTGAAAAAACGCAAAAAACAGACACAAAGAAACAGGCATCTTCTGAAAAAACTGTAGAATTAACAGTTTCTGCAGCAGCAAGTTTGCAAAATGCTTTAAATGTTATTAAATCAAATTTTGAGAAAGAACATCCGAATGTGAAAATAACCTATAATTTTGGTGCATCCGGTGCTTTGCAACAGCAGATTTCCCAAGGGGCACCAGTCGATCTTTTCTTTTCCGCAGCTGAAGACAAATTTGATAAATTAGTAAAAGCAGGATTAATTGAAAAGAAACAGTCGTCTAATCTACTAGGAAACGAGCTTGTCCTGGTGGTACCAAAGGATTCAAACAAAGGGATCGAAACATTTAAAGACCTCACGAAAGCTGGTAAAATAGCTATGGGAACCCCTGAGGCTGTACCAGCAGGGTTGTACGCCAAAGAAACTTTAGGAAAATTAAATATTTGGAATACGATTGAAGGGAAAGTAGTCTACGGAAAGGATGTCCGACAGGTACTTACATATGTAGAAACGGGAAATGTGGATGCAGGAATTGTGTATAAAACAGATGCCTTAATTTCTCAAAAAGTAAAAATTGCTTCAACTGCAAATGCAAATACACATGACCCGATTATTTATCCATTGGGCATGATCAAAAACAGTTCCCATCCAAAGGAGGCTGCCCTTTTCTACGATTATCTTCAAAATCCAACCTCAATGAAGATCTTCGAAAAGTACGGGTTTAAAGGACTAAAATAATTTCAAATGGCAGAAAATTTTTGGAGCCCCATCATATTATCACTTGAGATCGCATTTGTGGCAGGAATATTGGCAGTCGTGTCAGGGCTGCTATTAGGGAAAATTATAGCGGCTAAGAAATTCAAAGGGAAAGCAATTATGGATACCTTATTTCTTTTGCCGCTCGTATTGCCGCCAACAGTAGTTGGTTTCCTGTTAATTATAATTTTTGGGAAAAATAGTCCGATTGGTCAACTGGTGGAATTTATTTTTAAGCAGCCCGTCATGTTTACCTGGTGGGCGGCTGTTATAGCTTCCGCTGTCGTGGCATTTCCTTTAATGTATCAATCAGCCGTAGCAGGATTTGCCGCTATTGATAAGGAAATCGAAGAGGCTGCCCGAGTCGATGGGGCGAATGAAATGAGAGTATTTGTATCGATTTCGATCCCGCTGGCCCTTCAAGCGATTGTTTCGGGGGCAATCTTGGCTTTTGCCAGGGCGTTGGGGGAGTTTGGGGCCACTCTCATGTTTGCTGGAAACATCCCCGGAAAAACACAAACAATACCAACCGCTATTTATATCGCCATTGATTCAGGTAATATGGAGTGGGCGTGGTTATGGGTAGTAAGCATGATCGTTATATCGTTTTTCATGTTAATATGTGTGCATTTCATAAAATCCTGATACAGCATAACGGAGGCATTCCTAAAAGAGGAATGCCTCCGTGTTCATTTGTGGAAGGTACTAGTTTTCTATTTTCCAGATAACGAAAATTTCACCGGATGTTTGCAAATATAAAAAAATAAAACCCCGATTTTCTTAACCACCCTGTACATCCTTTTGTGAGCATTTAAACAGATGTCTTCTAGAAATGGCTAAATCTAATAGGTTTTACGATTGGAAGCCAAAAAAGTTCTGTTTTTGACAGATTTTTCGAAAATGATGATTGATAGAGAGAATACAGTTGGCAGGAAAATGATGGACTGATGGTACTAGTAGATCTTCTAGTTTTTCGAAAAAGGTATCATGATTTAATCTACTAACGTTTTTTCTATGAAAACCGTTTTTACTGAAATACCATTGGGATTAGTTATGACGGTCACATTTGAAGTAAAATAACCCAGGGATTCATAGAGACGAATATTTTTTGGTAAGGATGCCCGGACACGGCATTCTATTTTTGCTTTTAAATTTTTTTTAGCATGTTCTTCAAGCCAACCTAACATAGCCTTGGCAACACCTTTACCTCTTGCTTTAGTTGCTACAGACAACCGTGAAAAATACAGAGCATCCTCTTTCAGCTTAAATCGGCAGGAACCAACGGGAACCTCATTGACTGTACATACAATTGCTTGCTCTGTGTGACTCTTTATCGTGTTTTGAAGTGCGTCTAACGATTCATTCAATGCACTTGAGGGAACCTCAAGAAAACGATATTCTTCAAATGCCTCTAACATCAATTGATAAACTATTGGGACATCCTTCTCCTCAGCAATTTTTATCTCCATTTTCGTATTAATCGCTCCCGTTAAAAGGTGACATTTTTTAATCGAATTGTAATATGAAGATGACTTTTTAAACAACTAGTTTGTCAGATTTTCTGACATACATTTTTTAATCACAGCATGAATGATAGGGCGAAACAGAAAAGTGGATCTTGTTGTCTAAGAAGAGGAAAAAACAAGACAGTTTGGTAAATAAGAGCACATTTTGCCCCCGAATTAAATGATAAAAAGGTCTTTGGTCAATAAATAAAGATATTTATTTTCATTAATGACTTTATCACAAGCCCTTCAAACCTAGCAAAATGAAGGAAAAATCCAAACATAGGAAAATGAGGAATTAAAAAACATGTTAGATTTTGTAACATGCTTGTTGATTGGTCAGAAAATTCACATTAACATGTTGTTTATATTTAAACGAAATGGAAGTTGATTGGAGGAGAAGTTGTGACAAAGCAAAAATTAGTGCTGATTGGTAATGGGATGGCAGGTGTGCGTTGTATTGAGGAGATAATCAAGCTGGAACCGGACATGTTTGAAATAGCGATATTTGGAAGTGAACCACATCCCAACTATGATCGCATTCAACTTTCAAAGGTCTTGCAGGGGGATACTTCGATTAAAGATATTACCATCAATGATTGGGAGTGGTATGAAAAGAATCAAATTCTTTTATACCCTGGGGAAACGGTTGTCAGCATTCAAGCTGATGAACAATTCATTATTACAAGCAAGGGCCGGCAGGTTCAATACGATAAATTAATTATCGCCACTGGTTCGCTGCCTATTATGCTGCCAATTCCAGGGGCAGATAAAGAAGGGATTACGGCTTTTCGTGATATCAAAGACTGTGAAAAAATGTTGGAATATTCAAAAAGCCATAAAAAGGCCGCTGTGATTGGCGGCGGATTACTAGGCTTAGAAGCAGCACGCGGTCTCTTGAATTTAGGTATGGAAGTAAGTGTCATCCACCTCGGAGATTGCCTGATGGAAAGGCAGCTGGATAAAACAGCCGGGCAAATGCTGCAAAAAGAACTGGAACAACAAGGGATGAACTTCTATCTTGAAAAACAAACAAAAGAAATCTTTGGCGGTGAAAAGGTAGAGGGACTGCGTTTCAGTGATGGTGAAGAAATAGCTGCGGATCTAGTTGTTATGGCTGTTGGAATCAGGCCAAATATTCAATTAGCAAAAGATAGCGGGATACCGGTTAACAGGGGGATTCTTGTTAACGATTGGCTGGAAACTGAAGTACCAAATGTTTACGCTGTCGGTGAATGTGCGGAACATAGAGAAATAGTATATGGCCTGGTTGCCCCGCTTTATGAACAAGGAAAGGTTTTAGCAAAAAGGATTTGCGGGCAGGAGGCCTCCCCTTATACAGGATCCACAGTATCAACGAAATTAAAGGTTTCGGGAGTGGATGTATTCTCCGCGGGTGATATTTTCGGGAACGAACAAGTAAAAACGATGATGGCCTATGACGATTACAGTAGAACCTATAAAAAAATCCTGATTAAGGATGGGAAAATGATCGGTGCGGTTTTGTTTGGTGATACAAGTGAAGGTAATCGTTTATTAGCACTTATAAAAAAAGGAGCAGATATTTTAGAGTACACGGAAAGTGGTAAAAGTGAACAGACTGGGGGAAGCCTGGTTGCTTCCATGGCAGACGAAGAAATTATCTGTGGCTGTAATGGGGTAACCAAAGGCGCCATCGTCAATGCGATTCAGACTCAGGGATTGACAACTGTTGAACAAGTGAAAGGATGCACAAGTGCATCCAGATCATGCGGTGGTTGTAAATCCTTAGTAGCAGATCTGTTGGAATATACATTAGGGGATCAGTATAACAGTACAGAACAAAAAGAACCGATTTGCAGCTGTACCACCTTATCAAGGGACGAAGTCATTCAGGAAATTCGTGATAAAGGTTTAACTCATACAAGAGAAGTAATGAATGTCCTTGGCTGGGAAACGGAGGACGGATGCTCCAAATGCAGGCCGGCCCTGAATTACTATTTAGGTATGATGAATCCGGTCCGTTATAAAGATGAACGGGACTCCCGTTTTGTAAATGAAAGGCTCCATGCCAATATCCAAAAAGATGGCACTTATTCTGTTGTTCCAAGGATGTACGGGGGAGTTACCAATGTGGATGAATTACGAAGGATTGCTGATGTGGCGGAAAAATATGATGTGCCATTAATTAAACTAACCGGAGGACAACGGATTGATTTAGTAGGTGTGAAAAAAGAAGATCTTCCGAAGGTCTGGTCTGAACTTGATATGCCATCTGGGTATGCTTATGGAAAATCACTTCGAACTGTGAAAACTTGCGTAGGAGAAAGCTTCTGCCGCTTTGGCACTCAGGACTCGATCACGATGGGAATTCGGATGGAAAAGAAATTTGAACGCATTAGCACACCGCACAAGGTAAAAATGGCTGTTTCTGCTTGCCCAAGGAATTGTGCTGAATCGGGTATTAAAGATTTAGGTGTTGTGGGAGTAGATGGAGCATGGGAAATCTATGTCGGCGGAAATGGGGGAACTCATTTAAGAGCAGGTGATCTATTCTGCAAAGTGAAAACGCAGGAAGAAGTACTAGAAATGACAGGAGCGTATTTACAGTATTACCGTGAAACGGCCCATTACTTGGAGAGAACTTCGAAGTGGGTGGAACGATTGGGATTGGATCATATTAAATCCGTATTAGCAGATAAAGAGACACGAGATTCCTTGAATGAACGACTTGATGAAGCATTGTCAGTGTTAAACGATCCATGGCAGGAGGCTATTAAAAGCGGAGAGATTCAAAGAGAACTTTATGAAACAGTGAAAGTACCTGTCGATATGAAAAGGGGAGGTTAATACATGGAAGCGATTCGTTACCGGATAAAAGTAGGGGCACTGAATGAGATTCCTGAGAAGTTAGGTAAAACGGTCAAAATTGGTGCGCATGAAATTGCCATTTTTCGCCTGGCAAATGGTGAGATTCGAGCAATTGAAAACCGATGCCCGCATAAAGGGGGCGTTCTTGCAGAAGGAATGGTCAGTGGCGAGCATGTTTTCTGTCCAATGCATGATTGGAAAATCAATTTAAAAGATGGAAAGGTGCAAGCCCCGGATATAGGTTGTGTCAAAACCTATAAAACGGAACTTCAAGATGGAGAAGTCATTGTCATCTTATAGGTTTTGCTGAATGAAATGGCTTTCTGACAGTAAAAGCGACTATGTGTTAGAAAGCATAACTGATCTGACAGTAAACAACGAAAATGAACTTGTTTCAATAGAGAGATCATTAGGAGGTCCATTCTTGAAGAATGGTATCAATGTTAAACAGACAAAAAAACCGAAGGAACAACGCAACATGAAGGTTGTTCCTGTTTTATTGCCGGAGGTGGAATCATGAAGGAAATCAATATGTACCAAGGAAATAAAAAAATTCTGTTATTAACAACCTTTGCATTTTTTCTATCCTTTGTCGTGTGGTTTAATATGGCGCCATTCACCACAACCATTATGACGGTTCTTCACCTGTCAAAAGCGGAAGTGGGAATCTTAATGAGTTTTAATGTAGCCTTAACCATTCCATCACGTATCATGATTGGTATTTTGGTAGATCGGTTCGGCCCCAGAAGAACGTATTCATCATTATTAATCGTTATGAGTATTCCATGTTTCTTTTTTGCCTTTGGAAATAGTTTCTGGCAATTATTTATTGCAAGGATCTTCATGGGAATCATAGGAGCGGGGTTTGTCATTGGGATTCGGATGGTATCGGAATGGTTCCCTGAGAAACAAATCGGTCTGGCGGAGGGGATTTACGGCGGCTGGGGAAATTTTGGTTCTGCTGCTGCAGCCTTTTCACTCCCGCTCATCGCTCTTTGGATAGGCGGAGAGAACGGATGGAGATACGCGATCCTTCTGACAGGGGTGATCTCTTTTGTTTATGGATTCGTTTATTATTTTTCCGTTCAGGATTCGCCGAGTGGAAAATCCTATAAACGAATTAAGCGAATGGGAGCGATGGAGGTTACCTCTCCAAAAGATTTAATTGGTTTAATGATCATGACATTTCCTGTTTATGGGATTTTAGGCGTACTCACTTGGAAATTGCAGAGTACATCCATTATTTCCTCTAATATCGCAGCGGTGATTTATGGGGTATTGGCTGTTTTTTACCTCATGAGTCTATCTAAAATATGGTCGGATAACAAAAAAGTATTCTCTGAAGACTTTCCAGAGGAAGAGAAATACTCATTCCGGCAAGTGGCTGTTCTCAATATGGCCTATTTGATTACTTTTGGATCAGAACTGGCGGTTGTTTCCATGCTTCCGATGTTTTTTGAAGAAACCTTTCATTTAACGGTTGCCAAGGCTGGAATGATTGCCTCAAGCTTTGCTTTCACAAATCTGGCAGCAAGACCGCTAGGCGGTTGGCTGAGCGACCGCTTTGGCAGGAAAAAAACTTTATTAATTCTATTACTGGGCCTAGGCTTTTCGTATATTGGAATGTCATTGATTTCATCAAGTTGGCCTTTATTCTTGGCTATGTTGTTAACGGTGTTCTGTTCCTTTTTTGTTCAAGCTGGGGCGGGGTCTGTGTTTTCGATGGTGCCGCTTATAAAGAAGCGGATTACTGGCCAAGTGAGCGGAATGGTTGGGGCATACGGGAATATTGGCGGTGTTATGTTTTTGACTATTTTGAGCTTTGTTACCCCTTCAATCTTTTTCGTGGTGATCGGCAGTACTGCTTTCCTCTGCTTTGCAGCAGCCTTTTTCTTAAAAGAGCCATTTGAAAAAGAGCTTCTTCATGAACGTAAGAGCAATATCATTGTTAATTCAGCGGCAAGGGGCCTTGATCAAGTATGAAAGACTTTCTTTCCAATTTTTTAACAAAAAGTAAAGAACTGAATAAAGAAGATGTTTATGATGCCAGATGCCCTTTTTGCAGTGTCCAATGCAGCATGCAGATCTTCGAGGAACGAATTGTCAGCAGGAAGGTTTTTAAAGTAAAACCAAATAAAGAAGACCCTGCTTCAGAGGGCAGACTTTGCATTAAAGGTATCAACGCCCACGAGCATGTTGTGAATGGGCAGCGGATTTTGTATCCTTTATTAAAAATTGACGATGAATTTCACCGTGTTTCTTGGAGCTTGGCTCTCAATTATATTAAAGAAAAGTTTTCCCAGCTTCAAACAGATTACGGAAATGACACCTTGGGCGTGTACGGAGGAGGTTCCTTAACAAATGAGGAAGCCTATTTACTTGGAAAGTTCGCCAGGGTGGCATTAAAAACGAAGTATATTGATTACAACGGAAGGTTTTGCATGTCTTCGGCTGCAACAGCAGCAAATGTTGTTTTTGGTATCGATCGGGGGCTTACATGCGAATTAGCGGATATCCCCGAGGCGGAATGCATTATTTTGGCAGGGACAAATATCGCGGAATGTCAGCCCACTCTCATGCCCTATTTTTTAAAAGCAAAGAAAAAGGGCAGTTTTATCATCGTCATTGACCCAAGGGAAACTCCGACTTCCAAACTAGCAGATTTGCATATAAAGGTGAAGCCGGGTATGGATGCAAATTTAGTAAATGGCATGTTAAAGGTAATGCTAGAGAAAGGGTATGTGGATCGTTCCTTTGTCATGGAACGGACAAATGGATTTGAAGATCTGCAGGAGTTCTTGCAGTCAATCGATTTACAGGAAATCTCTGAGTTAACAGATGTCCCTGTGGATGTGATCGAACGTGCAGCAGAGCAATATGGAGCCGCCGGGACAGGAATCGTTTTTACTGCAAGAGGAGTAGAACAGCATGCGAGCGGGGTTGAAACCGTCAAGAACTTTATTAATTTAGCATTAATCACAGGGAAAATTGGCAGACGCGGCTGCGGTTATGGGGCGATTACTGGGCAGGCGAATGGTCAAGGAGGGAGAGAGCATGGGCAGAAAGCTGACCAGCTCCCCGGCTATCGATCCATTAGTCATCCAGAGCATCGGAAATATATAGCTGACGTATGGGGGATTGAGGAGGCTGACTTGCCAGATAAAGGAGTCTCTGCATATGAGATGATGCAAAAAATTGCTGCCAACGAAATAAAGGGACTATTTGTCATGGGGTCCAATCCTGTAGTCTCCAATCCCAATGCTATTTTCGTAGAAAAGGCACTTGGTCAATTAGAATTTTTAGTCGTCGCCGATCTGTTTTTATCAGAGACGGCTCGAATGGCAGATGTGATTTTACCGACGACATCATACTTGGAAGATACGGGGACATTGACAAATCTGGAAGGGCGGGTTGTGCTAAGGGAAGGTACCCGCAGGAAATTGGGAGAGGCGAAGCATGATTGGGAAATCCTTTGCGACCTTGCAAATGAAATGGGGAAAAAGGATTACTTTCTTTATTCAGCAGTTGAGGAAATCTTTGAAGAGCTTAAAGTAGCTAGCAAGGGTGGTAAAGCAGATTACTTTGGGATCACGTATCAGCGGTTGAAGGAAGAAAAAGGGGTGTATTGGCCTTGCCCTGATATTGACCATCCAGGTGAAAGAAGTTTATTTGAACGAACATTTGCTCATGAGGATGGAAGAGCAATGATCTCCGCGGTCAACCAGCAAGTTCCAAAAGAAATGGTATGCCAAGAGTATCCGTTATTTCTGACGACAGGCCGTGTCATGCATCATTATTTGACAGGTGTGCAAACAAGAAAAAGCTCGAAGCTTAGCAGCCTCTCGTCTGAGCCGCTTTTAGCCATACATCCTGAGACTGCTAAAAACTATCAAATTGAAGATGGGGCATTTGTGAAGGTCCAATCAAAGAGGGGGAGTGCAGTCATGAGAGCATCGTTGACACCGGGGATCCGTGAAGACACTCTTTTCACGACTTTTCACTGGGGAGACTTGCAAAGTGTCAACAGAGTGACCAACCATGCCTTAGACCCACAATCCAAAATGCCGGAATTCAAAGTCTGCGCAGTCAACATTATATTACTCTAGAGAATTGCAAGGTATGAAGGCGATAAAAGTGTAATATGAACCATGATTTTGTCGTCTGCGTATGGTACCTTTTATACCTTTTGGTAAAATATTCCTTAAACGAATAAGAAGGAGTAAATAAAGAAGCTGTAGACTACTTGTCTATAGCTTCTTTATGGATCGAGTACCAATCAGTATCTTTTTACAAATAGAAGAACCCCTCAATCTAAGGGGGTCTTCTACTTGTTACGGATCTGTTCAAGAACCGAAGGAATAAAATCCGCATAGCTTTCAATATGAAAGTCAGCTTCAATGTTTGGATTTTGATGGGCAACGGTTATAATGCCGAGTTTCCTTGCCGGAATTAAATCCAAGTCTCGGTCACCTACAACCAGGTCAATATGATAATCTTTCATGACATATTCATAGGATGAATGGTGTGGCTTCCTCGTAAAGCCTTCTTCTTCAACTGAAACTATTTTTTTAAAATAATTTGTTAAATGAAATTTCTCAAGAAGATAAAGAGTTGATTCCTTATCCCGGTGAGTAACAATGACATTGTTTTCAACAGCGGATAAGGCAGTTTCTAAGTGTTCGAACGGTTTGCTGTTGATTTTCGAGTAATGGTTGTACAACTTTTGATATTCTTCCCTTTGTTCTTCACTAATCCCATAGTGTTTAAAGGCCGTTTTGGAATCAATTTTCAGCCATTTCAAAACTTCACTGCGATCAAGGTCATGCCCGCTTAGAGTGACAAAACCCTCAACCAGTGCTGGATAAGTATCAAATAGGGTGCCGTCAAAATCCCATAATACGTTAATAATAATCCCTCTTTCTAAAAACATACTCTTAAAAAAGAGATTATCATATTGTGAATAATCGCGCAAAATTCACCCCTGTGCAAAAGTATCGGCTCCTCCTTCGCCAAATACCATGATAGCCACTCATGCTATCCCCACTGCTTAAAACTATAACGTTAATTTGTTAAAAATGTATGACATAGATGTTAATCGTTCTTTAAATATTATCTGCATAACTGGGTCTAAATTTAAACGAAACCCTATATTTTATATGGAGGTGGCCACATCCCATAGGAAAAGGGTGAGACGAAAGTGTATGCCGTTTCTTTTTTTGAGAATAAGAATCTATTATTAAGCCAGTTGGCGAAACGTGTGCCTGTTGTAGGTGAAGAGCTTAGAATAAAAGGCCGCAAAGCAACCGTTTCAAGTGTAAATAACCTGGATGAAAGACGCGTTCATGTTCAAGTTGCCTTGGAGGTTATTAACAAAAATACCAAGCTGGTTGTCGATCAGTCGAAAAAGAAAAAAAGGTAATGTGCAGGTTGTACCCCTTTTAATATGAAGGGGTTTTTTCTTTTAGTAATAAAAAAACGAACGGTGCCTGACACCGTTCGTTTTTTAAGTTTTCCTCCTATGATACAATTGTAGAATATTCCCTCAAGGAAGGAGCTTGGCGCATGAACATTACATTAAATCAGAAAACCATTCAAGAGATGTGCGGAACTGTCTCCTTCAAACGAGGAGATTATTTTAATCGGACAAATAAAGTAACAATTGAAGAATACGGTCTGGATCGCTGCAAAGCAATTGTTTCCGGAGATGAAGATTTTCATGTGATGGTTGAGGCAGATGGGAGTGGCAGCTTTCGTACAGAGTGCACTTGTCCGAAGCTTGCTTCATTTAAAAAGGATTGCCAGCATATCGCAGCAGTTTTATTGGCGATTAATGACCTTCAACGCCAAGAAATCGGCTCATCACAAAAAGATCTAACAACAGGATTGCTACATCTTTTTTCGGATCAGCCTGTCCGCTCAAGCGGTCATCAGCTTCACTTTGAAAACAGACAAGTCCTTGATGTTGAGTTTAATTGTCAACCCATTCAAACAGCAGGTGCCCGATATTTGATTGGGGTAGAAATGAAGATCGGTACTTCCAAAGTATCAAATATTCGGTTATTTCTTGAGCAAGTGAGAGAGAGTAGAGCATGTGCACAGTTCGGGTACGATCCAAGTCTTCATTGCTTTGAAAAAGAAACAGATGCGGTCATCCAGCAGCTTATTCAAGTAGTCCGGGATGAAAAAATATATGGTGAAATGGTACTCGATAATGGCGCAGGCCATCTTCTGATTATCCCGCCTGGTTCTTGGGAACGGCTGCTGTTTTTACTTCAAAAGGCACCGCTAGTAACATGGAAGTTCGCGGGACAAACCTTTACAGAGCTGAACGTAACAGAGGAGCAACTGCCATTACAGTTTGATTTTATGGAATCTGAGGGTGGCGGCTTCCAACTAAAGGTGAATGGCTTTGAACAGATCATGGTCCTCGAGACCTACCACTCTATTCTTTTTGCTGGGAAAATAAAGCGGCTTGAATCTCTGGACGAAAAAAGGCTTACGGACTTAAAACAGATGCTGGATGATTCCGGAACAAATTCGATCCCGATTCCTCTAGAACAGCTTGCTTTTTTTATCGAACAAGTGGCTCCAGGTTTGAAAAAACTTGGGAAAGTTACAATGGCAGAGAAATTAATGAAGAAATTTGAGAAAACACCTTTAGTGGCCAAGCTATACTTGGACCGGGTAAACAATCTGCTCCTAGCAGGACTCGAATTTCACTACGAACATATGATCGTTCAGCCGTTGGAAAATCGAGAACTTCCCGGAAGTACTATGGTGTTCCGTGATATAGAGAAAGAGGAGAAAATCCTTCAGCTCATGGAGGAGGGCTCGTTTACCAAGACAGATGGCGGATATTACCTGCAAAATGAAGAGCTGGAGTATGAGTTTTTGTATCATATTGTTCCTAAGCTTGAAAAGCTGGTGCGTATTTATGCTACAACGGCCGTTAGAAATCGAATTTTTAGAGAAAATGCCCGCCCGCAGATGAGGGTAAGGGTGAAGGTGATAAAAGAACGAACCGATTGGCTGGAATTCAAATTTGAAATGGACGGCATTCCTGAACAGCAAATCCGTAATGTTTTAGCGGCTTTAGAGGAAAAACGGAAATATTATCGGCTCCCGAATGGCTCGCTGCTTTCACTGCAAACAAGAGAATTTGAAGAAATTCAGCGTTTTCTTCAATCACCAAATGTCAGGAATAAAGATATTGCCGCCGGTTTGGATTTGCCGCTTGAGCAATGTCTGCAGCTGCTTGATACAGTAGAGGTTAGTGATACTTTCAAGCTTGAAGAATCGTTTCTTCAGTTGCTGGAGCATCTGCGCAATCCTGATCGTTTAGAGTTTGATGTTCCTGAAAATTTGGATCCAATTCTCAAAGAGTATCAAAAGACTGGGTATAGGTGGATGAAAACTCTTGCTTACTACGGATTCGGCGGGATTTTGGCTGATGACATGGGACTCGGCAAAACCATTCAAAGTATCACCTATATTGTTTCCGCACTATCTGAAATGCGTAAACAAAAGCTCCAGACACTTGTTGTCTGCCCATCTTCCTTGACTTATAACTGGTTAAATGAATTCAGAAAATTTGCCCCAGAGATAAGGGCCATTGTAATTGATGGAACTAAAAAAGAACGGTCCAAGCTGTTGAAGGAAATAACTGATGTGGATGTATTCATCACCTCTTACACATTATTACGCAAGGAAATGGTTTGGTTTGCAGACCAGTCTTTTCATACGGTGTTTTTTGACGAGGCACAGGCATTTAAAAATCCTTTGACGCAAACAGCCAGTGCAGTAAAGAAAATTGAGGCAAGCCACCGCTTTGCGCTAACAGGTACACCGGTCGAAAATTCATTGGAGGAGCTGTGGTCCATTTTTCATGCCGTCTTTCCGCAGCTTTTTCTTGGCTTGAAGGAATACAGTAAGCTGACGCGGGTACAAATTGCCCGGAGAATCAGACCATTCTTACTTCGCAGGATGAAAGAGGAGGTACTTTCAGAGCTGCCTGAAAAAATCAATTCGCTGGAATCGGTAGAACTTTTTCCTGACCAAAAGAAGTTGTATGCGGCTTACCTAGCTAAACTGCGGCACGACACCTTGAAGCATCTGGACAAGGATACCATACGAAAGAATCGCATCAAGATTTTGGCCGGCTTAACTCGGTTAAGACAGATTTGCTGTCATCCAGGCTTGTTTGTGGATGGTTATAAAGGGAAATCGGCTAAGTTTGAACAGCTATTGCAAATTATAGAAGAATCCAGATTGTCTGGAAGAAGAGTGCTGATTTTTTCCCAGTTTACGAAAATGCTTGATCTTATTGGTATTGCCTTAACAAGGAACGGTTTGCCGTACTTCTATCTAGATGGACAAACACCCGCTGAAGAACGGGTAGAAACCTGCGAGCGTTTTAATCACGGTGAACGGGATTTATTCCTCATTTCCCTGAAAGCTGGGGGAACAGGGTTGAATCTAATGGGGGCGGATACGGTTATTTTATATGACACATGGTGGAATCCGGCAGTAGAGGAGCAGGCGGCAGACCGCGCTCATCGAATGGGCCAAAAAAATAAAGTACAGGTCATCAAACTCGTAGCCCGGGGAACCATAGAAGAAAAAATGAATGAACTGCAAGACAAAAAGAGGCATCTTGTGGAGGAAGTCATTGATTCGGAAGAAAGAGCAATGGCAGCTCTTACAGAGGAGGATATTCGGGAGATTTTGATGATTTAACAAATATATCTGGATCGGCTTCTCCCGAACGAGAGTGTGGTTAAAAGATGTGGGATTTGGGTGGTCAATCGATTTTTGGCACCCAAAATACGATAAAGAATGTAGAAATTTAGTAAGCTATCTCTTTGATTAAATAATCCAACTAGAAGATGTTGGATTATTTTTTTATAAATGGAAATATTCCTATTTTAATACGAGCAGCTATTAAACTATAATGGAATTATACTAACCGGTTAGTATAAAATGAATTTTTGGAATAGGGGATGAAAATATGAAAGCGATTCAATTTAAAGAGTATGGAAAGCCTGAAGTGTTAGAAATTGTAGATATTCCAATCCCTGAAATCAAGCCAAGATCTGTTTTGGTACAGGTGAAAGCCTCGGGTGTGAACTTTGCGGACACTGCTAGAAGGTATGGTCAATATTTAGCAAAAACTCCACTTCCTTATATTCCTGGGTCAGAGGTTGCAGGAGTCATTACAGAGGTTTCACTAGAAGTAACCGATTTTAAAGTAGGGGACCGGGTTGTCGCCTTAACAGAGGATGGTGGTTATGCTGAGTATATAGCCCTTCATGAGTCCCAGTTAATCAAAATTCCGGAAGCAGTAGAGTTTAACCATGCGGCAGCTATTCTAGGACAAGGGGTTTCTGCTTATCATATCTTAAAAACATCTGGCCAATTGAAAAAAGGTGACACCGTTGTCGTTCATGCGGCGGCAGGAGGAGTAGGAACATTTGCTGTTCAATTGGCAAAGATTATGGGGGCAGGGAAGGTTATCGCCACAGCAAGCAGTCCGGAAAAATTGGAACTGGCCTATTCTTTAGGGGCAGATTTTGGAGTCAATTACTTAGAGGAGAATTGGCATAAACAGATCCTAGCCTACACGGAAGGTAAAGGAGCAGATGTTGTTCTTGAAATGGTGGGGGGAGACATCTTTAGAAATAGCTTAAAGTGTATGGCTGTAAACGGGAGACTTGTCATATATGGACGGGCAGGAGGGCAGGAGACAAAGTTTGATCCAGCAATTCTAATGCAGAGAAATGTAAGTGTCATAGGTTTTTGGCTTGTTCATATTCTTAAAGATACAAAGATATTTAATGAAAGTGTAAGAGAGCTTCTGGAATCTATCAGTAATGGAAAATTAAAATTAGTGATCGGGGAAACGTTTCCTTTAGAAGAAGCAAAAAGAGCCCATGAACTTATGGAAAGCCGGCAAACGAAAGGCAAGCTTATTATAAATCCATAGGCTATATTAATTTCATTGTTGCCTTAACCACTTTGTCGATTGGAGCGAAGTGCCTGGAGGGGAAATCCTAAAAAAATCAAAGGAGGAGCATGGATGGCGGAAGAAAGAATAAGTTACCGAACATGTCCATTGTGTGAAGCAACGTGTGGATTAGAAATTCATACGCTTGATCAAGAAGTTGTCCATATAAAAGGGGATAAACTGGATCCGTTCAGCCGAGGGTATTTATGTCCAAAGGGATATAGTTTAAAAGAGCTTCATTCAGATCCTGACCGGCTTCGAAAACCAATGGTTCGCCGCGGGCAGGAATGGCAAGAGGTTTCATGGGAAGAAGCGTTTGAAGAAATAAGCAGGAGAATTCTGCCTATTATCGAAGAACACGGGAAAAATGCAGTCGCTGTTTATTTGGGAAACCCTAGTGTACACAATTTAAGCAGCATGCTGTATATTCCTATTTTATTGCGGACATTGGGAACGAAGAGCATTTTCTCTGCTAGTACCCTCGATCAGATTCCTAAACAGCTTTCCTCGGAAATGATGTTTGGGAGTGATGCCAATCTTGCTATTCCTGACATTGACCATACGAACTACATTTTAATGCTGGGCGCCAACCCACTTGCATCCAACGGCAGCCTAATGACAGCCCCCAATATGAGAGGGCGTTTGAAGGCACTAAAAGAACGAGGCGGCAAATTAGTTGTGATCGATCCAGTTCGTACCGTTACCGCCAAACAAGCAGATGAACATTACTTTATTTGCCCTGGTACGGATGCCCTATTCCTTTTTGCCATTATATGTACTTTATTTGAAGAAGAATTGGTAAATCCGGGGGAACTGACGGATGTTATAAATGGGTTGGAAGAAATAGAGATCCATTCGAAAGAGTTTACTCCTGAAGCTGTGTCTGGCATATGCGGGATTCCATCAGATATCATTCGGAAAATAGCGCGTGAACTTGCAACTTCTCCTAATGCGATCGTTTATGGAAGAATGGGTACTTGTACGCAGCTTTTTGGAACGATGAACAGCTGGCTGATAGACGTCATAAATGTTCTAACAGGAAACCTTGATCGGGAAGGAGGGGCCATGTTCCCAAATCCTGCAACGAGAAGGGCACTTTTCAAGAAAAGCAGGGCGGTACGATTCAACCGGTTTCAAAGTAGAATAAGAGAATTGCCAGAGGTTTTAGGTGAACTGCCAGCCTCCTGTCTTGCAGAAGAAATAGATACGGAAGGATCAGGACAGATTAGAGCATTGATATCTATTGCTGGCAATCCAGCATTATCCACCCCAAACAGCGGCCGTTTACAAGCTGCATTAAACAAACTGGATTTCATGGTCAGTGTTGACTGTTATTTAAATGAAACTTCACGCCATGCGCATGTGATACTGCCAGTCCCATCACCTTTAGAACGCTCTCACTATGATATAACCTTCTATAACTTAGCTATTCGAAATATAGCACATTATTCGCGGCCCGTTTTTCAACTTCCTGAAGAACAATTAGATGAATGGCAGATTCTCCTTCAGCTGGCAGCAGCTGCTGGGGGTCAAAAAATGGAAAATGAGGAACTAATGGATGAAATGGCCATAAAAGAACTAATCAAACATGAAGTCAGTAATCCAAATTCCCCCATCTATCATCGAGATATCTTAGAAATTTTAGCCATGCTGAATGATAGAAAAGGCCCTGAGCGGTTTCTGGATTTTTACCTGAGGGTGGGACCTTATGGTGATCATTTTGGAACAAACCCTGAAGGACTTCATCTGACAACTCTGGAGGATCATCAGCATGGTTTAGATTTAGGTGCATTGAAGCCAAGAATTCATGAGATTATCCAGACCTCTTCAGGAAAAATTGAATTAGCGCCACCCATATTGATAAAAGATATTGAACGTCTTAAACAAAGGCTTGAAGCAAAAACAGAATCATTGCTGCTCGTTGGCAGAAGAGATTTACGGAGCAATAATTCTTGGCTGCACAATCTACCGGTTTTAGTGAAGGGTGAAGATAGGTGCAGACTTTGGATTCATCCACTTGATGCGGAACAATTTAGCCTTATGGATGGAGAAAAGGTATTCGTGCAATCCCGTACAGGAAAAATAAAAGTTACCATTCATTTGACAGATGATCTGATGCCGGGTACTGTAAGCCTCCCTCATGGCTGGGGGCATAATCTGCCCGGCACCCGTCTTCGAACGGCCAGTCAACAGGCCGGAGTAAATGTCAATCTTTTGACTGATGAACAAATAATTGATCAGATATCAGGAAACGCCGTATTGAATGGAGTGCCCGTCACGATAGAAAAGGTGATCTAGCCTGAGTTTTATTTAAAGATAAAGTCCACAATATTTTCGTGGACTTTTTCTGCCGATAGGAAAGTATAACTTTCCTATCAGGCATAAGGGCAGCTACGCCATTGTCTTTGCCTTGTTGGGCTCGCGAGTCGGAGGGTTTTCTTTATTTTTTAAGGAATGGCAGAATTGTGAATTATTTGAAAATACCGGTTTGTAAAACTAAAATTAGGTATATAATTTAATTTCGGTGGATTTGTTATAAGGAGGGGAAATCGATGAGTCTATCTAACGCACAATGGGATTCGACTGCAGCTCCAAGAGACGAAGATTCCTTTCTTAAAGGTGTAAAAGACTGTATTCCAACACTGCTGGGATACCTAAGTATTGGGTTTGCAGCTGGAGTTGTGGGAAAAACTTCAGGGCTTAGCATTTTTGAAATAGCTCTTTTGAGCCTGGTACTTTACGCTGGTTCAGCCCAATTTATCGCTGCAGGAATGATTGCTGCCAACAGCTCAACAACAGCTATTATTATTACTATTTTCTTTGTAAATCTCCGTCATATTTTAATGAGTGCAGCTCTGTCACCTTACTTTCGCCACCTTACACCATTGAAAAATATGCTCATCGGGACGCTGTTAACTGACGAAACATTTGGTGTAGCCATCAATAAGGCAGCTCAAAGGCAGAATATAAGTGAGAAATGGATGCATGGGCTTAATATCACGGCTTGGTTAAACTGGGCCATCGCGAATATTGCAGGTGCCTACTTTGGAAACTGGATTGCCAATCCCCAAAAGTTCGGGTTGGATTATGCTTTGCCGGCAATGTTTATTGGGCTGCTCGTCCTTTCTATGATCGGAAGGAGAAAAATCAAACTGGATATTTTAGTTGCCATCATCGCAGTGGTTATTGCAGTAGCAATTAGCACCATGTTTTCGAGCAGCCTTGGAGTGATTGCGGCAACGATTATTGCATCAACTATCGGGATGGCGGTGGAAAAATGGAAGTAAGATGGAGTATCTTCATTATTATTATAGGAATGGCTCTTGTCACTTTTATCCCGAGGGTACTGCCGCTAATGGTTTTAAGCCGCTTCAAACTGCCGGAATGGGGGACACGCTGGCTAAGTTTTATTCCCATTTCGGTTATGGCTGCTTTAGTAGGCCAGGAGATTTTTATGCATGATGGAAAAATAGACTTTTCTTTTAGCAACCTTGAAATGCTCGCTGCGATCCCCACCTTTCTAATGGCGGTAAAAACAAGGAGTTTATTGGGAACGGTTGTAACAGGTATTATTTCCCTTATGGTTTTGCGATACTTTATGTGAATGAGGAGTGGTTCCATTGCAAAATGTTGAGATTTTGGAACTGGCAACTGTCAGAGAGAAAGTCGATGAACTTGCACATCTTATTCAAATGGTTGTGGATGATGGAGCTTCGATTGGTTTTCTGCCGCCAATGAAGCTTTCAACTGCAAGAAGCTATTGGGAAAATGCGATGGAACCTGGGGTGATTCTCTATATTGCTAAGATAGATAATGAGATCGCTGGCACTGTTCAGGTGCATTTTTGCCCGTTTTTTCTATTATTCCAAGTCACATATCAACAAAATTGAAACGTGAGGAACAAGATATAATAAAGAATATTGAGTAAAAAAAATCCCTGTAGCTTTTTCCTTGTCCTCTATTCTCAGCTTGGGATAAATCGTATCCTTACTCTGCAAGCGCAGGATGGAAAATACAATATTTTTTCGAGGAGATTTCGCGCTGTTCGCTTCAATATAACTGGATTTGAAAAATAACCATATTATTTAACACATTCTAGAATTAAATTTCATACAAAAATATTAATTTGTAAAAAGAAGTTGACTTCCGCGAAAACAGATGATATATTATTAATTGTCGCTGACGCGATAGAGAAAACAAATCATGATCAAAAAAGAAGTTGACTTCTACGAAGTCCTATAGTATGATTGGTTTTGTCTTCATTTTGAAATTGTTCTTTGAAAACTAAACAAACAAAAACGTCAACAAACAATAATTATTCATTTCTAACGAAATGAAGCCAACGTTATTTTATGAGCTATATCAACTTTCTTGGAGAGTTTGATCCTGGCTCAGGACGAACGCTGGCGGCGTGCCTAATACATGCAAGTCGAGCGAATCTCGAGGAGCTTGCTCCTTGAGGTTAGCGGCGGACGGGTGAGTAACACGTGGGCAACCTGCCTGTAAGATCGGGATAACTTCGGGAAACCGGAGCTAATACCGGATAATCTTCTTCCTTGCATGAGGAAGAACTGAAAGACGGTTTCGGCTGTCACTTACAGATGGGCCCGCGGCGCATTAGCTAGTTGGTGAGGTAACGGCTCACCAAGGCGACGATGCGTAGCCGACCTGAGAGGGTGATCGGCCACACTGGGACTGAGACACGGCCCAGACTCCTACGGGAGGCAGCAGTAGGGAATCTTCCACAATGGACGAAAGTCTGATGGAGCAACGCCGCGTGAGCGATGAAGGCCTTCGGGTCGTAAAGCTCTGTTGTTAGGGAAGAACAAGTACCGGAGTAACTGCCGGTACCTTGACGGTACCTAACCAGAAAGCCACGGCTAACTACGTGCCAGCAGCCGCGGTAATACGTAGGTGGCAAGCGTTGTCCGGAATTATTGGGCGTAAAGCGCGCGCAGGCGGTCCTTTAAGTCTGATGTGAAAGCCCACGGCTCAACCGTGGAGGGTCATTGGAAACTGGGGGACTTGAGTGCAGAAGAGGAAAGCGGAATTCCACGTGTAGCGGTGAAATGCGTAGAGATGTGGAGGAACACCAGTGGCGAAGGCGGCTTTCTGGTCTGTAACTGACGCTGAGGCGCGAAAGCGTGGGGAGCAAACAGGATTAGATACCCTGGTAGTCCACGCCGTAAACGATGAGTGCTAAGTGTTAGAGGGTTTCCGCCCTTTAGTGCTGCAGCTAACGCATTAAGCACTCCGCCTGGGGAGTACGGCCGCAAGGCTGAAACTCAAAGGAATTGACGGGGGCCCGCACAAGCGGTGGAGCATGTGGTTTAATTCGAAGCAACGCGAAGAACCTTACCAGGTCTTGACATCCTCTGACACTCCTAGAGATAGGACGTTCCCCTTCGGGGGACAGAGTGACAGGTGGTGCATGGTTGTCGTCAGCTCGTGTCGTGAGATGTTGGGTTAAGTCCCGCAACGAGCGCAACCCTTGATCTTAGTTGCCAGCATTTAGTTGGGCACTCTAAGGTGACTGCCGGTGACAAACCGGAGGAAGGTGGGGATGACGTCAAATCATCATGCCCCTTATGACCTGGGCTACACACGTGCTACAATGGATGGTACAAAGGGTAGCGAAGCCGCGAGGTGGAGCCAATCCCACAAAACCATTCTCAGTTCGGATTGCAGGCTGCAACTCGCCTGCATGAAGCCGGAATCGCTAGTAATCGCGGATCAGCATGCCGCGGTGAATACGTTCCCGGGCCTTGTACACACCGCCCGTCACACCACGAGAGTTTGTAACACCCGAAGTCGGTGGGGTAACCGCAAGGAGCCAGCCGCCTAAGGTGGGACAGATGATTGGGGTGAAGTCGTAACAAGGTAGCCGTATCGGAAGGTGCGGCTGGATCACCTCCTTTCTAAGGATAAAGCTGGACCTATGAGCCAGACAAAACGGTTTGTGACACGTTCTTTGTTTGTTTAGTTTTGAGAGAACAATCTCTCAAAACATCGTTCTTTGAAAACTAGATAATCGTATAGAAGAAACCAAGAAAGAACCGAGTAATCGCCATTTTAGTTTTTCTCTCTTATTTTAAGAGTAAATAAAGACAAATCAGCAGCGAGAAGGTCGAGGAAGCGAGGGAGTGAAGACCGGAGCGTGCTAGGGCACGTGAGGATCTGAACGAGCGAAGCTGACTAGAGACACGACGCTGATCATTTGTCGTAGGTTAAGTTAGAAAGGGCGCACGGTGGATGCCTTGGCACTAGGAGCCGATGAAGGACGGGACTAACACCGATATGCTTCGGGGAGCTGTAAGTAAGCTTTGATCCGGAGATTTCCGAATGGGGGAACCCACTGCTCGTAATGGAGCAGTATCTTTACCTGAATACATAGGGTACTGAAGGCAGACCCGGGGAACTGAAACATCTAAGTACCCGGAGGAAGAGAAAGCAAACGCGATTCCCTGAGTAGCGGCGAGCGAAACGGGAACAGCCCAAACCGAAAGGCTTGCCTTTCGGGGTTGTAGGACACTCAACATGGAGTTACAAAGGAACGGGGTAGATGAAGCGGTCTGGAAAGGCCCGTCATAGAAGGTAACAGCCCTGTAGTTGAAACTTCGTTCCCTCCTGAGTGGATCCTGAGTACGGCCGGACACGTGAAATCCGGTCGGAAGCAGGGAGGACCATCTCCCAAGGCTAAATACTCCCTAGTGACCGATAGTGAACCAGTACCGTGAGGGAAAGGTGAAAAGCACCCCGGAAGGGGAGTGAAAGAGATCCTGAAACCGTGTGCCTACAAGTAGTCAGAGCCCGTTTATGGGTGATGGCGTGCCTTTTGTAGAATGAACCGGCGAGTTACGATTACATGCAAGGTTAAGTTGAAGAGACGGAGCCGCAGCGAAAGCGAGTCTGAATAGGGCGTTTTAGTATGTAGTCGTAGACCCGAAACCAGGTGATCTACCCATGTCCAGGGTGAAGTCCAGGTAACACTGGATGGAGGCCCGAACCGACGCACGTTGAAAAGTGCGCGGATGAGGTGTGGGTAGCGGAGAAATTCCAATCGAACTTGGAGATAGCTGGTTCTCTCCGAAATAGCTTTAGGGCTAGCCTCACGTAGTAAGAGTCTTGGAGGTAGAGCACTGTTTGGACTAGGGGCCCTCATCGGGTTACCGAATTCAGACAAACTCCGAATGCCAAAGACTTATCCGTGGGAGTCAGACTGCGAGTGATAAGATCCGTAGTCAAAAGGGAAACAGCCCAGACCACCAGCTAAGGTCCCAAAGTATACGTTAAGTGGAAAAGGATGTGGAGTTGCTTAGACAACCAGGATGTTGGCTTAGAAGCAGCCACCATTTAAAGAGTGCGTAATAGCTCACTGGTCGAGTGACTCTGCGCCGAAAATGTACCGGGGCTAAACGTATCACCGAAGCTGTGGATTGACATCTACGATGTCAGTGGTAGGAGAGCGTTCTAAGGGCTGTGAAGCGGGATCGGAAGGACCCGTGGAGCGCTTAGAAGTGAGAATGCCGGTATGAGTAGCGAAAGATGAGTGAGAATCTCATCCACCGAATGCCTAAGGTTTCCTGAGGAAGGCTCGTCCGCTCAGGGTTAGTCGGGACCTAAGCCGAGGCCGAAAGGCGTAGGCGATGGACAACAGGTTGATATTCCTGTACCACCTCTTTATCGTTTGAGTGATGGGGGGACGCAGGAGGATAGGGTAAGCGCGCTGTTGGATATGCGCGTCTAAGCAGTTAGGCTGAGAAGTAGGAAAATCCGCTTTTCGAACAGGCTGAGCTGTGACAGCGAGGGAAATAGAGTACCGAAGTTCCTGATTCCACACTGCCAAGAAAAGCCTCTAGCGAGATAAAAGGTGCCCGTACCGCAAACCGACACAGGTAGGCGAGGAGAGAATCCTAAGGTGAGCGAGAGAACTCTCGTTAAGGAACTCGGCAAAATGACCCCGTAACTTCGGGAGAAGGGGTGCTTTTTGAGGTGAATAGCCTCGAAGAGCCGCAGTGAATAGGCCCAGGCGACTGTTTAGCAAAAACACAGGTCTCTGCGAAGCCGCAAGGCGAAGTATAGGGGCTGACGCCTGCCCGGTGCTGGAAGGTTAAGAGGAGGGGTTAGCGCAAGCGAAGCTCTGAATCGAAGCCCCAGTAAACGGCGGCCGTAACTATAACGGTCCTAAGGTAGCGAAATTCCTTGTCGGGTAAGTTCCGACCCGCACGAAAGGCGTAACGATCTGGGCACTGTCTCAACGAGAGACTCGGTGAAATTATAGTACCTGTGAAGATGCAGGTTACCCGCGACAGGACGGAAAGACCCCATGGAGCTTTACTGTAGCCTGATATTGAATTTTGGTACAGCTTGTACAGGATAGGTAGGAGCCTGAGAAGCCGGAGCGCCAGCTTCGGTGGAGGCGTCGGTGGGATACTACCCTGGCTGTATTGAAATTCTAACCCACACCCCTGATCGGGGTGGGAGACAGTGTCAGGTGGGCAGTTTGACTGGGGCGGTCGCCTCCTAAAGAGTAACGGAGGCGCCCAAAGGTTCCCTCAGAATGGTTGGAAATCATTCGCAGAGTGTAAAGGCACAAGGGAGCTTGACTGCGAGACCTACAAGTCGAGCAGGGACGAAAGTCGGGCTTAGTGATCCGGTGGTTCCGCATGGAAGGGCCATCGCTCAACGGATAAAAGCTACCCTGGGGATAACAGGCTTATCTCCCCCAAGAGTCCACATCGACGGGGAGGTTTGGCACCTCGATGTCGGCTCATCGCATCCTGGGGCTGTAGTCGGTCCCAAGGGTTGGGCTGTTCGCCCATTAAAGCGGTACGCGAGCTGGGTTCAGAACGTCGTGAGACAGTTCGGTCCCTATCCGTCGCGGGCGCAGGAAATTTGAGAGGAGCTGTCCTTAGTACGAGAGGACCGGGATGGACGCACCGCTGGTGTACCAGTTGTCTTGCCAAAGGCATCGCTGGGTAGCTATGTGCGGACGGGATAAGTGCTGAAAGCATCTAAGCATGAAGCCCCCCTCAAGATGAGATTTCCCATAGCGTCAAGCTAGTAAGATCCCTGAAAGATGATCAGGTTGATAGGTCAGAGGTGGAAGCGTGGTAACATGTGGAGCTGACTGATACTAATCGATCGAGGACTTAACCAAGTCATAGTAATATGAATAAAGCGAACTCGTTCTTAAACGTTTCTTCTGTATTATCTAGTTTTGAGGGAATGAAACCTCAATAAAATAGTCTGGCGGTGATGGCGAGAAGGTCACACCCGTTCCCATACCGAACACGGAAGTTAAGCTTCTCAGCGCCGATGGTAGTTGGGGCGAAAGCCCCTGTGAGAGTAGGACGCTGCCAGGCTAAAACCCCTATAAGTCTATAGGGGCTATTATTTTGCCTAATTCTATAGTTGGCCCCTTGGTCAAGCGGTTAAGACACCGCCCTTTCACGGCGGTAACACGGGTTCGAATCCCGTAGGGGTCACCATGTTGGAGGATTAGCTCAGCTGGGAGAGCATCTGCCTTACAAGCAGAGGGTCGGCGGTTCGATCCCGTCATCCTCCACCATTAATTGTGCCGGTTTAGCTCAATTGGTAGAGCACGACCGAATTAGCTTCCTGAATAGTCTACAGCATACCGATCGAGCTGCTTCTTGAGTAAGCAATCTGAGATCGGGATGACGATTAATAGGCAAGCGAGTAAAAAATAATATTTATACGTAATTTTTGCCGGTTTAGCTCAATTGGTAGAGCAACTGACTTGTAATCAGTAGGTTGGGGGTTCAAGTCCTCTAGCCGGCACCATTTATTTTTTTGCTTTTTTAGAGCCATTAGCTCAGTCGGTAGAGCAATGAGCGAAACTTCTATGAATATTCTACGAATTGTACACGCTGAGCCGCTGCTTGCATTAGCATTCTGAGGCGGGGACATCTGACTAAGGAAAATTAGTTGTAGGAAAGCATTTTTATACGAGCCATTAGCTCAGTCGGTAGAGCATCTGACTTTTAATCAGAGGGTCGAAGGTTCGAGTCCTTCATGGCTCACCATCTTAAATAATATGCGGGTGTGGCGGAATTGGCAGACGCACCAGACTTAGGATCTGGCGCCGCAAGGCGTGGGGGTTCGACTCCCTTCACCCGCACCACTTTTATATGCGGAAGTAGTTCAGTGGTAGAACACCACCTTGCCAAGGTGGGGGTCGCGGGTTCGAATCCCGTCTTCCGCTCCAAAATGCCGGGGTGGCGGAACTGGCAGACGCACAGGACTTAAAATCCTGCGGTAGGTGACTACCGTACCGGTTCGATTCCGGTCCTCGGCACCACAAAATGAATTGTGCGCCCGTAGCTCAATTGGATAGAGCGTCTGACTACGGATCAGAAGGTTATGGGTTCGACTCCTTTCGGGCGCGCCATTAGTTTTTCATTACGGGAAATAGCTCAGCTTGGTAGAGCACTTGGTTTGGGACCAAGGGGTCGCAGGTTCGAATCCTGTTTTCCCGACCATGTATTTTACTAAATGGGGCCTTAGCTCAGCTGGGAGAGCGCCTGCTTTGCACGCAGGAGGTCAGCGGTTCGATCCCGCTAGGCTCCACCATAAAACATTTAAATATTTGGCGGTGTAGCTCAGCTGGCTAGAGCGTACGGTTCATACCCGTAAGGTCGGGGGTTCGATCCCCTCCGCCGCTACTATAGATAAAGATCTACTAGTATAAAATGAATTTTCATTGCAAAAAGTAGAACAATATCATATTACTCGGAGGAATACCCAAGTCTGGCTGAAGGGATCGGTCTTGAAAACCGACAGGCGGGTTAAACCGCGCGGGGGTTCGAATCCCTCTTCCTCCGCCATAACACTTCAATATTATTATCGCGGGGTGGAGCAGTCTGGTAGCTCGTCGGGCTCATAACCCGAAGGTCGCAGGTTCAAATCCTGCCTCCGCAATATATGGTCCGGTAGTTCAGTTGGTTAGAATGCCTGCCTGTCACGCAGGAGGTCGCGGGTTCGAGTCCCGTCCGGACCGTTTTTTATCCCAGTAGGATTACTACTGTTGATATAGATTTTGTGTGGCTCAGTAGCTCAGTCGGTAGAGCAAAGGACTGAAAATCCTTGTGTCGGCGGTTCGATTCCGTCCTGAGCCATCTTTTTTTTATGGAGGGGTATAGTTTAAAGGTAGAACGAAGGTCTCCAAAACCTTTGGTGTGGGTTCAATTCCTACTACCCCTGCCATACTTTAAATCATGGCGGTTGTGGCGAAGTGGTTAACGCACCAGATTGTGGCTCTGGCACTCGTGGGTTCGATTCCCATCAATCGCCCCATTTTCATTATTGGGCTATAGCCAAGCGGTAAGGCAACAGACTTTGACTTCGTCATTCGTTGGTTCGAATCCAGCTTGCTCAGCCATTCTATTTAATGGAAGAATAGTCATTAGTTACTATATTTGTAAAATGTTGCAGATGTAGTTTAGTGGTAAAACCACAGCCTTCCAAGCTGTTGTTGTGGGTTCGATTCCCATCACCCGCTCCAACTTGATAGAGTTTAAAAAACATTTTATAATGGGCCTATAGCTCAGCTGGTTAGAGCGCACGCCTGATAAGCGTGAGGTCGATGGTTCAAGTCCATTTAGGCCCATCTTATAAATATTCTCATTGTTCCGCAGTAGCTCAGTGGTAGAGCAATCGGCTGTTAACCGATCGGTCGTAGGTTCGAATCCTACCTGCGGAGCCATTTTATTTTATAGAGAAGTATACAAGTGGCTGAAGAGGTGCCCCTGCTAAGGGTGTAGGTAGGGTAACCGGCGCAAAAGTTCAAATCTCTCTTTCTCCGCCATACATATGTTGCGCCTTTAGCTCAGCTGGACAGAGCATACGCCTTCTAAGCGTACGGTCAGAGGTTCGAATCCTCTAAGGCGCGTAAATGTAAATATCGTAAAATAAGTCCACTCGTTCATTTTGGAGTAGGCTTGTATTGTTTATAGTTCAAAAAAATAGGACACCTTTATCGTAACAAAAGTGTTAATGAACAAAATTAACATAAGCCATTAACATAAATCTTTCCTCGATTTAAGCTACTTGGTGTGTATCAACCTTTTTGAGTTTTGCTTCGCTTGCTGTGATATATGTTTTGAATTCTTTTATTTTTTTAATGTCCTTAAGGGATATGTCACCATTTAATAATTGAGCAGCGATATTTTTAATTTCCGTATTATCCGATTCGTATAAAAGATAAACAACAGATTTTGTCATTTTTATCCTCTATTGAAACAAAATACGTTCAGGTACAATTTTGATTACATTGGAAATGAAACTTGTAAAAAAAAGCTTCTATATTATTGGCTGGATTATACATTATTTTATGACAGGAATGCTTAGCGTAGGATTTATGGGATTATCATGACGGTACCCCTGACTTAGTGGAACCAGGTCATGGTGAGGAACATTGAAACATCCTTTGGGGTGTTTTTTAATTTGCTAAAAGTTCACTATTTCGGTGCTTTACCCCTTTGGATACGTTTTGTCTAAAGGGTTTTTTTATGGTAAAAATGACAAAACATTATTCTGCAGATTATGGAGCAAAAAGGATTTTTAGAAATGATAATAGAAATTAGTACATACGGTTTTAATGAAACTGAAAATAACCTTTGGTTAGTTAATGTTCATTTTATAAAAAGGAGCCCTTTTAATGGAAAAAGAAAAACTACAATCATTTTGTATGACATTACCTGGTACAACACATGATTACCAAGTAGATTGGCAAGCAGATTGTTATCATGTTGGTGGGAAAATGTTTGCAATGTTAGGCGGGGATTCTGAAGGGAAGTCTATTATTACTTTAAAATGCGAACCCAATCGTGCCGAAGAGTTAAGAGAATCCTATAAAAGTATTATCCCTGGCTATTATATGAATAAAACACATTGGAACTCTGTTTATATTGATTCAAATCTTCCCTTTGATTTATTAGAAAATCTAATTTTGCATTCTTATAATTTAGTTTTTGAAAAATTAACTAAAAAAGCCCAAAAACAGATTATTGCAAAGTAGTTATTAGGCCAAATTGAAATACTATGTGCTGATTAAAAGAGGTGTAAAGTTTTTGCTGGAACTAATAAGTAACGTGCTAGAAGACATGGATAAGCAACTCCACCGCATCATTAAGAGTTTGAATCATCTCGATGATGAAAAGATTTGGAAAAGATTGAAGGTATCCACAAACAGTGTCGGGAATCTTTGCCTACATTTAGCAGGAAACGAATATCAAAATTTCGCAAGTGCAATCGGTAATAAACCGTTTGTTAGAAAACGCTCTCAAGGGGAATTTAATACCGAAGGCGGTATTACCAGAGATGAATTGATAAATCTACTTTTGAGGACACGTGCTGAATCAACTTTTATATTATCAAACTTGTCAGAAGTTGATTTAAAAAGGGAAGTGATAATACGATATGATCTTAATGATTGGAACAGGATGTATCGAGTTAACGCCTCAGAAGATGAAACCTATGATGTAAGAGTAATTAGCCGTCTGCTTATTCAGGTCGGAGCACACTATGGTTATCACGCAGGACAAATTGTACTACTCTCAAAATTAATGATAGATATTAATGAAAACATAACTGGCCAGTACCATTGATCGACATAGTCTTTTTTACTTAACTATATTCAATTTACAAAACTATTATTGTGGATTTTGAATTTTTTTTTCAACGGTTAAATTATCTTCACTAAGACCTTCCATAATCGGGCGCTTTTCCAGAACAACAAAAAGGCCAAATTTCTTAATTTTAATATTGAGAAATTTGGCTTTTTATTTTGGAATTTCCTTAACGTTTTAAATCTGTATTTTCCTGACGCTACCCCTTATTGCGGGTGGTGACAGCTTAGCTGGTACTACCCATGCCCTGTAAAATTTGTGCAAGGTTCAGAATCCATCAGCCATCAAAAATGGATATAAATTCGCTTTGCTTTCAAAGGTCTTTACACTTTACACCTTTAAGGTTGTGGCAAAGTAATGAACAATAGAGGTTTCGGTGGGAAATGGTTAAATTTTAATACTTAATTTCATACTTTCTGCACATTTTTTTACTATTTTAAATGTATTAAGCAAATTAAATATTTACAGGAGGGTATTAAAATGAAAGGAAGGATATTCGTAATCCCATTATTTTTGATTATATTATCTGTCTTTTTAGCTGCATGTTCCAATAATCAAAGTGTAGCTAAGGCAAACAATAAAACTAGCAACAAAGGTAATTCCGTCACTATCAACTTAGAAGCTAAAGAAACGAAAATAAAGTATAACAATAAATTAGTCGAAACAGCCATGACATTTAACGGATCAGTTCCTGGTCAGGAAATCCGGGTCAAGGAAGGCCAAAAGGTCACAATCCATTTTAAAAATTCATTGAAAGAAGATACCACACTCCATCTTCATGGATTATCGGATGCTAATAACATGGATGGTGTTCCTGATGTAACCCAAAAACCAATCAAACCAGGACAAACCTTCGACTATACCTTTACAGCACCTAACCCAGGAACCTACTGGTACCACTCTCATACAAACGAAGCTACTCAAATTATGGACGGATTATATGGCGTGTTGATTGTTGAACCAAAAAACGGTGAGAAAGTAGAAATTGACAAAGCCATTACAATCAACGAACGTTCATCTATGAGCTCCATGGATATGAGCAATATAGGTGATATGAGTAATATGGGTAGTATGGACAACATGGGCAATATGAGTAATATGGGTAATATGAATATGGGAAGTACTACAAAGTCTCAAACAAGTGACTCTAGTGAGGCTACTATGATGAGTATGTATGACACTTCGATAATTAACGGAAAAATCTCACCAAGTATTCAACCAATTGTTGTTAAAAAAGGTGACACAGTTAAATTGAGATTTGTAAATACGGGCTTATTTACTGAAAACATTCAGATTCCAGCACATCAATTTAAAGTAATTGCTTATGACGGTGAAAATGTTAATAAACCAACTATTATCAGTAATCAGCTTACTCAAATTGCTCCTGGAGAGCGTTACGATGTGGAATTTAAAGCCAATAACCCTGGGAATTGGGGAATTAGGATCTACTCCCAAGACAATGCAAAATTAAAAGCTGTTATTCCTTTAACCTATAAAGGTTATGAAAATCAAAAGGTGAAAACGGGAGGAATCATAAATAAATTTTTTGATTTTTCTACTTACGGAAAAAGCAGCCAAAAGGTCATTCTAACACCAACAAAAGAATACCAAATGAATTTAGGTACAAATGATGGAGGAATGACGTTTACGATAAATAGCAAAAAAATGCCGAATCCTGAGATCTATAATGTTAAAAAAGGCGACGTTGTAAGATTTACAATTACCAATCAAACAAATGTAGATCATCCAATGCATCTTCATGGACACCATTTTCAGGTGTTATCAAGAAATGGAGTACCATTTATAGGTTCTGAAGTCATGAAAGATTCTATAAATGTTAAGCCTGGTGAAACATATGTCATACAATTCGTTGCGGATAATCCAGGTACTTGGCTATTCCATTGCCATGAACTCCATCATGCAGAAAGTGGTATGGTGAGCGAAATAAAATACAACTAAAATGCTTCAGAGTTAACAGCCTATCAAGTGTCAGGTGCGGTCAAAGTCCTTTTTTAGCAATTGGAAGAACAATAGGGAAATTGACAACTGGGCATGTTCCCTGATTACCTGTGTTTTTAATTGTAATTGTTAGTCTTATTGTATCTTCTGTTGAGGTGCTGTTAGACAAAAAATAAATACAGAACCTTTACCGGTAGACTTAGCTAGGCAATAGTATTGAAGAATTTATGGATTGCAGCAGCAGTCCGTTTTTTCATGGTCGTTAATCTGTTTAATGGAGTTTAGTTGAAAAAGGATTATGGATAAAATGTAATTAAGAATTAAAATATATTGCTGAAAGGTTAATTAACGGGAGATTGAAAAATGGAGTTTATCAATAGCCCTTTAGGAACAATCTCTTTTATAAATTATTGAGATTAATTTTAACTCACTTTTACATTTGAAAATATTGAAACTAGATTGGATGGAAATAATATTACGTTCTCTTCGGGAGTTGGACTATACGAAAAAATAAGGCTTAAACACATAGAAGCCTACTCATTACGAGTAAGCGTATTATTCATTAACTATGAACTTTAATTACTCCGCAGTTAGTTACATTAAAGTATAAAGGAGACTTATAGGATTAAATATAGATATCCAAGTTGTTACCCTTTGTGCCAAACTGGTATTGAAGAAGCTGACTTGATTCCTGATCCAGTTGCAATTCGGATGCATCCATAGGGTTAGTTAAAGCTTGTGACAACGCCATTTGGTCATTTGTAGAATTTAGGTTGGTAGATAGGTTCAGTGTATCATAATTCTCAGAAAGCTCAGTAAGGTTGTCTGTCACGTTTGCCGAACCAAATTCGGACTGCATCAAACTGTTAAGGTCGGTTTCTTGTGCCATTTGAATAGAGTCCCTCGGATTACTTTGAATCTCATCCGTCACCTGTTGCTGAAACGTAGGGGAGGGGTTATTTTGCTGCTGCTGATAATAGTTAAAAACTGATTGTGGAGAGTAGGATTGGGTTAAAAGATTCCAAGTAGAAGATAAGGAATCCATGCTGGTTGGTGGATACTGATCGGTAAACATATTGTTTGTGGAAGGTTCACTTAATGTAGATGTTGAACTGGTTGAATTTGTAAAATAATATGGATTCCATAGGTTGGTTCCGACTAAATTAATCATATTTATCGACTCCTTCTGATCTTTATCATCATTGAACACTTGGCCGTCATTGGGCCATCAAAGCCCGCCCAAAAGATGGACTAAGGTGCTTTTCCTTGAACCACTCGAACCTACAATTGCCAAGAATTCATCTTCCCTGTCAGTAAGGTTGGCCTGCATTAGGGGGGCAACATTGGTTTCACCTTCACTGTAGATCTTTGTTAGATTAATTATCTTTAAAATATCCATGTTGTTTCATCGTTTCGGTTATATAGCTATAACAAAATTTTCTTCTGTTTAGGATAATTGAATATTAGTTATAATATAGTGTTTACATTACATTAAATTAAGGTGAATATTAAACTTACACTTCTGTAAGATAAAAATTTAATGAGAATGATGGAAGAAAGAAGACATTGTCCATGTCCTGCAGCAAATCTTACAGATGATTGAGAAAAATGGTCGGAAATCCAATCGGTATAAGAAGAAAACGGTATTTGATATCCTAGGTGTAGCATACAACTGAGCTCAGAGATCTCGCGAAGTAGCTTAGAATAAAGATTTACAAAAATAAAGTCTCGAAGGCTTATTTGAATATGTCTAATAACCAGTTTAAATACCGGAGATTTATGTGAAAATAATCCATTTTATTACATTTACTTTCCGAATACTGTTATCTTGATGGGCATGTGCTGTATCCCAATATTCAATAGATTATATGTTAAAATATGGATAACTGAAGAAAGAAAAATTTCGAGTAGATACTATAGGCATAAAGGCGAGGAGAAATAATGTTTGGAAAATCAAAAAAGGAAGACAAAATGCACGATGATGATATTACTCCAGAAGAACAAGCATACGTGGATAGTATAAAAGGACAGAATCCTTATGGAATGATTACATTTCTTATGGGGGGATTATGCTATTTTGTTGGATACATTTATGTATTTATTCCGATTATCACAATAATATTTGGCATATTTACCTATAGAACATTTGACAGAGAAAGGGAAGATAATCCTTGGACATTTTATATCGGCATCCTGTTAGCTGTAACTGGTATATATATGTTTATTAGGCACGAAGCTCCCCCATTACCTTTTTAACGAAAACTGGATAGAGAAAAATTTAAGAGTCTCTTTCTTAAGAGATAGGTAAGCCGACAAATATGAATTTTGTGGAAAAATGTATTATGCAAATTGGTAAAGATAGTTCAACAAGCTATAATCGATTTTCAAACTAAACATATATATCTTTATTCCACTAGAGAGCGCAATTCTTGTAGTAAGAATTGCGCTCTTTCCTAAAATTATATTCGTTTGGTGCAGTCACCAAAGGCAACGATGTGAACGATGAACAAATGAATGTTGAGGATTGGAAAAAACTTTTTGTTGCAAGTAAAAACTAAAGGTGTTATATTAGTAAGGTCGCTCCAAAAGAGAAGATAAGCAAACAGGGATTGGAAAAACTTGCTCTTGCTTTTGTGCACATAACATGTTAAGATGTTAAAGTTGCTCTTTAAAAGAGCATGAAAGTCAATCGGAATTTTTAAAAATGATGGTTGATAGAATACAAGGAATGTGATAAAGTAATATTCCTGTCGCTTTTTATGAGTGAAATTGTTCTTTGAAAACTAAACAAACAAAAACGTCAACAAACAATAATTATTCATTTCTAACGAAATGAAGCCAACGTTATTTTTATGAGCTATATCAACTTTCTTGGAGAGTTTGATCCTGGCTCAGGACGAACGCTGGCGGCGTGCCTAATACATGCAAGTCGAGCGAATCTCGAGGAGCTTGCTCCTTGAGGTTAGCGGCGGACGGGTGAGTAACACGTGGGCAACCTCCCTGTAAGATCGGGATAACTTCGGGAAACCGGAGCTAATACCGGATAATCTTCTTCCTTGCATGAGGAAGAACTGAAAGACGGTTTCGGCTGTCACTTACAGATGGGCCCGCGGCGCATTAGCTAGTTGGTGAGGTAACGGCTCACCAAGGCGACGATGCGTAGCCGACCTGAGAGGGTGATCGGCCACACTGGGACTGAGACACGGCCCAGACTCCTACGGGAGGCAGCAGTAGGGAATCTTCCACAATGGACGAAAGTCTGATGGAGCAACGCCGCGTGAGCGATGAAGGCCTTCGGGTCGTAAAGCTCTGTTGTTAGGGAAGAACAAGTACCGGAGTAACTGCCGGTACCTTGACGGTACCTAACCAGAAAGCCACGGCTAACTACGTGCCAGCAGCCGCGGTAATACGTAGGTGGCAAGCGTTGTCCGGAATTATTGGGCGTAAAGCGCGCGCAGGCGGTCCTTTAAGTCTGATGTGAAAGCCCACGGCTCAACCGTGGAGGGTCATTGGAAACTGGGGGACTTGAGTGCAGAAGAGGAAAGCGGAATTCCACGTGTAGCGGTGAAATGCGTAGAGATGTGGAGGAACACCAGTGGCGAAGGCGGCTTTCTGGTCTGTAACTGACGCTGAGGCGCGAAAGCGTGGGGAGCAAACAGGATTAGATACCCTGGTAGTCCACGCCGTAAACGATGAGTGCTAAGTGTTAGAGGGTTTCCGCCCTTTAGTGCTGCAGCTAACGCATTAAGCACTCCGCCTGGGGAGTACGGCCGCAAGGCTGAAACTCAAAGGAATTGACGGGGGCCCGCACAAGCGGTGGAGCATGTGGTTTAATTCGAAGCAACGCGAAGAACCTTACCAGGTCTTGACATCCTCTGACACTCCTAGAGATAGGACGTTCCCCTTCGGGGGACAGAGTGACAGGTGGTGCATGGTTGTCGTCAGCTCGTGTCGTGAGATGTTGGGTTAAGTCCCGCAACGAGCGCAACCCTTGATCTTAGTTGCCAGCATTTAGTTGGGCACTCTAAGGTGACTGCCGGTGACAAACCGGAGGAAGGTGGGGATGACGTCAAATCATCATGCCCCTTATGACCTGGGCTACACACGTGCTACAATGGATGGTACAAAGGGCAGCGAAGCCGCGAGGTGGAGCCAATCCCACAAAACCATTCTCAGTTCGGATTGCAGGCTGCAACTCGCCTGCATGAAGCCGGAATCGCTAGTAATCGCGGATCAGCATGCCGCGGTGAATACGTTCCCGGGCCTTGTACACACCGCCCGTCACACCACGAGAGTTTGTAACACCCGAAGTCGGTGGGGTAACCGCAAGGAGCCAGCCGCCTAAGGTGGGACAGATGATTGGGGTGAAGTCGTAACAAGGTAGCCGTATCGGAAGGTGCGGCTGGATCACCTCCTTTCTAAGGATAAAGCTGGACCTATGAGCCAGACAAAACGGTTTGTGACACGTTCTTTGTTTGTTTAGTTTTGAGAGAACAATCTCTCAAAAAATTGCTCCTGCGCCATAGCATATTCGAAGAGGTAACTCTTCAGCTCGTCGCAAGGCAGCATGAAGCTAAGCTCTGATGTGTAATCAAGATGTGATTGAAGTCAGTAGCCTCGTTCTTTGAAAACTAGATAATCGTATAGAAGAAACCAAGCAAGAACCGAGTAATCGCCATTTTAGTTTTTCTCTCTTATTTTAAGAGTAAATAAAGACAAATCAGCAGCGAGAAGGTCGAGGAAGCGAGGGAGTGAAGACCGGAGCGTGCTAGGGCACGTGAGGATCTGAACGAGCGAAGCTGACTAGAGACACGACGCTGATCATTTGTCGTAGGTTAAGTTAGAAAGGGCGCACGGTGGATGCCTTGGCACTAGGAGCCGATGAAGGACGGGACTAACACCGATATGCTTCGGGGAGCTGTAAGTAAGCTTTGATCCGGAGATTTCCGAATGGGGGAACCCACTGCTCGTAATGGAGCAGTATCTTTACCTGAATACATAGGGTACTGAAGGCAGACCCGGGGAACTGAAACATCTAAGTACCCGGAGGAAGAGAAAGCAAACGCGATTCCCTGAGTAGCGGCGAGCGAAACGGGAACAGCCCAAACCGAAAGGCTTGCCTTTCGGGGTTGTAGGACACTCAACATGGAGTTACAAAGGAACGGGGTAGATGAAGCGGTCTGGAAAGGCCCGTCATAGAAGGTAACAGCCCTGTAGTTGAAACTTCGTTCCCTCCTGAGTGGATCCTGAGTACGGCCGGACACGTGAAATCCGGTCGGAAGCAGGGAGGACCATCTCCCAAGGCTAAATACTCCCTAGTGACCGATAGTGAACCAGTACCGTGAGGGAAAGGTGAAAAGCACCCCGGAAGGGGAGTGAAAGAGATCCTGAAACCGTGTGCCTACAAGTAGTCAGAGCCCGTTTATGGGTGATGGCGTGCCTTTTGTAGAATGAACCGGCGAGTTACGATTACATGCAAGGTTAAGTTGAAGAGACGGAGCCGCAGCGAAAGCGAGTCTGAATAGGGCGTTTTAGTATGTAGTCGTAGACCCGAAACCAGGTGATCTACCCATGTCCAGGGTGAAGTCCAGGTAACACTGGATGGAGGCCCGAACCGACGCACGTTGAAAAGTGCGCGGATGAGGTGTGGGTAGCGGAGAAATTCCAATCGAACTTGGAGATAGCTGGTTCTCTCCGAAATAGCTTTAGGGCTAGCCTCACGTAGTAAGAGTCTTGGAGGTAGAGCACTGTTTGGACTAGGGGCCCTCATCGGGTTACCGAATTCAGACAAACTCCGAATGCCAAAGACTTATCCGTGGGAGTCAGACTGCGAGTGATAAGATCCGTAGTCAAAAGGGAAACAGCCCAGACCACCAGCTAAGGTCCCAAAGTATACGTTAAGTGGAAAAGGATGTGGAGTTGCTTAGACAACCAGGATGTTGGCTTAGAAGCAGCCACCATTTAAAGAGTGCGTAATAGCTCACTGGTCGAGTGACTCTGCGCCGAAAATGTACCGGGGCTAAACGTATCACCGAAGCTGTGGATTGACATCTACGATGTCAGTGGTAGGAGAGCGTTCTAAGGGCTGTGAAGCGGGATCGGAAGGACCCGTGGAGCGCTTAGAAGTGAGAATGCCGGTATGAGTAGCGAAAGATGAGTGAGAATCTCATCCACCGAATGCCTAAGGTTTCCTGAGGAAGGCTCGTCCGCTCAGGGTTAGTCGGGACCTAAGCCGAGGCCGAAAGGCGTAGGCGATGGACAACAGGTTGATATTCCTGTACCACCTCTTTATCGTTTGAGTGATGGGGGGACGCAGGAGGATAGGGTAAGCGCGCTGTTGGATATGCGCGTCTAAGCAGTTAGGCTGAGAAGTAGGAAAATCCGCTTTTCGAACAGGCTGAGCTGTGACAGCGAGGGAAATAGAGTACCGAAGTTCCTGATTCCACACTGCCAAGAAAAGCCTCTAGCGAGATAAAAGGTGCCCGTACCGCAAACCGACACAGGTAGGCGAGGAGAGAATCCTAAGGTGAGCGAGAGAACTCTCGTTAAGGAACTCGGCAAAATGACCCCGTAACTTCGGGAGAAGGGGTGCTTTTTGAGGTGAATAGCCTCGAAGAGCCGCAGTGAATAGGCCCAGGCGACTGTTTAGCAAAAACACAGGTCTCTGCGAAGCCGCAAGGCGAAGTATAGGGGCTGACGCCTGCCCGGTGCTGGAAGGTTAAGAGGAGGGGTTAGCGCAAGCGAAGCTCTGAATCGAAGCCCCAGTAAACGGCGGCCGTAACTATAACGGTCCTAAGGTAGCGAAATTCCTTGTCGGGTAAGTTCCGACCCGCACGAAAGGCGTAACGATCTGGGCACTGTCTCAACGAGAGACTCGGTGAAATTATAGTACCTGTGAAGATGCAGGTTACCCGCGACAGGACGGAAAGACCCCATGGAGCTTTACTGTAGCCTGATATTGAATTTTGGTACAGCTTGTACAGGATAGGTAGGAGCCTGAGAAGCCGGAGCGCCAGCTTCGGTGGAGGCGTCGGTGGGATACTACCCTGGCTGTATTGAAATTCTAACCCACACCCCTGATCGGGGTGGGAGACAGTGTCAGGTGGGCAGTTTGACTGGGGCGGTCGCCTCCTAAAGAGTAACGGAGGCGCCCAAAGGTTCCCTCAGAATGGTTGGAAATCATTCGCAGAGTGTAAAGGCACAAGGGAGCTTGACTGCGAGACCTACAAGTCGAGCAGGGACGAAAGTCGGGCTTAGTGATCCGGTGGTTCCGCATGGAAGGGCCATCGCTCAACGGATAAAAGCTACCCTGGGGATAACAGGCTTATCTCCCCCAAGAGTCCACATCGACGGGGAGGTTTGGCACCTCGATGTCGGCTCATCGCATCCTGGGGCTGTAGTCGGTCCCAAGGGTTGGGCTGTTCGCCCATTAAAGCGGTACGCGAGCTGGGTTCAGAACGTCGTGAGACAGTTCGGTCCCTATCCGTCGCGGGCGCAGGAAATTTGAGAGGAGCTGTCCTTAGTACGAGAGGACCGGGATGGACGCACCGCTGGTGTACCAGTTGTCTTGCCAAAGGCATCGCTGGGTAGCTATGTGCGGACGGGATAAGTGCTGAAAGCATCTAAGCATGAAGCCCCCCTCAAGATGAGATTTCCCATAGCGTCAAGCTAGTAAGATCCCTGAAAGATGATCAGGTTGATAGGTCAGAGGTGGAAGCGTGGTAACATGTGGAGCTGACTGATACTAATCGATCGAGGACTTAACCAAGTCATAGTAATATGAATAAAGCGAACTCGTTCTTAAACGTTTCTTCTGTATTATCTAGTTTTGAGGGAATGAAACCTCAATAAAATAGTCTGGCGGTGATGGCGAGAAGGTCACACCCGTTCCCATACCGAACACGGAAGTTAAGCTTCTCAGCGCCGATGGTAGTTGGGGCGAAAGCCCCTGTGAGAGTAGGACGCTGCCAGGCATAGAAAGAGCACCCTTAGGGGTGTTTTTTTGTTTGCAGAAGTTTACTCCTGTTTTTCGGAATTGTAAAATGAAATGGACGTTAATAATAGGAGTGAAGCTATTCCTCTGATTTAAAATTTTGGTCATTGGCTGAAAGAAAAAGGAAATCTCCTAACACTATTACAGTTAGTAGAGTGGCTTCAAGGGGAAAAATCCGCTATTGACCAATTAACAAAGGATGATATTAAAGGATAATGTCATTTTTAGAACAGCAGCAGAAAAGTGCAGCAAAATTGATAAAACAACAGGTGCAACACGAACATCTGCTAAATTTCAAATGCTTTTGGATGCCAATGTCCAGTTAGAAATTGTATCTTGTGTAGCCGGTATCAAAGATCTTAATTTAACAAGAAGATATTTAAAGAACTCAAATAAACATCGATCATTTGATAAAATTTTATTATTCAACAAAAAAACGCCTTAAGGCGCTTTTTTTGTTGAATTGTAATAGTATTCGGAACTATGGTTATAGTGAAATAGATGATAATTATATAGTCGTTCGGGTCCGTGCCAATAACGATTTTATTTTTCCTTTAAAAGATTTTATACTTTTTTTAAACTTTCTTTCCATTGTTTTTTTGATTGGCTGTTAGAATCCTCCGTGTAAGCAAGAAAAAATGATTGCTGGAGGAAAAAGCCATGAATAAAATTAAAGCGGTATATGATGTAGTGAAAACAATGAAAGACAAAACTTCAAGAGAAGGAATCCTTCAAGTTAAAGTTGAACAAGATGGCCAGCAGGTATGGAATTTTAGCAATGAATTTCAGCATAATGACGATGGAAAGACGAAATGCAAGCTGAAATCTGAATGGAATGTTGATGGAAATGAAGGCAGGCATGAAAGCACAACGGAATTTACTCGAAATGGTCATGAAGGATTTGGTTGTCATCGAGGGTTTAGACATTTCCGGCATCACGAACGTTTTGGGCATGAACATGGAAAGCAACGAGGTTTCAAAAGTAGGGCAGAAGGCTTCTTGTTCTTACTCCGAATGCTGAATGAATTAAAAGTTGAGGAGCAGGGAGAAAAACTTTTATTCTCACTTGATCTTGGTGAGGAAGTAAAACAAATACGCGACAGAATGCAAGGTAAGTTTGAGCAAAATATGATGTTTCAAGGTCCGCCCCACCATCATCACCACCCATTAAAGGGAAAATTAATGAAAGAGATCATGTTAATGGATAAACCGCAGATTCTGATCAACATGGTTGCAAATAAAGACAAAGAAGTGGAAAAGGCTGTCATCACCATTCAGGGAAAATATGAAAAAGATGGCGTCCATGAATTAAAAGCTTCAGCAGAAATAAATTTCACAAATTAAACAGGAAGACAGGAATGGATAAACTGCCGCTGGAATCAGCACGTAAAGAAAGGATGAACGGACATTTAGTTTATCCTTTCTTTTTCCATTTAAAAAAGCTAGTATGTTCATGAGAAACCTCATTTGGAACGATTCCTATTTTTAAAACAAGGAGATCCTTTATGAAACACAAGAGACGTGAGCGGTTATTTCGCCGGCATCGGCATGAGCATCCTCCTGTACCGCCGCTGCATGGTCATCCCTTTGAGCATGAGATCCGTGAAATGCACGCCAGCTTTCGGAAAAATAGAAAAAAATTTCGATATCTAAGAGTGGTCCTTCTTTTTATAAACATTGCCATTATTTATTTGTTATATCGGTACTTTGAATTAAAGATAATTTTTATCCTGCTCCTTGTTTTTACGATTATGAGGGAGGCCGTCAATTTTGTCTTTCATTCGCGATTGGAAAAGCAGTTGTTACGGCCGATTGATACGATGATTAAGGGAGTAGAAGAAATCACAAAAGGTAATTATGATATTGAAATTGTCCATCCGACAAGAAACAAAATTCAGGTGTTGATTGCATCCTTGAATAATATGGCAAGGAAATTGAAAAAAGGGGAAGAAATGCAAAAAGAATATGAAGAAAATCGCAAGCTGTTAATTGCTAATATTTCTCATGATCTTAAAACACCGATTACCTCGATTCAGGGTTATATGGAAGCCATCATGGATGGTGTTGTTCCTAATGATAAACTGGAAACGTACTTTAAAATCATATCCAGTAATACAGAATATATGAACAAGCTCATTGATGACCTGTTTCTGTTTTCAAAAATTGATATGGATAAATTGGAATATCATTTTGCAGAAGTGTTCATTGGTGCCTTTACGGCTGATTTAATGGAAGAGTTTGCTTTTGAATTTGAAGAAAATAACATTAATTTTCAATATACAAACCATTTGCAGGCCGACTGTTTGGTGAGGCTGGATCGGAAAAGGATTCATCAAACTGTTCAAAATATTATTGGAAACGCAAGAAAATATGGAGATGAATGTAATTTAGCTATAACCTGTACGTTAGTTAGAAAGGATCACGTGATTGAACTGCATATCCAAGATAATGGGCCAGGGATATCAAGTGATAAGCTTCCTTATATTTTTAATCGATTTTATCGAATTGAGAAGGAACGGACGAAAAATCTGATGAGCACTGGCCTTGGGCTCGCGATTGCGAAGGAGCTGGTCATTGCACATGGCGGAGATATTAAAGTTCATAGTGTTGTAGGGGAGGGAAGCTGTTTTACCATCATTTTGCCTATTTCAATTAGAGGTGAAAACGAATGAAGCAAATCCTGATCATAGAAGACGATGAAAATATCGCAGAATTAGAGCGTGATTATCTACAGTTAAATGGCTATCAAGTTACGATTATTGCAGATGGATTGCAGGGGATGAATCATGCGGTTTCAGGAAAGTATGATGTCATTATTGTTGATTTAATGCTGCCTAATAAAGATGGCTTCCAAATCTTAAAGGCTGTCCGCAGTAAAATGGAAATCCCGGTGATCATCGTGTCAGCCAAAACAGAAGATATTGATAAGATAAGAGGATTAGGGTATGGGGCAGATGATTATTTGACGAAACCGTTCAGTCCGTCTGAACTTGTAGCAAGGGTCAAATCCCATATTAACCGCTATGAGCGATTAATGGGGAAAAATACGGGGACGGAAATGCTCTCCCATAAAGGCCTTGAAGTCAATACAGCTTCCCATCAAGTATTTGTGAATGGAAAAGAAAAAACCTTCACTGCCAAAGAGTATGAATTATTAGTCTTTCTGATGTCGCATTCAAATATTGTGTTTAGCAAAGATCATCTCTTTATGACGATTTGGAATGAGGATCACTTTGGAGATACGGCTACTGTGTCTGTTCATATCCAAAAAATCCGTAAAAAAATTGAAAAGGACCCGGCCAACCCGCAATATATTGAAACCATATGGGGAGCGGGATACCGGTTTAATGTCTAACTCAAATCATTAATGGAAACAGCAATTTCATGAGCCATCATGGTAATGGTAAGGCAATATGATAATGAAAAAGTCACTGTGAAAATTTTGATAGTGGCTTTTTTTTCCGTTTCTAAGCAAATTCTAAGATTCGTGGGCTAAGCTGTATTTAAATAAAGCTTTAGTACAAGTAGGAGGATTTTTGAATGGGAAAAATGGATAAAAAGTGGATTATTCTCTGTTCAACAGCTGTTGCTGCAGTTTACTCTGCCGGGTATTACACGACGGAATCCCAGGCAGCTAATAATAACAATCAACCAATCCATCAAATCGCAAAAAATGTTCAGGCGAAACAATATACACTAAATGGCTCCAAGGCGAATAGTGATCAAACTAATAATGGACCCCAAGTGAGCTTTGGTGTTACACCGAATGCGAATGATAATAACACTGTATCCAAAGCTGCACCAGTAAACAGCAGTCAAAAAAGCAGCAAATATAAAAATGGAACTTTCACGGGCCAAGGAATGAATCGGCGCGGTATGATGCAAGTCCAAGTAACGATTCAAAACGATAAGATTACCGATGTTCAGATTAGTTCTTGGGGGATGCATTATTCGGAAAGTGATGTTGTTGGGCTGCCTGATGAGGTACTGAAGAATCAAAGCTCACAAGTAACCAATGTTTCAGGAGCTACCTATAGTTCACAAGCATTTGAGGATGCTGTTCAAGATGCCCTTAATCAAGCACAAAATACGGCGGGATAATAAAATGAGAAAAGCAAAAGTTTATATGGATACCATCGTCGATATCCAGACGGTAACTCAAAAATCAACAATAGAAACAGAAGAAAAAATAAATCGTGCCTTCCAGGCTTTTCAAAAAATAGAACAAGCGTGCAGCCGGTTTAGCCATACAAGTGAATGTATGCAGGCTTGCCAAAACATCGGGAAGCCTGTTGAAATTAGTCCATTACTATTTCAGCCGCTGTTTTTTGCACTAGAGATGGCTAGGCTGACGGATGGCTTGTTCGATCCAACTGTAGGGAAGCTGATGGAGGAAAATGGATTTAATCGACATTATTTAACTGGAGAAGTGATGAAAAGCTCATGTACTGAATCCGTAACGTTTCGTGATATTGTGTTAAATCCGGAAACTCGAACCTTACTATTAAAAAAACCTTTGGTCATTGATTTAGGTGCAGTGGCTAAAGGATTCGCTATCGATTTGGCTGCACAAGAACTAAAAGATCTTGATGGGTTTGTCATAAATGCAGGTGGCGATCTGTTTGCAGGGGGACTCAATGAAGACGGGAAGCCATGGCAAATTGGAATCCAGCATCCCTATCAAAACAATCGATTCATTGATACAGTAGAAATTTCGAATGAAGCAATCTGCACTTCAGGAAGCTATGAACGAAAAAATCATGAGAAAGTAGATGTGCATCATTTAGTGAATCCAAAAACAAGACGTTCCCCACAGGAATGGATCAGCTGCAGCATCATTGCCCCATTTGCGATGATGGCCGATGCTCTTTCAACGATTAGCTTTCTACTGGGCTCTGAAAAGTCGAAATCATTCATTGAAGAATTCAATATAAAGGGGATTATGGTTACACCTGAATTACAAATTATTCAAACTGGAGGGATTTAAGTGACAGCAAAAAAATGGCTGAAAACACCAAAAGGCTATGTCACCATCTTAATTCTTGCTTATTTAATCATTGCATCTATTTTTACAAAATCAACATCAGGCATGATGAATGGACTAATTGCTATAGGTGTATCATTAATTGTAGACTTTCTCTTTTGTGGGATCACCCATCGAAAAAGCAGCAAGGATGGAACCATTATTACGGGACTGATTATTGCTCTGATTTTAAGTATTACAACTCCTTGGCCCTTTGTGGCAGGAACGGCGGCCTTAGCCATCCTATCTAAGCATCTCTTGGTATATAAGAAAAAACCGATTTTTAATCCAGCAGCAGTCGGTCTGCTTATATCCATCTTTCTATTTCGATCAGAACAGAGCTGGTGGGGGGCATTTGGAGACCTGCCAGCATGGCTGATGGTCTTATTAATCATAGGCGGTTACATTGTAACGGAACGGATTAATAAATTTCCGCAAGTTTTTTCCTTTTTGGGAACCTTTTTTGTCATACTATTCCTAATGGGGTATTTCCATGTTGGAGATGCAGCGGATGCACTTAGGTCGCCATTTATCAATGCCGCCCTGTTTTTTGGTTTATTTATGCTCACGGATCCGCCGACTTCTCCTGCCAAATATAAGAATCAAGTCATATTTGGTTTTATTACGGCGATTGCAGGAAGCATAGTTTATGCTATTTTTGGGGGATTAACCTATTTATTTATTGGGCTTATGTTCGGAAACCTATATAGTTACTGGAATAAACGTTCCACTTCGAAAACGGCAGAACTGAAACAGCAGCGGATAAAGACGGCACAAAGAGCTTATGGCAAATAGATTTGCAATCTACACCAACTTTTGTGAAAATTTCAATTAAGGAAACAAATACTTTTTTCGAAAAGAGTGGCGAAAAGACCATGCGTGTATTAGTTGTAGAAGATGACGTACCGTTAAGAAGAATCATTTCAACCATCTTGGAGGAAGAACAGTACGAAGTGGAACAGGCGGAAAATGGCGAAGAGGGTTATTTTTTAGCTTCAACGGGGGAGTACGATTTAATCACGCTTGATATTATGCTCCCGAAGATGGATGGGTTTTCTTTGATGAGAAAGTTAAGAAGTGAAGGCTGCCAAACGCCGACATTGTTTCTTACAGCAAAGGATCGGGTCGAGGACCGAGTGAAAGGTCTGGATTTGGGCGCGGATGATTATATTGTGAAGCCATTTGCTACAGAGGAGTTTTTGGCAAGAGTCCGGTCATTGCTGCGCAGGTCAGGAAAAATCGGCCTGGAGGGCAAAATTTCCTATGGTCCGCTTCTTCTAGACACCAATAGGCACGAAGGGTACCTCAATGACCATGTATTAAAATTAACCATAAAAGAATATGAATTGCTTTATTATTTAATTCAAAATAAGGAGCAAATTATCACACGGGATCAGATTTTTGAAAGAGTATGGGGAATTGAATCGGAAACAACCGATGCAATCGTTGATCTTTATATCCATTATTTACGGAAAAAACTGGCGCCTTTTGACTATGACAGGCTAATTCGAACTGTCCGCGGAGTGGGCTATATGTTAAAGGAGTAGACAGAGGCTATGTTTAGAAAAACGAAACTCCGGCTTGTGGCCCTCAATGCACTTGTTTTTTTTATCCTTCAAAATCTTTTTGGAGCGATGATTTATGTGTATACACATTATAGTTTGTACAGCCAAGCTGACCAGACGATCGTAGAAAAGAAAAATCATCTGCTCAGTGAAAGGGATAAGCTTAGCACAGAGCTAAACCCTGAGAAAGAAGAAAACCAACGACTTGTCTATATTCTTTGGAAGAAAGGGCATAAGTTGTACAAGGAGCTTCCTAATAAATCTATTTCCAAATCCGATACAGATCGTTTTGTTCACTTAGTAAACAAGGAAGGGTTACAATCAATAAAGATCGGAGCGGAGTCTTATCATTTCATTAATCTATCTGTCTCCACTCACAAAAATTATGCACCAGTACAAAATATCCAGATTGTATATAATCTAAAGCGTGAAAATGAAATGCTATCGCATTTGTTGATGGTAATCGGATTTGGTTCGTTACTTAGTGTGTTCATCGCCATATTGGCTGGCATCTACCTTGCGAATAAATCATTAATACCCATCAAGCATTCTTGGGAAAAACAGCAACAATTTGTCGCAGATGCTTCGCATGAATTGCGAACTCCGCTCTCCGTTATGAAGCTGAATCTGGAGCATTTATTTCGGCATCCCGATCATAATATTGAACAGGAAAGTGAGACGATCCACCAGGTAATCCAGGAAATTAAATATTTGTCCAAAATGGTCGCCGACTTATTAACTCTAGCCCGTTCTGATTCCAATCAACTGCAGTTCGTCCAGGAGTCTGTCCAATTAGATGAGATTCTTCATCCATTAGCGAAGGACTTTCAGATGCTGGCGATGGTCAAAAATATCCATTTAACGGCTGACATTCAGCCGATTAAGCTGATGGGGGATAAGGAACGGCTAAAACAATTAGTTGTCATCTTATTAGATAATGCCCTTAAATATACAAAGGAAAATGGGGCGATTTCCATAAAGAGCGGAGTTAGAAATTCCCGCGCTTTCATCGAGATTTCCGATACGGGAATTGGCATCTCAAAGGAAGATCTCCCTTATATTTTTGATCGATATTATCGTGGTGATAAATCGAGAACCCGCCATACGGAAGGTTCCGGTTTGGGGCTTTCGATCGCAAAATGGATCATTCACTCCCATTCCGGAAAAATTCGCATTCTGAGCAATGAAGGTGAAGGAACTCAGGTTTTTGTGACATTCCCGTTAAAATCCAAAAAATAATCAATTCCATTCTTCGAAAAAGACTCGTCAACTGACGGGTTTTTTTATAGGTTTATTTAGCAGCAAATCAAGAATAGTGATACATATCAAATTTCGATCATAAAGTGTTGTTAACTATTCGTTTGAGAAAGGACGGATTGATATTCTCACTAAGTTTGTCGATGAATTGCCCATTCCCCCTGTTTTAAAGCCGCGGCATAAAGATTCTTCTTATACCTATTATGAAATGCATATGACTGAGTTTAAACAATCCCTCCATCGTGATTTGCCTGAATCAACGGTTTGGGGTTTTGAAGGAAGTTACCCCGGCCCGACTATTGAGGTGTTGTCAGGAGAGAGGGTTTTTGTGAAATGGATCAATGATCTGCCGATGAAGCATTTACTGCCGATTGATCATACAGTTCATGGGGCTCATGTGAATGTTCCGGAAGTGAGGACAGTTATTCATCTTCACGGTGCTAGTGTGGAAGCGGAAAGTGACGGTTATCCTGAAGCATGGTTTACAAAGGGAAATGCACAAGTGGGTCCTCACTTTTCAAAGGAAATCTACCGCTATGATAATTTCATGTCGGCATGCACTCTATGGTATCACGACCATACGCTTGGCATTACCAGGCTCAATGTATATGCGGGATTGGCCGGCTTTTATCTGATAAGAGACCAGCGGGAACGTGAGTTGAATTTTCCACAAGGTCGATTCGATATCCCCCTGATTATACAGGATAAATCGTTTAACGAGGACGGGTCACTTTTTTATCCAAAACAACCGAAAAAGCCGGTTCCAGGATTAGAAACCTCTGTGGTTTCTGCTTTCTTAGGGAATACGATCCTTGTAAACGGAAAGGTGTGGCCTTTTTTTAATGTGGAGCCAAGGAAATACCGCTTTCGAATGTTGAATGGCTCTAATACCCGTTTTTATCGCCTGAAACTTGATTCTGGGCAGTATTTTTACCAGATTGGCACGGATGGCGGATTAATGGAAAAACCAATTGGTGTGAAAGAAATTGTTCTTGCACCTGCGGAACGGGCAGAGGTCATTATTGACTTCACTAATCTTGAGGGAAAAAGGATTGTCATGACAAATGATGCACCATATCCATTTCCGGATGGTCTTCTGGCTGATGCCGCTACGGTTGGGGATGTGATGGAATTTCGTGTGATTCTTCCGCTTTCAGGTATAGATACCAGTGTAATCCCATCTTTTATGGTGCCATTTCCAAAGAGGAGCGTGCAAGCAGCCTCTACATTTAGGTTTCTGTCGTTAATAGATAAAACCGATTCATACGGCAGGGAACTGATGCTGCTAGATAATAAAGATTGGGATGCGCCCATCACTGAAAATCCTAAGGTTGGGCAAACGGAGGTCTGGTATTTGCTTAACTTGACACCAGAAGCCCATCCCATTCATCTTCATTTAGTTGATTTGCAGCTTATTGACCGCCGAACATTTAATGTGGAGAAGTATAAAAAAGAGGGGATACTCGAATATACTGGGCCAGCCATTTCGCCAGAACCACAGGAGAGAGGGCGAAAGGATACCGTCATCGCTTACGCCCAGCAAGTAACAAGAATCATCATGAAATTTGGCCCCTATACCGGGTTATATGTATGGCACTGTCATATATTGGAGCACGAAGACTATGTCATGATGCGGCCGTTTCAAGTTATTCCATAGCCAGGGAAAAAGGTGCCTGACACCAGTTCGGTGTCAGGCACCTTTCAAAAGGGATAAAACAAATATGTTAAATACCCGACAATGATTCCTGTAATGGCTCCAAAAAACACTTCAGTAGGCTGATGGCCTAATAACTCTTTTAATTTTGCACGGGATTCGGTTTTCTTTACGTTCGGGTCTTTTAAGGTTTCAACAAGATTATTGAAATTTATTATCAGTTTATTCAAAACCTCAGCGTGGTACCCCGCATGTCTTCTTACTCCAGTTGCATCGTGCATGACAATGGCAGATACGACTATACAAATTGCAAAATCATCGGAAAAAACTCCGGAGGTCAATCCGATTGCAGTTGTTAAGGAAATAATGGTTGCCGTATGTGAGCTGGGCATTCCTCCTGTGCTAAACATAAGATTCCATTTTAATTCCCTTGTTGTTAAAAAGTGAATGGGTATTTTGACAAACTGAGCTATCAGCATAGCTAAAAGAGCAGCCAAAATGGGAAAGGATAAGAACATTAATTCCCTCCTAGTTCAAGACCTGTTATTTTAATTTTAATCTTAATAAGCAAAGCATTCCAGCAGAATGATGCTACTCATCTGTTATCTTATGTAAAATGGCCTAGCGGCATACCATTTTAAGTGGCAGTCCCGTCATTTGCAAGCTAGGATTCAAACATACTTATGGAAAATGAAACCATTTTGTCCTTTTTTCGTATATAAGATATAAAAAGAGAAAAGGTGAGGAGCTGCAAATGCAAAAGCGAACCTTAAAGGAAAGTTTAAGTATTTATCAGGATATCTATTCACAATTGTATTCGGTTTTAAAGTGGAAAGCTGATAAACGCTTTCTCATGTTAATCGCAGCGATGTACGCCACAAATTCCAAGGACTTCAGTTTAAAGGCTTACTTGGATATTGCCGATTATATAAAGGAAAATGCAGGATTCTTTTCTTCATTAAAATCTGCCCAGCGTTTTACGACAGCGGCAACTCTTGATACATCGACTTCAGATGCAAAAGAGGGATTTCATCGTTTTATGATGATTTATGAAAAGTTGATAGAGAAAGGCTTTGGACGCAGTGTTTATACATATATTTCTGCTGGATCACTAATAAATGTGAGTTCAGAGCAAATCAATTATATGGTACAAAGGACTTTTGATATTTATAGGCAGATGAGAAAGAATCATTTTTTCCTTACGGGCTCTGATGATTATCCTTTGGCAGCCATCCTGGCACAGCAAGAATCAGATCCAGAACAAATAATCATTAGGGTTGAGGAGCACTACAAGGCCCTTCAACAAAAAGGTTTTTCTATAGGGAATAATTTGCAATTCTTAAGTCACATTTTGGCTTTGGATCGTTTCAACAATCCAGAGGAGAAAGCGGAAAAATGTCTTCAGATAAGAAATCTCCTGAAAGAAGCAAAGCTTAAAGCGAATAGTAGTTATTATCCTTACATAGGGATGCTCAGCTTTTTAAAAGATATAGAAAGAAACATCGAATCCCTTCGTGTGATCAATGATGATTTGAATGCAGACAAGAACTTTAAATGGAATAAAGATGTCAATTTTATGATAAGTGTTGTTTTACTCATGAATCCATTAAATTCTATGAATGAAGCAGCAAAAACAGGTTTGAATACCTCAATTGAAGCGCTAATTCAAGCGCAGCAAGCAGCAATGACCGCAAGTATGGCCGCAGCTGCAGCCAGCAATTCTTCAAGTACTTCTTAATCTACGGGGTCTGTTGAACATGGTCAGGGTTTTCAGACTAAGAAGTGATCTTCCGCAGGTGGTTCGGTTCGATTAGGATCTTCGGCTTATTGGTGCTATGTACGGATAAGACTTAGAGTAGAGTATAAAAAATGGCATGAAACGTCATGCCATTTTCATTTACACAGATTGTTTTCGATATTGGTGCTTAAATTGATAAATCATTTGCTCAGAAATCGCCGTGTATCCAGCCGAGTTAGGGTGTACTCCATCTGGTGAGAGATTTTGCCGCTTTTCTCCATTAATCACTTTCGTTGTTTCAACCACAATGGATAATGGGAATTGATCTGCAACCTCATAAATTTTTAAATTCCATTTTGGCAACAGCTGGTCTGCCAATTGGTATACGTGGTTGTCAGGGGAAAGTGGATTATATAATTCTAGAAAGACAATGGTAGCGTTTGGGTTTAGTTCTTTAATTCTGGAGGTAATGTAAGACAAATTTTTTGAAAACGTGGATTGTAATTGATTAAAGGTTTGGAATACGTTTTGAAAACTTTGCCTCTTAGCCATCCGGAGAACATCATTTCCGCCAACATTAATTGTGACAATATCGGCTTTCTTTATTTCAGCGTCAAATCGGCCCGATTGCACTAGTGCCTTTAATTCACTGCTTGTAATACCATTAATTCCTTCATTTTGGAATTGAATTTTTTTGTGAATTTGCTCGGCTAGTTTGTTAGAAAACTGCGAAACAAGATTATCATGCTGGCTGGCACCCACGCCGTGGATAACCGAATCGCCAATTGCCAAATGAATGATTTTCTTCTTTTTAGCATTCCGAAAATAATTGAGATATGAAACGTTTGAAGCATCATGACTGACTTCAGCTGCATGTTTCTTCATTTGTTCCATTTCAAATTTGGGATAATACAACCATAAGGAAATGCCAAGGCCAATAATTAGCAAACAGATAAATAAATTTCTTATAAACTTCATAAATGCCACTCCTTGATTCTCCTTATTATATCAAGGAAAATAGGAGAAATGTGTAGGGGGTGTTTACCAATTGTGATGAAACCGCAGTGGGACCATCGCAAAAAATGATCGAGATGTTGATTTGATCCGTCTTTTTTACCCTTTGTATTTTATAACATTTCTGAAATATTATTCACCCATCATGTGAAATAATTAAAGGGTTTTCCGAGTCCATGTTGAATTTTAAAAATGGAAAATAGGTGGAGGTAAAATATATGAGTATTTTGCTTGAAAAGGTTTTTGTAGGCCTGCCAAAAAGAGTGGGAGAAAAAGATGCAGACCATCCGATGGATCGTGAATGGACTAGTGCCATTTTCAAAGAGCCTATCCAAGGGCCTGTCTGGGTAAGTAAAACAGGTCTTAATGGGGACGGGGTCGAGGATACGGAGCATCATGGGGGTCCTGAAAAAGCCGTTTTTGCATATTCGATCGGCCATTATACATATTGGCATAAGGAACATGGCTTTTCACAAATTACACAAGGCGGTATGGGTGAGAATTTCCTTATGGAGCAGATTTGGGAGGATACGGTCGCTATTGGGGATACCTATCAAATAGGTGATGCGATTGTTCAAGTTTCACAGCCAAGGCAGCCATGTTGGAAGCCTGCCCGTCGCTTTAAAATTAAAACGCTAGCGATTTTATTGCAAAATACAGGCAGAACCGGCTGGTATTTTCGAGTGTTAAAGGAAGGGTTCGTGGAAGAAGGCCAGACATTTTCGTTAATTGACAGACCTTACCCTCAATGGACGATTCTAAAATGTAATGAGGTGCTGCATGGAGGTAAGCAGGATTTCGCCGCAATGCGTGAACTCGCTGACTGCGTTTTACTAGCACCTGGATTAAAGGAAACGCTTGAAAAAAGACTGGCGAAACGAGAAATCCCTGATATCAGCAATCGGGTGTTTGGACCGAATGAATAAAGGAAAGGAGTTCTCCGTTAGTGAGAGCTCCTTTTGTTTTTCTGGCTTTTAGAAAACTGCTGCGATACTGTTGATGATCCGAAAATATTAAAAAATGGCGTTTTAAAACTGACGGTATGGCTCAATAGTGTTATCCGTCACTTCAAATGAACAGGATGGAAAAGATAGGATAGCGATTAGCCCAAAATATAATGTATAAAGAACTCTTGATGAAAAATGAATAAAAGCATTTATGAATTTTAAGCTAATAGAGCCATATTGCTGGAAATAAGGAAAGCACAGGAATTCCTGTGCTTTTTTCATGTCATATTTAGAAATGGATCTCGCTTACATTTGTATACGGCTGGTTGTTTGTAATGGATTTTTTGAAAATAACAGGATAAAACCGAATATGGCTTTTAAGATCACATCGATATAGGCGATAACGTAAAACGGTATACTTGAGTTTAGTATGCCGATTAATGCATTTATTGAGGCCAACATCCCCAGAGCTATCATTGATTTTCCATGTACAACCGCAAATGGAAAGAAATGCAGCCCTATAGCCAAGAAAGCTCCAAGCCAAATCATTCGATAATTATGTACGCCAAAATAGGGTCCGCCGATTAAGACTAATAGTACAAACATAAAAATGATCGAAAAGATGGACATTTTCTTTTGAAACTTTGACGGAGAGCCATATGAAAATTTCCGTATCAAAGCTTTATTGCCAACTGTTATAAATAATCCTGCGAAATAACCAACATAAAAGATGCCCTGATGAATTTTTTGTTCACCGCCAAAAATGGTACTTAATAAAATGACGAGAGACACCCAAATTAACCAGATTCCACAAGTCCGTTTATTTAAAAATAGCAATTTTGCGTTCTTTTCATACCCTAATTTCGTCAGGAAATTGCTCAAACTAAATCACCAAGCCTTTTACAGTATATCCCAATCATACGGTATAAAGGAGAAGAAATAAATACAATATTTTGGTTATTTTGAAATAAATAAATTTCCCTAGAGAACTAAAAAAGGAAGATGCCAACCATTAAAGGCGGTCATCTTCCCATGCTCTATCTTCGTCCTTTATAATGTTAGGTGTATCATTTTTCCCACTTTTTAATGTTTTCTCTGCTTGGCTTTGATTGCGAGTTTGTTGCATCAGATCCATTTGTTTGTCCTTATTAACCTCTTTCAATGCTTTGCCCTCCTAAGATTTCTCTGAAAAGGAAAAACCCTCATAATTAGGAATCAATACCATTTTTCATCTGTTACCGCAAAAAAGGGGCTATTGTGAGCGAAAATTTTATTATTAGTCTTTCCATAACTCATTGAAAAACCCTAGCGCATATTTTACGCCTTCCTGTATATCATTTGTTTCATATGCAGCAAGATCTTCGAAGCTGAGTTTCAGCCGTACCCCCTCCAACTCATATCCGCTGTCCAAGTCAATATTCAAAAGTACTTCATAGCCCTCAGCATTCACGTTTGTTTCAATAATATTAAAGGTTTGGATCGCTGTTCCAGTTTCATACTCAATTGGCTCCAACATATCGGACATCCTAACACCACCATGTTTTTTCTCCAGCAAAAAATCCAGCCTTAAACAGTGCAGTTTAAAATGTTTTGCTGCTGTTTAAAGCCGTTAGCCTGTCCCATAGTGTAACCTTACCGGAATTGAATATTCATGGGATAAGTGCGAAAAAACATGAAATCCCTTACAAAATAAAAGAAAAATGTAATGGAATGTGATTTTAACTTGCCATTGTAATTTCTGATAAATGAACCAATTCAACTTTATGCAGTTTATCTTCTGCTCTTATTTCACAGTAGCCTGAAGAGTACATATAGATGATGACATATTTCTTACCATTATAAAACACATGCGCATTTTTCTTCACAAAGACCACCCCTAAAATAATATTTTCTTTATTATATATGCTAGAGAAAAATATTCTATGCGAAATTTTTACAATTTTTTTAATTTAACCCTATTACTTAAGACTTATTTTATCCTACCCTTCGACAGGACTAATAACATATCCGACAATCCTCTTACCAAAAAATAATAAAAAATGTCCACCCCAAACGGACAAAAATGCATTTTTGTCCACGAACGGTGCCTGACACCAAAATGACACCATTTTTTTACTTTTTTCATATTGTATGAGTAGGGCAGGGGGAAAAGGAGACCGTGGGTGGGTGCCACGGTCAGTTGATATTTGTTTGTGTGGGTGTAATCCATCTTAGCGAGTTGAGCTTGGTGGGTTATTTTTTTGTGTTTTTTGTTTTTTTTCGTTCACCTCTTATATGGGGTGGGTGTGTTGCAAGTGTGCCGGTGTGGATGGGTAATTTTTATGGAAGGTGGATGGTTTTGATATGGGTGATATTTCGGTGAATGGGTTCTCTTTCGGCTGTGATTAAGACAATCATATTGTTTTGCACCTTTTGCAGCAGACCTATTTTTTCACTTTTATCTCCGCCGTCGATCACGATTAATTGTCCCGTGATTTTTTGGCACTGTTCAGTAAAGCTTCTTGCCAGAGGTATTGAAATGGGATGGGCTGACAGTTTCTCAGTACTTAGGGAATAAGGAGTTGCATCCTCCGGATAGGGCGCCAGCCATTTCACATGTTCCATTGAAATAAACAAGGTTTTATAGATCGGGGAGTAAAAGACGAAATAATCGTTCATAATACTTGTCAAATAGCCGTGAATGGTTTGATTGCCGGTCACATAAACTTCGAGGAACCGGCCCTTGGCGTTTGTTAAAATGTTGCGGAATGAAATTGCATGGGAATCGTTTTCGAGTGGTTTTTCCACTGGCGGTTCGTAAAATTCGTCCTCTTCAAATTGAACCTCCCTTAACTTCTGGATATGAATGAGAGGCAAATAAAGAAAGGATCTAATTTTACCTGCATATAGTACAAGAATATCTAATCCGGAATCAATTAATATCCCTCGATAAATGTTCCCTCCTGAAAGCTCAATCTCAATATTTTTACCAATTAAATCAACAAATGGACTCATTCTTGCTCTCCTTTTTCCGTTTTCGATCCTTAGTGCAGTACTCCTCCAAAGAGCCATGTAACCCAATGCGACAAAATGACTAATGTGAATAATACGGTTGGAGGTATGACAATAATGGTGATTTTCAAATATTCAAACCAAGTAATTCGAACTTTTCCCTTTCTAATAATATGCATCCACATTAATGTTGCCAGTGTTCCCATTGGCAGAAGTAATGAGCCCATATCACTTCCAATTACGTTTGCTAGGTAAGCTACTTTCAAAGTAACCGGATCCAGACCCATATGGGTCAATGTCAATGTTCCGACCATTAGGGCCGGATGGTTATTGAATATATTAGAAAGGACTGATAAGAGAACGCCCATCATAATGCTGGCATGATGGAGGCTGCCCGAAACAAGTGGACGCATAAAACCAATGAGCCAATCAGTTAATCCAATGTTATTCAAGCCGTAAATAATGACATACATACTGAATGCAAACACAAGAATATACCAAGGTGTTTTCTTTAGCATGTCGGTAGGGGGAATTTTTAAATACCACCATCTCCAGGCTAAAAGTACCAAAGAACCGATTACAGCCATCAAAGAGACTGGAATGGCAAGAAATGAAGCGACAAAAAGACTGATACGGACTGCAAAAACAAACAACAATACATTACGCATAAAACGGGATCGTTGATGATCAGAAACGTATAATGGTTCTTTCTTAAGTGGATGGTAGGTTGGGAGAGTTAAGCCGGATACGTTTGCAGGAACTGTTTTCGGAAGAACCTTGTAAAATCTTAAGAACAAGAGTCCTACCAGGAACAATAGTCCGAGAGTTGCCGGTACAAACATCATAGCAGTGTGCATGTACAGGCTCATGTGAACGATTTTTAAGGCAATGAGATTAACGATATTACTAACGCCAATCGGAGCACTTGAAGCTGTGGCAATTAGGCCCCCAGACAAAAGATAGGGGATTTTTTGATGATTTTTTAATCCCATATTGTTTAGAAGCATGACAAGTATCGGAGTGGTTATGAGTATACTTCCGTCATTATTAAAAAAAAGCGTCATTAAAAAGCACAAAAGATTAACGTACCAGAATAGACGTATTCCAGATCCTTTTGCTTTGGCTGCGAGCTTCTCGGCCGCCCAGTGGAAAAAGCCGAAACTTTCCAAAACAATAGCCATCACAATGGTCGCTATAATGGTAATCGCAGCTCCACTAATAGTTTCTGTAATGACTCCGAGATCTTTAAGGGAGACACTGCCGCTGAGTAAAACAAATATGGCTCCGACTGTTGCTGGAATTGCCTCATTTATACCCCGAGGCCGCCATAGAATCAGGATGAGTGTCACCACAAATGATAAAATGGTGACCCATACCATAGGTTGAAAAAACATATTTTGCTCCTTTCTTTCTTGCTAGTGTTTCATGGTGCCATGAGATGACATGTCCTCCTCTGCATCATTCAGTAATTCCGCTCCTATCCCTCCCTTCCATCTATCCCTCTTGTCAGGTTGTACTATATCTATATGTACGGATGAATAGACGAGCTCTAGGTTTGTACCCTTTTTTCCAATAATTCCACAAGAATCTATCAACAGATATCTACTTTTTTAAAGCAAGACTGCCGCTGGAACTCTTTAAATTGGCGGGCAAGCCGATCTGGCAAATTTATATATCGAAAGGGGAGGGGGCTGGTAGAGTTCATTGGTTCCATTGAGGAGTTAATTCCAAGGGAAAATTTCCACTTAATTACAATTTCTCCTTGAAATTAATAATTAAATCAAGTAAGATATAACTACCAATAACGGAAGGGTGACCTTAAAGCCAATGATTTACTAATCCTATTTTAGAAACAATTCGTATAAAACGAACAAATTTCTGGATAGGATTGGTATGGGCTTTTTTATATAGAGGACAATGTTACTGTTGTACTGTCCTTTTATGTGCCTTAATACCTCCTGTCCAGCTGCCGGATAAGGAGGTTATTTTATGGAAAAAACAAATTCGGAAATGACGATGGGGGCGTTGCTCCGTAATCGGGTGGTTCAAACGATTTTGCTTTCTACATTATTCCTGCAAATCGGGATCTGGGTGAGGAATTACTCAATTTTGCTATTTGTAGTAGAAAAAACAAAGGAAAATCCGGTTGCCGTTTCACTTATTTCGGTAGCTGAGTTTGCGCCAATTTTTCTTTTTTCCTTTATTGGCGGAACATTTGCTGATCGTTGGAAACCGAAGCGAACGATGATTTGGTGTGATTTCTTGAGTGCAGTCTCCATTTTTGTGGTCTTGCTTGCACTTTGGTTTGGGAGCTGGAAGGCGATATTCTTTGCAACACTGGTTTCTTCCATTCTTTCTCAGTTTTCGCAGCCTTCGGGGATGAAGCTGTTCAAGCTCCATGTAAATGAAGAGATGATTCAGATGGGGATGTCGATCTACCAAACCATTTTTGCTTTGTTTATGATTCTTGGTCCTGTTCTTGGAACGTTTGTATATCAACATTATGGAATTCGCGCAGCCATTGCAATTATGGGAGTTGCCTTTCTATTATCAGCTGGCATCCTTTTTAGGCTTCCTCCCGACTATGAATTGGAGGAAGATACTGCTGATACAAGTATCATTCAAGAAATGAAGGCTGGGTTTAGCTATGTATTGCATAGCCGCTCCCTCGTTTTGCTTGGCGGATGTTTTGCTGCAGCAGGCTTTGGAATCGGTCTTACACAGCCACTGGGTGTTTTTCTAGTTACCGAACAGCTGGGGTTGCCGAAGGAGTACCTGCAATGGCTGATGGCGGCATTTGGTATTGGAATGATTTTAGGCGGAGCCCTGACTGTTGGAGTGTCTAAAAAAGCACCGCCGCAAATATTGCTGGCTCTTGGAATGACGGTCAGCGCGATTGGCTTTTTTGTATTAGGCTTTTCTGAGCTATTCTGGCTGACGTTAGTCGCGCAATTTTTCAGCGGGCTGTTTATGCCGTGTATTCAAATTGGGATCAACACCATGATTCTAAAAAACACAGAGGCAGCCTTTATTGGCCGCGTTAATGGAATACTTAATCCATTGTTTATGGGAACAATGGTCATCACGATGACAGCAAGCGGCTGGCTAAAGCAGACTTTTTCATTGCTAACGATATATGAAGCTTCAGCATTCCTGTTTATAATCGGTGCAATCTTCCTTGCACCGCTATTTAAAGGAGGAAATGAAGCTGTTTTGAAAAAGAGTGAAGAAGTTTAAAGATAATAATGAAGGAGCTTGGATATCCAGGCTCCTTCATTTCTGTTATTTTGGCGAATGGTGTCAGGCACCATTTTAAATGCAAGCAGTATTAAAATAGGTAATATTACTAATGCTTTGTGTTAAAATGATTTTGTAGAGAATGGAGGGTACATGCAAGATGTCTTTCTATAGAGCTGTTGTTTTTATACATATTTTCTCTGCCATTATTGGGATGGGGCCAGGGTTTATTTTAACCACTGTTGTTAAATCGGGGAATACGATGGCGGAATTAAGACATTCCTATAAAATTAGGAATAAGCTGCATATTTTTGTTATGGTTGGCGGCTTGCTTTTACTGATTACCGGCTTGACCATGGGTTTCCTGAATACTGCCTTGTTTCATATGGGTTGGTATGTCACAAGTCTTTTCCTCTTTCTGACAGCGCTTGCGATTGGGCCGCTTGTTTTATCGCCAGCATCGAAGCCTGTTAAAGCTCTGCTGGACACCCATAAAGGAGAAGAGATTCCTCAGGAATATTACCGGCTTTCAAGAATCCTTTTCCGCTGTGAAAACTTTGAAAATTTAATCTTTATCATTATTATTACACTCATGATTTTAAAACCTTTTTAAGAAGGCATGGTCAGATCAAATTGGCCATGCTTTTTATTTTATAGGGAGAAATAGTTTTTTTGTGGTGAAAAATAACAAAATAATAAGAGGAAAAAAGACATGTAACTTTTGATGCATACTTTACTTGATTCTGATGGGTTTAATTCACTATTGTGTACAGTATTATTTGGAATTAGAATTATATTAGAAAATGATTAAAAAATGTTAGGCATCAATTGTTGCTTTTTCAATTCTATGGTAAGGAGAGGTGCAAATGAAAAGAATTAGTTTAGCTTGGCAGATTTTCATTGGATTGGCGCTCGGTATAATTGTCGGAGCCATATTTTATGGCAATCCTCATTTAGCCGATTACCTTCAGCCAATTGGAAATATTTTTATCCGCTTAATTAAAATGATTGTAGTGCCAATTGTTATCTCCTGTATTATTGTCGGGGTCGCCGGTGTTGGTGATATAAAAGCATTAGGTAAACTCGGTGGGAAAACCATCATCTATTTCGAAATCATTACAACTATTGCCATCCTCGTCGGTCTGCTCGCTGCAAACTTATTTCATCCGGGTTCAGGCGTTGATCGCGCTCATCTGACGAAAACTGATATTAATGCTTATGTGGAGACCGCTAAAACTACTGAATCGCATTCGATGGTTGATACCTTTGTCAATATTGTTCCTACAAATATTATCCAATCATTAGCAAATGGCGACATGCTGGCTATTATTTTCTTTTCTGTTATGTTCGGGCTTGGAGTAGCCGCCATTGGTGAAAAAGGCACACCAATTATTAACTTCTTTAAAGGGACATCTGAAGCGATGTTTTACGTTACGAACCAAGTTATGAAGGTTGCTCCACTTGGCGTGTTTGCTTTAATCGGTGTTACTGTTTCTAAATTTGGATTATCATCTTTAATTCCGCTTGGAAAGCTGGTAATCGTAGTATATGGAGCAATGGCTTTCTTCATCATTGTGGTTCTGGGAATCGTAGCCAAGTTGGTCGGCTTTAATATCTTTAAGATTTTAAAGTATTTAAAGGACGAGTTATTATTAGGCTATTCGACAGCAAGCTCAGAAACCGTTTTACCGAAAATAATGGAAAAAATGGAGAAGATCGGCTGCCCAAGGGCCATAACATCATTTGTTATCCCAACAGGATATTCCTTTAACCTTGATGGTTCAACATTATACCAAGCTATTGCTGCTTTATTTATCGCCCAGATGTATGGAATTCATTTGAGTATTGGCCATCAAATCACACTAGTTCTTGTATTAATGGTCACCTCAAAAGGAATTGCCGGAGTACCAGGAGTATCGTTCGTCGTACTCCTCGCTACACTGGGAAGCGTCGGAATTCCAGTCGAAGGACTTGCCTTTATTGCAGGAATTGACCGAATTCTTGACATGGCCCGTACATGTGTCAACATCGTCGGAAACTCCTTAGCTGCCATCGTTATGACCGAATGGGAAGGGCATAAACTAGACAAAAATATGGATGAAAATGCTGCATAACCAAAATGTATATAAGGAAAAAAGTGCCTGACACCAAGTGGTGTCAGGCACCTTTATGATTTTTAAAATGGTGGGATTGGTATGGGATCGACCTCCAAAACCATATTCATTTTTTAAGAGTAAATTCAATTTTTATCCAATCATAAACGTTTTTACTCTAAGCTAAAATAAGAGAGCTTGCTCATTCAAATACAAGGGGGAAATGCTGTTGAAATGGCATAAAAAGCTGCTTTCGATGATTCAGGAACGTCAAGATAAAAAGGTTGCCTTAGCGGTAGATACGTCCAGTAATGAAGCTCCAATTACACTCATTAACAACATTGTTACGCTTTTTGAAAAAGTGAAGCCGGATACTATCTTAGTCCAAGCAGATTTCAAAATTAGAAGCATCACTCCTATCAAAAGCAACACCATCCAATATCATAGTCACGGAAAATCTTCTTATACATTAGTAATGGAGTGGGCAAAGGAAGAAAATATAGATACGTTGTTTTATATCACTGATGTCACTGGCTTTTTACCAGAAGAAATGGAAAATGTTGATTTTGAACTGTTTTGGCTGGTCTCAGGCACTTTTATGCCGCGCGTGCCATTTGGGAAAATGATCAAAGTGGCTTAAAGATAAAGGCCCTCATTTTAAGTGGGGGCCTCCTTATAATCACATTAGAGAAAGATTATTTAACAGGTAAAAACTTTATAAGTTTATCCAAAATCAGTTTATCCAGTTTTTTTAACTCCAGACAAGGCTGATTGCCTACTGGATAAGGATAAATAGTGCGGTTGCATACATGACAAATGCTCTTTTCTGAAAAGCGATGCAGAATATTTAAAGGCATAATAGGATTTGTTTTGGCAATCATAAAATTGTACTGTTGATCTTGAATGGTGAAAAGAATATCCATTCCGTTATAACCGCTTGCTTCATTAACCTTAATATTCTTTAGGGTTAAACCGCGAACTTTCACTTCTTCCATCATAATTTCCACTACTTTCCTGCTCTTTTTGCATTTATCATATCATATCGACAGTTTTACACAAAAAATGGTAATAACTATATTTTAGCAATGACTAACATTGTTCCTGCCCGGTGACAAAATTGAGATGAAAAATGATCAATTATTTATTAATGGGAAGCTTTGCAAGGAACCATATTTAGCAGAAAATCTTAAAGCAGCAAAAGAAATGGGGAGCATGTTAACTGGAGATTTTGGCCCGCTTATTCTTCCGGCTGACCGCTATTTTGTAATGGGTGATAATCGGTTAAGAAGTATGGATAGCCGTAATGGATTAGGTTTTATCAAACAGTCAGCCATCATAGGTAAAGGCGAAATTGTCCTATATCCTTTTGCGGATATAAGAAATGTAAAATAGGTATAGGATGTCCACGAATGGCTTGGCATATGATGCCTGAGAACTGTCAGCCAGTAAAGGGGCCTTTTGCAAAGAAGCCGTAAAGATGAATATAAGATAGAAAGAGTGCTAATTTAATTGGTGCTCTTTTTTGGGTCAAAAACGGATTGTTTAAATTTAAGGAAAATTTAATAAATTATGTTGCGTTTTATATTTTTGCGATATAATGGTGTTTAAAGAAAGTTTACAGACTTTTCGAAAAGTTATTCGTTAATATAGGGAATAAACGTGAAGGAGGGAAATGCATGGTAAGAGCTGTTATTGCGAGTGTCCTGGGATTTATTTTAATAGTCGTGGAGTCGATGATTGTCATAGCGCTTAAGGGGTCGGGAACGGTTGTATTTAACGGAATCGCTCCCTTCGTAAGCATTTGGGCAATGAATTTCTTTTTTGCCTATGCTATTCTCACACAGATCACAAATTGGTACGTAAATAAGTATGATCTTGAAGAAGATAACATTTATTAAAAGTTGAAAGGGCTGGCTCAATGGGGAAATGAACCCTCAAGGGCAGCCTTTTTTTATTTTTGAAATTGGGCTGTTGATTTCCGCTCCAGGCACGAGCGGTTCACGGGCTCCCCAGCCCCGTGCTCCCGCAGGACAATGAATGACATCCTTGAATTCGCCCGCGCTCGAAGGAAATGCGTTAGCATTTTCGAGGAGTCTTCGTACCTCCCGCTCCAATCAATAGTGTTTATATATCAACAATGTTCTTTAACATAGCCTATTTTTTAAGAACGTAGTTAACTATAGTGGAAACCAACATAAAATCTTATCGGGTGCCCATTTTTTAATTGGTTATTGATTTAACTAATTATATTAGTTAAAATATAACTAACGATATTAGTTTAAAGGGAGCTGGGTAAATATGAGAGTGACAAAAAACGGTTATCTATATCAACTGGCATTTATGCCAAATTTTTTTCCTGTAAATTGTTATCTTGTTGAAGAAGAGGAAGGTTTGACGTTGCTGGATGCAGCATTAAGTTTTGCGGCGAAAGGCATTTTACAGGCTGCGGAAAAGATTGGAAAGCCCATCACCAAGATTATTTTGACCCATGCTCATGATGATCACGTTGGTGCATTGGATAGGATTAAAGAACATTTACCACATGTACCAGTTTATATCTCTCATAGGGATTATCGTTTAATGAATGGAGATCGTTCCCTGGATCCCTCCGAAGAGCAAACGCCGATTAAAGGGGGTGTACCCAAAAATTTGAAAACCAGAGCAAATGTGTTATTAAAAGAAGGGGATCTGGTTGGTTCACTAAAAGCAATCGAGACACCAGGACACACGCCTGGATCCATGTCGTTCCTTGATACAAGGACAAATGCAGTCATTGCTGGCGATGCCATCCAAGTAAGAGGGGGAATGGCTGTAGCTGGTGATGTAAAACCATTGTTCCCATTTCCTGCTTTTGGAACATGGAGTAAAAGAACGGCATTAGATAGCGCTAAGAAGCTAGCTAAAATGGAGCCTGCACTCCTTGCAGTCGGTCATGGAAATATGATTGAAAATCCTGTAACGGCTATGAAACAAGCAATCGATCATTTAGAGCTCAAATTGAAATAAGGAGTATATCCAATGTCACCAAGACCCAAAATAGGACTCGAATTAACTACCATATTAGAAGCTGCAGGAAGTATAGCTGATCAACAAGGGATACAAGAAGTCACATTGGCAAACTTGGCCAAAAACCTGAACATCCGCCCTCCCTCACTCTACAATCATTTCGATGGCCTTCCTGGACTGCGAAAACAATTAGCCATCTATGGACTCGGGTTGCTATCTACAGAATTGACCGAATCTGTGATTGGGGTGTCAGGCACCGAAGCGGTAGTATCCTTAAGCAAGGCATATATTGCGTTCGCCCGGAAGCATCCAGGAATTTATGAAGCTGCGCTGTTTGCGCCCGCACCTGAAGATCTGGATGTTCAACAGGCTGGAAAGAAAATTGTTGACCTTACGATTCGGGTGTTACAAGCCTTTCAGTTGAATGGAGATCAAGCCATACATGCTGTCAGAGGGCTGCGCAGTATTTTACATGGGTTTGCTGCACTGGAGCAGAGAGGCGGATTTAAGATGTCGCTGGATATAGATGAAAGTTTAAACATAACGATCAAGGCATTTCTAAATGGGATGAAATTGAAATGTACGGAAGCCTAATCTTTTTAAAGTATGTATTGGTATATTGGAATGATCTTAGCCGGGAATAATTAGCTGCGATGCACAATCTATAGGATAAAAGGGAGAAGAAACCTCAGCTTTTTTAAGCGGTTCCTTCTCCTTTTTATTTTTCAGGAAACATTCAGCTTCTATTCAAGTCCAATTCAGGTTGCAGTAGCAAAATATATTTATCAACTAACGTGAGATCAGGTTTGGTCAGAAAGATTGTTAACTTTATTACAAAGCTGCACGAATTTTATGTGATGTACTGAATTAGGTAAAGGAGGAATGGAATATGAGTCAATCCATTCAATATTCAATTGTTATTCCTGTATTCAACGAAGAAGAAGTGATTCATGAAACATATCGTCGTTTAACAGAAGTCATGCGATCAACGGGCGAAGCTTATGAGCTTCTATTTGTGAATGATGGAAGCAGAGATAAAACAGCTGATATATTAATCGAATACAGCGAAAAAGACCCTTCTGTTATTTTGCTGAATTTTTCTCGGAATTTTGGCCATCAAATTGCCATTACAGCAGGAATGGACTATTCAAGAGGAAAAGCAGTTGTCGTTATTGATGCGGACTTGCAGGATCCTCCAGAGCTGATTTTAAAGATGATTGAAAAATGGAAGCAAGGATACGATGTTGTGTATGCCAAACGGACAAAACGCAAAGGGGAAACCTATTTTAAAAAGCAGACAGCGAAAATGTTTTACCGATTCTTACATTCAATGACAGATATCGATATTCCACTGGATACGGGAGATTTCCGTTTATTGGATCGCAAAGTATGTGATCAAATGAATAATCTTCAAGAAAAAAATCGATTTGTTCGTGGATTGGTGAGCTGGGTAGGTTTTAAACAAACAGCTGTTGAATATGAACGTGATGAACGGTTAGCGGGTGAATCCAAATACCCTCTCAAAAAAATGCTGAAACTATCGATGGATGGAATTACATCTTTTTCATATAAACCATTAAAATTAGCCAGTTATGCAGGCATCACCTTATCTGGAATAGGGTTTATCTATTTGTTAGTGGTTCTATATTTAAGATTATTTACGAATAGTACGATTACAGGCTGGTCATCTCTCATAGTTATACAGCTGTTTTTTGATGGCATTATTTTATTTATTCTTGGCATAATGGGTGAATATATCGGCCGAATTTATGATGAATCAAAGCAGCGTCCACTTTATATTGTTCAAGATGTATATCAGAAAAAAAATGAAAAGAAAATGATGTACAGATAATGAAGAAACGGCAGTCATACATCAAAAAGCTGTCGTTAGTGCAATTTAATAAAAATTGAAGGAAAGAAGGATTTTAGTTATGAAAATTAAAAAAGCAGTCATCCCAGTTGGCGGATTAGGCACACGCTTTTTGCCGGCAACAAAGGCACAACCGAAAGAAATGCTGCCAATTGTGGATAAACCAGCGGTTCAGTATATTGTTGAAGAAGCAGTTGCATCAGGTATTGAAAGTATTATTTTTATAACAGGGCGAAATAAAAAATCGATTGAGGATCATTTTGATAAATCTATTGAATTAGAACAAATGTTGGAGGAAAAACAAAAACTAGAAGTATTGAATGAAATACAACAAATTTCCTCGATGGCGAACATTCATTATATTCGTCAAAAAGAACCAAAAGGACTTGGCCACGCGGTTTTGTGTGCAGAACAGTTTATTGGCAATGAACCATTTGCCGTTCTGCTTGGTGACGATATTATGGTATCAGAACAACCTGCATTAAAACAAATGATAGAAGCATATCATAACACGAACCAATCTATTATTGGCGTAAAAGCAGTCGCAAATGAAGATGTATCTAAATACGGTATAATTGATCCGGGCAATAAATTTGGGCGAGTACATTCAGTGAAGGATTTGGTTGAAAAACCTTCGATTGATACTGCCCCTTCTAATATAGCTGTTATGGGACGTTATATTCTAAACCCATCCATCTTCTCGTATTTAAAAATGATTGAACAAGGCGTTGGCAATGAATTGCAATTAACAGATGCACTGCGTCTCCAATGCGAAAATGAAAAATTGTATGCATTGGAACTGGAAGGAAGACGATATGATATTGGAGAAAAAATAGGATATATAAAGGCAATGATAGAAGTAGCTTTAAATCGTGCAGACTTACACCGTCCTCTTCTATCCTATTTAGAAGGTATTGTGGAAGAAGAACTTGTCAAAAAACTGGATCAACGAAAAGTTCCTTCTAAAAATATAATATAAGTGGTGAAAATCCCTACAGCTTCTAAGTTGAAGGGATTTTTGATATTCGTTTGGTGATATTTGGGAGATGTAGAGTCTCTGAATGATTTGTTATAATAAAGAAAATTGATTAAAGAGGATGATTCATGTGCGGAAGCAGGAGAAATTAGGGCTTCTATTAGACGTAGAAACAACTGGCCTGGGGCCAACCACCGATGAAGTCATTGAACTAGCTTTAAAGCTTTTTTCATATCACACGGAAACAGGGGAAATTATTGAAGTAGTAGATGAGGATGCCTTTTTGCGCGAACCTTTGTCTGATTCCGCACGGCAAAATTATAGCAGAGCTTTTCGAGTACATGGAATTCCTTATGAAGCAGTACGGGGGAAAAACTTCTATGATGAAAAGATCAGAACTTATTTTCATCGTGCTGATTCTGTATTTGCACACAATGCCTCCTTTGACCGCAGTTTTCTTGTTCATATGTACCCAGAGGTTAATGAAAAGAACTGGTACTGTACGATGAGAAATGTTACCTGGAAGCAATATGGTTTTGCGAATGGCAAATTACTTACTCTTTTAGAAGCACACAACATCACCAATCATCAAACACATAGAGCAATGGATGACATTACATACTTAATGGAGTTGCTCAAAAAAACAAGCCCGCAAGGTAACCTCTACCTTCAAGAGGTTCTGGAATATGGCCCTATGAGAAAATACAAACCGGCTGCATCACGGACCAAAATGGGCTGAGATTAATGAAGACAATGAATGGTGTCAGGCACCTTTTTGGTGCCTGACACCATTTTACTATAAACACTATTTCTCCGTTTTGAATGTTCCGATGAATTTGGATTGCGGTCTGAAGATGGTATTGTTTTCGGACTGTTCAAGGATGTGGGCGGTCCAGCCGACCATTCGGCTTGCGGTGAAGGTAGGTGTGAATAGTGCTGGGTCCATGTTAATGGCTTTCATAATGGCTGCGGCATAAAATTCTACGTTTGAGTATAAGGAGCGGCCTGGTTTTATTTCTGCCAAAACTTTTATGGCCGTTTCTTCTACAGACATGGCCAAATCAAGCCATTCATCCTGGCCGACAAGCTTCTGTAATTTTTCTTTTAAGGAAATGGCCCTCGGGTCACGTGTTTTATACACCCTATGTCCAAAACCCATTAATTTTTCGCCACGGTCCAGCTTTTCACGAATGACTTTTTCCGCGTCACCTGCAAGTGCAATTTCATTGAGAAGATCAATGACTCCTGAAGGAGCGCCGCCGTGCAATGGTCCTTTCATCGTGCCAATAGCTGAAGTGGCAGCGGATACTATGTCTGATTCTGTTGAAGCCGTTACTCTGGCCGCAAAGGTAGAGGCATTCATCCCATGTTCCAACGTTAATATCATATAGGTTTCAAGTGCTTCAACATGGGCTGCATTAGGAATTGAGCCATAGAGCATGTATAGATAATTTTTAACATGGTCTAGATCATTTCGTGGCGCTACATATTGTTTTCCCTCTAATTGTCTTGTTCGATAGGCAATTATCGTCGGTGTTAGGGCCGTTAATCGAATAGCCTGTGAAATGTTTGGTTTCCAGCCGTATTCACGATTGCCCGCTTCGGCAGAGACAGCTGTTCTAATGACACTCATCAAGTCCATTTCCGGCGGAAGAAGGTTGAGGATTTTTTCCATATATATTGGAAGCTCTCGATTTTGTTTGAGTTGTTCTTTTAAGAAATCCAGCTGTTCTGGGTCAGGAAAACTGCCATTCCAGAGAAGATAGGCTACTTCTTCAAATGAATAGTTTTTGGCTAAATCCCTGATTTCATATCCACGGTAAATCAGTTCCCCCTTTTCACCATCAATATGACTAATCAATGTTTCAGCGGCCACAATCCCTTTCAAACCTTTCTGTAACATATCAATCGCTCCTTTCTTTAAGTAGTATTATTTTATAAAATATATATAATTAAGAAAATTAAATGTTTTAAAAGTAATTGATTAATAATTTTAATAAGGGGGGGAAATATGGATTTTCAGTGGCTTAACACGTTTATTACGGCAGCAGAAAGCGGAAATTTTCGCAGAACGGCAGAGCTATTGTATATTTCACAACCAACGGTAACGGTTCATATTAAACAATTAGAAACAGAGGTAGGCGTTCAATTGTTTGAGCGGGAGGGGAAGAAAATAAAATTAACGGAGGCTGGAAGAAGGTATTTAATTCATGCCAGAAAATTGCTGGAGGTTTATCAAAGCGGCCTAGAGGACTTAAATTCCTTTAGCCAGGGTTATTCGTCAAAATTATCTATTGCCATTTCTCCTCTTATTGCAGAAACGGTTTTGCCGTTTGTTCTTAAAAGCTATACAATGCAGTATCCTGAAGTTGAAATTTCGGTACAAATAATTGAATCCATCTACATTGAACAAGCAGTATTAAAAGAAGAGGTGGATATTGGGCTCTCCTGTCTAAGCAGCAGCCACCCCCATTTAATATGTGAGCTTTTATATCAAGATAAAGTAATCCTAGTGGCTCCGCATGACGGAAGGGATGCTGAATCCGCACCTCCATTAGATGAGGAAGAAGTACTGACAACTAATTATCTTTTAAGCCATAATCATCCAGGATATTGGGACAGCCTTACTCGAGCTGTAAAAAGTAAATACCCAAGCGTCCGAATGATGAAGGTTTCACAGGTTCACATCACAAAACGTTTTATAGTGGAAGGGTTAGGAGTGTCATTTTTGCCGACATCAACTGTCAGAAGGGAATTATTAGAGGGAAGATTATTGGAAGTAGATTGCCAATCAATCTATTTACCGGAAGCTAACACTTACTCCATCATGAAATACAATCACTCCAAACAAAAGGAATTTTTAAAATTTATTGCAAACTATCGAATCTAACTATAGGATTGTTGTTTATATTGAATAGTCCATAAAAAAACGGTCCTTAATCTAAAACCTTTTAGGACCGTTTGACTTTCTTATATTAACATTTTAATGTTTTCCGTCAGTGAAAACTTGGAAATTAATTCCGAACTTGTCGATGACACTGCCATATGCAGGACTAAAAAAAGTCTCTTGCAGCGGCATTGTTACTTGACCGCCATCTGACAGCGCATTAAACATTTCTTTTGCTTTGTTCGCATCATCAGTGGAAATACAAATGGTCACTTGATTACCGCTTTGATGCGGCTGGCCTGGGAACGTGTCAGATAACATTAGTTCTGTTTCGCCAACTTTAATCGTTGCGTGAGAAATACGATCTTTTGCCTCAGCTGGAATTGGAAACTCAGGGTTTTCTGGCATTTCACCGAATGATTGGCTAAAAAGAACCTGGGCACCTAAAGCCCTTTCATAAAAATGAATAGCTTCCTTTGCATTACCGTCCATAACAAAATAAGGGATCAATTTCAATGACATAACAACAGCTCCTCGGGTACTTGTATTTTATAAAACAAACTCTCATGGATAAAAAGAGCAGGCCATACTGAAATAATAAACACTCACACAACCCATCTCCAATATTACCCATAAACTGATTATATTATAAGGAACGTACGTTCGCAACTAGAATTATTTAAAAAATGAAGACCCTGCCCTTTGAAATCAAAAGTTCGTTTCATAATAAAATGATGTCCACCGAGGACGGACAATTGTCCGCGACTGGTGCCTGACACCACAATTTGACACCACAATTGACACCACAATGTGACACCACAATGGGGTGATACCCAATGGTGACACCGCGAAGGGCACCATTTCGTTGACAGGGCTCTCTTATTTCAATTTTGCTAGGTATCTTTCGTTGATGATGTTGCGGTGATGTGTTTCGTGGCCGGCGATGATGTAGGCGACGGCGCGGGTGGTGACTTCGGTGTTATTGGCGAAGCCTTTGTTGTCCCAGGCTGATTGGGGCATGTTTTCGATTAATGTGATGGTGGCTTTTCGTGTGGCAATAAAGTCGTCCAGAACATTTTTTAATGGAAGCTGTTCCACAAAGGATCCTTTTACATAAACTTCCTCGTTAAAACCGGCTAATGGTGTTTGGTCACCGCGGCCGATTCGAAGGAGGCGATAGCTCATAATTCTTTCCGTATCGGTTATATGGCTGAGAACTTCTTTTATGCTCCATTTGCCGGGCTCATAGCGGAAATGTTCATCGGCTTCAGAAATACCATCAAAAAGGGTGATTACCTTTTCAAGGTTTTCTTTAAGAATGGTTAATAAATCTCCTTCTGGGACGGAGGAAACATAAGGAAGATAATACTCAGGATACTCAATTTGATTTGGTCGTTGCAGCATGGAAATCTCTCCTTTCAAAATACGACTGTTATAGTGAAACAATTGTCATTTGGGGAGGACGCGTCATATGAAATTCATTCCAATTCCTAATCCCCACATCCCATCCTATCATAATATTCAAATTATTTGAATAAACCAGGCATTTACTCAAAAGAAAAAAGAGGCTGTTGGTCAAATAGTCAAGCAGCGCCTCTCTTTCTGATACCTCTCTATTCTATTAAAAAATTGACTGGGACTTTCACTAAGCCGGCCGCATGAACTCCATCTACGCAAATATCCTTAAACCAATGACCCCAATGATAATTAAAATGACACTTATGACTCGGCCGCTATTTTTTGACTCGCCAAAAAGGAACATATTAATTAAAACCGCACCGGCAGTGCCTATACCAATCCAAACGGAATAAGCAATACTTACTTGTAAATAATGGAACGACCTATATAAAAATACTAACGAAGATCCAAATCCGCCAATATAAAGGATTCCGTTACGCAAAGTTTTCTGCTGGCTGTATAACTTTAGCCCGGCTGCTCCGATAATTTCCCCTGTCCCTGCCAGGATGACCAATAACCAGCCCAAATTAAGCAGCCCCCTTCAAGACATCTTCTTCAGGCTTGTCATCTGCCAGGTTTAATCCGATTACGCCAATAATAATAATCGCCATAAAAATGAGCTTGCTGACGCTAAAGCTTGCCCCGAAAAGGAAAATATCCATTAATGCGGTTCCGATCGTTCCGACTCCAGAAAAAACAGCATATACAGTTCCGGTAGGGAGGTGTTCACATGCTTTCGGAAGGATATGGTAGTCTGATAAAATAATCAGAATGACAATGGCCCACTGCCACCAGTTATGTGCTTGATTAAATCCATAAACCCATGCTAATTCAAATAAGCATGTTAAAATAACATAGATCCAACTTTTATTCATACTTTTTCACCTCATTCAAGCAGTGAAAGTGCATTTGACTTGTGCTTGAAGCTTTTTACATTATTTTAGAATATCATAATTCCTTTAAAAGGTGTAGGATAGAAAAGAAAAACAAGTTGTTCCTTCGTGTGATTTAAATCACAAAATAACATGTAACTAAACATTATAATGATCAAAATAGGGGAAAATTAAAAGAGGATGGTGAAAGAAAGATGGAATACAGTTTCAGATCACTTTACGACGAAATCGGAGGGCAGGAGACAATCGAAAAGCTTGTTGAAGCCTTTTATCCAAGAGTATATGCCGATGAGGATTTGGCTCCATTGTTTCAAGGGGACATGGATGAAATTAAAAGAAAACAAAAGCTGTTTTTGCCACAATTTTTAGGGGGACCAGCCCTATATAGCATGGAGTTTGGGCCACCTGCAATGAGAGCACGCCACATGCCATTTGAAGTAACACCAAAAAGAGCAAAAGCCTGGCTGCGATGCATGAAGGAAGCCTTCGAAGAGATCGGCTTGGACAAAAATCAGGCAGGTCCCGCATTTTATGATCGCTTAACACAAGTGGCCGGAATAATGGTGAACAGCCCGGATATAGATTAAAAAGGTAAAATCAAAGGCTCCCCCTGACAGAGTGGAGCCTTTGATTATTTTTTTAATTTCGCCCAGGTAGCATCCAAAGATTTTTCGGTTTCTTCTTTTGTTATTTGCCCGCTAATGTATGATTGGAGGGCTGTGGCAAAATCCTTGCTTGCGCCATCAGGGTATTTCATAAATTGCCAAGAATATGTTTTTCCTGCTTTCATATATTGAAGAATATCGTTTCCTAAGGGGCCGATGTCTTCGGCTTTTGCCTCAATGTTTTTAAAGGCAGGAATATATTTGAAGTCTTTTGTTAATGCTGTTGTACCTTCGGAAGAGGAAACCATCCAATTTAAAAACTCTTTTGCCGCTTTTTTATCAGCTTCAGGTGCTTTTTTATAAATCACCCAGCTGCTAGGCACGTCTACCATTAAGCGATCAGATTGAGAAGGATCATCTGTAAGCGGCATGGGAATAAAGCCAACATCCATGTTAGGGGTCAACTTATCGAGCAGCGGCTGGATCCAATTACCCTGTTGGATCATGGCAGTTTCACCTTTAGCAAACTGAGTAACCTCTGTATTGTAGTCTGTTGTTAGCGGATTTTTATTCCCGTACTTAATCGTTAAATCTAATAGTTTGAAGTAGTCGTCAAAATATTTGTTTCCTTCCATTTTCGCCTTGCCTGAATTTAAACCAGGGATGAAGTTTTCGCTTTCCGTTTGGGCGTAAGCAAATGGAACATTTAGTCCATGGTTCGCTAATACCCACCACTCAGCATACCCCACCGAGAATGGTGTGATTCCTGCCGCTCTCAGTTTTTCCGCCGCGGTCTTTAACTCAGTAAAAGTTTTGGGAAGCTCTGTTATACCAGCCCTTTTAAATAATGCTTTATTGTAAATGAATCCGTAACCTTCCAAATTGACCGGCTGCCCATAGACCTTCCCATCAATTGTCATCGGTTTTAATGCACCTGGATAGGAATCTTTCACCCAAGGCTGATCGGACAAGTCCTCTAATTCATCTTTCCAGGTAATAGCCGCCTGGTAACCCTCACTTGTAAACATATCCGGTGGCTTACCTGAAGCAAATTCAGCTTTTAATCCTCCCAGCATGTCTGCACCAAAGCCAACTGTTTCTATATTAAAAGTAACGTTTGGATGTTCTTTTGTATAAAGGTCCGTTAACGCTTTTAATTGGTCGGCAATTTCCAATTTTCCTTGTAAGATATCGATTACTACTTTATCTTTTTTGATTTGATTACTTTTCGAGGTTCCGTTTGTGCTGCCGTTAGAACAAGCCGAAGCTAAAAGAAGGAACAGAGCGAGTATCCCGGCAATTAACGGAATTTTTTTAATCGGCATAACATTTTCCCTTTCGTTTATACATAAAGTGCCCGGTATTCATTTGGTGTAAAGCCTTCCACTTTTTTAAAAACTTTACGGAAATATTTGTCATCCTGATAGCCAATCATGTTGGCGATTTCATAAATCTTTAGATGACTGTTCTTCAATAAAGATTTGGCTGTTTCGATGCGGATATTTACAATATAATCAGAAATATTTACGTTAAATTCCTGTTTAAATCTCCGGGAAATATATTCTCTGCTAAGATAAAAATGCTGTGATATTTCCTGCAGTTTCACATCGCGATCAAAATTTGCCTGCAAATATTTTTCGATTTCGTAAATGGAATTTGAATGATTCTGTTCAGAGGTCCTCTTTATTCTTTTTAAAAAATGTGTAATCTCTCGCTTAATCCGATATTTATATGCTTCAAGCTGGAAAGTGCCTTTTTCATCGAAAAATATATCGATGCGGCTATCGAGATCCTCAGAAACTTTAACAGGAATTTGATAGATCTTAAACCAGCGGCTGCTGATCATTAAATATTCATTTTCAAACCTCAGAAGCTGCTGCGGTGATAAATAATGGTTTTCTGTATAGTCGGCTTCGATTTGTGAAATTAAATCAGTAAATGCTCCAATTTCTCCTGCTTGGATGGCCAGTTCAATGTTTGCCGAATAGTCCATTAGACTTCGTAATGGAGCAGTCTTTAAAATATCTTGACGGGAAATACGCGTATCCATTACTTCTAAAATATTACTATATAAGAGTACCTGTTTAGCATGCTGATAAGACTCCATTAATTTAGAGCTTTCATTTACCATAATTCCGATCCCGATAGGACATGTGACCTTTAACACGTTTTGAATCATTTGATAGATATTCTTTAAAATCTCATGAATATGGTCGAACTCGCTCCAAAAAACAATGACAATTTCACCTGAGGCGGAAATATTACGGAATCCAACTCCGCACTTTTTCTCCATAACCATTTCGTTAATGATATTTAAAATCGTAAAGTAGGCTAAATCCTGATCTCCTGAAAAATCGCCAAGAATTTTGCTGCTTACTCGGACAAGGGCAATCAAATAATTTTGTGAGGGGAGAAAGCTTAATTCATCGTACCAGTTCTTCCTCATAATATCGCCTTTTAAAAGCTGGGTGAGCTGGCGGTCACGGTAAACAGGTTTCATTTCGTTCATGATTTGTGCACTGTTTTGCCGAAGTTTCCGCTCAGCTTCATCCTTTTTCCATTCGGAAACGGCTTTTTCCAATGTTGAATTTAATATTTCCGGATCAATGGGCTTTAATAGATAGTCTAAACTGCCGGAATGAAGGGCTTTGCGCATATAATGATAATCATCGTATCCGGTTACTACTATCGTCTTGCTATTAGGCTGATTTTCTTTAATCCACTCCAACAGCCGGGTTCCATCCATTTGCGGCATTTTCATATCGGAAAAAATAATCTCGGGTCTATTGGTTTGAATGAGAGAAATGGCTTCTTCACCGTTGCCTGCTTCAAAAATTTCTGTTATTCCATTTTTCTCCCACGCTCCAAGGAGTCTAATTCCTTCGCGTACATGTTTTTCATCATCGACAATTAAAACCTTCACGTATGCTCCACCTCTGTATCCATAATCTTAGGGATCTCAATGTTAACCGTAAAGCCTGATCCATCAAGGCTGTTAATCGACATTTTTGCTTGTTGATGGTAATAAATTTGCAGGCGGTCATAAATATTTTTTAAACCGATCGCTTCTCTATGCTTGTCTTCAACGCTCGCATTATGAAATACTTGTCTGCGAATTTGCTGGAGTTGTTCTTCACTTGCACCTGCGCCATTGTCCATGAAACGAATGCAAAATATTTCATCAGTCTTGAGCCAGGCATCAATCTGAATCACGGCTTTATCGATATGCTGGTCAAGTCCGTGCTTAAAACAATTTTCAACAATTGGCTGCAGGATCATTTTGGGTACAAGGATTTGTTCCGCTTCTTTTTCAATATTCAGCTCAAATTCAAATTGTTCGGCAAATCGCTGCTTTTGTAATAATAGATAGGATTTAACATGCATAATCTCTGAAGTAAGCGGAACAATATCTTCCTTCATATTCATACTGTATCGCATCATAACGGCTAAAGAAGTAAGCAGTGTATATACTGGAACTGCATTAGATTTAAGTGCCAATGTGCCGATAGACTGGAGAGAATTATATAAAAAATGCGGGTTGATTTGCGATCGCAGTACTTTTAACTGTGACGCTTTATTTTCAATATCCAATACATATTCCCGTTGAATTAATTCGTTTATTTTGGCAATCATCGATTTAAATGTCCGGCCAAGCATACCGATTTCATCATTGCCCAATGAATCAAAATCTGCCTCAAACTCTCCTTTTTCCACTCTTTTCATATTGGCATTTAAGACCTTTATTGGAGCAGTAATCTTAAAGGAAACAACCAAGGTTGAAATTAACACGATAATCAGAGTGATAATGCCAATTATAATATTCATGAGTGCGGTTTCTCTTGCGCTTTGATAAAGGACATTGTAGGGGATTCTTTTTACGATATACCATCCTTTATAAGGAGAGGAGAATTTGTCATATACAATAACCCCATTGAAATGCGAGTCTTTCCATACTAGGCTTTTTTCTGTCTGGTAATCTTGCTTTATACGAGAAAACCATTTTTCACTATTCTTTTTGCCGATTACTTTTTCATTGGACGAATAAATAATCGTTCCGCTTTTATCCATGATATAAAGATCTTCTTCCCCTTTGGTATATAAACGATCCGCAATCGAGCGGATTTTAGAAAGATTTATATCAATGGAGAGAAAGCCTAATAACTTGTCAGAAGGAACATCTCTTAATATATTATGGAAACTTAAAACCTTCTTTTTTTCTGAATTGGGGATAAATGACATATTATTATAACTATAGATTTCATGCGGCGGTTCAATCATTGAAAAACGGCTTGTCTTCATTAAATTGGCATAATAAGGCTGAGTAAAAATATGATCATACTTGCCTCTGCCGCTAATCGTAGAATGATAGATCGTATAGGAATCTTTTCCATTATGAATATAAAGATGCATTTGTTCGATCTCAGGGCGCGTATTAAATAAATAAGCGAGAGCCTGGTGAACTTCTTCTTGATTTATATCCAAGTTTTCGGAAATTCCATCCCTCATGACATTCATAAATGGAGTATAGCGGTAGAGAACGGATGACATTTGTGCAACATCATCCAAATAAACGGACAGTTCTTCCTCACCTTTTTGAATCAAATCATGATTAGTAGACACAAAGCGGTTATTCAGCGATTTCGTTGTTTGAAAATAGGTGATGGCGATCGAGCTTCCGAATGGAAGTACAGTTGCAGCTAATAATAAAATAATAAGCTTTGTGCGAATACTCCAACCCATAACGAAACGTCTTGGTTAGTTCTCAATGTAAAAGCAGCTCATAGTGCTTTTTGCCTAACCTTCCTCCTTTTTATATAGGGATTTTCTCTATTTTAGCATAATTCTATTTTTTTTCTTCACTCATCTTGTATTTTTCATCATGGTATATAGTTCAATATTTTCCACCCTACAAGTCAATGTAAGCAGTTTCATATTTACGTAGAATAACTAAAATTTAAGATATAGGAGGTGCGGTGAGCACAGACAAAAGCAGTCGAAAAATATCGAAGGCACGGCCTTCTTGAAGAAAGAGGAGATGAAGGAATGGTTAATATGAAAGGCTTCTTTAAAAAGTCAACAATGATTGGCGCTGCTGCCGCTTTAACACTTTCGTTGGCAGCCTGCAGCGGGAACTCATCGAAAACTGCGTCTAGTTCCGATTCACCAGTAAATATCATCATTACAAACGGTAAAGGTGAAATTGACGCTCAGTTCAAACAAGCAGCAAAAGACTTTATGAAAGAGTATCCAAAAATTCATGTTGATGTGGAATCAGTGGCAGTTGGGGATACATTGAATATTTATGATAAACTAACAGCTTCCGGGAAAACGGTTACAATGGCCATGTTTGACCCTTATAGCACCATGCATAAATACAAAAATGTGGGAATTGATCTTTCAAACGAAAAATGGAATGCGGACACAACATATGCACTTAAGGATGCAAATGGAAAAGTCGTTGGTTTCCCATTTGCGGTAGAAGGCATGGGTCTTGTCTATAATCAGAAAGTATTGGATAAAGCAGTAGGTGGAACTTTTGATCCGTTCTCCATTAATACCCAAGATAAATTAAAAGCACTGTTAGACAAGATTAAGGCATCTGGTGTGAACTATCCTGTGGCTTATCAAACAGAGGCGTGGTCTGTAGGAAATCACTTCAGTTCTCTATTCTTGAATCAGGAAAGTGATCCGAACACTATGTTGGATCAGTTAAAAGCAGGAAAACTTGACCTTACTAAAAACGCGGTATGGAATGGCTATTATAATACCATGGACATTTTAGCATCAAAAGATTATGACAAGTACGGCGACCGCCCGCTTGGACAATACTATGATTCCGCACACGTTGCTGTAGGCAAAGGGGAATCTGCCATTCTATTTAATGGTGACTGGGCATATGATTCACTGAAAGCAGTGGCAGGCGATAACTTCGGATTTATGCCAGTTCCAGTGGATAATAATCAGGACAATCCACTTAACAACAAAATTCCAGTTGGCCCAACACAGGTAATGGTAATCAATAAAAAGGCTTCTAAAGAGCAGCAGGATGCCGCTAAGAAATTCCTAAATTGGCTTGTATACGATAAAGCAGGTCAAGACTTTGTAGTAAACAAATCGCAAGTGATTTCTGCGTTCAAAAATAATACAAATAAAGTAACAAACCCACTTGGTGTTGCCATCAGTAATGCGATTGCACAAAATAAGACAATGCCGTTCAGCACAAATTATATCAATCCGGCAGATTGGTCTACGATCATTGGGCCAGAAGTTCAAAAGTATATTGGAAAACAAGAGTCCAGAGCTGACTTAGCAAAAGCTTTAGAGTCCTACTATACAAGTCATCAAGATTAATTCTTTATCAAATCTAGTTTGGAGAAAAGAAATAAAGTGGGCGGGAAGAAACAATCTCGCCCATTTGTTTTTAATTTAGGCTATGTTAAAGCAAATAGTTGATTGGCGCGAAAATCAACAGCTAATTTGAAACAGCCTTACTTTAAGATAGGATGTGAAAACAAATGCTTGCCAAAAAGGTTGATGAGATCAATTATAATCCCGAGGTTAGTAGAAAAGCGGTTGCGAAGCATCGAAAAAGGAACTTTGCCAATATGGGAAATTCGCTGTTATTTCTTGGCCCCTCTACCTTTTTCTTTGCTATTACTGTTCTTATCCCATTTATATACGGAATTTATCTTACGCTGAATAAAATGGATTCTCCTACAGATCCCATGGTGTTTTCTGGGTTGCTTAATTACGTGAATGCCGTTAAAGATGCCCAGTTTTGGAGTTCCTTATGGTTAACACTTAAGTTCGTCGTGGCAACCGTCTTTTTTGTGAATCTTGTTGGCTTTGGCCTTGCCTACCTTGTTACTTCAGGAATAAAGGTGCAAAACTCGCTGAGAACGGCTTATTTTACGCCAAATTTAATTGGTGGCTTAGTTCTTGGTTATATATGGCAGTTTGTGTTTGTGCAATCATTACCTGCATTGGGAGAAAAACTAGGGATATCCTGGCTGAAACTTGGCTGGTTAGGTGATCCCCATATGGCCTTTTGGTCGCTGGTTCTCGTTACGATCTGGCAAACCTCCGGCTATATGATGATTATATTTATTGCCGGTCTAATTAGTATTCCAAAGGATCTTATAGAGGCAGCAAAGATTGATGGGGCTGGCCCTTTCAGAAGACTTATCAATGTAACCCTGCCGTTAATGGTGCCGTCATTTGTTGTTACCGTCTTCTTGTCTCTGAAAAATGCGTTTATGGTCTATGACTTGAACTTCTCATTGACAAAAGGCGGACCTTTTAACAGTACCTTGATGGTTTCCATGCACGTGGTAAATAAAGCTTTTGTTGAATCAAACTATGGAACAGGGCAGGCAGAGGCCATTATTTTATTTATCATTGTCGCAGTTGTCACCGGCATACAAGTCTATTCCAGTAAGAAAATGGAGGTTGAAGCATAATGGCTGGCAAAAGAATGGTGACTTCCACTTTCATTTATTTGATTTCATTTATAGCATTGATTTGTTTTATCTTTCCATTTATTCTACTCGTTCTCAATTCATTCAAAAGTAATGGAGAAATTTTAACAAATCCATTCTCATTGCCGCATCATTGGAATTTTGCTCATTTCAATGATGTAATCACCAAAATGAATTTTTTAGTTACATTTAAAAATTCATTTATTATAACGACGATCAGCACACTTCTCATTGTTTTTTTCTCTGCGATGGCAGCGTATCACCTTGTGAGAAAACCAACGAGATACAATAAATTATTTTTTACCATTTTAGTCGCTTCCATGGTGATCCCGTTTCAATCATTGATGATTCCGCTGATTTATATTTATGGAGCAAAGCTGCAATTGATTGATTCTATACCAATTCCGCTATTAATCTTCTTTTATATTGGTTTCGGAAGCGCGCTTTCCATCTTTATGTTTCATGGATTTATTAAATCCATTCCAGTTGAAGTGGAGGAGGCAGCCAGAATTGATGGCTGCAACACGTTACAAACATTCTTTTTAATCGTTTTTCCTATGCTTAAACCCATCACAGTTACGATTGCGATTTTAAATGTATTATGGATTTGGAACGACTACTTGCTTCCATCTTTAGTACTAAATGACGAAAGTGTCTATACGATGCCGGTACAAATGAAAGTATTCAACGGCACGTATATGAACAACTGGGAGCTGTTGATTCCAGCTATCCTATTAACTGTACTTCCTATCCTAATTATGTACATGATCGGTCAGAAATCCATTATTAATGGGGTTATGCAAGGGTCGATTAAATAGAAAAAGCTCCGTTGGGGCTTTTTTTTTGGCCGATAGGGAGTATAACTTTCCTATCAGGCATAAGGGCGTCAAGGATGCTTCGTGAGCATTAGCCTCGCAGTCGAAAAGCTGTGCTTTTCGGAGAACTACGCCTCTGTCTTCGCCCTGCCAGGCTCGCTAGTCGGCGAGTTTTCTTTATGTTCAATATTTTCCACCCTATATATCAATGGAAGCGGTTTAATTACTGATTTTCTTTTTCTAAAATAGAAGGTAAAATTGAATGTTTTCTGGAGGAAATCAGATGCTGAAGTTTGATGAGAAGGTTGAATTTCAAAATAACAGACATGATATCTTAACGGCGGGAGAACTTCTTATTGATATGATCTCCTCCGATTACGATGGAAACTTTGAGAGCAATACGTACCATAAATTTTTTGGAGGCTCCCCTTCAAATATCGCGATGAACGTAAAGAAACTGGGGATCCATTCTCTTGTTGCTTCTGCTGTGGGAGAAGATGGCTTGGGAGATTTTTTAATCAAGCAATTGCAGATAGCCAATATCGATACGTGCTGTGTTCAGCAAGTGGGCTACTCTACGAGCATGGTTGTTGTGACAAAGAGTAAAGGAACTCCAATTCCTATCTTTTATCGCCATGCCGACTATCATTTAGCCTATACTTCGCATCTTGAAGAAGCGCTGCTGAATTCCAAGATCATTCATTTTTCGTGCTGGCCGATATCGGTGGAACCGGTTCGCGGCACAATCGAAAGGATAATTGAGAAAGCAAAAGAAAACAATCTCTTAGTAGGTTTTGATCCAAACTATCATCCTATGATTTGGCAAAGGGGAGAAGATGGTGTTGAGTATGTGAAATCTATTATCTCTAAGGTGGACATCGTCAAGCCGTCTGAGGATGATGCGGAACGATTATTTGGGAAGGACACTCCTGAAAAGCAGTTGGAAAAGTTTTTGAAGCTGGGAGCAAAGCTGGTCATCCTGACATTAGGCAAGGATGGTGCCATAGTATCAAATGGAACAGAGACAGTTAAATTGGATACTTTAGCCACAGAGGTAGTAGATACAACAGGTGCAGGAGATGCTTTCTGGTCAGGATTTTATACAGCATTGGTGAAGGGGTATACGATTCGGGAGGCCTTAAACTTCGGATTTGCTGTAAGTGCTTATAAGTTGAGATTTACTGGTGCTGTTGTCAATTTGCCGAAGCTTGAAGTCATCAAGGAAATGTATGGTTTATAGGAGGAAGAGAAAATGTCAGTTAAAAATCAGGTTCAGCTCATTACATATCCGGATTCTCTTGGAGGAGATTTAAAAGCATTGAATCAAGTCCTTTTATCCTATTTTTCGGATGTTTTTAAAGGAGGAGTTCATATTCTCCCGCCATTCCCATCTTCAGGAGACCGGGGCTTCGCACCGTTGACTTATTTGGAAATTGAGCCAAGCTTTGGAACGTGGGAGGATATTCGGACGATCGGAGAAAACTTTGATGTATTGGTCGATTTAATGGTAAACCATATTTCAAGGCAGTCTGAATATTTTCAGGATTTTCTTAAAAAAGGGCGTAAATCGCCGTATGCTGATCTTTTTATCACTTTGGATAAGCTTTGGGAAGATGGTAATCCAGTTCAGGAAGACATTGATAAAATGTTTTTACGAAGGCCGCTGCCATATTCGGCCTTTACAATCGAAGAAACCGGTAAAGAAGAGCAGGTTTGGACGACATTCGGCAAGACTGATCCTTCCGAGCAAATCGATTTAGATGTGAAATCCGAGAAGGTAAAACAGCTGCTTACGGAGTTCTTTATAAATTTTAAAAAGCAAAATATAAAGATTGTTCGGTTGGATGCTGTTGGTTATATCATTAAAAAGTTGGGGACGAGCTGCTTTTTTGTTGAGCCGGAAATCTACGAGTTCCTTGATTGGATCATGGAGTTGGCCAATTCTTTAGATATTGAATTGCTTCCTGAAGTTCATGCCCATTACACTACACAGTACAAGTTGGCAGAGCATGGCTGTTGGATTTATGACTTCATTTTACCTTATAGAATATTGGATACCTTGATTAATAAATCCAGTGGTGATCTTTGTGAATATTTAAAAACGCGTCCGCATAAGCAGTTTACGATGCTGGACTGCCATGACGGAATTCCTGTTAAACCCGATCTGGATGACTTAATTGACACGAAAGAAGCTAGGCAAGTAGTCGTTGAATGCTTAAAAAGAGGCTCCAACCTCAGTCTCATTTTGTCAGATGAGCATAAGGCAGAAGATGGCTTTGATGTTCATCAAATTAGAGGCACATATTATTCTATTTTGAATGAAGAGGATGATACCTACTTGGCGGCGAGAGCGATTCAATTTTTTGCACCGGGAGTTCCACAAGTGTATTATGTAGGGCTGCTGGCAGGGGTAAATGATGTGGAAAGAGTGAATGAAACTGGAGAAGGCCGAGAACTTAACCGTCACAATTACAGCCTGGAAGAAATCGAACAGTCACTTGAAAAAGAGGTGGTGCAAAGGCTTTTAAAGCTAATCAGATTTAGAAATGAATATGGTGCCTTTAATGGAGAGTTTAAGGTGTTAGAATCTGCAAATGATGAAATTCGTCTTTCGTGGGAAAAGGATTATCATCATTGTATGTTATATATTGATCTTAAAACGAACAAGACCGTTATTGAATATCTTGATGAGCACGGTGAGTTAATTCAATATATCGTGTAAAACAAGAAAAGGGTTAGAGGGATCTGCCTGAAAATGACGAAGCGCTGCGCATTTAATGAAATGGCAGTGCTTTTTTGTCTTTCAATTTATTAACAAGAAAAATCCTCCCCCCATTTTGATATATTTCCCATCAGTACTCAGTAATCATTTATTAAAAATAAGATGTTCACCTTCCATAATGACAAAGCTTGTTCTGTCCCATATTTTCACATATGATATAGTTATATAACTATTGGAGATGAAAAAATGAGCAAAACAATTGCTGATATCGCAAAGATTGCTGGAGTGGCTAAAAGCACTGTTTCGCGATATCTAAACGGAGGATCTGTCAGCGAAGCAACAAAGAAAAAGATCGAAAATGTTATTAAAGAAACAGGATATATTCCTAATACGTTTGCTCAAAGTTTAAAGGCAAAAAAGCCAAATATTATCGGCACCATCATCCCGCGTCTTGATTCTTATGCAGCCTCGCAAACTTTAATCGGAATTGATGAACAGTTAAGAGAATTAAATTATCAAATGTTGATTTCCAACAGCAGCCAAGATTTAGAGCGCGAAATTGAAAACATTTATAGCTTGGCTCGGCAAAAGGTTGCTGGAGTTATTCTATTGGCTACTCAAATAACGAATGCTCATTTGGAAGCCTTTGAAAAGGTACAAATCCCCATATTGCTGGTTGGTCAACAGCACAAGACTGTTCATAGTATGATCCATAATGATTATGATGCAGCCTTCGAAATGGGAAAGTACGTTCTTGCCAAAGGTCATCGGAGGATTGCATTTTTAGGTGTGTCCGAAAAGGATATTGCGGTAGGCGTTAAGAGAAAAGAAGGCTTTAAACAGGCCATTCTAGAAGCGAATGAAACGGAAGTGAAATTTTATGAAACAAGCTTTAAAATAGAAGATGCATTAGCCATTACGCCTGCCATTATTGATGAATTTAAACCTTCTATAATAGTTTGTGCAACGGATAACATCGCCCTTGGCGTAATGAAGGCAGCGTATCTAAAAGGGGTTCGTATACCGAATGATTTATCCATAACAGGATTTGGAGGTTACGAGATTACTGAAATCATCCATCCCAGTTTAACGACGGCTAAGTTTTATTATCAGGATGCAGGGCGAATGGCTGCTCAAAGCATGTTAAAGTTAATAAATGGTGAAGAAATAAAGTCATTAATTGTATCAAAATATAAAATTATTGATCGAGAAAGCGTTGACAACCTTTTGAAATATAAACTATAATATATTTAGAACCGGTTCCAATCCCGGTTTTCGTTTACCGGTGATTTGGAACCGGTTCCTTAATGGTATTATTTTTTTATTCGATATTGGAACCGGTTCTATAAACTGATGTTTTGCTATTAGATTTACTTTTAGGCATTAAATGATTTCCAAACCTAAAACTATAACTAAAGGAGAATGGTCATGAATTACAAGAGTATCGCTCAAGAAATCTTGGATGCAATTGGCGGGAAAGAAAATGTTTCTGCTGCTGCACACTGTGCAACGAGATTACGCCTAGTCTTACATGATGAAGGGAATGTGGACCAAGCAACGTTAGATGGTTTAGATATTGTAAAAGGAACATTTTCAACATCTGGACAATATCAAATTATCTTAGGGGCTGGAATTGTAAATGAGGTATATAAGCATTTCATTGATATGGTGGGAATTTCGGAGATGTCAACCACACAAGTGAAAAGTGCAAGTGCCAAAAAAATGAATCCGCTTCAAAAGCTAGTTAAACTGCTTTCAGATATCTTTGTTCCTATTATCCCAGCCATCGTAGCTGGCGGTCTATTAATGGGGATTAATAATGTCCTGACTGCAAAAGATTTATTTATTCATGGGAAGTCACTAATCGATGCAAACCCTGGTATTGCTGATTTAGCTTCGATGATTAATACTTTTGCAAACGCTGCCTTTGTCTTTTTACCGGTTTTACTAGGTTTTTCAGCCACCAAGCGGTTTGGAGGAAATGCTTATTTAGGTGCTGCCTTAGGAATGATTATGGTTCACCCGGATTTATTGAATGCCTATAATTATGGGGCTGCTCAAATCGCTCACAAAGTTCCTGCTTGGCACATTCTTGGATTTACCATTGAAAAAGTTGGATATCAGGGAACTGTCTTACCGGTTCTTGCTTCTTCGTTTATATTAGCTAAGCTTGAAACTAATTTACGGAAAGTAATCCCGTCAGCATTAGATAACCTTTTAACACCATTACTATCTATTTTGGTAACAGCTGTTTTAACTTTTACTTTTGTCGGTCCCATTACACGGACTGCAGGAGACCTTTTTACAGGTGGGATCGTTTGGTTTTACAATACAACAGGCTTTGTCGGCGGTGGCATTTTAGGTTTTTTCTATGCTCCAATCGTTATTACTGGAATGCATCAAAGCTTTATTGCGGTTGAAACACAATTGCTTTCTAATATCGCTAAAACGGGTGGAACCTTTATCTTTCCAATTGCCGCGATGTCAAACGTTGCTCAGGGGGCAGCAACCTTGGCAGTACTGCTTGTAACAAAAGATAAAAAAATGAAAAGTCTAGCATCGGCATCAGGAATCTCTGCTTTATTAGGAATTACAGAGCCAGCCATGTTTGGAGTGAATTTAAAACTAAAATATCCATTCATTGGCGCTATTGTTGGTTCAGGAATCGCTTCAGCTTTTATTACTTTGTTTAAAGTGAAAGCAATAGCATTGGGGGCTGCCGGTCTTCCTGGGATTATATCCATTAAACCAAATGCCATTCTTTTCTATGTCATTGGTATGGGGATATCATTTGTGATTGCCTTTTTCTTAACGATGGTATTGGCAAAAAGACAAGCTAAAAAGCAATTATTAGAAGGTGAGGAAAAAGCAGCTTAATAAATAGAAGAGAACAGGGGGAATCGAGTGATTCTCCTTTCATAGTTAAAAGGAGATAAACATGATGATTTGGACAACTGAACAGCGTTATCGCCGCATTGAGGATGCGAGACCGGATGAAGTCACTCAATTAAAAGAAAAAGTAAAAGCCTGCAAATGGCGGCAAACGTTTCATATTCAACCTGAAACAGGACTACTCAATGATCCTAATGGTTTTTCTTACTATAATGGTGAGTACCATTTATTTTATCAATGGTTCCCGCTTGGGCCAGTACACGGATTAAAATATTGGTATCATACTAAATCAAAGGATCTTGTTCATTGGGAGAATGTTGGTGTGGGAATTGAACCTTCCAGCTATTTCGACAGTCACGGAGCTTATTCCGGTAGTGCAATCGAGCATGAAGGAAAGCTTTATTTACTCTATACAGGAAATACGCGAGATGAGAATTGGCTGAGACATCCTTATCAATGCTTAGCAATCATGAATGAACAGAATGAAATTCAAAAGCTGGAACATCCTGTTATTGCGAGTATCCCAAACGGATATACAGATCACTACCGAGATCCTAAGGTATGGAAAGAAGGCAGCTTGTTTTACGCCGTGATTGGTGCGCAACGGGAAAGTAAAGACGGCTGTGCCGTTCTCTATCGTTCATCAGATTTGCTAAACTGGCAGTTTCAAGGGGAGTTAAGCACTAATTTGAAAGATTTCGGCTATATGTGGGAATGTCCGGACTATTTCGAATTAGATGAACAAGGTGTTCTCCTTTTTTGTCCTCAAGGCATTATGCCGAAAGAAGATAATTTCCACAACATTTATCAATCTGGATATATACTTGGTAACAAGTTGGACGTTAACAATTTGTCGATGCCACATGGTTCTTTTCATGAGCTGGATAAAGGATTTGACTTTTATGCTCCTCAAACTATTCAAGCCCCAGACGGGCGGCGGATATTAGTAGGCTGGATGGGTCTTCCGGATATTGAGTATCCAACTGATAATAGCGGCTGGGCGCACTGTTTAACATTGCCAAGGGAATTGTCAATCCGAAATGGCAAATTGATTCAACAGCCTGTTAAAGAACTTGAGTCCCTGCGTGGGGAACAACAGAATGTTGAAGATCTGCTTAACCATGATAAGAAAGTGTATGATGCATTTTCCGGAACAGCTTTTGAAATGATTTGTCATTTCGAGAATTACGATGCGGAAGAGTTCGGGATTGAATTCAGGGCAGGGGAGATAGAAAAAACCATTATTAAGTATGATGCAGCTGAGAGGAAAGTAGTACTCGATCGAACTCTCTCAGGGGAATCGGTGGCAGAAGATTATGGAACGGTAAGAAAAGGCTATTTGAAAGCACAAAAGATTAAGTTTCATATGTATGTAGATACATCTTCTGTCGAAATTTTTGTGAATGATGGTGAAGAGGTATTTACGAGCCGGATTTTCCCGAATTCAGATAGCCAAGACATTCGCTTCTTCTCAAATGGAAAGACACGGTTCAATGCAACAAAATGGGATTATCAATAATATCAGAGGTGGAAACATGAACAGCAGCTTATTCGCAATTGGTGAGGTTTTAATAGATTTCATTCCCCTTCAAAAAGGGGAAATGTTGAAAAACGTAGTGGAGTTTGAACGGGCACCTGGAGGGGCCCCTGCCAATGTTGCCGCTGCCGTAGCAAGGCTGGGAGGGAAATCTTCGATGATTTCGAAATTAGGTTTGGATGCCTTTGGAGATTTTCTTATTGAGACATTGAACCAAACCGGTGTAGAGACGGATAAAATATTGAGAACGGATGTAGCTAATACAGCACTTGCTTTTGTTTCATTACGAAATGATGGGGAAAGGGATTTTTCCTTTTACCGTAATCCCTCAGCTGATCTCTTAATGAAAGAAGAGGAAATTGCCGGAGATTGGTTTTCAAGTGGAGATATCCTTCATTTTTGCTCTGTTGATTTGGTTGAAAGTCCCATGAAACTGGCGCATATAAAGGCGATTCAGGAAGCAAAACAAAACGGCGCGCTGATTAGCTTTGATCCCAATGTTCGGCTGCCATTATGGAAGAACCCGGATCATTGCCGGGAAACAATCGTGAGTTTTATCCCGAAAGCGCATCTTTTAAAAATCTCTGATGAAGAATTATCATTTATTACGAATATGGATCATGAGGAAGAGGCTATTCGCTCCCTATTTATTGGAGATGTTCGGGCTGTCATCTATACTAAAGGAGCAATGGGCGCAGAACTTTATCTTAAAGATGAACAATTTATATCAAAAGGATATAGAGTCACTGTACAGGATACAACAGGCGCAGGGGATGCCTTTGTCGGCGGTTTCTTGTATCAGCTGCTTGCCAACAACGTGACGCCTCTTAATTTGGAGGATATTTGTAGAAGGAATCATGACGAATTTCTTCAGTTTGCCAATGCAGTTGGGGCACTGACTACAACGGGAAAAGGGGCTATTAGTTCTCTTCCTAATAAAGAACAAGTATTAGAGTTAATGGGGATATAATTTGATATACAGGCTGGATAAGGCCAGGATGTACTGATCTCAAATGGAAGCTCAGTATTTCCTGGCTTTTTTGTAGGCGTACTTCAAAGTGATTAAAAATTCACAAAATATTCGCTACTTTATTGGCCAAACTCCATATAAAATAATAATAAAGCAATAGGAATGGATTTTAGAAAGGTTTTTGACAAACTAAAATGCTCAATTTTTCACAAAAAAGAAAGGAGGATTATGATGGAAGATGTATGTATTTATTGTGGCAAGGAATTGGCCAATATGGAAAGAAACAGGGCAATATGCTGGGATTGCAGGGATAAAATGACCGAAACATATGATGAAGAACTGGAAAGTAACGTAAAAGAAGAATCATATCGTTTTTAAGATTAGGCAGTGCTAGAGCTCACTGTATTGTTTGAAGCAGAAATCATCAGTCAAAATTAAAAACAAATCTAGGACCACTGAAAGTTGATCAGTGGTCCCTATTATTTGAAGGGAGACTGTTACTTTTCTTCGTTCAAACACCATTCCAACAGTACGGTATCTAGGTAAAGAAACGATTTTTCAGATTTGTCCCTGGCTGTTATTAACCATGACTTATGATCAGTTTGCTTTTGGCTTCTGCTCTCAATCATTCTTCTTACTTCGTCTGGATTGGGGCCGCCGGGAAGAGAACGAACTTTTACAAAATAATCGGGGTCCAGTGATTGCCGCAGCTGTTCCTCATTCAGAAGCACCGGTTTGCCGATTGCCTCTAACGCAGCTTCATTGACATGTGCTAATGTAATTTGATGAGCTGGTTTTCCTTGTGATATGGCTCTTTTCACGATCTTGCTTGCAATTTGATGAGCCGTACGGAATGGAAGTATATCCGTTCTGACTAAAGTGTCGGCTAATTCTGTGACGACAGCGAAACTGGCTTGTGCCCGCTCTCGAAGCACTGCTTTATTCACTTCAGCAGTCCCCATCACATAGGCCATGAGTCTGCACAATTTCTCCAGCAAATCTAAACTCCTCCACCCATATGGCTGCATATCATCCTCTGTATCTACAATATCGCCAAATGGTGTATTGTGAATCATCGTCAATACTGTTTGAGTATTACCCACACAACTGGAAAATAGCGAGCGTAAATGTTCGAGTGAAACCGGATTGCGCTTTTGCGGCATGATGGAGCTTGTTTGTACATACGGATCAGCAACCTTTAGTACTGAATACTCTTGAGTACTCCATAACAACAAATCTTGGACGACGCGGCCGAGGCCCATCGCCGCAATTTGAACAGCTGACATGACTTCAGCGATATAATCAGCCCCAGCAATGGCATCATAGGAGTTTTCGATGAAACCATCGAAGCCTAATAGCTCCATCATTCTTTCTCTATTAATACGGAATCCAGAGGTTGTAAAGGCGGCAGCTCCCATCGGACTTTGATTACACTGATGGTAAGCCGTTTTCAACCGCTGTATATCCCTATTTAATGAATCGACCACAGCCATGATATAGTGGCCAAGCGTTGTTGGCTGGGCCTGCTGTGTATGGGTATAGCCAATCATGAGTGTCTGTACATGCTCAGTGGCAAATTTCAATAATTGATCCTGTAATAGTAGGACGGAAGAAATGGCAGTTTGTAATTTTCCACGAAGCGCCAGCCGGAACATGGTAATACACATATCATTTCGGCTCCTGGCAATATGAAGATTGCCAGCGATATCTCCTGCAAGATGGAGCAATTCTTTTTCCACCTGAAAAAATAGATCCTCTACTTGTCCGGAATAGTGGGAGTTGCGAATAGAGTGTAAATCCAAGCTCCTGATTGCCTTGGCAATCTGGCGGCTGTCTTTTTTCGATAATAAGCCCTGTTCAACCAGCATAATAAGATGGGCTTTATTAATAGCCATCATCGGCTCCAGTAAATGCAGCTTCGCCTCATCATACGCTGGTTTAAGGACAACTTCTGTATAGGTTTTTCCAGGAAAATGATGGCCTTCATTTAAAAAAATCCGGTTTTGGTGGTTGCTTTGTTTTCCCTGTGATTCTCCTTCATTTTGGGCTTCCATTTTCGTTTCCCTCCTCTGTTTTTAATTATCTTATTCATAAAGGGGATGTAACAGGTAAAAAGCATAATTAAAAAAAGCAAAATAGTTTATATTTTCGTTAGATGGTCTATGTTTCTGCCCCAACATACCCTTTAAGATAAATGTATCGTTTTACTTTATGAGAAGGGATGACAAAGTTCTCTGAATTCAATTTCGTTAAAAATCTAAAGTTGGGGGAGTAGAAAACATGACTAAAACATTACGGATCGGAATCATTGGATGCGGCGGGATTGCAAAGGGGAAGCATCTGCCAAGTCTTGCAAAACTTAAGCAAATAGAAATAGCCGCTTTTTGCGATGTAATAGAGGAGCGGGCACAGGAAGCAGCTTTAAAATATGGTATGGAAGGTGCAGCGGTTTACGCAGATTATCGGGACCTCCTAAAGGATCAGACAATTGATGTTGTTCATGTTTGCACACCGAATGATTCTCATGCTGAGATCACTGTGGCTGCTTTGGAAGCTGATAAGCATGTAATGTGCGAAAAACCAATGGCTAAAACCGCAGCAGATGCTAGGAAAATGGTAGAAGCTGCAAATCAGACAGGAAAAAAACTAACTATCGGGTATCAAAATCGCTTTCGTACTGACAGCCAATATTTACAAAAGGTATGCGGACGGGGTGATTTGGGAGAGATCTATTTTGCCAAAGCCCATGCGATACGCAGGCGCGCTGTTCCTACGTGGGGTGTGTTTCTAGATGAAGAGAAACAAGGCGGAGGTCCATTAATCGATATTGGAACACACGCATTGGATTTAACCTTATGGATGATGAATAATTACCAGCCAAAAGTCGTGTTAGGAAGTACATTTCATAAGCTTGGGAAGAAGAAGGATGCTGCAAATGCGTGGGGATCATGGGATCCTGAGAAATTCAAAGTCGAGGATTCTGCTTTCGGATACATTACAATGGAAAATGGCGCAACGATCATCCTTGAATCGAGCTGGGCAATTAATATGCTGCAAACAGGCGAGGCCAAATGTACGCTGTGCGGGACAGAGGGAGGAGCTGATATGTGGGACGGCCTTCGAATCAATGGTGAGAACTTCAGCAAATTATACACGAATTACATCGATTTGGATGCAAAAGGTGTTGATTTTTATGATGGGGAAACTGAAAGTGCAGCAGACCTGGAGGCCAGATTGTGGATTGAAAGTATCCTTAATGATACAGAGCCAGTTGTTAAACCGGAGGAAGCCCTTGTCGTAACGGAAATCTTGGAAGCGATCTATAAATCAGCTCAGACGGGAGAAGCAGTTTATTTGAATAGATTGAATGATTGATTGGCACGGAGATCATCAGTTATGTTAACAAAGTTTAATAAATAAGGAGATTTCAAATGACGAATCGAACGTATCATTTGGTAATTGTCGGTTATGGAGGCATGGGAAGTTATCACGCCAAGCTATTAGAAGATAATCAAAATATAGATGTCATTGGTACCTTTGATATTCTGGAGGAGAGAAGAGAAGCTTCCTTAGCGGACGGATACAAGGCATATGAAAGCCTTTCAGCCGTTTTATCTGACAGCGCGGTAGATTTTGTTCTAATTTCGACTCCAAACGATGTGCATAAAGAAATTGCCGTGGCAGCTTTAAATGCCAAAAAGCATGTTATATGCGAAAAGCCTGTGACCATTTACAGTGAGGAATTACTGGAGATCATGGAAGCGGCAAAACGAAATGATCGGGCATTTATTGTCCATCAAAATCGCAGATGGGATGAAGATTTCCTCACGATTAAGAAGGTATATGATGAGAAACTAATTGGTGATGTTTTTCACATGGAATCAAGGGTTCAAGGAGCAAATGGAATACCTGGAGACTGGCGCCACCTGAAAGTGTATGGGGGAGGCATGCTGCTGGACTGGGGCGTCCATTTATTGGATCAGCTCTTATATATGGTAGACAGTAAGATTGCTAGTGTCTATGCCAATTTAAGTTATATTTTAGGAGATGAAGTAGATGACGGCTTCCAAGTTTTCATTATGTTTGAAAACGGTGTCACCTCTTTGGTGGAAGTTGGTACCACCAATTTCATTCAAATGCCCCGATGGTATGTAAAAGGGACGAAGGGTACAGCCGTCATTAATGATTGGGATATCAATGGCAAAATGGTGATTCAAAATCTGGCCGAAGCAGTGGAAGCACCGAAGCCAATTAAAGCCGGACAAGGATTAACGAAAACGATGGCGCCGCCGTCTGAAAAAGCTGTTCGTTCAACTGATTTACCAAAAGTAGAGCAGGCGATGGAAAGTTTTTATGACAATGTCATTTCGGTTGTTGAAGGCAAAGCAGAACCAATTATCAAAAATGAGGAAGTTTTGCGTGTCCTAAGATTGATGGAAACGATCTTTATATCTGCCGAAACAAATGAGATCATCAAAGATTTCGATTATGTAAACTCTGAAAGTAATATTAAATAATGGAAAATGCCGGACTACGGAACGTTCTAAAGAACTTCCATATTTCCGGCATTTTTTATGAGTCATTTATTCATTTCGTCTGTACGTTCCCGGTGCAACACCATATTTCTTTTTAAAAACTCTGTGAAAATAGGGATAGCTGCCAAAACCGCAATCTATAGCAATTTGTTCAAGTGTTTGTGTCGTGTATTTCATCCGTTCGATGGCCGCAGACAAGCGAATTTCCTGTGCATATTCCATCATTGTTTTTCCAACGCTGCTTTTAAACAGATGGACAGACCGGGAGACGCTGAGTCCGGCATGCTGCGCAACTTCTTCCAATTTAAACGGGATGGTGGCGTGTTCTTCAATGTATCGCATCATTCGTGTTACAGGATATGGATGGCTAAAGGAATGGCCTGTTTCGGTAACAGCTCGTTCAAGAGATAAACAAAGGGCCCGCAGCAAATAGCCAGCAAGTTCTTCGTTTTGACTTTGGGCTGGCCGCCGCTTTTCAATCATGATTTGCCGCCATAAAGACAGCAGCTTTTCATCCAGATCAATCCTGGAAACATCCGGCTTTTCGGAACGGTTCCACCATTCATCAATCCAAGCTCCCTCGCAGCCTAAATGATAGTCTGCACTGTTTTGTCCGGCTTGGACGAGGAGTTCGTAGTGATCTCCAGGCTTAATAAGCAAAAGATCTCCTTTCCCAAGCTCTACCGTTCTTCCCTTGACTACTACCTCGCAAAGCCCCTCTGTTTGCAGACGAAAAAGATAAATTGGGTATCCGGATTTATATTGGGAATGGTAACCATTTATATGATAAGAATAGCCGCAAAATAATATGTTCTCCGACATATACTCCCTCTAATCTTAAAAAGTAGCAAAATAGTAGATTTTTCAATTATATCATCTATGTTAATTTATAGAAATAAACTATAAGATGTAATCAAATTAGTAATGTTCATGTCGACAGCACTAAAATGACTCTATATGTTGCTGGAACTAGAGTTTCAAGTTCAATATTTTCCACCCTTTGCGTCAATGTAAGCCGTTTCATTCGATTATTCATACTTTAAAATAAAAAGTAGAGTGAACGATGGGAAGGCAAAACCACTTTAGTTTCAGAAGAAAATCAATAAGTCGTTTTTACAGCAGTTTTAGTTGTACATCTCAAGCTATGAGAGAGGGGAATTATTTTGAAACTAGGAGTATTTACCGTTTTGTTCGCGGAAAAGTCATTTGAGGAAATGCTTGATCTTGTTAAAGAAGCTGGGCTTCATGCGGTGGAGATTGGTACGGGCTGCTATCCGGGAAGCAGCCATTGTGATGTGGATGGATTATTGGAAAGTGAACAGGCCCGCCGTGAGTATCTTCAAAAGGTGGAAGAAAGAGGTCTGATTATTAGCGCTTTTAGCTGCCATGGCAACCCGATTTCTCCAGAACAAGAATTTGCAAAGCAGTCACACGAAACCCTTTTAAAAACAATTAAGTTAGCCTCCTTATTAGGAGTGCCTGTTGTAAACTGTTTTTCCGGCACCGCGGGTGACCATGAAGGAGCCAAATATCCAAACTGGCCTGTTACCCCATGGCCGAATGAGTATAGTGACGTTCGAAAATGGCAATGGGAAGAGAAACTTATCCCCTATTGGAAAGAAGTGGGCTTATTTGCGAAGGAGCACAATGTAAAAATAGGCCTTGAACTACACGGAGGCTTTTTAGTTCATACACCTTACACATTATTAAAATTACGCGAGGAAACATGTGATGCCATCGGCGCAAATCTAGATCCAAGCCATTTATGGTGGCAGGGAATTGACCCGGTTGCAGCAATTAAAATTTTGGCAAAAGAAAAGGCGATCCATCATTTCCATGCCAAAGACACATACATTGACCAGGATAATGTCAATATGTATGGATTAACGGACATGCAGCCATACGGGGAAGTGCAAACACGTGCCTGGACCTTCCGCTCGGTCGGTTGCGGTCATAGTTTAAAAGATTGGACCGATATGATGAGTGCATTAAGGACATATGGTTATGACTATGTAATCAGCATCGAGCACGAAGACCCGATTATGTCGATCGATGAGGGATTGAAACGTGCTATTTTGAACTTAAAATCTGTTCTTATTGAAGAGCCTATTTCCCAAATGTGGTGGGCTTAATTTAAACCAAATTTTCCGTTCTTACGTGACAAAATGGTGAAAGACACATGGGACACGAAGAAGGCTTCAACGAATAAACGAAAATCCAGTCATATATATGGAAAAATGAGGTGCAGCATGAGTAAAAAATGGTGGAAAGAAAGTATTGCTTATCAGGTTTATCCCCGCAGTTTCATGGATAGCAATGGCGACGGAATTGGGGATTTAAAAGGAATAACTTCAAAATTAGACTACTTGAAGGATTTAGGGATTGATGTCATTTGGATTTGCCCGATGTATAAATCACCAAATGATGATAACGGTTACGATATTTCTGATTACCAGGATATTATGAATGATTTCGGGACAATGGCCGATTTTGATGAACTGTTGGAAGAGGTTCATAAGCGCGGCATGAAATTGATTTTGGACCTGGTAATCAACCATACAAGTGATGAACATCCATGGTTTATCGAATCCCGCTCCTCGAAGGACAATCCGAAGCGTGATTGGTACATTTGGAGCGATGGAAAAGATGAAAAGGAGCCAAATAACTGGGAATCAATTTTTAGCGGCCCTGCGTGGAAATTTGATGAAGAAACCGATCAGTATTTCATGCACATCTTCTCCGAGCGCCAGCCTGATTTGAATTGGGAAAATCCCGAAGTGCGGGCTGCCTTGGCGGATATGGTGAACTGGTGGCTTGATAAAGGAATTGACGGCTTCCGAGTTGATGCGATTTCCCATATCAAAAAAGAACCGGGATTTCCTGATATGCCAAATCCGAAAGAATTGGATTACGTCCCTTGTTTTGAATACATGATGAATGTTGAGGGAATTGATGAATTTCTTTCGGAATTCTCACAAAAGACGCTTAAAAACTATGACATCATGACCGTTGGTGAAGCCAATGGAGTTGGACTCGATGACGCCGAAAAATGGGTTGGCGAAGAAAATGGCTATTTCAATATGATTTTTCAGTTTGAATTTTTGGACCTATGGGATAAGGACGTTAATGGTTCCATCAATGTTCGTATCTTGAAAAAGATCTTAACCAAATGGCAGCTTGGTCTGGAAGGAAGAGGCTGGAACGCATTATTCATCGAAAACCATGACCAGCCCCGCAGGGTTTCGAGCTGGGGGAATGACAAGGAGTATTGGAAAGAAAGTGCCAAAATGCTTGGAGCGCTTTATTTCTTAATGAAAGGGACACCGTTTATTTATCAGGGACAGGAAATTGGCATGACCAATGTTCATTTCCCTTCGATAGAAGATTACAATGACGTAGGAATGATTAATTATTACAAGATAGAATCGGAAAAGGGACGGTCTCATGAGGAGATTATGAAGGTTGTTTGGGAGAAAGGCCGTGATAATGCCCGCACACCAATGCAATGGGATTCTTCGAGCATGGCAGGGTTCACAACCTCGGGGCATACATGGCTTGGAATAAACCCGAATTATAAGGAGATTAATGTAGCCAATCAATGGGGTGACCCTGATTCAATTCTAAGTTTCTATAAAAAATTAATCCAATTAAGAAAAGAGAATCCGATATTTGTTTACGGCACTTACGAATTATTATTGCCGAATCATCCGAGACTGTTTGTATATACAAGAAAATTAGGCAGTAAAAAGGTGATCATCATAAATAATTTCAGTAAAAAATCAACCAGACTAAAGGTTCCATCTCAAGTATCCTATAAGGCTTCCGAACTTGTTTTAAATAATTATGACTCTGCCGACCATCAATTACGAAGAGAATTTACGTTAAAGCCTTATGAAACAAGGGTATATTTTTTGAAATAGCAAAAGAAGACTGGCCTATTTCATGAGCGCCAGTCTTCTTTTGCTTAAGAGTACTGATGACCGATTTTATATATGGACGAAACAGGGTCAAAGTCCCCATTTCATCGAAACAGCCAATGTACAGCAGCTAAGCGGCTGTTGCTGTGTAGTTTGGGAGGAAAGAGTAAAGATAACGCCAGACGGAGTAAATTTTGTTTCTGCAGGCACTTTCAGGCCGACAGATTTAACTAAGCGATCCACTTCAGCCTTATTACCTTGCTGTGCAGCACTCATCATTTTAAAAGCAAAGCTGCTATCCCCCAAGCGGTCCAGCAGGATACTTCCTTGTTCCATTAATAAGCGGAATGACTTAATTGAACTAGCAAATATTTTCGTATCAACGGGCGGATAAGGGCGATGTGGCTGATGGACGTAATATCCTGAATAAGGAGGTGTGGGAGGATAAACGGGATACTGAAAATAATGGTGGTACATATTTATTCCCCTTCCATTTTAAAAAGCACAAGGCACTATACGTTATGTGATTTAGGGACATTTGGTTACGAGGATGAGTTTTGACTTGAACGTAAAATAGATAAAAAAATAGGAAGCTTCTTGGAGCAGAAGCTTCCCATCTTTATTTGACGTGCGTTAGTAACTTTTAATAAAAGCAAGCAGCTCCAACAATGATTAACAAGATAAATAATACAACAATGAGGACAAATGTTCCGCCATAACCAAAGCCCCCATAACCGCAGCCACCGCCGTATCCAAATCCACCGTAACCCCACATAGTAAGTTCCCCTTTCACATTTTTTATTTAATAATAAAAACCGCCAAATCCGGCAACAAAGCCGGCTCCTACAATAATCAGGAGGATAAATAGTACAACAATCAAAGCAAAACCGCCGCCATATCCATCAGCCATTTTATGCACCTCCCATTTTTTAGCTATTACAAAGTATGTAAAGGGAAGTAATTTTGGAAGGGCTAAAACCCATCTTTAAAATAAGGATTGGGAGCTGGATCAATGAGGGGAAGTTTTTCGTTTCTCGAAATAAACAATTTCATGTTATGATAATGACTATAATGGAGGTGTTTTAAGATGACCGTAAAAAAAATAATAGCAAAAGAACTTTATGAACGGATTCCATCATCAGAAAAAACATTCGTACTAGATGTTCGGGCGGAAGAAAAGTACAACGAGTTTCACATAGAAGCTGCACAATTTGAAAGCCATAATATTCCTAAGACAGTGATTTTTGAACTAGATGAACTCGGTGAAAATCAGGTATCTTTGCCGAAGGATAAGGAAATTATTGTGACCTGTACAACGGGAAATTCTGCTGCAAAATGTGCAGAGATCCTCGACCGTTTAAACTTTAATGTTAAGGTTTTAGAGGGTGGCGTTACGGCTTGGAAGGAATACATCAGGTCCATAAATAAGTAAAATAAGTTACTCCAACTCTACATAGATTTAAGAAGGGGTAAAAAATATGATCGAACGAAAGAAACAGGGCAGCGCTTTGTTATTGGGGGTACAAGGGGCCCAGTGGGCAGTTTTAATGTTGACGAATATGATTGCGGTGCCTGTTGTCGTAGGTGCAGCCTTCCATATGCAACCAGCTGAAATTTCTACCTTTATGCAGCGTATGCTGCTCGTCAGTGGTGCTGCCACGTTAATCCAGGTATTATTTGGCCACCGGCTTCCTATTGCTGAAGGAGCGGCAGGAATGTGGTGGGCCATCTTTATTTTGCTTGGAGACATGAGCGCGCACGGGAACAGCGGTCATGTATTGCAGCAACTTGAGCTGGGGATGATGACTGCTGGCGTTTTACTGGCAGTGTTAAGTCTAATGCCGATCATTGAAAAAATCCGTAATTTATTTACACCGATCGTTAATGGTGTTTATCTAATTTTGCTAGTCAGTCAAATGAGCGGCTCCTTTTTTAAAAGCATGCTTGGGGTTACGGCTACTAACCAGTTAAATGGAAAAATTACAGCCATTTGCTTAGTGGAAGTTATCATCATCCTGTGGATTTCCCTTAAAGCAAAGGGAATTTTGAAAAGTATGGGCCCGCTCATTGGAATTGCAGTTGGATGGCTGTTATTTGATTGGTTCGGCTTTACCCATTCCGGAAAAACATATGAAGCTGCAGGCTGGTTTGCTATTCCCACGTTATTTTCCTGGGGAATGCCCAGATTTGATTTTGGCGTTTTGTTAACATCGATTATTACAGCAGTTGTGCTTATATCCAATGTGATTGCCAGCATTTTGGTTGTTGGGATTGCACTTGAAAAAGAAGTACAGCCAAAACAATTTCAAAAAGGGATTTTCGGTAATGGTGCTGGCCTGGTCCTATCGGGACTTTTTTCTGTTGTCGGGGTGGTGCCTCTATCTGTTTCGGCAGGTTTTATTACAACAACAGGGATTACTTCCAAGCGTCCATTGGTTATCGGTGCTGTTTTCATATTAGCGGCTGGCTTTTTCCCGAATATCGGTGAATTTTTTGCCAAAATGCCTTTAGAGGTCGGATATGCATCCTTGTTTGTTCTATTCTCTCAAATTATGGGATTTGGGGTTCGCGATTTAATGGGGCAGGTGCCGTCATCCAGAAATCTGTTGGTCATTGGTCTTTCTTTAATGGGCGGAATTGGTATGATGTTCTTGCCGCCATCTGCCTTTGAAAGTGTTTCACCCTGGTTGCGTAATATTGCTGCGAACGGTTTATTAGTCGGATTAATCCTTTGTTTATTATTAGAACACGTTATATTTAAGGAGAAGAAGGATCAGCTTGGCAGAGATTCTAGATAAAACAGAGGAAATCGATAAGATGCCATAGTTAATTAATTTAGTACTTACTTATCTATAGTCTGATTTGATCCCAAGAAGTTAGACTAGAGATATTAGGCAATGACTTCGGCGTGAGTTCGGTATAGCACCTGACTCACGCCTTTTAATTTTGCTCTTATAGTAGGGGGCGAGATGGGGGCAAGTCCCCGGGCTCTATGTTCTGCCCCGACTGTCGTTATTATAAGACATAATCAAAAAGGTCAACCTGTAAACTGACTAATCTAATATTACGATGGGGCACAATTTTTTAGTATAAACTTTTTCGTCACACCTTTTCGATAAAATCATGACTAATTGATGAACCTATTTTTGAAACAGCCACATTTCTTAAACTGGAAATGTGGCTGTTGTGTTTTAAAATTAACAGTTTTATTTGCACTGACAAGTCAATGTGTATTGTAATCTTCAAAAAAGATAAATCAATTTAATAATCGTTCTATTCTTAAATAGTTATAAAATGGTCTTAAAAAACTTTTTCTAAAGAAATGCTGAAAAAACAGACAAATTAATACGACAAGCTGGCTATAAAGACAAAATCGATTTAAAATGGTTTTTTTATTCATGTCTGATCCAGTTATTTATTATATTTTTGGGACAACTAAATGAATGTCTCAAGCGCAATATCATACAAGAAAAGTTTTACAGTAAATGATATTTTTAGAATTGCCATTACATTGTAGGAGGATAGCTGGATGTCAAATGAAATCCGAACAGTTTATCTTGATCCTTATTTAAACATCGAAACCTATCGCTTTAAGGGAATCATGCAGAAGTTTCCTGCTCACTTTCATGAATATTATGTGATCGGCTTTATTGAAGAAGGACAGCGTTATTTGGTTTGCAAAGGTGAAGAATACATTATTAATCCAGGAGATTTATTATTGTTCAACCCGTATGATACTCATAGTTGCGAGCAGATAGACGGTAAAACGCTGGATTATCGCTGCATCAATGTGAAACCAGAAGTTATGAAAAAGGCAGTGTTAGAGATTAATGGTAATGAAAACCTCCCATACTTCAAGCAAAGCGTCGTATATCATAGCGAGAGTGTATCCAATTTAAGAGAGCTACACTTAAAAATTTCAGATGGTGGGAGTGCGTTTAAGAAGGAGGAGTTGTTTTTATATTTATTGGAAGAACTAATTCAGTCACATTCTGAGCTTACAATCCTCTCATCAAGCTCTGAAACCTCTCACGAAATCAAACTAGTGTGTAACTATTTGGAGGAAAATTATACAAAAATGATTACACTTAATGATTTGAGTAATATAACGGGATGGAGCAAGTATCGCTTACTAAGATCATTTACAAAACAAAAGGGAATTTCTCCTTATAGCTACCTGGAAACGATTCGAATAAATCATGCGAAAAAGCTTTTGGAACAAGGTGTAAAGCCCATCGAAGTGACTTTTCTAACAGGATTTAGTGATCAAAGCCACTTAACTAAATTCTTTAAAAGATTAGTGGGGTTAACCCCTAAACAATATATGAGAATTTTTGAAAGTGAAGGAGAAACATAATGGGGCAGCTTGAAACAAAATGCGTGCTTGTAAATCGTTTAACGGGAGGTTTTTCTCTGCTAAAATAGACCAGCTAGTTTTCGCATAAGAACAGAAATTGCTAGCCGAATTGTACAATGGATAAAAAAGAGGAGGAGTAGAATGAATAACTTGCTTGCATATATCTTAATGGCCCTTATGATGTCTATGCTGCCCGGTGCAGATACGGTCCTTATTATGAAAAATACGCTTAATCATGGAGCAAAAGCTGGACGCTGTACGATCCTCGGGATGGCGACAGGCCTTACCTTCTGGACTATAATTGCCGTTCTCGGTTTGTCAGTTGTCATTGCTAGGTCAGTATTTCTTTTCAACGCAATTAAGTATTTAGGAGCAGGCTACTTGTTTTATTTAGGTGTAAGGGTATTTTTCACTAAAAATGCACTTTCATTAGAAGCTGTTGAAGCTGAACGGCAGCGTTCAATTGACAAGCCATCGCGCCATCATTATAAAGAATCCTATTTACAAGGGACAATCAGTAATATTCTTAACCCCAAGACTGTATTGGTCTACATAACGTTTATGCCCCAATTCATTAATCTTAATAGAAACACAAATCAGCAACTGATTGAATTAGGATTGATCCTTACCATAATAGCAGTCGGATGGTTTTTAATCTTGGTTCATCTTTTAGATCATGTAAAAAATTGGTTGAAAAAACCTACATTTCAAAAAGTATTTCAAAAATCTACTGGCGTAATGTTAATAGGGTTTGGAGTGAAAACTGTCATTTAAATTCCTTTATAACACCCCTAGATAAATACAGGATGGTGAAAAGAGATGGCTATATCTGAGTTGGTTTTGATGGGACCTTACTCCACTTTCTTATTATCAATGAGTTGGATTATTATTTGTTTGGTGCTCATGAACAAGCTCCTTAAAAACATGAGGCTGATTCACTAATTGTTGGACTATACTCGATTGTAATTGATTCAAAGTTTGTTCTAGCTCTCCAAGTGTTACAGGCTTAGCATGTTTCATTAACTCATATCCTAGCTGACCAGTGATTTCTATTGATGCACTTTTGACATCAGCGACAGACGAAATCCCGTTTTCCCTTAATCTTGCTTCCAATTGGTCAAGGGAAATGCGAAGTTTTTTTAGATTTTTGGAAATAACTTTTCCATCTTGAATAACCGGTGTTGCATTTCCTACAAATATTTTATTAATAATATAAAATTTAATCGATAAAAACTGAATAAGGATAAGAAGCGTTATAAGAGCACAGAAGGTAAGGATCGTTTTTAATAAGCCAGTCTCTGAAATAGCATGACCTGTAGTCGAGGCGATCGCCAAAATTGTGATCACTTCCAATCCGGACATTTGTGCCACCGTTTTTTTACCTGCAATCCGTAATAAGCAAAACCCTGTAAATAATATAGCTATTGATTCCCAAATGTAATTCATAGCAGTCCTCAATTTAAACATAATTTATTAACCTTTTTAAATTTCCCCTTTATTACTTAAATATACTTTCTTTTCTATATTGGAATCTCAAAGTTGAAGTGGCTGTAAATATTTGTTGAACAAAAAAGGATAGGCGTGCGGATTTATTTTAGCTCACCTATCCTTCCTTTTGATCGATTTTGGGTTTTTTAGGAATGATTAGTATCAATATGTTCAAATCTTGAGACCTGGAACAATCCCTGAACGGTTAGCTTTAATTCTGGTATAACAGGGAGAGCCAGGAATGATAAAGTTAGAAATGGGTTGAAATGTCCATGCGCGCCAAGTTTTTTTAGAGCAAGATTTACTTGGTTTAGATCAGAGTAAACTTCCTGATAGGGACGCTCTGACATTAATCCAGCAATCGATAGCTTCAGTGAAGCAATGATTTCCCCTTCATTAATAACGACCAAGCCGCCTTGCATATTTTTGATGGCATTTGCTGCAGCTGCCATATCATGATCATTGGTGCCCGCGATGATAAGATTATGGGAATCATGGGCGATTGTGGTGGCGATGGCTCCAGATTTTAAACCGAGACCTTTAACGATGCCTAAACCTATTTTGTTTGTCAGGTGATGGCGTTCAATCACTGCCAGCTTTAATTGGTCCTTTTCTATAGATGTTTGAAATAATCCATCAGGGCCACTTTCGACTTGTTCAACAATATGACGGGTTATAAGGCTGTTCGGAATAATTTCAATTATATTTGCTGACGTTTTCTTTAATGGGATATGAAAATGACTGTCTGAGATATCTTGGAATCGGACTGAATTTTTTAATGAAAAGGATTCATCTGCCGTTCTGTTTTCAGAGCTATTTTCGATCAGACAGCCATTTTCTACGACATGTTTCCCAGTTTTAAAAACATCTGTAATTTGGATGGTTTCAAGATCTTGGAACAAAATAAAGTCTGCTTTGAAACCAGGGGCGATGGCTCCTTGATCTTTGAGGCCAAAGCATTCTGCCGAATTGATGGTAGCCATTTGAATGGCAGTTATCGTTGAAAGTCCGGAAGTAATTGAAATCCTGACATTGTGATCGATACTGCCTTCATGGATAAGGTCGTCTAAATGCTTATCATCCGTAACGAATAGGCAGCGGCGAGCATTCCGCTCGTTAACCACAGGAAGCAGCTGCTGCAAATCCTTTGCTACGGTCCCTTCACGAATCATCAGGTACATCCCTCTTCTAAGCCGTTCCTTTGCTTCCTCAGCTGTGGTGCTCTCATGATCCGTCCGAATGCCTGCTGCAGCGTAAACATTTAAATCCATGGCAGTAAGACCTGCAGCGTGGCCATCAATTTTTTTTCCAGCTTGTTCTGTGTAAGTTAACTTTTTGAGCATGTCTTCGTCAGCCGTTTTGACTGCAGGAAAGTTCATGACTTCTGCCAGTCCAAGTACCCTAGGATGTTGAAGAAATGGCTGCAAATCATCACTGGTTAAAATAGCACCATTGATTTCAAATTCGGTTGCCGGGACACAGGAAGGAAGCATGATATAAACGTCAAATGGCAGGTTTTCTGTCGAATCAATCATATATTGGATTCCGTCCGCACCAAAAACGTTGGCAATTTCGTGTGGGTCCGCCACCACGCATGTGATCCCATGCGGAAGGAGGACTTTTGCGAATTCAGCAGGAGTAACCATAGAAGATTCAATATGAACGTGGCCATCAATAAAAGCAGGTGCCACGTACCGGCCTTGGGCATCGATGATCTTTTCTCCTTGGTAGTTTCCAATGCCGACAAAATATCCATCTGTAATGGCAATGTCTCCTTCGATAATTTCTCCATTAAAAACATCGATGATTTTCCCGTTTTTAATAACAAGATCGGCAGGCTTTCGACCGGAGGCTGCCGCAATTTTATTGTTTAATGCAAATAGTTCCTGCTTCATTCCATACATCCTCTTTTTCATTTAGATTAATATTCAATCTTCATTTTTGAAGACTCCCATGTGCGAAACGGCAAGTCCCCCTCCTGAAGAGAAAATTGCTTCATTGCTATTTTCCTTTGTTCGTTGGGAAGTTCCAGCTGTTCATAAATAAATTGATCATCAAAGCCTATTTTTGCAGCATCTTCCTTTGTACAGGCGTAATAAACCGCCCGTGGTCTTGCCCAATAAATCGCTCCAATACACATGGGACAAGGTTCACAGCTAGTATAGATGTCACAGTCAGTAAGTTGAAAGTTACTTAAATATTGGCAGGCCGCCCGAATCGCTTGAACCTCTGCGTGAGCAGTAGGATCATTTACCGCTGTAACTTCATTTCGCCCCACACCGATAATTATTCCGTCTTTGACTACCAGTGCGCCAAAAGGCCCTCCATGGTTAGTTTTAACATTATCATAAGCAATGTCAATTGCTTTTTTCATAAAATCTACCTTTGACATAAAAAACCTCTCCAATCCTCGGCTCTTTTCTATAAAAATAGCTCTAGATTATGAACGTTGATCCTAATTATTCTCGATTGTTACGTCAGGGCCAAAAATTAAATGTTAGCTTACATTCCATTATTCAATAATATTCCAAAAATAGCGTGGGTGTTGAAAGATTTTCTTACGAACATTTTTTCAGGATTCAGGTCAGAAGGACAACTTTCAAAAAATATGAAGGGGTTATTTTATAAGATATAATAGGAATATCTTCTAAAATAGAAAGAGGGCTAATCAATGGGAAAATTATTTGTGGACGAAACGATTGAAATAAATGCTCCAGTTGCTAAGGTATGGGATGCAATTACCCAACGTGAAAACACGGATAAATGGGCATTGGAATTCTCAAGCGGTGGCCCGGAATTTCATATTGAATCCATTTGGGAGCTTGGCAGTCCTGTATATTGGAAAGGACAGGACGGGACAGTGATTGTCGAAGGTAATGTTACAGCCCTTGAGCCCAATCAATTATTAAGATTTACCGTTTTTGATGTTCGTATGGAGGAGAGACCAGAGGTGACGGAAGAAGATGGGATTACCTTCCGATTATCTGAAGAAAATGGAAAAACCCATTTGCATATTCTTCAAGGGGATTTTTCTTCTATGGAGAATGGAAAGTTCTATCGCGACTCGAGTGCTGTCATTTGGGATCGAGTGCTTCCGAAGATTAAGGAGTTATCGGAAAAGTAGAAGATGTGTTAAAAGGAGCTGGAGCAAATGGTTGCTTGCTCTTTTTTTAACTTTTTATAACGATATGAAGTGAAAGTTTTTTAATGACGAAAAAAGGAGTCGACTCATATGAATATCATTGATTTCCATTGTGATGTGCTGATGAAGCTTTCGGAAAGCAAGGGTTCACTTTTGTTTGCTGATGCGCCAGAATTGCAGGCGAATAAAGCCCGGTTGCAGCAGGGACGAGTAAAAGTCCAATGCTTTGCTATTTTTATTGAACCGGATTTGCCATCAGACCAGAAATTTCAGGAAGCACTGGAACAGGTTCATTATTTTTATAATGAAGTTCTTGGAAAAAACCCGGACATGGTACATATTAAAAACTGGGCTGATTTTGACAAAATTAAGCTTGGACAGATTGGGGCGATGCTGACACTGGAGGGTGTGGATGCAATCGGTAATGATCTGATGAAACTTGAGACTCTTTATCGGCTGGGTGTCCTTTCTGTAGGTCTGACCTGGAATAATGCGAACTTGGCAGCTGATGGTGCAGGGGAGCCCCGTGGGGGAGGACTCACACTGTTCGGTAAAAACATTGTAGCATTAAACAATAAGCATCAAATACTAACTGATGTTTCCCATTTAAGTGAGAGAGCTTTCTGGGATGTGATGGAACTGGCAGAGTATCCAATTGCCAGCCATTCGAACGCCAAAGCATTGTGCGATCATCCGCGTAATTTAACAGATGCTCAGGCTTCGGCCATGTTTCAAAAAGGCGGCATGATCCATGTGGTCTATAATCCACCTTTTGTGAATGCATCTGGAGAGGCTGGAATCAGCGACCTTATAAGGCATATTGATCACTTTTGTTCATTAGGCGGGGTGAAGCAAATCGGGTTAGGTTCTGATTTCGATGGGATTACGAATTTTATTGCGGACTTAGAGGATGCATCGAAAAACCAAAATCTGATCAATGAACTTTTAAAATATTATTCTGAAGAAGAGGTAAGAGGGTTTGCCTCCCAAAACTTCCTCGACCACAGGCCCAGAATCCGAGTGTAGCTCAGGTTACCGCGATAGAAAGATTTCGAAAGAGAGGCAGAAACATGTATCTAACAATAAAACAAGCAGCTGAATACCTATCCATGACAGAAGAAACAATCGAAAAACTCATACAACAAAGAAAAATTCGTACCTTATTCGACGGAACCGAATACCTAATCTACAAAGACCAATTCAACACCCACCTAAAACAACTCGAAAAATACAAACAACTCATACAAGAAATACTAAACGAACCCATCCCTGAAGACCTCGACATCAAGGACGAAGACTAAATAGCTTCAATCAAAAAAATGGGGGTAACTTTGGTGTCAGGCACCAAACGTGGATAATTGTCCGTGTAGAGTGGACAAAACGGTGGTTTTGTCTTTTTGTGGTACCTGACACCAAAAATGACACCAAAAACACTATGCTGGGAGGGGAATTTGGATGGATGGTTTGAGGGGGATTTTTTTGAAGCGGGTTTATGAGCCTTATGATGAGAGTGATGGATGTAGGATTTTGGTGGATCGGTTGTGGCCGCGAGGGATTTCGAAGGGGAATGCTCGATTGTCGCTGTGGTTGAAGGAGGTCGCTCCTAGTCCTGAGTTGCGAAAGTGGTTCTGTCATAAGCCAGAGTTGTTTGATGAATTTCGTTGTCGCTATCTTGATGAGCTTCGTACAAGTGATGTTCATATTCAGGCTGTTAGACAAATTATGATTCTTTCTGAACAAGGGCAGGTTACGATCCTTTATGGGGCGAAAGATCCAGTCCATAATCACGCGATTGTTTTGTTTGAAGAACTGCAAAGGATTACTCAAATTCCTAAAACATAAAAAATTGGCGCACTATTTATAAAGCCAATTTTTTATGTTTTAGTCAACTGGAATCTTTCTTCGAAACATTGTGCAGTTTGCTGATCCATTCTAATCCTTACGAAACCGTCCCATTACTTCAAGTGTTTGAGTTATGTTGACAAACGCTCTTGGATCAATCTCGCGGATGGTATGTTTTGTTTCATTCAGCTCAAATTTAGTTATGACCGTTGTTAATACCTTTTTCGGTTTATGAGTATATACCCCTTCTGCATCAGTCATGGTAATACCGCGTGAATGCAGCTTAATTAATGCTTCGCTTAATTCAGTGTATTTTTCCGTTACAATCGTTAACGTTAATTTATTTTGAGTCGTATAAACCATATCTACTGCGCGGCCCGCAACATAAATGGCGATTATCGTATAAAGGGTGATATTCCAGCCGAAAATAAGTCCGGAAATGCCGACAACTAACAAGTTCATACATGTATTTAGTATGCCAACCTGCCAATTTTTCTTTTTAGCAAGTGTAAGGCTGATAATGTCTGTTCCTCCGGTCGAACCTCCAATCCTAATTAATATCCCGACTGCAACTCCATAAATAGCCCCGCCAATGATAGAAGACAGTAGAATATCAGGACTAATCGCATGAATGGGAATGAATTTCATGCTTAAAGACATCACGGTAACAGCATAAATCGTGAGTAACACAAATTTTCTTCCTAAGTAAACCAGCCCTAAAACAAATAAAGGGATGTTAAGGATGAAAATAACCGAGCCAGTATTAATATGTAAAAAGTGGTGAATAAAGAATGAAACGCCGGTGACTCCACCTGAGGTTAATTTATGGGGAATGAGGAAAGTATTAAAGGCAAACCCATAAAGAACCGCACATAATCCAATAACAATAATTTGGAAAATCAATCGTAACAAGATCAACACCTCTGTCAAAGAAAAAATACATCTGCAATAAAATAACATTCTTAGTTTAAACGAATCGACAGAGTTCTAATGATTGGAATTTCGAAAATTGTATAACTATTTTCTAGTGAAAAAAAACGCCCTTTCTGGACGTTTCCACTATTAAATAACATATAGAAAAACACTTAAGAAGTGAGCAAAACTTCCAAGCAAAATGAATACATGGAATATTTCGTGAAATCCCCATTGCTTAAATTTTAAAAATTTAGGCTTTGTGCCATAAATCACGCCGCCAATGGTATAAAAGATGCCTCCAAGTACTAATAAGAATAATCCGCTGGGGTTTAAGCTGCTAGAAAGAGGCGGGAATACAAATACGACCATCCAGCCCATTGCAATATACAATGCAGTTGATATCCATCGCGGGCAATGAAACCAGACCATTTTAAAGACAATCCCACAAATTGCAACTCCGGCAATAATCGAAAAAAGAATCGCACCTGTTTTTCCGTTTAAACTAATAAAGCAAAATGGCGTATACGTCCCAGCAATCAAGACAAAGATCATGGAATGGTCAAGTCTTCTCAAGAAGGCGATCACTTTATCTCTGGCAATCACCATATGATAAGTGGCCGATGCAGAATATAGCAGAATCATGCTGATTCCAAAAATAATGACTGCCGTAATAGTGAGCGGTGTGGGAGTGGTCATTGCAGCTTTAATTACCATTGCCAGCAGCCCGACAAATGATAAGATGGCACCAGCTAAATGGGTTAATCCGTTAATGGGTTCCCGAATGTAAGTATTCATTTAAACTGCCTCCTAACTACTATGTAGTTTTGATAACTACATACAATAATACAAGTATATTATCATCTAGTCAATGAACATACGTTTCTGTATAATAAAAATGATATAGAAAAATTAAATGGGGTTTGATTTATGGGAAAAATGAAGCAGCTGTTGGAGCAGTACGGTTTGGATGCAGCATTATCATTAGAGGAGATTCCAAAAATTGACCTCTATATGGATCAGGTCATCCAGTTGTTTGAAAATAAATTCGCTGATTCCAAAAGGAACGAAGAAGAAAAAGTTTTAACAAAAACGATGATCAATAACTATGCAAAAGGGAAGCTGATCTTCCCAATTCACAACAAAAAATATTCAAGGGAGCATCTCATTTTAATCAGCCTAATCTATCAGCTAAAGGGAGCTTTGTCTATTAATGATATTAAAACTACTTTAGATGGATTAAATAAAAGAATTCTTAAAGAAGATATTGATTTAGAAGCTTTTTACAACAGCTATTTAAATCTTACAGGGAAAAGCACAGAACAGTTTAAGGCAGAAATGGAGAGAAGAGAAAAGGAAGTTCGGAACGAAATTGAAAGCAATTCCTCCTATCTTGAGCAGGTAATGATGATCTCTTCTCTTGTTCATATGAGCAATTTATATCGGAAAATCGCCGAAAAGCTTGTTGACGAGATCATAGTTGAAAAGGAAGGAAAGCGCCAGAAGTAATCTTTTGGTGCTGTTTTGGATGCTCCAAAACAACATCTAGATAAAGGTTTCGAAAGTAATAAATCATTGTGAGAATGTTATAATTAATGAAAAAGGATTGGGGGAAATGGATATGAGTGAAAGGGCAGCAACTCCTCAGCCGCCATATTATGCGGTGATTTTTACATCTCAGCGTACGGAGGGGGATAATGGTTATGGTTCAATGGCAGAAAAGATGGTGGAACTGGCTTTTAAACAGAAGGGGTTTTTAGGAGTGGAAAGTGCTCGTGATCAAAACTTGGGAATTACTGTTTCATATTGGGACTCATTAGAAGCAATAAAAAACTGGAAAGAGAACGCAGTACATAAACTGGCACAGGAAAAAGGGAAAACGGAATGGTATAAAAAGTATTCTGTGAGGATTTCTAAAGTAGAGAAAGCTTACACATTTGAAATGTAACTATTAGGGTGATACTTCATAGGGAGTATCACTTTTTTCGTTATATGTTTACTAGAGTTTAGGTACAGAATTTAGATTAAAATGCATGCAAGGGAAAATCTAAAGAAACAAGAAATGAATAAAATAATGAGATTGAGTTAGAAAATAAAAGAATTTCTGGGATTTATTCAAAAAAACAAGTGGATTTGATAATTTTTGGCAAAAAACTGCCGTTTACTTGTTGGATGGCCGGGATTACAATTACTTCATAAATCAGCAATTAAATACATCGGCTTAATCCTGTGGAAACACGGGAGCGGAGGAACCAATTTTTTGGGGTTAATTCTGGAAACAGAAGGGATGAGATGCTCTTTCGCCATCCTACCCGTCAGCTAACTTCGTCGGCTAAAGCGAGGGAGGTCGAGACCGCCTATTTCAGAATGCTTATTTTGTTATGACCAAAAGCATTCTGAGGAAAAAAAGCAGGTCTTTTTTTATTTCAAAAAGATTATTAGAGGTTTACCTTTTAGAAAAATTGGGGTGGTTAATTTGTTTGAAATTGTTATCCAGCTTGTTGTAATTGCCGTATTGGCAGCCGCCATTGTGTTCTGCTTATCTTGGAAACTATTTTTTAAAATTGGCAATAAAGCTGAAAAAGTGAAAGAGAAAATCAAAGAAGAAAATGATAGGGAGAATCGATAAATGAAAATGGAAATGACGAAATTTAAACTGGGTGCAATCATTAGCGGAGTTGTATTGATCCTTATACTAGCTGCCGGATTTACCGGAATTTCATGGATTTCAGTGGGGAATGTCGGGATAGTGAAACATATGGATGGGGAAGTATCAGAATTAAGCCAAGGAATTCACTGGGTCGGCTGGGGAGTGGCCGTACAGGAATATCCAACCTATATGCAGTCTCTCGTTCTTTCAGACAATCCGAAAGAAGGCGGTAATGACAACCAGCAGTGGAGTGTTGGAACGAGTGATCAACAGGAGCTTCCGGTCAACACTTCCCTTACTTGGAAAATCAATACGAAAAATGCCACCGCACTTTATCAAACTGTTGGGGGCAAGGATATCCAGTATATTTCTGATTCAATCGTCAAACCAACTATGAAAAATGTTGTGAATAAAATTACCCACCAGTACACATGGAACGACATCAAAGGGGCAGGGCAAGCTGATGTAACGGTTAAAATCAATCAGGAATTGGCAAAAGAACTAGAGAAAGCAGGCATCAGCATCGGAACATTTGGTTTTACCCATGTTGGATCTCCGAAAGGAATGGAGCAGTCCCAACAGGCGTTAGCCACTGCTGAGCTCAATGTCAAAAAAGCGCAGGCAGAACAAGAGAAAGCCAAAATTGAAAACCAAACACGAATCCTAAATGCGCAAACGGATGCTCAAGCTGCAAAAATTAAAGCAGAGGGAGAAGCGGCTGCCAACCAATTACTTGCAAAATCTCTTACGACCGAACTTGTCGAATATAACAAAGTCCAAAAATGGAATGGGGTCAATCCGACAACTGTATTGGGAAATGGAGCGAACACGATGATTACTGTTAAATAAAAATATAAAGAAATCCAATATAACAAAAATGCAAAATAGTATATGAAATTACAGACCTACCATCATTATATGGTAGGTTTATTTTTTAAAAATCAAAACTGCAGTGTAGGAAAAACAAGGATAATAAACTAAAAATTTACAAAAATATGTTAAAATGATAGAAAACAGAGAGGTGCTAAAAATGAGTGAAAGCAAAGAAACTCCGGAAAGAACAAGAGAAAAACTAAGACAAGAAGAATTAAAAAGAAATCCAACTGGAAATATGAATGATGCATTTAATAGGACTGAATCTGGAAACCTAGCTGATTTAGTTGGCAGTTTAGGTTGGAAAGGTTTTGGCATTCTAATCCTTGTGATTGTAATTGGTTTTGTTCTAGTGTCAAGGTTCTTTAAGTAAGGAAACCTTATTTTGAGTTTTAGGGGGAGTTTTACCCAAAATAACTAAAAGAACCGCAGACTATTTCGCATAATCGGAATGGTTTATTATCATTGATAAAAAGCCGTTTTTAAGGTCTTTATGCAAAAAATCGCTTTGGTTTCAGTATTAGAAAAATAAGGTTCAATGATTTATGTGTGCGATTTTATTGTCTAAACTTCCTATTAAAATATGCTATTATTCATTGTTTATTTTCGATAGTTTAGAGAATTCATAGGCGGAGAATTTCCGTCAATTGTATATAGAGGAAGCTTAAGAAGCAGATATAAGCGGAGATATTCCGATTAACTGTTCTAAATAAGAAAAATCCAAAGATTTGGGTAATATAAACGGAAAAACCTCCTTTATTATTAAGGAAATATTGAGTATTTCCCTATTTAAACGGAATTTTACCGTTTATTTTTCAAACACAAACGAATTTTATCAGGGAGTAAGTGTATTTGAACTTTTTCTGACACTTTGTATTGTTAGGATAATTTTCTAAGAGAGAATTATACTAACGAATGTTCGGAGGTGGGAATGAATGAATGGAAATCAAAGGGATTTTGAAGAAATTTATCAACAATATAAGGAGCAAAGTCAACAGCAGGCTCAAATCGAGGCAGTGCAGCAGCATGTAGATGGGAAAGAAGAAGTTGTTGCGGTGCGGAAAAACGATGAGGGTGACATCATTGCCTTTAAAACAAATACGGGAAGAGAGTTGGATTACCTAACTGCTTTGGATGAAGCAAAGTCAGGCAAGATCGCTCATATTGATGTCTTCCACAAATACGGCAGGGACATTATTCGCAGCGAGCCGGATGGCATAAAAGAAAATAACCTTGATCAATTACCGGAGTTTTAAAAAAAAGTGTCAGGCACCAACATTGTTGGTGCCTGACACTTTTTAATTATGAGCCAACTCGTATTGTTTGATTTTATCTTCGTAGTTCAAGGTTACGCCGATCTCGTCCCAGCCGTTTAATAACATTTCTTTAGGGTATGGGGCGATATCAAATTGAATTTTAAAGCCATCGTTGTCGTATACTGCTTGGTCCTCAAGGTTAACTGTTAAGCTGTAGCCTTCGGTTTCTGCCTTTTTCATGATCGTTTGGACCTGCTCTTCAGTCGCTTGAATGGCTAGGATCCCATTTTTTACACAGTTGTTTTTAAAAATATCGGCATAGCTTGGAGCGATGATGACTTTAAATCCAAAATCTTGAACGGCCCACGGAGCATGCTCACGGGAGGAACCGCAGCCGAAGTTTTCACCTGCCACTAATATAGAAGCTCCTTTGTACTGCGGAGCATTCAACGAAAAATCTGGATTTGGATTTCCATCATCATCGAAACGCCAGTTGTAGAACAGAAACTGTCCAAAGCCGCTGCGTTCAATCCGCTTTAAAAATTGCTTCGGGATAATCTGATCAGTATCAATGTTTGCTCTGTTTATTGGACAAACAAGTCCTTGGTGAATACGTAACGGTTCCATCGATTACATTACCTCCTGTGCAGAAAACTTGCGGACATCAACAAAGTGGCCGGCAATTGCCGCTGCTGCAGCCATTTCCGGGCTGACAAGATGAGTGCGTGCTCCTTTGCCTTGACGGCCTTCAAAGTTACGGTTAGAAGTAGAAGCACAGCGTTCACCGGATGGAATGATATCATCATTCATTCCTAAACACATACTGCAGCCGGCTTCACGCCATTCAAAGCCTGCTTCTTTAAACACTTGATCCAGTCCTTCTTTTTCAGCAGCAAGTTTGACACTAAACGAGCCTGGAACAACAATAGCAGTAACAGCTGGATTCACTTTCCGACCGCGAACCAAATCTGCTGCTTTACGCAGGTCGCTTAGCCGAGAGTTAGTGCAGGAACCGATAAACACATGATCGATGGTCACGCTCGATAGCGGCTGGCCTGCTTCCAACCCCATGTATTCAAGGGCGCGTTGGATTTCATCTTTTTCACTCGGTTTATCTGTATCATCAGGGCTCGGAACATTAGAGGTAACCGGGATACACATCCCAGGATTTGTTCCCCATGTTACTTGCGGCTCCACTTCAGCAGCATCAATTTCTACAACTGTATCATAGGAAGCACCTTCGTCTGTAGCAAGAGCTTGCCAACGAGCAACCGCTTCTTCAAATGCTTCTCCTTGTGGAACATATCTGCGGTCTTTTAAATAGGCAAAAGTAGTTTCATCTGGTGAAATCAGTCCAGCTCGTGCTCCACCTTCGATGGACATGTTACAGACTGTCATCCGTTCTTCCATTGACATCGCACGAATGGCTTCGCCGGTATATTCCACAACATAGCCGGTGCCAAACTTAACGCCAAATTTAGCAATGATCGCTAAGATTAAGTCTTTTGCTGTAACGCCTGTCCCAAGCATGCCGTTCACTTTTACATTTAATGTTTTGGGTGGTGCCTGCCAAAGTGTCTGGGTTGCCATTACATGCTCTACTTCGCTTGTTCCGATACCAAATGCAAGGGCACCAAAGGCACCGTGAGTGGATGTATGGCTGTCACCGCAGACGATTGTTTTTCCTGGTTGGGTAAGACCAAGTTCAGGTCCGATTACGTGCACGATCCCGTTATCTGGATGGTGAATGTCTGCAAGGGTAATGCCAAATTCCTGGCAATTTTGCACGAGTGTATCAATTTGTTTTTTAGAAATAGGATCATTGATAACTAGACGCTGCCGGGTAGGAATATTATGATCCATTGTTGCATAGGTAAGATCGGGACGACGGACCTTGCGCCCTGCCAAACGTAAGCCCTCAAATGCTTGAGGAGAAGTGACTTCATGAACAAGATGCAAGTCAATATAAAGTAAATCAGGTTTTCCTGCTTCTTGATGAACTACATGCTGTTCCCAAATTTTTTGAATGATCGTTTTTGGTGTTTGCATAGCTTCCTTCCTCACATCATAGATTTTTTATCGGTTTGTCCATATCATGGTGAACCTTATTGATTTCGGCTCCAATCAACACTGTCGCAAAAAATCAATAAGGTCTAAATAGTTAGTTTTTAAAAAAATTATGGTAAACCGCCAAGTGAAGCACGATTTACCCCATAAAAATGTTTATTAATAGTAGCAGCTGGCGATACATTTTGAAGCGTGCTGAGTTTTAATATAATCCACGATTAACCGCGTAATTTCATTAGTGCCGACAAGACGGCCGTTTTGGATCTGAAGGTCAGCAGTGTGGAAACCGGAATCAAGGGTTGCTTGAACCGCATCTTCAATAATCTTAGCCTCGTCCTCCATGCTAAAGGAATATCTTAACATCATGGCCGCTGATAAAATCATTGCCACTGGATTGGCCACGCCTTTACCAGCGATGTCTGGTGCTGAACCGTGGACAGGTTCATAAAGACCAACACCAGATTCATTTAAGCTGGCAGAAGGAAGCATTCCAAGTGAACCTGTTAAGACAGAGGCCTCATCACTTAAAATGTCGCCGAACATATTTTCAGTAACAATGACGTCAAAATGGGATGGATTTGTAATTAGCTTCATAGCTGCTGCGTCGACTAATACATGCTCGACTTCTACATCCGGATATTGTGCTTTTTTCTCCTCAACCACTTCGCGCCATACTTTACTTGATTCAAGGACATTGGCTTTATCAACGGAGGATAGGCGCCGGCGTCGTCCTTGTGCTGCTTGGAAGGCTTTATCTACGATTCTTTCAATCTCTTGACGTGTATAGGCTAGGGTATCAACTACGACCTGGCCGTTTTCCCGCCGCTCACTTGGAGTCCCGAAATAAAGACCGCCCGTTAATTCACGAACAATAAGAAGGTCGCTCCCGGCAACAATTTCTTCCTTCAAAGGGGAAGCATGAAGAAGATTTTTGAATCCCTTAATTGGCCTTAGATTGGCATATAGATCAAGGGCCTTCCTAATCCCAAGCAACCCGCGCTCAGGTCGTAGATGTGAAGGATTCTGATCCCATTTTGGACCGCCAACAGCACCAAGCAATACCGCATCTGCATGTTTGCAGGCAGCTACTGTTGCATCTGGCAGCGGAGTGCCGTGAAGGTCAATGGCTGCTCCTCCGATATCATGGGCCTCAAAGCTAAAAGTGTGGTTATATTCTTCTGCAATCGCAGTTAATACTTCCTTTGCAGAATTCATGACTTCCTTGCCGATGCCATCACCGGGAAGTAAAACAATATGTTTTTTCATAAGAGCAACCTCCTTATTATTTTTAAAACCATTTAAACTCGCCAGTTGTTTTTAGTCCGATCAACAAAGTGTTACTATTTGGTGCCTGACACCATTTATAGTGCGGCAGGTTCTTTTATGGCTGTGAGTTGGTTGAAGAATACTCGGTTAACGGCGTTTAGAAATGCTTTTGCCGATGCTTCGAGTACGTCTTGAGCTGAGGCACGGCCGCTGACGACAGCGCCGTTTACTGTCATTTTGACATGTACTTCAGCTAACGCATCACGGCCTTTTCCTACTGAGTTAAGGTTAAAATCTGTGAGATGAATTTCTTCTTTTACAAGTGCTTCAAGAGTGTTGAATACTGCTTCAACACTACCGCTTCCGATACAAGCCGTTTCTACTCGTTCACCATCAGGAGTGGTAAGGGCAACTGTAGAAGTTGGCAGGTTTGCTGAGCCGTACTGAACTTGGAATGCAACAAGCTCATATTTTTTCACATCGATGGCTGCGGTTTGAATATCGATTAAGATAGTGAATAAATCTTCGTCTGTTACTTCTTTTTTTCGATCTGTTAATTGCTTAAAGGCCTGGAAGGCTTCGTTCAGCTTTTCTTGAGACAATTCAAATCCCATTTGCTCAGCTTTGTCTTTAAAAGCATGGCGTCCTGAGTGTTTGCCTAGAACAAGATCGTTAGAAGCAACTCCAACTAATTCAGGTGTAATAATTTCATAGGTTGCTGAATTTTTTAATACGCCGTCCTGATGAATGCCGGATTCATGTGCAAAGGCATTTTTCCCGACAACAGCTTTGTTCCCAGGAACCTTCATTCCAGTAAAGCGGCTAACCAAGTCACTGGTACGCTTGATTTCTTTTAACACCAGGTTGGTTGTAAAAGGATATTTATCGTGACGAATATTTAGTGCAACCGCAATTTCCTCCAAGGCGGCGTTACCGGCACGTTCACCAATGCCGTTAACAGTGCCTTCTACTTGCGTAACCCCATTCTCGATCGCTGCAAGCGAGTTGGCAACAGCCATGCCTAAGTCATCATGGCAGTGACAGGAAAGGGCTGCCTTATCAATATTAGGTACATTTTCTCTGATATAGCGGAACATCCGTCCATACTCTTCAGGAGTAGTATAGCCAACGGTATCCGGAAGGTTTATGACGGTTGCACCAGCATCAATAACTTTCGTAATTATTTGAACAAGGAAATCCAAGTCAGAGCGGGAAGCATCTTCTGCTGACCATTCCACATGGGGGAATCGTTGTCTCGCATAGGCCACCATATTGACCGCAGTTTCTACGACTTCCTCAGGTGTTTTCATTAACTTGTATTTCATATGGATAGGGGAGGTAGCTAAAAATACATGCAATCTTGGTTCTGCAGCATCTTTTAAGGCGTCCCACGCAATGTCAATGTCAGATTTCACAGCACGTGCCAAACCGGTAACGGAAGAGTTTTTAATTGTACGGGCAATGGCTCTAACGGCTTCGAAATCTCCTTGAGAGGAAGCCGGAAAGCCGGCCTCCATAATGTCAACGCCAAAACGTTCAAGCTGTCTGGCAATTTCCACTTTTTCAAGCTGGTTTAAATTTACACCAGGGGATTGTTCTCCATCGCGTAAGGTCGTGTCAAAGATGTTAACGTGAACCATTTACCGCCACTTCCTTTTTAACCGGTTTTTTAATAAATGGCATTAATGCACGAAGTTCACGGCCTACTTTTTCAATTAAATGATTATTTTCACTGCGGTTAATAGCGCTAAATTGCGGACGTCCAGCTTGGTTTTCTAAAATCCAGCCTTTGGCAAATGCGCCTGTTTGGATATCTTTTAAAACTTCTTTCATGCGCTGTTTTGTATCTTCGTTGACAACACGTGGACCTGAAACGAAATCTCCCCATTGAGCAGTGTCGGAGATGGAATAGCGCATGTTTTCCAATCCTCCTTCGTATAACAGGTCAACGATTAATTTCAATTCATGTAAACATTCGAAGTAAGCAACTTCTGGTTGATAACCAGCTTCTACTAGTGTTTCGAATCCTGCTTTGATCAGAGCAGTTGCGCCGCCGCAAAGAACTGCTTGCTCGCCGAATAGATCTGTTTCTGTTTCTTCTTGGAAAGTAGTTTCCAGTACTCCTGCGCGAGCAGCGCCGATCCCTTTTGCATAAGCTAAAGCAAGGTCACGAGCCTGGCCAGTGTAGTCTTGGTATACAGCGTATAGACCAGGAACGCCTGCTCCTTCAGTATAAGTACGGCGTACTAAGTGTCCTGGACCTTTTGGTGCAACAAGGAATACGTCAACATCAGCAGGAGGGACGATTTGGTTAAAATGAATATTAAAGCCGTGGGCAAATACTAGCGCGTTGCCTGCTTCAAGGTTTGGTTTGATGCTTTCTTCATATACTTTTGGCTGCAATTCATCAGGAAGTAGAACCATGATTACATCTGCTGCTGCAGTTGCTTCAGCAACTGAACAAACATCTACACCATCTTCAACTGCTTTATCCCATGATTTTCCTCCGCGTAATCCGACAACAACATCAAAGCCGCTTTCTTTTAAGTTTAGAGCGTGAGCGTGACCTTGTGACCCGTAGCCGATAATTGCAATCTTTTTCCCTTGTAAAACTTCCTCTTGAATATCTCCGTTATAAAGTACTTTTACCATTATGAATCATCCTTTCAGAATTGTTAGTTATTTTGAGAGTGAATATGTTGCAAAATCGTTTACTTGCGGTTGGTATCCGCGCAAGAAGGCGGTTAATCCGGTTCGGGCAATTTCTTTAATCCCGAATGGGCGGAGCAACTCAATTAGAGCATCAATTTTTTCAGGTTTTCCTGTAATTTGTACAGCCAAGCTGTCCTTGCTGACATCAATGATGTCGGCACGGAACGGGTCAATAATCCCATGAATTTCAGTGCGAAGCTGGGAGCTGCTTGCTACTTTGATTAGGGCCAGTTCCCGAACAACAATTGCTTTTTCGGTTATGTCAGAAACCTTTAATACATCAATTTGTTTGTTTAATTGTTTAGTAACCTGTTCCAAGCGCTGTTCATCTTCCACTTCAACCACAAGGGTCATTTTCGAAATCCCTTCGGTTTCTGTACGGCCAACGGAAATGCTTTCGATATTGAACTGCCGTCTTTGCAAGAGGCCAGTAACCCGGTTGAGGACACCGCTTCGGTCTTGGACTGTTAAGGTTATTATTCGTTTCATACTGGTTTCACCCCAATCATTTCGTGCAATCCTTTGCCAGGGGCTATCATTGGAAAAACTTTTTCCTGCTGGAGAACGCGGCAATCAACTAATACCGGACCATTGTATGCGAAAATTTCAGGAAGCTTGGCAATGAGATCCTCTTGATTGTCGATTTTGTATCCGCGAATCGAGTAGCTCTCAGCTAGTTTGACAAAGTCTGGCTGAGTATGCAGAATCGATTCGGAAATCCTGTTTCCATACATTAGTTCCTGCCACTGGCGGACCATTCCAAGTGCACCGTTATTAACAATGATGATTTTAACTGGCAGGTTTCTTTCATAAATGACGGATAGTTCCTGAAGTGTCATTTGGAAACCGCCATCGCCGACAATCGCAACAACAGTGCTTTCTGGAGCTGCCATTTGTGCCCCGATTGCTGCCGGGAATCCGAAGCCCATTGTTCCAAGGCCTCCGGATGTAATCCAGCGATGCGGCTTATTGAAGGTATAGAATTGTGCCGTCCACATTTGATGCTGGCCAACATCGGTTGCAACAATGGCTTCACCGTTTGTTACTTTATGAATCGCCTGAATCAACCATTGTGGACACATGCCATTTGGATCATGCTTAAACCAAAGCGGATATTCCTGTTTGTATTGCTCCAATTTTTCGAGCCATGCTTGATGCTCAAGGTCATCCATGGCGGCAGTTTCTTCACTTAATTGGAGCAAGGCTTCTTTGGCATCGCCGACAATTGGAATTTGCGTCGGAACATTTTTTCCAATTTCTGCAGGATCGATATCAATGTGCGCCACTTTTGCATGTGGGGCAAAGTGCTTTAGATTTCCAGTCAAACGATCATCAAAGCGGGCCCCTAAATTGATTAGCAAATCACTTTCATATAAGGCCATATTGGCTGCATAAGTTCCATGCATGCCGCCCATTCCCAAGGCATGCGGGCTGTCAGCAGGGAATGTGCCCAGGCCAAGGAGGGTAGTAACAACCGGAATTTTATGTTTTTCAGCAAAGGCGGTTAATTCCGCTGATGCTTTTGCATGAAGGACACCGGCTCCGGCAAGAATAACAGGTTTTTTCGCTTTAGATAGGGAATCAGCCAGTTTTTTAATTTGAAAAGGATTGGGCTTAATTGTTGGCTGATAGCCAGGCAAATCAATAACTGCTTCCTTAGGATCTTCTGTTAAATTTCCTGCTGAAATATCTTTTGGAATATCGACTAGGACCGGACCCGGCCGGCCGGTAGAAGCAATGTGAAATGCTTCCTTGACGATTCGTGGTAAGTCGGCAATCGATTGCACTTGATAATTATGTTTGGTAATCGGTGTGGTGATGGCCATTACATCAGCTTCCTGAAAGGCATCAGTTCCAATGACCGATCGTGCGACCTGCCCAGTGAATACCACGAGTGGTAAAGAATCCATCATTGCATCTGTAATTCCGGTAACCAGGTTTGTTGCTCCCGGTCCTGAAGTAGCGATAACTACCCCAGGTTTTCCTTTAATTCGGGCATATCCTTCAGCAGCATGGATCATTCCTTGTTCGTGTCGGAAAAGGACGTGCTGGATACGGCCCCGCGCCCGATAAATCGCATCGTAAATTGGCAGGACAGCTCCTCCCGGATACCCGAATAATGTCTCAACACCTTCATTGATCAAAAGATCGATGAGAAGGTCTGCACCTGTCTTCGGTACGGTACTGGTTTGGAATTCCAGCTTTGCTTCTACTTTCACGTCGTAATTCCCTCCTTATGGGTGTTTGAATTTTTTGAAAAATAAAATTGCGAGATCACTAGATCATATCTTAAAACACAGTAAAAAAGGCCCTTATTCTCCACGAATAAACTGCAATTAAGTACAATAAAAGCAGAGTAATCGGGGAGAAAAAGGCCTTCCATTTCCTCGGTACCACCCGTTTTCGCAGTATCCTCACGAATACTGCCTTATGAAGCGATTAATAAATTTTAACGCTTCTTTTTGTAACAGGTGCTCCTATAAAGCACCCGGTTATGCCTACTAAGTTTACACCGTTCAGAATAACACTCGGGGAGGATGTCGGATTAGATTGTATTACTGGGCTCACAGCAACCCCAGCTCTCTGAAAATACTAAATTCTAATCCTTTATTCCCGTCATCGATTTTGAAACTATTTAATTATCAATGAAACGAATTCTCTGTTTAGCACCTTAACTTCTTTGAGAAGGGGAGGGGTGCTAATAGTTCCCTGTGTTCATTGCTTTTATATCTTCATAACTCCGCCGGTATTAGCAGAGGTTACCAACTTTGCATATTTGGCTAAATAGCCCGTTTTGATTTTTGGTTCAGGCTTAACCCAATTGCGGCGTCTTTCAGCTAAAATTTCTTCATCGACAACCAATTCAATGGTGCGAGCCTGTAAATCAATTAAAATATCATCGCCGTTTTCTACAAGAGCGATTGGACCGCCTTCGGCTGCTTCCGGTGAGATATGACCAATGGAGATTCCGCGGCTTGCACCTGAGAATCGACCGTCTGTAATGAGGGCAACTTCCTTATCTAAGCCGCGTCCTGCAATAGCAGATGTTGGTGCAAGCATTTCAGGCATTCCAGGGCCGCCTTTAGGTCCTTCGTAGCGAATAACTACTACGTGGCCAGATTTTACAGTGCCATTATTAATGTTTTCCTGTGCTTCATCCTGTGAATCAAAAACGATCGCTTTGCCTAGGAACGTTTTAATAGATGGATCTACGGCTCCCACTTTAATGACTCCGCCATCAGGAGCTAGGTTACCATAAAGGATGGACAGCCCGCCGACAGGACTATAAGGATTTTCTTTTGGTCGAATCACCGTTTTATCAACGATTGTTGCATCTTTCACATTTTCTGCTAATGTTTTCCCGGTGATGGTGATACAATCCTGATGCATAGCACCATCAATTTGGCAAAGCTCATTAAGGATAGCACTCACACCGCCTGCGCGGTGGACATCTTGCATGGAATAATCTGAAGCTGGCATGATTTTTGCCAAATACGGAACTTTTTCTGCAATTTTATTAATTTCTCTTAAATCGTATTCAATACCTGCTTCATGAGCGATGGCCAATGTATGTAGAACGGTATTGGTAGAGCCGCCCATGGCCATATCAAGTGCAAAGGCATTGTCGAATGCTTCTCTTGTCATGATATCGCGAGGGCGAAGATCATTTTTGACAAGCTCCATTAAATGTCTTGCTGCCTGGCGAATCAGTTCATGACGCTCTTCTGAAGTAGCAACAATGGTTCCATTGCCTGGAACGGTCATCCCTAATACTTCCATCAAACAATTCATGGAGTTAGCGGTAAACATTCCGGAACAAGATCCGCAGGTTGGACAGGCATTTGTCTCAATTTCAAGCAATTCCTGCTGAGTCATTGTACCCTTGTGATAGGCACCAACACCCTCAAATACAGATGTAAGGGATAGGTTTTTTCCTGTTGAAGAAACACCTGCTTCCATCGGCCCGCCTGAGACAAATACTGAAGGAACATTCGTACGGGCTGCTGCCATCAGCATTCCAGGTGTGATTTTGTCGCAGTTTGGAATGTAAAAAACACCATCAAACCAATGGGCATTTATAACAGTTTCTGCACTATCGGCGATAATTTCACGGCTAGGGAGCGAGTAACGCATTCCAATGTGGCCCATGGCAATTCCGTCATCAACGCCAATCGTATTAAATTCAAATGGAATTCCGCCGGCTTCGCGGATCGCTTCTTTTACAATCTCACCGAAATGATTAAGGTGCTTATGGCCGGGGATAATATCAATGTAAGAGTTACAGACACCGATAAACGGTTTATCCAAGTCACTTGTTTTGACCCCGGTTGCATATAATAGACTGCGGTGGGGGGCTCGGTCAATCCCCTTTTTAATCATATCGCTTCGCATTTCTCTATCTCCTAACTGACGAATCCTTTTTCTGCTTTTTCAGCGTAACAGGCAACAACGTCTGTTGTTCAATTTTCTAAATGCCTCTAATAGGACATTCGCTAGTTTGTCAGGTTTTCCAACATTGATTTTGCAGTCTTTCACATCAATCAAACACCTGAACAATTAAACGTTTCTTTTTTGTGCCTTCATGAAAACATGCATAAATATTATAGATTTATAAAGGCATTGATTATTGATTAGTTCTTATTGCTGATTATCATACAACCATTTGCAGACATGGTCAATATAAAAATCAGACAATTCAAATAAGTCAAAATAATTGTTAGCGTTTTCATTATTGTCATAATAAGGATAAGTGAAGAATAAAAAAATTAAGAAAATTTTTTTGCGAGAATAAAATTTTGGGGGAATATCGGGGAAATTGGAAAATAGAATTGAAAAGTGATGGGGAAAATTTCTCTATCTTTCTTTTAAAGGAATGGTTTGAAAGAGTATATTTGGTGTAAATTCTAGTCTATTGTCTGAATAATTATTCACTTTTTGCCAGGTGTTCATATATATCTCTTAAAGTTTTAAACCCTTTTTCTACTGCTTCCTGCAGGAAGAGGCTCCAAACTTGTGCCGTCAAGAGGGCGTCCCCAAGTGCGTGATGTCGATTTTTGACTTCTATACCGCTTTCTCGACAAATTTCTTCAAGGGACCATGACTTTTGGGCCGGTTTGGATATGCGGATTAAAAAGGAAGTATCAACAATACGGCGCTCAAATTTAACCCGAAGAAGCTCTTTTGTTATTTTTTGCATGAATGATTGTTCATGTTTAGAGTGGTGGGCAACAAGAAGATCGCTGCTGACATACTTAAAAAATTGTAATAGCACATCTTTAGCAGGGGGAGCAGTCTGCAAGTCTTCTGTCCAAATGTTGGTTAATTCGGAAATTTCATTTGGAATCTCGAGATCTGATTTCAAAAGGGAATAAAAGGTTCCTTGTTCCAGCAAGTGATGTCCGGTCATTTTAACAGCGCCGATTGAAATGATTTGATCCCCTTTTTCAGGATTAAACCCTGTTGTTTCAATATCAAAAACGACTACATTTAATTTATTTAGCGGAATATCCAAGCCGTTATTTTCTTTGACTTCTTTCTGCAGTGCTCTAAGAAATGCCATTTCCTTTGGTGTAGACGGAACCTGTAATCCAGCATAAATATTGGAGGTAACCATTCCGGATATCTGCCTGAAAAATTGACTAATTTCGTTAATTCCCATATGAATCTTCCTTTTCTATCAGCTTTCTGACGGTATTAAATAGTGCGGTGCCATTTCTAATAATGTCTTTAAATTCTTTCATTTCTTCTTTTGTTAATTTATTGATAGGCAGATAGTGACCAGTATGATAATTAGAATGTTGGGCATATGATAGACGGTAGTTAAGGAGTTGTATAAATTGGTGCTGATATAAATCCTTGAGCCTTGAAGGAAGAATAGCTTCTGAAGCACCGCCAATTCTTGCAACCGTTGATGGTTCCTGGTGATTCTCTTTTAATGCAAGAAGTCTCGCTGCATTTACATATGGGAATAGGCCAATCTCTTTTATGTTAAGTGAACCTGTGTAGGGACCGTGGGTTTCTGTGAGCAGTTTCCCTAGTACATTAATCCCCTTTTTCATATAAAGGGAATTGTTTAAGAACTTTGTCATTTGAACGGATTTGTTTTGAATGTAATAAATTTGTTCTTTTAACATTTGTACATAGAGTTCTTCGCCAAAAAGCGGCCTTGCATCCATGAAAATCATTAAATAGCGGATCGATTCCCAGTTGGATTCGTCTAACCAATTGGAAATTTGTATTTGCCATTCCTCCAGTGATTTGCACCATAGGAGATTACTGGCCATCACACCGCCGTCACAGTATTGATACCCTGCATCAAATAATCCTCTTGATATTTCTTTCCCCAGCTGCCAAAAGTAGTTTTTCACTTCATCGTTCTTTTCTCGGTAAACGATGCCGTGATCTTGGTCGCTCCACAAGGATTGTTCCATGCGACCTGCACTTCCCATAACAAAAAAGCAAAAAGAACAAGGAAGAGGTCCTAATTGATTGGTGATAATCTCTAACGCTTTTTTTATGGTAAGCTTCATAATTTCATCGTGGAACTTGTTTAATGTAAAGTGGTCATGTGCTGCTTCTCCCATTTTATCGTCTCGTAATCTTCTAATTGCTGCAAAGCTGCTTTCCAATGAAACCACTCCTTATAGACGAGTCCTCCCCCTTTTGGAAAGGAGAGGACCTGTCATGAACTTAAGCATTAAGCTTCTGTTCCGCATTTACTAATTCAGGATAACCGTAGCTGCCGTGCTCACTCATATCCAGACCCATCATTTCTTCTTCTTCTGTTACCCGTAACCCTTTCATAGCTGCTTTCATGAGTAACAGTAGGACATAAGAAACAATGAAAGCAAATGCTCCGCATGCGATGACACCGATCGCTTGCACGACAAGCTGGTGAATGCCGCCTCCATAAAATAATCCAGGTTTGCCAACAGAGGCTAATGCTTTTGTTGCAAAGAAGCCATTGGATAATGTTCCCCAAACTCCCGCTGCTCCGTGGACTGAAAGGGCAGCAATAGGGTCATCAATTTTTCTGTTTTCAAAGAAACGGATGCTGTAAAATACGAGGATGCCGGCGATGAAACCGATCACGACAGCAGCCCAGGGGGCAACAAAACCACAGGATGCAGTAATGGCCACTAATCCTGATAATGCACCGTTCAACATCATTGGTACATCTGCTTTTCCTTGAACTACCCAAGAGATAATCATTGCGGCAACCGTGCCGGCTGCTGCTCCTAAATTCGTGTTTAAGGCAACATAGCCGAAGAAGCCTTTATCAACACTTAATGTACTTCCTGCATTAAACCCGAACCATCCTACCCATAAAAGCAAAACGCTTAAAGCAGTAAATACTTGGTTATGCCCTGCCAAATTATTAGCTGAACCGTCTTTGTTATATTTTCCAATCCTTGGTTTAAGAATCATCGTAGCTGCCATTGCTGCCATTGCTCCAGTTAAGTGAACAACAGTGGAGCCGGCAAAGTCTTGCTGGCCAAGTTCTGACAGCCAGCCTCCGCCCCAAATCCAATGGGCGATCGGCGGGTACACAACAATGGAAAAGAGAACCGCGAATATGAGGTATGCTCCCATCTTTGCTCGTTCAGCAAAACCGCCAAATGCAATGGTTAATGAAATACCGGCAAATGCTAATTGGAATAAAAAGTAAACGGCTCCTGAAAGTGATAAACCTTTTATTTCATAACCGGAGTAAAGGAAGTCTGTAAAACCAATCAATGCATTTCCTTTCCCGAAAGCTAAAGCAAAGCCAATGGCCCAGAATACGATGGACCCGATACTAAATGTAAGAATCGTTTTACCTGCAATATGTCCTGCATTCTTCATGCGAGTGGATCCTGTTTCTAAAAGAATAAAGCCGCCAATCATTAAAATGACAAGTACCGCACCCAGCATGACCCAGATACTGTTCATTAAGAATTCAGTATTCATGAATGATTCCCCCTTTATTAAGATGTTAATTTATATAACATAGATGTATTTTTACATGGAAGTGGGGGAGGATTCTATAACCATGTAAGTAAATCTGACATGGTTTTTGGAATAGTAGTGAGAATTTGGATTCTGGTGGTGCTTGAACGCTGTTTTTTAAATGGTACTCATGGCAGAAAAAAAGCCCGGCTTCTGACAAATCAGGAAGATGGGCCTCTGCGTAATCCGAATTGTGCGTTTAACTGTCCTTGAATCATTTGTCTTCTGATATCTTCTTTAGTTTGCTGCTTTTCCTTGCGCAGCATCTCCTTTCTAATTTCATGTGTTTGGACGCCGTCTTCAATTTTATTAGCAATTTCCACTAATAATTCCACATCGGAAAAGGAGTATCGCCTGCTTCCCCCGGGGGTTCTTTCAGGGAAAATGAGTCTTCGTTCTTCGTAGTAGCGAATTTGACGCTCTGAAAGGCCGGTCAGTTCTCTGACAATCCCGATCGTAATAACTTTCCGGTCTTTATAAGATATTTCATTTGCCATTATTCTTGTTCACCACACTCCTGAGTATAGATGTAAATAAATATAACATGTTACGTTAAATTTTCTCACATAGTACTAAAAATTTGAACTATTTTGATTGAATTCATTTTTCTTGGAGTATTTTATGGGGGAAATGGATTTTTGATATAGTTGCTTAAGCTCACTGATGGTTAAAGAACAAAGCTCGTGCTCGGTATACAGATTAGTGCTAGATAGTTTTTTTATATAAAATACTCTCAGCCGTTCCAGTCCGTTCCTCAAGTGGTTTGTTCTCATTAAAACCTCCAGTTTTAAGACTTAATAATTTTGCAATGCTCTTAACAGTTCGTTTGCTTTAGCACCCATTGTCTTCATTAACTCTTCGTACAATTCATCCCGCAATAGATCTAATTGAATAATGGTTTCCGCCAATTTAATCGCATCTTTTTTATACATAAGAATCTTTCCCTTCATTAGATATATGGAAGAATTTATCTGATTTTTGATTTTCTGTCATGAATGCTGTTAGAAAATGTGACAGTAATTTTTAAAATGACCAATCTGATCAGTAAATTTACGTTTTATAGGAAAATATTCATATGAATGTATGAATTTCATTATTTTGGAAGTGATTTAAAAATAGCTTTATAGAGAATTTTTGTTTAGAGTAATGAACCTGCATATTGGCAGAAGCTGATTTATTAAATACTATTGTTTGCTAATTTGGTAAAGTGTTAATATATTAAAAAATAAAAATATTTGAATTATAATCCATAAAGGGTTATAATTACCTATAGTCAAAATATTATTAATTTTTTAATTTATTATTTTTTTTGAAATAAAAAGGAGGCAGAAATGAAGAAAACTAAACTTTTATTAACTGTTATTATTGCATTATTTCTCATGATTCTTTCGGCATGCGGGACAAGCAAGACGTCAGGGACTGCAAATACAACTGGTGCTGAGAAAAAGACATTGAGAATCGTTACAGATGCATCCTATGCACCATTTGAATATCAGGATAAGGGTGATGTCGTCGGATTTGATGTGGATTTTGTTAAAGCTGTCGGAAAGGCTGCGGGCTATAATGTCAATGTAGAACATGTCGGCTGGGATCCCGTATTTGTTGAAATTAAAGGAAAAACGGCAGATGCAGCTATATCTGCTATCACTATTACAGATGACCGCAAACAAACCTATGATTTTTCTATCCCTTACTTTCTATCAAAAAATGAAATCTTAATACCACAAAACAGTGATATTAAAAGTGCGCAAGATTTAAAGGGTAAAGTGGTTGCGGTACAAAACGGAACAACTGGGCAGGATGCTGTGGAAGCGATTATCGGCAAAAATAATTCCAATCTAAAGAAATTCGATAATAATAATCTGGCCATTCTTGAACTAAAAGGCGGCGGCGCAGCAGCTGTTGTAGCTGATAATTCAGTTGTTGAAACGTATGTTAAAAACAATCCAAATGACCATTTTAAATTTATTGAAGATGATGCCGCATTTAAAAAAGAATTCTATGGCATTATGTTTCCCAAGGGAAGCAAGCTGAAAGCAGAATTTGACAAGGCGATTAAGAAAGTCATAAGTGACGGCACTTACGAAAAGCTTTATCAAAAATGGTTCAAAACCGAACCTGATTTAAAAACTATTGAGGCACAGCAACAATAGGAACGAGAATTGCGTAACTTTTAATCTGTAAAGTTACGCAATTTTTTGGTTTCATTTGGTCAGGATGTCGGCATCATGAGGAGCGATATTGACACAGGGGGATTATGTAATGGATTTTCGTTGGGATTTGATTGAACAATATGCGCCATTTTTTTTGAAAGGAACATTGCTGACCATAGGCTTCTCGATTGCGGCCATTATTTTAGGGACGATTCTCGGCCTTTTAATCGGTCTAGGAAAAATGATGAGAAATAAGGCAGCTGCCTTGCCATTCACCTGGTATATAAATCTGTTTCGCGGCACTCCGTTAATGGTACAAATCTTACTGATTCATTTTGGTGTGATTCCGCTGATTTTAGGGGAAACCAATGCTATTGTAGCAGCGATTACAGCCCTCTCTTTAAACTCCGCAGCCTATACGGCGGAAATATTCCGCGCTGGAATTCAATCGATTGATAAGGGTCAAATGGAGGCAGCCCGCTCTTTGGGGATGTCGCATGTCCAAGCGATGCGGTACGTCATTCTGCCGCAGGCATTTAAGCGAATGATTCCGCCGCTTGGAAATGAATTTATTGTATTAATTAAGGATTCATCACTTGCGCAGATCATTGCCGCTCCAGAGTTGATGTATTGGGGAAAGGCGATGCAGGGGCAGTATATGCGGGCTTGGGAACCGTATCTGACAACTGCGTTTATATATTTAGTGTTGACGCTTTCCTTGAACTTCTTGTTATCCCGTCTTGAAAGAAGGTTGGCTACAGAATGATTGAAGTAAAAAATTTAAAGAAAACATTTGGGCATAATGAGGTTTTAAAAGATATCAGTGTAACAGTTAAGCCTCAGGAAGTGGTTGTGGTGATCGGGCCATCGGGTTCTGGCAAATCGACGTTTTTAAGGTGCATCAATATGCTAGAAACGATTACAGGAGGCCACATTTACATTGAGGGAATTGATTTGGTAGATAAGAAAACGGATATCAATAAAGTGCGGACTGAAGTGGGAATGGTATTCCAGCAATTTAATTTGTTTCCACACAAGACGGTTTTACAAAATATAATGCTCGCCCCGATGAAGGTTAGAAATATAGCGGGAGAAAAAGCGCGAGCAAAGGGACTGGATCTCTTGCGAAAAGTGGGGCTGGAAGAAAAAGCAGATGTTTATCCGGATTCTTTATCAGGGGGGCAAAAACAACGGGTAGCAATTGCTAGGGCACTAGCGATGGAGCCGAAAATTATGCTTTTTGATGAACCGACATCCGCGCTCGACCCGGAGATGGTTGGCGAAGTGCTAGAGGTAATGAAGCAGCTGGCGAAAGAAGGCATGACAATGGTTGTTGTCACCCATGAGATGGGATTTGCCAGAGAGGTAGGCGACCGTGTTCTATTTATGGATGGCGGTATTGTAGTAGAGGAAGGACTCCCCAAGGAATTATTTGAAAATCCTAAAGAAGAGCGGACAAAAGCTTTTTTAAGTAAGGTGTTATAATGAAGAAAGGAGGCGCTATTGCCTCCTTTCTTCTATATCGAAATCAAATTTATCTACGATCCGGTCTGCTTTTACCCGGTTTTGACAAAGATTAAAGATGTGCTTGTAAAATTCTTCTACTTCTGCAGGACTCTTGGGAAGTTTAATTTCTACAGTTGTGGTGCCAAACATTTGTTTAAAATATGCTTTACGTACATCATTTTTTCCGTCTCGTTTAAATGGTTTATACGTCCAGACAAGATGGGGACTACCGTCGATTTCTTGGACTTGCCGCAGCTCTGCAACCGTTGTGGAACGGTCATGTGCATAGATGACTAAATAGTAAATATCATTGCGGTGCCAATCAATAAAAATAAAATAGTAGCCTGTATCTGAAGCGGGGCGTTTTACTTCATATGCTGCGTATGTTTTTTTATTGTTGGTCCATTGATGAAATTTTGGCAAACTGCCGCCGATTGTTTCCATTTTCTTTATTTCATAATCAGTCGGACTTGCTTTTTCCATCAGTTTGGCTAAAAAAACGGCTTCTTTCATGTCCATAAAAAAATATTCTCCTTCATGTCTTTAATCACATTATACTTTGAGAGATAATGTAAATGGAAGAGCAGTTCCATTTCATCGTTTTGTTACTAAATTGAAATACTGCTGTCATCTTTTTTAAAAAATGCTTTGATAGAATCCTTGCATTAGGACTTAAATTTAAAACATCATTCGAAACGTATAAGGAATAATTATGTCTCTTTTCCATATGAATGACATAGAATGGCTGTTATTGGGGGGAAAAGTTATGACTTTGGAAGAGCGGTTAATACAAAAAAACTATTATAAAATGTTCATAAATGAACATGAAGAGATCCATCCGATTCGTGTGTTAGGTGACGCCTTTCAAGAAGAAGCCCGAAAAGATATCCCGGAATTATCCGCAATTCGTTTTGCACAAGGGGAAGTGTATTTTCATCATAAAGATTTTGAAGCAGCCATATTCAAATGGGAGAACATCCCAGGGGAGCTTGAGCTGTGGGCACGGAAAAATACAGCTGATGCGTATTATGAATTGGGGATGCTTTCAACTGCGGAAGATCTATACACGGCAATTGAAACGGATCAGACAACATTAAAAACGGAAGTGGCATTAAAATTATTCTCGCTTTATATCAAGAAAGGAAATTTAGATGCAGCTGTTTCTGTTATAAAGAGTACAATTGCTGAAAATCCTGACTACCCGAATGTGACGGCTATTGCCCGCTCGTTTTTTGAAGAGCAGAATGATTGGAATAATGCCGTAGAGCTTGCGGTAAACGAGGCAAAACGAACGGAATCGATAGAGTGGTTTACTATTCTTCAAACGTATGTGGAAAGCGGCGTTACTAAAGAGTTGGTGCCTTCCTATTTCTCACAGGTTCTCATTACGTTATTTCACTTGGACAAAATGAAATTTGAACAGCTTTTATCTGCGTTTTGGAATAGTTATAAACACCAGGATTCTTATTTTGCTTGGATCAAAGAAATCAATCAGCTGTTATTAATGCTTGAGCTGGAGCGAAATTTTGACTGGCATGAACTATCAAGACTACATAGGGATGCGTATTTTAGCTTTATTAATGGCAGATATTTTATTCAAATGTTGCAGGAATTTGTTCCTGATTTACTGACAAACTGGCTCCGCATAGCGGATACAAAAAATGTCGTCCTATCATCCGCAGCTGTTCTTTCGTGGAATGAGCTGTTTCCGGCAACCATCGTCCCTGTTGTTGTCAAAGAAGCAGAGAAACTCCTCAGCATTACGGAATCAGACATCGATGAACTGGAAGAGTGCCTGACACTCTTTGATTCGATCATCCAATGGGCTGTAGAGCATGATATGGGCGGAAATAATCGTGTACAGTGGACGGTGGAACAGCTGATTGATTTTGATACACAGCATGTGCTCGTTACGGGACTTAGCGGCAGTGGGAAATCGTCATTTTTGAATACGGTGCTTGGAGAGCATTTACAGGATAGTCCGACATCGTCCATGGTCATGTTTAAACATGCAGAGGAAACAGAAATCACGGAAATTACGGATCAAGAGGTTACAAGATTAGCTGGTTTTGCCGATTTTCAAGAGCGGATGGACCGTCTGCGTAATGCACTGGAATCCATAATCGAATATAGACGGCCAAGTATATTTCTACAGGAAAATCAGGTTGCGTTTATCGATACCCCTGGTTTAAAGGGAACGCCTGCTGATAGATATGAAGTGTTAAAAAATCTCCAATTGGCAGACACGATTCTATTTGTCTTGGATGCAAATGCATCATTTACAGATAAAGAAAGATCTGTTTTAACGCAAATTGGAGAGCTTGCTCCAGATGTTCCTGTCCATTTTCTATTAAGTAAAATGGACACGGTTGTGAATGAGCAGGATGCGATTCATATTTTAGAAGAAACCAAATCAAAAATCCATGCCTTTTTACCTGATGCCAGGGTATTCGCCTTTTCATCACATTATGATCGGAATCAGCAATTGAATGATCTAAAAGCGTTTATAAATTCGTTTAGAAATGTAAGGAATATTGCGGATAAGCGCCTGGCAAAACTTCTTTATTTTATCAGAATTACGATTGCGGGGATGTTGCAAAAACGGACCGACGTGGAAAATCAACTCGTGGAAGCGATTCGCTGGAATGAAGAGATATTAATGAAGCTGACTGGTGCAGTCCATCAATTGGATGATACCGTTGCTCAGAAGGCAAAATCGGTTTCCAAAGCATATTATGATATGAAGGAAGATATTGAACAGGAAATTGCCACAATGGTGCCAAGGATGCTGCAGGAGTGTTCCGAGTTAGTTAAGGAGGACAGCAACTTCAGCAAAATTCATCTAGACCTAAATGTGGAAATGAATAAGAGACTTCAAGAGTACCTTGACCAGCAAGTGATGCCGAAATATTATCGGTCACTTCAGGAATGGATTGAGATTTGCAGAGAGGAATTTGTGCAATCACAAGAATATTTGCAAGAATTGGCAGAGGGCTTTAATAGCATTTATGGGGAAGACAAAATCTCACTCTTTTGTGATTTTAAAGTACTGGATGACTGGCGCCGCGATACGGATAGGATGACTAGCCGGTTTCATTTGGAATCTATCAATATTTTACTGCGGAGAACCCCATCACAATTTCTAATGAAAAGCGCGGGGAAATTATTCGGTGCGATTTCGCAAAATAAAACAATGCTTTATAACAAATATAAGGCTTTTGTCGAGCATGAGGATTATTCCGATACGGCGAAGGCAGTAAGCCGTCAATTCCTTCAGCCATTTACTTTGCTGGAAAACTCATTGGAGCGGGATGTAGCCTTGTTCTTTAAACAGCCGATCAGCCTCTTAAATAGTACGGTTGAAGAAACGAAGAAGGAGATTGCCGCTAATAAGGAGATGTTAAACAAGTTAAATACCAACCCAGAAATGTTCCGTGATCCATTAACATTGTTTAATGTTCGTCTAAGACAATTCGAATGGATGACGGTGGCGGGGAAGGGCATGCAAGCAGTTTATTAGTATTTAATAGTTTAGAAAGACACTTGACTTAAGTGTCTTTCTTTTTTTCTTATTAGCCCAAAACTTCTAATTATTCATCGAATAGGTAAATATACCTAAAAATAATTTAATGACAAAATTTACTAAACCACTGAAATTCGTGGGAATTCGAGCAAAATTGATAAAATTCTACATTTTTCTAGTGGAAAATGGTTGTACCTTGTGACCTTATATAATAAAATTTTATAAATTGACACATATTGTTTGAAAAATGAAAAGTGACAAAATTACCAAATTTTAGCGAACTTTTAAAGGGTTTTCTATTTTGTGAATTTTGTGAAAAGGTGAGGGCAATGAAAAAATTAACCGTTCTGCTCACAACTGAAGGAACTTATCCTTATCATCAGGGAGGGGTCAGCACTTGGTGTGATACCCTTGTGAAGGAATTGGATATGGTGGACTATATTTTATACAGTGTCATCACTGACCCATTTATTACACAAAAGTTTCAAATGCCAAAGGCAACACAACTTTTTAAAGTGCCATTATGGGGAACCGAAGAGCCTTGTGAACATTTGCCAACCCCTTTTTCACTTGTCTATTTACAAAAAAAGAGAACAACCGATAAAGTCATAAAGAATTTGTTTCTGCCACTCTTTAAAGAATTGATTTTGGAAATGATCAGTCCTGAAAAAAATCCGGAACATTTTGGGGTTATCTTGCATCAGCTTTATAAGTATTTTCAGGAATATGAATATAAAGAAACCTTTAAATCAGAGCTCGTGTGGAACCATTATAAATCATTCATTTTGGAATGGATGGATGATCCGGCTTTAAAACTAACGCAGCCAGATATTTATGGGTTGATACAGAGTCTTGGTTGGGTTTACCGGTTTTTAAATATCATCAATACGAGTGTCCCAAAGGCACATGTCAGCCATTCATCAGCCTCGGCTTTTTGCGGTATTCCTTGTGTAATAGCAAAAATAGAGCACAAAACTCCATTCCTGTTAACAGAGCATGGTGTCTATCTCCGTGAGCAATACTTATCACTATCAAAAAGAAATTTGCCAATCTTTCTAAATACGTTCCTGATCCGCTTTATCCATTCCATTAATTCATTAAATTTTCATTATGCGGACCAAGTTTCACCAGTTTGCCATTATAACACAAGGTGGGAAACGAAATTTGGGGTACCGCAGGAAAACATTGAAGTAATCTACAATGGAGTGGATACAAATGTATTTATGGAAGGAAAAAAGGCGGAGAGACTGCATCCCACTGTAGTAACAGTCGCAAGGATTGACCCAATCAAAGACATTATATCCCTGATTCATACTGCAGCCATCGTGAAAAAACAAATTAAAAACGTGAAATTTATCGTGTACGGGTCTGTGTCTGTACAAGGATATTATGAGGAATGCAAGGCATTGGTAAAAAAACTTCAGCTAGAAGAAACGGTCATTTTTGCTGGTCATTCCAATAATATGGTTGCGGCGTATCATTCAGGTGATGTTATTGCACTCTCGAGTATTTCTGAGGCATTTCCATATTCTGTTGTTGAAGCGATGATGACAGGAAAACCTGTCGTCGCAACAGATGTGGGTGGAATTCGAGAGGCACTAGGGAATACGGGCTTTCTCGTTACGCCAAGAAAGCCCGAGGAATTTGCACAATCTATTATTTTATTATTAAACAATGCAAACTTAAGAGATTCATTGGGAAGGGATGCAAGAGAGCGGGCACTTAACTATTTTACATTGGATAAAGTAAAAGACCATCATTTGAAAACTTATATAAAGCTTGCCACGCATTCCTTTAAACAAAGTCCTATTATGAAAGAACAGAAACAGACTGATTCAAATCAGAGATTAGAATGGCAAAAGCTACACAGTGAAAGAGCGTACGCATTAATGTCAAATGGCTTTTACAAAGAAGCCATTGAACAATTCCGGCTTGCGATTAATAAGGAGCCAGAGTCACCGGCAGTATTTATTTATAAAACCGAAATTGCTAAAGCGTATTATCAATTAGGGGAAACCGAAAAAGCAACATGGCAATTTGAAAAATTAAAAGAATGGGGATTGAATGAGCCACTAAGAAAAGCAAAATGATGGGAGGACAAGAGGTGGAGTTAGAGAAAAACCTAAATACAAAACGCGGAATTATTGGCTATAATCCCATGGAGGTCAGCGAAAGGTATCAATCGATACAGGACTGGCACCAAAGAGAACAAGAATGGTTACAAAAGGAATTGAATGTTGAAAAAGAAAGAAATAAACAATTAAAAGAGATGATGGAAGAAATAACGGAACCTTCCATACAAAATACCCTTGTTGCAGATTTAACTGAATTCCTCGAAAGCTATTTTTTGAATATACATGATTCTATCTTACAGTTAAAGGGTGAATTCGAGGAGAAGGAAAGTTTGTTGCAAGAGAAATTAATAGAAAAAAATAAGGAAAAAGAAATGACTCTTAAGCGAATCCAAAAAGCTCTTGATTTATTTATTTACTCCTAAAATTAGACCTTAAGAAAGAGCTGAATAAACAGATGAAACTACAATTATTTGGTTTACAAAAAGCTCAAGTGGATACATTTTTAAAGCAGTTGGAAGGGGATTTATTTTCGGAGCACGACCGATTAAAGGCGGAACTGGAGAGTTTAAAATCCGAGAATCAGCAGCTTGAAATAGAATTAGAAAAGAGAAGGAAAGAAAGATCGAAAAGGGATTTAGACAATTGGATTCTGGCGAGAGAACAGTATGAAAAAATGGTTCACTATATGACGGAGAAAAAGGCTGAAGAAAAGCATGAAATGCTGGAAATGGATTTGTTCTTTACAGAAAGAATGAATCGTATGGATCAGCAAATAAATGAAGCCGCATCAGAAATACAATTAATAGAAAAGTTGTTTTCAAAAATCCTTCATCCATTTGCAAATCAAAATGAAAATAATAGGGTTGGACAAGAACCTATAAAAATAGACAAAAAAGAAGAAAATGTTTCTATCAAGGAAAATATAGAAGTCAAAGAAATGATTTCAGAAACCGAAACAGCAGCTAGTGTAGAGATTATAAGTCAGGAGCAGATTCCTCCGGCTATTACTGCTGACAAAGAAAGGCTGATAGAGAAAGTAAATTTGCAGCCGGATTTACAGGCTAGAACAAGTAATAGTTTTTGGGGAGATCTAGAAGGTCAGACAAACAATTCGTTATTAGTATTTCAGGAAGATCCATTGCAATCAGATCCTGGATGTTTTCAGATTGATGCAGAGTTTAAAGAAAAGGTTATGGGCGAAAAGCATATGTCATCCCTAATTCCAAGTTCTCCTGAAGAACTGGAAAGTGTCCGAAAAGAAGAGATGATTCCCGATAAATCCGACCATGTTGTTGAAAGGCAGAATGATGCTTTATTAGAGGAAATCGAAATGATTAAGACACAGTACATTGTTGGGAGAGTCGCAGGGGAAGATTTATTCGATCTTCGAGGCGCTATCATTCTTGCAAAGAATTCTATCATTACCCGCGAAGCAATTGAAAAAGCCAATCAAAACGGAAAGCTTGCCGAGTTAATCATAAATATGAAGTTAGCTGGATCAGGAGAGGTATAAGGTGAGGGATTATTCACAACAAACTTTGCCAGCTGTAGAGAAATCGACTAAATTTCAGGTGCTTTTGGATGAAGTCAGGGAAAAACAACTGCAGCCTGAAGACCAATTTGAAATTGCTGCACTATTGGAATCAATGGGTTGGAATGATAGTAGAGCGGAGAAGGAATTTGGTGTAAAGGATCTTTTTGAATTAGCGGATCATTTATGGGAATCGATAGAATCCAATCTTAATTATCAAGCATTCACTAAAGCTCAACAGCCTAAGGGCGTATTGAAGCGAATTGAGATGATTCGAAGCTTCCTTCGCGGGTTAATATTTGCGTTTCCAATGGGAGTTTCTGTTGCGGCAATGCTTACACTAAAGTTCTCACTTTGGTCATATAAATATCTATCCCTGAAGAATGCTACTAGTATTGCCATTGGCACTATCCTTAGCTTTGTAGTCGTAGGGGGATTCACACAGGCAATTGCTAGAAGAGGCTTTTTCTATATTATCCAAGGATATTACAATCTTGCCCGCAGGACGACATTTCTGTTTATCTTAATAGGCTTTGGCGTGTGTATTGGGATTTCGCTTATTTTAATTGCCTTAAATGTCATCTTTAATATGTTTTCATATGACATGATTTTATTGATCATCCTGTTCTTCTTTTTCCTGACAGCCATTTGGCTATCAGTAACCGTTATGTATATTTTGAAAAAGGAAATCATTTTTACAGGATTAATTATCTTTGGGATCTTTCTTGTCTATATCATGTTTGACCGGTTTCATATCGATATCATTTTATCGCAATTAATTTCCCTGTTAATTGTTTCTCTTTGCAGTATTTTATTAGTCTTATATTTCTTTTTAAAGGCAGAGAGAAAAGGAGAAAAAGGGATTGCCATTAAGCTTCCGCGTTTTTCAATCACGCTTTATACCATTTGGCCATATTTCTTTTATGGGTTTCTATACTTTAGCTTTTTATTTATTGACCGGGTTAATGCTTGGACCAAAAATGAAGATTATATGCCTTACATGATTCTATTTAGAGGGCAATATGAACTTGGATTAGACTTTGCATTGTTAACGATCATTTTACCAATGGGCATTAGTGAAGTCATCTTATCCAAGCTGATGTCTGACATTGAGTTAAGCCAAAAGAATTTTCTCATATCTGAAAGTGATAAATTATATAAGAAGTTTGTTAGGTCCTATAAAAAATTGGCAGGAATGATTTTTGCGAGCTCGGTCATTAGTTCGATTGTAATATACCGATTTTTGCTTTGGTATAATCAAACTTCTATAAGGCTGAATGGTGAAAATTTATTAAACAACCATGTTACGTTATTTGTATTATTGTGGGGAATTATTTCTTATATCATGTTGGCCTTTTGTTTAATGAATGCGGTCATTTTATTTGCTTTGTCACAGGCAAATATGGTGGTGAAGGCGTTAATGCCATCCATTTTATGCAATTTTATTATTGGATTTTTATTAAGCCGGTGGATTTCCTATGAATATGCAGTAATTGGTTTATTAGCGGGTACCATTCTATTAACAGTTTTGACTACCCAAGCTCTCATGAAAGTATTGAAAAATTTGGATTTTTATTTATATGCTGCATCGTAAGGGAGAGGCTCCATGTATTCCACACTTTCTAATCATATATGGCCGATACTGCATTATTCGTTTTCCTTTTATCTCTTATTTTTTCTTTTGCCCAGAGGTTTATTTAGCCTCACATATGAAAATAAGCTAGAAAACTGGTTTTCAGGATATGTAAAAATGGTATTTTTTCTTATCATTACAGGCTATATCTTGGTCATTGTAAAACTATATGAAGGCCTTTCACTCTTGATGTTGTTCTCAGTAATTATTGGATGGAATTTCCGTATTAAAAAACGGAAGAAAATGAAAGAAGGAGTTTCATCCTCTCCATTATTGAATAAGCTATATGATTTACTCGATGGATTGCCAAAGACTACGCAACAGGCGTTAAGAACGATGTTTAATCAAAAGCAAAAAAATCTTGTTATCAAAATACGAACTCAGTTGAAGTGGTCACTTTTTATCGAAGGAATAGCATTGTTGGTGATCGTGAGCTTTTCCTTCTATGTAAGGTTCTATGATGCGTTCGTAAATGCAGCACCTCCATTATCTGATAGTTACGTCACCCTGGCATGGATGAAATATATTAATAATCGTGATTTATTTCATGATGGAATTTATCCGCAAGGGTTTCATATTTATTTGGCCTCCATTTTTAAATTTGCTGCTGTGGATTCACTCTATATCCTTCGGTATACAGGGCCATTAAATACACTCATGATAGTGGTGGGGCTGTATATCGTTGTTCGAAAACTGACAAACAATCCTGTGGGGGCACTAACTGCAGCTTGGATCTATGGAATAGTGTGGGTAGTCTTTCCATTGTTTTCTACCGACCGGCAAGCAGCAACGAATTCACAGGAATTTGCTTTTGTATTTATTTATCCAGCCGTTTATTTTTTTATGAAATTTTTTCAAACGGATAAAAAAGAGGATTTATACATTGGCATTTTGAGTACGGCCATTATTGGTTTAGTTCACTCTTTAGGGTATGCCTTGATCGGGTTAATGCTGGGAATGATGATGGCTGCCGCTGCGGTAACGTTGAAGAAAAGCTGGAAGCCTTATTTACAAATAGTAGTTGGAACAGGTTTTACGGGCATCCTCTCGGTCATGCCACTTGGAGCCGGCTATCTTTTGGGGAAAGGCCTGAATGCCTCATCAGCAGCCTATTTAACTAACCAGAATAATTCTTATCAATTTGCGATTTTAAACGAATGGGATTACATGACCATTGGAGCGCTTGGCCTATTATTGCTTCACCAATTTAGGAGGAAAATTTCCCGAGAAGAGCGATTTATTGGAATCTTTACCACATTTACAGGGCTAAGTATTTTCACCTTGTATTATGCCGGCGGTGTAATGACGCATAGTACGGTAATCGATTCGCGTTCTATTGATTTATGGAGGCTTGTCATACCATTTTGTATAGGAATATCCGTTTCCTATTTATTCAATATGTTTAAAGGCAGTTGGAGGAGTTATGTCAACATAGTGGCCATGGTCTTGATGATTTCTGTCACTTTCATTGACCGTGCATCGCCTATCATACCTTACAAGCTAGAATACAATGAAAATGTTGAACAATATTTAAGAATCAGTCAGCAGTATTTGCCGCAAACTTGGATGATTGTATCGCAGGACGAGGGCTATTCTGAAGTGCTTGGAAAAGGATTCCATATGCATCTGGGTGATTTTCTTAAAACTTATAATCCAAGGGCTAAGGCATTAACGAAGTTTCAACAGGGAGCCCCAGATAAAAATATCCCTCCACATGTCTTTGTTTTTCAGGAAAAGAAAGTATTTGAGGTTGCAAAAACGAATAGTGTTTATCAAATTCTCGCACCGAAATATAAGGAGCGGGCAAAGGAATATAAAGATTTTACGCGATGGCTGCGCGATCGGAAACAGGCAGGTTATAAACTAAAAATCTATTATCAGGATCAGCATATCTTTGTTTACCAGTTTGATATTCCGGGAAATATCAATCAGTAAACAGTTTCGGTTAATGCAAATGAGGTGAAGGGATGCAGACGGTAATTATAACGGATGGCTTGTTGCGGAAATCATTGTCTGCCACACGTTCTCTAGGAAAAAGGGGCATTAAAACGATTGTCGGTGACCAATCAAGCTTGTCGCCAAGCGGCTTCTCAAAGCATTGTTATAAAAGAGTAAAGTATCCGGATCCAAAACTCACTCCTGAACAATTTCTCTCATGGCTGAAGCAGCAGCTTAAACAAGAAAATGTCCCTGTGCTGCTGCCGATGGATGATGCTGTGGTCGATATCGTCATGGAACATTGGGAGGACATAAAGAACCTATGCAAATGTCTGTTGCCATCAAGGCAGGCGTATGATACGGCGGCTGATAAATTTGAAACAATCGAGCTGGCAAGGAAACAAAGTGTAAAATGTCCGGAAACATATTTGCCAAATGATAAACAAGATGTTGTGAAAATGGCTGAAACAGCAGTTTTTCCGCTTGTTGTTAAACCGCGAAAAAGCAGCGGTTCACGCGGTATACGAAAAGTAGAGAATAAAGAATCGCTTTTGGAGATTTATGAGGAGATTAGAAAAGAGTATCCGAATCCAATGATTCAGGAATGTATTCCTTTTGGCGACCGCTATGATGTTTGTCTTCTGTATGATCAACAACATGAAGTAAAAGCATCCTTTGTTCAAAAAGAAATTCGGCATTTTCCGATTAAAATGGGACCGAGCACAGTTCAAGAAAGCGTTAGTAATGAAGAATTAATCGAACTTAGTATACATTTGCTAAAACCTCTAAATTGGACAGGCATTGTTGAAGTTGAATACATGATCGAACCAAGAACCAATCAGCCTGTTTTAATGGAGATTAACCCGCGTTTCTGGAATTCTCTTGATTTAGCGATTCAAAGCGGCATTGATTTTCCTTATCTGCTATATCAATTATGTTTGGGTCAAAGTGTCCCAGTGCAAAAGGAATATCCTGCTGGCAGACGAAGCAGGTGGCTGTTTCCCGGTGATCTTCTTCATTTTCTACTAAATCCGGAACGATTCTCGATGAAACCATCCTTCTTTTCAGGAAAGAAACAGTCTGTGTTTGATGATACCTTCAGTCTGGCAGACCCGCTGCCTGGCGTCATGTTAATCTTATGTTGTGTTCGATTGGCTTTTTCGATTAAGAGCTGGAAAATGTTCTTTAAGCGTTAGGAGAATGAATAATGTTAAATGCACTAACGGTTGATGTTGAAGATTGGTACCACACAAATGGATTAAATATCCCTCAAAAGGAATGGGACAGTCTACCATCAACTGTATTACCAAATACAATGAGGCTATTAGATTTGTTTGATGAATTTGAAGTGAAAGGCACATTTTTCGTCTTGGGTGATGTGGCAAAAAGATATCCGCAATTAGTAAGAGAGATTGTGAATCGCGGTCATGAAATTGGCTCGCATGGAATGTATCATCAGCTTGTCTATAAACAATCATTGGAAGAATTCAAAGCAGATGTTCTTGAATCCATTGAAACGCTTAAAGAAATTTCTGGTCAAAATATTACGTTATATCGGGCTCCATCATGGTCCATATCAGAGGATAGATTGGGCGTATTAGAGTTTTTGGAACAAAATGGAATAAAGGTGGATTCAAGTTTACAGCCTTTTAAAACCCCATTATCGGGAATGAGCGGGATTCCAACAAGGCCATTTAAACCAATGTTAGGAGGGAAATCGCTGAATCTTATTGAATTTCCGCCAACGGTTTGGCAGATCAGCAAAAACTTCACCTTCCCATTTGCAGGGGGATTTTATTTAAGATTTTTCCCTAAGCTAGTAATAGCTTATTTGCTGAATAAATTGAATGAGAAAAAACCGGGACTTGTCTATATCCATCCATGGGAAATAGACCCGTTCATCCCGAAAAGAAAAACGAGCTTGTTTATTTATATCATTCAATATTATCGTTTAAAGTCTACGGAACGGAAATTAAGAAGCTTATTAGGAAAATTTCAATTTGCTCCTGTTGGAAAGGTATTGGAGCACGTTGAAATCATTCATGAAAAGCTTTAGAAGGGAGGGGAGCGGGATGAAGGAAAGAAATGCATACGGTACCGTACAAATTCTTATATTCTTTAATCTGCTCCTGGCCCTGATTGCTTTCTTTAAAGATGTTCTATTAGCAGGCTATTTTGGTACTAGTAAAGTAGCGGATGCTATAAATCTTGCTTTCTTTATTCCTGATACAGTCGGGAATAATCTAATTGGAACGGCTATAGCTGTTTCCAGCATACCGGTGCTGACACAATTATCCATCGGGAAGGAATCTGCCTTTTATCATCTTACACTTCAGAGAATAGCCGCAGTTGTTTTTGGAGGTACCCTGCTTGTTTTAGGAGGATTACTTCTGCTAGCAAACCCGCTGTTTCACTTATTTCATTTATCTGGAGGAGAAGACTCTTGGAAAGTCTTGAATTTGTATTACATGATGTCGCCGATCATAGTGGCAGCGCCTTGCTGGCTCCTGGGGTCAGCGATCTTGCAAGCTTCCAAACGATTCCTGCTCCCTGCCATAACTCCGGTCTTATATAATCTGTTCATTCTATTTTGTATTGTCATTTGTCAATGGTCGGGAATATCCCAAACTAAAGGGGAAGTGGTATTCTCGATTGGATTGACAGCTGGAACGGCTATCGTGGGTGTTCTAACTTGGGCCTATATCTTTAGAGAGCAAAAAGTAGTTTGGAGATTCAAAGATTTTTTCTTGAAAATAGATTCACCTGAAATAAAGAAACTATCATCTGCCTTTACTTCTTATTTATTTATTCTGTTATTTAGCCAAGCAGTTTTGCTTTCTGAAAGAGTTTTTGCAAGCACACTGGAAACGGGCACGATTGCCGCTTTATCGTATGCCTATCGAATTTCCCAATTTCCAATCTGGGTTTTTATTGCAGCAATTAATACGTTTATATTACCAACGATCAGCGCTCATGTTGTAAAAAATGATCGTTCGTCATTAAAAAAGGATTTATTCAGGTCTTTTACATTTGTAATTCTTGTTTCAGCTTTTCTTTCCATGTTGTTAGTTATCTTTTCAGAACCATTATTACAGCTTGTTCTGGCAAGGGGATCTTTTAACAGTCAATCTGTTGAGTTAACAAGCAGAATTCTAAAAGGGTACGGTTTATCCATTGTCGGGCAAAGCTTATATGTGTTTTGTACGCGGTATTATGTTGCGGAAGGAAAATTGAAAGTACCATTTATCATAGGATTGTTCGGGAGTCTGTTAAATATCATTCTCTTAAAAATATTCATTCCTGTCGAAGGAGCATCCGGAATTGGTTATGCTGCCGCGATGGCCTCTACTTTTAATGGTGTTACCATCTTGGTCTATTTCATAAAAAATTTAATTGCCGTTGAGCAAAAGAGAGGAATTACCTATGAATGAATACTTAGTAGCAGTTCCTGCATTTAATGAAGAAAAGAATATTGAAAAAGTGATTCATTCCTTAAAGCAATTAAATGCACCGATTGATGTTGTCATTATTAATGACGGTTCCAGCGATCAAACTGCTTTAAGAGCGCATCAAGCAGGTGCCAAAGTGGTAAGCCATCCTACGAATCTTGGTTATTTAGCAGCCATTCAGACAGGATTTAAATATGCGGAAAAACACCAGTATCCATTTATTATCTTTTTTGATGGGGATGGACAGCATGATCCCATATGCGTAAATGACATGATAAAAGCGATTACCCGCGATGGAGTGGATGTCGTTATTGGATCAAGATTTTTAATAGAGAGTAACATGAAAACGAGCTTTGCTAAGATGCTTGCCATCAAATTCTTTCGATCCATTATTTATCGGACAACCAAGAAACACATTACAGATCCAACATCAGGATTCAAGGCATTTAAAGCAAATGTTTATAAACGGTTTACAAACTCCAAGGATTTTTACTATGACTTGCCTGATAGCAATTTTATTATTGATATTTTACTTCAAAACCATCATGTATTAGAGATACCGGTTAATATGTTTGAACGGGAGCATGGAGAAAGCAAAATCCATCATAGTGGAATAAAGCCGATGATTTATATGGCGCAAACAATTCTGAGTATTTTCATCGTCATCATGAAAAATAAATTCCAGCCGACAGGTGGGAAGACATCATGAATAGTTTTCTGCAGATTTTCTTAATAATTTGTGCCTTATTATTTTTAATAGGCGTTGTCAGTTTGTTGTTGAAAAATAAAATCAGTGAACGGTACTCTGTCATTTGGCTAGCAGGATCTTTATTGATTTTCTTTATTGCCGGTAATCCAAAATTACTGGATAGAACTGCTAAAGTGCTGGGGATTGCCTATCCGCCTTCGCTATTGTTCCTGCTTTCAACACTTATTCTATTATTATTTTGTTTATATCAAACTATTCAAATTACCAAATTGACGAACAAAGTGAAGGATATCTCCCAGTATTTAGCGCTCCATCAATTTCAAGAGCAGGAAGTAGAAGGCAGAATAACCGAGGTGAAAAGTGGCTATGAACAAGGAAATTATGAATATTAATGCATATATACCAATTATTCTTGCAATCATTTTGACTGCAGCTACTGTGATCTTGCTCCTTTTCTTATTCCGTGCCAAAAAGAGGAGCCCTCAAGTACAAATCGGTTTTCTGCAATCATTAATAAATGATTTTAAACCAACCTTAGGAATGGAGAAAAACCTGGATTTCATTTTGCGAAAAACACAGGAGTTAGTTGAAGCACCCAATTATAGTTTTTACATTTATAATTCGGTTAATAATAGATTCACATTAAAAGCAGTCCGGCAGTTAGCCTTGGATGCCAATATTGCACCTTCCTACAGTGGTCTAGTGCCTTATGAAAAGGAAAAATATGACCCGCCGCTTTCTTTATCAAAGGATCGTTTAACAGAGAGAGCAACTGTCGCTAAAGAAGGAGAAGTACCCATACTCACCATACCGATTAAGGGTGGGCAAGGTTTGATCCAGATTGGTCCGGTTACTAGAGTTGCTTCGAAAACGCTGCTAGAATTTGAACAAATCAGCGAGCTTTTGGAGATTCCATTGAGAAACTTGATAGAAGAGGAGGAGCAGCGGAGAAATTACGAAGTGCTTGAAACCTCTTCTAAAGCAATAAAATACATCAACCGTTTATATATACATGAAAAAGAATATATAAAATTGATAGCAGAAACCTGTCTAAAGTCTGCCAAGCCTTCAGCAAGTATGATCATAGCGGCGAATTCCTCTTTTCATAAAGTTATACACTCCACCGGATTAAGCAAACAAATCCAGGAGAATGCTAGTCAATCAGACTTTTTGGTGAAACTAAAAGAACTAACAGCGGCAAAAGCATTTTCAATTATCGAAGAAACGTCTACACGGCATTCAAAATTAAACCAGCTATTATCCATTACGGCCTCTGGATATTATGTTATCTGTCAATTTACCTTATTGGATTCACACTATTTTATTCTTTTTGCATTTGAACACGGAACCCAAAGTATGGAAAGCATGAGAAACCTCTCGATGAAAATGCTATGGTCTCAAATTCAACAGCTCATTCAAATGAAGCAGCATTCTAAACAGAATTCTATTGTCTATATCGATTTCTTAAAAAGTATCGCCGCTTTCATTGACCAATTATCGCCCTTTACCACGGGATCATCAAAGCTGATGTCCAATTATTCAATGGCGATTGCACGAGAAATGGGCTTAAGTGAGTACCAAATCCAAACGATTGGGTTGGCCGCTTATTTAAGTAACATTGGAGTAATTGGGATATCCGATGGTTTATTAGGAAAAGATGGGATTTACTCAGACGAAGAATATGAACAAATGAAGCTGCATTCTGAGGTGGGAGCGGCCATTATTGAAAATACGATCGCGCTGGATGAGGTGGCACTATTGGTGAAACATCACCATGAAAGAATGGATGGAAATGGCTATCCATCAAGAATGATGGGAGAAGAGATCCCTGTGGGTTCAAGAATTATATCCGTCGTTCAAACCTTTTTGGCTAAAATTAACGGCCGGTCCTATCGTGAACCTCTGCCTTTTGACGAGGCGCTTAAGCTGATTATGGATTCAGCAGGGTCCCAATTGGATAGCAAGATTGTTACTGTGTTTATGAAATGGTACGAGACTAAAAGGAATCCATTAATGGGGAAAAATAAAGCCTTGGGAAACTGTTGGGAACTAAGCTGCGTTCCCTCATCCATTTGCTCTCAATGCCCTGCCTATAAAAACACTTCCACTCAAAATTGTTGGGAATTTGAAAGGAACAATTGCCGAGTACATGGAAAAACGTGTGAAACTTGTTTTGTTTATTCGGAAGCAATGTCTAGATTGAAGTCGGACGACAACAGCAGTCAAGCAGGGGGGATCTCATGCTAACAAGTTTTCGTAAGGATCAATTGCTTGCTGCAAAGAACTACGCCTTGTACTACGGTTATGGTAGAGCGGATGAATTATCTTTGTTCGATATCGCCATTGTCGACCCAAACGGATTAAAACAAGAAGAATTTGAGCAGCTAAGGCTAAAAAAGACCATGGTGATCACCTATTTAAGCCTGCTTGAGGTACATCCATCTGAACCTATTTATAGGGAGCTATCATCCGAAGATTTCCTGCTTATGGATGGAAAGCCCGTAAAGAATGAAGCATTTGGTACTTTTATAATGAGCCTGCAGTCAAAAAAATGGATGAACCATCTGTTAACGAAAATAAACCGTCATTTTTCCATTATTGAATCGGATGGAATCTTTTTAGATACAATTGGGGATATAGAATTTCACTTTCTCCCAGAGAAAATAAAAAAGCAGCAATTACAAGCAGCTGTTAATTTTCTTTCGGTTGTAAAAATGTTGTATCCTCACCATTTGTTCATACAAAACAATGGCCTGGAAATGGTGGCCGAGGAAACAGCAGCATATATTGATGGGATATGCTGGGAGAATCCTCCGTTTTCCTTAGAACAAAGCAAAGAATGGGTGGAAGTCATGATTCGTAAACTGGATAAATTAAAGGAGCGGCATCATGTAAAAATCTTTCTCTTGCTTGAGGAAACGATAGAAAAAGAACGAAATGCATATGAACAAGCAAAGAAAATGGCCAAAAAACATGACTTTCTTTTATACAATGCATCGAAAAATTATGTTGAGGGCTTTAATATTGTGAAAGGGTAAAAGCAATTAGTGTCTTGACATACTTATATCAAAGGCTGTTCCGAACTTTCGTGTCGGAACAGCTTTTTATTTTGGCTATGTTAAAGTTCATTGTTAAATTTAATATTCTGTTGATTGGAGCGAAGTTCCTGAAGCGAAAAACAAGCCTTAATTTTAGAATAAAACTAAAATTTTTGGATATATTTTCCCGTTCTGAACAATCTATGAGGGATGGTCCTTTCCAAAGGAGGAAATTCCTTGAAAAAAGTTTGGCAATCCACTATGTTAAGTTTATTGATACTGCTTTTTGCTGCTGCCTGTTATGGGTTGGGGATTGGCCTTAAAGAGGAAGAGAAAAAGGGTGAGATTCAGGGAGTCATTGAGGAGAAGTTTCAAAAACGCATAGTAATTAGTAAATGGAAACATTATGAGGCAGTTAAACAATACTGGGTGAAATTAAAGAATGGTCAAAAAGTGCAGATTCCGGCTTACTTTTACCAAACTGTTGATGAAGGTGAAAAAGTTTCCCTCGTTAAAATTAAAGGCAGAAATCTTTACATTCTGATAAAAATAATCTAGAGGGCACAGGACGAAGTTAGTCACGTGCCTTTTGCTATGTTATCGTATTGTTTCGGTATAGACAACTGTACCTGGACTCCGTTACTCTTATATTATCATATAGAGCTTAAACAGGTTTGTTAAGATAGTATTTCTACGGTCAATTGGGTAAGCATGATCCAACTGGAGGAATTCAAATATGAAAGAAAACTTGGAACTGTTAACAACAGAATTACGGAATGAACAATCGATGAATCTAGATCGACTAAAACCAAAAGACATCTTAACCATTATGAATGATGAAGACCAAAAGGTAGCACTGGCTGTCAGGGAGGTTCTGGCTGATGTGGAAACAGCTATTCAATTCACAGTGGATTCCTTAAAGCAAGGAGGCAGGCTTATCTATATGGGGGCAGGCACCAGCGGTCGCTTGGGAGTACTGGACGCCCTGGAATGCTCGCCAACATTTGGTACGGATCCAGAAATGGTACAAGGGTTAATAGCAGGAGGAGAATCTGCTTTTACACTTGCATCTGAAGGGGCAGAAGACGATGCACAATTAGGGGTTCATGATTTAAAGCAAATAGGATTAAATGAAAAAGATACAGTTATTGGGCTTGCAGCTAGCGGGCGCACTCCATACGTCATAGGAGGATTGGAATATGCCCGAGGTACAGGAGCCAAAACAGTGGCTATTTCGTGCAACAAACACGCTGCTATCAGCAAGGAAGCAGATCACAGCATTGAAGTTATAGTTGGGCCGGAGGTATTAACTGGCTCCACCAGGCTAAAAGCAGCCACAGCTCAAAAGATGATTTTAAATATGATAACAACGGCATCCATGGTTTTAATGGGAAAGGTTTATGAAAATCTTATGGTGGATGTACGGATTAGCAATCACAAGCTAAAAGAGCGGGCGATTAACACTATTCTCAAAATTACTGGCGTGTCGTACCCGTCAGCCAAAGCAGCTCTCGAAGATGCGGACCTTCAAGCCAAAACTGCTATTGTGATGATAAAAGCTGGTGTTTCGAAAGAAGAGGCAATTGATTTATTGGAGCAGGCGAACGGGTTTGTTCATCTGGCACTTGAAAGAGCGGTAGATCAAAGCGAGTGATTTAAACAGCCTGTGTTTGTTTACAACTGGTTAAGACAGGGAAAAGGTATGTTTTCTCGATGATATCAACTACTACAGCGGCGGCAATAAAGCTGGAGAAATTTTTGCATATAGTTCAATGATCGCAGCAATAATAGTAAAAAAGGAGAGATGAACATGGACAAACAAAATCAATATGTTGCTGCGGAGCTGTCTCCAAATTTAGTAAGTGAAATTAAATCACTTGAAGAAAAATTAAGTGAACAGGCGAATAAGGAAGTTGTAGTCATTGCTTATGAGAAGGAATAAATAACTATTTAACATAATAGCTGACTTGGCATCTATATTAACAAGACTATTAATTATTAAACACACAGAACTATATCTATTTAAAGCGGTGCATATGAAAAACAGCTGATGTGACCAGCTGTTTTTCATATGCACTCTCCTTTAGTACCCTTTTGAATAATTAACAAGATTAATCGAAGGTGCTATACCTGCAAGATAATTTTTCAGATTTGGAATAAATATCGTTTCAATCAGACGCTGATCATAATGTTCCGTTGACCCAGAAGTGTGAGGTGTAATAATAACATTCTCCATTTCCCACAGCGGACTTTGGGCACTTAATGGTTCACGTTCAAAAACATCCAGCCCGGCTCCAGCAATAATACCATCCTGAAGTGCTTGAATCAGTTCCTCTTCCACAACGATTTCCCCACGTCCAATATTAATAAAATACGCAGAGGGCTTCATTTGCTTAAACTGCTGGGCACCAAATAAATGATGAGTTTCCTTCGTATGCGGCAATGTCACAGCCACATAATCGCATTGAGGCAGCAGTTGAGGCAATTGATCTGTTGTATACATTTGATCAACATATTCAGAAGATTTACCTGAGTGCCTGACACCAAGAACTTTCATCCCGAACGCTTTTGCTATTTTGGCAGTTTCTTTGCCAATTGCTCCGACACCAATGATTCCGAGTGTTTTTTCATGGATTTCTAGCTTCATGTGGGCATGATGCCAAGTTTTAGTTTGTTGGTTTTTCACATATGTATGGAGTTTTCTTGTTAAGCCAAGCATTAAGGCAAAGATGGTTTCAGAGATTGGATAGGAGTGAACACCATTAGCACTTGTCAAAAGTATATTTTTTGATGCTATTTTTTCAAGTGGCAGGGAATCGACCCCGGCACTCCATGTTTGCAGCCACTTCAATTTCGATTCAGAAGATAAGCACCATTCCTCAAGCCCCTTTTTCCAGCCAGCAACAATCTCTGCATCCAAAATATGATCCTGCCAAACATTTTTGTCCCTTCCAACAATTAAATCCCAATCGGGAATAATAGACTGAATTTGTTTCAGTAAGTTTTGGGTAAGATTATGGGTGATGACTAATTTTCTTTTTTGCATATATATTCCCTCCCGTTAAACTCTTGGTATGTACTTAATGGATATCGAAATTTTTTTGAAATGGTAAATTGCTTATTCTCGGCAAAAAAAAACAGACTCTTATTGCAAGAGCCTGTTGTCTTTTTTAAAATTAACCTTTGCGAACGTTAGAAGCTTGAGGGCCGCGTTGACCTTGTTCAACATCAAAAGTCACTTGTTGACCTTCTTCTAAAGATTTGTATCCTTCGCCTTGGATCGCTGAGAAATGAACGAATACATCGTCTCCGCCTTCGCGCTCGATGAATCCGAAACCTTTTTCGCTGTTAAACCATTTAACTTTACCGTTTTCCATGTTTGTTGCCTCCCAATATGTGTTGACACACAAAATAATACTATCCTTGCTCTCAGTGATCATCATGACGATAAAGCGGATCGTTCACTATTCAATACACCGAACAAAAATAATTCTATTCTAGGTTAACATTTTCTGGTGGTAAAAGCAAGCGGCCTATCTTGTACATTATATATATTGGGGCATATTTGATATCCACTTATTTTTAGCATAATTGCTGCCAAATGGCGGAGGTGTCTATGGCTGCATTCTTTTCGATAATAGAATAAGCTGCATTCGTGATCGCCTGCGGTAATGTATGGCCATTCCCTCGAACGTCATTAAAGCAAACCTCTGAAACTCCATTTGTTGAATACGAATATCCTAACTTCTCCAGCCTTTCAACAATCAACATGGCATGGGAAAGATTATGCTCAGGCTGAAATTCGGTGTCATGAACAAACACTCCCTGTTCATAGTCATACCATCTGTCCCAGCGATTTAATTTCCACCCGAGAATTCTCCGAGCAATCGAATCAGTTTTATTCATTTCTTTACTCTCCTTTTTTATAAGTTATTATATAACAGACTTATTTAATTACAGTTATTATATAACAACGTTTAGGAAACTGCTACACTATTTTTGGGAAATTTTAACGAGTGCTTGACTCATCCAATACTTCATTGTGTTAAAATTTAGGTGATAAAAGGAGGGAATCAAATGTTCGTACATAAAATTACTGAAGAACTTTCTTTAAAATTGATAGAGTTGAGAGATGCAGAAAGAATATTTGAGTTAACCGATCAATCCCGAAGCTATTTGCGGGAATGGCTGCCTTGGCTGGATTATACAGTAAAACTGGAAGATACAAAGCAATTTATTAAAAACTGCCTAACAGGATTTGCTGAAAATAAAAGCCTGAATACAGTGATTATGTATAAAGGCGAAATAGTCGGGGTGGCCAGTTTTAATGCCATTAATTGGTCAAATAAAACGGTGCAAATCGGGTATTGGCTTGGAGAGAGGTACCAGGGAAATGGAATAATGACCATAGTTGCCAGGGCGTTGACCGATTATGCACTAAAGGAATTGGCACTAAACAAAGCGGAAATAAGAGCGGCTGTAGGAAATAAAAAGAGCCGGAGCATACCGGAAAGATTGGGATTTGTTAACGAAGGATGTATCAGGCAGGCAGAATGGTTATATGACCATTATGTAGACCATATCGTTTATGGCATTTTGGCAGAAGAGTGGAAATGGAAAATAAAGCTGTCCTTAGGGCGGCTTTATTTTTTTTGTGATGGAAATCTCATTCAAGTTATACATGGCACAAAAATTGCCAGATTCATATTGTAATTATTTTTCTAAATGGAGGTATTAATGAAAATGGAAACAGTAAGTATTAGGCTGGCTAGTAAGCAGGATATTCCAGAACTTCTCAATTTAATGGAGCAGTACATTGTTGATTTCTACAAATGTCCCCATCCAGGTAAAGATTCACTTAAGGAACTAATTGAGAATTTATTAGAAAATCCTTATGAAGGAATTCAGTTTGTTGCTGAAAAGGAACCTTACCACTTGATTGGCTTTTCGACTTTATATTTTACTTTTAATACTTTGGAAGCGAAAAGAATGGCAATTCTTTATGATTTGTTTGTCTCTCCCGATGCCAGAGGGCAAAAAATTGGTGAAAAGCTGCTGCAAACATGTATCACTTATATTAGAGAAAATGGTTATTCCCATATGATATGGGAAACTGCGCATGATAATTATGCTGCCCAATCTTTATATGACAAAATTGGGGCAAGTAAAGCAGTATGGCTGAATTATGAAATCAAGTAGATTATGTTTGTTTGAATAAGGTATTCAGTTATAACTAGAATTTAAAAGACATCTATGAATGTGGAAATCCCTTCAGGTCAAAATCTGGAGGGGATTTTTTGAAATTAGCATTTCGAAGTTACTGAAGTAGTCAAAAATATTCGAAGTTCAATTTTTCCAAAGATGGTTTCAATAATTTAACTGTTACTGTCATATCTGATTTATTAATTGGAACGATTTGAGTTGCTCCAAATTATTTCAGTTATATCGAACCTCACTGGCAGCATTTGGAAATGGTTTCGTCACACTAGATATTAGTTGGCTGGGATATAGATCCCAGCCTCTGGCAGCTCCCTGTCATTCCAAATTTATAAGGAGCTCTTCCACCTTTCTTCAAAGTTAAATAGTTTCAGAAGCAAGCAAAGTTGGGGGAATTTTTCGTTAAGGACTGGATAAAATGCCAAAGTAAGCGTTTTGAGTTTTTAGCTAAAAAGGAATAAAATTTGTATGTTACATACCTATATAGAGAAAAGAGGGAAATCATGAAACTAGCAGGAAATACGGTGCTTATTACCGGAGGAGCTTCGGGAATCGGTTTTGCATTTGCGGAACGTTTTATTAAAGCAGGAAGTAAGGTTATTGTTTGTGGTCGCCGCGAAGGGAAACTGCAGGAGGCAAAAGAAAAATATCCTGACATCGTTACGCGTGTTTGTGATGTGACAAAAGAAACGGATCGAATCGCTCTCTTTGATTGGGTAACGGCCAATTATCCAGAAGTTAATGTTCTAGTGAATAACGCTGGGATTCAGCAGCGCTACCACGTGCTAAAAGCGGATGCGAAAGAGAATTGGAGCTACTACAATCAAGAGATTACTTCAAACATTGAAGCTCCCTTCCATCTGACTCTGTTATTTGCGCCTTATTTTGCGAATAAAGAGTATGCGGCCATTCTCAATGTGTCATCTGGGCTGGCTTTCACGCCTATGGTGATTGCACCAATTTATTCGGCCACTAAGGCGGCTGTTCATTCATTTACCATGAGCTTAAGGCATCAGCTTGAGGAAACGGCCATTGAAGTTATTGAGGTGGCGCCTCCAGCTGTCAATACTGATTTAGGAGGAGTAGGCCTGCATACTTTCGGAGCTCCATTGGACGAATTTGCGGATGCGATTTTTAAAGGGCTTGAGGAAGGAAAAAGTGAAATAGGATTCGGACGGTCTGAGCAGGCAATGAGACTTTCAAGAGATGAAATAGACGAAACGGTCAAAGCGATGTATGCTGGCATGAAAAATATGATTTAACATAATGGAGGAGCTGTTTAATTTGAGCAGCTCCTTTTTTAGCCGATAGGAAAGCATAAGTGCACTAAGGAATGCTTCGTGAGCATTAGCCGCGCAGTCGAGAAGCTTTGCTTTTCGACGAACTACGCCTATGTCTTCACCCTAAAGGGCTCGCCAGTCAGCGAGTGTTATTTAGCGAATTTTTAAAAGTTTAAATATTCATAAAATACAACCGGTTTGCTACAATAGAGGTAGTGCAAAATGGAAGCGTTACCATTTTAGGGGAGGTTTTTAGCATGAAGCATCCATATTTAAAAGATGATCATGAAATTTTTCGTGAATCATTGCGAAAGTTTTTAGAAAAAGAAGCATATCCCTTTTATGAGCAGTGGGAGGAGGACAGAATGATTCCCCGTTCTTTCTGGAGAAAAATGGGTGATCAAGGGTACCTATGCCCGTATCTTGATGAGAAATATGGGGGAAGCGAAACCGATTGGGGGTTTTCCGTTGTCATTCACGAGGAGCTTGAAAAGGTAGGGACAGGTTTCATCGGAATTGGACTACACAATGATATTGTTGTTCCTTATATCACCTCTTATGGAACAGAAGAACAAAAGCAACGCTGGCTGCCAAAATGTGTAACTGGTGATATTATTACTGCAATTGCTATGACAGAACCGGGGACAGGCTCTGATTTGGCCAATATCAAAACAACAGCGAGGCTTGCTGGGGACCATTATATTGTAAATGGGCAAAAGACGTTTATCACAAATGGGATCCAATCAGATCTGATCGTTGTAGTCGTTAGGACCGATCTGAACGCTGTTCCAAAACATAAAGGAGTGTCACTGCTGGTTATTGAGCGCGATACTCAGGGGTTTACTCGCGGTAGAAAGCTGAACAAGGTCGGTTTGCACTCACAAGATACTGCCGAATTAATCTTTGAGGACTGCCATGTTCCAAAGGAAAATCTATTGGGCGAGGAAGGTCAAGGGTTCAAATATTTAATGGAAAAATTACAGCAGGAAAGGCTCCTTACCGCAATCGGAGCACAAACTGCTTCCGAAGTCATGTTAGAAATGACAATAGACTATGTAAAAGTTCGGGAAGCATTTGGCAAGCCAATCAGCCAGTTCCAAAATACGCAATTTAAAATTGTAGAAATGGCTGCAGATGTTCAAATGGGCAGGACATTTTTAGATCAATTAATTACTGAACATATCGAAGGACAAAATATAGTGACGAAAGTGTCGATGGCAAAATGGAAGCTGACAGAAAATGCAAAGAAAATAGCCGCGGAATGTATACAGCTTCATGGTGGATATGGCTATATGGAAGAATACGAGATTGCGAGAAGATTTCGCGATATTCAGGTTTCCAGTATTTATGCCGGCACAAATGAAATTATGAAAACGATTATTGCCAAAAATTTAGGATTATAGAATGCGAGGCTGATAAAAATGCGTGAAGTAGTAATCGTAGAGGGTGTTCGTACGCCAGTAGGAAGAAGAAAAGGAGCATTGAAGGATATCCGCCCTGATGATTTAGCAGCTATAACGCTAAAAGAACTGGTTAATCGTGCAGGCATTGATCCTGCCATTGTCGATGACGTGATTTTAGGCTGTGTATCACAGGTAGGAGAACAAGCTGGGGATATTGCCAGAGTAGCGGCGCTCATTGCAGGATTTCCAATAGAAGTACCGGGAACCACGGTCGACCGCCAGTGCGGATCAAGTCAGCAAGCGGTCCATTTTGCTGCTCAGGCGATTCTTGCAGGAGATATGGATGTCGTTATTGCCGGCGGAGTTGAAAGCATGACCCGTGTTCCAATGGGATCCAACTATCAAGGATCGGAGGAACCATTCAGCCCGAGACTAAAAGAAAAGTATGAAATGATTCATCAAGGTTTGTCAGCTGAACGAATTGCAGAAAAATATGGATTTACACGTGAAGTACTCGATCAATTTTCGTTGGATAGCCATCTTAAGGCCATAAGGGCACAGGAAGCAGGGCATTTCACCAGAGAAATCTTTCCGATTGAAGTAACACTTCCAGATGGAAGCAAGGCTGTAGTGCGAGAGGACTCGGGTCCTAGAAAAGACACTTCATTAGAAGCACTGGCAGGTCTTAAAACGTCCTTCCTGGCAGATGGTGTCATTCACGCTGGCAATGCCAGTCAGGTAAGTGACGGAGCAGCGGCAGTATTATTAATGTCCTGTGAGAAAGCAGAGGAGTTAGGGCTTAAACCGCGTTTTCGTGTCCATACCCGTGTTGTGGTTGGCTCTGACCCGACGATGATGCTATTGGGGCCTATCCCGGCAACGCAAAAAGCGTTAGAAAAATCAGGGTTGTCAATTGATGATATGGATGTTTTTGAAGTGAACGAAGCATTTGCTCCTGTTCCGCTAGCCTGGCTGAAGGAAACAGGCGCTGATCCAGCTAAACTGAATCCGAATGGTGGTGCAATAGCGCTTGGACATCCATTGGGTGGATCGGGTGCCCGTTTGATGGTTACAATGATGCATGAGCTCGAACGAACAGGAGGCCGCTATGGCCTGCAAACGATGTGCGAAGGACATGGTATGGCAAATGCAACGATAATAGAGAGGCTGGATTAATTTTTACAAAGGCAATCAGTCATTTTAGGCTGGTTGCCTCTAATTCCATAATCGGAGGCGATATCAATGACAGTTACGATCGGAAAGGTTTTTGATTTAACGGTAAAAAGGTTTCCAAACAAAGAAGCACTGTATGATGTCCGAAAAAAAGTCCGCTACACGTATCAGGAGTGGAATGAACAAGTCAATCGACTTGCCAATGCCCTTATAAGCGAAGGTGTGAAAAAGGGAGACCGAGTATCGACATTCATGTTTAACACGGAAGAATTGGGCACTGCTTTTTTTGCTTGTGCAAAAATCGGTGCGATTTTTAATCCGATTAATTTCCGGCTCACATCTGAGGAAACAGCCTTTATATTATCAGATGCGGCACCAAAAGTGGTTTTATTTGAAAAAGCATTGGAGCCTGTTATTTCTGCTATCGAAAATCGCTTCACTTCGATATCATTCTGGTTTATTGACGAAGCAATGCCCTCTTATGCAGTCAGCTATAAGGAAAAACTAGCTGCAGCGACAATCGAACCCCCCCGAATCGAAGTAAATGAAAACGATGTATATGCTTTTATTTATACAAGTGGAACAACCGGACGACCAAAAGGTGTTATGCACATACATCGCAGTATGATTGACCAAAGCATCCTATGCATAGCTAATACAAAATTGGAGCCAGCTGACGTCGGCCTCGTGACGGCACCGATGTTCCACTGCGCTGAACTTCATTGCAATTTCCTCCCAAGAGTACATGTCGGTGCGAAAAGTGTCATCCTTCATCAATTTAACCCAAAGCAAATACTTTCACTAATTTCCCAAGAAAATATCACCAGATTCTTTGCTGCCCCTACCATGTGGAATATGCTCCTTCAAGAAGATTTGAAACAATATGATATTTCAAGTTTAAAACAAGGCTTATACGGTGCAGCCCCAATGGCGCCTGCATTAGTTCATGCCCTCCATGATCGCTTGGGAATCTCTTTAATTCAGGCCTATGGGATGACCGAAATGGGTCCGGCCATCACATTTCTGCCGGAGAATGAACAGCTAAGAAAAGCAGGGTCTGCAGGTCAAGCTGCGCTTAATCATGATATTCGCATTGTCCGCACAAGAGAAAATGGCCCCTCTGATCCTGATGATGTGGTTCCTGCAGGAGAAACGGGTGAAATTATTGTGAGAGGTCCTAGTATGATGGCGGGCTATTATCATCGGGAGGATGCAACTGAGAAGGCTTTATTTAAAGGGTGGTACCACTCCGGGGATATAGGTTACTTGGATGAAGAAGGCTATTTATACGTGAACGATCGTGTTGATGATATGATTATCAGCGGCGGTGAAAATATTTATCCGCGGGAGGTGGAGGATGTGCTCTATAGTCATCCAGGTGTTCTCGATGTGGCTGTTGTTGGCCAGCCGGATGACCGCTGGGGAGAAACGGTGACCGCCTTTATTGTGAAAAAGGATCCGAATGTATCATACGAAGAATTAGATGGATTCTGCAAAAATAGCGATCAACTTGCTAATTACAAGCGTCCTCGCAAATATATTTTTACGGAAGCGCTTCCGCGCAATGCCAGCGGGAAAATCCAGAAATTTATTCTCCGCAAACAACTGGAAGATCTTTTTGCACCTGAGTCGAAAAATTCTTAAAAGAAAAAATCATGGAAGGCCTGCCTTTTGATCGGCAGCTTTTTCTAAATTGCCTTCTCTTCCGAAATTTGTTACGATCCAATCAGTTAAAAAAAGGAAAGAAGGTACTTGTAGTGAAAAAGTGGTGGGTACTAATGGTTTCAGCAATAATCATTCTTAATGCTTGTTCACAACAGCAATCTTCAAAAAATAATACTACAGACACAACAACCAATGTTAAAACAATAAAAGAAAGAAAGCTGCCAAACATTCAACACATCGTTATTGTTGTCGAGGAAAACCATGCAAAACAACAAATCATCGGTAATTCCTCAGCGGCTTATATGAATTCACTGGCTGCTCAAGGGGCAAATTTCACCAACTATCATGCCATTGAACACCCCAGCCAGCCAAATTATTTGGATCTATTTTCTGGCTCCAATCAGGGAGTAACAGATGATCGAAAGCCAATTACGAAATTTGTTTCTGCCAATTTAGCCAGTGAGCTTTTGAACAGCAATCATTCTTTTACTGGCTATGCCGAGGATTTGCCCTCTATAGGGTTTGACGGTGAATCCTATAAAGACTATGCAAGAAAACATAGTCCATGGACGAATTTCACAAATGTGTCTAAGAAAGCCAATCAACCATTTAGTCTTTTTCCAAAGGATTTTCATCAATTGCCAACAGTTTCCTTTGTAATTCCAAACCTCCAGCATGACATGCACAATGGAACGATCAAGGAAGCGGACGAATGGCTGAAAAGGAATTTGGATGCTTACGTAAAATGGGCAAAAACGAACAATAGCTTATTAATTGTGACATGGGACGAGGACGATACTGCACATGACAATCGAATTCCGACTTTTTTCGTTGGACCCATGGTGAAACCAGGACCATATGATGAAAATGTCAATCACTTTAACCTTTTAAGGACAATTGAAGACATTTATAGCTTATCACATGCAGGGGCAAGCAACTCGGTAGAACCAATCGTGAATATTTGGAAATGAAAGAGAGTATGAGCAATTAATAGATGGAATAGATTAAATACTTAAAGAAAACTTTAAGATAGACATAGTTTTTAACATGAAAAAAGCTTAGAGAAAAAATATCTCTAAGCTTTTGATCAATTAATAATTGATTCTGTCTTCACGTGTTGTATTTTTTGGAACAAGCGGGATTCGGTTGTAAATTCCTACGATGGCACGAGGAATTGGCTGTAGTAATCCTCTTAATGAAAATACAACCAAACTTGTAACTAAACTTACTACGATACTTCCAAGTACATCGAATGGATAGTGGTTACCAACATATACACGAGATATTCCTGTTAAAATGGCAAGCAGTAAAAGAACAAATCCTGTTTTCCGATGTCGGAGTAATACGGCAAAGGCTATCGTAAATGCACCAGTAGCATGGTCGCTTGGGAATGAAGCATCTTTTGCGTGCGCCAGGATTAAATGAACTTTATGACTAACAAATGGACGCGGTTCATAATAAATATGACCAATGATTGTGTTAATAAGCAAGCCAAAAACAGCTGTTATAACAGCATAAACCACCGTATATTTGAAATTCTGTTTTCCGAATAACCACATAATCAATAAAATTAATGCATAAATAACTAATGCATCTTTAGAAACAAAAATCATTAGTTTATCCCAAAAAGGATGGTTGCCGGCAAGATTATTTATGGACTGAAATAAACGATAATTCATCCGAATACCTCATTTCTATTATGATTCTATTGCAACTATTGATATTTCCTTAAAAGTTGAGTTTACAACAAGAACAATTGTAACAAGTCTATAAGGAATTTTAAAGCATCTTTTCGATGCCACCGTTACAACTAATATCCATTTTAGCCACAGATGTGGTCATTAGTAAAGGTAATAAACATTAAAAATATCTTAAATTGGAATTCTTCAGGAATATGTGGGGCGAACAAAAAGGACGGCTAATGGTTTAACCGTCCCTCTCATCTATTAACTCTATTTTAATAATCCGCTCAGAGCACTAGCCTGCATCGTAGGTGAAAATTCTATGATTTCATATTCGGCAATCTGTTTAATCCAAAATGGATCTTCTTGAATGATTGTTTCAAGTTCTACTCTAGAAACTTCTTGTGCTAAAATAATTCCTCCGCTCCGGGGAACTTTGGGTCCGGAAGCAAGAAAAATAGATTGTGCATAATACTTTTGAAGGAATTTTATGTGTTCCTCTCTAGCTTCATCCACCTTTTCAATAGGGGCTTTGTACGTCAAGTTAATGATAAACATGGTTTCTCTCCTAATCACATTAAATATTTATACCAAACAATCGATTTGATACATAGGGATAATTTCCATATCGAATCGCCATTTCCCTTTCAAAAATGGTAAATCTTTCAATGATTCGATTATTACTTAATGGCCCTCCATCGAGAATACGGAATGATAAGGGGGCTAGAAGTGTCATGACGGCCTTTTTGGCAGTCTCATTATCTGAAGTCACATATACGTCACTAATCAATCCTTCATGAACAGGTTCTTGAAAAATTTGAAAAAATGTATTTTTAAAGGCTCCAACTACTTTTGTTTCAGGAATCGCTTTTTGTAATTCCTCGGCAGCTGATTGTCCCCATTCCAAGCTGAAGTCTGAAAAATCTTCATTGAACGGATTGACAATGTCAACCAATATTTTATTCTCTAGTCTCTCTTTATTTTCTTTTGCCCAAGGGAGCAAATTTCTGAACCATAATGCAGGGATAATGATCTCCGCCTTCAACGCTTCATTATAGGAAACTGCGACAATATTTTTAAGGTTATGTTCAACTGCCAAAGATTGAATTTTTTCAGGGGTACGGGAAGCCCACCATAATTCTGTTACAAATGGAGAAAGTGTTTTGACCATTCCTTTCCCCATTCTTCCTGTTCCAATGACACATACTTTCATATACATTCCTCCTTTAAAAATATGATAAAAATATCGTAGCTTTAAAATGAACTCAACGGAAATTCAACTTGTTTTTATGGTTCAAACAAATGGTTATATCAACTTGGATACATGGTTAGCTATAACCAAAAGTTATACCTATATGCCAAAGAAGTATTGTTCAATTCTATGCTTTAATTGGTAAAATACAGAAAAAGTTAGGTGGAGGGAAAATAGGTAAAAACGGATTATTTGAAAGAGTTTCTTCTAAAATGATGTAAGTTACAGGAGTAAAAATATGCTTAAGAATATCTAAAAAGAAAAAGGAGGAACCATCATGCAAATTCAACTGATCCGGCATGCTACACATCTTATCTCCTATAATGGAGTGACTTTTTTACTCGATCCTATGTTCGGTGACCAGGGGACATTGGCGCCTGTCCCGAATGCTCCTAATCAACATTTAAAAAATCCGTTAACAAAATTGCCAACTGAACTGAAAAAAGTAATAGATGTTGATGCGATTATAGTAACACATACACACCGTGACCATTTTGATGATGCGGCTATTTCCATCTTGCCGAAAAATTTGCCGTTGTTCTGTCAACCGGAGGATGAGCAGTTTATTAAGGATAAAGGCTTTGAAAATATTATTTTGGTTAAGGATGAAATGAATTGGCAAGGAATAAACATAGTGCGGACCATAGGGAGGCATGGAAGTGACGAACTGGCGGAAAAAATGGGTCCTGTTTCGGGATTTATTCTGCAAGCAAACAATGAACCCTGCTTATATATAATCGGAGATAGTGTTTGGTACTCTGACATCGAACATTATTTTAAACAATATTCACCTGATCTAGCGATTGTCTTTGCCGGGGAAGCTCGCTTTTTAGAAGGAGAACCAATCACAATGGGGTTGGCTGATATCGAAAGCATAATAAAAACATCACCGAACACATCATTGATTATATCCCATATGGAATCCTGGAATCACTGCTTATTAACGAGGCAGGAAGTACGTAGCTACATCAAAGAGAAGGGTTTGGAAAGGGAAATCGTAGTACCTGAAAATGGAGAAATGATAGATTGGTAATAAAACATGATTTTAGCATCCTTCTGGATGCTATTTTCTTCATTTTAAGGTTCAAAAAGGTAATCGAATGGATTTGTCGTATTTTAACAAAGGGGGGATCTGTTAAATGGATATAGAGTATCTTCATAGTTTTATGGAAGCAGTCAAGCAAAAAAGTCTATCAAAGGCAAGCGAGCAGTTAAACATTTCGCAGCCAGCATTAAGCAAGCAAATTCGTAAAATAGAGGAATACTTTGATATTACTTTGCTGAATAGATCACCATCTGGTATTGATCTGACAGAAGTGGGGGAACTGGTTTACCATCGGATTTCGAACATACTGAATCAATTAACATCTCTGCAAACGGAGTTAAACCAGTTGAGGGAAATGAAAATTTATCGAATTGGCACGTTACCCAGTTTGGCCGGCAATTATATTCCAAAAAAAGTGTTGAATCTTAGAGACAATGGAATGGAGATCGAAGTGGTTGTAAAAAATACCTCTCCTGAAATATATGAATTGCTGAAAAAGGGGGAGATAGATGCTGCGATTATAGAGGAAATTCCAGTTGGTAAGGCTTTATGGAAAAAAGAGATCTTCGAGGAGCCCCTTTATGCGGTAATGCATCATTCCCACAGGCTTTCTTTAAAGGATTCTGTCAGATTAGAAGACATCTGCGACGAAGAATTTGTTTTATATCCATCCACTTGTACGATAAGGCAATCTATGAGCAGCATCGTGGAAAATCTAAAGGTGAAAACTGAGGTTGAATTTGGTGAGTTTTTAATTGGTTATGTCGCAGCAGGCGGAGGGGTAACAGTACTTCCGGAAATATCAGTCAAATATATGAGCCACTCGATGGTAAAGGCCATTCCCATTAGCAATGTCAATATGAAACGCCGGATTTCACTCATGTCTTATTCCATCCCGATCGGAAAATTATTATATGCATTTTTAAAATAATGAAGCTATTTTTAATGAAATAGGGCCCCTGTTTTAGGAGACCCTATCATTCAGATTGATTTCAATTTTTTTCTGGATGATTCTGGCGCAGTTCCTTAACGGATAATCCCGCAGCATCGCTTAAAGTGTAAAGGGGGGTGAAATCCCAAGTTCCTAATTTTGCTATCATTCCAGAGACGATTAATAGATAGTGTCTTCCCGGTAAAAGAAGGATCATACTCATGGATTGGAATGGTCTTTGCTATTCGTTCTGTTTCAAGATCTATTAAAATCGCCTCTCCCTTTTACCTTTATTTAACTATAAATCCTATATACAGATATATCTTTATACACTATACTAAATAAAGTAATTTATTTTGAGAAGTACGGATATTTTGTATAGTAACTATATTTTATGATAGGAATGGAGAAAAAGAAGATGGAGCAGAATGAATCCACTCATACTAAATGTCCAATTGAAAAGACAATGAGTGTAATTGGCGGAAAGTGGACGTTTTTAATCATAAGAGAATTGTTTTACAAAACAAGGCGGTTTGGAGAATTAGAAAGATCGCTAAAAGGAATAAGTCCGCGAACACTTTCTCTTCGTTTAAAGGAATTAGAGGATGAAAGTATTATTAAACGGGAGGTCTTTTCGGAGATACCGCCGCATGTGGAATATTCATTGACAGATAAAGGACAGAGCCTTCTGCCTATTTTCAATGCCATGAAGGAGTGGGGAAATACATGGGACGTATCAGGCAAGGATTAAAACGATAGGTAAATCGAAATGGGGGTGGATTTTTTTAAGACAAGATCGTAACCCAAATTTTCTAAGGAATAAGGTATAATGACATCAGAAAGGATATCTCTCATATTCTTTCAGCCCCAAATGAAAGGAGAAACGAAATTGTTTGAACAAGCCCTTCCTCTGTTAGAATCCTACTTTGGTTACCACTCCTTCCGCAATGGCCAGGAGCAGGCAATCCGTTCGGTTTTAGGAGGTAGAAATACGATTTGCGTTATGCCGACTGGCGGCGGGAAATCGATTTGCTACCAAATTCCGGCCCTCATCCTTTCAGGTACCACAATCGTTATATCTCCATTGATCTCTTTAATGAAAGACCAGGTTGACGCTCTTGTTCAGATTGGCGTTCCTGCTGCATTTATTAACAGCTCCTTAAGTTACAATGAAGCAAATGAACGGATCGACGCTGCCAAGCAAGGGAAATACAAATTGCTATACATCGCACCGGAGCGTTTGGAATCGCCAGATTTTATTGAAGACCTGAAGTCCATGGATATCCCATTGATAGCTGTCGACGAAGCACACTGTATTTCACAATGGGGACATGATTTTCGTCCAAGCTATCGGCATATTCAGTACATGATTGATGGTCTGCCGCAAAGGCCAAAGGTTCTAGCGCTTACGGCGACAGCAACACCAAGGGTAAGGGAGGATATTTGCCGCCTTCTGGATATTGACGAAAGAAACACCATCATCACTGGATTTGAGCGCGTAAACTTATCTTTTTCCGTGATCAAAGGGCAGGATCGCGTAAAATTCCTTCTTGAATATCTGAAACAGAATGAAAAGGAAGCGGGTATTATTTATGCAGCAACTCGGAAAAATGTCGATCAGCTCTATGAGCGGCTTCGAAAGGAACATATAAATGTGGCTCGCTATCATGCTGGGATGGGAGACGTGGAACGTGCCCAGGAGCAAGAACGATTTTTAGAGGATAAGGCATCTGTCATGGTTGCAACCTCTGCCTTTGGGATGGGAATCGACAAATCCAACATCCGCTATGTACTGCACTTTCAGCTTCCTAAAAATATGGAAAGCTATTATCAGGAAGCAGGGCGCGCAGGCCGCGACGGTCTGAAGAGTGAATGTATATTGTTATATTCTCCCCAGGATGTACAGATTCAACGGTTTTTAATTGATCAATCCAGTGATAGAAGCCGAATGTCACAAGAGTTGGAAAAGCTGCAGCAGATGGTGGATTATTGCCATACGGAAAATTGCTTACAGGAATTTATTTTAGCTTATTTTGGAGAAACGGATACAGAGCCTTGCGGAAGATGCGGGAATTGTACCGATTCCCGGACACGGATCGAAGTGACCCGTGAAACCCAAATGGTATTATCTTGTGTCATTCGAATGGGACAGCGCTTTGGGAAAAATATTACAGCCCAAGTGTTAACCGGGTCGAAAAATAAAAAAGTGACTGAAATGGGATTTGAGAGACTCACAACCTATGGAATTATGAAAGAAAAGGGTGCTAAAGAAGTCAGTGATTTTATCGAATTCTTAATTTCCCAGGAGCTCATCGGTATTGAACAAGGGCAATTTCCGACCCTTTATGTGACGCCAAAAGGAAAGGACATTTTGCTGGGAAAAGAGCAGGTCTATCGCAGGGAAACGCTTCAGGTTAAGCAAGTGTCAAAGAATGATCCATTATTTGAAGCATTAAGAGATGTCCGGAAGCGAATTGCTGATGAGGAAAAAGTACCGCCATTTGTGATTTTCTCAGATGCGGCCTTGAAGGATATGTGTGCCAAACTGCCAAAAACTAATGAAGAATTTTTACAAGTCAGCGGCGTAGGAGAGCATAAACTGCAAAAATATGGTCTGGAATTTATCCAAGCGATCCGTACTTTTTGTGAGGAACATCCCGACTACAAGAGTGAACTAGAAGATGAGCCAGTACCGAAAAAAGCGGCTAAAAAAGAAGCAGGAGACTCCCATTTGGAGACATTGAAATTACACCAGAGCCAGCTGTCGATTGCTGACATTGCCGAAAGACGGGAACTTGCTATCAGCACGGTTGAAAATCATTTACTTCAATGTGCCCAGCTAGGTATGGAGGTTGATTTTAACAGACTTATTCCGGACGAATATATCCCGCTGTTAGAAAATGCCTTGTCAGAGGTCGGGCGTGACCGCTTAAAACCAATCAAAGAACTCCTGCCGGAGGAAGTCAGTTACTTTATGATAAAGGTCTATGTATATTATATAAGCAAAAAGAAGTAGGTATAGCAGCCCGAGCGGCTGTTTTTTTGGCCTATAGAAAAGTATAACTTTACTATCAGGCATAAGTGCACTAAGGAATGCTTCGTGAGCATTAGCTTCGCAGTCGAAAAGCTGTGCTTTTCGACTGCGAACTACGCCTCTGTTTTCGCCCTAATGGGCTCGCCAATCGGCGAGTTTTCTTTATTGTGAGGGACATATAGAGCGGCGAAGTAGTAATGGTTAAAAACGATTATTTGTAGTGGGAAAATCACTATTTATGTCGATTTTCTGTTTAATATGTCAGTATTTCCCCGGGAATATATCGAGTTGAAGAACGTGTCATGATTGGTGGACTTTCATTTTTGCACTTTGAATATAAGCATGGAGTCAGACATAAATTTTTATATAGTGTCTATAAGCCCTAAATCAGTTATAATAGATGAGTTTTAAACACCTGATTTAAAGGAGATTGTTATAAAATGAAAAAGATTTCCCCTTCGTTTGACCCGTGGGAAGCCTATCTTGATTTAGAGCAATACGGTAAAGCGCAGCTGACAAATGTTGAATTCACCACCACAACACTATGTAATATGCGCTGCGAGCATTGTGCCGTGGGGTATACGCTGCAAACAAAGGATCCGGATGCTCTGCCGCTAGAGTTAATCTTGCAAAGGCTGGAGGAAATCCCAAAACTAAGGGCATTAAGTATTACCGGCGGGGAGCCAATGCTTTCCTTATCCTCAGTGAAAAATTATGTCGTGCCGATTTTAAAATATGCCCATGAACGTGGTGTTCGGACTCAGATCAATTCAAATTTAACCCTGGATTTAGACCGATATGAGCTTATCATTCCTTATTTGGATGTCTTACATATTTCACATAACTGGGGCACAGTAGATGATTTTGTCGAGGGTGGCTTTGCAAGAATGGAAAAGCAGCCAGACTATAAACAACGAGAAAAATATTTTACAAGAATGATAGAAAACAGTCGTTCGCTGGCGAAAGCAGGTGTTATCGTTTCAGCAGAAACAATGTTGAACAAACGAACCTTTCCTTATCTAGAAAAAATTCATCGGCAAATTGTGGATGAAATGCTTTGCCAGCGGCATGAAGTCCATCCTATGTATCCGAGCGACTTTGCCAGCAATCTCGAAACTCTCAATTTGGATGAAATCAGAGAAGCTATTCATCATTTATTGGATATAAGAGATGAAAATGTTTGGATGTTGTTTGGAACATTGCCATTTTACGCCTGCAGCAGTAATCAGGAGGACTTAAAACTACTAAAAAGGTTGTACCAAAGCAAAAATGTCACCGTACGCAATGATCCGGATGGCCGCTCGCGTCTGAATGTAAATGTTTTTAGCGGAGAAATAATCGTAACGGATTTTGGTGATATTCCGTTACTTGGAAATATCCAGACCACCCGTCTTGAAGAGGCATATGAAATTTGGAATAACTCGAGGACAGCCAAAGAATTAAGCTGTCACTGTCCTGAGGTAGCCTGCTTAGGACCTAACATTTTAGTGAAGAATAGCTATTATCAAAGTCATGATTTTTCTATTCAGAGGGCGAAAATTACAAAGTGATGATTGATTTTGAAACGGCGGACTAATGTATACCGCCGTTTATTTTATAACCAGGCCTGTTTTAAAAGCTTCACACCAAACTGGGTATCATCACAGGATAGATTACTAAAACCAAGTGTAATAGTCCTATAGTAATTTTCATTGTCCAGTAAGTTTTGACATGTCTATTTGTCTAAAACTGTACCTTTTTAGATGTCAGTTTGTATAATACCATATTATATAGAAATTTTAATTGTTGACAGCCACAATGAAAGTGAACATCGAAAACAAGGATGAAATAGAAGGGGGACTATATGTATATTCCAAAACATTTTCAACTCGATGATAAAGAGATCATTTATGACTTTATCGAAAATTACAGCTTTGCCACGTTATTTTCTCAACACAATGGAGAACCGTATGCTACCCATCTGCCGCTAATATTTAATAAGGAAGAGAATGCTCTATATGGCCATTTTGCCCGCCCGAACCAACAGTGGACAGATATAGAAAATCAACAAATTCTTGTGGTTTTTCAAGGACCCCACTGTTATATTTCTCCTTCTTGGTACGAAAGCATGAAGGCAGTACCTACTTGGAATTATGTATCCATCCATCTATATGGGAAGATGGAGATTCTTGAAGAACAACAAATCATATTCGATTCTTTAAATGATATGGTTAATAAATATGAAAGTCCTGATAGTCTATACCATTTAAGAAATGTAGAACCGAGTTTTCTCGAGGGAATGAGTAAGGGGATTACAGCATTCAAGATCCATATCACAAAAATAGAAGCAAAAGCTAAATTAAGTCAAAATCATCCGGTAGAACGCCAAGAGTTAATTATTAAACAGTTAGAAAGCATTTCAAGCCAAGATCATATTCAAATTGCATCCCTTATGAAGAAAAGTCTCCAGAATAACAAATAAGTGTCAAACGGCGGACTGAAATAGACTGCCGTTTTTTCTATGAGAAAGGAAATGGTCGGGATCACAAAAAACAATTAAAATCCCTTTCATTCTTGGTTAAAATAGACGTATCTAGAAAAAGGAGTACATAGTATGAAAACGACGATATTAATTGCAGATGATGATGTTAATATACGAAGGGTGATCCAGCTTTACTTGGAGAAGGAGGGGTTTCGGATTAAAATTGCCTGTGATGGCAGAGAGGCACTTGACATTCTAGAACAAGAGAAAATTGATTGTGCAGTCATTGATATCATGATGCCGAACGTAGATGGATGGGAGCTTTGCGAGAAAATTAAAACGTATTATGAGATTCCGGTTCTAATGCTCACAGCCAGAGCAGAATTGGAGGATACCATTAAAGGTTTTAAATTAGGAACGGATGATTATGTGACGAAGCCTTTCCATCCAGCTGAGCTTGTCATGAGGGTAAAATCGCTGCTCAAGCGGTATCGTGTTGCTTCAGATCGGAGTATTACTTTTAATAAAATCACAATTGATAGTGATAGTTATAAAGTACGGATCAAGGATGAAGATTTCATTCTGCCCATAAAACAGTTTGAATTGTTATATACGTTAGCCAGTCAGCCGGGGAAAATTTTCACAAGAGATCAATTAATTGAGAGTATCTGGGGGCTTGATTATGAGGGTGATGACAGAACGGTCGATACGCACATAAAAAAACTTCGGAAACAATTTAAAAATTTTGAGGACCTGATCCAAATTTGTACGGTAAGAGGGCTTGGTTATAAATTAGAGGTCTTGGCATGATCCAATCTATTTATATTAAAAACTGTTTAAATTATTTTTTCGTTATTATTGTGTCATTGATGCTTTCCTTTTTTATTACATCCATTATTTTCCAAAATCAAATTACTAAAATTCGTGAAACCCAAGTGATCGACCAGGGAAAAGGAATGATTCAATTATACCAACAGCTGGGGAATAAAGGCTTTGATGTTTATTTAAAAAGCTTCTCCAATTTACCCTATGACGTTTATCTCTATAATCAAAATGGCTTACTATTGTCCTCGCCAAATGCCTCCAAAGTTACTGGATTAAGTAAAAAGGCGATCATCGATGTGGTGAAAGGAAATGTTTATCAGAAAGAAGTGAACATTCCACATAACATGATGATAGGGCTGCCGGTAGTAACTAAAACAGGAAGATATGCTTTATTTATTAGACCTATCTTAAAAGAACAATTTAGCCAGACAAGAAATATTATATTAACTTCATTGTTTATTGTATTGCTTATTGGAATCTCCCTTATTCTGATTACCACTCGAATTTTAGTAAAACCAATTGTTCAGATTACAAAAGCAACAAATGAATTAGCAAGAGGCAATTTTCAAATTCGATTAGATGTAAAAAGTAAAGATGAGATTGGCCAATTAGCTAAAAGCTTTAATTATATGGTAAAAGAATTAAATAATACAGAACAGATGCGGAAGGACTTCGTTGCCAATGTATCGCATGAACTTCAGTCGCCCCTTACCGCTATTAAAGGAATGACAATTGCATTAAAGGAAGGGGCGGTGAAACCAGAAGAAGGAAAGCTTTATTTGGAACAAATAGAACTTGAGAGCGAGCGTCTTTCCGGTTTAACTAAGCAGCTGTTAAATCTTTCTATGCTGGAAGCGAACAAGTCACCGTTTCATCCAAAGCGGTACCTGCTCGATCGGCAATTGCGAAACCAGCTCGTTGCGATGCAGTCTCAGTGGATGGAAAGAAACATTGAAATTGATTTTGATATGCCTAAGCTTGAGATTTATGCTGATGAATCGTTGATGAATCAAGTGTGGAGCAATTTATATTCGAATGCAATTAAGTATAATTGGGATCACGGAAAAATTACGGTACGGGGATATGATCGCGAAAACGATGTCGAAGTTTATATTAGTAATACGGGGAATGGAATTCCTGAGAAAGACCTGCCACATGTATTTGAACGGTTTTATCGAGGTGAAAAGGCGCATACCAGAACGACGGAAAGCTATGGACTTGGATTGGCGGTTGTTAAACGGATCATCGAATTGCACAGTGGGACGATTTCCGTAGAAAGTGCAGAAGGGGAAGCAACTACTTTTAAAATTTGTTTAAAAAAATAGTGTAATGGAAGTATCTATAACAGTTCCAATGGGGGCTGTTTTTTTAAATCCAGTTGGTCACATTGAGGACACAAAACTAGTATATTCTGTTACGTGTATGGTGTCTAAAAGAGGGTGTTATTTTTTTGAAAATATGCTGTTAATTAGTTGAAAAATATAGATTGATTGTTTTCTAAAGCAAACGAAGAAAGGTAGGTATACAAAAAGATGCAATTTTTAACTAAATTTTCTTTAAGAAACCCAGTTGCGATTGTTATTTTTGTTTTGTTAATTGCAATCGGCGGTATTTTGTCCACATTTGGTTTGCAGGAAGATCTCATGCCAGATATGTCGATACCAATTATCTCGATTATGACGACATATCCAGGTGCATCGCCAAGCCAAGTGGCGACAGATGTGACAACCCCGATTGAAAAAGCGCTAAACGGAGCAAAAGATGTACAAAACATAACATCAACATCGGTTGCGAATGTATCGCAAATTGAGCTTCAATTGAATATGAGTGCAGATTTAGACAAAACCATGCAGAATGTTGAGCAAATCGTGAACCAGGTTCAGCTGCCTACTACGGCAAATAAACCAAGTGTAAGATCGTTTTCGTTCAGCAATACACCTGTACTGGAGTTTACTGTAGCATCAAGCAAATTAACGAGTGAACAATTAAAAAATCTCGTCAATGATACAGTGGTTCCTTCACTGCAAGGTGTAGCAGGAGTAGCAACCCCTAGTGCTTCAGGTGCAGATGCGGATAATGTAATGATACAATTTGATCCGGCAAAACTGGCTAAATATAACTTGAGCCTTCAACAGGTGCTTCAGGATTTGCAGGCCGATAATGCCTCCATTCCTTTAGGAACGGCAACTGCAGACGGAAAAGTGCAGCCAGTACAATTAAATGCAGCATTCAAATCATTAACCGACATTCAAAATCTGCAAATTGGCATTCCATCTAATGCCGCAGCAGGCATGCAAAAGGCTATTGGAAACAGTATGAGTCAAATGGGTCAGTCAATTGGCCAGCTTGCCCAAGGAGTAGGACAACTAGGCGGCAGTATGAGCCTTTTGGAGGCACAGAATCAGATTCTTGCATCCCTTCAACAAATTCAAGGGCAAATTTTTGGTGCAGAGCTTGCTCTTAATCAACAAATGGCTATGTCCAAGGCGAGTTTGAATTCAAATCCGAAGACAGGGCTGAACTCAAGTAATGGTGCGGCAGGTCAAGGAGCAACAAGTCCAACAAGAGGCACTAATACAGTCGTCCAAGTAGGTGGAGGTACAAATGCAAGTACGGGTTCAAACCTAAATACCTCAGCGGGGGCAGGCCAAAACCAGCAGACTATCGTCAAACTACAGGGGGAAATTAGTGCATTAGAAAGTGTGCAAACAAAACTTCAACTGCAATTGAAGCAGATTCAGTCAAAAATGAAAATGGCGTCGGGATCGATGTCTGCAAAGCGCAGCTCTACTGTCAAGGCCGCAGCAAGCAGCAATACATCCAGCACATCATCGACACTCGACACGATTCCACTATCTGATCTTGCGACGGTGTCAATGCAGCCGCCTAATGGCAGTTCCATCAATAGGACCAATGGACAGCCGAGTATTTTAATGACAGTATCCAAAACAGAAGACGCCAATACAGTCACTGTAGTGAAGGACATCAACAAACAACTTGCTTCACTAAAAAAACAACTGCCAAATGGCGTGAAAATTGTTTCGTTGTTTGATTCATCGCAAATGATTACGGCATCAGTGAATGGCATGGTGCGGGAGTCAGTCTTAGGTGCAGTATTTGCTATACTGGTTATTCTATTCTTTTTAAGAAACTGGTTGACAACCGTTGTTGCCGTTGTCTCCATTCCTATTTCCATCCTGGCATCGATTATTTTGCTAAGCCGTTATGGTGTGACCCTTAATATCATGACCCTTGGCGGATTGGCAGTAGCAACAGGACGTGTCGTGGATGACAGTATTGTAGTAATTGAAAATATTTATCGTACATGGAAAACAGGATTAGGATTTGGCAAGAAACTTGTATTACACGCTACAGCAGAGGTTGGGAATGCTATTTTATCATCTACTCTGGCAACAATTGCTGTATTTGCACCTCTTGCGATGGTAGGGGGAATGGTGGGGAAAATCTTCTTCCCGTTTGCATTGACAGTCGTGTGCTCTTTGGCATCCTCACTCATCGTTGCATTAACCATCGTGCCTATTCTCGCTTGGTTGTTTGTCGTTCGCAAGCCTGCAAAAGGAATGGAGTACGAATGGCTGGAAACAGGTGATGATTTAAATGGGGCGATCCACCCTGAATTAATGGGGGCAGAAAGCAGGAGCAGCAACCATCCGTTTGTTGCAGCTGCGTTGGTAAATCGACCATGGCAGAAACGGTATCAGTCAGTACTCAATTGGTGTTTGAACCATAAAGGCTGGGTGATCATTGGAACAGTTATTGCTTTCGCTGCATCTTTGATGGTCTTGCCATTTGTAGGATCAACCTTTATTCAGAATTCGATGCAGCAAACGGCCAGTATCTCCATTTCCATGCCTGTAGGAACTCCTCTGAATACAACAGATGCGAAGGCGAAACAAGTAGAAGAGATATTGAAACAGGATGCAGCACAAATTTCTCGGATCAACACCTCTGTAGGAGGCGGCGGTGCAGGATTTAGTCCTAGGGGTGGTTCATCATCCAACACGAACACGGCGACGTTGAATATTGCACTGAATGCAAATGTCGATGTCAATCAATTTTTAGATCAAGCAAGAAAACAATTAGCAAGTATAGCTGTCAATGGGACAACGATTCAAGTGAAAGGACAAATGACTGGAGGCGGAGGCACTACATTCGATCTTGTCATTAATGGACCTAATGATACGGCTATTTCACAGGCGGTAATACAAGTAACAAAAAGGCTGCAGAACGAGCCGGGGCTGGCTAATGTAAAGAGTAATTTAGCAGACACCCAACCTGAAATCAGTGTAGCACCAGATTCGGGAAAAGCAGCTCAATATGGTTTAACTTCACAGCAAGTTGCCAATGTTGTTCGCAGTTATCTCTCGCAACAGAACATCGGTACTGTAAACATGAATGGACAAACATATAACTTAAACGTTCAAATGTCAAGTTCAACTGAGTTGACAGAATTGTCCGCGATTCGCGGGCTGCCAATTAACACCTCGACAGGTCAGTCCATTACAGTAGGGGATGTTGCGACTGTAAGTGATGTTCAAACACCGACAACTGTACTTCACCAAAATGGAAAATCGTATGCAGAAATTACGGCTGATTATACAACGCAGAACACGGGTAAAACATTGCGAAGCGTATTAAAGGATATCAAAACAATAAATCTCCCATCCGGTGTTCAAGTTGGGCAATCTACATCGGCCATGCAGCAAAGTCAAAGCTTTACTCAACTGATCGAGGCAATCCTTGTTGCAGTGGGAATGGTCTATATTGTTATGCTTATTTTGTTCGGGGGATGGTCAGCGCCATTTGCTATTCTATTCTCTATGCCAGTAGCTTTAATAGGTGCGTTCCTCGGGACGTTTATCGCTCATCAGCCACTTAGTGTCTCGTCTCTGATTGGGATTTTGATGTTGATGGGAATTGTTGTAACAAATGCGATTGTCCTTATTCAGCGGGTTGAGCAACAGCGTGCACTGGGAATGACTGTACGTGATGCATTGCTGGAAGCAGGAACCACAAGACTTCGTCCTATTCTGATGACCGCTGTAGCGACAATTTGTGCGTTGCTTCCGTTAGCAGTAGGGGCTTCTGAAGGAGTATTAATCTCTCAAGGGCTGGCAGTAGTAGTGATTGGCGGACTCTTCACATCGACGATTCTAACATTGTGTATCGTTCCGCTAGTATATGAATTACTCCATTTGCGTACCCATCGCAAGGAGAGGGAACAAAATGCTTCGATCCCAGCTTAAATTCATAGAGGGGCTCTCGATCCCTTTCTTAACAAAAATATACTGAGAAAGCAGGCATGTGCCTGCTTTTTTCTTTTTTTATGGATGCTTATTGGGATTCACAAAATTAATCTATGATCATTGGGGGAAGATACAAAATTTTCAAAACAGCTTTCTTTTATGATTGAAGAACTTCCCTTATACTAGATTTAATCATACTCAATACATAGGGGGAATCACGATGCGGATTTTAATAGTTGGTGCGGGAGCTGTCGGCGGTTATTTTGGAGGCCGCTTAATGGAAAAAGAGGCCGATGTTACTTTTTTGGTAAGAGAGGGACGGAAAAAGCAACTAGAAGAAACAGGTCTTGTTATTGAGAGTGTAAATGGCAATGCTACCTTTGTACCGAAAACCATCCGAACCGGTGAAGAGGCAGGAACATTTGATTTGATTATCCTTTCGACAAAAGCCTATCATTTAGGGAGTGCGATCGATAGTATCCGGCCGTATGTAAGTGATGAAACAACGATTTTACCATTATTAAATGGAATTAGGCATTATGAAAAGTTGGCAGAAGAATTCGGAGCAGAAAAGGTGATTGGAGGTCTTTGTTTTATTGAAACAACACTTGATCAGGCAGGGCGAGTGATTCAAACCAGTGCTTCTCATGATATCGTGTTTGGTGAGCGAGGTGGTGAGAGGACAGACAGAATTTTAAAAATTGAAGATGCCTTTAGTCGAACCAATGTCGGTTTCCGATTGAGCAATCATGTTGAACAGGATATATGGAATAAATACATGTTTATTTCCACAATGTCAGGAATTACAACATTATTTAGATCCCCAATTGGGCCTATTCGCGAGGAGTCGAACGGAAGAAATCTCATGGCCGCACTTTTAACAGAGATTATCTCCGTGATGAAAAGTGAAGGTGCCCCGCTTTCAGCAGAGGCTGACACCCGGTTTATGAAGCAAATAGATGGACTTGACTTTTCGATGAAAACTTCCATGCAGCGTGACATGGAAAAATTACTCCCTGTCGAAGCAGACCACCTGCATGGTTATTTATTGGACATCGCTCGAAAAAATGGAATTTCAGTTCCCGTATTGGAAGCAGTTTATGCGAATTTGAAAGTATATGAGCAAAATCTCTAATAAGAGAGTAGTATCATGATCGCCTGCTATTTTTCTGGAAATATTCAAAAATACTATTGACAACTTAAAAATAGAGGTTTAAATTAAATCTAACAATTTTTTTGAAATTTTATAAATTTACATTCTCTTATCAAGAGTGGCAGAGGGACTGGCCCGATGATGCCCAGCAACCGTTCCGAATGGAATTGGTGCTAATTCCTGCAAAACAAAGTTTGTTTTGAGAGATGAGAGAGGAGTCGTCATTTCATTTGTGATGTAACCTCTCTTTCATTAGGAGAGGTTTTTTATTTTACCTAAAAGCACACTTCTCCTATTGGTAAAAAAGGAATTGATAAGAGTTTCGTAAAAAAAGGGGGATCTAGAGAAAAATGAAGAGAAATTTATTCAAAAGCACACTTGTATCTGCAGTAGCCGTATCACTTTTACTGACGGGTTGTGCGTCCAGCGGGGGAACAAACCACGCAAGCGGCAATCCGAAAGTATCATTGAAAGGAGTCCCAGGCCGATTTACTAAGGAACAGCCGGTCAAAATAAAGGTCATCCGCAAAATCGGAGGGGACGATAACACAGCCCAATATTTGGCTGGCGCGAAGGCTGAAGGGGAGGCACTGGGCTTCCAAGTAGACGTCTTTACAGCAAATGGTGACACAGCTAAATTCCATGATGCAATTAATCAGGCATTAGATCAAAACTATGATGGCTATATTATCTCGCACGGTGATGATGATGCTACAGTTACAGATGTTAAAAACATTGTTGCAAAAGGAAAAAAGGTGGTAACATTCGATTCCAATCCTAAACTTGCAGATATTAATGGTGTAACCCTTACATCCCAAGATGATGAGAAGTTAGCCCAGTCAACTCTCGATCAATTAGTGAAGGACACAAAAGGGAAAGCCAATATCGCATACCTTTGGGTAGACGGTTTTCCGCCAATGGTTAGACGCAATAAAGTGTACCAGGATGTTCTCGCCAAAAACCCAGGCATCAAAGAAGTGGCCCGTTTTGGTGTAGCGACTGCTGACACGAGTGTCCAAACGCAAAATGCAGTTGCTGCCATTCTAAATAAATATCCAAAAGGCAAGCTTGATGCGATTTTTGCCACATGGGATGCCTTTGCCATTGGAGCTGCCCGCGCGTTGAAGGAAGCAGGCCGCGAAGAAGTAAAACTTTACGGCATTGACGTATCGAATGCCGACCTTCAAGAGATCCAAAGAAAAGGAAGTGCTTGGAAGTATACAGCTGCCGTTGATCCAAAATTAATTGGTGCGGTTGATATGCGCTTACTGGCAAAAAAATTGGCAGGGGAACAAACGCCTAAAACTTATAATTTAGAAGCATCCGTGATTTCACAGAAGGATATTCAAAACTCAAAACAGCCTGTAAATATGGTGAATTTATCAACGATCATTCCAGGCTGGGGCCAATCTGATGTTTTTGAAACAGACTGGATGAAGACATTAAAGAAATATTATCGAAAATAATGGACTTGCAGCAGAACACTCTCTTTTTTACCAGATAAAGAGAGTGTTCTCATGACAGGGGGTGCAGCCGAATGTGTGCAACATTAGATATGAAAAATATTTCGATTGAATTTCCTGGTGTAAAGGCATTAGATCAGGTCAATTTTTCGATGAAAACAGGAACGGTTCATGCTTTGATAGGTGCAAATGGCGCCGGTAAGTCAACTTTAATGAAAATTCTTTCAGGAGCCTATGACCACTATAACGGTGAAATTTGGTTTGATGAAGAGATACAAAATATTCGCACCCCGAAAAATGCGCAGGATGCCGGCATACAAATTGTTTATCAGGAAGTCGACACAGCGATTATTCCTTATTTAACTGTTGCTGAAAATATTATGCTGCTGGATGCCGTTCATCATATGGGGAAGAAACAGTGGATCAACTGGAAAAGGATACATGAAAAAGCTGCAGCCATTCTTAAGGACATGAAGATCGATTTGCCGGTCAAAAAGCTTGCAAGTGAGTTGACGCTGGCAGAAAAACAAATGATTCTTATCGCTCGTGCGATTTCGAATCAGTGCAAGTTTCTTATTTTAGATGAACCGACTGCCCCATTAAGTCATACGGAGACAGGCGAACTTTTCCGTATTGTCAGGAATTTAAAACAGAATAATGTTGGAATCATATTCATTTTCCACCGTCTGCCGGAGATTTTCGAAATCTGTGATGTGATTACGGTGATGCGTAATGGAGAAGTTGCTGCTAAGGCGGCTGTTTCTGAGACGTCGCCAAGCAAAGTGGTGGAACAAATGCTCGGGCAAAAATTAGAGGAGCAGTTTCCAGAAAAGAATGCAGTGATTGGGGATACTGTTTTAGAGGTAAAGGGATTAACTGATTCAAATAAAATCAGGGATTTACATATACATGTGCGCGCAGGGGAAATTGTCGGAATTGCGGGGTTAGTCGGGGCCGGAAAAACGGAACTATGTAAAGCGCTGTTCGGAGCAGCCGTTCGGGTTAGTGGAGAAGTTGTGCTATATGGCCGTAGGCTTAAATTGAAAAATCCCTTTATGGCAGTGCAGAACGGCATCGCATTGGTGCCCGAAGAGCGTCGCAAAGAAGGAATCCTTGTTCATGAATCGGTTCAAGCTAATTTAACAGCAGCCAATTTAAAGAGTTTTTCCAAAGTTTTTAGCTTTGTGGACCGAAAAAAAGAAAAGGCAGCCGCCAAACAATTAATTAAATCGTTAGGAATTAAAACCCCATCTGAAGACGCCATCGTGCAAAATTTATCCGGGGGCAATCAGCAGAAGGTTTCGATTGGAAAGTGGCTCATAGCCGAGGCTGATGTGTATATTTTTGATGAACCAACAAAAGGTGTAGATGTTGGCGCGAAGAAAGATATTTTCGAATTAATTGTGGAATTAGCGCGAAGAGGCAAAGCAATTATTTACGCTTCCTCGGAGCTTTCAGAAATAATAGGTATTACAGACCGCGTCTATGTTTTATATGATGGCAGGAATGTTAAGGAACTTGAGACAAGTGGAACAAACGAAGAAGAACTTTTATTTTATTCGACAGGGGGCAGGTAAAATGGAGGCAAAAGTGAAAGCAAACAATGGGGCCCTTCCCCCAGTAAAAAAAAGCTTTAATCTTTTTTCCTTTCTTTATAAGTATGGAACTATTTTGACGATCGTTGCCCTTATTGTCATTTTTTCATTGGTGAATCCGGATTTTATTCAAGGAAGTAATATTGTTAATATTTTACGGTCAATATCGATTGTTACCATTATTGCCATTGGAATTACTATCTCATTGTCTGTGGATGGATTCGATTTGTCAGTCGGTTCAGTCGCATCACTTTCAAACGCGATTGTCATTTCGATGTTTGTATGGTTCTCGCAAAATACTTTGGTTGCGGTTATTTCTGCGATCGCAGCATCATTAGTTGTAGGGGCTTTCAACTCCTTCATGATAGTAAAGCTAAGAATTCCTGACATGCTGACGACGCTGGCCACGATGTTTATCATTCAGGGGACGGCACTTACCTATACAAAAGGTGCGACCTTGTCACAAAATATGGTGATGCCAGATGGCTCTATGGCAGCAGGAATGATATCTCCTTTTTTTGCTAAGATCGGAGAGGTGCCATGGATTATTGTCATTATGGCTGTGGCGGTTGTTTTGGTCCACATCTTTTTAAACTATACCAAGCATGGCCGCTACATGTATGTCATTGGCGGCAATAAAGAAGCAGCAAGACTTTCAGGAATCCCGGTCAATACATATAAGGTTGCCGCCTATCTGCTTTCTGCTTTGTTTGCTTCGATCGGGGGGATTGTTCTGGCTTCCAGGGTAATGACATCAGAAATCAATTCCGGTGCACCGTATCTTATGGATTCAGTTGCGGCTGCCTTTATTGGTTTTTCTGTCCTCGGCTCAGGTAAGCCGAATGCGTTCGGCACCTTCATTGGCGCGGTTCTGATTGGGATTTTGCAAAATGGCCTTGTTATGTTGTCTGTACCTTATTATTCAATGGATATTGTTAAAGGCGGTGTTCTCGCCTTCGCGCTTGCCATAACGTATTATAAACAAAAATAACTTTAAATCAGACCTGTTTTAAGAGAATGGGTCTGTTTTATTTTAGATGATATTAATTTCCCGAGCTCTTGGGAAACTATGGGGGAGGAGGTTTTTGAATGGAACATTACGAAGCATTTTTACGAAGCAAAAACTGGGTGGATCATGACCTGGATGCTAGGTACATAAATGTGAACCATCCATACGCCATTTTAATTTCCGGTCAAGAGGGCCAAATTACATTGAGAGGAAATACTGGTTTTGATAACGGCCAAAGTGGCGAAGAAATTTATAGCTTTACCTCTCTAAAATCATTACAGGAATGGTTTGAAAACAATATTGGCGAGTAGAAATCATTGAACATGAAAGAAGAAGTTTCTTTCATGTTTTTTTATTGGATAAATAATCCATAATTATATTGACGTTGTTTATATTATCAATGATAATATAAACGTAAGTAATATAGGGGTGAAAAAATGAATATACAAGATGTGATTCTTGGCTTTATCTATGATGAGCCAATGAGCGGCTATGATATCAAGCAAATGATGGAGAATTCGGTTTCGTACTTTTTTGATGCCTCCTTTGGAGCGATCTATCCAGCGTTAAGAAAGATGGAAAAGGAGGGGCTTGTGGATAAACAAGTGGTACAGCAAGAAGGAAAGCCAAACAAAAACATGTTTGCAATCACCGACAAAGGAAAAGAGCAATTTCAACATTACCTGAGGAGTCCCATTAATCCGACAGTGATGAGATCCGATATCTTAATTCGCATTTTCTTTGGGCGATTTACAACAAAGGAAAAAATCAATCAATGGCTTTTAGCAGAACGGGAAAAAAATCAAGCCCTGTATGATAGCTTGAAATTACTTGAGGAGAAATATCCAAATATGGAACGATACAAGCGTTTCACATTAGAGTACGGAATTCGCCAGGCAGAGATGGTCATCGGTCTGATTGATGAGACATTATCAAAAGTAATGGAACAGGAGGAATAACTTCATGAAAGAAATGGGTGGAATGAAGGTTGTTTTGTTAATGTGTCTGGGTACATTTGTTTGTATGCTGGATTCAACCATTATGAACATTACACTGCCAGCCATTCAGGACGATTTGCATACAACACTTGAAACAAGTTCCTGGATGTTAAATGTTTACACTATGACCATCGCTGTGCTAGCGATCCCAATGGCCAGATTTGCTGAAATGTTTGGGAGGAATAAATTTTACCTTGCAGGATTGTTAGTTTTTGGGATGGGTTCCGCATTATGCGGTCTGGCATCTTCCGGAAACTTCCTAATCGCAGCCCGGTTTTTGCAAAGCTTTGGTGCTGCCATTCTCATCCCTTGCAGCATGATAATTGGGATTGCTGCAATGCCCCTGGAGAAAAGATTGGTTCCTCAAACATTGTTGGGAGCGACACAAGGATTATCGACTGCCTTAGGACCGACTGTCGGTGGTATTTTAACAGAGAAGCTTAGCTGGCATTGGGTTTTCTTTGTTAATGTACCGATTTGTTTACTTGCAATGGCTGGAGTTGCTTTTATTTTATCTTTGAAAAAAGAAACCCGTGTGAGAGCCAAAATTGATTGGCTTGGCTTGCTGTTTTCAACATTGGCCATTTTTTCACTGAACTTGGTGTTGATTAAAGGAAATACATGGGGCTGGAACAGTACTCCATCTATCATCTGTTATCTTGTTACGATCATTGCCGTCACTCTATTTATTGTGATGGAAAGAAGAGTAGAAGCACCAATGGTTAATTTGAAACTTTTTAAGGATCGCATTTTTACTGGTTCGATTTTAATAGTAACAACAGGCTTTATTTTTCTTGTAGGTGTAACTGTATTACTTCCCCAGTTTTTGACGAACTTTCAGCACAAGACCGAACTCCAAGCTGCCTTACTCATCACACCTGTTTCCGCTGCTATCTTTGTTTTTGCAAATATCGCCGGTTTAATTGTCCGTAAAATTGGTTTTGTGATTCCTGTCATCTTCGGCTTTTGCACCATGGGGGCTGCCTATTATTTATTGCAGCATTTAACTATTCAATCCACTACATCAGAGGTTGTGATTCTTTGCAGTTTGCTTGGTTTAGGATTCAGCTTTGTGATCTCTTCTGCAACATTGGGGAGCTCTTCTTCATTTGAAGGGGAAATGCTGACTGCCTCGCAAAGTGTTTTCTCCATGCTTAGACAGGTAGGGGTTGTTTTAGCTGTTGCTATATTTGTGGCCGGCTTAACGAACACCATTCACGGTAAAAAACAAGAGGCGATTGATTACGCCGCTAAAAAGGCAGCAGTATTGGATGTCCCGCAGGCTGCAAAAGATAAAATATTAAATGAAACCAAAAAAGCCATTAACTCTCAAAAGACGAGAAAAATAGATTCTTCTTTAGTTACGGCTGATGAGCGGCAGCAATTAATTGATGGAAATGTCCAAAAGGCCTTAGATGCTATGCCTGAACAACAAAGAAATGCTGCCAAAGATATGATCTATATAAAAGTGGAGCAGCAAGTGGACCATGATATTGCTGAAAGAGGGAAACTGATAAAAACATACAGTAATCAGGTAGAAGATTTTGCTCAAGAGAGGATTTCCTCCAGCTTTGCCGAAATCTATAAAGCAAGTATTCCGTTCGTATTATTGTGTGCGTTGACAGGGTTTATTTTTAAAAAGAGGAGACAAAAAGCTAAGATTCCTGTTGTTAAAGTGCCAACAGTTGAATAAATGTTAATAAAGCGGAAGGAGGTGTATGGTGGAGCTAATTAAATGGATAAATATAGGGCTAAGGTTCCTTATAGAAATAGCAGCTCTAATTTGTTTGGGTTATTGGGGCTTTCATGCAGCAAACCGTACGATAATAAAAATCGTTTTGGGAATAGGGGCACCTTTAATAACTGCCATCATTTGGGGAACTTTTGGCTCCCCGAAAGCAGCTTACCCATTGCAGGGTTTTTCTATGTTGGTCCTCGAAGTAGCTGTATTCGGCAGTGCTGCTGTAGCTTTGTATGCTTCGGGAAAGCAAAGACTAGCCATTTTATATGCCATTGTGACCTTCATTAATTTAGTTTTAATGAAAATATGGCGCCAATAAAAACAGCCTGCACACAAATCGTGCAGGCTGTTTCTTTTACTAACAACACCTGGAGACTTTCCCGCCTTTTGCATTATAGCGTTCTTCCTGTGCTTCACAGAAGAATTGTTTTCGTGATTTCACAGGCTGATCAGGGTGATGGGTTTTCATATGCTCGACATACGTTTCATAGCTGGGGACGCCGACGAGCAGACTGATAAATTGCTTGCGGTACGCGTTGAATTTTCTCAAGTGTTTAAGCATAATGTTTTAAATCTCCTTCACTGCGCGGCACATATGGTGACTCATGCAGTGGCAATTTGCGGTTGGCGATAATTTTAAACCATATGTTAAGAGCCGAGATTAAGACAACAATAACCACCAACATGAAAATTCCGGTAAGGGTAGCGTCCACATAGTCATTAATCAATACTTGTTTCATTTGCGCGGCAGTTGTGGCAGGAGCCAGAATTTTACCGTTGTCATACGCTTGTTTAAAAATATTCGCATGTGCGAGAAAACCAACTTTTGGATTGGCAGAAAAAAGCTTTTGCCATCCTGCTGTTAATGTCACGATTAACAGCCAGGTTGTCGGCAATAAGGTAACCCACACGTACGCTTTCTTGCCCATCTTAAAGAGAATGGTAGTACCTAATAATAAAGCGATTCCAGCAAGCATTTGATTAGCAATACCGAATAACGGCCATAGGGTATTTATTCCTCCAAGCGGATCAATCACCCCTTGATAGAGGAAGTAACCCCAGGATAGGACACATAAAGCAGTGGCAATGATGTTAGGAATTATTGCTTCTGTTTTCTTAAATGGCTTATAGGCAGCACCAATTAAATCTTGAATCATGAAACGCCCAACGCGTGTCCCGGCATCAATCGTAGTTAAAATAAACAAGGCTTCAAAAAGAATCGCAAAATGATACCAAAATGCCATTAGAGTGTTGCCTCCGATTACCTTTGAAAAAATGGTGGCCATCCCAATCGCAAGTGTCGGTGCGCCGCCGGTTCTGGATAAGATCGTTTGCTCTCCTACATGATTGGCGATGGTTTTTAAATCATTCGGAGTGACGGTAAATCCCCAGCTTGAGATAACATGTGAGGCCTGACCAACATCAGTCCCAATTAATGCTGCCGGACTGTTAATGGCAAAATAGACACCCGGATGCAACACACATGCTGCAATCATAGCCATTACAGCAACAAAAGATTCAGTTAGCATGGCACCATAGCCGATTGGCCGGGCATGTGATTCTAACTCGATCATTTTTGGGGTGGTCCCGGATGAAACAAGGGCATGAAATCCTGACACAGATCCGCAGGCAATCGTAATAAATAAGAAAGGGAAAAGATTTCCAGAAAATACAGGGCCAGTCCCGTTAATAAATTTGGTTACTCCTGCCATTTGAAGATTTGGTGCCACAGTAATGATCCCTAAGGCAAGTGCCAAGATGGTGCCGACTTTTAAGAAGGTGCTTAAATAGTCCCGTGGAGCCAGCAAGAGCCAGACCGGCAATACGGAAGCAATAAAGCCATAAATAATCATCATAATGGCAATCGTCTCACTTTTAAAAGTAAACATGGCGGATAAGGTAGGGTTTTGTGATACTGTCTGTCCGAAAAATAGGGATAATATCAACAGGACAATACCGATCAGGGATGCCTCACCAACACGGCCAGGACGGATAAACCGCATATAAATTCCCATGAAGATTGCGATGGGGATCGTTGCTGCAATTGTGAACATTCCCCAAGGGCTGCCCACCAGTGCTTTAACTACGACAAGTGCCAATACGGCTAATAAAATAATCATAATACCTAAAATGCCAATCATTGAAATGATGCCTGTTACTTTGCCCATTTCATCTTTAATCATTTCCCCAAGGGATTTTCCATCACGGCGAATTGAACCAAAAAGAATAATAAAGTCTTGTACAGCACCGGCTAACACTACACCGATGACAATCCAAAGTGTGCCCGGCAAATAGCCCATTTGTGCAGCTAAAATGGGTCCGACTAATGGTCCTGCACCAGCAATAGCGGCAAAATGGTGGCCAAAGAGGACCCATTTGTTAGTGGGAACAAAGTCTTTTCCATCATTATGTAATTCTGCAGGTGTTTTCCGATGATCATCCAGCTGAAATACTTTCTGGGCAATAAACTTGCTGTAAAAGCGGTAAGCGATTGCATAAATGCATACAGAAGCCGTTAACAGCCAAATCGCATTAATACTTTCACCGCGATGTAATGCTATCACAGCAAAGCCAGCTGCACCAAGTGCGGCAATGACTCCCCAGATTAAAATGGATTTAAGCGCTCTCAAATTAATTCCCCCTTTTTATCAAGTATGGAAATATTATACTGTTTTGTTCGGAAAATTTGAATAAGTCATACTACTTATGTAACAAAACGTTTACACTCGACAAAATCTGACGGTGAAAGTTGAAAGTCCATTGATTCAAGTATTTGTTTTGATTTAAACTATAGTAACAAAATGAAGAAATTGTATGGTGGGGTTAAATGGAAAAAGAAATGGAACAAACATATGACGTGATGGAGGTATGTTTGCTGGCAGGCAAAATTATTTTGCAAAGCGGCGGAGAGACGTACCGGGTTGAAGATACAATGATGCGGATTGCGGCTGCTTATGGGATTGAAACATCTCATAGCTATGTAACACCTACTGGTATTATTTTTTCAGCAGAAGGAAGAGAACCGGCAAAGACCAAATTGATTCGAATATCAGAACGGTCCACGGACTTAAAAAAGGTTTCAATGGTCAATAGTGTTTCGAGGAAAATTAGCTGTGGCGAATTGACAATTGAAGAAGCAAAGACGTTTTTAAATGAGATCGACGCGATGGATGTAACCTTTCCATTAAAATATCAAGTTGCAGCAGCATCATTTGCGAGCGGATGTTTCATGATTATGGTTAATGGTCATTGGAACGACTTCATTCCTTCGATGATTTTTGGCGGAATTGGCTATCTAAGCTTTGTCTACTTTCATCGTTTTGTCCCAATTAAATTCTTTTCAGAATTTCTGGCATCGTTCATTATTGGGCTTTTATCGTTTATTTTTGTCAAATTCACTCATGGACATCAACTGGATAAAATTATTATCGGTTCTGTCATGCCGCTTGTGCCCGGATTATTGGTGACCAATGCAGTCAGGGATTTGATGGCAGGGCATTTGGTTTCCGGATTGTCCAAGGGGGCTGAGGCGTTTTTGACAGCCTTTGCCATTGGGGCAGGAATAGCAGTTGTTTTATCATTTTTGTAAGATGGGAGCATCATGTGGTGGACATTATTGGACAATTAGTGACCAGCTTTATTGGAACTGGTGCATTTGGAATTATTTTCAATGTTCCGAAAGAATCATTAGTAAAGTGCGGTTTAATTGGTATGGGCGGCTGGCTGATTTATTACTTGCTCGAAGACTACACAAACGATGCCGTTTTGGCAACGTTGGCTGCCACGATTTTTATAGCGGTCCTTAGTCAGGAACTGGCTAAATATTATAAAACTCCAGTGATTATATTTAGTGTGGCAGGTATTATTCCGCTGGTTCCTGGAGGTTTGGCGTATGATGCGATGCGCAATTTTGTAGAGAATAATTATAATACTGCATTGGGATTGGCTGCCAAGGTGTTGATGTTAGCCGGTTCCATTGCGTTTGGCCTTGTGTTTTCAGAAGTGATCAACCAAATAGTGATTAAACTTCGGGGATATAAAAAAAGGGTTTAGCTGATTGGATGTAAATGTTAAGAATTACTTAAGAAAATAAGTATATGATAAGGAAAAACGAATTGCTCTTTCACATTCTAGCATTTTTTGCTATGGTAATATTGTGAATGGGTTTCGAAATACCTAGTACCTTAAGCATGGATTTTGACAAAGAATGGATTGTTTAGTTATGAAAAATTTTTTCATGATACTGTTTGTTCTATTAATCTCAATTGTTGGCGGAGAAACCATATTCGCGGATAAGTTTAATGCTTCAAAACCTGCCGCTAACTCATTTTCAACCTTAAAACCACGTGTATCAGCACTTCAGGTAAAGGAGCCGATTCTTCCGGAAAGCAAGTTGCTTGATGTTCCGTTAATCAATCAAATGGATCCTCCCATGCTTTATAATGGCTGTGAAGTAACGAGTTTGGCGATGATTCTGAATTACAGCGGTATTAAGGTAACGAAGAATGAATTAGCAAGTCATATCCGGACAGTCCCTTTAACATATGATAATGGTCAAAAGGGAAATCCTAATGAAGGGTTTGTAGGAGATATGATAAATGGTCCGGGCTATGCCGTATACAATGGTCCTGTTTTTGAGCTTGCTAAAAAATATGCCGGAAATCGGGCAGTCAATCTGACGGGCAGCCCGTTAACTGATTTATTAAAAAAAGTAAGTCAAGGGAAGGCAGTCTGGGTGATTACAACAGTGGATTTTGCACCTGTTTCGGAATTTGAAGCATGGGATACTCCACAAGGAAACATACAAATTAGTTTTAATGAGCACAGTGTTGTAATAACTGGATATGATGCTCATTCAATCTATATTAATGATCCATATGGGGATAAAAATGAAAAGTTGGATCGTGGCAATTTTGAAAAGGCTTGGAACCAAATGGGTAGACAAGCTATCGTTATAAATAATTAAGAAAAGGCTGAGGATATTCCAGTCTTTTTCTGTGAAAATAATTATTATTAGCTTCCCCTGTATACTATAGATCAGATAGGGGAATTCTTAAAAACAACCGAAAAAAACCAATAAGAAAGTAGAGGTACCTGTGTCAGGGTAACTTTGTATATTTCTATTTGGATTTGGTTATACTAACTAATTTGCATTTCTTTAAAGGACTCCTTGTTTATAAGCATGGAGTAAATGATTCGAAGCATTCGATGCGACAGGGCAACGAGTGCTTTTTTCTTTCCTTTTCTCGTAGCTATTGACCAGTATTTTGTCGCTAACCAACGATTCCGACATCTTGAAACAGCCCATGCAGCTTCACACAATGCTGATTTAATATGAGGATTTCCTTTAACAGTTTTGGTACTAAACCGTTTACCTGCACTTTCCTTGTTTCCGAGTGAAACACCGGCCCATGATGCTAGGTTTTGGGAGGTTGGAAATTGCCTCATATCCACACCTATCTCAGCAATGATAATAGCTGCTGTATCTTTCTTAACACCTGGAATGGTCATAAGCAATTGAAGTTCTTCTTGATAGTTTTGTAATAATAAATCTACTCGTTCTTCAATTTCTGTAATCTGTTTCTCCAGGTATTCAATGTGCTGCCATGATTGACGGATTAAAAATCGTTGATGTTCATTCAATGTTCCAAAAAGAGAATCGGAAATCATCTGTTTCTTCGCTTTCAATTTACCGTGAATTCTTGTTTCAACATCTACTTCATCCACATATCCTTGCTCTACGAGCCGTTCCAGAAGCTTTCTACCGGATACCCCAAAGACATCTGAAATTACCGTACTTAATTTTACATTGGAACATTCTAATACCTTTTGAATTCGATTCTTTTCAGAAGTTAAGTGACCAATCCATTTCTTTCTGAGTCGGGTTAAGTCCCGAAGCTCCCGTATATCCACCGGTGGAACAAAACTTTTTTCAATAAGACCATATCTTAATAATTTTGCAATCCATTCTGCATCAGATACATCTGTTTTTCTTCCAGGAACATTTTTAATTCGCTGGGCATTTGCAAGTGTAATATCAAAGAAGTCCTCTAAAATATTAAAAACAGGTTTCCAATACACTCCAGTGCTTTCCATTGCAATATGAGTAACCTCATGACTTTCAAGCCACTGCAATAATCGATATAAATCTTTGGTGAAAGTTGGAAAGGTCTCAGTTTGTTTAAATAACTCATCATCATGCCTTCCAGTCATAATACAAGCAACAATGGTTTCAGAATGAACATCCAAACCAGCACATCGTTCAATAAATACCTCCATAAATTCTCCTTCTAAATTAGAATCACAAACAGTGAATGAGTTTGAAAAATAAGCATTTTTCTGTCCGTAGTCATCCTTCCGTAAGGAAGGAGCTAACAAAGGGTTGAACACCAAACTCATTCAAACAGTTTATTTTACAGGGTCGAGCCACCAAAAAAAGCCACGTAGTAAATTACTGTTTGTGTCACTAACATTATCGCCAGAGGAAATTTATTTTCATGCACGGGTTGGGAGGGAAAACTCATGTATGTTTATTTATCTAAATAGAAGATCGAAGAAAATGGACGAAGGCAGAAGAAACGATGTTCTTCTGCCTTCATTTATTATATATTGGTAACTTGTTAAGCTGCAGTTACGAATTAAGGGTTCATAAATGTAAAAATTAAAAATTGATTGTCATGGAACAATCTTGCCGCGGTACAATTTCCACTGTAGGTTTTATAACCTAAACGACGTAAGCCCTACCTCTCTTACATCCTTACGGCTCCTAAGCCGTTCCAGTGTGAATAAGTCTTTCCGATAAAACAAGAGTGGAAAGCCAGAAAAATTCTTACATTGGATATTTATTCTTCAAGTTACATCAGCAACGCATAGAAAAATATTTTATCTCATAAAGTTGATTTTGTCAATATAAAATTCATTTATTCATCATGAAAGAAAAATAAAGATTATAAGGCGAGTTAAAGAAGTAAATATAAAAAAATGAATAAAAATGGAATTTATTGCAGGAAAATGCATTTTTTTGTCGTATAAATATTTGGGTATGGTTTTTTCATTGGAGGATTAATTGATGCTGGCAGAAAAACTTCTTTTGAATTTATTAATAACAATTGCTCCCATTCTGCTTTGCAGTGTTCTTTTTGAAAATAGAAACAAATCTCCTATTGTCGGCGGTTTATTGCAAAGTATTGCAGCTCTATCGTGTATGCTATTTTCCTATTCACACTATAGTTTTCATTGGGATTTTCGATACGTTCCTCTAATTTTAGCTATTCTTTATGAAGGTCCTGTTTCTGGCTGGATGGTTTTGATTGCTATTTTGGGGCTCAGGCTTATGCAAGGCGGGGAAACAACCGTTTTTAGTATCATTGATACTATGGTGATCGCCATTTTCGCCACGATCATAAAGAAAAAATTTTGGACCCGCACCCCGAATACAAGAGTCCTCCTCGCGATACTAGTAGCCGTATTCACCTTGTTGGTCTGCTATTCTTCCCTTAACATTTACCACATAATTAGCGGTCAATCGTGTACATTAATGTTAAATATACCGGACATATTTAGTATTGGTGCAATCAATATACTGGCCATTGCCATTGCATCAAGGCTAAAGGAGGGGGAGATTGAAAAAGCAAAAATGAAGACAGAAATTCAAAGAGCCGAGAAGTTAAATACGCTCGGAGAATTGGCGGCCTCCATCGCTCACGAGGTACGAAATCCACTAACCGTCGTAAAGGGTTTTCTTCAGTTGATGCAACAGCAGGAGGCAGGGAAAAACTATGAATACCTTTCACTTGTATTAAGTGAATTGGGGAGAGCAGAAACAATCATTAATGACTATTTGAATTTTGCTAAACCGCAGTTTGAAAAAATAGAAGAATTTCCTTTACAGGAAGTATTAGTGGAAATCATTATGCTGCTGGCTCCTCTAGCAGTTAAACAAGGAGTAGAGCTGGAGAGTGAACTAGATTCATCCAATTTTACCTTAATCACGGACCGCAATAAGTTAAAACAGGCACTGGTTAATTTAATTAAGAATGCAATTGAAGCAACCTCCGAGGGAGGCAAAGTAAAGATTCATAATAAGACATATCTAAGTCATTCCTGCATTGTAATTGCTGATAATGGAAAAGGTATGACAGCTGAGCAGTTAGCGAGAATAGGAACCTTATTTTATACGACAAAAGAAAAAGGGACAGGTCTTGGCACATCTGTATCCATAAGAATTATTGAAACGATGAGCGGAAAAGTTTCATTTGAAAGTGAACTGGGGGTTGGGACAAAGGTGACCTTGCTCCTACCGGGAAAAAGTGATTGAGTAAGTAGTACATAATCTAACTAGCCAGGCTGGGTAGTTTTCTTATTGAAAAACAATAAAGATTTTTTAGAATAATTTGAAATTTATTTGCAAATAAATTTCATTTGAAAACATACTGTTGTGGGAATATTTTACTTGGTATAATTTGAAATTAATTTTATTTTTCAAAATATATTGCTTTTTACCTAAAAAGATTATATTATACCAGTATACATTTTTATATTTTTCTGAACATTTAGAAACCGCTCGAGGAGGATTAATATATGAGTTTATTCAGAAAAAAATCGATCCAGACCTTAATACAAGAGGCTGGAAAGAAAGACGTCACATTAAAGAAGGATTTAGGTGCTTTTGACCTTTCCATGTTGGGGATTGGAGCCATTATCGGTACCGGAATCTTCGTATTAACAGGTGTTGCTGCAGCAGAACACGCAGGGCCCGCACTTATTCTATCATTTGTTTTGTCTGGTTTAGCCTGTGTATTCGCAGCACTTTGCTATGCTGAATTTGCGTCGACAGTCCCAGTTTCGGGAAGTGCTTATACGTACAGCTATGCAACTTTTGGTGAATTAGTTGCTTGGATTTTAGGATGGGACTTAATTCTTGAATACGGATTTGCTTCATCGGCTGTAGCCAGTGGATGGTCAGGGTATTTCCAAGGTTTGCTTGGAGGTTTTGGTATTCATTTCCCTAAGGCACTATCTAGTGCCTATGATCCAGCAAACGGAACATATGTCGATCTACCAGCTATCTTGATTGTATTATTGATTACGTTCCTTTTGACACAAGGTGTTAAAAAATCAGCACGTTTTAACAGTATCATGGTTCTCATTAAGTTAGCAGTTGTTGTTTTATTCATCGCTGTGGGTGTATGGTATGTAAAACCACATAACTGGACGCCGTTTATGCCATTCGGTTTCTCTGGTGTTGCTACAGGTGCTGCCACCGTGTTCTTCGCATATATCGGATTTGATGCCGTTTCAACTGCTGCGGAAGAAGTAAGAAATCCGCAGAAAAATATGCCAATAGGAATTATCGCTTCACTTCTTATTTGTACAGTGCTTTACATTGTGGTTTCAGCCATTTTAACAGGTATTGTTCCTTATCAAAAGCTTGATGTGAAAAACCCTGTTGCATTCGCGCTTCAATATATCCATCAGGATTGGGTTGCTGGTTTTATCTCAGTTGGTGCGATGATCGGGATTACAACTGTATTACTTGTAATGATTTATGGACAAACTCGCTTATTCTATGCAATCGGCCGTGACGGTCTTTTACCTAAAATATTCTCAAAGGTAGATCAAAAGAAACAAACTCCAAAAGTCAATACTTGGATTACATTTACATTAGTATCAGTTTTCTCTGGCTTAGTTCCATTAAGCAAACTTGCAGACTTAACAAACATCGGAACATTATTCGCTTTCATGACTGTATCAGTAGGTATTTTGTACCTTCGTAAAAATAAACAAGCACCAAAAAGCGGCTTCCGCGTTCCATTTGTACCATATATTCCGATTCTTGCATTCATCTTCTGCGGCTATTTAGCACTTCAATTACCAAAAGTAACTTGGATCGCATTCGGAATTTGGTTAGTGATTGGCTTGTTCGTATACTTCGGATACGGCCGCAAGCACTCCACATTAAATGAAAACGCAGATTCAGTTCAAAAAGTCGGCTAATAATGAAATAAGAGTCCCTTTACGGGGCTCTTGTTTTTTGTAGGAATTAATTGAGAAAATATGTCGAATATCTTGGTATTATCATAATTAATATCAAAATCAATGAAGATAATGGTAGAATAGTTGGAGAACTTTTTATTTATTTTAGTTATCTTCAGAAAAGTTTTGGTATTAAGGAGATGCATAATGAAAATAGACAGTAAAAGACCAGAGTTAATTTTTGAAGAAAAAAAGGCGATTAAACTATTTTTGTGGATATTTTTAGTTACCTACATAATATATGATTTATACTGGTATCTATTTATACCAGCGTATACCCATGCAAAAACGATAAAATTTCCGGACGGGGGATTTGGGTATTGGCGTTACTTTTTAATCTTTTTTATGTTAGTAATCTCAATATTTTTAATTAAAAAAGATAAAATCTTTGGTGTTAAATATTTTATTCTAATAAGTTATTTTTCTATCGATTTTTTAGATACCTTTTTGAAGTATTTTCATACTTCAAAAGAGTTTGCGTCAGGCCATATAGTAGAACTTTTTTTTGTGTTATTTGCCCCGATATTTGTTAATAAGAAGTATTTTTGGATTACTTCATTAGTGGTAATCTTAAAATATTTTTTATTAGGAGTTACATTACATACTAAGATGGTCATATTCCCTATAGTATTAATAATTGTAATAAGTGGAATTTCATATTTTCTATTAATGAGGTTTTGTTCATATATAGTCTCTTTAACTTCTGTTTATGAAGAGCTTAAGAAAAAGGAAAAGTTAGCTGTAGTAGGTCAAATGGCTGCTGCAATTGGCCATGAAATTCGTAACCCGTTATCTTCTTTAAAAGGTTTCACTCAATTCCAGCATGAGCAATATCCAAATACAAATGATTTTTATCCAATTATGATTGATGAAATTGATCGAATTGATTCAATAGTTACTGATTTAATGTATATTGGCAAACCTAAGGCACTCATGATAGAAAAAACAAGTATTCAGGAAATAATTACGTACACAGTTTCTGTTTCTAAACAGCATGCTGATAGACAGGGAATTTCTATAGAAGTAAAGTTGGATGATCAAGTACCATTAATTGATGGTGATGAAAAACGCTTGAAGCAGGTATTTATAAACCTAATTAAAAATGCAATTGAAGCTATGCCTGACGGAGGAAAGATAAAAATCAAAGTCCATTTATTTCAAGGAAATCAAATTTGTATATCAATTGAAGATGATGGCTGCGGTATAGAAAAGGAAAATATTAAAAGTCTAGGAGAACCGTTTTTTTCTACAAAAACAGATGGTACAGGTTTGGGATTAATGGTTACAAAGCAGATTATTATGGATCACAATGGTTCATTTAAAATTCAAAGTGAAATTGGAAAAGGCACAAAAGTAGATGTTATTTTATCGATAATAAATAAGCAATAGGAATAGAACAATAGTGATGCCTGAACGAGGTGCGAGCTAAGCAATGGTTTAGCCCAATTAAATTGGAATCTATAGGAAGTTTTTTGAATAAGCAATACCAAAAGAAAGTCCAGTAATGGGCTCTTTTTTATGTTGACATAGACAAAAAATATGTCGAAAATAGTTGATTTATTAATTTTTATGCCAATATTCACTTAGAAAATGGTAAAATAGTAGGAGGACTTTATATTATTTTTAAAATCTTCAGGAAGACGTTAGCGTTAAGGAGCAACCAGAATGAACATAAATAGCGGAAGACCAGAGCTTATTTTTGAAGAGAAAAAAGCAATTAAACTTTTTTTGTGGTTATTTTATATTCTTTATTTAATATTTGAGGGATTTTGGTATTCTATTTTTCAAAAATTAACAACTTCTGGAGTAACTAAAGGTTCTTCAGTCGGCTTGGGATTTTGGGTATATATATTGATCTCGACTTTTATTCCTATTTCTATATATTTTATCAAAAAGAATAATCCATATATTATTAAATACATTATTTTATTTTCATATATCCTGATCGATATAGTTGATAATATTATAAGGTATTATGGGACAACAAAGCCTTTTGCCTCTGGTGAAGTTGTAGAAGTCTTAATTGTATTTTTTACACCTGTATTTGTTAATAAGAGATACTTTTGGTGTGCTTCTTTAGGGATTATGGCGAAGTATGCCTTTTTAGGAATAATATTACACAATAAAACTGCCTTTGCCCCAATAGGCATTATTATGATCTTAGTAGCAATTGCTTATGTTCTTTTAATACGATTTAATTCATACATTAATTCATTAACTGTGGTGTATGAGGAACTTCGAAAAAATGAAAAACTAGCAGTGGTGGGCCAAATGGCTGCCGCAATTGGTCATGAAATCCGCAATCCTTTGTCTTCATTAAAAGGTTTTACTCAGCTTCAGCATGAGAGCTATACAAATGCATCTACCAGATCATGATCGAAGAAATTGATCGGATTGATTCCATTGTTAGTGATTTTATGTATCTGGGTAAACCAAAGCCAATCATTCTTGAAAAGGCAAGTATCGAAGAAATAATCGCCTATACAGTTTCAATTACAAAACACCATGCGGATACAAAGGGAGTCACAGTTGAAACTAATTTGGAAGATCAAGTGCCATTAATAGATTGTGATGAAAGACGTTTAAAACAGGTATTTATAAACTTAATAAAAAATGCAATTGAATCAATGCCTGGCGGCGGAAAAATAAGTATTCACTTAGAAAAGACTGGTGATAATGGTATTTCGGTTTCTATTGAGGATGAAGGATGTGGGATTTCGGAAGAAGTTATTTCCAATCTTGGCATTCCTTTTAATAGTACTAAAAAAGATGGAACTGGATTGGGTTTAATGGTAACAAGCCAAATTATTAAAGAGCATAACGGGGAATTGGTAATAGGTAATAAGTTAGATGAGGGAGCAAGGGTAATCGTCAATATTCCAATTAAGCAAAATTTTAAAAATTCCAGTAATACTTCAGGTATAACAAACTAAAGGTTTCATGGCTCTTTTCTATAAGATATAATGAAAAGGTAAACTCAATGATTTTGTTTGTCTGTTATCTAACGATAATTTTAGTCATTAATTTGGATTTTATGAAAGGCATGTGTAGTTGATACACTAGGAAAAATTATGATAATACATGAAGAACAAAGGGCAATCAAATGGTTTCTTTTAGTTTTTTATATAATTTTATTTAGTTATGATTTTTTTTACTATTTTTTTGCACCAGTCTATGTAACGCATAGAAAGGTAGGCTTTCCTAGTCATTATTGGTATTTTACCTATTTTATATTAATATTATTGATTCCAGTGATGTACTATTTAAATAAAAGAAATAAGCAAGCTAAGATCAAATATGTCTTATTTATTACTTATTTGATTACAGTATTTATTATAGATGTATTAACATATTATAAAAGCACTTTACCATATACTAGTGGGAATATGGTAGAAGTATTTCTAATATTATCTTTACCTATTTTTTTAAATAGAAACTTTTTTTGGTTAGTATCTAGTGGACTTACTATTAAATATTTTTTAATCGGAATTACACTACATTCAACCTATGTCATTATGCCTATATTGTTAATTATAACGTTGGCAATCATGTCATTTTTTTTACTTGTACGTTTTCAGGGCTATGTAAAGGCAATTAGTGAATCGTATGATAAGCAATTACAAGGAATTGTCAAAGGAGTAATAGCGACTCTTGAATTGAAAGATCCATATACTAGGGGCCACAGTGAGAGAGTTGCAAACTATGCCATATTACTTGAAAAAGAATTAGGGAAATTTAAAAAAGAAGAACAAAAATCTTTCTTTTATTCTTGTTTACTACATGATATTGGAAAAGTACATATTCCGGATTCAATTTTAATGAAACCAGGAAAACTCACAGAAGAAGAATATAAAATAATAAAATCGCACCCTGTTGTTGGTGCAGATGCTGTAAAAAATGTTGATGAATTAAGAAATAGTTTAAGCGTAATTCGTTCTCATCATGAGCGTTGGGATGGTAAAGGCTATCCCGATCAATTAAAGGGGGATGAAATTCCGTTTCCAGCAAGAATTGTTGCTATAGCAGATGCTTTCGATGCTATGACTTCTTCAAGGTCATATAGAGGTGCAATGCCAGTTGAAGAAGCATACAATCGCATCCTCGAAGGGCAAGGTTCCCAATTTGATCCAATGCTGGTTGAAGAGTTTAAAAAGGTCTTTCCAACTTGGGTCAAATTTCATGAAGAATATCCATGGAACAAAAAGTGGGAATTACTTAGGGAGGTGGAAAAATGAACATCCTCAAACTTAAGAAATTAATAACAGCTTGTTGGTGGTGCGCTTGGTTAGGTGTGTAATATGTCATCAACAAGTAAAAGGATGCTATTTTTCTTGGCATCCTTTTACTTGTTATTTTAAGTGGACGGTCCATCGATGAGCAATCTTATACTACATTGACTCTTTCATTGAGACCAAGTGAAATAGATATGATTTATACAGGTCCCAACTGTTGATTACTCTTGACTTATTGCTATCCTCCCGGTGAAAAAATATATTTGTATCTGCCAAGTTGCCACATGTGACAAAACTTTGTCGAAATCTTCATTTCTAAGGGTTTTTTCCCTCGATGATGAGGGAGTTCCCCGATATAGATAACACTTTCGTTTTTCTTACAATAAGTGTAAGGAAACGGAAGTGTTATTTTTTTTTAGGAGGAGCAAGAAATGGAGTCAACTATTACCACGGCTAAAAAATCGAAACAATCGGTTAATGATGCATTTGCATCGCATTTTGCCAAGTCAGTGTTTTATACCATCGTTGCCCTTGCGATCGTAACGTTTATCGGCACCAGAATGTTTACACATATCGATTTGAACTTGTACGGATACATGGTAGGAACGATCGTGTTTATTGGGGGATTTTTCTATCGATTTATTGCATGGGGGGAAAGACCGCCAACGAAAAACATTATTAAAAAAGGGTTAAGACTTCTTTTTAGAAAAAGCACTTTAAAAACGGTCGTCGGTCATTTGGCAGTGTTTGATTTCATCCGCAAACGGGGAGTTTACCGTTGGATTCAGCATATTTTGATCGGCTGGGGCTGTGTTCTTGCCTGCTTAGTTACATTTCCGCTTGTGTTCGGCTGGATGTATTTTACGATGTCCGAGAACGGCTTTTATACGATTGTTCTGTTTGGCATCAATATCATGACCGTTCCTGCTGAAGGAGCAATTGCCTTTCTATCTTACAATGCTTTAAACATTGCGGCAGTTATGGTCATTACGGGCGTATGTATGGCGCTATATCGCCGCTTGAAAAATATGCAGGCTAGGGCGGAGCAAAAGTTCATGTATGACTTCCTACCGCTTTACCTTTTGTTATTGATCTCCGTAACTGGTTTGTTATTAACCTTCCAAAATATTGTCCTACATGGCTGGATGCAGCCGCAAATGTCGTTGATTCACCAGTTTTCTGTCATTGTCACACTCATCTACCTGCCATTTGGAAAGCTTGCACATATCCCATTCCGGCCGATGAGTGTATTTGCGAGAAACTATCGGGAGCATTATGGGGAACAGCATATGAAAGAATGCAAAGTCTGCGGAGACAAATTTGTATCCGTGGAACAATCAAACGATGTTATCAATGTTTTAGGTGTGAATCAGATCGAATTTAATATGGAAGATGGCTTTAATCTTGCTGAATTGTGCCTGCCATGCCGCAGAAAATATCGGATTGCCAGATTCTCGGGAATTCCTACCCACCAATTGAAGGTCAAGGAGGCAAATCAGAATGCAAAGGGATAAGTTTTTTAAGGAAATAGAAAATGTCTGCCATCCGAATGAAACATTAATTAAAACCCATTGCAGCTATTGCGGCATGCAGTGCGGGATGAACCTGAGGGTAAATACAAAAACCAATAAAATTATTGGGGTGGAGCCACGCTATGATTGGCCGGTAAACGTCGGGAAAATGTGTCCCAAAGGTGTTACCGCCTACCAGCAAACGAATCACCCTGACCGGATCTTAAAGCCGTTAATTCGGGATGATGCCTCCTTAAAAGGGACCACCAGCGGCTTCCGTGAAGCGGCATGGGATGAAGCCTATGATTTAATCGCTAAGAAATTTAAAGAACTGCAAAGTCATTACGGGAAAGATACATTGTCTGTATTCAGCGGCGTATCGATGACAAATGAAAAGTGTTATTTGACAGGAAAGTTTGCCAGGGTGGCATTGCAAACACGCTACATTGATTACAATGGCCGCTTCTGTATGTCGAGTGCTGCAGGCGGATTCCTTCGTTCTTTCGGAGTTGACCGGGGATCGACATTGCCATGGACCGATATCCATGAAACAGACTGCTTATTCATCGCTGGAAGCAATACAGCAGAATGTCATCCAACCTCCATGTTTCGTGTATGGAATGTGCAGGAACGAGGCGGATACCTCATCGTGGCCGATCCTCGGGAAACACCAATAGCAAGAAGAGCGGATATCCACCTCGACTTAAGACCGGGAACAGACCTAGCTCTTGCAAATGGAATCTTAAATCTACTTATTCAAAAGGGCTATGTTGATGAAGCGTTCGTTAATAATCATACAAATGGTTTTGAGGAAACAAAGGAATTGGTAAAAGAATTTACACCGGAATATACAAGCCAAATTACCGGCATCGCTCCGGAAAAAATTATCCGTGCCGCTGAGATTTACGGAAAAGCTCCAAATGCCATTGTTATGTTTGCCCGCGGGATTGAGCAGCAAACAAAGGGCGTAGATAACGTATCGGGCTATACGAATATGGCCCTGGTTACCGGGAAAATTGGTCGGCCAAAATCTGGCGTTGCCACGTTTACCGGACAAGGAAACGGACAGGGCGGCCGTGAGCATGGACAAAAGTCTGACTTGCTGCCAGGTTATCGCAAATTAACCAATCCAAAACATGTTGAAGAAGTATGTAAGGTATGGGGAATAACCCCAGATGAAATGCCGCAGCCCGGTGTGTCTGCTTACGAATTGTTCGAACTGATGGAACAAAAAACGATTCGCGGCTTATATCTGCTTTGCTCAAACCCGGCTGTTTCCGCTCCAAATCAAAACTTTGTCCGTAAAGCATTAAAAAGCTTGGATTTTATGGTTTGTGCAGACTTCTATTTGTCCGAATCAGCTGAATTTGCCGATGTTGTGCTGCCTTCCGTGACATGGTCTGAGGATGAAGGCACCGTCACAAATCTGGAAGGCAGGATTATTAAAATCAATCAGGCACAAGAACCGCTTGGAGAATCAAAGCCGGATTGGCAAATGCAAGCAGAGCTCGCCGAACGCCTTGGCCGGGGGAAATATTTTTCCCATTTAAAAACAGCAAGAGATGTGGCCGATGAATTCCGGTTAGCCTCAAAAGGCGGCTATGCCGATTATTACGGCGCAACGTGGGATAAAATCGACAAGCAAGATGGGGTTTTCTGGCCGTGCCGTGATGAAAACGACCCGGGAACACCGCATATGTTCCTTGATAAAAAGTTCTATCATCCGGACGGGAAAGCAAAAATTTGTGCGCTTCCATACCGTCCGCCTGCTGAGGAACCTGATCAGCAATACCCATTAAGGTTAACAACGGGCCGTGTGGTGTTCCACTATCTTTCAGGAAACCAAACCCGCCGGATTCAATTCTTACGTGATATGTGTCCGGAACCATATGTAGAAGTCCATCCGGAAACAGCAGCAAAATACAAGATTGAACACGAAGAAAATATCCGTCTCTATACAAGAAGAGGGGAAGCCGTATATAAAGTGAAAATCACCGAGGCCATCCGTAAAGATACGGTGTTTGTACCGTACCATTTCGGTCATGATCAATCTATTAATCTGTTAACCATAGCTGCACTTGACCCGATATCCCGGATGCCGGAGTTTAAGGCATGCGCCGCACAGATTGAAAAACTAAGAAAGTAAGAAGGTGCAGTAAATGAAAAAGAGGCTTTATTTAGAGCTAGAGAACTGTATAGGATGCCGTTCCTGTTTGGCAGCCTGCACACAGTGCGGCGGGCATGAACAGCGGAACCGTAACTATGTTTATGATGTGAACCCGCTGGTAAATCGGCAGACCATGCCTCTGATGTGCCTTCACTGTGTGAATCCGGCATGTGCTAGAAGCTGCCCGGCCCAGGCTATCCAAATTCATGAAACGGGTGCTGTTCTATCTGCTTTAGTAGAAAAGTGCATTGGCTGTCAAAATTGCACGATTGCTTGCCCGTATGGAATACCAAAATTTGATACAGAACAGAATCTGATGTATAAATGCGACCTTTGTATTGACCGTACGAAGGATGGAATTCCGCCAATGTGTGCGAGTGTCTGCCCTTCCAATACACTGCAATGGTTAACAGATGAAGAAATTGAAGCAAAACAAAAGCAATTTCATTTAAAAAACGGCAAATGGGTAACAAGCATGCCTTATTTGGAAGGCGAAACAAATGTAAGAGTAAACCTCCCTGGAATCCTTCAGGGTGTCACGAAATTGTATTAGGGGGATGGATCATGAGCGATAAAAATAATAAAGTCCCGTTCAATGAAGATAATTATACACATAATATTAACCGAAATAATGAAAGGAAACTGGATCGCCGCGGTTTTATGAAGACGTTAGTTGGTGCGGCAGGGGTGTTTGCCATTTCCTCACTACCTTTTGGAGCTCTGGCCGCTAAAGAATTGAGCGGACTCAGTGATAAAAAATATCAGAAGCACAAAATTACCGATGTCAAATCCATTTCGATTGGCGATGCTGTTGATTTTGCCTTTCCTGGCGAGCACGATAGCGCCATTTTGATCAGATTATCGGAGAATAAATATGTGGCCTATCAAAATGCCTGTACACACCTTCGCTGTCCTGTTTTTTGGAAAAAGGAAGAAGGGGAAATGATCTGCCCATGCCATCACGGTAAATTTGATGTGAAAACAGGGGAGCCGATTGCCGGACCGCCAAGGCGTCCGCTTCCGGAAATTTACGTAAAAGTGGAAAACGGCGCGGTATATGCTGTGGGGGTGAAGCGCTATGAAGCGTAGTTACATTCCAGTCGCTCTCCTGCTTGCTGTCCTGATGCTGAACATCATTTTTACACAATATATGGTTCACCAATTCTTTTATGAACATTATCGTAATTCCTTGATTGCCGCTGTAGTGAATGTCATTCTGTTCCCTATCGCTTTCCTGATTTATAAAAAAGGTGTGAGTATTAATGACTAGTGAGACATATATTGATTTTTATTTTGTCCGTCCGCTTGAAGGGGGATTTGCTCTCGTAATTGATGAGCTGTTAAAAAAGGTCTTTACCAAAAAGCAATTAAATTGGTATTTGGAAGAAAAATATGTTGAAGGTGTGGAACTAGTCATTGCAGAAGTAAAAGGAATGAGCAGCTGGGCTTATGAAGATGAGGCGATTGAATTTCTTGAAGAGAATGCCGACCAACGATTTTGGAAATTCCTGCAAGGATATAAAATGTTTATCTACCCAGTATTGAGAGGATGTAATAGTTGTGGAAAGCATTAACTTGGAGGATATGAAACGTTTTATCGGAGTGCCTGTTAAAATTATGATTCAGGATCAGTCAGGCGGGGACCAGGCAGCGACGGTATCAAAGACGATAAAAAAAATCCAGCTTTGCCCTGATGGCACCCACATTCGTTTTTATTTTGATGAATTTTATTTTTTAGCCGTCCCACTTGCAAGCAATGTATGTGAATCAGAAGAACAGTGGTCGGCTGTCGATGGAGAAAACGGGTTAACTTATATCCTCAAAAAGGTTCAGGTCTTTTAAAAGAACCTGCCTTTTTACTATTGCTAATAAAGAGAGGAGGCCGGATAAATGGATCCACTTCAAACAAAGCAACAAATAAGTTCCTATATTATAGATAGCCAGGAAGAAGATATAAAGCGAATCGCGCTTGAACTCCATGAAGGGGTCGGTCAAAATTTGTATAGTATTTTAACAGGGTTGCAGTTTGTGAATTCCGCTATCAAAGAGCCTCAAATAAAAGGTTACCTCCAGGAAATGACGCTTCTGATTGAAAAGACGATTCGAGAAACGAGAACGCTCTCGGTTGAATTGCATCCGCCTGTCCTGACAACACTTGGGCTGATTCCGGCATTAAGAAGCTATCTGAAGCTTTATACCTCCACATTCGGTATTCTCGTAGACTTGGATTCTGCCGGTATGGAAAAAATAATCCCAGAGCGCAACAGTATTGCCGTATTTCGCGTTTGCCAAGAAGCGTTGGTGAATGCTGCGAAATATGCTGATACTTCTAATGTGAAAATGACCGTTCATTGGACAGAAGATGAATTAATGATAAGAATTCAAGATTTCGGCAAAGGCTTGAACCTTAAGGAACTGCGATTTCCTAAACCAACATCAGGGCTTGCTGCAATGAAAGAACGAATGCTTCTGATTGGCGGACAATGTATGATATCCTCTAAGATAGGCGAGGGAACATTGATAGAAATTTCTCTTCCGTTATAAAGGGGGTTATGGTTTGATTAAAATCCTGTTGGTTGATGATCATGCGGTTGTAAGAAGCGGATTAAAGATGCTGCTAAATACCAATCCGGAAATGGAAGTCATTGGAGAAGCCTCTGAGGGAAATGAAGGAATTAAAAAGGCCATGAAATTAAAGCCAGATGTCGTGGTAATGGATTTAAGCATGCCACATGGAAAAGACGGGCTGACGGCAACGACCGAGTTAAAAAAGCTGATGCCTAATGTGAATATCCTTATCCTAACCATGCATGATGACGAAGAATATCTCTTCCGTGCTATACAAGGAGGGGCTTCAGGCTGTATCTTAAAAAGTTCTCCACACGATGAACTTATGGGTGCCATTGAATCAGTCGCACAAGGGGATGCTTATCTTCATCCTTCAGCAACCAAGCGGTTAATGGAGGAATACTTGGCAGGGATCAAGCATGACAGTAACGATTCCTATAATCTCTTATCCGAACGTGAAAAAGAAGTACTGACACTCACGGCAAAGGGATATTCCAACAAAGAAATTGCCGAGAAGCTTGTCATCAGTGTGAAAACGGTTGAAACACATAAAGGAAATCTAATGGAAAAGCTGCAAATGAAAACCCGGCCAGAGCTGGTAGAATACGCCGTAAAAAAAGGGTTACTAGGCTATGACATTTAAGGAGAAGTTATATAGATGACAGATATACGGGAATTGCCAGCAGTAATGGAAGTATGCGAACGGTTAAAAGCGAAGATACGCTGTGATTTTGTCGGGCTGGCTTTTCAAAATGAAGCAGGCCCAGATGTCAGATGGCACTATGCTGCCGGTAATATGAATGATAAGTATAAAAGAATTATCGTTCGTTTTGGAAAAGGGATCGCTGGAAAGGTTATTTCAAGCGGATGTCCCCTCATGATGACCAATTTTCCACATGACATACATGGGAAAATGACGGATTACCCGATAGCACTTGCTGAAAAACTGGTATCTGTCTATGCGGTTCCGTTATTTTTACCAACTGTCCCAAAAGGAGTATTATTGATCGGAAACAGAGCCTCTTATCTCTTTACTGGCGAAGAACAGGAAACGGTAAACGATGCAGCAAAAGCTTTAGAGCAATTATTAACAGGTGAAGGATTTTGAGGGTGGGGATCGAAATGGACAGAGATTTTCAGCAAATGAAAAAGGAGCTTTTAGATTACAAGTTTGCCCTTGATGAATCTTCCATTGTCGCTATTACTGATTCCCGAGGAATCATAACCTATGTAAATGATCAATTTTGTCATATTTCAAAGTATTCCCGTGACGAGCTGATCGGGCAGGACCATCGTATTATCAATTCTTGCTATCATTCCAGGGGATTTTTTAAAGAAATGTGGCAAACGATCGGTTCCGGGCAGGTTTGGAAAGGTGAAATACGCAATCGGGCAAAGGATGGAACGTTTTATTGGATGGATACGACGATTGTTCCGTTTATGAATGAAATGAAAAAACCTTACCAGTATGTGGCAATTCGCTATGAAATAACTGAGAGAAAACGTGTTGAGCAGGAACTGCAAAAAATGATGGCCAGAATCATTGATGTTCAGGAGGAAGAAAGAAAACGTCTTTCGCGAAATCTCCATGATGGGATAGGACAAAACCTTTACAGTCACCTGATTACCATCAATCGTTTGTTATCCGAGATGAACCACCCGCTGCTGACACAGATGCAAACAGAAGCCACTCAGTTAATTGAAGAGATTAGGGAAATTTCCTGGGAACTTCGCCCGTCTGTATTAGATGATCTTGGATTGGTGCCAGCAATCCGTTCCTATTTAACGAGATACTCTGACCATTACCAGATTGATATTCGTTTTGATTGTGTTTTAAGGAAGCGCTTAAATATTAATACGGAGCTGACGATTTATCGGATCATTCAGGAGGCATTAACAAACGTTAGGAAATATGCAGAAGTGGATTCGGCGGCTGTAACCATTCGAGAAATGGATAATGTGGTCCGCATCATGATTGAAGATAAAGGGAAGGGTTTTGATGTAAGCTTAAGAGCCCAATCTCCTGGAGTCGGCCTTTTCAGTATGGATGAACGTGCCCGATCAGTGGGCGGAAGTTTATCAATCACTACATCGCCTGGTAATGGAACGAAAATAATTTTAGACATACCTATAAAGTGAAAAAAGAATCAGACAAAGGTGTCTGATTCTTTTTGTGCTATAACAGTAAATTAAATTTTAAATGAGCTCTTTAATGAAACAATTTGATTAAATACGAGCTTATCCACAGTTGTGTCTTTTGGATCAACATTGAAGTAGCCATGTCTAAAGAACTGGAATTTATCATGCGGCTGACATTCTTTCATGTTTGGCTCAACAAATCCTTGAAACACTTCAAGTGAATGAGGATTAACCATATCAAGGAATGTTTTTCCTTCATCGGTTTGATCTTCTGTTTCATCCAAAATCAGCGGTTCGTAAAGACGGAATTCGGCAGGAACCGCGTGGGCCGCTTCAACCCAATGAATGGTTCCTTTTACTTTTCTGCCAGTAAAACCGGTGCCGCTTTTTGTTTCCGGGTCATAGGTGCAACGAAGCTCGACGACATTTCCGTCGGCATCCTTTACCACTTCTTCACATTTGATAAAGTAAGCGTGTTTGAGGCGGACCTCATTTCCAGGGAACAGACGGAAATATTTTTTTGGCGGATCTTCCATGAAGTCATCTTGCTCAATATAGATTTCGCGAGAGAATGGAATTTTCCTTATGCCCATTTCCGGATTTTCGGGATTGATTTCGGCATCAAGTAATTCAATCTGGCCTTCTGGATAGTTGGTTATCACGACTTTTAAAGGATGAATAATCCCCATGGTCCTTGGTGCTTTTAGCTTTAAATCTTCACGAACAAAGTGTTCGAGCATTTCTACATCAACAGTAGAATTGTTTTTAGATACAGCTGTTTCACGAACGAACGTACGAATGGATTCAGGGGTGAAGCCTCTTCTGCGCATTCCTGAAATAGTCGGCATCCTAGGATCATCCCAGCCATCGACATACTTTTCGTCCACTAACTGTTTCAGCTTCCGCTTACTCATGACCGTGTTCGTAAGGTTTAAGCGTCCAAATTCAATTTGCTGGGGCTGATTGGTCATTTCACATTGTTCTACAACCCAATTATAAAGCGGCCGTTGGTCTTCAAATTCAATGGTACAAATCGAATGTGTAATACCTTCAATCGCATCTTCCAACGGATGGGCGAATGCATACATCGGATAGATACACCACTTGTCACCAGTGTTGTGGTGAGTGGCATGTGCAATACGGTAAATAACTGGATCACGCAAATTAATATTAGGAGAGGACATATCAATTTTGGCACGCAGCACTTTTTCGCCATTGCCAAATTCTCCATTACGCATTCGTTCAAATAAATCCAAGTTTTCCTCAATGGATCGAGTTCGATACGGACTTTCCTTACCAGGCTCCGTTAATGTGCCGCGGTATTCGCGAATTTCATCGGCACTTAAATCATCAACATAGGCCAAGCCTTTGTTGATTAGCAAGACAGCACGCTTGTACATTTCCTCGAAATAATCTGAGGCAAAAAATAAGTTATCCCATTCAAAACCAAGCCATTTCACGTCTTCTTTAATAGAATTGACATATTCAATGTCCTCTTTAACAGGATTGGTGTCATCGAAACGCAAGTTGGTTTTGCCTTTGAATTCATCAGCCAGGCCAAAATTAAGAATAATTGATTTTGCGTGGCCAATATGTAAATATCCATTTGGTTCCGGAGGGAAGCGAGTTACAATCGTATCATGCTTTCCTGAATCCAAATCCTTGACCATTATATCTTTAATAAAGTTAGAAGTGTGATTCTCCACCCATTTCAACCTCTTTCATCTTATCTACTACTTATTCATAACATAAATATTGATATTTTTCCATTGTTCCCAACAAATCATGAACAAAACAGGTGGAAAAAGAAAAAATTTTTATTACTATGCCATTCGGTTAGTTTATGGCACGGTATAATCTAAGCGGCCGGCCGACAGTCCCATATTGCTGCTCTTCAATCAGTACGTGTTCTTCCACCATATAAGAAAGATAATTTCTAGTGGTGGAAAGACTGACGCCGGCAAGCTTAGCAATTTGTTCAGCACTTAGTGGGTGAGGCGAATGGATAATTGATTTTTTTATTCTTTCTAACGTTCTCATATCAATCCCTTTTTGGATAAGAGGGGAGGAGGACGATTCGGAAATTCGCAGTTTTTTAAGTTCATCTATAGTACCCTGGTCCAATTTAGTAAAGGTTGAGACCATTGATTTAAATTTTATATATTTGCTAATGGCTGCTTGGAGCTGTATCAGGTCAAAGGGTTTAATCAAAAAATCAATAATTCCAAAGCGAAAACCATCTTCTACAACTTCCAGCTCCTTCGCGGCGGTAATTAAAATGACATCGCAGCGACGGTTTTGCAGGCGGATGGTTCGTAACAGGTCAATACCGGAGTGATCCGGCAGATAAACGTCCAACAGCAGCAAATCTGGCTCTGCTGTTTCCAAGATTGTCAAGGCTTCTTGATAGCTGTGCGCTATTCCAACCAGTTTGCAGCCTTTTTGGGAAGAAATATATTTGCCGTGCAGATTCGCAATCATGAAATCATCGTCCACAACCATTACACGTAATTGCTGATTCATTTTTGCACCTCCAAAATTGGTAAATGAACTAGTAATGCAGCTCCTTCTGAGGAAGAGTTCATTACCATACTTCCATGTAATCTTGAAACTAAACGGGAAACTAATGCTAGACCAAAGCCGCGGCCTTCCCCTTTTGTCGTTCCACCATCTGTAAAAATGTCGTCCCCAAGGTCAGGATCAATTCCAGGTCCAGTATCACTAACAGTTATAGATAATTGATGGTTTTCCTCCTTTATCTGGATGGAAATATATGTTGAGGGCCTAGACTGCTTCATCGTTTTAATAGCCTCCATGGCATTTTCAATCGCATTTCCCAGAATCGTAATGACTATTTCCCTATGTGGGCAGAGCTCTGATACTTTGGAGTCATCGGTGATCGTTAGTTGGATGCCCAATTCCTTTGCCCGATGCATTTTCCCAATTAGAACGCCAACAATAGCTGGATCGCGAACACGGGTAAGAAAAAAGTTAAGGACATTTTGCTGTTCACTATGCACATCCTCTATTACCCCTTTTACGAGGTCGTATTCCTTCATTTGAATAAGACCCGAAATGAGATGAAGCTTGTTCATAAATTCATGCCTTTGACTCCTAAGCGTATCAACGTATTGCCCGATATCTGCTAATCTGCGATCCAACTGGTCAAGTTGAAGTTTATCCCGAAAACTGGCAACAGCCCCAATTACTTTGCCGTCAATTTTAACAGGTATTCTATTAACGATGACAAGGGAATTACCAATAATCATGGGTTGGTCTAAATGTACTGCCCCATCATTAATGACTTCTGACAGTCGTGAGCTTGGAAGAATCGATGTAATCGATTTGCCAATGGGATCCCAACGTTCTTCTCCGAGCATATTTTTTGCTTCCCGATTGAAGATAGTTATTTTTCCAGCTGTATCGACTGCGATTATACCTTCCCGAATGGATTCCAAAATCGCTGCCTGCTGTTGGGTGAGGAGAGCAATTTCGTGCGGCTCCAGATTGAATATTTGCCTTTTAACATGTCCTGATAGAATGAAAGCCCCAATAAGCCCAATAATTAAAGCAATAAAGCCCATTGCCGTCATTTCGAGAATTAACGAGGTTAACTTTTTCCAAATATTCTCCATTAGAAATCCAACTGATACGATGCCAATTTGGTGGTGTTGTTCGTCAAAAATAGGGTATTTCCCCCGAATGGAAAGACCGAGGGTGCCGACTGCTTGGGTAATACTTCCTTTCCCCGATAATACCTGTTTGTCATCATCTCCCACCATATGCTTACCGATTAGTGTGACATCTGGATGACTGTATCGGATTAAATGCATATTAGACACAACAATAAACTGGGCTCCTGTTTTTTTTCTGATATTTTCCGCTACGGGCTGAATGGTAGAAGAGGGATTAGGTTCTTTGAAAGCATTTACAATTTCCGGGAGCCCTGCCACCATCTTTGCAGTAGAGAGAGCATTGCTTCCTGTCTCATCATATTCTCGGTGTACCATAATCCAAGAGAGAGAAACGATAAAAAATACAAGGACAAGGAGGAAATTTAGCAATATCAGACCATTGATTTTGCTACGTAATGTCATTCGCTTTTGCTTTAACTTCAAGTCTGCACACATCCTTGCTTGGATTGGAATAAATTGGATAGAATTTTCTGAATATAATAAAACTATCTTTATTTTAAAATGAAAAATGTTATGAGGTCTATATGAAAATAGTTTTTTTTATGTTGGGTAAATCGTTTAAATTGTGTTTATTGTTTTTATTATGAATATTGAGTAAATGTTTTCATAATGTTTAGAATTTTCTATAATTCAAATTGTAAACGCTATCAACAAAAGAAATGGGGGAATCAAGTGAGTGCAGTGGAAAATAAGGTGTATCGGGCTATGACACATACAACTCCTTCCATGATGGAACTAAAAGGAGTAACAAAGGAATTTATCAAGCCTTCTGGTGAGGTTCATACGGTTCTAAGAAATATCAATTTAAAAATTCCAAAAGGGGAATTTGTTTCGATTGTAGGACCGACAGGCTGTGGTAAATCCACGACACTAAGTCTGATTGCCGGATTTGAACCGCCTTCACAAGGCGAGGTCCTTATTTCAGGTGAGAAGTTAGAAGGAATCAACCAAAGGGCTGCTTGTGTATTTCAAACGGAAAATGCGTTTCCATGGAAAACAGTCATTGATAATGTATCACTTGGTCTGCGCTTGCGAGGGATGAACAAGAAGGATGCCTATGAAGAAGCCAGAAAGTGGATTGCACGAGTAGGATTGAAAGGGTTCGAGGGACATTATCCGTCACAGCTTTCGGGCGGGATGAGAAAACGTGTAGCTTTAGCCCAGTGCCTGATTGTACAGCCAGAAATCTTATTGATGGACGAGTCATTTTCTGCGCTGGATGTTCATACAAGACATTTGATGGAAAATGAATTGCTTCGCATTTGGGAAGAAACCTCTGCTTCCGTCTTTTTTATTACTCATGACTTAGAAGAAGCAATTGCTCTAAGTGACCGGGTGATTGTTCTGACTGCTGGGCCGGGAGCAACGATCAAAGGGGATTATCGAATTGATCTGCCAAGACCGAGGAACGTAGCAGAAATCAGCTTTGACCCTGCCTTTATGAGAATTCACAAACAGATTTGGGAAGATTTGAAGGACGAGGTGATGATCAGTTATGAATCTGCAAACAAACTCCATTCAAAATCAAGTTAGCAACGAAACGGAATTGCGAAGAGCCGAGATAAGGAAAAAAGCTTTAAAGCTCCGAATTCGCAATCTAAGTCTACAGTTATTAGTGTTTATTGTATTAATGGGTTCCTGGCAGTTCTTATCAAGTAAAAAGCTTATAGATCCATTCTTCTTTTCAAGCCCCATTGATGTCGTGAAACATATTTGGGATTGGGCAGTAAATGGAACAACAGCCGGTCCGCTTTATTATCAATTTTTAGTTACGTTTGAGGAAACCATCCTATCCTTTATTTTGGGAGGGATTGCGGGCATTATTTTTGGTTATGCCTTAGGTGTTAATGAATTACTTTCTGTTATATTAGGGCCTTATATTAAAATGATCAATGCCATACCGCGCGTAGTCCTTGTGCCGATCTTTATTTTATGGTTTGGACTGGGAATGTCTTCAAAGGTCGCTTCCGGGTTAGTACTTACATTTTTTATCGTGTTTTTTAATGCTTTCCAGGGTGTTCGGGAGGTAGACAGGAATTTAGTGAATAATGCAAGACTTTTAGGTGCCAGCAAAAGGCAGCTAGCGCGGCATGTCATTATTCCTTCAGCCTTGACCTGGATCTTATCAAGCTTACATTCAAGCTTCGGCTTTGCATTAATCGGTTCGGTTGTAGGGGAATTTGTCGGGGCAACACATGGATTAGGCTACCTAATTGCCCAATCTCAAGGAGCCTTTGATACAACAGGCGTATTTGCGGGGATGCTCATTTTATCCATCACGGCGTTGATTGCCGATTGGGGAGTTTCCAAGCTTGAAAAACGGTTTATCGCTTGGCGTCACATTCGTCAATAACAACATGCAATCTGAAGTTATTCAATGGTTATTTGCGAATCTAAATAAGTAATTAACTTTAAAAAAACAAGGGGGAAAATGGAATGAAAAAGATGAAAAAATTAACTGCCGGGGTTTCATGTCTGGCCATCAGCGCATTGCTGTTGTCTGCCTGCTCGTCAACACAATCTACATCTGGAACGGCTAAAAACAGCAAAACTTCAAGCTCTTCTTCAGGAGATTCAAGGGTAGTCATTATGGTCGGGGGGCTTGAAAAAATTATTTACATGCCATTTATGCTGGCACAGCAACTTGGCTATTATCAACAAGAAGGGGTTAATGTCAGCCTTGTGGAAGAAAGTGCCGGCCAGGATGCTGAAGTTGCGCTTTTAGCCGGTCAAGTGGATGGCGCTGGCGGATTCTATGATCATACCCTTGATCTTGCCACAAAAGGGAAAAGTGTTGAAGCTGTCGTGACGATGGCTGATGTTCCGGGCGAAACATTGCTGGTATCCAACAAATTGAAGGATAAAGTAAAATCTGTTTCCGACTTAAAAGGATTAAAAATTGGGGTAACCGGCCTAGGTTCTTCCACTAACATGCTGGCAACTTACAACGTTGTGAAGGGCGGAGGAAAAGAAAGCGATTATACACCGCTTCCTGTTGGTGCGGGGGCCACGCTAATTGCGGCAATGAAAAATGACAAAATTGATGCAGCTGTTACGAGTGAACCAACAGCAACCATGCTGGAAAATCAAAATTTGGCGTTTCCATTAGTCGATATGAATCATAAGGATTCCGCTCACGAAGCATTAGGCGGAGGTTATGCTTCCACTAGCCTTTATATGCAAACAGATTATGTAAACACACACAAAGCTGTTATTCAAAAGCTTGTAAATGCCTATGTCAAAACATTGAAATGGATGAGTTCCCATACTCCTGAAGAAATTGCTGATAAAATGCCATCTGATTACTATGCAGGTGATAAACAATTATACATTCAAGCATTAAAAGGTCAGCTTCCAATGTTTACGACTGATGGAAAAATGCCTGCAGGTGTTCCGGAAAATGTTCAAAAGATTCTTTCTTCCTTCAAGCCTGCTGTGAAAAATATAGACCTAAACAAAACATATACGAACGAATTTGCTGATAAAGCAAATTAATGAAACAGGCTTTAAAGCTAGGGACGAGTTGTTTCCTGGCTTTAAAGCTTTTTCTTCTAGCTAAGATTGCCTTATACATGTTAATTCCAGCAATCTAAACCGGCAGAAGGCCAAAAAGTAATTCAGTGGTAAGCAGGAGTATAAATGGTTACAATGAAAAGTATTCAAGGAATTTTAGGGAGGGAATCTAGATGATCAATTTGGCAACTGTTGGAACAGGTTGGATTACGGAATCTTTTATTAAAGCAGCAAAATGTAGTGAACAGCTGCGGTTAGTAGGAGTCTATTCCCGTTCCGAAGAGAAGGCCAGAAAGTTGGCTGATACATATCAAGCTGTGAATGTTTATAGCGATCTTGAAGTGATGGCAAAAAGCGATGAAATCGAAGCTGTTTATATCGCTTCACCAAACTCTGTTCACTTTCAACAGACCCTTACTTTTTTAAAAAATAAAAAGCATGTCATCTGTGAAAAACCGATTTTTTCAAATACTGCAGAATTAAAAGAAGCATACCGGACAGCAGAGGAAAATGGAGTTTTTTTATTTGAAGCGATCCGAAATATTCATACACCTAATTTTCAAATTTTAAAAGAAAAGCTCTCGTTAGCAGGAAAGCTAAGAAGTACGATGTTTCCCTACATCCAATATTCGTCACGCTATGATTTATTCCTGGAGGGCGAAGAACCTAATATTTTCTCAGCCCAATACTCTGGCGGTGCACTCGTTGATTTAGGTGTATATCCACTATATTTGGCGGTTGGACTGTTTGGAGAGCCGAAAAAAGTCAGCTATCACCCAGTTATTTTAAGAAGCGGTGTAGATGGCAGCGGCACACTTGTATTAGAATATGATGATTTCGTCTGCACTATTCTCTGTTCAAAGATATCCCATTCAGTTCTTCCGTGTGAAATTCACGGGGAAAAGGGAACCTTTTTACTTGAAGATGCTGCACCTATTTCAGAAATTGCCTTCATCGATAGCCATACAAAAGAAAAGCAAATTTTCAGTGTCACTCAAGAGCAGCAGGATATGGTCTATGAATGCCGGAACATTGCAAAAATCATTGAAACAAACGATCAAAAAGCATATGAAGAATTGAAAGACTGGAGTAAAATTGTACTCAAGATTACCGAAGAGGCTAGAAGGCAAAACAATATTGTTTTTGCTGTGGAAAAATAAAGATTAGTAAATGAAATTTGCCGGCACAAAAGTGAATCCAGTAAACAGGCCATTGAGACACTCTCAATGGCCTGTTTACATTCTATTTAGTGTTGGAAAGAAGGGTATTACAATATTTACAGTGAAAGGCACTAACTATACTTTTTGAACTTTTAGATTTAGAATAGCTGAACAATCACATGGATTTTTATGGTAAAATATTCGTAAGTATACGAATTCAAATAATGAGATTACGGATGGGAGCCTATGGACTGGATAAATAGTCATTTAAGTTTAAACTCAGTCATTTGGTTATTTCTTGCTTCATTTATGGTTCATGACTTCGAAGAAATTATCTTTGTAGAAAGCTGGATGAGTAAACACTATGAAAAGGTGAGTCTGGTAATTCCAAAGCTTTTTAGGAAAGGTTTTGAATCGTACCGAAATATAAAATCATCACAATTTGCTGCAGCAGTAGCTATAGAGTTTGTCATTTTCATTCCTACAACAATATTAGCTGCTGATTTTCATCACTATCTCCTTTTTATTGGTTTTAATGCTGTTCTTATGATTCACGTCTTTACTCATTTGTTCCAAAGCCTTCTGTTGCGCATGTATACACCAGGAGTGGCAACAGCTGTTGTCGTTGTACTGCCCTATTCAATCTATTTATTCTATCGTCAAAACCAAGCAGGAATTCTGAATTGGCAAGTATTTAACAATGGATTGGACGTAGGTATTATACTTCTTCCATTAGTACTATTTGGGCACTCCATTGGGAGGAGAATTATTCCTAATTAATGATAATGGTGGCGTTTCATGATCACCGTTAGGATCAGAAATAGCATAGTTGTGAACTCCAATGTAGAATAACTTGCTGTTTTTTTATCCTTTCCAATTTTTGTAAATATCGGTAAAAGTGAGAGATAAGAGGGAAAAAAGAGACACGAGGCGTAAGTAGTGATCCTTGATAAAGTAAGGGTTGTTTCATAATAACTGAATTCTAGATGATCAGGATGCCTGAGAATTAATAAAACACAAAAAGGGGTAACATACGTCACCCCGAAGAGGAATCTTAATTAGTTACTTTCAAATTACGTTCTTCAAAAATTTGTTTCGCTACAAAAATGGCGTTAAGAACTCTAGGGAACCCTGTGTAAGGGGCACAGTGAGTGATCGCTTCAATCACTTCATTTGGTGTTAGCCCTACATTAAGAGCTGCATTGATATGGACGTTTAGTTGTGGCTCACATCCTCCTTGGGTAGTAAGAGAAGCAATGGTTATGAGTTGACGTTGTTTCAAGTCTAAACCTTTACGAAAGTAAATATCCCCAAATGCAAATTCAACAACATATTTTCCTAGGTCAGGGGCAATATCCTTTAATGATTCGATTACACGTTCTCCACCCTTACCGTCTATTTCCTTCAGTTTTTCCCAGCCTCTTTGATACCGTTCATTTAACATCTTTTTTTCCTCCTTATATCCAATCGTATGAAGCATTTATTGATGAATTAAATTTACACCTTAGAGTTCACTCTAGAGCAACCTTTTTTATGCTATAATTTCATTTATGGAGAAGAAAATTTTTACAATTCAACAAATTTCAAATATCACTGGACTTTCGGTGCACACCTTGCGTTATTATGAGAAAATCGGGCTGCTTAACAGAGTAGAAAGAGATGTAAATGGCTATCGTCAATATTCGGAGGCGGATATTTCTTGGATCCATTTTTTAATTCGTTTACGAGTAACGGGTATGCCTATAAATGAGATGAAACAGTTTTCTGACCTGCGATGTCAAGGTGATTCTACCATAAGCCTGCGGCGTGAATTATTAGAAAATCATCAAAAAGATATTCATGAACAAATAAAAAACTTGCAAGATAATCTTTATAAAATTACAGAAAAAATCAACCATTATAAGGAATTGGAGGGTAATAAAGTTCAAAACAAGAAATAGAAAATGATGTGGAAATCGATATGTGTTCCTTACCGTTAAAAGACTACTCGTCGCGGAATATGCTCGGACAACAGCGCAAAGAATGGAGTATTGCAGCACGATTTAGTTAGGTTAAGTCTCTATCAAGTATGTCTTTTGATAAAAAAGGAGAAGTCATCAAGGTTTTTTGTGAAGTCTTGTACTTCCCCTTTTTATTTCATTTTTTAATTTTCAAGTAACAGGTAGTATGGTTCTTACTTAATCTTCCAGCACCGGAAGGCAGCTGGCTAGTAAACTAATGCCTTTCTCAATTTCTGAAATAGATAATCCCCCAAATCCTAGCATAATATAAGAACTGGTTTCAGAGTTTGGATGAAGCCAAAACTGTGCAGGGGAATAAACTTTGACTCCCTTTGACAAACCAAGCTCAATCAACTCAGGGGCTGTGATCCCCTTCAGTTTTAATAAGATGTGCAACCCAGACTTTTCACCCACCACTTCCACGCGAGTGCCCATATGTTGATGGATGCAGGATAGTAGAAATTGATGTTTTCTTTGATACATCTTGCGCATTCGGCGAATGTGCTTTTCGAATTCCCCAGACTGCATAAAAAGAGCTATAGCCCTTTGAATAATAGGAGAAACAGATTGATTATAATTCGCGAAATTAAGTGAATATTGAACCATGAGAGAAGGGGGAAGTACCATAAAACTTAATCGCACTGAAGGAAGAAAGCATTTTGAAAATGTGCCTAAATAAATAACCCTTTCCTTTTCATCTAAGGATTTTAGCGAGGGAATCGGCTGTCCCCGGTATCGAAACTCACCATCATAATCATCCTCGATAATGTATCCATCCATTTGATAGGCCCATTTTAATAGCCTCATTCTTTTCGATATAGACAAGACCATGCCGTATGGAAATTGATGAGAAGGTGTTACGTATACAGCCTTAGCTCTGCTCTGTTGAAGATGCCCGACTGACAAACCGTCCCTTTCAAGCGGTACAGGTTCGATAAGGCACCCCTGGTCTATTAAGACCGATCGAACCCCATTATAGCCTGGATCTTCCATTGCCACAGTTCTTTCACGAAGTACTAAAAGCTGGCAGATTAACGCAATGGATGCCTGCGTTCCGGCTGTTATCAGAATCTGTTCCGGTGTTGTGCGAACGCCTCTTGACTGCAGTAAATAGTTCGAAATCTCTTGACGCAATGTATATTCGCCCTGTTTTTCTCCATATTGAAATAACAAGCCGCTTTCCTGATCTACTACATCAGCTAAACATTTCTTCCAATTCTTTAAAGGGAATTTTTCAAGGTCAACATTCCCATATTCAAAATCCACATGAACCTCACTTGAAGGGATCCATTCGGGGAACATAGGTTGTTCAATCGAAGTTGGATGAAAGAATGGTTCTTCCATCTCTGCTACCCATATTCCGCTTTTCGGAACACTTTCGAGGTAGCCCTCTGATTGTAATTGCTGATACGCTGTTTCCACCGTGTTTCGGCTAATCTTTAAATAAATGGATAGCTGACGGATCGATGGCATCTTCGTTCCTGGCTGCAGCCTTCCTTCTTCAATTTCCCTCTTAATCCAATGATACAACTGGCTGTAAAGCGGTTCTGGTAAATCCTTTTGTAGAAATGGTGTTAGCTCCACCTTTATTCCTCCATCTGTCCCTTTTAAATTTTTAATTTCTGTCACTTTTCTGATGGACAAAAATTCCCTAAAATGAGCGTATCATAAATAAAGGAAAAGGGGTTGCAATCATGCATAAGATTCGTAATGGAAAATTAGAATGCACGGATGATCATCGTATTGATCATTTTTTAAGCACGGCACGAACAGGTTACTTGGGGTTAGCGGATGGGGACATTCCTTATGTGGTGCCTTTGAATTTTATCTGGATGAATGAGGCTATCTATTTTCACGGAGCAGCCCAAGGTAGAAAAATAGAGGTGATCCAAGCCAATCCAAATGGTTGTTTCACCGTGTCAGAAGATTACGGAACCATGGTAAGTCCAATACCAGCTAAAACAGATACTGCCTATATGAGTGTGATGCTTTTTGGAGGACTCGAGCCAGTAAACGATATAGAAGAGGCTACAGCAGCCATGCAAGGTATGTTGGATAAGTACGTCCCAGGATACTACGAACAAAGTCTTTCACAATCCCATTTACAAAAATACCGCTCCTCTCTAGGGAGTCATACATTGGTTTTTAAACTAACTCCCAACGCACGAACAGCAAAAGAAAACCAATTAAATTCACAATTTTCTTTTTACGAAGGCAGGAAAGTTGAAATGGATATCTAGGTTATACTGAAGAACGAAAGTATTGAATGAGAAAAGGGTTGTAAATCTTTTACGATAGTAAAATATCATTTGTGTTGAATAAGTTAAAAGACTAAGTTATATTTCTTAAACAAAGCTGCCAGAAATGGCAGCTTTTCCTATTGATAACAGATCAGTTATGCTTTGTTATCAGAAAATCAGCTATGCGGAAGTTTGCATCATAAATTTCTCTTACCAGTTGCGTTTCCAGAAAGGACGGAATGTTGCCCATTTATACGCTGCCCAGATTTCTTAATGTAATATATAGTTGACTTGATGTAAAGTTTATATTACATTATGTATATAATTATTTACTAAAAGTAAAATTTTGTATACAGGAGGTGTTAAATATGACCTACCAAGAAAAGAAGAGCATCGTATCGTTAATCAGTGTCATACTCATTTTCGGATCTTATTGCTTGTACATGTACCCCCGGTACCCCGGGGATCTGGATTCGCCGGAAACCTTTCGCTATTGGGGTTCCTTTGTCCTCATATTGACTTTGTTTTCGATCGTCGCACATATCATGATCAGCATTATTTTTAACATCGTCTTTAGAATGACGACCAAAGAAAAGGAACCAAGATTTGAGGATGAACTGGATAAGTTAATTGCTTTGAAAGCAAACCGTAATTCTTTTTTTGTGTTTATCATCGGCTTTCTGCTTGCTATGGGATCTCTGATCATTTTTCAGCCGTCGCAGATGATGTTCATGATTCTGATCGCTTCAGGATTCATTTCCGATCTGACCGGCTCTGTTACGAAACTTTATCACTATAGGAGAGGAGTTTAATATGGGTAAACATCTTGTCGGCAATCACATTCGCAAATTACGATTCAACCATGATGAAATGACCCAGCAGCAATTGGCTGACAAGGTAGGCGTGACAAGACAAACAATCGTCTCACTTGAAAAAGGAAATTACTCCCCATCTCTGGAACTGGCTTTTCGCATTGCTCACGCCTTTAACTTACCGTTGGAAGAGGTATTCTTTTACGAGGGCAACACAAAGCAATAAGAACGATGGTTGTTTTTTGCTTTACTGTACATGAATTTATTTAAGAGAAGGGGATAAAAAATGAATTCAAACAAAAAAGCTGCGAAAATTGTGGGTGTTCTGTTTATACTTGCTGCCGTTACAGCGATAATGGGCCTTCTTTTATACGATCCTATCCTCAACGGCCCCGATTACTTGATTAAAGGTGCAAAACACGCCAACCAGGTGATACTGGGAGCGCTAATGGAGTTAATCCTTGTGGTTTCAGCAGTTGGAACTGCTACTACCATGTTCCCATTTTTGAGAAAATATAATGAAACCATTGCTCTTTGGCATATTTGCTTTAGGTTTCTTGAAGCGATTATCATTACTGTTGGAGTAATCAGTATGCTGTCCCTATTGACTTTAAGCCGGGAATTTGTAGCTGCGGGATCTCCAGATACCGCTGCTTTTCAAACATCAGGCATCGTGTTAAAGGCAATACATGCCTGGACATTTATGCTGGGTCCCTTATTCATGCTAGGGATCAATACGGCGATGTACAGTTATATATTTTATAAATCTAAGCTCGTACCCAAGTTTATACCTATCTTGGGTTTGACAGGGGCAGCTCTTGTGTTTATTTATGGGGTGTTAGTCATGTTTGGTGTCATTCAACAAATTTCTGTGTGGAGTATTTTGTCGCTTCCAGTAGCAGCAAATGAAATGATTTTGGCCGTATGGCTTATCGTTAAAGGATTCAATGAATCTGCCCTTGCTTCAATGGTTGAAAAAAAGAAAGTGCTCGAGGGCCTTACTTGAAGATCAGGAAGTCGAAACAAAAAAATAGAGTTGTCCTATTTTATTGGTCAACTCTTTTTTTTATGTCAAAGGCTCTTTATAGATGAATGGTGATTTCACTGTGTTTGAAAAATAAACGATAAAATTCCGTTTAAATTGGGAAATACCCCTATTTCCTTAAAAATAAAGGAAGTTTTTCCGTCTATATTATCCAAATCTGTGGGTTCCGTCATATTTAGAGCAGTTAATCGGAATATCTCCGCTTATATCTGCTTCTTAAACTTCCTCATTATACATAAGCCGGAAATTCTCCGCTTATGAATTCTCGCACCTACACGAAAATCAACAATGAAAAATACCATGTCAAAAACAATAACTTAATGAAAATCAACTAAGCAAGGTTTAACAAGGTTAAAGATTTTTAAGGAGCCCGACAATAATCCACCCGAAGTTTTAGCATAAAAAACACCCAGCATGTTTTTTTTTTGATACGGGACAACAAACTCTTGATTTTTTCAAAAACGTTGTTTACTAAAATGTGGTAGTAAAAAGGATTTACTTGGAAGTTTTCCATATGTTTAAATAGAATTAAACCTTAAATGAAAGGTAACTCTGTACAAAGTAGGTGAATCATTTGCCCAATAAAGAATTATATGAAGTGATGACCATTGATGCTGTTTCACGACAGCTGGGCATTACATCAAGAACACTTCGCTACTATGAGGAAGTAGGTCTAATTTCCCCTGTATTGAGGAGCAGTGGGGGACATCGTCTTTTTGATCAGAACACAATCGAACGCCTTAGGCAAATTCTACAGCTAAAGGACTATTTGGGGATCTCACTTCAAGAGATTCAGGAAGTGATGGATGCTGAGGATTCCATTAAAGAATTACGGCTGTCATTTCAGGAGAAAGTTGACAGTGTTGACGAACAAAGATTGGTGGTAAAGCAGTACATTGCTGTTCTTCATAATTTGATTGACAAAATGAATAAAAAAATCGATCATGTGTTAACATTGCGTGATATGTACCAGGATCAAGTGGATCGCTCCATCCTCTTAATGGAAGAAGTGGAGAATAAGTAATCTATGTCCGTAGCAGCTATTTGAGATTACATACTACAAACACAAATCATCCCGATTACTTCCCTCGCAAGACGCTTTACGTTTAAAAGGCGGCTATCTATTCTGATTGATTCATCCAGAGATATTTTTTTCTAACCCGCCAATTCACCTTACGATTATTTCATTGAAAAACAATGTTCAACCTAGAAAAGTACATATTGAATCACAATGTTAGGTGAACATCTTAATGGGCAGAATATCTGCATTCTTGTTCAAGTGACCTGTAATTAAAAATGTTTCGAAATAAATATAAATCCATCAGGACTATTTATCATTTAAAGCTCATATATTTTAGTGACGTTGACGTTAACGTCAAAAATATAGGGGGTGTTTATTGTGTGGCAGCTATGGCTTACTGGGTTAATCGGTATCTGGCTCGTCGTCTCACCTTGGGTGTACAGTTTCTCCAGTAATTCAGGTGCTATGTGGAATAGTGTCATTTTTGGAATCATAGTATTAATTCTTGCTGTATGGGCGGGGGCCGCTCGTAAAAACAATAACCCTTAGTTAAAGATAAGTCGGCCAGCACAGGAGCCTATGACTTTAAGCTTCTGCTGCTGGCAAAAAGAAATAGTGACATTTTGAAAAAAATTGGATAATATAATATATAAGAAGTTGAAGGAGGCATCAAAAATAGCACAATGGATATTCGATAATTTTTTTCGCTATTCAATTGAAAAGCAAAAAAATTACTTTGCTGTAGGCAAAGAATAGGATACCTGTGTCTATTTTTAGAGATGCCGTTTCGGAATATATGCTATTGTGGATAGAACTGCCCTTATCTTAAAGGAGACAGTCTATTCTATTTGCTGACTCCATTTTAGACACAGGTGAAAAATGCCTGTGTCTTTATTTATGCAAAGAAAAAATGGAGTTGTTATTTTATGTGGTTATTAAAAGTTGAAAATGTACAAATGAATATTGATGGAATGTCTTTATTTGAGAATGCCTCTTTAGAGGTGAAGGAAAATGAACGAGTCGCGTTAATTGGCGAGAACGGTGTTGGGAAAACGACTTTTATAAAAGGGATATTAGGCATAGCCGTGATCTCACAAGGGAATATCGAGTGGAATATAAACAAAGAAGAAATTGGCGTGATGCTGCAGGACTCTGAAAATGATACTGAATTATCTACACGTGAATGGGTGGAAAAGGCGGACGCGGAAAAAAGCAAACTCAAAAATGAATTGAATGGGTTGGCTGGAATGCTTGCATCTCCAGGAAAAGAAGAAAGGATCCTGAAAGAGTATCAGATATGCTTACAAAGATATTTGGATCTGAATGGATACGATTGGGAAGTTGAAGTTTCAAAAATATTAAAACAGTTGGGACTTGATGAAAGTATATGGGGAATTCCTTATAAAGGATTAAGCGGTGGGCAGAAAACACGAGCCAAATTGGCAAAGGCTATGATGTATTCGCCCAAATTGCTAATCCTGGATGAGCCAACTAACCATCTCGACATGGAGTCAGTTGAATGGCTTCAGCGGTGGTTAAAGCGTTATAAGGGAAGTGTTTTATTCACTTCTCATGAACGTGAATTTATTGATCAAGTGGCAGATGTTACCTGTGAAATAAAGGCAACTGGGACAAAAAAGTACCATGGCGGCTACACCTACTATAGAGCTCAAAAGGATCATGAAATAAAAACCGTTCAAGCTTTATATGAAAAGCAAGAGCAGGAAAGAAGAAAATTAATCGATGCCATTCAAAATTTTAAAAATTGGTATCAACAAGCAAATGCCTCTGCTAGTGTACGAAACCCCTATGCACAAAAACAAGCAGCAAAGCAGGCATCAAAATATAAAGCAAAAGAAAAGGCACTCAAACGTTTGGAAGAGTCGAAAGTGGAAAAACCTTCGGAAACAAAATCAATTAACGCCAATTTTGGAGTGAAGGATTTTCTAGCAAAAAAAATGCTTGAAATGAGCGAGGTGGGTTTTTCCTATAACGATCATATGGTTTTTCGAAATATCAATCTCCAGGTTCAACGCGGGGACCGGATCGCAATTATAGGGAAAAATGGGAGCGGTAAAACGACTTTATTAAAACTGATGACGGGCCAGCTGGCACCAGATCATGGGGAGCTGTCCTGGAACCCTCAGCTGAATATCGGCTATTTTTTTCAGGAACTTGAAAACTTAAATGAGGAAAACACGGTGCTGGAAGAATTATTATTGCTGCCAAACCTCACTCAATCAGAGGCTCGTACCATATTAGCCTGTTTCTTGTTCAGGAAAGATGAGGTATTAAAAAAAATAAAACATTTAAGTATGGGAGAAAAATGCCGGGTGGCTTTTGTGAAGTTGTATTTTTCCGAGGCAAACCTGCTTATTCTGGATGAACCAACTAATTATTTAGATATTGAAACCCGTGAACGAATAGAAGAAGCACTTGTGTCCTATCCCGGCTCGATTGTAATTGTATCGCACGATCCATATTTATTAAGGAAGGTTGCCAATAAAGTAATAAAAGTTGATAATAGGCAAGTCCTTGGATATTCAGGTAGTTATAGCGAATGGGAAAAGCACACCATTATTTCTCCCCAAATACAGAAGCACATCAATCAGTTAAAGGTTTTGGAAATAGAACTTCTCGACTTATTAAATGAAGAGGCAGATCCAGAGGGTATCTATCCATACAACAAGATCAAAGAAAAAAAATTGAAAATAGAAGAGATTCGTCAGGAAATCGAAAAAGCTAATGGTGTAAAGGAATAGGGAATAGTTGGAGTCCGAATGGAATGAAAAAAAGCTGTTAAGGATGACAGCTTTTTTTCATTTGAGAGCCAGCATCCGAGAAACTCTTTGGATAAGTAACAATTATCACTGCTACAGTATGTATAGAATGTTATATTTACAAAAAATGATGTATGCAGTGGCTAGGGGTGAACAATATGGACTTCAATGAGACATTTATGAGTGTCTTTGTTTTGTTGCTTGCAGCAGGTGTTTGGTCTGTTTCTGTTATGTTTAATAAATTGATGAAAGAATAACAAACAACAGCAGATTGTCTGCTGTTGTTTGTTATTTATAACGGTAGAGACATACAAGAATTTGTCATTGCCTCCCGATTAAATTAAAATTTAAAATTAGCTGCCATTTCCTGTAGTTCAGCCGCGATCTTGCTTAATGATGCAGCAACAGTTGTGATTTCTTCCATTGAAGCAAGCTGTTCCTTAGAAGAACCTGCAACTTCGGATGTGCTGCTCAATGATTCCTTAGCAATCATTAATAACTGCTGAGCTGAAGCGCTGATCTGTTCTGTGCTAGCTGAAAGCTCTTCGCTTGCCGCTGATAACTCTTGGATTTGAAGATTGACATCATCAATTTCATGGACAATTTTTCCGAAGATATGCCCAGTCTCCTCGATTGCTTTTGCCCCTTCTTCTACATTTTCTGAGCCTTCCGTCATGATATCCACAACTTGGGTGGTATCTTGTTGAACAACATTGATCAGATGAGTTATTTGATCTGCAGATGCTTTTGATTGCTCAGCTAGTTTTCGAACTTCATCTGCAACAACCGCAAATCCTTTTCCATGTTCACCAGCACGAGCGGCTTCAATCGCTGCATTAAGGGCCAGAAGATTGGTTTGTTCGGTAATGCCTGTAATAACTTCCGTGATCATGCCGATCTTCTTAGAATGGTCCACTAATCGTTCAAGAGCCATTGTGGAGTTCTTCACGGTTTCCTGCATGTCTTTAATTTTTTGAACGGATGATTGAATAGACAAATTACCTTGTTTTGCTTGTGTCGATACAAGTGAAGTGCTTTCTGCGACTTTAGAAGACGATTTTGCGATAGTCTGCATACCAATCGCCATTTCATTTAATGCTTGAGTGCTTTCCTGAATGCTGATCACTTGTGAATTGGAGCCGCTGGAAATTTCCTGAATCGCCGCTGTAATATTCTCTGTTGCTTTGCCTGTTTGATTAGCGCTGGCTGTTAATTGCTCTGAAGTGGACGCTAACTGTGTAGTATCTATGCTAATTTGATTTAACATTCTCCGAACTTGTGTGAGCATAGTATTTAAGTTATCGCCCATGACTTTAAATTCATCATGAGTTTTAATCGTAATGTCTTCAGAAAAATCCCCTTGAGCCATTCGATTTGATAAAAGATTAACGTTGTCAACCTGTTTCGTAATATATCGGCTGTAATAAAAGATAATCAGAGTAATAATGATTATGGAAATAATGCTAATGATTATTAATGTGTTTAGTAACGTATGAAGCGGTGAAGTTAATTCATTATCAGGGATGACAAGGGCAATTACCCAGTTTGTCATTGGGATTTTATTGAAATAAATCCGATTCGTTCCCTTGCTGTCTTGGAAAACGGACTGTCCACTTGTACTTTTTAAAAGTTCTGGTGCAATATTGCGAAGCGAAGCATTTTTGTCCTGCATGATTGATTTTGTCACAGAACCATACTTGTTTGCCATGTAATTTCCTTTACTATCGAGAAGCACAGCCCAACCGTTTTTTCCTACCTTTGTATTATTGATAAAGGTTTGGATGGTTTTCAGATTGATATCACCAGTAACCATACCAAGCAGTTCATTGCTGTTATTGTAAAATGGAACAGTTGCTGTCGCCATTAAAACTTTTGTTGTGTCGTCATAGTACGGATCGGTAAAATAAAATGGTTTGTCGTGTGAGAGCCCTATCGTATACCAGTCTTGCGTTGGATAGTTATAGCTTGGGTCACTATAGGACTCCGTAGTTACAATTTGATTATTATCGTGATAGGCATAGGTTGAGAAAAACTTCTGATTCGGCTGATACTTATAAGGTGCATAGAATACCCCCGAACCAAACGTATCACTGTTAACCTCTAGATTCTTTTTTAATAGAGAGTGTAATTGAGCTAAGTTATAAAAATTACTATTTTCAGCTTCTAATGTTTTGGCGACCGATTGTGGAACACGGACATGAGCTGTCAGGTTTGATTCAACCTTAGTGGTAATTCCCATTAGCTGCTCGTTCATTTTTTGATCCAGCTGAGTATTGATTAGCGTTTTTGCATTAAAATACGAAACAGCACCGATGCTGATTAAGGTAATCAAAATGAGTGGTAAGATTAATATAAAGGTTCTTGCGCGAATGCTGCGGAATTTCAAAGATGTACACCCCTTTTTATTATATTCGAACATTATCATTATATAATAATTATGCATTGGGAGTTATAGTAAAATTGAAATATATCGCTGGTAAATAAGGGAGAGACTTGAAAGATTTACTTTTTTAAAAATAATAAAAGGGACGAAAGTTTTATGTTCATCCCTTTATTAGTATAGTATTAGGGTTGGTTTAGTTCTTTAAGGGCGTAGGAAGCAAGCTGGACGCGGTTTTCCAGATCTAGCTTTTGCAATAGATTTTTAATATGATTTTTAACGGTGTTTTCGGCAATAAATAATTGTTCCGCTACTTGTTTATTGGTCAAGCCTTTTGAAACCAATCCGAGAATTTCCTTTTCCCTAGGAGTGAGGGAGCTTACGGCAGGAGTGTTCTGTACATCACGCTCTCGAAATTGATATAGGAGCTTCCCGGCAAGTGATTTCACAGCATTATTGGAGCCCTCGGCAATAGAGTGAAGATAACGCAGCCAATCATCCGGATCCATGGTTTTGAGCAAATAGCCCTGTGCTCCGTATTGAATGGCGGTGAATAAATCCTCCACACTGTCCGAGACACTTAAAATAATAACTTTGGTATAGGGAAACATTTCCTTGATTATTTTTGTAGCTTCCAGTCCATTTATAATGGGCATTTTGATATCCATTAATAAAAGGTCCGGAAGCAAGTTTTTCGTCAATTGAACGGCTTCCTCACCATTGGTTGCTGTACCGACAATTGAAAAGTAGGGATCATCCTCCAGCATCTCCAATATGGCTTGGCGGGCATGAGGGTGATCGTCTGCAATTAAAACGCGATAGCTTTCCACTTAGTCCTTCTCTCCTTTCATAATAAGTTCAGTTCCCATCCCCTCTGCAGAGGAAATTTCCATGCGTCCATTTATTTTAAGGGCTCTTTCTTTCAGCATCGCCAGTCCATATTTGTTGATAGGAATATCTATTACGGAAAAACCCTTCCCGTTGTCTTTAATCTTTAATTCCCATCGTTTCTGCAACGTATTGAGGGTGAAGGAAACAGAATCTGCCTCAGAATGCTTGCGGACATTGGCAAAGGCTTCCTGCATGATACTAAATAGCTGAACCTCCTCCGCAGGGGTGAAATATCCCTCTGGAAAATCAATAGAATGCTTCACTTCAATTCCGGAAACTGTGCTCCAATCCTCCAACCAGCTATCAATTCTTTTGGAAAAAGAAGTTTTTTCAGAGGGGTTCATTCTCAAATTAAAGATAGCTTGTCTTAAATTGGAATCGATGGAATTAACGAGCCCCTGCGCATCCTGCAGCTTGCCTTTTTTTAAATGGACCTTTAATAAAAATAAGGTTTGCGCAATATTGTCATGAAGCTCTTTTGCCAAGCGCTCCCGTTCTTCATAGATGACTCGCATTTCTCGCTCGGCCGTTATGCGTTTATTCTTTTCTTCGATTGTTTTAAACAACCAATTGGAAAAAACATAAGAAACCAAAAAGGTTAGGAGCGTTATTATATAATTGCCTTCCATCATAGAAAATTGATGAAGCATGAGGACGGTGTGTCGCAAAAACTCAAATCCACCGATCAAAATGGTAGGGATTAAAATGGTACTCAATTTCAGAACGCGGTATGACATCTATGGGGATCTCCTTTTTCGGTATTTCCTATTTAAGGTAGCACAAAATATTTTTATCAGATAAGACTCTTTAGGGCCAATTTAAGTTTAAATTGTCATAAATCTGTCACTTTTTTGATCTTAAACTAGCCCTTCTGAGTCATTTTATATAATTATTTTTTAAAGTAAAGTAGGGATATTAGGTTTTCCCTTGTATAAAAGGAAAATGATATAGAAAGAGTTGTTCTATGTATAAAATTTTAAAGGTGATCCATTTAACTGCAGGATTAATTGGTTCTGTTTTAGTCTTACTCATGGCCGTAACAGGAATTATGCTGAACCATCGTTCGTTGATTGGTTATTCTTCTAATCAAGCGATGAAGCTGCAAGAATTCATTTTTGCCATCCATTCAGGACATATTGGAAACATTTCAATCATCTGGCTTACTGATTTGGGCGCCATTTGCATGATTGTGCTAAGTTTCACAGGCGTCTGGATGGGGCTCAATTTAATTATAAAGAAAAAAAGGAGAATGAAACGATGAGAAAAAAAATGATTGCTTTTATTAGTGGTGCACTTTTACTGTTCGGTCTTGCAGGCTGCGGAACATCCCAAAGTAATAATCAATCCCAGAATACTGCCTCTTCAAAGTCCAGCCACGATCACTCTTCGATGAAGGGTATGGATATGGGTGACCAATCATTAACAAAAGCATTTCAGGATGAGTTGAAAGGATTCACAACCATTGAGCAGGATATAAAAAAGGGAGATTATAAATCTGCGACAACTGTTGCGACCAATCTTCATGACGAATTCCATGCTGCTATTCTTCCTCCGTTGAAGGACAAAAAAGGGGAAACTTATGCGGAAAATATTCACGGAAAGTATGATTCACTGCAGGATGCAATTGTAAGCAAAGATCACAGTAAAATTGCCGAAATGATTAAGGTTAATCGCGATAATCTTATTTCTGTTGCCAAAATTTTAGGAGTGTCCGTGCAATAATGAACGTTAGGAAAATAACCCATTTTTGGGTTGTTTTTTTTGCAATGCCCTAAATCCCCAAGTTCTTTACAATTATTTTTAATCACCATAAAATGATAAGGAATGAAAGGGAGGATTATTTTGAAATTATACATGTCCTTACTCCTTATAGTTACTACACTATTACTATCTTCATGTGGTGGAGCTATTAAGGTATCTGAATCAACAATGAAGAATCATAGTATGAATATGAAGCCAGTTGGGGTGCTCCCGACACTATCAGAATGGAAAACTACCGGAAATTTAAGTTCAAATCAAAAAGTCAACATTTCCATCATCATTAAAGATAAAACCAATAAACCAATCCAATCATTCCAGACAGTAAATGAGAAGTTGATGCATTTAATAGTCGTAAGTAAAGATCTTTCCTATTTTGCTCATATACATCCGGTTTATAAAGGAAATGGAGAATTTGATATTACGACAACCTTTCCAAAAGCAGGAGATTATAAGCTTATTTCGGAAACGACTCCGAAAGGCGGGATCGATAGCAGTGTTGACACCCATTGGCTGCACATAAACGGTATTGTGCCGCAAGCAATCCCCCTCACGCCTGATAAAAATGACACAAAAGTGGTCGATGGTGTTAAGGCCAAGTTATCTTTTGATATGCTAATGTCAAAAATGGCCTTAAATATGACTTTTACTCTATACGATGCTAAAACGAATAAACCAATTACAAACTTGGAGCATTATCTAGGAGTGATGGGACACTGTGTGGCCATCAGCAAAGATGTAAATAACTATCTTCATATACATCCAATGAAAACAGAAGGAAACGGGCCGAAGGTAACCTTTATGACGTATTTTCCAAAAGCAGGAGTTTACAAGATTTGGGGCCAATTTCAATACCATGGTCGTGTAATTGTAATTCCATTTGTGGTAAAAGTGCCTTAAAATTATGGTCCTTCGTCCTACGATGAAGGACCATTTTCTATGCTTGAGAAACATTGAGGTATATTTTAAAATAAATACTAATACGTACCGGTACATAATAGATAGGACTGATGACTCATGCTATTTAAGACGGAAATGCCTAAGGAGGCAAAAGATAAAATACTCTATGCAGGACTCGTGCTTTTTACGACGGAGGGATTCAAAAATACGTCTGTCCTGGATGTTGTTGAAATGGCTAGAGTGTCGAAAACAACCTTTTACCAGCATTTCTCTAGCAAAGAGGATTTAATGGCAAACATGTTTGCCGCTTTATTCAAAGAAATTATTGAAGAGATAAAGCTGGTGATTGATCAGGAAAAGCGCACGGCTTACAAAGCGTATGTTGGGATCCGCCGCTATATTGAAATATGTTCAACTGATATGAAAGTGGCAAACCTTATTTTGGTGGAATCTGTTGGTGTTTCACAAGAGGTTGAGAGAGTGCGGAGGGAAGCACTGCGCAACTTTGCCCAGCTAATGTTTCAAACCGTGCATAGGCTCCTGCCTAATAATGTTTCAGAGCAGGAGATGCGCATTGTTTCTCAGGCGATGGTCGGTGCCGTCAATGAAGTGATTATACAAAATTATAATAACCTTGATGGGGAAGAATCACTTTTTCAATTTGATGATCTTGCACGCCTCCTCAATCGCGTAGTGATCGCAGCATTCGTTAACTTGGCACAGTAACGGATGCTTTTTTTTGTAAATAGAAGAAGAAATGAAGGTGCACATGTGTATGACCAACAATAAGAACTTACTGTATTACCATAGTAGAGATGTCGAATACGCACGAACTTTTATGATTGTTTGATACGAATACGTATTGGTATCATAAAAATATCAAAAGATTTAGAAAAAAATTAATGTTCGAGGAGGACAAGTATGTCAAAAACGATTGAAGAATATTCTTTAATGGAACTCATGCAAAAGATTGAAGAAACAGTAAATAGGGAGTCTGATCCGATTGCGGGACTTACTGCCATTTATCAGTTTGATATTACAGGGGATGAGGCAAAGACCTGCCAGCTGCATTTCCAAAATGGAAAAGCATTGGTATATGAAGGAGAGGAGTCACCTGCAGATTGTGCCTTGATCATGTCTCTTGCCAGCTTCCAGTTATTTATCCTTGGAAAACTTAATGGAACCCTTGCGTTAATGACGGGGAAATTAAAAATTAAAGGGGATATGGGAAAAGCAATAAAAATAGAAAGCATACTTCGTCAATATAATGTTAAGGAACATTTGTAATTTTTGATTGGAATTGCATAGTTTGGGAGGTGCAATCATTGAAGGTTCATAACTTAGTAGAAATGGTTTCACGATCAGTCCATCGGTTTTCGGAAAAAGATGCCTTTTTATGGAAAAAGGAGGGGGGGTACAAAGGAGTCAGCTATCATTCTTTCTGGATGAAAGTAAGACAGCTAGCTGCAGGGCTTGCCTTTTATGGGATTAAGCAAGGTGACAAAGTCGCGATTCTATCGGAAAATAACCCGAATTGGCCGATTAGCGATCTGGCAATTTTAAGTTTGGGGGCAGTTAGCGTACCAATCCATACCACCCTGCCTCCCGAACAAATTGCCTTTATTTTAGATAACGCAGATTGTTCATTTATTTTTATCCAAAATGAACATTTCCTTGAAAAAGTATTGTCCATTGGTCATGTGACAATTCCTGCTGCAATTTTTTCCCCACCTAAGAATCATGAAGATACTGAATCTCTGTTTTCAATGGAACAGCTGATATATCTTGGATCCACACATCCTCTTCAAAACTGGGAAACCATTTGGTCTGAGTTGGAGAGAGACGATCTTGCCACTATTATTCATACATCCGGAACAACAGGAAAACCAAAAGGGGTGATGTTAACACATGGAAACATCCTTTCGAATGTGGAAGGAGTTCAATTTTGGGTGATGGAAGCAAAGCCTTCTGATCTTCTTCTATCCCATCTCCCTTTATCACATGTTTTTGAGCGAATGGCGGGGCAATTTATGCCTTTGTCGGTAGGGGCTACGATTGCGTATGCTGAAAGCATGAATAAGGTCCAGGAAAATCTGTTGGAGGTTAGACCAACCATATTAGTCAGTGTTCCACTGCTTTTTGAACGAGTGTATGCCCAGGCGCAAAAACTGGTGGAGTCAGGCCCTTCATTAAGAAAGAAAATATTTCAATGGGCCCTGGAAGTAGGAGCTAAAAAATATGATTATTATGTTCATAAAACCGTTGATGAAATGTTAACAAACGGGTACCTGCCAAAAGAGATAAGGTTCACTTGGAAGCTGGCAAATGCTCTTGTTTATAAAAAGGTGAAACAAAAATTAGGCGGCAGAATTCGTGGAGTAATCTCCGGAGGGGGTGCACTGAATCCGGAGATAGCGAAATTCTTTTGGTCTGTCGATATTCCTGCACTTGAAGGATATGGGCTTACCGAAACTTCACCTGTTGTTTGTGTCAATCCAATGATCCGGTCGAAGGTCGGGACTGTCGGGAAGCCTCTGCCAAATCTCGATATACAAATTGCTCCAGATGGCGAAGTGATGGTAAAGGGTCCTAGTGTAATGAAAGGTTACTATAAGGACGAAACAGCAACCGCTGAAGTTTTTAGAGATGGCTGGTTTCTAACAGGAGATATCGGGAGAATGGATGAGGATGGCTTTTTAAAAATTGTCGACCGGAAAAAGAGAATCATTGTCCTGCGAACGGGAAAAAATGTCGCACCACAGCCAGTGGAAAATGCCATCCAGCAAAGTGTTTATATTTCAAATGCCGTTCTGATCGGTCAGGATCAAAAATATGTTATTGCATTAATAACACCTAGCATGGAGGAACTGCTCCCATGGGCAAAAAGGAAAGGGTTTTCAACCGATATGGAGCTGCTGTTGAAAAAGGCCGAAGTACAACAGCTCTTGATTAGCGAAGTCGCGAAATTTACAAAAGGCTTTGCCAAGTTCGAACAGCCAAAAAAGGTGGTCATCATCGGCAAAGAATGGACAGTAGATGACGGCGAACTAACCCCATCACTTAAAGTCCGCATCCCCGAAATCCAAAAAAAATACAAAGACGCCATCGATCTCGCCTACGCCGAAGACACCTTCATGGACATACAAATCGCTGCCAACGAAGTCGCAGTAGGAATCTCGTTAAGGGATTTTTAAGATATTACTTTTAAGGTGTCAGGCACCATGTGAATTCTTCACATGGTGCCTGACACCTTTATTCATGTAAAAACAGTTGGTAAATTGTTATATATGTTTTCTCCTAAAAATTAGCCAGTAACAGACCATAATAATGATGATAAACAAACATACAGAGACTGGAACAATATAGTTTGTAATTGAAGGTTCTGTTGTTTGCGTTGAAGTACTTGCGGTGTTCATTGTCTTCTTTTCAGGAGTTGCGGCATTTGTCTGTGCTTGGGCAGCAGGGCTTGCAGCAGCTGTTTTTGTCACGGGCGATTTTACTGAAAAGGAAATATCACCTTCAAAAGGATGGCTATCAATTGCAAATACCTTCCAATGAATGGTATAGGATCCGTTCGCAAGTTCTTCATTTAAATCGCCGACTAATTGATTTCCTTTCACTGAGACCTTAGTTAGCGGAATGCTTGTATTTTTACTATTTTTTACAGTAAGACTGCTTGTATTTTCTATATTTGACTCAAAGGAAAGCTTAATTTCTTTAAGTGTGTCTATAACAACCTCCCCATTTTTAGGGTTGGAGTATTCAAGGCTAGAATGGGCAAATACATTCATTCCTAGTAAAAAGAATAATATGGGGGTAATCATAGAAATCTTTTTAAACATTATTTTCAACTCCATAAAGTTGGTAACTACTTTACTCATTTTATCATCATTTATAATCGGATATTGGAACGAGAGGAAATGTTCACAAAGCTTTCAAAAATCAATTAAAGTAAGAAATTCCGCCAAACTACAGCCATTTTTGACTGTAGTGATATTTGCATATGATTTATATCAATTTCTAATAAAAAAAGAGGTGCTAGAATGATGTAAATTGATAAAAAAAGGGGTTTTCATAAGATGAGTATGGTTCAAATTGATGGCAAACGCGTGATCATGGACGTCCGTGAACGGATTGTAAAAGGAGAGCACCCAAGGCGTGAAATATTAAATACTATTAAATCGGCATCAATCGGTTCCATCATTGAAATCCATCTGCCGCATCGTGCCGAGCCATTAGTCGCTAATCTCCAAGCTCTAGGATTGAATGTGCTTGTCACTGAACTGGAACCCATGCATTTTCGCCTAATGGCTGTGAAATTGGATGAGTGTTAATCGAAATGATTCGCATGGTTACTGTAGAAAAACTGTCTACAGCAATAGATTACTGTCGTACACCATCTTTCTTCTGTCAGTAAAAAGAGGTTGACTGTCGGATAGGAAGGAATGACTGTTAAAGCCCTATGAAAGGGCTGTTTTTTTACAAAAAAATATTCGTAATAAAGAACAATGCGTTCTTTGCATGGTATAATTATAGAAAATAGAAGGATCGGCATTGCTGAGGTGGAAATGATGAGACTATGCTTGTTCTTGCTGCTGGCAGGTATTTTGGACGCAATCTTGACCCAATTTGGAATTGTTTCGGGCTTCATTAATGAGGGAAACCCTGTGATGAGTTTTATTATTGAAAAAAGCTGGTCCTATTTTTATTTGGTAAAAATTCTATTGCCACTACTTTTAATTGGTTTATATTACATACAGCCATTAAAAGGGAAAAGCAAGGCCCTGTTAATTTCTGCGTGTGTTCTATATTTTTCCGTGCTTGTTCTACATATGGGCTGGATTCTCTTATACTTCAAACATTCCGCATGATTCCTTGGAAAACTGGACACTGCCAGGCTAATCAGGTAGTATCTATCTAATAGTGATTAACAAAAATAAAGGAGTAAGACATGATCGATACGTTAAAACCTTTTATTCAACAAGTATGGGAAAAGTCCGGATTCCAAACGATTACAGCTGTTCAAGAGGCAGCCATTCCGGCAATTCTTGAGGGGCAGGATGTCATTGCAGAATCACCGACGGGCACGGGGAAAACTCTTGCTTATCTATTGCCGCTTCTCCATAAAATCGATCCAAATTCTCCTGGATTACAAGCTGTTGTTTTGGCTTCCTCCCAGGAGCTAGTCATGCAAATACTTCAAGAATATCAAAAGTGGTCTGAAGGAAGCGGTATAAGGGGTACATCCATTATTGGCGGAGCTAACCTGAAACGTCAGCTGGAAAAGTTAAAAAAACGCCCTCATATTATTTTTGCTACTCCAGGGAGGCTGCTGGAGCTAATCAAACAAAAAAAGGTGAAAATGCACGAAGTCAAAATGATTGTATTGGATGAAGGGGATCAGTTGCTGATTCCAGAACATCTTACTGCAGTTAAGTCGATTGTCAAATCCACAATGAGTGATAGACAAGTCGTGCTATTCTCGGCAACACTGAAATCAGGTGCTGAAAAAATAGCAATGGAGATGACAATGGAACCAAAAGTCATTCGAATTGTTAAAGACGAAGCAGCTGAATCTGGAATAGTGGAACATATATATTTCCTTTGTGAACGCAGGGATAAAATCAAGCTCGTTGAGAAAATTGCCCGGCTGGAAAACAGTAAATCATTAGCATTTATCAACGATATTGGCGAGCTCCAGGTATTCCAGGAAAAATTGCATTTTAAAGACCTTTCCGTCGGAATTTTACATAGCGAACTAAAAAAATTGGACCGTCAATCGACGTTAAATGCTTTTCGTGATGGCAAGCTGAAAATGTTAATTGCAACCGATGTGGCTGCGAGAGGCCTTGATATTCAAGGAATCACTCACGTTGTCCATATTGACCTTCCAAAAGACCTGTCGCAATATGTTCATCGCTCCGGAAGAACCGGAAGAATGGGCGCAGATGGTACTGTCATTTCCCTAGTTACGGAAAGAGAAGAGCGAGAATTAAAGCAACATTGCCGTAATTTAAAAGTACCTTTGCATAAACGCATATTCTATAAGGGAAAAATAGCGGAGGAAGAGCAAAAAATACGCAGATAGACAAAAAGGCGGTGGAGATTTCCACAGTCTTTTTTTGCATGACAAGAAAGGATTTCAGTGTCTATTTCTTGAACTTTTTAAAGAGGAATGGGGGGACCGTGATGGAAAATCCTAAGTTAATACATATTCATAACGAGCTGCTGAAAGAAATCACAATAAGAGAGATACAAGAAAAATTGGCCAGCGGAGAGTTTACGTCAAGAGAATTGGTATTAGTCTATTTACATAGAATTTCGCTCTATGATCCAACAATTAATGCCGTACTTGAGGTAAATCCTGATGCATTGCAAATTGCAGAAGCACTTGATGCGGAACGGAAGGATAAGGGACCTCGCAGCCTCCTGCATGGAATTCCGATTTTAATAAAAGATAATATTGATACACATGACAAAATGCACACAAGTGCTGGGTCAATGGCGTTAAAGGATTCGTTTGCACTGTATGACTCATTTGTTGCAGAGCAGCTGCGCCAAGCAGGTGCCGTTATATTTGGAAAAACCAATATGACGGAATGGGCTAATTTTATGGCTATCGGCATGAAAAACGGTTACAGTTCGCGCGGCGGCCAGGTGCAAAACCCGTATGGACCTGGAAGGTTTGATGTTGGCGGATCCAGTTCAGGATCTGGCGCGGCGATTGCCGCTAATTTTGCTGCTGCTGCAGTTGGAACAGAAACTTCCGGTTCGATCTTAAATCCATCCTGTAAAAACTCACTAGTGGGTATTAAGCCGACTGTCGGCTTGATTAGCCGCAGAGGAATCATTCCCATCGCGCATTCGCAGGATACAGCCGGTCCGATGGCAAGAACGGTAGAAGATGCCGCTATATTGTTATCGGCTTTGTGCGGCAGAGATAAGCAAGATCCGATTACAAACGCAAACCCACTAGTAGGAATTGACTTCACAGGCTGCCTGCAAAAAGATGGCTTAACAGGAAAAAGAATTGGCATTGCGATGAACGGATTTATCGAATTTGTCAATGAAGCACAGCAAAAGGTGCTTAAGAAAGCTATCGACATATTGAAAATATCAGGGGCCGAAGTAATCGAAAACATTGAAATTCCTTCGGCAAAAGCAAATTGGAAGTATGATGTACTGACATATGAATTCAAACCGGATCTGAATGCTTATTTAAGCGGTTTGCACCCATCCGTTCCGGTAAGATCACTTTCGGATTTGATTCATTTAAATGAACAGGATGAAGAAGTAATGCTGAAATATGGCCAGGCAGTGTTAATTGAATCAGAAGCCACAAGCGGCACACTAAAAGAAAAGGCCTATATTGAAACATTAGAATTTGATCAATATCATGCGAAAGAGCAAGGAATTGATTATGCATTAGAAAAGTATAATCTGGATGCCATTGTATTTCCTGGCGATGAAGGCTCTCACATCAGTGCAAAAGCAGGGTATCCGTCAATTGCCGTGCCGGCAGGCTATACAGAGGAAGGGGAACCTACGGGGATTACCTTTGCTGGTACTGCCTTTAGTGAGCCGATTATAATTGAGGTTGCTTATGCATTTGAACAAATGACACATTCTCGTAAGGCGCCTGTTCTTGAGGTCGAATAAGCTATAATATTTTCACTCATACTATCAATGAAATTCTAAAAAAGGAGCTGATCGTAGTATGGGTAGACAAAAACTGGGAAATGCAAATGCCCAGCGCAATAATAACCGGAAAAAAGGCATGAAAAATAGCTCTGAGCTTGTAGAGTTTTCGACTGGGGAAGATCTAAAGCGGAACCGGCCAAACAGTAAATAGAATGGAAATTAAGGACGCCTCCTGTTTTTAACAGGAGGCGTTACTGCATTTGGAGTTGCCGATGGGAAGAGAAATAGGAAATTCATTCCGCTTCTTTAAGCAGATCCAGTCCTTTCTTTGCTGGCCCTTCGACAACATCTCCGGAATAGGAATATCGTGAACCGTGGCACGGACAGTCCCAAGTTTTTTCAGCTGCATTCCATTCACATTCACAGCCAAGATGCTTGCAGGTTGTATCAACAATATATAATTTTCCATCCTTATCCTTATAAGCACCAGCCCGTTTTCCGTTAAAGGTGACAACAGAGCCCTCGCCATTTTGTAAATCCTCCGGATCTTTTGGAACAAATTCAAGCTTGCCTTTTATTAAATGTTTAGCAACATCGACATTGGCTGTAATGGCGCTTTTTATATCAGGATCAGCATGAAAACGTGATGGCGAATAGAGTTCTTTATAAGGATTTTCGCGTTTTAGAACATAGTCTCTCAACAAATGTCCTGCGATAATTCCTGTTGTCATTCCCCACTTTTTAAAACCAGTGGCCGTAAAAATATGATGATAATCAGACGTTATCGGGCCGATAAACGGTAGCTTGTCCAACGTCACAAGATCTTGTGCTGACCAGCGATAAGTATATTCGTTTATGCCAAAAACTTCTTCCGCAAAGTCCTGAAGTGCCCCGTAATGCCTGATTGTGTTAATCCCTTGGCCGGTTTTATGATTTTCTCCGCCGATGATCAGCAATTTTTCGCCATTTAACGGAGTATACCGAATCGAGCGGCTCGGCTCGTCAGCACTGATGTACATACCGCCAGGATATTCCTTATCTGTTTTGATACCTATTGCATAGGATCTTTCCGGATACATTCTGGCAAAATACAGCCCTGGGACATCATAAAAAGGAAAATGAGAGGCGATTATCACATTTTTTCCAGTTACCCGATTGCCCGAAATGGTTACTACTGCAGGATCAGAAGCATCATTTTTAATGGTATTTGCCGTTGTATTTTCATATACTTGACAGCCAGCTTTTACAGCATCTTCAAGCAGTGCCTTTAAAAACTTCAAGGGATGATACTGTGCTTGATTTCGCATCATCAAAGCAGCCTTTGCGTGAATTTCTGGAAACGGAATGGTGTCCTTGATTGCTCCATCTATACCTAATTTCTGATAGGCCTCCCATTCCGTTTTGATTTTTTCCGCATATTCATCTGTTGTGGTATAGACATATGCATCCTCATAGCTGAAATCACAGTCAATTCCTTTCTCTTTTACCGCATTTCCCACGAATTTGATTGCATCCAAATGGGACTCATAATAGAGCTTTGCTTTTTCTTCGCCGAAATGCTGAATCAATTCATCATAGATGAGGTTATGTTGTGCCGTTAATTTAGCAGTTGTATTTCCGGTTGTTCCGTTTAAAATACTGCCTGCTTCCAGTACGGCAACCTTCACCCCTTCTTTTGCAAGGAGATAGGCAGCGGTAATTCCAGTGATTCCGGCGCCCACAATCACAACATCCACGGATAAATCCTGATTTAATGCAGGGAAAGTAGGAAGTTCAATTTCCCGCCAATAGGTTTTGGGAAATTGCGGCATGTTCTCAGGTACACTCATATGTATCCTCCAATTAAAATTATTCGTGTTTAATTTTTCCTAAATTGAAAAAATCATGTATACCAACTGGTGCTTTTTCTTTTAAATAGGCTATGTTAAAGAACATTGTTGATATTTAAACTCTGTTGATTGGAGCGGAAATCGACAGCCAAATTTAACAGCGCCTTTAAATAAAAAAGACCCCTCAAGGGATCTCTATACTTTGGGATTCAATCATCACTAGGGGCTTTATCAATTCGGGTGGATTCTTCCGTATCAAGTGCTCTTCGTAAAAAATGAACAAAGGTGCCGCCAGCAAGGCCGAGGCAAATAACAAAACCAATTGTTGTCACCCACCAAACAGTCATTCAGTCTCCCCCTTTGGTTTTGCCTTTTTAAAGGTATATGCAAAGAGAGGATGAATTTTGCCTGTTTACGGTTTCATTAGTCCTTTTTCTTTAACTCTGAATAATAATCCACCTTTTTTATATTCACCCCGACAAAGGTTTCGATAATAGACTGCCCGCCGGCAATAGAAAGAATCAAAATGATCACGAAGGCGATTTTAGGAAATAATAAATAAAGAGTTCCGAGCAGGATGGCGCTCCAAACACCAGCACACCAATAACACTTTAATAAATATCCAAACATGGATTTTGGGACTTCCTTTGTTTCCACAGTCCCTTCGGCCGTTTGTGTTTTAACCTTTTTCATAAAAGGCTTTCGTATAAATTCGGTGATCTTGTCAAAAACGATTAAATGGGTCAATCGGTAGCTGGCTAATATTAACATAATATAGGTCATCCACGAAATATCTTTCACGGCACGAAGTCCTCCTGAAACCTTCTCATAAAGGCAGATTTGGTACATTTTTATTTTTACGTACCCTGTATATTTTGAGCTTGAAAACAAAATTCTATATTCGGAGGAGGCGAAAAAATGAAAAAAACTTTCTGGAACAGTTTGCTGTTTCTCGTATCGTTATTTTGTATTCCAGGCCTATCGTTTGCCCAGCAGGTATATACAGTCCAACCGGGCGATTCCCTTTGGAAAATTGCTGTTAAGTACCAGGTAGGGATCTCGGAAATCATTTCAGCCAACCCACAATTTAAAAATCCGGACTTGATTTATCCGGGTGAAAAAGTAAATATACCAGATTTAAGCGGAGTAAAATCCATTGAGAATCAAGTAGTTCAGTTAACCAATCAGGAGCGTGCCAAATATGGATTAAAACCATTAATTCAGGATTGGCAGCTTGCAAGGGTTGCCCGATATAAGGCAGCTGATATGCGTGACAATAATTATTTCAGTCATACAAGTCCGACATATGGCGATCCATTTACCATGATTAAGAACTTTGGGATTTCCTACAGTTCAGCAGCTGAAAACATTGCTGCAGGACAAACAACCCCTCAAGCAGTTGTGCAAGCATGGATGAACAGCCCAGGACACCGCGCCAATATATTAAGCGCGCAATCAACCTATATCGGCTGCGGCTTTGCACAGGGCGGTTCTTACGGATATTATTGGGTACAGGAGTTTATTTCAAAATAAAGATAGGGTCAGTTTCCGAATGAAGGGAGGCTGACTCTTTTTCCGTCTTGAGACCTAGTTGAAAATCAAGCTAAGGCTCAATTATGGAAACTTTGGAAAATAGGTATGATGGTATCAAGAAACAGAAAGGAGTGAAAATCAAATGAAAAAATTTGGTTTACTGTTAGCAGGTGGGATTGCCGCAGTTGTATTGCTTTCCACAATCGGTCCGATGGTGGGGTTAGCTGTCAGCTTAGTGCTCCTCTACTTTATTGTTCGACAGTTTTTAAGAACAAAATCAATCGGAGCGAAAATCGCCTTGGGAATCCTTGGCCTAGTAGTACTGGTCGCTTCCATTCACAACATACCTGCTGTCATCGGCGTGGGTGCAGCCTATGTCCTTTACATCGTTTATAAAAAATGGAACCAAAACAAATTCCGTAAGCTGAAAGAAGAATCCGACCCATTCGTAAATTTTGAAAAACAATGGAACGATTTAAAACATTTTTAAGCATAAAGCCATTCGTTCTTCGTTGTCGATTGGAGCGTTGGCCGCGAGATTCTTTCATTTCCGATTCAAGGAAGTGATTTATGCGGGAGTTTCCCCGGGGCGCCGCCGAAATCGAACGCCTGGAGCAAATCTACAGGCAATAAAAAAACAATAATAAAGGAGAGTATGAACATGTCAAACTTATTAACAAGAATCAAAAACGTTATTTTAGCCGATTTAAACGAGGTAATGGATCAAAAGGAAAAACAAAACCCAATTGCTATGCTCAATCAATATCTTCGTGAATGTGAGCACGAAGCTGAAAAAGTACGCCGGCTGGTGGAGCGCCAATATCGATTAAAGGACGAATTTGCAAAGGAATATCAACACGCAGCAGATTTGGCTGAAAAAAGAAAATATCAAGCTGAAGTTGCATCAAAAGCTGGGGAAACAGAACTTTTCCAATTTGCTTCCCGTGAACAGCAACAATACCAAGAACGTGCTGAGCGTCTAAAGTCTTCGCTTGAGCAAGTTAATGCACAGCTCGTAGAATTAGAAGAAAAATATGAAGAGATGAAGCACAAACTTAAAGATATGCAGCTGCGCCGCCTGGAACTAATGGGCCGTGAAAACATCGCCCGCGCCAACCATAGAATCAATCAGGTAACAGAAACAAATTCATTCGCGAATAAATCCTTCGCTCCTTTTAAAGAAATTGAAAACTATTTGGACCGCTTGGAACATCAGGTAAACAATGCCTATTACCACAACACGATTGATGCCAAGATCGCTGAGTTAGAAAAAGACATGAAATTGGACGAAACAAAGTCCATTTAACGATAAAAAAATGGTATTCTAAAAAGGCGTAGAGTTTCTGCGCCTTTTGACCATATCTTTTAATGTTCTATACAGCCTAAAAAAGGGAGGGTGAGAGCCGATGTTTAAAAATACAAAAGATGATCATATCGGATGGCTGGCGTTTATGGGAATTCTCATTTTGCTATTGGAGATTTTATTTTTTAACAGAGGGCTGATCTTCTCTCTTTTTATTGCTGGCGGAATGATCTATTTGGGCCGCAAGAAGCATGGAAAAAAGAAAGGTAAGATTCTTTTCTTCGGCGGCATCTTCTTTTTTGTCATCAGTCTCCTTAATTTAATGACATTCAAATTTTTGATATTAGCGATTTTACTGCACTTTTTTATCCAATATTTAAATTCCAAAAAAGAACCGAGGAAAATCTCTCCAACCTTTTCGGAACCTGGGAAGTTCACTCATGAAGAGACATTAATTAAAACAAAGCCGTTATTTGAAAATATTTTCTTGGGTCAGCAGAAAACGCCGCAGGCTGTTTATGAATGGAATGATGTCAATATCCAGGCAGGGATAGGTGATACAGTCATTGATCTCAGCTACACCATGCTGCCAAAAGGGGAGACGGTCATTCTGATCCGTAATCTCATTGGAAATATCCACATTCTTGTTCCATATGAAACAGAAATAAGCGTCCATCACTCAAGTATTGCCGGGGCAGCAACTGTTTTTGGCGTTAAGGAAATGCGAAACTTTAATCAAGTTTTTCAGTTGAAAACACCGGGCTATGATTCTTCCGAGCAAAAGGTGAAAATCTTCACCTCGCTGATTGTCGGAAATTTAGAGGTGAGCCGGATATGAGTGCAACTGGGCGTCAAATGGTTTGGAATATTGGCTTGGCTTTTTGTATTGCACTGATTGTTGGTGCTGTTTTTACAGTGGTATACCCTTTGAAAAACTGGTCTGAATTATGGACAAGACATTTCATGGATATTCCGATGATTATCTTTATCCCTGTTTTTAGTATTGCGATTGGTATTGTTCTCGGGGCCGTGACTGGCCAGTATTGGCGAAATCAGTTCCGTTTAATTGAGAATTCCCTTCGTCAACTGGAAGAAGGCAGGCAGTTTGAATTGAAAAATAAGCCCTCTGTATCTGAAATGCAGGCAATCGCTGAACGTATAGGAAAAATAGGCAAGCAAATTACAGAGCAGGCAAAGCTTTCTCAGCGGCTGGCAACGGAGAAAGTGGAGGATCAGGAAGCCAGAATTCAAAAGATTATTGAGCAGGAACGAAACCGGCTTGCTCGCGAACTGCATGATTCCGTCAGCCAGCAGTTATTTGCTGCTTCAATGATGATGTCTGCGATCAATGAAACTAAAAAACAGGCTGAGGAAACATATGAAACTAAGCAATTGAAAATGGTAGAAGCGATGATTCATCAATCCCAGCTTGAAATGCGCGCGCTTTTGCTTCACCTGCGTCCTATTGCTTTAAAGAATAAATCACTCCAAGAAGGAATTGAGGAACTTTTAATCGAATTATCACAAAAGGTTGAAATGGAGATAAAATGGAAAGTAGAGTCATTTCAATTGGATAAAGGCGTGGAGGATCATCTTTTCCGAATTTTGCAAGAGTCAGTGTCAAACACACTAAGACACGCAAAAGCAACGATGTTGGAAGTTTTATTAATAAAACGTGAAAATCTCGTTATTATGAGAATAGTCGATGACGGAGTCGGCTTTGAAGTGAATGAAACAAAAGCGGGCTCCTATGGCATGCAAAATATGCATGAGCGGGCTCTGGAAATCGGCGGTACGTTAAAGGTAATCAGTGTGATAAATAACGGAACCAGGCTGGAAGTGAAGGTGCCGGTAATGGCTAATGGAGAGGGTGCAAATGATTAGAGTCCTATTTGTTGATGATCATGAAATGGTAAGAATTGGGGTTTCGGCCTACCTTTCCGCACAACCCGACATTGAGGTTGTGGGGGAGGCAGAAGATGGTAAAAGAGGCGTGGAACTGGCACTCGAGCTTCGTCCTGATATTATTTTAATGGATTTAGTCATGAAAGAAATGGACGGAATTGAAGCTACAAGGCAGATTATTGAGCAATGGCCGGAAGCAAAGATTATCATTGTTACTAGCTTCCTAGATGATGAAAAAGTTTACCCAGCGCTTGAAGCAGGAGCAACCAGCTACATGCTGAAAACTTCCAAGGCTGGAGAAATCGCTAATGCGGTTCGAGCTACATACCAGGGACAATCCGTCCTTGAACCAGAAGTTACTGGAAAAATGATGGTTAAAATGCGTCAAAAGAATACCCATCTTCCCCACGAAGATCTAACCAGCCGCGAATTGGAAATTTTATTATTAATGGCAGAGGGAAAATCGAATCAGGAAATAGCCGACGAATTATTCATCGCGCTAAAAACGGTTAAAACCCATGTCAGCAATATATTAAGCAAACTCAATGTCCAAGACCGAACCCAAGCCGTTATCTATGCCTTTAAACATTCCTTAATAAAATAAACTTTAAGAAGACTTTCCAAGGTGGGAGGTCTTTTTTTTGGGTGGTGAAAGATGATTTTTCATTAGGGGGCGGGATTTTGTCATTCATTTGGGCGATGAAGGACATTTTTCAAAGAGGGAGGCTAAGTTTTGTTCTTCATCCTTGTTATGAAGGTCAATTTTGCAAGAGCGCCCCCGCGAATTGTCTTTCATCCCCGCGATGAAGGCCAAATTAGCAAGAGCGGCCGTGAATGCCTGAAAATTTTCTCCTACTATTCACAGGACTTGTCTCATAAACTTTACTAAGTGAAATTAGTTAAAGGAGACAAATAAATTGGCTAATTACTACAAGGGTATTTTCTTTTTGGCAGCTTCTGCTTTTTTGGGTGAAGGCATTGAGTTTTTCGTTAATATGATTCTTGCCAGGGAGCTGGGGTCGCACGGCTTGGGGGTGTATATGTCCATCCTGCCGACGATTTTTTTAATTGTGTTGATTTCAAGTTTTGAGCTGCCGGTGTCCATTTCTAAATTCATTGCCGAAAGGGAGGAAAGGTTTCATCGGAATATCCTGTATCACGCTATCACGATTACGGTCATTTTTACAAGTGTTTTATTTTTACTGGGAACTGCGTTGATTCCATTTATACCTGTCTTTAATCACGTTCATCCCTATGTGAGATGGATGGTGATCCTCTTGATCCCAGTTATGTCTTTTACATCTGTTGCCAGAGGGTATTTTATGGGCATGCAGCAAATGGGGAAAATTGCGGTCTCTAACTTTTTAAGAAAAAGCGCTCAACTTGCCGTTTTGTTTGGGTTCTTTCGCCTGTTTGATTTCAATGCGGAAACATCTTTGTTAATTGCGATTGGCGCCTTTATCGGGAGCGAAATCGTTGTTTTTCTCTATTTAATTTGCATGTTCATTATTCAATTTCAACAGCTGAAACGGCAGCCATTTTCTAATCTGAATCGAAAAGCTGTTAGGAAAAATTTAATGGCGGTATCGATTCCGACAACCGGGATGCGCATCTTTTCAGCGATTACGAATGCCATTCAGCCATTTATCATTAAATCGGCTTTGATACATTCGGGGATTAGCGAAACCGTTGCGACTGAGCAATTTGGAATGCTGATGGGGGTTGCGGCATCGATTGGCTTTTTTCCGGCATTTATTGCCCATTCGCTGCTTGTTGTTTTAATTCCGGGTGTCTCGAAAACTTATTCAGAACGAGATTATGGGGCATTGCAAAAAATGCTTCAGCAGGTTATAAAGCTGACACTTTTGTATGGGATTGTGGCTGTCACCATTTTTTACTTTTTTGCGCCGCAACTAACCTCGTTATTTTTTAAATCAAGCACTTCTGCAGCTTTTCTGCAAATGCTATGGCCCTGCTTTTTATTTCATTACTTCATCATGCCGATGCAGGCCTTTATGATTGGATTAGATATGGTAAAAGAAGCCTTTCTCCATATTATTTGGGCAAACATCATCTGCTTTGCTTTGATTCTTTTGCTGGGGTCGAAGCCGGAATGGCGGATGGATGGTGTTATTATTGGGATGAATGCAGAAGCAGTGCTTTTGGCATTCATGCATTATTTAACCATTTGCAAGAAGATTGGCGTATCATTTTTTATGAAAGGCCTTGTGGGAAAAACTAGCGAAAGATAGAGAAAAGGAGCCTGGATGATTCCAGACTCCTTGTTTTGTCCTTAATCTTTGTTATTAATATTGACAATGCCCAAAATTCTAAGAATGCTAAGGAACAGGTTAATAAAATCTAAATATAAGCTTAGCGTCATCAACGGTACATCTTCCGCTCTTACCCCATAATGCTTCATTCGGCTGATATCGAATAAAACATATCCGCTGAAAACAACAACGCCGATAAAGGAGTAAGCAAGCATTCCTGTGGTGCTTAGCGGGAAGAAAATATTAAAAAGCGAAATAGCCACTAAAGCAAGCAATGCAGCTAGTAAAAAACCGCCTAGGAAGGAAAAGTTCCGTTTTGATTTAGCCGCATAGATTGAAATTCCAGTAAATACAACAGTGGTGCTGGCAAATGCCATGATGACAACATTTGCGCCAGAAGTGACGGCATAGTGTGCGACAATCGGGTATAAGGTGATTCCCGAAATAAACGTAAAGGCATATAGAAAACCATAAGAAATTGCTTTTCTCCGTCTGAAAATAGCGGCAGAAAAAATCATTACTAATTCTAAGATCGATAATGGTAAAAATAAACCGTCCGGAACGATGGTTCCAACCATTGTGCCTACAAAAGCAATGGCAAGAGAAAAGGCAAACGTCCTTAAAACAGATGGCATGAATTCAGTTGATGTTTGTGGATACACAGTTCTCACCTCTAAATTTAGTTGTTACTCTATCATATACGAAAAAGTGGTCAAGATGTTTCATTTTTTATGAAAAATCTTTCTCTGCCTGTAATAGGTCGCGGATTTCTGTTAACAATTCTTCCTTTCGGTCCATTTTATCCGGTTCATTTGGTGATTCATCTTTCTTTCTGAGGCGGTTAATGGCTTTAATAAACAGAAAGATTGAAAAAGAAATAATAAAGAAATCCACAACCGATTGAATAAACTGTCCGTACTTAATGTGTGATTTGCCCACGGTGATCACAAGACCGGTAAAATTGATTCCCCCCAAAAGTAATCCAACGATCGGCATAAGTACATCCTGCACAAGGGAAGTAACGATTTTTCCAAATGCCCCGCCGATAATGACCCCTACTGCAAGGTCAATTACACTGCCTTTCATGGCAAATTGTTTAAATTCATTCCACATTCCTTTATTTCCTCCAAAAATATAGCTTTTACCCTAATAACCCATTCTTCCCAAAATGACCAATTTTAAATTAATGCTCTACCTAAAATCGCTGTGGATATCTTTGTTTCTGTGCCTTTATTTTGCATGGATGTTAATTTCCATGCGGTATAATCCACAACGTGCTTACTTTGACAGCATCATAAGTTTTTATGAAATCAGCTTCATCCGAATTGCCTTAACGGCAGCATCTGTCCGGTTTTTGGCTGCTAATTTTTGAATGATAACGGATACATAATCACGAACGGTGTAACTGCTTAAATGCAATTCACGAGCGGCTTCATTTATGGAAGCTCCCTCAGCAATCAGCTTTAAGACTTCCTTTTCCCGAGTTGTTAACAAACAATCGGAAGCACCAAAATGCTGCAAGGTTTCATCCCATATGGAGTAAAGTAATTCTCCCGCATAGTGGCCGAATTTAATCAGTGTAGTCAAGGTTTGGGTAGAAACAGTAAATTGGGAGTTTTCGCCTTGATCCAATAAAGCAATCCCAAGCAGTTTATCTTTTGTAGGTACAAAGATGGGCAGGACCACGACAGATTTCAATTGGAATGTCCGAACATATTTTTCCGGGAGAATTTCGGCTGCATCCGTAAAGTATAGCGGTTGGGAGTGGGTGAGTGAATGTAAATAACTTTTGATTAATGGCAATTTGAAAATTTCTTCCCTGATTTGCATAACTGCTGGATTGCTGACATTATAGCCGGATACACCAATACCTTTATCCTCAAATTCATTATATAAAAATAAACCGCAGCGCTTGAATGGCATGTATTCCACGAGACCTTTTGCAACCGCCTTAACTGCGTCATCGGCGCTTCGGGCGCTTAACAAATGTTGTAAAAACAGCAGGGAGGCATTTTTCCAGCCTATCTTGCTTTCAAGCTGATCCAGCTTCAATTGGCGTAAATACATTTCTTTTATAAAATCTGTTTGATGCTCGTTTACTTCCATTTCGACATCCTCCAGACAAATGAGGAGAAAATCATTTAAGCAGGGAATTTGGATGATGGGCATGTTCTCTTTATTGGTTCCCAGCAATCTTTCAATTGCCGTGGAGAGATGCTCGGTTTGACTGGCTTTTAACGTCAAGCACATATCAAGTAAATGACTGTTTTGCTGCTCTTGTCCGGCACAAACAATTGTTTCAATTTGAAATTCCTCGTGCTCTTTTTTGACAATCGCTACCCACTTTATTGGTAAAACATTGGTAGCGATCATTTTATTAGCCCATTTTTCGCTTTGATTCTCTAAATCCTGTGTGATCAAGGCCTGGTCAAGAATTCTTAGAAAAAACCCCTGTATGGCTTGATGGTCATGAAAAGTTGCCTTTGGATTCTCAGCCAGCAGCTTATGGAAGATATTTTCAATTGTAGTAACGAGGAAGATAGATTCATTCACATCATATGTGCTTGTAAATCGCTTCTGCCATTCTGCCAGTAAAGATAGGATAAAAGCATCTACACTATGAACCTGTTTTGAAACAACTTGATGAATGGCATACTCAAGGATTGTATCGAATTCATCAACGAAGCTTTGGTTACGATACTGTAATGTTGGTAATATCTCCTTCCATTCTCGTAGAAATGGAACCTTATAATCAACCAGAATGGAAAGTCCTTTTAATATTAATTGTTCCATTTTATGTTCCATAGTATTTCCGCCCCCGTCCCAAATCTGTATTTACCATAACATTCGTACTAATAATTTCCAATATGACCGTAGTATTAATTTATCCCCGACATTTAACGGGGGGGTAAAACCAATTCACGATATTTTCCGTGATTGTCGTAGAAATGAGAGGATAGTAAGTTAGAAGGAGATGGAATTTATAAAATTCAGAAAAAACAGGAGGGTTTTTATGGAGAGTCCAATCCAACTAGTGGAGGGTATGACAAGTAAAAAAGTATTTTTTTCAGCCTTAGCAACAGGTATCATCGCATTGGCGCTGTTGTTGGTATCGTTCGGGATTTCTGGTGTAGCCTATGCAGTTCCGATTGCAGGGGTTGGGGATTTTTATGTCGAGTTTGATCATTTAGAGGGAACCGGCTATACGTTCTATCCTAAAATGGGAGAAACAAGTGCTGAAGCTTCCGCTCCGCAAGGCACGAACTTAATTGATCGTTTAACTATTCAAAATCTAAAACTATATAAAGATTTCAATGTGGGCGGGCAATGGATTCGGGTTGAAATTACCGCCTCCCAGCCAGTTCAGATCAGCGGCTTGGAACAGGATGCTGCTTCCATTCAGGCAAATGCTAATTTTTCTAACCTCGTTTTGGCAGAAAAGCATAGCTCTGATTGGCAAAAACAATTCAAGCAAACTTCCTCAACTATTGTTTTAGACCACGCAAAAATTAAAACACATTATCTATTCCAGAAAACAATGAGTATGAATGGGATGAAAGTGGTTGTTGAAAGAATCAATAAATAGGAGGGAATTCGGATGGGTTTTAGAAACTGGCGAAAAAAACGCCCTTTCGGGGGTGCGATCCTGACAATATTAAGCGGGCTGACGATATTATATGTTCCATTAAACCTTTATTTAAGCACCTTCCTTCCAGGATCGATGGCAATAATCGGATTATTATTTGGAGGGGTTATTATTCTGCTTGGTGTCTGTGCCATGTTTTTCCCTGGCGCTTCACGTATTTTGGGCATTTTTACAATATTTTTATCAATTCTTTCTGTTATCGGGGCATTAGGCGGATTCTTGTTTGGTACGATATTCGGCATTGTCGGCGGTTCACTGCTGACTGCCTGGCAGCTCGGGCCGGCGAAACAAAAAGCCTCACGTACAACTGGCATAGATGAAACGGCACACTCTATTTAGAGGAGATTATACTATGTGGTGGAAACGAAAGTCTTTAATATTGAGCTGCAGCGCTGTGTTACTGCTCATGTTTCTTGATCCCTTAACTCAAGGTGTACGAGCACAACAAACCGACACGGATGGTTTTATCATTGAAGCGGACCGGGTTGATGGGACTGGAATGACTGCAACAATTGTAAAACAGGAAACGACGGAGAGCACCGGTCAGCCTATGCTGCGAATCCATTATCAATCGGCAACTATATATGGAATGAGATTAACAAAACAATTTGAGACAGGAACAGGTATGATGAGTATCAGCCTGAAAGCCAATGGCCCAGTTTCTGTTAAAGACATGACAGTAGATACAACAGGGATCTCCTTCAAGGGTGCATGTGTAAATGCCGCCCAGTCTTTGCCGGAGATGGGAATGGAAAACGTGGTGATGGTTGCCCACTTTATGGACACGGAGAATAGTGTTATCAATCAATTGGAGTTAAATACTGTTCCTGGAAATGGAGGAGTCGAAAAACCAGGCAGCTTGAAGATTCTAAAGGAACTAAGCACACTCCCCTTAAGTCAATTGAATCAGGAAATTGGAAAAATAACGAGTAGCCATTTCCCTCTTATGTGCGAAGATCCATCAAAGACTTCGGATGGCACCGGAAAAAATAGTCAAACAGGACAAAATATAGTGGATGTCGTGACGAAGCCACTGGGCCCAGTAACAAACCCGCTCGATCCGATACTAAATCCACTTAAGCCGGTAACAAATCCGCTTGATCCGATACTAGATCCACTCAAGCCAGTAACAAATCCGCTTGATCCGATACTAGATCCACTTAAGCCGGTAACAAATCCGTTTGATCCGATACTAGATCCACTCAAGCCAGTAACAAATCCACTTGATCCAGTATTAAAGCCATTGGAACCTGTGACAAACCCACTTGATCCAATTTTGAAATCGTTGGAACCTGTAACAAATCCACTTGATCCAGTCTTGAAACCACTAGATCCTGTGACAATGCCACTGAATCCGATTTTGAAACCACAGGATCCAGTAGCAAAGCCGACTGCCCCAGCCGTAAATCCACTTGGACCTGTGGCAAACCCGCTTGATCCGATTGTAAAACCAGTAACAAAACCGTTGGATCCTGTAGCGGCGCCGATTATTGGAGCTACAAATGGAACATCGCAAAATTCCGCCCCACCTGTCCAAAGTGCATGTGACAAGGTTCAGGATGCGAATGGTGTCATTTCAAAGGAACTTGCCTTAAATTTAATAGATGAAGCAATGGAAAAACAAATTCCACTTGATCAAGTATGTAAAAGCAATACCGTACTGACAAACGAACTGCATAATTGGCAAAATAGTCTCTTGAAATCACTCGGGTTAATAGATTTATTGGGAACGGTTATCACAGCAAATCCTGTTCAGCAGTTAACCCAAATACGGAATCAAGTGGATAAAGCGAAAAGCGGTGCGATCCTATATTCACCTTAAAAGAGGCTTTTGTTGGTGTAAGATCATAACAAAGAGCAGTGGAGAACTTAACTGTACTACAAGGAATAGTGGATACTATGTTTAATATGACATAGATTATCCATTATTTTTTTATCTATTATAATCTCTTAACATACAATTAATATTTAGAATTAAATATATAATTGATCATGAATATGGAATTATTTTGTAGGGGTATGCCTCATAATGAAGGTTCAAAAAGTTAACGATAAATGCTTTTAGATCGTTACCTGCATTTTCAACAAGGGCCATTTAATTGAATAACTTATTTTAAAGAAAACTGGAGAGTTAAACAGGGCAAATCCCCCTTCACATAAAAAAGGAGAGGAAAATATCCTCTCCTATCATATAAAATCTTAAAGACAATACTTACACTCTCTTTTTCAGGATGCCAAGTGAAAGTGCTGTGATAATACTTCCCATCGCGATAGCAAACACATACTTTAACCATCCGCCTTGAATGAATCCAAATACAATGACGCCACCATGTGAAGTCGTTAATCCTAAATGGAATGCCATAGATAGTGCCCCCGCTACAGCTGAACCGATAACTAGCGAAGGAATCACTCGGCTTGGGTCAGCAGCAGCAAACGGAATCGCGCCCTCTGTAATGAAGAAACTTCCTAAAACCAATGCTGTTTTACCTGCTTCGCGCTCATCTTTAGTGAAACGATTTTTAAATAATACTGTTGCAAGAGCCACACCAAGTGGTGGTACCATTCCTCCTGCCATAACCGCAGCCATTGGCTCATAAAGGTGGTTTGCAAGTAAACCTGTAGCAAATACATAGGCTGCTTTATTAATTGGACCACCCATATCAATCGCCATCATTGCGCCTAGAAGTAAGCCAAGAATAATTGAATTAGTGCCGCCTAATTGTTGTAACCAATGAGTTAAGAATAAATTTAAATCAGCTAATGGTTGGTTAATAACCGTTAGCATAATAGCGCCAGTTGCAAACACAGTAAGAAGTGGGAAAATCAACACCGCTTTTACGCTGTCTAACCATTTCGGTGTATTACTTAATAATTTTTTAATAGCAAGGGCTAAATAACCCGCTAAGAAGCCGGCAATAATCCCGCCAAGGAAGCCTGAACCACCTGTTGCAGCAATTGAACCGCCTACCATACCAGCGACAAACCCAGGTCTATCTGCAATACTTCGTCCGATAAACGCCGCTAAGATAGGAACCATTAGAGCAAAAGCATGTTTAGCCCCAATCTCAAAGACCATTGCCGCGAATGCATTATAAGATGGGTCTGTTTTATCGAACGATTTATGCCCAAACAAGAAGCAAATCGCAATCAAGATACCGCCACTGATAACGAATGGCAACATTTCTGATACCCCATTCATAAGATGGCGATAGATGCCTACACGTTGATTCTTATGACCAGAATGATCAGTACCTGATTGACTCGATACATATACAGGAGCTCTTACTGATAAAGATTGTTCAATTAGAGCTTTTGGTTTCTTTATCGCATCGGTTACAGGAACCTGAACGACCTTTTTGCCATGGAATCTATTCATTTCAACTGTCTTACCCACAGCGACTATGATACCATCAGCTTCTTCTATATCTTTTTCTGTTAAACGATTTTCAACGCCAGTCGCACCGTTTGTTTCCACTTTGATTTCATAGCCTAATTCTAATGCTGTTTGTATAAGTTTATCAGCTGCCATAAAGGTATGAGCGATACCAGTAGGACAAGCCGTTACTGCGATAATTTTCTTTCCATTAGCATTTGATACATTTAAAGCGCCTTCATATGAAACCATCGTCTGAAGAAAGGATAAAACTTCTTCTGAAGTCTTCGCCTGTAAAAGAGTTTGACGGAATGATACATCCAGTAGTTTTCTAGAAAGAAAAGCAAGCATTTTTAAATGAGTATCATCCATGTTCTCATCCGCTGCAATCATGAAAAACAGGTGACTGTCTTTTCCGTCGAGGGAATCAAAGTTAATACCTTGAACCGACCGACCAAAAACGACAGCAGGCGTTTTAACAGCACTTGTTTTTGCATGGGGAATCGCAATCCCGTCTGAAATGCCGGTACTTGCTTGGGATTCTTTTAGCAAAATGGCTTTTTTGTATTCTTCTCGATTATATAAATTCCCATTACGATCGAGTGCATCAATTAATTCATTGATGACTGACTCTTTATCGGTGGATGTTAAATCCATCAGAACCAAACTGGAATCAAAAAACTCTCTCATATTCCACCTCTAACTGTAATTTTAACTTTTTTCTCCTTGTTCCACTAATTTCCGCCCATAGATTTTGTGGATGTTTCTGTTTGACAGATATTCTGCAATGTCAGAATACGCATTCTCATTTAATGAAGAAGGGATACTACCTGATAGAACCATAAAATCTCCATCTACTAATCCATCTAATTGGGAGAGTAATTCTTCCCACTGTTGGGATGATATATGCGGGGACACGCCGTTTATTTCCGTTTCTTCTTCCGCTTTTAATTTAATATTGAAACGTGTAACCGCTTCCATTTAAATGAAATGAGTAGAGATATGTTCTTCAGCTAGCTTAGATAAGAGAAAATCGCCTGTGAATCCTCCGATGAATCCAATCGCTCGATTCGAAACTTGGAACTAACTTAGGATTCTCGATACATTTATTCCTTTTCCTCCAGGTTGCTTATCTTGATACAGGAAAAATCAAGTTCATAATTACATCAAACAATTAAGAACTTCAAATCCATTCAATCACAAACACCTTTTAAGTAAAAAGTCATAAGACTATGATACTATAATTTCGTATGATTATTAAGTGGCAAAAAATAGCACTTACTACATTAAGGGAAATTCTAAAGCGTAAAAACATTGTAAATTCACGTTTTGCTATTGGTCCCCCTTCAATAACGATCGGGCGCTTTTGTTGAATAAAACTTAAATTTTTAAAACGACCTTAGAGTTATATTTTTTAACCCCGTCCTAAATTTAGAACGGGGTTATGCTTGTCTGAGCTTTTAAAATTAAATAACTTTATTGTCATTTTAAAGGAAGTCTTATACGGAAAGCTAGAGGTAGAGTTTAAAACAGCTTAAAGAGGATTTTTGCAATCTATTTACATTTTTCTACATCTGTATGGCGCTTTTTGGAGTTATCTCGGAATCCCCCCATTAATGCCTCAAAATTAGCAGTAGATCGTATCAGAAAATTGTTAGAATGTCATCAACAACAAGTAGCGTAGTTTTAAAAAATTGGTTCCGTTAGGGAAGATCTAGACTTTTTTTAAAAAGGGAATTATGAAATGGATTCATTTAAAGTTAAATCTAACTTTCTAATTTTATTAAACCCACGTTTTCAGATGGTTTTATACTTTTCAACAGCTTTTTTATCGAGTGGCGCTGTCCTCATTTGATGGAAGATAACGTATTATTTTGAAAGGTGTGGGTTTTATGGAATTAATTAAACAAAATGGATATTGGACCGATAAATGGTAAGTAAATCTTATATCAATTTATTCAATAATTCATTAAGGAGATGCCAGCTTTGAAATTACAACATCTAAATATCAGTTTAAAAGCCAAAATTAGCATTGCTTTTTTTCTTATTCTTATTATACCATCCATATCAATTGGAATTCTTGGCTATAATAGTGCCAAATCTGAAATGGAAAATCAGATATTAAACACGGCTTCTACGAATGTGGATTTACTTAATTCAAACATCAATAATTTTTTAAATCCAAAATTTACTGATGCCGACTTTTTTTCAAATATCGTTAATTCTCATCTTTATAAAGGTGAAGATAGCCCGGAAGTCAGAAAGTACCTTGATCGTTATGTTAACCTTCACCCAGAAGTACAAGGTATTTATGTAGGGACAATGACTGGATTGATGATTGAATCTCCGAGAAAGCAGCTTCCAAGTGGTTACGATCCAAGAAAGAGGGGTTGGTACCAACAAGCAATACAAAATAGTGGCAAAGTTATTATAACTCCCCCATATATTGCAGCTTCTACCGGAAAAATGACGGTTACGATTGCTAAAACATTACAGGACAACTCAGGAGTAATTGGAATTAATTTAAGCCTTAACGCTATAAGCAAAATGACGAACAGTATAAAGATTGGTGAGAACGGTTATGCATTCCTATTAAGCAAGGAAAGACAATATCTCGTTCACCCTACTCAAAAAATAGGAAGTGAAGCAAAAGAATCGCTTTTTGATAAGCTTTACCAAAGTAACAGTGGGAAGTTTCAATACATTTGGAAGGGCCAAAATAAAGAAATGGTATTTACAACTAATGAATTAACGGGTTGGAAACTGGCTGGAACGATGTTGATAACTGATGCTTCAGATGCCGCCTCGCCTATCTTCAACCGAACTTTTTTAGTTGTGTTAATTTCTTTGATAATGGGCGGGAGTGTCATTTTTCTATTGGTAGGATCTTTCATTAAACCAATTCGAAACCTGAAAGATAAAGTATTGAAAATGAGTAGCGGAGATTTAACCGAACAGATTCATGTCAAATCCAATGATGAAATTGGTGAATTGAGTAAAGCTTTTAACGGTATGCAAAACAACTTCCGTAATCTTATTAAAAAAATAGAGGTGAGTGCTGAACAAGTTGCCTCTCATACAGGACATTTGGCAGCTAGTACAGAACAAACTAATGCTGCTACTGAAGAGGTAGCGAAGGTAATTCTAGAAGTAGCAAGTGGGGCAGAGAAACAAACAAGCGGACTCGAAAGTAATGTGAAATTCTTAGAAGAAACGACAAAGGGAATGATTCAAATTGTGGACCATTCTGGTGTTGCCACAGAACTTTCCGCAAAAGCATGTGAACAAGCTGAAGAAGGTGGGAAGTCGGTCCATCGTACAATGGCACAGATGAACTCCATTTCTGATTCTGTACATGAATCCAATAATATGATTAAGTCATTAGACGAACGCTCTAAAGAAATTGGGGCGATATTAGATATGATTAGTGGAATAGCCGACCAGACCAATTTATTAGCATTAAATGCTGCTATCGAGGCCGCAAGAGTTGGAGAACACGGAAAGGGATTTGCTGTAGTTGCCGACGAAGTGCGCAAATTAGCCGAACAATCTCAAACTTCAGCAAAACAAATATCTGAACTAATTAAGGGAATACAAAATGATACAAACAACACCGTCCAAATTATGGGTAAAGTAACAGAAGAAGTAGAGGATGGGATTAAAATTTCATCAGAAACCATTCGAAAATTTGATGAAATCATGAACAGTATGAGAAAAATGACGCCTAAAATGGAGGAAATTTCGGATACTGTACAACATATATCCGCTGGGATTCAAGAAGTGACCGCAACTGCAAATGGACTTGCAAATATCGCTAGGGACAATGCTGCTATTTCTGAAGAAGTGGCCGCCTCAACTCAGGAACAGCAAGCATCAGCCGAGCAGGTTTCAGCTTCAGCAAGGTCTCTTTCTGAGATGGCAGAGGATTTAAAAACACTGATAAAAGAATTTGTCTATTAAAAAAGTTACATATGATTTTCATTCCTTCAATGTTAGAGAGTTAAAAAAACAGTACTGTCTGACATTGAAGGGATTATTTTTTCTTTATAAATCTAACTTTCTAATTTTATTATACACAAGTTTTTTCATTGTTTTAGCTTGTACTGGTCAATCAATTCATCAACCGATTTACGAATTAGTCGCTACCGTTTTTTCAAAAATTTGCTGCACAGGGAATCGAAGTGAAACAAAATGAGCGTCCAAAGAATATCAACCATTTTAAACAGAATTCAACAGAAAATATTAAGCTTGTTTAAAAACGTATAGGTGCAAACAAAAACTACTAAAGACTCTTACCATCGCGTAAGAGTCTTTTCTATAGTCATTAGATGGCTGAGAGCTTTTTGAGGATGGTTTCCACCATTTCATTAATATCTTCATTTTCCGTGTTTTGCAAGTACTTGGGGGTTAGGACCTGGGTTTTCTTCGCAACATAATAATCGAATAAAGCCTGTTTCAATGACAATTCCTCTTCCACTAAAAAGGATGTATTCACCAATTTCCTTAGTACAGTTTCATCCTGAATAATTAATATGGAGGGATTCAATTGATTAAAAACTTCTGCATTCATGCCATTTCGATAAAATGTATGAATGGCAGATAGTTGTTCTTTTCTTGATTGCATTTTTTTTTCATAGAGATGCCTACTGCTTCTTTTTAAATCAGTTAAATAAATATCTGAAGCATAAACAGCTGAAAAAACAGCTTGTTCAAACACATTTTGGAAACGAAGCGGATAAGATACCTCTTCATTGGAAATGGTTTGGCCAGCTTCATTTATATAATCAATACAGAGATTAGTCAGCTCCATAATAATGTCTTCCTTCGATGAAAAGTAGTTATACAAGGAAGCACGGCTTAAATTCATCGCTTTTGCGATATCTTGAATGGTAAGGGAAAGGAATCCTTGAGTCCGAACGACTTGGATTAACTGTTTTGCATAGGCTTTTCTCATCATCCGTCTTTCATCAGGTGCAATTTTTTTCAAACTACCACTCCCTTTATCAGGAAAGTATATCATAATCCAATGGGATACATTAAATTCTGATATTCCAATTCTTTTCAGTTTACAACTAAAAGAAAGTGGAGTAAGGTTATAGTCTGTTAACATTTTAGACACTTTATAATATTTCTGTCCAAAGTGAATAATAGTAATTAAAGAAATCAAATAGTATAAACAATACTCAATATGAAAAGAGGAGAATAAAACAATGACTTCTATGACTACAGCACAAATCACGAATGATTTTAATAAAATTGTGACAGAACGCCGTTCCATTAAAAATTATGATAAATCCGTAAAAATCAGCCATGAAGAAATGACAGGAATTCTTACTTTAGCAACAACTGCTCCTTCATCTGTTAATATGCAGCCATGGCGCTTTCTTGTGATTGAAAGTCCTGAGGCAAAAGCAACACTAGCTCCACTGGCACGTTTTAACCAAACTCAAGTTGAAACATCATCAGCAGTTATTGCTGTTTTTGGTGATATGAATAATTTTGAGAAATTTGAAGAAATCTACGGCGCAGCTGTAGAGAAGGGATTTATGCCTTTAGAAGTAAAAGAACGAATTCATGCTTCCTTTTCAGGCTATCTTGAAACAATTTCACGTGAAGCTATGAAAGAAATTGTTTTAGTGGATGGCGGACTTGTATCCATGCAGTTCATGCTTGCTGCCCGCGCTTATGGATACGATACAAATCCAATAGGTGGATATGAAAAAGACAAAATTGCAGAAGCATTTGGATTGGATAAAGACCGTTATGTTCCAGTTATGTTAATCTCTATTGGTAAAGCAGCAGATAACGGACATCCATCCGTGCGTCTGCCTATTGGTCAAGTCGCGCAATGGAAGTAATGAAATGTAAATAAGAAGGGATTGACATTCGATGATTATTATTCATGCAACATTCCATATAAATCCAGTTAAACAGGATTTGTTTCTAGAGGAAATTCAGCCCTTAATTGCTGCCTCAAGAAATGAAACCGGAAATATTTCATTTCTCTTTCAAAAGGATACAGAAAATGAAAATGTATTTATGATGGTGGAAGTTTGGCAGGATATGCAAGCTGTTTCCAGTCATAACTCAAGCGAGCACTTTACCAAGTTTGTAGCAAATGCGAAGAGCTTTTTGACTGTACCATTAGAGGTTAAAGCATTTGAGGGGCAGCCATTAAAATTATAGATTTCGGCCTCTTAAATAGAATGAAATGGTGAAGAGTATCATAAGTAGCTTGTTGTTTAATAAAAGGATTAAAAGAGTAACATAAACTAACCATTAAAGGGCGCTTTCCTGTAGGAAGGTGCCTTTATTTTTATTAACGAGAAATTAATAAGAAGTCTGTTTGGTAATGATTATTAGACGAAAACAATGCAGATTATTAAGTTCAAGCATGTTGTTATCTAATATAATGATAGAACAAATAAATCGTGAGGGGGAATATGAGATGAAAATTAGCCAGAAAGAATTTAATGTTAAGGGAACGACCTATATAATTAGATCTGCAATACAGAAAGATGCCAAGGATTTGTCTGAAATTAGATTACAGATTGATGGAGAGACTGAAAACCTCGACAGAGAAAAAGGTGAGGCATACATAGATGTTCAAGGGTTTAAACGATTAATCAAAACTGATACAGAAAATAAAAAAAACCTTTTTTTAGTTGCTATAGTGGATGATAGGATTGTCGGATTTTCAAGATGTGAAGGAAATCTTTTAAAACGATTTGCTCACAAAGTAGAATTTGGAGTCTGTGTCTTAAAAGATTATTGGGGCTACGGCATTGGCAAAAATCTTTTAAAGGAGTCCATTGCTTGGGCTGACTCAAACGAAATTAAAAAAATAACCTTAAATGCTCTTGAAACAAATGAAAAAGCGATAAACCTTTATAAAAAATTTGGTTTTAAAATTGAAGGCATTCTAAAAAATGACAAAATCCTTTCCGACGGCCAATATTACAACACCGTTGTTATGGGAAGATTTAATGTATGATGTCTTGTGTACAGTTCGAATAGAATATGCAGTAACTTATTCGATAATCGAACGTTTTAACGAAGAAACGAAAAAGCCCAATTTTCTTTGAATTTATGGAGAAATTGGGCTTTTTTTACCTTATCGTGCATTAATCAATTCTTATTCCTTGTTCATTAATCAAAATTTTTTCATTTTCCTTCAAGTTTGTAAATACAACTGGGGTAACGATGGATGGAACCTTGTTTTTAATAGATGTAAAGTCAGCTTCTAAAAGCTTTTGTCCCTTTTTAACTTTCTGTCCATCTTTTACAAATGAAGTAAAGCCTTCCCCTTTTAAGTTAACAGTTTCAAGACCTACATGAATTAAAATTTCATGTCCAACATGATCCTTTAATGAAATGGCATGTTTAGTTGGAAATACACTGATTATTTCACCGTCTACCGGAGAAATAATTGTGTTATTTGTAGGTTGAATTGCGAATCCATCTCCCATCATTTTTTGAGAAAAAACAGGATCAGGAACGTTTTCAATTGGAATTATTTCTCCCTCTAATGGCATTTGTATAAAAGGATCATTTTCCACTTTCATTTTTTTAAATAAACCTTTAAACATTATAAATGGCCTCCTGTAAAACATTAATTATACTAATTGAATCTTTTCCTATAACGAAGGAACCGGTTCCAATTTATTATAAAAAATATTAACTACACTGATTAGAATAACACGACAATGTAAATGTAACAAATAAAATGAATTTCGGGGTGAAAGCAAAGAATCTTCCTATATACGATAGTACCTCTATTTACGTTTATGGAATCTATCCATCAATCTCATGGCTAGGAACATTTGTGTTTCTTAGCCTTTTTAATGGAGGTCAGATAAGATAGCCTACACTGTTTTATACCCGCTGAATAGTATGTACAAGCCGATGTAATAAGTATTTTTAAAAAGGAGTTTAGAAATGCAAAGAAAGAGTTACCCATCTTATGTGAAGTGCGGGAAAGTAATGAATGGTGATCTTCCGCTACAGTTGGCTCCATATGAACCACCGCTTGTTTTGGGAGAAGTGATAGTCGATCCAAGAAAAGTCAAGGACCCTTGTGTACTGCTGCAATTCTCTCAGTTTAATCGATTTCTCGTATTGGGACAGAGTCCGCAGATTTATATCTTATATCGTCTTGTTCGGGAGAGTGATTCTGATGTATATCCTCAAATATTACAAACGTGGGAGTTTGAGATCGATATCGCTTCTGTGGGTGATTTGGATACGACTCAGCCGAACGTCTTTAGCTATTGCGATTGCCTTGGCGGTTCTGAATCGTATATGATCACTTATCGATTTGAAATTGCGGAAATTAAAACATATAACACGGACGTATTAAGCAATACCAATGAGTCCTTTACAGCAACACTTTTAAGCAAGGAAAAAACGCAATGTGAAAAGTTTGGATTAGGAAAGCTTGAAAGTCCATATTTGGAAAAACTAGTTTTTCATCCAAAAGCAGAAATGGAAGCCTATGCAGATTGTGGCCGAGTCTTCCATCCCGCATTGCCACAACAGTTAACGAACGAAGAGCCGCCTGTGCCATTGGCACAAGTAACCAGTGTTAGGAATGATTTTCATGAATCTTGTTTTCTCATAACGTTTTCGACTTTTATCAATTCAATCCTATCACCGGGAGGATTTAATAATTTAGTCTTTAGACTGGTAAGAACATGTCACCATAATTCTACAAAAGAAATCCTAAATGAGTGGCCGTTTCGCCGGTTTTTTCCTTCCGCGATTATACTAGATGAGTCGGTTGTTTTTAGATACTGTGATTGTTTACCTAATCATTCAAGGGAAGACTACACCTATACAATGGAATTGGTGAGGGTGAATGTCGATGAGCAATCATCGTATGACATTAAGCAGGTTAGTATGACGGCTCAAGTATTTAACTCGAAAAAGTCAAAGATATTTATGAAAACTTTAGACTCACCTTCTTTAACTTGTGGGGATGTTGTCAATGTCCATGTGCCGAACAGAATAACAAAACTGCCGATTCGATTGGCACATTTACAAGTGAATACGGACAGAATGAAGAAGCCATGTATTCTAATCAATTATTCATCTATGTTTGAGGTTAGGATTGCAAGCGGATTTGGCTTTAATGGAACTATTTCTTTCCAGCTTATTCGCAAGTCGAGACGGACAGGGCAAACAAAAGTATTAGAAGAATGGACAGTCAATTTAATACAAGTAATCTCAACAAGGTCAAGTGAACTTATTATGGTTCAACCATTTGTCCTTAGCTATTGTGATTGTTTAGATAATCATTACGGCGAATCCTTCACGTACGAAGTGCAAATAAGCGAGTACTCCGTAACAAATATCGCCGCCAGCATTTTCAATCCAGTATTTTCTGCGATTGTGAGCACAGGAGCAGGAGAGTGCAATTGTTAGTTTAAAAATACAGTTTCACTATTGCTAATGGGTAATCTATTTTCGATAAGATTTGATTAATGATTTTCCGCACTTCGGGCATTAGTATAATAAAAGACTATCATTTAACGGTGGTCTTTTAACGCTTGTACATAAGCCTGAACAATAGTGTCAATGCGTTTATTGAGTTCTTTAAAATGAATTGGTACCAGTTCTTTTGCATGATGGCGGTGGAGATCGAAGTTACTGCAGTAACTAAATAAAAAAGTTGTTTTTCCCCAATTTCCTTGAAGGAAGGGGCTGGAAAACAACTAAGGTGAAAAGCTCCGACGATTTTCGTTCGGAGTTATTTTATAAATTAATAATTCAAGAGGTTGTTAATTCGTTTTTTTGTGATTTATTAAAAAAAGATTAAAAAAGTAGAAACTTTATAGAGAGGCATTTCGTCTATATACTTATTGATTTCCATTTAATAGTTAAACAGGAGGTAATTGTAAGTGGGAAAATTTAGTCCGCGTATTTTATTGGTGCCAGCTTTAGCAGGAGTCCTTATGGCGATGCCTGCCGAAATGATTTCTGCGAAACCGGCTTCTGCCGCAACAATCCAGAGAGTGCCTACTACTAGTCCGCTGGTTTCATATGCAGCAGGCCTCGAAAACAGCAAATACTATCAAAAAAAGCTGGTCGATTCTTTCGGATTCGTTTCCTATGTTGTTAAAAACGTGTATGGAGTTCAGCTTCCCCGTGTATTAAGGGATCAGGAGAAGGTAGGGCTAACGGTTACCAAAAGCCAGTTGCAGCCAGGCGACTTGCTGTTTTTCAATACAAGTGGGAAGGGAGTTTCCTTTGTTGGTATCTATAAAGGAAATAACACCTTTATCGCTTTAACCACTCGAGGCATCAGGGAGAATTCTCTCACTAACAGCTATTGGAAAAATAGATATATAACCGCGAAACGAATCACTGCTTCCACTGACAAGGAAGCAATCCAACTGTTTTTTGCCAACGCAAACAGTAATCAAGCGCTGGCCGATCTACAGATTACCAAATCCCTAATATCTCATTTCTCCGCTCATTTGCTTATGAAAGGGGTAAAATCAGTAAGTCTTATAGATATGTCTGTGTCAGGGAGAAGAGGTGGAACAGTAGAGTATACCGTACATTATAATGCCGTTAAACCAAAGAATTCCATTGCACCGGTAGTAAATGGCCGAAATCAAATCTACATGGCTGTCGAAAAAATAGACGGCCGTTATGTTATCATGCGTGCTGGTTCAGTTCCTTATATACAGTAACGATAACTTCATTACTTGAAGAGCTGGCTACTATTGCCGGCTTTTTAATTAAATGACAGTTTACTTGAAGAAGAATTTTTGATTTTATTTGCAGATAGAGGTGTTCCTTATGGATATTTAATATGATGATAAAGATCATCTACATTTAGGTTTTTACGAGGATAATCGATAGCAATTAAAAGACAAGCTGAGGATTTATGGGATATCTCTTTGATTTTACAACACCATAACGTTATTCCCCATTCTTTTCCCTTGGTTAAGATATGAATGAGATGACCAAGCTTTTAAAATTTTACATATATAAACGTTCTTGTCGCTTTTTTAAGAAAGGGATAAACCAAAGTAAAAAAACATTGAAAATTATAAGTACAACTGTTGTTATTGAAATTTATATGAGAGTTATCGAATATAAAACAAATATTCTTACAGAAACTTTGATTAAGTCTATATAAAAACAAAGTATCGCTAGAGGAGGAGGAAGAAAGCCTGTATGGACTTGGGTAGCAATCTTTGTTGCCTTATTGGGTGGATCAATATGTACTAAAATCGTAAATTATAAAATTTTCAAGAGGGTGTAAAAATGGTTGAAAATAGAAGTGAGATTTGGGAATGGGTTAAGGCACTTTTTATTGCTTTAATCTTAGCATTTATAGTTCGTTGCTTTTTCTCACCAGCTACAGTTCTTGGTGCTTCAATGGAGCCTACTTTGAAAGACCATGATCATATGATTGTATCAAAAATAGGAGAACCAAAACGATTCGATATTATTGTTTTTCATGCTACTAAAAATGAAGATTATATAAAACGTGTAATTGGATTACCTGGAGACCATATAGAATATAAAAACGATATCTTGTATATAAACGGAAAGCCATATGAAGAACCGTATTTAGATAAATATAAAAAAGAAAAAAAAGATAATGGGCCATTAACATATTCGTTCACATTAAAGGACACTGCAGTTGGAAGTGATGTAGTCCCTAAAGGTCATTTGTTTGTAATGGGTGACAATAGACGAATTAGCAAGGACAGTCGAGTGATCGGAGCTATTCCAATAGAAAAGGTTATAGGAACTACAAATATAGTCTTTTATCCAATTAAAGAAATAAAGATAGTTGGTAAATGAACAGTCCTTTAAAGTAAAGTTATAACCGTAAAGACCCTTGGTAAAGTCATGGAAGGCGACGTTTAACCAAGGGTTTTTATTTTAAGCTCGAAAACGTGATTTATAACTTTATGGAAGTTCCAAATTAAAAAGATTGAAACTCTGTAAAAAAACCAAAATATAAGGTTAATAATGGTAATTAACAATAAAATTAACGAGTTTTTAAATGCCCATTATTAATGAAAACTTTTTTATTCTGAAACTATACGAGTCTTTTTCTAGAATCGGGCGCAAACTTGAATTTCATAGGGGCTATGTGCCTGACGAAGAAGATCGTCATGATGTATCTTTACTTTACCGACAATTTGGTTTAGAAGTTCCGATTGAATATTACTAAAACTTTAGAGGTTGTATTTTATTGAATAAGACCTTCGAGATGCAGACTTGAGACTAATTGACATTAGTATAAAAATAGTGGTTGTAGGATACTGACAGCTACAATAATTAGTGAATATTCAACAATTAGGCGCTTTTCCTAAGCAAGGATTGCGTTTTTTCTTTTTGTAAAAGACCGAATTGTTGAGTAAAAATTCCTAAAACAAATGGACATTTATGATGATATGAGTTTGTGAAGTTTAGTACTTAAACGAAAGAAAGGTCTGTATAGTTAAATAATTATGGAGATATTATAAGTTTAATGATTCCTTTTAAAAAATGGGGTATTAATATGTCAATGAAAAATAAGTGGTTATTTAATATTGCAATGATATTACTCTCATTGGTTACAGTTTCTTTTTTGGATTGGCGAAGTATAAAGAGATTTTTTCCGGCTTTTCTCTTTGTGTTTTTAATAAATTGTATTGATGTTCCGATTGGAAAGAAACGTAGATGGTGGTTTTTTTATAATAAACCACATTCCTTTTTTTATAATGAATTTCCTTTTTTAATAGGTCCAATGTTGGCGGTGGCCTTATGGACATTAAAATGGACATACGGAAATTTCAAAAAATTTATCATGCTTAATGCTCTTTTTCAATTAATTTTTACACTTTTAGCCAAAAGCTTATTTGAAAAGATAAAATTATTTAAATTAGTTCGACTAAATGCATCTCAATTCTTCCTATACTTTTTTTACAAGGCTTTTTTCTTATATGGATTTCAATATGTTTATGAGAATAAAAAGAGATTATTCAACTAAAGAGTGCAATTCTATAGTAAGAATTGCGCTCTTTCCTTATGTTAATGGCCATTTTGTTGAAGAAGTTCTATCGATTAATAATATAAGATTATGCCATTTTTTAGATCCGGAGGTAGAAAGGGTGTCTCCATTAAATAGACAGCAGCAGCTTAATCAAATCTGTGACGTTCGCAGGGAGCAGATAAAACAAGCGGCGCTTAAAATGTTTGCGCGAAGAGGATATACAGGAACGAAAACGAGCGTGATTGCTAAGGAAGCAAGTATTAGTGAGGGATTAATTTACCGTTATTTCAATTCTAAAGAGGAACTTTTCATCACTCTCGTCCAAGAATTGATGGAAGAAGCAAGAAGGGAACTCGAGGTTATTGGATACTTACCAGGAACACCTTTTGAACAAATTAGAACCTTAACGAAAAACATGCTTGATGAGAACAATATGTATGCCTTTATGTTAATTGAACGTGCACGTAAAGATAATGATGTTCCCGAAAAGGCCACACAGATCTTTGAAGAATTTTCAACAAATGTTCTGATCGATCCAATAATTCCTATCTTCGTTAAAGGACAGGAATCGGGTGAATTTTCACTAGGCGAACCCCGAAGGATGTTGTCTTGGTATTTTACCATCATCAACAGTCTTCTTACTCAAGAAGTGATTGATGAAGAGTATGGGTTACCAGATGTAGATGTGTTATTACGTATTTTGACAAAATAATTTACAAAGAAGATTTTGGTACTTAATACCTTGGCTCTTCTAAAATCGGGTGCTTTATTAGAATAAAAGAAGATCACATATTATCCACGATTAATATGTGATCTTCTTTATTTTCAGGCTGTGTTAAACTGGGCTGTTGATTTCCGTCCTAATCAACAAGTTCAGAAAATCAGCAATGTCCTTTAATCATTTAGGTCTTGATAAGTTAATCCTGCTCTTATTTGTCTTAAGTGTTAAAATGCCCAGTTTCCAGCTCTAAAGATTGGTTCGCTTTTTCCATCTGGTGTAATGCCGTCAATATCCATTTCTGCTGAGCCAATCATGAAATCCACATGAGTGATACTTTCATTAAGTCCGTTTTCATTCAACTCATCAGAAGACATTTTCTTGCCTCCCTCGATGCAAAATGCATAAGCACTGCCAATTGCTAAGTGGTTAGAGGCATTTTCATCAAACAATGTATTAAAAAATAGAATATTGGATTTTGAGATCGGTGAATCGTAAGGGACAAGTGCGACTTCTCCAAGATAATGGGAACCTTCATCTGTTTCTACCAGATGTTTTAAAATTTCTTCGCCTTCCTCAGCTTTTACGCCGACAATTCTACCATTCTCGAAAGTAATTGAAAAACGGTCAATGATATTTCCGCCGTAGCTTAGCGGTTTTGTACTTGCAACGGTACCATTAACACCTGTTTTAAAAGGTACGGTAAAAACCTCTTCTGTCGGCATATTGGCCATGAACTCCACGCCATTTTCATTAACGCTGCCGGCGCCTACCCAAAGGTGATTTTTGGGCAGTTCAATGGTCAAATCAGTCCCAGGTGCACGGTAATGCAGCTTGGCATAACGCTTATTATTTAAATAACGGACCTTTTCATGCAAGTTTTCATCATGCTTTTTCCATGCTTCTATTGGATTTTCCGTATCTGCCCGCACTGCTTTAAAAATGGCATCCCAAAGCTTCTCAACTTGCTGCTCTTTCGGTGCATCCGGAAATACTTTGGCAGCCCATTTTGGTGAAGCGGCCGCGACAACCGTCCAACTTACTTTGTCTGATTGGATGGCCTTCCGATAGTTGCTAAGTGCTTTTCCCGCCGCTTTATTGAAATTGGCAATCCGCTCTGGATTGATTCCTTTTAATAAATCAGGGCTTTGTGATACAACAGACATAAATGCGGCACCTTTTTCCACAAAAGCTTCCTGCTCTTTTGCCCGCAATTCAGGATATTCGTTAAACACTTCATCAGGAGCCAGCGCGTATTTTGTTCTGGAAACCACATCATCGTTCCAGTTAACGATCACATTATAAGCCCCTGCTTCATATGCTTTTTTGACAATAAGACGGACAAACTCAGCAGCATCTAATGCAGCACCTATCACTAATGTTTGCCCTTTTTGAATGTTGACGCCTACTTTAACAGCAAGCTCTGCATATTTTTCCAGGTTTGTTTGAAAATTGCTCATATTTTTGTCTCCTTTGGCAAATTCTTCATTAAATATTGTAGCGCTTTTAATAGGAAAAAGAAACCGAGAGTCTTGTTCGGAAATTGTCCCCAAAAAAAAACAGTAAAGCGAGTTTGCTTTACTGTAATTTACTTCCATATACTTTTATATTGAAATAAACACCTGCAGAAAATAGCACGACAAAAGTAATTATTCCGGACAATGAAGTAGGAGCCATGAATTGAGATAATTCCATTGATTCCACCACCTCTTTAATTTAGAAAGTATTAACAACATAATTATAATATTAAAAGGGGTAGATGTGAATAAATTAGTACAATTTTTTGAAAAAAGTGAAATAAAAAAGGATCGTATGATTTTACGATCCCACATGTAAAGAGCTCTTTTTAAAAGAATAAAACATCAGCCAGTAGAAGACAGCGCTCGCAATTGCCATGATAAATAGGACAACAAAAGTCCAGCCATAGCCGACCCAAACGGTCATGGGAATCGCCATTGGGGCTATGGTCCGACTGAAGGTAAAACGTAAACTGGCCGCGGCAAAGTATTGTCCGCGCATATGCTCTGGGGCAATCTTGGAAATAAAACTTTGCTGCAGACCGGCACCCATTAATTCCGCAAAGGTGAATACAGCCATTCCGAAAATAAAGCCCCAAATCCAATGGGTTTGGCTAAAAATAATAATGGACAGTGCGTAAACAATGGAGGAAAGTACAAAAACATTTCGTTCATTCAATCGGTCCATCCACTTTGTGACAAGAACAGTAAGCAGTGATACAAGCAAGCCATTCTCAGCCAAAATCAGCCCAAATGCTTGCTCGCCATTTAGGCTGAACGACCAATTTCCAATGGATAATAGATTTTGCCGGGTTATCATGTCTTTAATATAAACAGGAAACAATAAGTCCAGCTGCATAAATGTTTGACCGGCCAATACACCAGCGATAATAAATAATAGGAAGGTTTTGTCTTTGATAATTAAACTATAATCCATCAATTGATTTCTTAGAAAATAATACCATTTTCCATCAACCGCAGGATCTTCCATTACTTTCTTCGGTACGGTTTCTCTTGCCCACTTTGTTAAAATCAGGCCTAATAAAAGGCAAACAATTCCTGCAATCATTAGCAACTGAAAGCGGTATTGCGCAAAAAAAATGGACCCCAATATCGGGCCGATTACTACGGCAATATTGATTTGCGTATAAAAAATGGCAAACACTCTACTGCGGTGCTTTTCATCTACTAAATCTGCGATCATTGCCTGGCTTGCCGGCCAGTAAAGGGCACCAAATACACCTGAAGCCGCAAAGGAAACGAAGCCAATCCAAGGAGATTGAAACCACGGGGAACTGGCCGCGGAAAAAGCCAGGAAAGAAAGTCCTTGCCCGATTGCCGACAGTACCATCATCCGTTTCCGCCCAAAACGATCCGCACAATACCCTCCCAAAAGGTTCGCAATGACAGAAAATATTTGTGAAAATACTAATAAAAAGCCTGTTTTATTTTTACCGAAAGCTTCAGAAAAATAAATTGATAAGAAGGGGAAAAACATCCAATAGTTGATGTTCATCATAGCTTCGCCAAATAAGCGAACCTTTAAATTAGAATCCCAATCCCTAATTTTCATCATTAAATCCTCATTTCAAAAAATTTCCTATAATTCCATCATACTATTAGGAAGGAGGTCCAAACAAGAAGAAAATAGGCACACTGTACCTATCTTCTTTCATTATTCGTTTTCTTTTAGGGCTTGTTTTAGCAGGTCTCCCAAGCTAGTACCAAAATCATCTTTTTGCGTGTACTTTTGAACTAGCTTTCGTTCCTCCCGTTTATTGACAGCCTTTTTCTTTTCTTCTGCCATTTCCAAAACATTACATGGACGGCATTGGAAATAAAGGCCGGCTTTTCCTTCATGCATTTCCATTTTTTTATGGCATTGTGGACAGCGGCGATTCGACAGTTTCGAATCTTTGCGTCTGCGGAAAGAGCACTCTAGATTAGAGCAAACGAGAATTTTTCCGTCCTTTGTATTTCGTTCTTTTAAAAATGAGGTGCATTCCGGGCATTTAGGACCGGTAATTTTAAAAAGAAAATTGTTCAATTACATTTTGAAGAAATGGCAACAACTGAACTGGGTAAAGAATATAAAGTTTCACCAAAAGCAGTCTATTCTTGGATAAAGCTATATGCTGATGAATCAGCTATTTCTTTTAAAGAATTCAACACTATTCAAAAAGAAAATAAACGTTTAAAACAGGAAGTAGAAATACTTAAACAAGCAATGACAATTATGACTTCCAAATAGAACTAATACCTATCCATATTTCATGTACTAGAACTGTGTTATATTATCAGTACAAGATATTAAAGGAGCATGAAGATATGGCAAAAAGCTTAGTATTAGCAGAAAAACCATCAGTAGCTCGCGATATTGCGAATGTGCTGAAATGTAATAAAAAAGGTAATGGCTTTTTAGAGGGCGATAAATATATCGTGACATGGGCGCTTGGACATCTAGTAACCTTAGCTGATCCAGAAACGTATGATAAGAAATATCAAAAGTGGAATTTAGAAGATTTACCGATGCTACCTGAGCGTTTAAACCTAACAGTAATCAAACAGTCCGGCAAGCAGTTTAATTCCGTTAAATCACAATTAAATCGTAATGATGTAAATGAAATCATTATCGCAACAGATGCTGGTCGAGAAGGTGAGCTAGTAGCTCGATGGATTATTGCCAAATCCAAAGTAAATAAACCCATCAAACGTCTGTGGATTTCATCTGTAACAGATAAGGCTATTAAAGATGGATTTAATAATTTAAAACCTGGTAAAGCATATGAAAATTTATATTATGCTGCTGTAGCTCGTTCTGAAGCAGATTGGTACATTGGACTAAATGCTACTAGGGCTTTATCAACTAAATATAATGCACAGTTAAATTGTGGACGCGTTCAGACCCCTACTGTAGCTATGATATCTGCACGGGAAGATGAAATTAAAAACTTTAAACCACAAACATACTATGGCATTGAAGCGCAAACTGATTTAGTCAAACTAACTTGGCAAGATACCAACGGAAATAGTAGAAGCTTTAGCAAAGAAAAGACTGATGCCATTGTAAAATCACTTGGTAGCCAAGATGCAATAGTTACAGCGATTGATCGTAAAGCGAAAAAATCATTCTCTCCAGCACTTTATGATTTAACAGAATTGCAACGTGATGCCAATAAATTATTTGGCTACTCGGCGAAAGAAACATTAAAGATTATGCAAAGTCTATACGAGTCACACAAGGTTTTAACGTATCCTCGTACGGATTCTCGCTATTTATCTTCAGATATCGTTAGTACGCTTCCAGAGCGTCTAAAAGCTTGTGGAGTAAGCGAATATCGTCCACTAACAAATAAAGTGTTAAAAAAACCCATTAAGCCTTCTAAAGCGTTTGTTGATGATAGCAAAGTCAGTGATCACCATGCGATTATTCCAACCGAGGGATATGTTAATTATTCTTCTTTCTCAGATAAAGAGCGTAAAATTTATGACCTTGTGGTGAAACGTTTTTTAGCCGTTCTTTTCCCAGCTTATGAGTACGAACAATTAACATTGCAAGCGACCATTGGTAACGAAAAATTTATTGCTAAAGGTAGAACAGTCATTAACGCTGGCTGGAAAGAAGTGTACGAAAATCATTTTGACGATGAAGAGTCCTCAGATGATGTAAAAGAGCAATTACTGCCACATATTAAAACAGGTGATGTGTTAAAAACAAAATTAATTTCACAAACATCTGGTCAAACAAAACCACCTGCTCGCTTTACAGAGGCCACATTATTATCTGCCATGGAAAACCCTACTAAGTACATGCAAACGAGCAATAAAGAGCTTGTGGATACGTTAAAAGCGACAGGAGGACTAGGGACTGTTGCTACACGTGCAGATATCATTGATAAACTGTTTAATTCATTTCTAATTGAAAAACGTGGTGGTAAAGAAATTTACATTACGCAAAAAGGTCGTCAACTGTTAGATTTAGTTCCAGAAGAATTGCGTTCACCAGCTACAACTGCAGAGTGGGAACAAAAACTTGAACTAATTGCAAAAGGTAAGCTAAAAAAAGATGTTTTTATCAATGAAATGAAAAAGCACACAAAAGAAATTGTGACGGAAATTAAAGCAAGTGATAAAAAATACAAGCACGAAAACATCTCTACAAAATCTTGTCCGGATTGCGGTAAGCCGATGCTTGAGGTGAACGGTAAAAAAGGAAAAATGCTTGTGTGCCAAGATCGTGAATGTGGTCACCGAAAAAATGTATCACGTGTAACAAATGCACGCTGTCCACAATGTAAGAAAAAACTAGAACTACGTGGTGAAGGTGAAGGTCAAATCTTTGTATGTAAATGTGGCTACCGTGAAAAGTTATCAACATTCCAAGAACGCCGTAAGAAAGAATCCAGTGGTAAAGTAGACAAACGTACTGTTCAGAAATATTTAAAGCAGCAGAATAATGAAGAACCAGTAAATAATGCGCTGGCAGAAGCGCTAAAAGGGTTAAAATTCGACTAACAAAAAAGCTGAGCATGTAAAAAATTCAACATGACTCAGCTTTTTTATATAAATTTATTATTTAATTGCTGTAGCATTTCCGGCTACCTCATTTGAAACATGGTGGAAAGAACAAAGAAGAATTGCAATTCGTTGGCCATTGAGATGACATTCTATCGCTCTTTTTTGATCTCTTTACAATGAACGATTTCAAATATGGACTTCCATGTATTAAAGAGTAAAGGTCGTAACGTGTTCCGTCGGAAATCTTCGGGTGATACATTGGTTATTATTCATTCAACGCACTCAATCGTTTACTTCGTTCCTTCGTAACAATCCCTTTTTTTCTCCTTAAGTTCTTGATTTTTCCACCGTTCCCTTGTTTGTTCTACTGTCAGTCAGAAGAAAAAACTTTAGCCAGTAATTTCAGATGCCCTCCATCAATTTGTAGGATGGATTCGAAAATTGCAGAATCAGGCCGTAAATGACTCTTTCAAACCTTTTTTTAAAACAGGCACTTCCTTTCATATACTATCCTGCTAAAGTGATAATGTGTTAAAATTCTGAAAATTTCATTGACAGAAAGGCTTTCCTTCACATAGAATATTATCATTAGTATAGTTTTAATAGAAAAGGATGATACCGTATGAGGCATCGCCATCGAATCAATGCAAATATTGTAGGTTCTATAAAAGAGGCTGGACTCCAAATCTAATGAGATAGGAATCCAGCCTCTTTCTTTATTATACTAAAGTGGTAGAGGAGAGAGAAAATGATTACATTAACAGGTAATAGTCTGACACTTAAGCAAATGAAGGAAGTTTTATTCAATGAGCAGAATGTTTGTGCTTCTGAAAAAAGCATGGAAGCAGCACAAAAAAGCCGGGAAGCTGTAGAACGAATTGTTTCAGAAAAAAGAGTAGTATATGGAATTAATACCGGTTTCGGAAAATTTAGTGATGTATTAATTGATCAGGAGCATGTTCAAGACTTGCAGTTAAATTTAATCCGCTCACATGCCTGCGGTGTCGGTGAACCTTTCCCTGAGGTTGTGGCAAAAGCCATGGTTCTGTTAAGGGCCAATGCACTTTTAAAAGGTTATTCTGGAATCAGACCAGTGGTGATTGAAAGGCTGATCAACCTTGTTAATAAAAATATTACGCCTGTGATTCCGCAGCAAGGCTCACTTGGAGCAAGCGGTGATTTGGCGCCGCTTTCCCATCTTGCATTAGTACTGGTGGGAGAAGGGGAAGTTTTTTATAAAGGAAATAGAATGGATGCACTTACAGCTTTACAACTTGAAGGACTGTCACCCATCACACTTGAGGCGAAGGAAGGTCTTGCACTGATCAACGGAACTCAAGCGATGACGGCTATGGGAGTCATCGGATACTTGGAGGCAGAGCTGCTGGCATATGAAAGCGAACTGATTGCTTCCATGACGATTGAAGGGTTAAATGGAATTATTGATGCTTTTGCCGAAGAAGTTCAAGTGGCAAGGGGATATAAGCAGCAAATTGATACGGCTGCTCGCATCCGTCAATACTTAAGTGACAGTCTGCTTACAACCATGCAGGGGGAATTGAGAGTCCAGGACGCTTACTCCCTTCGCTGTATCCCTCAGGTGCACGGCGCATCCTGGCAAGCACTTGATTATGTGAAGGAAAAATTGGAAATCGAGATGAATGCTGCTACTGATAATCCACTTATTTTTGATGATGGGGAAAAGGTAATTTCAGGTGGTAACTTCCATGGACAGCCGATTGCACTTGCCATGGATTTCATGAAAATTGCAGTGGCTGAACTCGCGAATATATCGGAAAGAAGGATTGAACGTTTAATCAATCCGCAACTAAATGACCTGCCGCCATTTTTAAGTCCTCAGCCAGGTCTTCAATCTGGTGCAATGATTATGCAGTATGTGGCTGCTTCACTTGTTTCCGAGAATAAAACATTGGCACATCCGGCAAGCGTTGACTCGATCCCGTCATCCGCGAACCAGGAGGACCATGTCAGCATGGGAACGATCGCATCTAGACATGCTTACCAAATCATTCAAAATGTTAGAAGAGTTTTAGCTATCGAAATGATTTGTGCGATGCAGGCATGCGAGTTCCGCGGTGTGGAGAAAATGTCATCCCATACGAAAAATTTCTACGAAAAAGGAAGGCAGCACGTATCTTCCATTAAACAGGACCGCATTTTTTCAAAGGATATCGAAGTTCTGGCAGAATGGCTTAAAACCATTGAGTTTTCCCAGTTTATTAAAGATTTAAGCTTAGAAAAAGGCACCTATTAAGTAAAGAAGGCGTGAGACAGCTCACGCCTTTTATTCAGTCTGATTAGGAAGAACACGGGCCGTATCTTGGCGGTGCTCTTCTTCTTCTGTTCTATTTTTAAATGCTTCCTGGGTGACAATGAACTCTTCATCCCCTATTGCTTGTTCTGCATGCTTTTCGGCTAAGCTGTTTTTAGGAAATTCGCCTGGATGGTGTTTATTTTTGTGATTAAAATGTTCTCCACGTGCCAAATTCAACACTCCTTTCGTCTAATGTAATATTCCCAAATTCCTGTAAAATGATGATAAAAATATTTCACTCGGTTTGATATAATAAAGAAAAAGGAGGCATGAACATGGATATGTTTCAGCTTCTCTCGGAGGATCGGATCAAAAAGGCTTACGAGAAAGGTGAATTTGAGCAGCTTCCCGGATTTGGAAAGCCAATGAAGATCGAGGATTTATCTGGAGTTCCTGAAGAATTGCGGATGGCCTATAAGTTGCTAAAAAATGCAGGCTATTCGGAAGACGAGTGCCTGATTAGACGTGAAATGATGACTATTGAAGATTTAATGAAAAAATGTGAAGACCCGATTGAAAAAGAAGACCTAAAAAGGAAATGGAACGAAAAACTCCTTCGCTTTAATCAGTTAATGTCGAAAAGAGGCGTCCAAACCAATTCGTCTATTTTTAAAAATTATGGTGATAAGGTACAAAGTAAATTTAAAAAAAGCTAAGCGATCATAGAGGAACAATACTTGCTGGTTACTCTTCGCTAGCTTTTTTTTCGTTTTGGCTGGCTGGCAAAGCTAATCAAGCAAGAAACCTCCAAGTATCATAAAGGCAATAGGAATCGAATAGTTTAAAACATGGACGAAAGTCAAATCTTCCTTCTCCTCCTTTCAGAACAATAACAATGTTTCCCTTATTTATATATAGTTAACATCAGATGCTGATTTTTACGAAATAGACAAAAACTCCTGTTCAATATTTATTTGGGTTCCATTTTCTATATGAATAAAATAATTAATGTTTCAATTGAAATAGCAATAAATGTAATAAATTAGAATATATTTAGGGTTAGGAACGTAAAGGTGTGATGCCAATGGGGAGTTTATGTCGAAAGATGTTGGAATTTGAAGGAAAAAGAGGTTCGAAATTTTACATATTTGACAAAATCTAACACAATGTTATGAAAGGACTATATATAATATAAATACTGATATTGTTAAGCCTATTGTCCTAGAGATGAAAAAGTATCGTACTATAAATCAAATGAGCATTAAATGGATACAGAAAAAGGCAAACTTGCTGAAAAGTAAGGACGCAAAGCCGAGGATCTAAGGGGAAGAGCTAATCTTTCCTATGATGGCCGGGTTGCCTGGAATACGATTGGTATTTTAGGGGTGAAATGAATGATGTTGGCAGAGAAAGAATTACAAGCAATCGATGAAGAATGGCTTGAACTTATTCAGGAAGCAAGAGCAATTGGATTATCAATTGAAGAAGTGCGCGAATTCCTTAATCAAAATGTTACTGGGGAGCATTTGGTATGTACATAACAAAAAAAGCATTCTACAAAAAAATGATGTTTTCTGTAGAATGCTTTTCTTTTTCTGAAAATTTAATCATCTTTACCTTGATTATTCCGCCATTTATTGAATTCTAAGAAATCGCGAAATTGGTCTTTCGATACTCCGGAACTCATGGCTTCTTTAACTAATTTCATCCATTCATTATCTAACTCGGTTTGGTCTATTTGTTCATGGATTAAATGCTCAACTGGAATATTTAAAACGGCAGAAATCTTTTCAAGAAACTGAATGGATGGATTCTTTTGTAGATTTCTTTCAAGTGAACTTAAATAGGATTTGGCAACCCCTGCTTGATCTGCGAGTTCGGATAGTGATAATTTTTTCTCTAAGCGAAATTTTTTTACGCGGTCTCCAATCATGAATCTCACACACCTAAAAATAAAATATATCATTATTCTATCAAAAAGGTTAAGAAAGCACCATATTAAGAACGTCCTAATGTGACAAAATGTTGAACTTTTACACTATTATACATATATTAATTTTGAAAAAATGATTAACAAGGGGTATTATAAAAGGAATTCATTATTTTTTGAAGAAATATATATGATACTCACCAATATGTTTAGTATACATAAAAATGTAAAAAAAGGCAGGTAAATTTACATGATTGTCCTTAAGTCTCAACGTGAAATTGATGCGATGAAAAAGGCTGGAGAAATTCTCGCAGCTTGTCATAAGGAAATTGCAAAATTAATCAAACCAGGAATTACAACATGGGAAATTGATCAATTTGTTGAAAAATTCTTAAAAGAGCATGATTGCACTCCTGAACAAAAAGGTTATAAAGGCTATGAATACGCCACTTGTGCCAGCATAAATGATGAGATTTGCCATGGTTTTCCGCGAAAAGAGCCGCTAAAGGAAGGCGATATTGTCACAATTGATATGGTCGTTAACCATAATGGTGCTTTAGCAGATTCGGCCTGGTCATACGCAGTTGGCAATGTGTCCCCTGAAACTGAGCATTTATTGAAAGTAACAAAAGAGGCACTCTATAAAGGAATCGAACAGGCGGTTCCAGGTAATCGAATTGGCGATATCGGGCATGCGATTCAAACTTATGTAGAAAGTGAAGGTCTTTCAGTGGTACGTGACTTTATTGGCCATGGAATTGGCGCTGTCATTCACGAAAAACCGGATGTTCCGCATTATGGGCTTCCTGGGAAGGGCGCAAGAATTAAAGAAGGTATGGTATTTACCATTGAACCGATGGTAAACATCGGAATGTATTTTACTCAAATGGATTCTAACAGCTGGACAGCTCGAACCGTTGATGGCACTTATTCTGCACAGTATGAGCACACCATTGCCATTACGAAAAATGGACCACAAATCCTTACAGAGCAGGATTAGTAAAAAACCAGATCAGCTTGATCTGGTTTTATCTTTTTCTTAAATTTCCTAATTCTTCTGCCAAGGCTTGCATTTCGCTCGGACTAAAGGAGTTCTTTTTTTGAACCAACTCATATATATCTTTTAATTCTTCGTACATTTCTTCATCAAAGTGAGAAGGCTTAATGGCACCTAAATTTAACACCCTTAATTTTTCTTTAATTTTTTCAATCATAAATTCCACATTTTCCGTTGATTTTTGCGATAAATTCATATGTAACACCCTTTCAATTATGGATATACTCATTATAATCCTTTTCTGCTGTTTCTAGGTTAGTTTTAGCTTCAGATTGGAGAAAAAGTCATTAGGAGGACTTGCATCACCATTTCAGATAAAGGAAAATGAAGATTGGGATTATTTACATTCGGTATGATGTTAGTAAGAAGGAGAGTTTAACGATGACGAAGAAAAATCAGTTTTGGAAAGGAATGCTTCTAGGCGCAATTGCTGGAGGGGCAATCAGTTTATTGGATAAACAAACCCGCGAGGTAATGAAGGAAAAAGTCCAAAAGGCGGGGCACATGTTGAGCCATCCAGGAGAAATTTCCGATAAGGTCAAAGAATCAGCTGCTAAAATAAGGACAACAATGGAACAGGTAAGCGAAGATATTTCCTATATCGTTGATAAAGTGGACGAGTTGCGTGAATTAACCCCGCAAGTATCAGATATCATAAAGGAAACAAAAGATTCTTTTACAAAAATGGACGAGGATGACTTGCTGGAAGAAAGTGAATCCATCTAAAAAGGAGAGGTGGGAATGGAGAATAAAGCCAATATACGCTCATCTTTAATTAAGCTGCTTTGGCATCGAATTCAAGAGGATGACCTTCCAGGGTTGAGTGCCCAGTTGGCCTATAATTTGCTTTTTTCCCTATTTCCGTTGATTATCGTGATTTTTACATTGCTGCCCTATTTCCCCATTCGTCAGGAGGACATTCTTGGAGTGATAGAGAAATTTGCACCGCCCGAGGCCATGCAGTTAATTGAAAAAACGGTAAATGAGGTCATGAATGTGCGGAATGGCGGGCTGCTTTCGTTCGGTATTATCGGGACCATTTGGTCAGCGTCCACGGGAATAAACGCGATCGTTGTTGCGTTTAACCGTGCCTATAATGTGAAGGAAAGCCGCTCCTTCATTGTGTCAAGAGGTATGTCTATTTTACTGACGTTTGGACTGATATTTGTATTTATCTTTGCCATTATTTTACCTATCTTTGGAAGAGCAATCGGGATTTTTGTGTTTACCGAATTAGGGCAAGCATCTTTATTTATCAAGCTATGGAATGCATTAAGTTGGATTGTAAGCGCAGTCATATTATTTTTGCTTTTTACAGGCTTGTATTGGATTGCTCCAAATGTGAAATTTCGCTGTCGCAGCGCTATTCCCGGAGCTGCCTTTGCGACATTTGGCTGGATCGTCTCATCATTGGGGTTATCTTATTATGTAGGTAACTTTAGTAATTATTCTTTAACATATGGCGGTATCGGAGCCATTATCGTATTAATGACATGGCTGTACATTTCAGCCTTCATTATAGTTCTAGGCGGGGAAATTAATGCATTCTATAGTGAAAGAAGCCGGACAAACTGCTAAAAACTTCCCTTTATGAAAAATTTAAATCGGTCCAAACTATGACCATGGGGCCTACCGCCCTGAATAAAAGGGAGGATCAAATTTACATGACTAAACATACAAAAAAAGATGGCAGCACAAAGCAAAAAGGCAAAGGAAGCAAGGGAAATAAAACATCCGGATCTGCAAACGGATCAAACGGATATCACTGAAAAAACCCGGGGAATCATACTGATTCCCCGGTTCACTGCTATTTCAACAATCTAAGGCTATTTAAAATGACAAGGATCGTACTGCCCTCATGCCCAATAACACCAAATGGCAAATTAAGGATTTGAAAGAAATTCGATGAGATTAAGGTCATAATCACTAAGATCGAAAAGACGATGTTTTGTTTAATGATTTTGTTCATCCGCCGCGAAAGTCGAATGGCTTCAGAAATCCGTGGTAAATCATTTTTCATTAATACAATATCGGCTGTCTCCAGTGCAACATCTGTTCCTTCTCCCATAGCTATTCCTACATTGGCAATTGCCAGTGCCGGTGCATCGTTAATGCCATCTCCCACCATAGCTACTGTTTTGTGCTTAGATTTGAGTTTTTTGAGCTGATCGACTTTATCCTGTGGCAGACATTCCGCAAAGTATTCATCCACATGGCTTTCCGCTGCAATGGCCTGAGCCGTTTTCTCGCTGTCACCTGTTAGCATAATCGTGTGAATGCCTTCTTGCTTTAAATGATCAATAGCAAGCTTCGTTTCTTCCCTAACGATATCTTTTAAAGCGATCATTCCGCTTAATAAACCATTAATTTCAATAAAAACCATTGTGTTTCCTTGGCCTTCCAGATCTTTGGCCTTATTATTGGCAAATTCAGCAGTCTTTTCCTCGCCAATAAACGCCGCTTTCCCAATCTTCCATTCCTCTCCATTTATAACCGCTTTAACACCCCATCCAGGAACATCTTCTATGCTGTCGGGATGAAAAAGCTCTTTCCCCATTGTTTTCTTTGCATAGTTGACAATGGCCTGAGCCAACGGGTGATTAGAATGACTTTCAATGGATGCTGCCTTCCACAAAAGGTCGTTTTGATCTAGGCTCTCTAAAACAGCTACTTCTGTTACTGCCGGTTTTCCTTTAGTCAGTGTCCCAGTCTTATCGAAGGCAATAGCTTCCAAATGACTTAAATTCTCTAAATGGACACCGCCCTTCACTAATATTCCATGTCTGGCCCCATTAGATATCGCCGACAAAGTTGCAGGCATTATCGAGGCAACTAATGCGCAAGGAGAAGCAACCACCAATAAAATCATGGCCCGATAAAAGGATTCATGCCAATTCCAGCCCAGGAGAAAATGAGGCAGAAAGAACATCAATGCAACCACTACAAGAACGACTTTAACGTAAGATCCTTCAAATCGTTCAATGAACAGCTGAGAAGGAGACTTTTCACTTTGTGCTGATTGTACAAGTTCAATAATTTTATGAAAGAGAGTATCACTGCTTTCCTTTGTAACTTCGACTGTGATTGAGCCTGTCATATTAACTGTTCCTGTAAAAACCTCTTCCTGAATCCCCTTTGAAACCGGCATGGATTCACCGGTAATTGCTGCTTCATCAATGTTGGTGCTTCCTTTTATAATGGTTCCGTCTGCTGGGATCCGTTCACCAGGTTTAATCAGGATCAGATCTTTTACTCTCAAATCCGCAACTGGAACGCGCTTTTCATCGCCACTGCTAATGAGAAGGGCCTCTTCAGGCTGCAATTCCATGAGCGATGAAATTTCTTTATGGCTTTTATTCATGGCATATGTTTCAAGGGCACCACTGACAGCAAAGATAAAGATTAAAATCGCACCTTCTGTCCAGTATCCGATAATAGCTGAACCAATGGCAGCGAAAATCATGAGCATTTCCACATTCAATTCTTTATTTTCGTAAGTTTCCTCAATACCTTCCTTTGCTTTGGCAAATCCGCCAATAATAAAAGCAAGTAGATAGGCAATAATCGATTCTGCTCCATGGTCATATTTATCCAAGAGCCACCCCATCAAAATGAAGACTCCGCTTAACCCCGCTGCAATAAGCTCGGCATACGGTTTTATTTTTTCTAAAAATCCAACATGCTGAATTCCTTTGGCAAGTGTTTTTGCTTCTGAACTCATCATTTCCCCCTCCTAATTGAGAAAAATAATCAACCTCATACCCCTTAAAAAACACGAAAGCTGTCATCATAAGATGACAGCAGTTTTCTAGATAGAAGTTATATATATATTTGCTTTCATTTTACCATAGATTTATTACATAAGATATGAATTTGCCTGAGAAAGTGTTTCTATAAATTTTCCTTTTCTTCCAGAGTCAGTGATTTTCTTCCAAATAGGAAAATGATACATGAGACAGCTAGAAGTAATGCACTGATCAAGTAAAAGAAACTTATATTTTGAACATATTTAATGAATAAACCGCCTAGCAGGGGACCACAAAGGCTTCCTACACTGAAAAAGATGCCGCACAATAAGTTCCCTGTTGGAAGTAAGTTTTTTGGTACTAAATCCGCCATATAACTGATGCCTAAGGAAAATGTTGAGCCAACCAGCATTCCTGAAAACAGAAATGTTAAAAATAAGCCGACCACATTTTGCTCAAAAAAGCTTGCTGCCGTAAAGCTGCAAAAGCCAAGAAAGCCAACAGTCATCAAGACCCTTCTTCGACCATACTGATCGCTCAGCACTCCTAAAGGAAGCTGGGTAACAATGCTCCCAATAGCGAATGCTGATAGAACAAGGGAAACACTGGAGACGTCGACATCTTTCCTTAACGCATAAATAGGAAAGCTGCCGTTTAACGAGGATTCCAGGAAACCGTAAACGAATGGCGGCAAAAAAGCAATCCATGCAAATTTCATTGTCTGATTAAATTGTTTTAACGTCGATATAAACGAATTAAGCTTTACTTCCTGTTCGGGGCGCTCATTTTTCAAGATGAATACAAAGCACCAACCGATCAAACAAAGAATGGATGAGAGCAAAAACGGAAGTGCAGCGTTTATTTTAACTAGGGGAGTCATCAACGGCCCAGCGGCAAAGCCAATGCCAAAAAACAATCCATATAATGAAAGATTTCGGCCTCTTTTCTCAGTTGGAGAAAATGAAGTAATCCATGTTTGTGTGGCAAAATGCAAGGAATGGTCACCAATGCCAATAACAAGCCTCAAGAAAAACCAAAACCAAAATGTTTGCCATAGAGGGAAGAGGGCAATTGAAATAAATACTAGTCCTCCGCCAATAATAATCATAGGCTTGTAGCCGTACTTTCTTAGCGGCAGCTCCATAAACGGTGAAATCAGCAAGATCCCAATATAAAGGGCTGTTGCATTTAATCCGTTTAATGTAGAAGAGACACCGCTTTTTTCAAATATAACGGCAATCAAGGGCAGAAGCATCCCTTGCGAAAATCCGGAAATTGCTACTATGCTGACAAGAATCCAAAACCGAACCGTACTTGTTTTCATTACCATAATCCTCAATTCTCCAAAATCACCCATACATGATGGTATCTAGAAAATTCCATGTTTGCAAGAAAAATGTTGCTATTCATGTTTACCATAGGGAATATTTATAAAAATAGAACGGGAGTAAAAACTACACATGTGGAGGGAACGCGGTGACAAAAAAAATATTTATGATGATGACGTTATTAGGGGTACCACTATCAATAATAGGAACTTTATTGCACTGGTCAAATCTGCTTCTTTTTGCGATATACTGTCTCACGATTATTGCTCTATCCAGTTATATGGGGCGTGCAACAGAAAGTCTTTCGATCATTGCGGGGCCGAGGATTGGAGGGCTTCTTAATGCCACGTTTGGCAATGCCGTAGAATTGATTATTGCCATTTTTTCCTTAAAGGCGGGCTTAAACGGGGTGGTGCTTGCTTCGTTAACGGGATCTGTATTAGGAAACATGCTTCTTGTAGCAGGATTATCATTTTTTGTAGGAGGATTAAAATACAAGCGGCAAAGGTTCAATGTGTATGATGCCAGGCACAATTCCGGACTATTAATGTTTGCTGTATTGATAGCCTTTGTTATTCCTGAAGTTTTTTCTATTGAGATGCGAGGGGACGAAACACTTTCATTAAGTGTGGGCATATCGGTTACCTTGATTATTTTGTATCTTGCTGCGCTTTTCTTTAAATTGGTTACTCATCGCGGAGTATATCAATCTTCAAACGAACTTTCTGAACATGAGGAGGAAGAGCCTGAATGGGGGAAAGGCCGGGCTATTTTTGTGTTGGCCCTTGCTACCCTTGCTGTTGCGTACATATCAGAACATCTCGTGCACACCTTTGAGTTCGTAGCCAAATCCTTCGGCTGGTCCGAACTATTTATTGGTGTAATTATCGTGGCTATAGTCGGAAATGCAGCTGAACACGCATCCGCTGTGTTAATGGCTCACAAAAATAAAATGGACGTAGCTGTCGAAATCGCCATCGGCTCCACCCTGCAAGTCGCAATGTTCGTACTTCCAGCCCTAGTCCTAATCTCACTATTCTTTGAAAAATCAATGCCTCTGCTATTCACCTGGCAAGAACTAGCAGCCATGGCATCATCCGTCCTCCTCATGGTCGTCATCTCCAACGACGGCGAATCCAACTGGTTCGAAGGCCTCACCCTCATCGCCGCCTATGTCATCATGGGGATTGGATTCTATCTGCTATAAGATGATTACTTTAGGGTGTCAGGCACCATGTGAAAAATTCACAATGGTGTCAGGCACCAGCCAAACAACATCTCAGAAAAAAGCCAAAATAAAGACTCTAAGCTGAGGGCTTAGAGTCTCCTTTTTTCATTCGTCTTCATTAAATGTACTTTTTGAAACGTTTTCATTTTAAGGGTTATAAATCAATCGCTTTACTTTGGGACCATCGATCACCAACCTTCATGTTTAATTAATTAGAAAGAAAAACACGAGTGTTGAATGTCATATATGTGTGAATCCCAACCTCCTTAAGTATTCGATAAAATGGTTAGCAGATTGATTGCGGCCCTCCTTTTTAAAAGGTTAAGTTTATTATAAGTTATAATTTAAATTTTGTAAATGTTCTGATTATTACATTTTTGTTACTTATTAACTGTTTTTAAAACCGTTTATGAGGGAAAAAAGGGATCTTAAAGAAATTTATTGTTAATAATGGATAATATTTATGAACTCCGAAAAAACTACTATCAGACTTATATATGTTTTACAGAAAGGAGTAAACCCCGTGAAGAAAATTATATTTGCCCTTTTGGCCTTCTTATTAATGGCTGGATCCTTACAGGCAGTGAACGCCGCACATAAAGCTCCTGTGAAAAATGAACCGGTAAAATATCAAATACCTTCATCCGTTCGTAATATTTCGAAGGAGAATACGTATCCAAACTCTACACAGGATTTGCCGCAGCTTCAACCAAGCGATCTAACAAAAAAGCTGATTAACTCATCAAAAGTGAAAATTGAAAATCTAGATCTTATCCGCATGCTAAATGAATCGAGCATTAACAGCTCACCTTTTGCTATCGGGTACCGAGCCATTATTTACTTAGGGCAATGGCCATTGAACTATGAATCAACTGAAACATCACCAAACTGGGAGTATCAAAAAATTAATACCAATTATTTTGATAACCGAGGCGGAAAGGTCCCATACCAGATTAAATATGTTCAAGAAACGCAAAAAGTTATCAGAGGCGGACTAACTGCGAAAATTCCGAATGCCGAAGATGTGAAGAAAATGATGCTGTTAAAAGCTATGCAAAAAACACATCTTCCATTGTCATTTGAAACCATCATAGGCGCTGGAACAAAAAATGACCATTTTTATAATATTCCCCCTAACCGTCTGGGCTATCTCTATGCCTATGCACCTGGAGTCAGTGAAAAAGGAAAAGTCACTTACGGCGAAGTGTATCTCATGTTAAAAGGAAACCGTAAATTTATTGTTGTAAAAAATGTAACTTCACAAGGAATCGGGGCATGGATTCCTGTTCAGGATTACGTGTCATTTGGATTTATGGCATCAGAACGGCCGCGTTAACCAAAAATAAAAGGCTCCCACCGCGAGGAGTCTTTTATTTTACAACATTGTAAAATTGAATCAATTTCTGTAGGATGAATAGTAGATGAAAGGAGAGGGCAACCAATGGGCAATCCGACTTACGACAAAAATTCGCAGGTGGACTTTTTAAAACATCGTTTAAATATGTTTCTTGATCTGCTCGATGCAATTGACCCGGAAGATACCGAACTAGATGATATCGACCGTTTAATCACGATTATCGATGAATTGGAATCAAAATGCAAGGAGTTCAATAACCGCGAAATGAGTGAGTCTGTTTAATAGCAGGCTCTTTTTTTATGGCTATGCTAAAGACATTGTTGATATTTAAACACTGCTCATTTCCGCTCCAGGCAAGGCCGCGAACCGCCCGTGGCTGGAGCGGAAATCAACGGCAATCGGTGGAAAAATAACTCTAGCCGGCAACTTTTGATACTGACAAATATAAACGTCAGCGATTTAATAGGGTTGCCCGAATTTAATTGACTCATTATCTCTTCTAAATCAAGTTAAATTTATACCGTTTGCTTTTTGATTGTTCCGTTCTTAAAGTATTCCGGTTCAGGATTCCTTAAATAAAACCGATTGTTTAATTTTAAGAGGGATATAGATTAAACTCCATTCTCATCTGAATAGTAGAACAAAAGTTGCGACGCTTTCCACATATGGATAAAATTGTATAAATGAGGGTTTTTATTTCCAATAGAAAAAGAACATTAATTATATAAAAGTATTACAGGAAAGGCGATATTTTTGATGCAAAAAACTATTTTACTTGTTGAAGACGACCAGGATATTAGTAATATGATAAAAACCTATTTGAATAACGAGGCCTTTAATGTCAAATGTGTATTTGACGGAGAGGAAGCAAGGATTGCCTTTAAGAATGCCCATTATGATTTGGTTTTGTTAGATTTAATGTTGCCAAAGTTAAATGGTATGGACTTTCTACAATTGGTGAGGACTAATAGTTTTATTCCTGTAATTATTATGTCAGCAAAAGATAGTGAAGGGGATAAAGCGTTAGGGCTTGGTTTAGGAGCAGATGATTATATCACTAAACCATTTTCAATGGTCGAACTTGCTGCAAGAGTGAAAGCGGCCATCAGAAGAGCCACACAGTACATAGCTACTCCAATAGAACGAAATACATCAATAATCAAAGTACATGAGATTGAATTGGACACGGAGAATCATCGTGTGACAAAGAAAGGGATTGAGATCAACTTAACATCAAAGGAATGGAAGATTCTTTGTTTGTTATTTGAAAATCAAAAGAAAGTATTTACAAAAGAACAGATTTATCGATCGGTCTGGAGTGACGATTATTTTGGTGATGAAAATATTATTAATGTACACATCAGCCGACTGAGAGAAAAAATCGAGGATACTCCATCGAAACCCTCTTATATTAAAACAATATGGGGAATCGGGTATAAGCTGGGAGAATTTTAAGTGATTACTATATTAAGTTTTGTCATAATTGCCCTCCTCATTTGTATAATTTATCAAAATCAATCAAATAAGAGAAGAAACACGAATCTTGGCTATATAACTAATAAACTTGAACAGATGAGAGCCTCCCAATTAAGTGGGAGAATTCTCATCGTAACAGATGATAAAGCCCTCATTGAAATGCTAAATATGTTAAATCAAGTTATTGATGATTATCAAGAAAATGTACGTCAGTATAAAAAAGCGAAAGCCTCGATAAAACGTATGTTGACTAATGTCTCTCATGATCTTAAAACGCCGCTTACAGTAATCTCAGGCTATATTGAAATGCTTCAAAACCAACCGAAAATTAATGAACAAGAAAGAGTGCGTTTGCTGCAACAAGTACATAGTAAAACATTAGAACTTATTACATTAATGAATACATTTTTTGACTTGGCTAAGTTAGAATCCGGCGATAAAGATATTCCACTTGAAAAAGTTAATTTAACTGAGGTCTGTAAGAACAATATTCTATTGTTTTATGAATGGATCCAAATTAAAGGATTAGAAGTAGTCATTGAGATACCAGAAAAGCCCGTTTTTGCTCTCGGTAATGAAGGAGCAATAAACCGTGTTTTAAATAACCTGATTTCAAATGGTCTTCGCTATGGTGCTGATGGCAAGATGATCGGTTTAAAGGTGTTTTATGATGAGACAAGGGTCTATGTCGAAGTTTTCGATAAAGGAAAAGGAATTAATGAAACCGAACAAGAACGTGTATTTGAACGTATGTACACACTTGAAGAATCGAGAAATAAGGCCTTCCAGGGCAGTGGTCTAGGTTTAACTATTACAAAAAGACTGGTTGAAGAAATGCAAGGAGACATTTCAGTACAATCCATACCGTTTGAAAAAACATCTTTTACATTTTCATTGAAACGTTTTAACAAGTAGCTCACTTTTTTCTTAAGATTTTCGTAAGAATTTAGACAGAAAAAAGCAAAGGTCGCTTGATAGAATGAAAACAGTTAGAAAACGAGGAGGGTCAGCATGAACTATGTTGTACAGACAAGAAATTTAACAAAAACTTTCCAAGGTCATGATGTTGTGTCACATGTAACGATGAATATTAGACAAGGTGAGATTTACGGATTTCTTGGACCGAATGGTGCGGGTAAGTCAACAATAATGAAGATGCTAACCAATTTGATTAAGCCTTCATATGGCGAAATCTCAATCTTCGGAAAGCCGCTCAAACATGACTCTTTCGATTACTTGAAGAGAATAGGCAGTATGATCGAATACCCCATTTTTTATGAGAAAAAGACTGCGCTGAAAAATTTAGAACTGCATTGTGCTTATATGGGATACCATAGCAAGCAGGCGATTCGTGATGCTTTAGATCGGGTAGGTCTTGAAAATGTTGAGAATAAGCTTCCAAAGGACTTTTCACTAGGAATGAGACAACGTCTTAGTGTCGCCAGAGCGATTATCACAAAGCCGGAATTCTTAATCCTCGATGAGCCCATCAATGGACTGGATCCTGCTGGGATTAAGGATATGAGAAAATTATTCAAAATGCTTAATCAAGAATATGGTATGACTCTATTAATTTCCAGCCACATCATTGGTGAAATTGAGCAGATTGCAGACACGATCGGTGTCATTAAAGGCGGAAAGCTGATTGAAGAGGCTTCAATGGCTACGATAAAGGCGAGAAATACAGAATATATAGAAGTGGTGACCACCAGCCAAAGAAAAGCGGCTATGGTACTGCATAATAAATTAGGTATTAATAACTTTAAGGTGGTTGATGATAAAACCATTCGCATCTATGCCACAGAAGTGCCTCAATCGGCCATTTCTAAGACATTAATATTGGAAGATATCAATATTGAGTCTATTGATAAAAGACAAACCACATTGGAAGAGTATTTTATAAAAAAAGTTGAGTTAGACCAGGTTGTGAGTTAACTTTTGAACGAAGAGAATAGGTATCAATGAAGTAACATATTAAAAGTCAAGGAGCCGATCATTTTGTTTCATTTAATAAGACTTGAATCAAAAAAGACTAATTTAGGATGGTTCGTCAAAGGTGCTATTCTTGCAAATATTTTCATTCTGGGTTTTTTATGTATAATTCCTGCGATTGAAGAAAGTGATGGCGGGGAAATGTTAAAAGATGTGACAGGATTTTTTACGATAAGTGGTGCATGTGTTAGAGGGGTTTTTATAGTTTTTGCAGCTGTACTTATTTCAAAAATGATTATTGATGAGTTTAAGAATCGTACGGTCCTCATCATGTTTTCCTATCCAATCAATCGTAAAAAAATCCTCAGTGCAAAATTGATTCTTATCGTTTGGATGACTTTCATTGCAATGACCATTTCACATACATTGGTGATTAGTGGTTTTATTGGATTGAATCATATCTTTCATTTGACTCCTGCAATGAATTTAACTTTAAGTGATTTTTTAGCGGAGTTAATAAAAGTAATCATGTTTGGCTTTACGAGCTCAGTTGCAGCACTAATCCCGCTATATTTTGGAATGAGAAAATATTCGACGCCGGCAACGATCATTTCTTCACTTTTAATCGTTAGTGTGACATGCCAATCAATTGGTCCGAATTTCTCATTAGCCAATATTATTTATATACCGCTTGCCTTGGCAATAATTGCTCTGGGTATTGTTGTGTTAGCAATTCGGAATATTAACCACATTGATTTAGATTAAGTGCTGGTTATTCTTTGTCTTAGCTTGATGGGCATGAGGAGAAGTCAAAGGTTTGTAAATGTGATGCTCTACCCTTTGTGTAAAAAAATAAGCAAAGTTTAGCTCAATTAAATTTTCGATAACCCGTCAAGAAATGGCGGGTTATTTAAATAGAATTTCATGTGGACAACAAATTTTTATTTGGAGATTTTTTGGTTTAAAGAAACTTTTTTAGAGAAGTGAAATATTATGAAAATAAAGGGAGTCGACAAGAATGGATCCATCTAAACGAATTAAGAACAAAATCTTATTAAATTCCTATCTATGTAAAATGTTAGGGATTATTACCGACCAAGAATATCATACAATTTTAAACAAAATCAGTTCTCACGAATATTATTTATAGATGCATGAGACGTAAAGGAGAATGTAGTTATAAAATCTACTGTTAAAATAAGGAAATGTTTCCTTTGCGAAAGTATATCCCAACATGCAAATTGATATTGTTAAAGATAGGGGTGAAGAAATTGAGCATAATTAAAGTTACGATTTATTTATGGTCAGTTTTTTGGGCTTATTGGATGTTATTAGCAATATCTACTCGTAAGAAAGTAAAAAAAGAATATAGCGGTCAAGAACGAACACAAAGAATCGTACATTTGATTTTTGTAATCATCTCTTTTGTTATAACTTTCTTTCGAGTTAATTTTATAGACAAGATCATCATCCCATCTAATTATGCATTTGATAGCTTAGGGGGAGTGATATTACTCTTATCACTTTCTCTTGCTGTTTGGGCGAGGATTATATTAGGCAGAAATTGGAGTGGAGCCATTCAAAAAGTCGAAAACCAACGACTAATTCGGAACGGACCCTACAAACATATAAGACACCCCATTTATACAGGAATTGTTTGTGGTTTTTGCGGTACATTTTTAATATTTGGAACTCTTGCTTCTTTTATAGGATTTCTCATTATTTTATTCTCATATATCGCTAAAATAAAAATCGAAGAGAATTTCTTAGTTACGGAATTTGGAGACGAATATAGAGAATATATGAAACAATCTTGGGCATTAGTTCCTTTTATATTTTAGAATGAATATAGTCTAAAAAGGCAAGTTTGTGAGTTTTTGTACTTGTTAGTCCTTTTTTAATTTTGTGTATCAAAAAGCCTCATATTCCAGAAAAATGGCGTGCCAAAACTGATGTTAGTTTACACGTCATTTTAATTTCTAAAAGGGCATGAAAGTACATATGGAAAAGGAAAATACTGACATGTATTCGGTTGCAACCTTACCCTTTAATTCTAGTGCTCATAGGAGTATAATAAAAAACGGCAAATAGTAATAAAATTTAAAAATAGAGAATTGTGTGAACATCGGGAAAGGGGAACTTGAAAGTGAATATTGCAAAATTTGAAGAAAGCATGTACCAGTTGATCGTGGAAACTTCAACAAAGCTTCCAAAAGACGTTCGCCGCGCCGTAAAAGCAGCGAAAGAAAAAGAAAATGCTGGCACAAGAGCAGCCATGAGTCTTGCCACGATCACAAACAATATCAAAATGGCTGACGATCAAGTATCGCCAATCTGCCAGGATACTGGTTTACCTACCTTTAAAATTAAAACACCAGTGGGAGTTAACCAAATCGAATTAAAAGCAGCGATTAAAAATGCCATCGTTCAAGCAACAAAAGATGGAAAATTGCGTCCTAATGCGGTTGATTCATTGACTGGCAAAAACAGCGGCGACAACCTTGGTGACGGTCTGCCTGTTGTGAAGTTTGAACAATGGGAAAAAGACTATATTGATGTTCGCTTAATTTTAAAAGGAGGCGGCTGCGAAAACAAAAATATTCAATACAGCCTGCCATGTGAATTAGATGGACTAGGACGTGCTGGCCGTGATCTAGATGGGATTCGCAAATGTATTATGCACTCTGTCTACCAAGCTCAAGGACAAGGCTGCAGCGCTGGTTTTATAGGAGTAGGAATCGGAGGAGATCGTTCTTCAGGCTACGACTTAGCAAAAGAACAATTATTCCGTTCGGTTGAAGATGTAAACCCAAATGGAGATCTGCGCAAGTTAGAAGAATATGTGATGGAAAATGCCAATAAGCTCGGGATCGGAACCATGGGCTTTGGCGGCGAAGCTACTTTATTAGGCTGTAAAATAGGCGTTATGCACCGTATTCCAGCCAGCTTCTATGTATCTGTAGCTTACAATTGCTGGGCCTTCCGCCGTATGGGAGTTGCAGTAGATGCTGAATCAGGCGAAATCCGCGAATGGGCATACCAAGATGGTGAGTTCATTGATTTTGCGGAGGAAACAGAGGCAGAGCGCGAAACAGCTGCAGCTCGTTCTGAAGATGTCATCACATTGCAAGCACCAATTACAGAAGAACAAATTCGTACGCTGAAGGTTGGAGACGTAGTAGAGATCACTGGCAAGATGTACACTGGCCGTGATGCGATTCATAAGTATTTAACGGATCATGACGCTCCTGTTGATTTAAATGGACAAGTCATTTACCATTGTGGCCCTGTCATGCTGAAGGATGAAGACGGCGTGTGGCATGTAAAAGCTGCCGGCCCGACAACAAGTATCCGTGAGGAGCCTTATCAAGGCGATATTATGAAAAAATTTGGTATCCGCGCCGTGATCGGTAAAGGCGGTATGGGTCCGACAACCTTGGCAGCTTTAAAAGAGCACGGCGGTGTTTATTTGAACGCCATTGGCGGTGCTGCTCAATACTATGCTGATTGTATCAAAGGCGTTGAAGGTGTAGATTTGATGGAGTTTGGAATTCCAGAAGCTATGTGGCACCTTCGTGTCGAAGGTTTCCGAGCCGTTGTTACAATGGACTCCCACGGCAACAGTCTGCATGCTGATGTGGACAAATCTTCTTTGGAGAAATTGGCACAGTTTAAGGAACCAGTTTTTAAATAGGATGTTTTTTGGTAGGCTCTCTGCAAAATGGGGGCCTATCTTTTTTTGGTAAACACGATCTTTAAATTTGTAAAATGTTCTCTTTGAAATAAAAAAGGTTCTTTGAAATATAGGATGTCCTTCATTCTGTGAGTAGAATCATTTCCTTTATCCTCCAATTATGTTTTCCCTAAAAAAACAAACACTATAAAAAGTAAAAAAATAGGGGGAATATGGATGAAAAGAATTTGCTGCATTCTTGGTTTACTGCTTTTGGCGATTCCTCAAATTACATACGGAGCCATTTCCAATCAAACCATTCATTGGGGTTTTAAGAGAGCAGTCAACGAGCAGCCAGTAGAAGCGGGAGCGATGTATGATCAATTGCTTGCAAAGTATGGCGCATTTTATAAAGGAGATCCCAGTACCAAAAGCATATCACTTACCTTCGATAGTGGGTATGAAAACGGGAATATGCCAAAAATTCTTGCGGCTTTAAAAAAGGAAAAGGTAAAAGCCACCTTTTTTGTTACGGGTCATTTTTTAGAATCGCAGCCTGACCTGGCAAAACAAATAGTAAAAGAAGGTCATATAATCGGGAATCACTCTTGGTTCCATCCTGATTTTACAACTGTAAGTGATGAAAGAATTCGTGAGGAACTTGAAAAAGTAAAAGTCAGAACAAAGGAAATTACTGGTCAGAAAACGATGAAATATTTGCGCCCGCCTCGTGGAACCTTTAGTGAAAGAACATTGCAAATTGCAAAAGAAGAGGGTTATACTCATGTATTTTGGTCGCTAGCCTACGTTGATTGGAATATTAATCAGCAAAGAGGCTGGCAATATGCATATGACAACATTATGAAGCAAGTTCATCCTGGCTGCATAATGCTTTTACATTCCGTTTCTAAAGATAATGCAGATGCTCTTGAAAAAGCGATACATGATTTAAAAAAGCGCGGATATAAATTTAAAAGCCTCGATGACATAAAGAAAGCTTAAGCCGAATTTCCAACGAAATTCGGTTTTTTCCTGTTTCATGCTATAATACGGAGAAAAAAGGATGGGACCTTTTTCGTGTGGCAAGAAACAATTCACTTTGATGGAACATATAATTTTGACAGTGTTTTAGCAAGACATGCCACGGATCCATTGAAACAATTAGTTTTGGAAAGCCGTTCGATCCGCGTGCCAGTTATAATAGGAACAAGTTCGCATGCTGTTGAAGTAACAGCAATAGGAACGGTGGACAAACCGGAATTTATTATAAAAGGAAAAAATGAAGTGGATAAGCAAGCGATCATCCAAAGAACTGCTGAGATTTTTCAATGGAATGTATCTCTTAGAAAAATTCAGAACCACTTTCAACAGACAGACTTAAAAGAAATATTTCAGCAATTTGCCGGAACACCGCTCATTCTTGATTTCGATCTGTTTGGCTGTTTGGTGAAATGTATTATACACCAGCAAATTAATATGACTTTTGCCTATACGCTCACAGATCGGTTTGTTAAAACATATGGATACGAGATGGATGGGGTGTGGTTTTACCCGCAGCCAGAAACAGTTGCGAAAATGACAGTTGAACAGTTACGCGATCTGCAATTTAGCAGCAGAAAAGCGGAATATGTGATAGATATTGCCAAGGAAATTGTCGAAAACGGTTTAGACCTCGGTGCGTTGAAAAACAAAGCAGATGAAGAAATTTTTCAAAGACTGACCAAAATTCGCGGTGTCGGCAAATGGACAGTGGAAAATTTCCTACTGTTCGGGTTGGGTCGGCCCAACCTGTTTCCTGTGGCAGACATTGGCATTCAAAACGGCGTGAAAAAGCTGTATAACCTTGTAAGCAAGCCGACAAATGAAGAAATGGAACGTTATAAACAAGCCTGGGAGCCTTATTTAAGCTATGCTTCCATGTATTTATGGAGAAGTTTGGAGTGACCCTGATGAAAACAGAACAAAGTATTAAGATCCAACCGGAACAGACCTTCCCCCTAACGATTAAACGGCTAGGAATCAATGGGGAAGGGGTCGGTTATTTTAAAAAGCAAGTTGTTTTTGTACCCGGTGCGCTTCCCGGAGAAGAAGTGGTGGTGGAAGCAACAAAAATTCACCCGAAATTTGCCGAGGCAAAAATAAAAAAAATCCGCAGCCAATCACCATACCGTGTCAAGCCGCTCTGTCCGGTATATGAAAAATGCGGAGGATGTCAGCTGCAGCATTTACAATATGATCAGCAGCTTAAAGAAAAACGCGATATGGTCATCCAGGCATTGGAACGTCATACCAAACTGCGGATAGAACAGTTAGATATCCGCGAAACGATTGGGATGGGGAATCCATGGAGTTACCGAAACAAAAGCAGTTTTCAAGTTAGTCAGAAAGACGGCAAAGTGCTGGCTGGACTTTATGGAATGAATTCTCACCATCTCATAAATATTGATCAATGCGCAGTCCAACACTCGCAAACGAACGAAGCAACTGCAAAAGTGAAACAGATTTTAGAGGAACTGCAAATCTCCATTTATAATGAAAAAACAAGAAAAGGCATTGTACGGACGATCGTGACTCGTGTCGGTGTTGAAACAGGAGAGCTGCAGGTTGTCTTGATCACAGCACAAAAAGACCTGCCAAAACAGCAGCTGATTATCGAGGAAATTCAAAAGCGGCTTCCTAATGTTAAATCGATTGTGCAAAACATTAACGGTGAAAAAACATCGCTCATTTTTGGAGAAGAAACCGTGAAGCTCGCCGGCGAGGAATTTATTCAAGAAACATTAGGGGACTTGCAATTTGAGCTTTCAGCCCGGACCTTTTTCCAACTGAATCCAACCCAAACCGTAAAGCTTTATAATGAAGTAAAAACAGCAGCAGGGCTTACCGGCAAGGAAAAAATAGTGGATGCTTATTGCGGTGTTGGCACGATCGGTTTGTGGATGGCGGACCAGGCGGCAGAAGTCCGAGGAATGGACATAATCCCTGAGTCCATTGAGGATGCCAAGAAAAACGCCAAACGTCACGGTTTTACCAATACGAAATATGTCCCAGGAAAAGCAGAAGAGATCCTGCCTAAATGGGTCAAAAAGGGCTGGAATCCAGACGTCATCGTCGTCGATCCACCAAGAACCGGCCTCGACCGTAATCTCATCCAGACAATTTTACAGGTTAAACCGGAAAAACTAATCTATGTCTCATGCAATCCGTCTACTTTGGCTAAAGACATTCAAGATTTAAGTTCGAAATATGAAGTCAGATATATTCAGCCGGTGGATATGTTTCCTCATACCGCACATGTGGAGTGCTGCGTGTTGCTAAAATTACGTTAAATAATAGCAGATGGTAGGGAGAATCTAAAAAAGATTCTCGCTGTGCCGTCTGCTTTAATTTCAATTCGGTCTATTAAACGATGCAATAACTGAGGTGTTAAAGTTTCAAATTTCTTGATTCTTGTAATTTCTCTTTTTAATTTATCCAATTGCTTGTTGTTATTTTTAGTTAAAAGCTTTTGAGATAAATCGGCTTTGGGTATTAAATAATATGTTTCCGCTCTCTTCGCACGACGAATGTTTCTCGGATATGATTTTAAAAGAAGAAGCAGGAACCAAGTATGGGATTTCCTGCTTCTATTCAATTTTGGTACCACAAACTAGGAGTTACTCCCTAAATGGAGAAACTCCTTTTTTCCATCTAGTTTTATTTTAGAATTTATACTTTAATTTTTCTTATTCAAAACTACTTTCATTTATCTCAAATCAATACCATTCAAAGACCGTACTTGTGTTTACTTTTAAGCTTTACTTAGTCAGAGTGTTCCACTATAAGCAATAAGTGCTGTCAAACGTATTCTAATCTTCGAAAAACAATAGTTTTTTTATTTTAAAATAATAATTTCTAATTTTTCTAAATTATTCTAATATTCATATTGTAAATCGGTAAAATAACACATATAATCAAAAATGAGCATAAAACATCAAATTTATTCAAAAGCGAGCTAAAACGGTCAAATTTCGCATTTCATATGAATTGGAGGGAAACGATTTTGTGTATGGTATAGAAAGAAAGTCGGCCATATTAGAGTTATTAAATAAGAATGCTAGAGTGGATGTACAAGAATTAAGTCAGCACTTCGACTTGTCTGAATCAACAATTCGTAGGGACTTAAAGGAACTAGAGGAAGCCCAATTGTTAAAAAGAACGCATGGTGGGGCTGTATTGTTCAAAAGTGTGACCTTCGAACCGACTTACATTGAGAAAGAAGTGCAGTTTCAAAAAGAGAAAAGGGCTATTGCAAAGGAAGCGGCAAAGCTTATTGAGAACGGTGAAAGTATTTTGCTCGATTCGGGTACGACATCTTATTATCTTGCTCAAGAACTAAGAAACTTTTCGAGCTTACAGGTGGTTACCAATTCAATATTATGTGCCAACGAATTAAAGGATGTATCTGGAATTGAAGTCTTATTATGTGGTGGTTCTCTGCGTTCAGAAACACTAGCGTTGGTAGGTCCTTTGGCTGAATTCAGCTTCAATCAAATTTGTGTAGACAAATCGTTTATTGCTACGAATGGCGTTGATGTAGAAAATGGGTTAACCACCCCAAATTTAATTGAGGCATCAACGAAAAAGAAGATGATTGATTGTGCGGAAAAGGTTATTCTCATTACTGATCATAGCAAAATAGGTCAAGTAAGCTTTGCGAAGTTTGCGGATATTCATGAGATAAATTATTTAATAACCGATAGTGCTGCACAAAAAACCGTACTTAACAGAATTGAGGAATCAGGAATTTCTGTTCGCGTAGTCTGACTTTTCCCCAAAGGTAAGGGATCTAATATCAGATAAGAGCAAAAAATGAAGGCGCTTAAATGAAAGCGGTATAAAAAATATCCGCATCTTTTTTAGGAGGTGATGCTTACATAGTTGTAAAAATAATAGAAGAGATTTCAATCGTTTTAATTAACTTGTTCCTTGGGGGAGAAAAAAGAAAGAATCACTAAAAAAGGTTACGATTCAGGGCAACCACGACCAAATGGAAAAAAGCCCAAAATCATAACCCTGCCTGAGTATATCTAAAATTAATACTAATTTTAGCACTCATTTTTATACTACGGTATTACAGATTTTTTTACAAGGATTGTGTTTTGCTAGAAGTATCTATTACTTTACAAAACTATATTTTAGGAGGAATTACAAACTATGAAAAAATTTAAAATTTTTAACATAGTATTATTAATTTTAACTCTATGCTTTTTAGGTGCATGCAGCAATAATGAAAGCGTTTCTAAAACTAGTAAAACAGATGGCAAGTCTAATACTGAAAAAAAGCTAAAGATTGGTTTAACAGTTCCAAATTTAAGCAATCCATACTTTGTAGCGATGTCTAAAGGGGCTAAAGAGGTTGCTTCTAAGTATAATGCTGATGTAACGACTGTAAGTGCGGATCAAGATCTTTCTAAACAAACTGCACAAATTGAAGACTTTATCACAAAAAAAGTTGATTTAATATTATTATGCCCATTTGATTCTGCTGGTATTGCCGGGGCAGTTAGTGAGGCAAAGGCAGCTGGTATTCCGGTTGTTGCTCTTGATGGATTTGCAGAAGGTGGCATTGACACAGTGGTTATGTCTGATAACGTCCAAGCAGGTAAATTAGCCGCGGAGTACCTTGTAAAGAAACTTAATGGAAAAGGTAATATTGCTATCATTGATGGACCTCCTGTTTCAGCAGTAACAGACCGAATTAAAGGTTTTAACGAAGTAATTAAAAAATACCCAGATATCAAGGTTGTTGCTAAACAAAATGGTGAGGGTAATCGTGAAAAGGGTCTTAACGTAATGGAAGGTATACTAACAGCAAATAAGAAAATCGATGCAGTATTTTCAATAAATGATGAAGAGGCTGTTGGAGTACAAATTGCTCAACAACAAGCTAATAGACAAAATGAATTCTTTGTCGTAAGTGTCGACGGTGCGCCTTCTGCAATTGATGCTATGAAAAAAGGCGGAAGCATTGCTGGTACGTCTGCCCAATTCCCGAATCAAATGGTTATTGATGGAGTTGCCTCAGCATTAAAAATCATTGATGGTAAAAAAGTTGACTCAAAAATCCTTATTCCAACTAAATTTATCACTAAAGATAATGTTGATTCTTATAAAGGCTGGTAATTAATTTTCCCTCTAGTGAATGTAAAATATGGTGCTCTTTCAAGAGCACTATATTTTTATCCTAGTCAAATAGGGCTTAAAAAGAGACTTAGGGAGTGGCACTAATGGCAGTATTTCAAGTACAAGAACACATAAATAGCCGTCTACCAGAGAATCAGTTACCCGTCCTTAGGATGAAGGCGGTTACGAAGAGATTTTCCGGTGTCAAGGTGTTGGATAACGTTAATATCGAACTCTATAAAGGGGAAGTTCATGCCTTGATGGGGGAGAATGGCGCAGGAAAATCTACTTTAATGAAGATCATGGCTGGAGTGTATCAGCCTGATGGAGGAACGATTGAGTATAAAAGTCAACAAGTACATTGGAATAATCCAATGGAAGCAAGAAATAAAGGGATCAGTGTTATTCATCAAGAAATAAGTCTTTCACCAAATTTGTCCATTGGTGAGAATATTTTGATGGGGACAACATTTAAGAAAAATAGGCTGGGCTTAATAAAATGGAATGATATTTATGAAAATGCTGCCCATGTTTTAAAATCCATAGGATCTTCCTTGGATCCTCGGGCGGATGTTTCCACCTTAAGTGTGGCCCAACAACAAATGGTAGAAATTGCTCGTGCTTTATCACTTAATTCTGAGATTTTAATTATGGATGAACCGACGGCATCTCTGACAGATAAAGAAATAGAAAAGCTTTTTGGCATCATTGAAGAATTAAGAAGGAAAGGCGTAGCTATAGTTTATATCTCCCATCGAATGGATGAGATTTTTAAAATTTCAAATCGCTTTACAGTGCTTAGAGACGGTCAATGGGTAAAAAGTGGACCAATTTCGGATACAAATCCCGAGAATCTAGTAAAACTTATGGTAGGAAGAGAGTTAAATGAACTATTTGTAAGAGAAAGAAACGAAAGTGTTGTTAGGTCTGAACACAAACCTGTCCTTGAGTTAAAAAATGTCTCTGACAAGAAGGTTGTAAAGGGGATATCGCTGAAAATCTATCCTGGTGAAATTGTTGGCTTAGCAGGCCTTGTCGGTGCGGGTCGGACTGAGTTGATAAGAACAATCTTTGGACTATCCGAACTGTCTGAGGGCCAAATAATTCTGAATGGCCAGCAGGTACATATAAAAAATCCTGTTGACGCAATAAAACTTGGCATTGCTCATGTTCCTGAGAGCAGGAAGGAACAAGGGTTATTACCAAATTTATCTGTAAAAGAAAATATACTGATGGCACAATTGCCAACCTATCGTAAATTTAAACTATTGCAGTATAAGCAAATGAATCGTGATGCGGATCATTTAATTAAAGAACTTGGAATAAGACTGGCATCAAAGGAACAAAATGTTATGGGCCTTAGCGGAGGAAATCAACAAAAGGTTGTTATTGCTAAATGGTTATCTATTGGTCCTAAAATATTGCTGCTTGACGAACCGACCCGTGGTGTAGACATTGGTGCAAAGACCGAGATTCATAAAATCATAAGTGAATTGGCAAAACAAGGGCTTGCTGTATTGATGATATCTTCTGAATTACCAGAAATATTAGGAGTTAGTGATCGGATTTTAGTGATTCATGAGGGAAAACTCAGAGCTGAACTATCTCGTGATGAAGCTACACAAGAAAAAATTATGTACTATGCTACAGGAGAGGGTAAACAATGAATTCAAACTTACAAATGTCAAGTCCATCCGTAGTTTCATTCAAACAACGGTCAAAACAGATTTTTAATCAGCTGGGCATGGTAATAATTCTTGCCTTATTAATCATAGTTATGACTATTGTTGCACCGAATTTTACGGACTCAAGTAATATCCTAAACGTACTAAAGCAGAGTTCAATCACTGCTATTCTGGCAGCTGGGATGACTGTAGTTATATTAACAGGAGGCATTGATTTATCTGTAGGCTCAACCCTTGCATTGAGCGGTGTTATATCTGTATTACTATCAAATGCCGGAACCCCTCCAGTTATCGCTATGTTAGCAGGAGTTGCTGTAGGATATGTTGCTGGAGCTATTAATGGATTTTTAACAGCTGTACCTAAGTTGCCTTCCTTTATTGTGACGCTTGGAAGTATGACCTACCTGAGGGGGATTGCTTATGTTATAACCGGCGGATATCCTGTAGTTTTGGCATCAAAGCAGTTCAAGTTCATTGGAGCAGGTGAAATTCTAGGAATTCCTACTCCTATTTACGTGATGGCAATTGTTTATATCGTCATGATAATCGTTTTAAAGTATACGATGTTTGGGAGACATGTTTATGCTATTGGCGGTAATGAAGAAGCTGCTCATCTTACAGGGATTAAAGTTAATCGCACACTGATTCATGTTTATTCTATCAGTGGCTTATTGGCCGGTGTTAGTGGCGTTGTGATGGCTGGCCGTTTGTTCTCGGGGCAGCCCATGGTAGGAATAGGATTTGAGCTGGATGCGATAGCAGCTGTCGTACTAGGTGGTACTAGTTTTGTAGGGGGACGTGGCCGTATACAGGCAACTATCATTGGGGTTTTGATTGTGGCTGTGTTAACCAATGGAATGACTTTACTTAACGTGAATTATTACTGGCAACAAGTTGTAAAAGGGATCGTAATTGTTATTGCCGTCCTTCTTGATAAATTACGAAGCAGATCTTAAATAAGTTCCTTTCAAATAAAAAGCCAGAAGAGTAGTCTTCTGGCTTAATAAATTCTAAAATTTAGGAGAGGTTCAAATGTATGATGTAACAGCTCTTGGAGAGTTATTAATTGATTTTACTCCTTATAACTCTTCACATCCTAGCAAAGTTGTCTTTGAAAGAAATCCTGGTGGTGCCCCGGCCAATGTATTAGCGGGATTAACCAAATTAGGCAAGAAGACTTGTTTCATTGGTAAGGTAGGAGATGATCAATTCGGGCATTATTTAAAGCAAGTTTTATTAGATACAAACATATGCTGCGAAGGATTATCCTTTACCCAAAAGGCAAATACTACGCTGGCATTTGTTCATTTAGATGAAAATGGTGAACGCTCTTTCAGCTTTTATCGAAATCCCGGTGCGGATACCATGTTAACAGAAGATGACATTAATGAAAATATCATAGCTCAAACCAAAATTTTTCATTTTGGATCTCTTTCCCTCACGAATGAACCAGCTGCCACTACCACTCTAAAGACTATCCAAGTAGCAAAAGAACAAGGGAAAGTTGTTTCCTATGATCCTAATTTAAGGCCTTTGCTTTGGAAGAATCTAGAGCATGCAAAGAAAATGATTAAAGAGGGATTGAAATATGCAAACATTGTAAAGCTTTCGGAGGAAGAGTTGGAATTCATTACTGGAATGACAGATTTAGAAAAAGGAACAAGACAACTGGTTGAACAGTATAACACAGAACTTATATTTGTCACTTTAGGAGTAGAAGGCTGTTTTTATCGAAAAGGGGAGAACATAGGGGAAATTAAATCCTTCAAAGTGAATCCAGTTGATACAACAGGTGCGGGAGATGGATTCTTTAGTGGCGTTTTATATAAATATTTAGAAAAAAATAAACCTATTGCTGATTTAAATATCGATGATATGAAAGAAATTACTATTTTCGGAAATGCTGTTGGAGCAATTGTGACAACTAGGAAAGGTGCAATATTAAGCATGCCGTGCATGGAAGAAGTTATGAAACTAATGAATAATCAAAAGTAGTAACTGTTTTACATGCTGCCTTTTATCCAACTTTTTGATTGGCTATGTCGGTGCAAAAACTATAACTAAGATAGCCCATTCTAGGGAAAGAGCTGCTTGTAACCCACCAACATCTATATTGTATTGCCAATTACAGTCCACGCATGTGGAAGCTGTTGTAAAGTTAATATTAAAATAGATAAAAGCTCATTCTCACTTTAGTTTGTATGAGCTTTTTGAAGAAATCTAAGTATATTTTTATTGAAAATTTTTTGGTTGGCTTATAAAAAGGGATACCCAAGAGAACTATTATTCATTGGGTATCCCTTAATCTTTATCTAAAACACCTTCGTAGTCCAATCCTCACAATTCCAAATATCAGTCGCAATTTCACGATAGAAATCAGGTTCGTGGGATACCATTAAGATGCTTCCGCGATATGCCTTTAAAGCGCGCTTCAATTCTTCTTTTGCGTCCACATCCAAGTGATTGGTAGGTTCGTCTAGAATTAATAAATTTGTTTCTGTGTTGATAATTTTACACAATCGAACTTTGGCTTTTTCGCCACCAGAAAGAACTTCAACTTTACTTTCAATATGTTTCGTCGTTAATCCACATTTTGCAAGAGCGGCACGGACTTCAGCCTGATTCATACTTGGGAACTCGCTCCAAATCTCTTCAATACAAGTATTGTAGTTGGACTGTTTCACTTCCTGCTCGAAGTAGCCGATGTGTTGATACTCACCACGTTCCACTTTACCGGAAATAGGATTAATCAACCCGAGGATACTTTTTAAAAGAGTAGACTTACCAATACCGTTTGCACCCACGAATGCAATTTTTTGTCCGCGCTCCATTTTCAAATTCAAAGGGCGGGAAAGGGGTTCATTGTAACCAATAACAAGATCTTCAGTCGTGAAAATCCAACGACTAGCTGCACGAGCTTCCTTGAAAATAAACTCTGGTTTCGGCTTCTCTTTCCCCAATTCAATCATTTCCATTTTGTCGAGCTTCTTTTGACGAGACATCGCCATATTACGAGTTGCAACACTTGCCTTGTTACGAGCAACGAAGTCCTTCAAGTCCGCAATTTCCTGTTGTTGACGCTTGTAGGCAGACTCTAGCTGTTGCTTCTTCATTTCATATATTTTTAAGAAGTTATCATAGTCACCAACATAGCGATTCAACTCTTGGTTTTCCATGTGATAGATCAAGTTAACAACATTGTTCAAGAATGGAATATCATGTGAAATCAAGATAAATGCATTCTCATATTCCTGTAAATAGCGTTTCAACCATTCGATATGCTGTTCATCCAAATAGTTTGTGGGCTCGTCTAGTAATAGGATTTCAGGCTTTTCCAGCAAAAGTTTAGCTAGCAACACTTTCGTACGCTGCCCACCGCTAAGATCATCTACATCTCGATCGAGTCCAACATCGTCTAATCCTAGACCACGAGCAACTTCCTCAACTTTTGCATTAATTCGATAGAAATCATTACTATCTAAAGTTTCTTGGAGCTCTCCAACTTCTGCAAGTAATGCATCGATATCTGCACCCTCATCACCCATTTTTGCGTAAAGTTCATTAATCTCTGATTCAGCATCAAAAAGATATTGAAAAGCAGAACTCAAAGCGTCACGCATCGTAGTACCTTTTTGAAGTACAGCGTGCTGATCTAAATAACCCACACGAACTTTTCGTGACCACTCCACTTTCCCCTCATCGGGTTGCAACTTCCCAGTAACAATATTCATGAAGGTAGACTTACCCTCACCATTTGCCCCAACTAGTCCAACGTGCTCTCCTTTTAAAAGTCGAAAAGACACATTATTAAAAATCGCACGATCACCGAAACCGTGACTTAAATTTTGTACGTTTAATACGCTCATTTTTTAACCCCTTATCTAATATCACATGTGGATATCTTACTAGATTTTGGCTGCTTTTTCTATCTTGAAGTTATTTTTTGTGATGAAAATTGAAGTTGCCCTATCTTAATAAAATAATATTTACTTGGGCTTATATCAATAGGGTAAGATTCTATTATACAACCATACCTAGAAGGAAGATATGAGTTATTCCCAAGTGGGAATAAATATAGAAAAAATGAAAGAATTGGTTGAGTTCTAAACTGAATTTTTTAAAAACAAGTGTAAACTCATCATTGTGGCTAGTAAGATGCAACATATGGTCTAAAAGGAAGTGCTACTCCTTAGAAAATTAATGGTGAACAACTTGTTACTCCATTAACAGGTGATTTTTTTAAACCATTTGGTATATTAAATATTGAATTATAGAAAAGAAGTTGATATAGAATAAATCTATACCATCTGCTTTTTAATAAAAATACCATTCAGGAGCGATTTTCGTTAAAATAGACATTGCCGATTTTCACCATAGTTTTGCACAAATTATAAATGTCCAAATGTACCTGTGTTTGATAATAAGTGATTATGCATGATTTACGTGTAAAAGAAGTGGAACATGGGGCTTCATATTTTTTGAAGGTGTATCCATAGTGAGAGGATTTGAGTTTGAAATGATAGATAATTTTTGGCGTGATTTACCTCGGCCATTTTTTGTACTTGCACCAATGGAAGATGTGACAGATGTTGTTTTTCGGCACGTAGTAAGTGAAGCCGGTCGACCGGATGTATTTTTCACAGAGTTTACAAATTCAGATAGCTATTGTCATCCAGAGGGCATGAAAAGTGTGCGTGGCCGATTGATTTTTACAGATGATGAACAGCCAATGGTGGCACATATTTGGGGGGATAATCCTGAATATTTCCATCAAATGAGTATTGGCATGGCAGAGCTAGGATTTAAAGGCATCGATATTAATATGGGCTGCCCTGTACCGAATGTAGCATCGAGAGGGAAGGGGAGTGGCCTTATTCTGCGTCCTGACGTTGCGGCAGAACTTATTCAAGCAGCAAAAGCGGGGGGACTGCCAGTCAGCGTGAAAACCCGACTTGGCTATAATGACGTAAATGAGTGGGAAGAGTGGCTAACGCATATTTTAAAACAGGATATTGCCAACCTTTCTATTCATTTGCGTACAAGAAAGGAAATGAGCGAAGTAGATGCGCATTGGGAGCTAATTCCGGAAATCAAAAAATTACGTGACCGTATCGCACCAAATACGCTACTAACAATCAATGGAGACATTCCTGACCGTCAAACTGGGCTGCAGCTTGCTGAACAATATGGTATTGATGGCGTTATGATCGGGCGAGGAATTTTTAAAAATCCTTTTGCTTTTGAAAAAGAGCCAAAAGAGCATAGTAGTAAAGAATACCTTGATCTTTTAAGACTTCAGCTTGATCTTCAAGATCAATATGCGGAAGTACTGCCACGTTCAATCACAGGGCTTCATCGCTTTTTCAAAATTTATGTCAAAGGATTCCGCGGAGCTGGTGAATTAAGAAACCAATTAATGAACACAAAATCAACAGATGAAGTGCGTGCATTACTTGATAACTTTGGAAAAGAATGTTGATGGGGCGGAGAGATTGAAACGATATAACTCAAAAGGTTAGAGAAAAAATGGCTTCCATTAACTCATGTGTACGTATATTATTCAGTTTCAAGTTCCTTTGCAGCCGGCAGCTTTTGTTTTAATACAGTATGTTTTCTGAAAAAAGTTTATTATTAGACGATGAAATAACTTGGTGTTAGGGTTTCAAATTCCTTGATTCGTGTTATTTCATGATGTTTATAAGGACTTTAAGAAATAGGTTCACAAATTAGACCGCATTGATGCTTCATGCGGTTTTTTTTGATGTGGATCTGTTGATCGGCACGGGCGGTTCGAGGGCGTGCCGGGGGAGCCTCCTTGGCGCTTAAGCGCCTGTGGGGTACCACCGTACTCCCGCAGGACATTGAAAAACGTCCTTGAATCCGCCCACTCACGAAGGAAATGCGTTAGCATTTTCGAGGAGTCTTTGTGCCGTCAGCCCCAATCAACAGTGTGGATGTATCAACCATGTTCTTTAACATAGCCTTTGATTTAACTTAATTCAATGGGGAACCTTCCATATTTGAAAAATCTTTTGTTTTTTTAATTACAAAAAGGCTTTAATTAATTAAAAATTCTATTAAAGTAGTCTGTTAATATATAAGATTGGGTTATATTTATTGACCTTCAAGGTAAAACGTTTTCAAAGTGGATAAGTAATTTTCTTCTAGGATAATTGTGTGAAATGGAGCACATAATCATAGAAGGCTTTAAATAAGTTTGGAACAATTTTTCGGGTCAAAAGTAATAGTTCTTGAAAAGGGAGAGGTAATCATGGAAACTTTGCGTGACAAAGCGTTACAAATGCACCGGGATCGACAAGGGAAATTAGAAGTGAAAGCAAAGGTAGAGATTAAAAATGCAAATGATCTGAGCCTAGCATATTCACCTGGTGTCGCGGAGCCTTGTAAGGAAATCTATGAAGATCGAAATAGAGTTTATGAATACACGATGAAAGGTAACACCATTGCCGTCGTTTCAGATGGTTCAGCTGTATTAGGGATTGGGAATATTGGACCGGAAGCAGCGATGCCAGTAATGGAAGGTAAAGCAGCTTTATTTAAGAGTTTTGCTAACGTTGATGCATTCCCTATTTGTTTAAATACACAGGATGTTGAAGAAATAATTGAGACAGTAAAGCGTCTTGAACCAACGTTTGGCGGGGTAAATTTAGAAGATATTTCAGCTCCAAGATGTTTTGAAATTGAAGAACGCCTGAAAAAAGAAACAAATATCCCTATTTTTCATGATGACCAACATGGTACCGCTATTGTAACTGTTGCCGGATTAGTAAATGCTCTTAAACTAGTAGATAAGAAAATGGACGAAATTAAAGTCGTCATAAATGGTGCGGGTGCTGCGGGTGTAGCAATTGCTCAATTGCTAAATCGCTTTGGTGTGTATGATGTCATTCTCTGTGATACAAAAGGTGCCATTTTTGAAAATCGTAAATACGGAATGAATCCAATTAAGGAAAATATCGCCAAGCAGACCAACCGTAACAATGCAGAGGGAAGGTTAGAGGAAGTAATTGTTGGGGCAGATGTTTTTGTTGGTGTATCTGTTGCAGGTGCAATCACAAAGGAAATGATTTTAACGATGAGAAGGGATGCCATTATTTTTGCAATGGCAAACCCTATTCCAGAAATAATGCCAGATGAGGCAAAGGCTGCTGGGGCAAAAGTAATTGGAACAGGACGTTCTGATTTTCCAAATCAGGTGAATAATGTGCTTGCTTTTCCAGGGATTTTTCGAGGAGCTCTTGATGTTCAAGCAACAGACATAAATGAAGAAATGAAAAAGGCTGCAGTATACGCCATTTCTTCGCTTATTTCAGAAGGAGAACTATCAGAAGACTATGTGATACCAAACCCTTTTGATGAACGAGTAGCATCTGCGGTAGCAAAAGCTGTTGCAACTGCCGCTGTAGAAACTGGAGTAGCTAGGAAATCCTTTGTAAGCTTGTAACAAAAAACAATGGATTGATCAATCCCATTCAGGGGAAAATCGAGTGATAAGTAGAGGAGGGGAAGGAATACAGGTTATGGTTCATTTCCGGTTAAGAAAACTGATTCCTACCCCCGTTTTACTATCTACACCTAAAAACTTACTTTTTTTAATTTCAAAAAGAGTTCTGTTGATTTCAAGTAATATAATAGACTTGGGATAAATTTCAGTACTGAAGTGAAAGTGTGTTTGGAGGCGACATCTTTGATTATCACACTTACTATGTTCCTAATGGGTATCTTACTAGGGTTTATTGGGGCCGGAGGATCCGGTTTTATCATCGCTTTGTTAACGGTTGTTTTTGGGGTGCCAATCCAGACAGCATTAGGTACATCTCTGGCAGCAATGGTGTTTACGACTATGTCCGGAGCTTACAGCCATTACCGGCAGGGAAATATGGATGTGAAAACAGGAATAACTGTAGGTGCATTTGGGGCAATTATGTCCTTTGTTGGTTCTAAGATAGCCATATGGATTCCGGTCCATTCACTCCACTTTCTCACAGCGGGAATGCTGTTTCTATCCGCTGTAATGCTGATGATCCGCCTTTTTATAGTAAATAGGCTAAAAGAGACAAATAAAAGGAAAACGAGATCAACTGGCAGCTTTCTAATGAGAGCAGCGTCTGTCGGTATCGTGACTGGTATTTTATCTGGTACGTTTGGTATTGGGTCGGCTCCATTTATCCAGCTGGGGTTGATGGTTGTGTTGGGTCTTTCTGTACAAGAATCAGTCGGCACAACGATGTTGGTTATTCTCCCCATCGCTTTCGCTGGCGGGTCAGGCTACTATTTTGAGGGCTATTTCAACGTCTTGCTTCTGGTCCAGGTACTCGCTGGAACGATGATTGGTTCTTATATTGGGGCCAAATTCACCAACAATGTTCCACTGCCAATTTTAAAAAGTGCAATGGTTCTCACCCCAATTATGGCGGGTGCCATTTTGCTAATTCGATGATTTATAATAAAGGCTGCTTATAGCTCTTTTAAGAGTTTAGCGGTCTTTTGTCATTTCATGCATAAGTGTTATACATAATATAAATATAATAAAACCTGGAGGAGATTATGAAGAAGGGCAAACTTAGTTTACAAGCCATTATTATTATATTTGTATGCATTGTCGTCGCTTTATCACTTGGAATAACTGATTTAATAATAAGCAAAAGAATTACCTCCAGTGTGGAAGAAACACAGAAAGAAAAGGCCCTAAATATTGCAAAAATGACTGCCGTTAACCCACAAGTGATAGGGGCTTTTGAAGGGAAAGTTAACAAGAAAGAAGTACAAATATTAAGTAATCAAATAAAAGAAAAAACCAATGTTAACTTCGTTGTCGTTATGGATATGAAAGGAATTCGGCTTTCACACCCAGATCCCAGTAAAGTGGGGAAGCATTTCACTGGAGGAGATGAAGGGCCTGTTCTTAAAGGAAAGGAGTATGTTTCCATTTCAAAGGGAACTCTCGGTCGATCCATGCGAGCATTTACTCCAATAAAAAATTCACATGGACAACAAGTCGGTGCGGTTGCTGTAGGAATTTCTTTAGAAAACGTTACAAAGGCGGTACATAAAGGACGTATGGGGATTGTTATTGGGACGTTAATTGGCATCCTAATAGGTGTAGTAGGTGCAGTGGTCCTGGCAAGATGCATCAAAAAAATCCTTTTAGGACTCGAGCCATTCGCGATTGCTAAGCTGCTTGAAGAACGTAGTTCCATGCTTCAGTCTGTGCGTGAGGGAATAATAGCCATTGACCAAGAAGGGAAAATCACACTTGTAAACAGGGCAGCGAGAAAGCTTTTTAAGAGAGCCGGCCTTGAAGGTAACCCTATGGGGATGAACATTGAAGCTTATTTGCCAGCGACACGGTTAACTCGCATTATAAAATCGGGTGAAACCGAATTGGATCAGGAACAAAACCTAAATGGGGTGACTATTTTAGTAAACAGGGTTCCGGTAGTTGTGGGAAAAGAGCCGGTGGGAGCAATCGCAACATTCCGTGATAAAACGGAAGTCCAATTGTTGGCTGAACAGCTCACAGGTGTACGTAACTATGCGGACGCTCTCCGTGCCCAGGCACATGAATTTATGAACAAACTTCATGTCATCCTTGGCCTTGTTCGAACTGAACAATATGATACACTGGCTAACTACGTGAGTGAAACGGTACACATGCGAGAAACAGAAATGGGCTTTGTAACGAAGAAAATTCAAGACCCCGTTCTTGCTGGATTTTTAATTGGCAAACTAAGCTTTGCAAGAGAATCAGGTGCTTCACTATCATTTGATTGTGAAAGTAAACTTCCCAAGCCTGCAAACTCGGAAATTACACATGAGCTGATAACAATAATTGGGAATCTCTTCGATAATGCAATAGAGGCAATAGCGGACAGTCCAAACAAAAAAGTCGACCTGAAACTTGATTATGCAGAGGATATTTTAACAATCGAGGTTAAAGACACAGGGATGGGAATGACGAAATCACTGCAAAACAAAATATTGGATAAAGGATTCTCCACGAAAGGGGATAACCGCGGGTTCGGATTATATCTTTTGGCACAGGCAATAGAAAGACTGGAAGGGGATTTGATTATTTCGTCCAAGCCTGGAAAGGGAACAAATTTTGTCGTTTATATACCTTATAAAGCAGAGGATGAATAGAATGATTAATGTAATGATTGTCGAAGATGACCCGATGGTAGCAGAAATTAATAAACAATATCTTGCTAAAATTTATGGGTTCCGGTTGGCTGCAACAGTCAATTCAGTAGCTGAAGCCATCCGAGTTTTGGGAGAAAATGATATCCAGCTCATTCTTCTTGATATTTTCATGCCGGGAAAGCAGGGCCTAGAGCTATTAGCGTACCTTCGGAAAAATGACCTTGAAATTGATGTCATCATCATTTCAGCAGCCTCAGATCTTGAACGAATTAAGAGGGCATTAAGGTATGGTGTTGTCGACTATTTAATTAAGCCTTTCGAGTTTGAACGGTTTAACGCTGCACTTACCACCTACCTTGAGCAAACTCGTTTCATTAATAAACAGGATTCGGTTAGCCAGCAGGAGCTCGATCACTTACTTTTGCACCGAGACGAAGCTGTTATTGCAGAAGAACTGCCAAAGGGGTTGACGAAGGATACCTTAAAGCAGGTATGGGATGCAATTCATGAATTGAAGGACGGGCCTTTTTCCACTGATGAAGTAGCGAATGTTTTAGGGATCTCAAGTGTTTCGGCAAGAAAGTATCTTAATTTCCTAAAGGAATTAGGAATCCTTGAAGTAAAGGTGATCTACGGAGCGGTTGGAAGGCCTGTATACCAGCATGAATATAACAAATTTAAAGAGCACTTAATAAAAAACTTTCTGTAAGCAGTTATGTACGCTGCTTACTTTTTTTATTTACAAAAAAAATTAGTTAACTTTCATAATCTATGAAAACGGTTTACAAGGGAATATGATAGACATGTAACAAGGCAAAGGGGGATTAAAATATGGTTGCAGAACCGTGTAAAAAGATTTATGAGAATGAAGAAAGCGTTTACGAATATCCGTCTACCAGTTATGCAAAGAAAATAATGAGGAAATGAAAATAACGGCAGCGTACGTCATAGCAAATAGCATTAGTAATGAGGAATAACGAGAATTACGTTATACCGAGTTCAATAGACAAAAGAGTGGCTGCAAATGTAGTAGAAGAAATCATAAAAGCAGCTAGAATAATTGTTTTGCAAGATGACAGAAACTATTTTAGGAGGGGTAAAAATGCAAATTCCAATTAAGAAAATGCTTGATAAAATTCCAGGTGGTTTGATGGTGGTACCACTTTTCTTAGGGGTATTAACTAATACATTTTTCCCGCAATTTTTAAAAATTGGCGGTTTTACAACGGCATTATTTAGTAAAGATGCATCATCAACCATTTTGGCATGTTTTATGTTTTTAATTGGTTCACAAATTAATTTTAAATTAGCTCCAAAGGCATTAAAAAAAGGTGCAATATTATTAACAGGAAAATTTATAGTAGGTGCTGGTATAGGTATAGGTGTAGCAATGCTTTTTGGACCTGCCGGAATACTAGGATTATCACCATTAGCAATCCTTGCCGCGTTATTAAATGCTAACGGCGGATTATATGCATCTCTTGCTTCATCGTATGGTGACGAAACGGATGTTGGGGCATATGCGTTATTTTCTTTAAAAGATGGTCCATTTTTTACATTAGTTGCATTAGGTGCATCCGGCCTTGCCTCCATTCCTTTTCATTCACTTGTAGCCGTGTTAATTCCAATCGTAATCGGAATGATTTTAGGAAATATTGATCCTGATATGAGAAAGTTCCTTGGAAGCAGTAAATTATTATTAATCCCATTCTTCTCATTCCCATTAGGTGCAGGAATGAATCTCTCAATTATTTTGAAAGCGGGAGGTCCTGGCATAATATTAGGTTTAATAGCTGCATTTACTGGAATTGGAGCATACGTACTTTTGAAATTATTTAAAGAAAATCCTATCGTTGGTTTAGCAACAGGGTCAACTGCAGGAAATGCTGTAGCTACACCAGCTGTTGTTGCAGCAGCAGATCACTCCTTATCTTCAGTAGCACAAGCAGCTACTGCACAAGTTGCAGCAGCATGTGTCATATCTGCAATAATCTGTCCGATTATTGTTAGCTATGTGCATAAAATGTCCGAAAAGAAAAAAGCTAAAGAATTAATTCAAAGCGCAGCATGATATAAGTTAAGTAAATTTATAAACAAAAAAAAGTGAAAGATCGATCAAAGCAGCCAGCGGTTTTACTGTCTGCTTTGTTTCGTTGCAAAAAAGCCATTAAATTAAAAAAACTAGTGTGATAAGGAAAATGTTATTAACGTGGAAAGGTAAGCAATCTATGTTATGGTATTTTCCGAATAGCAATTTTATAGAAAGAAGGAAACACCATGAATGTACCTGAGAATGTTATTATTACAACATTAAAAGGAAAAGAAGTTCTCTCAAATCCTTTTCTGAATAAAGGAACGGCCTTTACTAAAGAGGAAAGGGAAGACCTTGGACTCGATGGCCTGTTACCGCCCCAGGTGCTCACCCTTGATGAACAAGCAAGTAGGGCCTATGAGCAATATTCGATGCGAACTACGAATCTGTTCAAAAACGGTCTGCTTTATGATTTATATAACCGTAATGTCGTTTTGTTTTACCGGCTTTTAATAGAACACTTAGCAGAAATGCTCCCAATCATCTATACTCCTACTGTTGGTGAAGCGATCCAGTCATACTCCCATAGCTACCGCCGCCCGGGTGGCTTATATCTTTCAATTGATGATCCTGAGGGCATTGAAAAGGCATTCTATAATCTTGGACAGCCCAAAAATGGCATTGATTTAATCGTCGTTACCGACTCTGAAAGTATCCTGGGTATTGGGGACCAAGGGGTAGGCGGTATTAATATTGCGATTGGTAAACTTGCTGTATACACAGCAGCAGCGGGTATTGATCCAAGCCGTGTTCTGCCAGTCGTGTTGGATGTTGGTACGAATAATCAGGCTTTGATTGCCGATCCTATCTATATAGGCAACAAATTCGCCCGTGTCCGCGGTGAGCGTTATGATCAATTCATTGATTTATTCGTTGAAACTGCAAGAAAGTTCTTTCCAGAAGTTCTGATTCACTGGGAGGACCTTGGCAACGTGAATGCGCGTAAAATCTTGGACAAATATGCTGACAATATCCTTACCTTCAATGATGACATCCAGGGAACAGGGGCAGTGACCCTTGCTGCTATTATGTCTGCTTTGAAAGTAACTGAAGAATCTCTGAAGGACCAGCGCATTGTTGTCTTTGGACCAGGGGCTGCAGGTATCGGAAACGCAGACCAAATGGTTGATGCCATGATTTTAGAAGGGCTGACCAGAGAAGAAGCCTATAAGCGTTTCTGGGCGATCGACTATCGAGGGTTGCTAACGGATGAAACACCAGATGTTCTAAATTTCCAGAAGCCTTATGTAAGAACGGCGAATGAAGTAAAGGACTGGGATAAGAATGAGGACGGGATCATTTCATTAATGGAAGTCGTTCAGAGGGTGAAGCCAACCATCCTGATTGGTACTTCCGGACAAGCCGGCGCCTTCACGGAGGAAATTGTGAAAGAAATGGCCAAGCACGTTGAGCGTCCCATCATCTTGCCTATGTCCAATCCAACTGCATTGACAGAAGCAGTGCCGGAAAACCTGATTAAATGGACAGGTGGCAAGGCTCTCATTGCAACCGGCAGCCCGTTTGCCAATGTAGAATACAACGGTGTTTCCTATGAAATTGGTCAGTCAAATAATGCATTTGTATTCCCTGGTCTAGGTCTTGGAGCCATTGTAGCAAAAGCGGAAGTGATCTCAAAAGGAATGTTCGCAGCTGCTGCTTATGCGGTTGCAAGAATGTCTGACTCCAGTAAACCAGGAGCATCCCTGCTGCCATCCATTGAAAATCTCCATGAAGTCTCAAAATATGTAGCCATTGAAGTAGTCAATGCTGCTATACACGAAGGAATTGCGAGAGCGGATATTCAAGATATTGAGACCGCAATTGAAGATGCTATGTGGAAACCTCAATATAAAGAAATAAAGAGTGTGGGGAATTGGACAAGAATTAATTCCTATCATTATTAAATAGGTTAAAAAAATGCCTGTACTCCTGGTAATTAGCCGAATTCTCGGTATTCCAGGAAGTTACAGGCATTTTTTTATTTAACTGGATATATGATTTGATTTCCATTTTAACCAGTTCTTCTAATCTTAAAATTTCTGTTTAACAACGTTCATTTCAGGAGCAAGGTTTTTAAATTTAGCTAACACATTTTCCTGAAAATTTTTTTTAAAATTAAACTCTTTAGACAAATGTGTTAATATTTATTTGATTAGTAACAGTGCCAAATAAATTTCAAAGGAATGTTAATTTAATGTTGAGAATAATAAAGGGATAAGAAAAAGGGACAATGTTCAATCGTGATCCCTTTCATTTAAAAACCTTATAAGGTAACGATAGGGGAATTCAAATGAATATAAGAAATTCAGCAAAAGCTATTATAATTAGCGGCGATAAGCTTTTACTAACAAAGAATAAGGATGCCGAGGGGTATTTTTATCTTTTTCCTGGTGGGGGACAAGAACACGGAGAAACTATTCATAACGCTTTAATAAGGGAGTGTATGGAAGAGATTGGAGTAAATATAGAAATAGGTGAGCTGCTCCATATTCGGGAGTATATAGGTAAAAATCACGAACATTCTGCATTCGATTTTCATGTTCACCAAGTGGAATATTACTTCGTCTGCCATGTAATAGATGACTTAAATAATGACCAAGCACCTACTAATCCTGACAGTCATCAAGTCGGAATAGAATGGGTACATATTGACGATTTTCAAGACTACAGAATATATCCGAAAGAGCTAAGTCAATATATTAAAAAGTATTCTAAGAATGAAAAGGCCCCTGTTTATTTGGGAGATATAAACTAAAAAATTTTTTCACCGATCAAGAAAATGTTTGGTATTAGTTTATTCTGTGCAAGTCTCCAAGGAGGGGTAAATACATGGTTATAAACATAGGCTCAAATTTTCTTTTCTACAGGAATTTGCAATCCCTTTCATGAAATGCTATTATATGTAGGATTATTTTTGTTCGGTGTTAAGGATAGGTGTAAGTATAAACTTTCCTTCTTAATAAGCACTTAGAGCAAGAATAGTAATACAATGTAATTTAAGCACTAGGAGGCAACAAAAATGGAAAAAGGCAAAGTAAAATGGTTTAACAGCGAAAAAGGGTTTGGATTCATCGAGCGTGAAGGTGGAGAAGATGTATTCGTGCATTTCTCAGCGATTCAAAGCGAAGGCTTCAAAACGTTAGAAGAAGGTCAAGAAGTTACTTTTGACGTTGAGCAAGGTCAACGTGGACCTCAAGCTGCAAACGTACGTAAAGCTTAAATTAAAAACACCAGTAAAGACAGACTTTAAACAAAGTCTGTCTTTTTATTATTTAGGCTCTGCTATAGCTGCAAGTTGATTTCACTGTGTTTGAAAAATAAACGGTAAAATTCCGTCTAAATTGGGAAATACCCCTATTTCCTTAAAAATAAAGGAAGTTTTTCCGTTTATATTATCCAAATCTTTGGATTTTGTCTTAATTAGAGCAGTTAATCGTAATATCTCCGCTTATATCTGCTCTTAAACTTCCTCTAAATACATTAGGCGGAAATTCTCCGCCTATATATTCTCTTACCTACACTAAAAAACAACAATGAATAACAGCAGATCCGTTATTTAAAAATTAAAATACCCCGCTCAAAGATGAGCAGGGCAGGTAAGGTGGTAAAAAACGGTAATTGTAGTATAACATATATACTTTTAATTTCCTAATTTTGGTTTAAAAATACGTAAAAAACGGGTTTTTTAGTCGCGCATTGCTCCTGCTTCACGGGAAGTCATGGCACCTTGTCCTCGACTTACATCACTTTGAATTTCTTGTTTAACTTTTTGTGCATTAGTTCCGGCAAATTCCGGTTTCGTAATAGAATCCAAATTCACTTTAGCTTGTTGATTCTGCTGCATATGGGTCCTCCTCCATAGATAATTTAACTAGCTTATTATTTACATAAGAACACCCCTATATCCCGAGAATTTAATCGATTTTTGAATACAAAAAAAGCCCTCCTCAAAATTTAGAGGAAAGCTAAAAAAAAATTAAAATTCCAATTATCAAACGTGTAAGTGCTTTTATCACACTTTAAAAATACTTGACGTTTTGGAAAGTTCTTCTGTTAAATTATTAATGGTTCCAACCATGCTTGATAACTGCTGAATGGTAGCAGACTGTTATTCAGATGTTGCTGACACTTCTTCAACCGAAGCGGAAACCTCTTCTGTTGCGGCTGAAACACTTTGGACATACCCGATGACATCATTTTTTCCTCGTTGCATGTTTTCCAGTTTCGATACAACATCAGATATACCTGAAGCAATATTTGATACTTTCGTTATAATCTCATCAAAAGAGTCTTTTGTTTGAGATACATATTCCGTTTGATCTTTCGAGATCGTTTGCATGGTTTGGATGCTTTCGATATTCTTTGATAAGTAGTTTTGTGTTTCTTGAATAATATTATTAATTTCCATCACTGAATGAGCCGATTGTTCAGCTAACTTCCGAATTTCGTCTGCCACGACTGAAAAGCCGCGCCCTGCTTCCCCTGCTCGAGCCGCTTCGATAGAAGCGTTTAACGCTAATAAATTCGTTTGTTCGGCAATACTACTGATGACTTGGGTGATATTCCCGATATTGTGTGATGATGCTTCTAAGGATTGGGTGACTTCCGCTATCTTTTGCATTTCGTCATAACTTTGCTCATTAATCTTTACTAGATTTTCAATGACTTGTTTATCCTGATTAAACTGTTCGATAATGACATCCGTATCTTCTTTGACATTTTCCGTACGGTTATTGATTGCATCTATTTGCTCACCAAGTTCTGTCATTTGTTGAACAACGCTGCCCGAATTTTTAGCCTGCTCTTCAACTGCTTTTGCAATCTCAAACATTGCAATGGTTGTTTCTTTTGTAGATTGCGCAGACTCTTTAGTGGAAATATCTAACTTAATATAGAGGAAAAAATCGACAACCGTGTTGGTTATTCGGTAAGTTGATAGCAGGGGAAGGAGCAAATCGTCGGCAAATTGCACGAGCACAATGTGCCTATATTTGTCGCAACAAGAGCAATGAAAAAGTAATAAAAGTATGTGCATTTTAAGTTGATCTTTGAAGGGCAAAGCATTTAAAAAGCGGTGAAATCAAATACTTGAATCATTCCGCTTTTTATTTCATTGTACACATATAAAGAAGTATCATGGTAATATAAGGAATAAATTACAGGGATAATAAAGGAGAAATAATCATGGAACGTCTACATATTGCAAATCTTCCAACTCCGATTCAAAAATTGGATCGTCTAAGTGAAGAGCTGGGAGTAAATATATATTTGAAACGTGATGATTTTACTGGCACAGAAGTGAGCGGAAATAAGGTACGAAAACTTGAGTTTTCGGTTGCAGATGCACTCCAACAAGGTTGTGACACGATTATTACGGCTGGAGGTATCCAATCCAATCATTGCCGGGCAACAGCTGCTGTAGCAGCAATGCTGGGCTTAGGCTGTGACCTGGTTATCAGAGGGGAGATCCCGAATCATTTTGAAGGAAATCTGTTTCTGGATCAAGCCCTAGGTGCACGGGTTCACTTGCTAGCACCTGACGAATCCAGGGAAGAGAAGATGGATGAAATTGTCGAGAACCTGAAAGCACAAGGACATAAACCGTATGTTATTCCTGTTGGAGCATCGAATGCGGTAGGGTCATTGGGTTATGCATCAGCTATTGAAGAAATCACCCGACAGGAGAACAACCTGGGTTTACATTTTGATTCGGTTGTCATTGCAGTTGGCTCAGGAGGAACCTATGCAGGACTTTGGTATGCAAATCAAAAACAGGGAGCCAAACGAAAAATTTATGGATTCGCGGTTGACCATAATACGGAAGTCTTTGTGGAAACTATTACTAATATCATGAAAGAAATGTACCTGAATGATGGTTTAGAAGTACCTGAAGAGTATCATGATATTTTAATTAATGACCAGTATATCGGTTCCGGTTACGCGAAAAGCAGAGCAGAGGAATTGGCCTTCATTATGAAAATCGCCCGGGAGCACGGATTTCTGCTAGATCCAGTTTATACAGGTAAGGGATTCTACGGCATGGTTTCAGAAATACAAAAAGGCACTTTTAAAAACGCAAAAAACATTCTCTTTATCCATACTGGCGGACTTCAAGGATGGACCCAGGAGCAGAGAGAAAATGCACTAAAAACGCTATAGATTTTCTTTAGTATTAAAGCAGATCTGCATTATAAAAAATAAAATAACGAGAATTTGAATTATAACTGAATAATTCATCCAACTGCTTAAGAATAAATAATAAAGTCGTCTGTATCCCAACAGACGACTTTATTTTGTTGATGATGTAGCATTGTTCCTAAAAATTGTCGGTCCCGAAAGTCCAGACTATTTTTTATTTGGTAAAACCCTTAGTATGAGAAAAATCAACCAATATTCCTTTTTTAATTTTTTCACTACTTGTAAATTCACTTCACATTTTGAAAAAGGACAAATATAATAAACATAAAAAAACTGTATAGTCAGTTTTATTTTAAAGTGAAGATGTTCTGATTATGACCCCACTAGGAGGGAGACTATATGCTTCATAAGCACGAAGTTTTTCAAATGGTAAAGTGGCAGCAAGAGCAATTGGAAAGAAAAGCAACTAATGACTGGACTATGATGAAAAAGGGAAAAAAACTATTTCTAAAGGGACTGAATTGGTACGTAATATCTTATCTGATATAATTTTAAGCAAATGAAGTAGTTGAAGGTATTGAATTTGGACCATCAAAAATTTTCCACAATAGCACATCAAAATCACTTGTTTTAAAACCAAATTTCAGAAGACAAAATGTAAAAGGTTGTTGATCTTCTTTCATTAGAAGAACAGGATATTGTGATTGATGTGGGCTCTGGAAAAGGGGAATTTTTGCTTGAAATAATTGAAAAATATATTGGTTCCGGTTTATATCTATAATAATTTGATATTTTTATGATAAATATAAATTGAAAAAGTAAGAAGGTCGATTCAAATGGATATCATTAAAGAACTGTTTTTAATGCAGCAAGCCAAAGAAGTATGATATGGGGCTTTCTTGGTTTCTTTTAAAGAAAAATAATAATGTTTGTTTGCATGGCGGTGGAACAGGATGCTTTAGTTCTTTTTTAGGTTTTGATAAAGAAAAAAAGGTCGCAGCTGTTGTTTTAGCTAATTACAGGTTAGGGATAAATGACGATGAAAAGATAGGATTTTCATTATTGGAAAGCCTGCAGAAATCAGCAGAAGAATAAACTACCAAAATATCAATAATTTCATGACAGGTTATTTGTAGGTATAGTTTAAATGTTTATAGGTGATATTGTTTTGCAAAACTAAAGTAACATGACAGACTCCGATTTTTAAGGATGCATCTGGGTATTTGCCGTTTCGGACTGAAAATGCCCACATAATTTATAGGATATTAAACCTAAAGGAGAGATGCCTGGATGTATCCGTATGGAAATTATCAAATCCCACAAATTCCATTTGAGTATAGTCACGTTGTGCAGCAGGATTCAAATGACCTTGTCAGACAACTATCGCAACTGCTGCAAATGCCGCAAATACAGCAGGTAATGGGCAGATTTAGTCAGCTTGAAAGGCAAGTCAATCAGCAGCAAAGAGAAATTGACCAACTTCAGCGCCGCCTTGTTCGCGTAAATCAGAGACTTCGTGCAGTTGAAAACAGATTAAACATCCCATTCACCCCTTTTGAAGGAGAGTTTTAAAGAATACGCTATGAGGCTGGTTCAATAAGTCATGTACGACTTTTTGTGCCAGCCTTCTTAATTAAATAATTAATATTGATTTATTCTGGTTTTTTTTGGTAAGTTGGTTATAAACAGATTTTGTTTTTGTTGGAGCATGTTCAACCTGACATATAACAAATATTTATGATGAAAAGGGGCGGAGGAAATTGAATAGTTATTTATTTCATTCACTGGAAAGTGAAAAACTTTACTTTAAAGAATTAAGTTTAGCTGATGCTCAAGCGATACATAATTACGCTTCAGACATAGAAGTTTCACAGTTTATTGGCTGGAAATTAATGAATACATTGGACGAAACTCGTGAGCATATTGAAACTATGTTAAAACGTGAAACCGCGGGTACTCATTTATATGCCTCTATTGTTTTAAAAGCCACTCATAAAGTTATTGGAACAGTCATGATTTTCAACTTTGATCATGAAGCAAATCGAGCTGAAGTTGGGTATGTTTTTCATAAGGACTATTGGGGGAAGGGTTTTGGCACAGAGAGTGTTGCTTTAATGAGTCATTTTGCATTTACATCACTTAATCTTCACAAACTTCATGCTATTGTCGTGGATGAAAACATAGGGTCTGCCCGGATCCTTGAAAAAAACGAATATGAGCTTGAAGGAAGATTAAAAGATCATTATTTTATAGAAGGCAAGTATTATAATGCCTTGCTTTTTGGAAAGATTACACCTCATAAAAGGTAACATGGATATTTCGGAACTTTAGTTTTGTTTTAGGGTAGAGGATCAAAACCATGAATACTCTTACCGTTTGATTGAATGTAAGAAATGTTATGTGGAAAAATAAGTAATTTTGGGTAGATTCATATGAAAAAAATAAAGGATGCCGAATTATATATGCCAAATAAATTTCTAAAGGTTTTCCAATTTCTCTTTCCTCTTCTAGCCATCGGTTGCCTAATAACAGGTATTTTTGGCTCATACACAATCCTTGCCACCACTGTTTCCCCCTATTAATCGGATTTGGCTTTTCACTCTATTTAGTTATTTTAAAGAAATTCATTTTGTGGGGCATGATTAATATATCGTTGATGGTTGTCATGATCATTGGAGGGGTGATCCTTTTTCTGGCGATGATTTCATCAGGGGTTTAAGTAAAACTTAACAACCATCTTAAAGAGTTGTTGATATAAAATTCAACAGTAATTTTATTACAGGTGTAATTTGATTTCAATAAAATAAATCAGTAATTTAAAAATATATTATTCGATTTTTCAAGTAGTATATAGCAGTTGAAAATTGAATATTTTCCTAATTTCAACTTCATAATAGTGAAGATCAATAAAACAAAAACACTGGATGGTTTAATTTTGAATGGAGGATAGAAGGAAATCATGGGAAGGTTAGTTCATTTTGAAATTCATGTGAATGATATGGAAAAGGCCAAGAAGTTTTATGGTGAGGTATTCGGATGGTCATTTCAAGATTGGAGTGAATATGCTGGGATGCCTTACTTTGGGGCAGTGACTGGAAATGAAAATGAACCTGGAATCAATGGCGCTTTGATGCAGCGTCAAAGTGCACAGCCAGATGCGAATCAAGGTTTAAATGCATATGTTTGTACAATGGGTGTCGAGCATTATGATGAAACGGAGGCTAAAATTATTCAAAATGGCGGCAAGGTAGCAATGGCCAAATACGCACTTCCCGGAATGGCCTGGCAGGGATATTATTTGGATACCGAAGGCAATATCTTTGGAATTCATCAACCAGATGTAAACGCAAAATAGCTTTGTGATTTTTGGGGATATGGAGCCGGTTCTTCGAAGTTTCAATCGCACGAGGGACCGGCCTTTTTCTAGAATCCTTGTCTTACTATTTAGTCCTTAGCTGGTTTGGTCGTGCTGTTCTCGAACGAGGAGAAAACAAATAAGAATAATTGGATCGCATAGGAAAATAACAAGGATCAAATCCGGTTGTTTTTCTATGTTTTTTTATTGGGGCTGAAAATTATGGTAAAATCTAAGAAAACAAATTTTATAGCATAGGTGATTACAGATGGAGATTGTTGCTTCAAAGAAAACGCAAAGAATGGCAACGAGTATTTTTACCAAGCTTGCTGAAAAAAAACATGAGGCCATTCAAAAAGGAATGGATGTCATCGATTTAAGTGTTGGCAGCCCGGATTTACCACCGCCGGTTCATGTTGTCGATACACTAGTAAACTATAGCAAAGACACGACGAAATATGGCTATACATTAAAGGGGATCGATGAGTTTAACGAAGCAGTAGGATATTTTTATAAACAACGCTATGGAATTGAACTTGATCCTGAACATGAGGTATTGCAGCTGATGGGTTCCCAAGATGGTCTGTCCCATTTGGCGACTGCTATGATTGATCCCGGTGATTATGTTCTTGTTCCAGACCCGGGTTATCCAATTTATGAACAAAACGTGATGATTGCCGGCGGGGTTGTTTATCCAATGCCCTTACTAGAAGAAAATGGTTTTTTGCCAAAACTAGCTGAAATTCCATTGGAAATTTTACATAAAACAAAGATGATGATTATTAGTTATCCGGGAAATCCAGTCACTGCTTTGGCGAACCGGGAATTTTTTGAGGAAGTTGTAGTATTTGCAAAAAAACATAATATTCTTGTTGTTCATGATTTCGCTTATTCGGAATTAATTTTTGACGATAACCCGCAAATTAGTTTTCTATCAGTTCCAGGAGCAAAAGAGGTTGGGATTGAATTCAATTCATTGTCAAAAACGTTTAATATGGCTGGATGCCGGATCGGGTATGCGGTTGGTAATCAGGAGGCTTTAAAGATATTGGCTTCCTTTAAGTCAAATATTGACTATGGAATATTTTATCCAATTCAAATGGCAGCCGTTTCCGCGCTCACTTCAGATTATAGCTTGCTCCGGGAACAAGTAAAAGAATATGAGAAACGAAGAGATATTTTAATTTCTGGACTTGAAAAAGGCGGATGGAAGGTGGCTAAGTCACCGGCCACCATGTTTGTTTGGGCAAAAATCCCCTCCGGCTGGACCTCAAGCCACTTTGCTTTTGAATTGATTGAAAAAGCGGGTGTGGCAGTTGTACCTGGTGATGCTTTCGGAAAGCAGGGGGAGGGCTATGTAAGGATGGCTATTGTTCAGTCCCCTGAAAAACTAGCGGAGGCAGCAGATCGGATAAAGGATTTTCTTGTGCAAGATCGCTAGTAGGCTTATATATGTTGAGGCAGAAGGTAATCCTGAACCTATTCCTTTTAAATTTGCCATGTCAAAGGAGAAACATGATTTATACACTCATTTTATTCATTCTTGCGGGGATTGCTGAAATTGGTGGGGGATATTTGATTTGGCTCTGGTTGCGTGACGGGGGACCTTACTGGTATGGGATTATCGGCGGGATTATTTTAGTGGTATACGGGATCATTCCCACCCTGCAAAAGTTTCCTTCATTCGGGAGAGTCTATGCGGCTTATGGCGGGGTATTTATTATTCTTTCGATCTTGTGGGGATGGGGTGTAGATAAGAAGACCCCTGATACATACGATTGGATTGGCGCGGCCATTTGCTTAATTGGCGTTTTCGTGATCCTTTGGAGCCCGAGACATTAAACCTGCACCCTTTCATTTTTTTCTTGAAAAAAAGACAAGAATCATTTACTATTAAAAATACAAATCCTATATATTGAAATTACAATGTGTTTTTATAACTACATATAGTATTAGCCTTGTGATAAGATGCAATTTCGCTTAATAGGGAATTCGGTTGGAAGCCGAAACTGCCCCCGCAACTGTAAATGCTGACGAACTAAATGAACCACTGTATAAGATTGTCTACTTGTTAGGTGCTTATGCGGGAAGGGATTTAAAGTAGGCTGAAGCATGAGTCAGGAGACCTGTCTTATTGTCATATGTTTCAACTTCTTCGGGGAGTGAGAGGAAGAAACGGTGGCTGCAAATAGACCAGTTGTACTTATTGCTGACTCTTTTTCATGTTATCGTTTCCTCCGCTCAGAAGATGGGCGGTTTTTTTTATGCCCAAAAAGATAATTGGGAGGAAATGAGGATGTCACATACTTTACAAACGGATCTTTCACTAGTTTTGCAGGTGATGGAGGAAGCATCTGAAGAATATCAATTAGACGTTACGGATTTGAGAGAGCGCGTGAATCAAACCAATAGGACGGAACTGGAAGTAAATGAACAAATAATTCAATATGCATTAAATAAAACTGCCATGGACCAGCCAAATTGGACATACCTAGCTGCCCGTCACTATTTATATGAACGATATGCTGAAGCTGCTAAAAATAGAGAATATAATCGTGTGCAAAAATATGGCGATTTCTATGGTTTGATTGAAAGATTAACAGATAAAGGGATCTATTCACATGACTTAATAAATGCCTATACCCCACAAGAAATTGGAAAGTTAGCATCTGAAATTGTCCCGGAAAGAGACCATCTCTTTAATTACATAGGATTATTTTTATTAGCTGATCGTTATTTGGCAAGAGATCATAATCGTAATCTTTATGAACTGCCGCAGGAGCGGTTTATGATTATTGCTATGCATTTAATGAAAAACGAAGAAAAAACAATCAGACTGGAGCTTGTGAAGGAAGCTTACTGGGCACTCAGTAACTTATATATGACAGTAGCAACACCGACATTAGCTAATGCCGGGAAAAGTTACGGTCAGCTCTCTTCCTGTTTTATTGATACGGTAGAAGATTCATTGGACGGGATCTACTTAAATAATTGGGATACTGCCAGACTCAGTAAAGATGGGGGCGGTGTTGGCATTTATTTTGGCAAGGTTCGTGCTCTTGGATCAGATATTAAAAAGTTTAAGGGGAATTCCTCTGGGGTGGTGCCGTGGATTCGGTTAATCAATGATACAGCAGTCAGTGTTGACCAGCTGGGACAGCGGCAAGGAGCCATTGCTATATACCTAGATGTATTTCATAAGGATATCATGAATGGTTTCCTTGACTTGAAAACAAATAATGGGGATGAGCGCCGAAAGGCACATGATATTTTTACAGGGGTTACTGTTCCGGATTTATTTATGCAAAAACTGCAAGAAGTCGATGAGACAGGCAGAAGCATCGGCGAGTGGCATACCTTTTGTCCTCATGAAGTAAAGCAAATCATGGGTTGGAAGAACGAAAATGGCAATTCCCTTGGTCTTGAGGATTTTTATGATGAAAAGGACCATTCCTATTTTACAGAAAAATATAACGAGGCGGTTTCTCATCCGCTTTTACCGCGAAAAACGTATCGGGCGATGGATATTATGGCACGGATTATGGTATCTCAATTAGAAACAGGCACACCATATGTGTTTTACCGCGATGAAGTCAATCGGCAAAATCCAAACAAACATTTAGCAGGTGCAGGACGGACATCCATTTATTGCAGTAATCTATGCACAGAAATTGCACAAAATATGTCTGCTACAACGATTATCAACGAATATGCAGATGAAGAAGGCAATCTCATTATTGTGCGAAAACCGGGTGACTTTGTTGTCTGTAATCTATCTTCTATTAATCTGGCAAAGTCCGTTTCAGAAAATGTACTTGAACGTTTAATTCGCATTCAAGTGAGGATGTTGGATAATGTCATTGATTTAAATACAATCCGGGTGGGGCAGGCTGAGAAAACGAATAAAAAATATCGTGCCGTTGGATTAGGCACGTATGGTTGGCACCATCTTTTAGCAGTGAAGGGAATTCATTGGGAATCCGAGGAGGCAGTTCAATATGCTGATGAACTATATGAAGACATTGCCTACTATACGATTCAAGCATCTATGGAATTAGCGAACGAAAAAGGAGCATATAGCCAGTTTACAGGGTCTGAATGGGAAACAGGCAAATATTTTGAGCGAAAAGGCTATTACACAGAGCGCTGGAAAAAGTTAAGAGCAGAGGTAGCTCAAAAAGGGCTTCGCAATGGTTGGCTTATGGCAGTGGCGCCTAATTCCTCAACGGCAAAAATCGGCGGTTCTACCGATGGCATTGATCCTATCTATTCAGCGGAATACGCAGAAGAAAAGAAAAACTTTAAATTTAAGGTAACCGCTCCTGATTTGAATCATATTACGTACAATTACTACCGCCGTGCCAGACACGAATTAGATCAAGTGTGGAGCATTAAACAAAATGCAGCGAGACAGCGCCATATTGATCAAGCGATCAGCTTCAATTTATATGTGAAACATGACATTAGGGCAAAAGATTTATTGAACCTTCATCTGGAAGCATGGAAACAAGGCTTAAAAACGACTTATTATGTACGAAGCACTTCTCAGGCTGAGATCGAAGAATGCGAAGCATGTCATAGCTAAAGCTTAACTGGAGGACTTATGATGAATGAAACGTTAACAAAAATGAAACTTCTAAATCCGGGACATCCGAATAAATCAACAGGAATCTTGAACGGATCTTGTTCCGGAATTTTAAATTGGAATGATATTGCCTATCCGCAAATGTATGATCTTTATCAAACATTATTGTCAAATTTTTGGAAGGCTCAGGAAATAAATATGCAAGATGATATCAAGCAGTGGGATTCACTTAGCCCTGTTGAACAAGATGTGTTTTTACGGATTAATACCCAGCTTGCATCACTCGATAGCTTGCAAACACCAACGATGAGTCAAGTGTTGGATTATGTGACAGACTCCAGCTTTAAAGCTATTTTTGCTGTGATTTCACAGCAGGAGGCCGTTCATAATGAGTCCTATTCGTATATTTTAAGCTCACTTGTCCCTATTAATGAGCAAAATGCCCGTTTTAATCAGGCAAAAAATGATCCGATTGTCCAAAAGCGGAATTCGCTCATTTTGGATGCATATGAAGGATTTCGTCAGCATCCAACGCCAATTAATCTATTTAAGTTGGCAGTCAATTCTATTAATCTTGAGGGAATTTATTTTTACGCTGGTTTTGCCTTCTTTTATAATTTGGCACGCAACGGAAAAATGTTGAAAACTAGCACGATGATTAGTTATATCCAGCGGGATGAGATGCAGCATGCGTATTTTATTTCTCAATTTATAAGGATCCTACTAACCGAAAATCCTGACATGAATTCGAAAGAGAATATTGATTATATCTACGAAACGATCAATAAGGCAGTAGAACTTGAAAAGGAATGGTCCCGTTTTATTTTAAAAGATATCGATGGGATTGATTTGAATGAATTTGAAGGATATGTAGAATATCTTGCTAATAAAAGATTCAGGCAGCTCGGATTGAAGAATCTTTATCCGGATCGGGATAATCCAATGCCATGGATTCATGTTTTCAGTGATGAAATGATTAATGAAACCAAGTCCGATTTTTTTGAGCAAAAGTCACGTACCTATACAAAGGTAACCCAGTCGAATGGGTTTGATGAATTATAATGAAAATCGCGATTGTTTATTCATCCAAAACGGGTAATACGGAGGAGCTTGTGAATATTCTTTGCCAGCTTTTTCTTTTACATGACAAAAAGCCAGATGTCTATAAAATAGAGGATTTCCCTTTGCAATCCCTTCAAACATATGACGGGATTATTATTGGCACATATACATGGGGAGATGGGGATATTCCCGTGGAAATGCTGCCATTGTATGAAGCATTTGAGCATCAGGATGTTAAACGTATTATTACTGGTGTGTTTGGGACAGGGGACCGCTTTTACCCCAATTTTTGCGGAGCGGTAGATGAATTCAGGGATATGTTATTTGTTCGAACGAATCTGGCCGTCACGTTAAAAGTGGAGCTGGCCCCGCAATCAAGCGACATAAAGAACTGTGGTAAATTCGTGGAGCTCTTCCTAACACGGTTGAGAAATTGCGATTTGGTAATGATTTAAAATTGGTGATCGGTGCCGGAAGACTCCCCGGCACCGATCTTGCTTTTGTTAAAACCACGAAGGGCAGGATCGCCCCTTACATTCATTGTTTTTGAATTATCTGTGTACTTTCTTCGCCTTTTGATCCAAATTGCATTTTATTTATTATAATGGATATGTGGAACCCACTTATTGTTAAAAAATATAAATTGTTACAACTTAATTTGTGAATTGATTCACATAAACGAAGGTTTCAAATTTGTAGATGTTTTACAAATCTAAAATATGTAACAACTCTATTTAATGAGGTGGTTTTTATGGCAACCATAATGGTTCCAACGTTGGATCAAATTTTAAAAGGCACAAAGGTTCATCGGAATTGGTCTGTTGCGCAGCTCTTGGAAGCGGCGATTAGTCGGGATGAAGGGAAGTTAACGAACACTGGTGCACTAAGGGTGGCAACTGGAAAGTACACTGGTCGATCACCGCAAGATAAATTTATTGTAAAAGAACCTTCTATTGCTGGGAAAATAGCTTGGGGAAATGTAAATCAGCCTTTTGATCCAGACAAATTTATGAAACTATATCACGATGTCCTCGATTATTTAAGTAATAAAGAATTGTTCGTGTTCGATGGTTTTGCCGGAGCAGATGAAAGATATTCTTTACCCATTACGGTTGTAAATGAATTGGCATGGCAAAACCTATTTGCTCATCAACTTTTTATTCGACCGCAGCCAAAAGAACCTCTTCATGATGTAGAACCTTCATTCACCATTTTATCCGCACCAGGGTTTAAAGCCACTCCTTCCATTCACGGGACAAGATCGGAAACGTTTATTATTATTAGCTATGAACAGCGCATGATCTTAATCGGAGGAACAGAATATGCAGGGGAAATGAAAAAGGGCATATTTAGTGTAATGAATACCCTGCTTCCTGAAAAAAAAATCCTTTCGATGCATTGTGCTGCAAATATTGGTCAAAAAGGTGATGTAGCACTATTCTTCGGGCTTTCCGGTACAGGCAAAACCACTCTCTCAGCCGACCTAAATCGGAGGCTGATTGGGGATGATGAACATGGATGGAGCCAGGAAGGCGTATTTAATATTGAAGGAGGATGTTATGCAAAGTGTATCAATTTAACTGCTGAAAGTGAGCCGCAAATTTTTAATAGCATTCGGTACGGAGCTGTAGTTGAAAATGTTGTGATGAATGAGAATACTAGAGAGCCAGACTATAGTGATAAAAGTCTAACTGAGAACACAAGAGTAGCATATCCAATTGAACATATGAATGATGCCGTCATTCCGGGAGTAGCTGGAAATCCTAACACCATTCTTTTCTTGACAGCGGATGCATTCGGGGTGCTTCCGCCAATATCCAAACTGACTAAGGAGCAGGCAATGTATCATTTTCTCCCTGGCTATACTAGCAAACTTGCTGGCACAGAGAGAGGTATAACCAAACCGGAGGCCACATTTTCAACATGTTTTGGAGCACCATTTTTACCACTAAGGGCAAGTGTGTATGCCAAACTGCTTGGTGAAAAAATAGATAAGCAGCATACGAATGTTTACCTTGTTAATACGGGCTGGAGCGGCGGTCCATACGTTGTAGGAAAACGAATGAATCTTAGTTTAACACGTAAATTGATTACTGCAGCGATTACTGGAGAATTAGATAAATATGATTTTCATCCGGATCCAATATTTGGTTTGCTCATTCCAGCGTTTTGCCCTGGAGTGCCTGCCAATGTTTTAAACCCTCGCGATACTTGGGGAAATCACGATGCATATGATATCCAAGCCCTAAAGCTGCGGCATCGTTTCGAAATGAACTTCGAGAATTTAGAAATGAATGACCCTGCTGTCCATGAAATTTTTGGCCATTAGTATTGTGAACAATGGATGGTTCATAAAGATAACAAGCAGAACAAAAAGCAAAGGAAAGGTTTCCATGCTTTTTGTTCTGCATTTTTTTAGCCAAAAGGTTAGCTTCTTCTATCTCATTTGTGTGGCGATTTCCAGCGCCTTTAACGGGTCGGAGCTGGTGACTTTGTAGGTCATTTCATGGTATTGCCATTCGATGGTCGTTTCTTGATTTTGCTGCCAATTGTGAATGGTGATGACCCCAATTTTTTGCGGTGCCGGCAATGTATGAGTATTTAAATAGGCGACAATCTTTTGTGCTAATTTTAGGCTATCTGGATAATTTTTATTTTGGTATGTGGGATCATTCGGGCTATCCAACTTTATGCTCCACCGCCCCTCATTCCAAATGATATAAGAGTGCCCTGTAGCAGCATCCATCGTGCCTTTTATTCCATGGCCGAGATCAATGGAATTCTGTGTAGTATCCGCCAGAATATAGCCATTAATTGCTTGCTCTGCACTGGCGCTATCCTTATATTCCGTTCCTTCAAGAGTGGCAATCCATGTTCCTTTTGGTGCGGCAAGTGTGTTAATGTTCACGGGATTATTGGTTTGAAACAATTGTATTTGATAGTACCAAGATTGTGAGCTGGTTGTGGCAGTTAGATATTTGCCTGTATCTAATGGGACATTTTTTGGTAAGATGAACGGAACTTTTGTCTTTAAACTTTTGGCTATTTTATTTAAAGCCTCTTGTTTTGTTCTGGGAGGTGTATTTTGGTCTGAGTGCCCTGATTGGTTTGAACTACTGTTTTGGTTTGAGCTGCCGTTTTGTGTTGCTTGATTCCCGTTGCCAGCATTTCCATTTTTCTGGCTGTCTTGAGTTTGCTGCGTTGGGTCTGTTTTTGGTTGATCTGTGGAGGAGTTGCTTTGCTGTGCTTGGGAAGAAGTGGTGTTTGTCTGGCAGCCGAATAATCCGAGTAAAGAAATAGAAATTAGACTCGTACCAATAGCCTTGCGTATTTTCATTCTTGTGTTCTCCCTTCTTATTATTACCCTAATTATTATATGTTTACATAAAAAATGGAAGACAATTATTAATGGATGGGTGGAATCTATATCTAGAGATAGAGATTAAAAGAAAAAAATAATTCTCGAGATAGTCGATTTCAAAAAAAATACAGGTTATGATATTACTACAAATAAATTCCATACATTTTTAAAAGGGGAGAAGATAAAATGGATCAACATATATTAGTGATTGTTATTATCATAGCGTTTATGCTTTATAGACGCGTCCGCCGGAATATTGGCTGGCAGCCGCTGAATCAAGGAAGACTCATGTTTCGAATTGTTTTATTTATCATTATTGGGGCACTTTTTCTTTCGGAAGGTATTTTGCATCCAGTCAGCCTAATCTCTGATGTGGTGGGGTTGGTTCTAGGAGGCATTCTGGCTTTTTATAGTGTCAATTTAACAGTATTCGAACAACGTGAGGGGCGTTTGTTTTACCGACCTAATATTTGGATTGGCAGTATTGTTACAGCGCTCTTTATCATTCGTTTTATTTATCGGTTTTATACCATGTTTACTAGTGGAATGGTTAGTGGAGTTCAACAGGGGCAGACAAATGGATGGCAATCCATGTACAGCGGCAGTAATTCATGGACGGCCGGGCTCATGCTCATCATGTTTGCATATTATGCCATTTATTATATGATTTTAATAAGGAAGCAAAAACAATTACCTGACATGAATGTGAACGAAACCTAAAAAGAATGAGATCGTCTTTGTGGTCTCGTTCTTTTTTACAATAAAACACCCTGTTACAAAACTGTAACAAGTTCCCTTTTCCGGCATAAATAACTTTAAACTCTCCTAATATTTACGAACCACCTAAATAGAATTACTATAGCCATATAGTCATAAAAGAGAATCTTTATTCAGCTGTAAGGAGGTTTTTAAATGAAAAAGTCCCTATTTCCCGAAGGTTTTTTATGGGGTGGAGCAACTGCAGCGAATCAATTGGAAGGCGCCTACAAGGAAGGAGGAAAAGGATTATCCATTTTTGATATGGTTACATTTGTTCCAAAGGAAGAACGTGGAAATGACGTATCGATGGATGTTACTAGTGAACAAGAATTGGAAGATTTATTAGCTGGAAAATACGGGGATAACTTTCCGAAACGACGCGGGATTGATTTTTATCATCGTTACAAAGAAGACATCGCATTGTTTGCAGAAATGGGCTTTAAAACATTCCGTTTGTCGATTTCCTGGCCGCGCATTTTCCCAAATGGTGATGAACAGGAACCGAATGAAGAAGGATTGGCATTTTACGATCGTGTGTTTGATGAATTATTAAAATATGGAATCGAACCATTAGTAACGTTATCCCACTATGAAATTCCGCTTCATTTAGTGCAAAAGTATAATGGCTGGACAGACCGCCGTCTGGTAGAATTCTTTGTTCATTATGCAGAAACTGTATTTAAGCGTTATAAAGGCAAAGTTAAATACTGGCTAACGTTCAATGAAATTAACGTTTCAACCTTTTCTCCATACATCGGAAGCGGTATTCTAGTTGACCGTGTGGAAAATAAAGAGCAGGCCGTTTATCAAGCACTTCACCATCAATTTGTTGCCAGTGCAAGGGCTGTAAAAGCATGTCAAGAAATCATCCCTGGGGCCAAAATCGGCTGCATGCTGGCCCGTATGGAAGTGTATCCAGAAACCTGCAATCCAGACGATGTCTTGGTGGCATTGGAAGAGGATCAAAAGAATCTATTCTTCACTGACGTCCAGGTGCGCGGGTATTATCCTAGCTTCATGTTAAGTTATTTTGAAAAAAATAACATCAACATTGACATGCTGCCTGGTGATGATGAGATACTGTTGCAGCATCCGGTAGACTTTCTATCATTCAGCTACTATATGTCCATGGTAGCCAGCGGGGCACCAGATAAATTAAAAGAAAAAGGAAACTTCTTCAGCGGCATCCAAAATCCGTATTTACAAACATCTGATTGGGGATGGCAAATTGATCCGAAAGGTTTGCGCATTACTTTAAAGAAATTGTACGATCGCTATCAAGTTCCTCTATTTATTGTTGAAAATGGGTTGGGAGCTTACGATCAAGTAGAAGAAGATGGCACCATTAATGATGATTACCGAATTGATTATCTTCGCGCTCATATTGAACAAATGGGAGAGGCCATAAATGATGGAGTAGACCTCATGGGATACACGAGCTGGGGCTGTATTGATCTAATTAGTGCCGGAACTTCCGAAATGTCAAAACGATATGGGTTTATTTATGTAGATCAAGATGATTATGGAAACGGGACATTAGAAAGACGTAAGAAAAAATCATTTGAATGGTATAAAAAAGTCATCGGCAGCAATGGGGCAGACTTGTAAACATAAAACTGCAGTAAGAAGCCGTTCGGAATGCTTGAACGGCTTCTTTTTTATGATTATTTCACTCCCCAGCCACGTACTCCCGCGGAAAGCGAGCAGCTGGATCGGATATCAACAATCGAGTTTATCAGTTCCTTCATAAAATAGAACTTTCAATTATCCTTATCAATTACCTTATGTAATAGACGATCCCAGTCATTTACTGTTGCTTCTCCATGCTGGTTAGAAGTTTTTGACGTGTCTGTTACCATATTAGTGGCTACCTCTAATTTATGTTTAACCAATTGAAGGGGCTGGGAAAGTGTATGCTCTTTAGATAAATGAAAAGCTAAAAACAGGATAAACGTAACCCCGAGAGTTATCCAAATCGTATATTTTTCTTTTTTCATAATAAATCACCTTCAAAAAACTCTTTTTAAAGAACGTTAAAGATTGTTATATGCCCACTATACTCCAAATAAAAAGGCTAAAACAACTAAAATGATTGCAAAATATTTACTGGATATTTAATAGGATTTCCTCTATTTGGGAAGAGGTTATATTTACATTTCTTTTTATAATTTAGCACTATTTTTCAACAATTTCCGCATGTTAAGAATTTATTAATATTTTTTTAATAGGGTCTAAAGGTTTGCTTATTTTATTTAAGCTAATATTTAAAAGGGAGAAAGTTTGAGGGAAAACTCACTTATTTTAAAAGGAAAAATTAAGGATTAGGGTATATATTAAAAATAACCAATCTTTTGCTGGCTGCCTATTCTATGGTAAACTGTACTACATTATTATCCAATTCTTTTAAAATATATTGAAATAAGTGTAAGGGAGATTTGTAAAAAATGAGTATTTTGCATCAATTGGGAGAGATCGCGATAAACTGGATAAACTCCATTGGTTATTGGGGCATTCTTTTAGGGATGATTTTGGAAAGTGCCTGTATTCCGATTCCAAGTGAAGTGATCATGCCTTTTGGCGGCTTTTTAGTATCAACCGGACATCTAAACCTTATAGGTGTCATTTTAGTTGGAACGCTGGGAAATCTTATTGGCTCTTTAATAGCCTATGCTATTGGACATTGGGGCGGAAAAAGATTTATCGATCGATTTGGCAAATACGTATTTTTATCACAAAAGCATTTGGAGGCAGCCGAGAACTGGTTTGACAAGCGCGGGGAAATTGCTGTATTTGTTTCACGTATCCTGCCGGCTATTCGTACATTCATTTCCCTTCCGGCTGGAATTGCCCGTATGTCCTTGGCCAAATTCTTAACATATACGGCCATTGGCAGTGTGATCTGGTCTAGTATTTTAACCTATGTCGGCTATGTATTGGGGAAAAACTGGGGAAATATTCAGGGCTTCTTACATCCGATTGCCTACCTAGTTGCCGGAATAGTAGCAGTCATTCTCATTTATCTTGTTCTTAAAGTGGTAAAGGGCAAGAAAGCGTCAGCATAGATTCCAGTAAGATGACAAGATAAATGCAAAATAGAAAGCCGCCATTCATTTTAGAATGGTGGTTTTTGTTATATCATCATCTAAATCAAGTGAATGAATTTAGATTTATTTTATAAATATCAAAGTTAAGTATTTTAATTTATTCAGTTAAAAAAATTAAAAACATAAATTAAATCTTTAAAATTTTAAAAATATATTGTATGATATGATTAATATTAGGAAAGGAGAGAATTATGGTCTACCCTTTACTTACAAATTGCCCGGTTTGCAGTAAACAATTAATCATAACAAAGCTGGAATGCCATCATTGCCATACAGCGATTGAAAATAATTTTGAACTTTCCAAGTTTATGGCTCTTGGTCAGGAGCAACTCCATTTTATTGAAGTATTTCTGAAATGCCGGGGAAATATCAAGGAAGTCGAAAAGGAACTGGGAATTTCTTATCCGACTGTCCGCGGAAAATTAGACGATATTATTTCTTCTCTTGGTTACAGCACAAATAAAAAAGATCAGATAGATAAGAAAAAGGTTGTTACGATGCTTGAAAAAGGTGAAATATCCGCAGAGGAAGCTATTTCAATGCTGAAGGAGGAACTGTAAATGCAAGATGAGATTTCAAGAGTATTGACGATGGTGGAGGAAGGAAAAATTGACAAGGATAAAGCAACGGAATTAATCAATGTTTTGCAGCGAAGTGAAAAGCCCATTTCATTAAAGAAAGATTCCACATACGGCAACAAAACATTGAAAATTCGTGTTACCTCTGAACAAGGTGATGACGTTAACGTAAATCTGCCAATTAACCTTGTTAAGGCTGTGTTAAAAGTGGGAACAAACATTGCAGAAAGAATCCCGCAAGCTGAACAATATGTGAAAGATATCAATATCGATCTTTTAATCGAGGCTATTGAAAACGAGTTGGATGGACAAATTGTGGATGTCAAATCTGCTAAAGGTGAAAAAGTATTAGTTGTGATTGAGTAAGATGATAAAGGTGAAAATTAAAACAAAAGATAGGAATTTGACAGTACCAGTACCATATGTATTTCTCAATATCTTTAGTGCCGTTTTAACCTCTAAAAGGCTGATTAAAATCGTAAACAATGCGATTGAACAGAAAGGGAAAAAGGACTTTAAAGTTCCGCAAATCGAGAGAAAAGACATTAAGCTGCTCCTTCAAGCACTTGTCAAGCATAAAGGATTACATTTGGTTGAAACGAAGCTAAAAGACGGAACCGAAGTGAAAGTGAAACTCTAACTTTCCTGAAAGGTGCCTGACACCATTATTGGTGTCAGGCACCTTTTTTTAATGTGGTTATTTGCTTTTTTATAAGGAGAATTTGATTCGAATATCGATTTGATCGGTGAAGGATCGCTACAGGAAATATGCATTGAGTGTTTGCTAATAGACAGAGAAACTAACTATAATAGGACTAAGATAAAAATTAACATGTGTACATAAACATTGTTGTTCGTAAACCAGCTTAGAGGAATCAAAAGCAAAGCTGTCCGAATCTAAGTTAATAAGGCCAGCTTAGCAGTAATCAAGAGCGAAGTTGTCCGAATCGAAGGTTGAAACGTCCTGCCTTTTTAATTTAAATGTGCCCCTGATTGAAGTCTAAGGCACAGTCTTACAACTTTGATGAAATAAAAGACGATCTTGTCTAACCAAAACAATCAAGACGAAAAGATTATAATTAAATCTGTTTGAAAAACAACAATCTTAGCGAAGAATCCTAAAGTTTTTATGAGAAAGATAACGAATATAAGGAAGATGATGATGCCAAAAAAAAATATAAACGAACAAGAACCACTTTTATCTTTTGAATTTGCCTCTTCGACTGGTGAAATTAGCCCCCTTACTTTTTTACAACCAAAAAAGGTGATTAGAGCGAATCGGATTGAGGATGTTTTACCTTCCCTTGAACTGATTAAGGAAGCCGTAAATGATGGTTATTATGCAGCAGGGTTTCTATCCTATGAAAGTGCACCTGCATTTGATCCTGCTTATCAGGTAAAATCCGGACAATCCATGCCATTACTGTGGTTTGGTATCTTTTCAGAACCACTTCATCAATCACTCGACAGCAAAGGAAAATTTAGTCTCACAAAATGGGGGACTGCTGTCAGTTTGGATGAATACCAGGAATCGATTATGTCCATCAAGCGATCAATTGAAAGCGGGGATACGTATCAGACAAATTACACGATTCGTCTCGATTCCATGTTTCAAGGTGACGATATCGCCTTTTTCCAGCAGCTGAAACGAGCACAGAATTCTAATTATTGTGCCTATATTAATACGGGGGAGCATCGTATTCTCTCAGCGTCACCTGAGCTTTTTTTCCACTGGGAAGGGGAGCAAATTACGACCCGTCCAATGAAAGGAACGGCCAAAAGAGGGAAGACATTGGCTGAGGATGAGACAGTGGCAAGTTGGCTCTACCATTCTGAAAAAAACCGTGCCGAAAATGTCATGATTGTTGATTTGCTGCGCAATGATTTGGGCGTTATCGCTGAAACGGGAACGGTCCATGTACCAAAACTGTTCGAAATTGAACATTATCCTACTGTACATCAGATGACCTCAACCATCACAGCAAAAGTTGCAGCCAATACGGAAATTGTAGATATTTTCAAAGCACTGTTCCCGTGTGGGTCGATCACCGGTGCTCCAAAAATCAGCACGATGAATATCATTTCGAATTTGGAAAAAACACCGCGCGAAGTATATTGCGGGGCTATAGGATATATCACCCCTGACAAAGAGGCGATCTTTAATGTGCCCATCAGAACAGTTATAATTGATCAAAAAACGGGCATGGCTGCATACGGAGTTGGCGGTGGAATTACCTGGGATTCTACATCCGAAGGGGAATATGAAGAAATACTTGCTAAGGCAAGTCTGCTTGAGGCCATGCGTCCCGAGTTTCAATTGTTAGAGACCCTGCTCTTAACGGATGGTGAATTTTACTTACTGGAAGAGCACCTCAATCGTGTAAAAAGTTCGGCTCAATATTTTGGATATCCATTCGATTTAGAAGATGTCCATCATACTTTATTGGATTTTGCAAAGAAGCATAAACATGGGGAAGTAAAGATTCGGTTACTTATAGATAAAAAAGGTGAGATCACATTAGATGCTCAACCTCTTACCAAGGCAAATGCACTGTTAAAGGTCATTCTGGCAGATGAACCGATCGATAAAAATAATCCTTTTTTCTATCATAAAACAACGAATAGAATGATTTATTCTCAATTTCAGCAAAAGTTTCCTCAATATTTTGATGTCCTTCTATGGAATTCAGAGGGAGAGTTAACTGAATTTACGAATGGGAATGTTGTTTTGGAATTAGATGGGAAATTGTGGACGCCAGCAGTAGACAGCGGTTTACTAGCTGGAACTTATCGTGAATACTTAATAAAAAAAGGGACAATTCGCGAAAAAACGATCACAGTTAATGAATTGAAAAAGTGCTCAAAAATATGGTTTATCAATAGTGTTCGAAAATGGCTGGAGGTTGAATGTTGCTACGCTGATAAGAAGCACCAGTCTTTTCAAAATAGTTTCTAAATATTTCATATAATATGAAGCAAATTAGGAAACCCCCTTCACTCAATTTTGGCTGGAGGGGCTTTTATGTTTAAAAACTCCTTTCATATGTTCCAGCATATAGTATTACTAATATGGGCGGCTAAAAAGCGAGGTGGACAAGTGGTGAAATAAATCCTACTGAATGAATCCAAGCCATTGAAAGGAGAAGCATATGAAAAGAATATTATTAAAGTATATGGAGAAATTTACAACACTAAATCAAGAAGAACAGGAGGCAGTAATTAAAGATCTTCAAATTGAAGAATTTAAAAAAGGCACAATACTCCTTAGACAAGGAGATGTTCCGGCTAAATGCTATTTTGTTTTAAAGGGATGTGTTCGGCAGTATGCTCTAGATGAAACAGGAAAAGAGATTACATCCAATTTCTACACGGAGGAACAGGCCATTTCGAATTTCAATCATCATAAACAAGATAAGTCTTCCTCATACTCCTTAATATGTCTGGAAGACTGTATATTGGTCGTGGGTGACCTTGAAGGCGAAATGGACATGTATAGAAAATACGCCGAATTGGAATTTATGACGCGTAAAATGATTGAACATAATTTTGGCGAGGTACAAGATGAGTTGGCCTCCTTTATCGCATCTACACCTGAAGAACGCTACAAAACACTACTGCAAAAAAGGCCTCATTTAATCCATCGTGTACCCCAACATCAATTGGCGAGTTATCTTGGTATTACACCGGAGTCCTTAAGCAGAATCAAAAAGCGGATCAATCAAGATAAGTCTTAGGAAGTGGTCGTATTCCCTTTAAGGATTTTTCCGCCTTTAAACAACAGCCATATACCAAAGCCCAATTCTCCAGCAATCATAGGCACACAAAATATTATTTGAAGGCTTGTGATAACGCCATGATAATATGGGAAAAACGTTTTAAATAGATTGATCATAATATAGCCTGCTGAAGCAAGCAGCAAGAGTATGCTAATAACTTTAGGGATGCTGTCTGACTTCCATGCCAAATACCCCACAATTAAGAGATGTCCTCCAAATATGATCAAACCAAAAGACCAAACCGCATCAAATTCCTTTAGAAACAACAGCATAAGTCCTTGAAGTTGATCCATTTTGAATAATGATGAATAGTCTGTGTTTCTCGAGAGAAGCAGGACATAGATCAAATTCACGATGGCATCTCCCAAGATTGCTGCGTAGATAAGGCGAAGCCACGCTCCAAGAAGTGATAAGCTTTTATCAATTGGCTTCAGAAAGATATAAAAAGCCCATGAAACAAAAATATCCGTAATCAGGATGATTATCCATCCCAATATTTCAGTTTTGAAAAGAATACTAGCAGACTTAATGTTGGTAAAAGTGGCGCTTGCATCTTCTGGAATCACAAGCCTTCCATGGATAAAACTATAGGAAAAAAATGCAGCCATTGCCATGATGATCAGTGATATCCCGGCTGTAAGCGCAGATTTTCTCAAATGCGATTGTTCTTTTACTGAGACAGCCATATGAAACCCTCCAATAAACTTTGATGATTTTTATATTAATTGGAAGATGAAGAATGGTCATTGACTTAAATCAAGAGAATCAATCATTTTGAAATTTATTCATATCTGCTGTAGCAAGTAATTTTGGAAATTTGTACTGAATGACGAACAGTTTACATTTTCTCCGTAATGAAATTTGGACGAAGTAGGACATTGTACTCAAATATATTTCCGTTTAAATGAAAGCGTTGACATTTTAGAATTTGTGTGTTAAATTTTACACAATCATTCAAATATTTGTTCTATTTAGGATTGTTACTGAATAAGCAGGCAAAACCTAAATCACCAACAGCGTAGGGCTCTGTATGTCCTATACTGTAGTGGTTTAGGTTTTTTTATTGGCAAAAAGGAGGTGATGACTTGTAATTGTGCGATATTGAATAGACAACATGTTACATAAGATTAGTAGGTTATTATTTAAGACTAATACTTAAGGAAAGTTTCATGTTGAGAGCTTTTTTCATATGGACATGTTACCAGTTTCTTAGAATGAAAATTTAAATGTCTCGCACAATCACAACAGTCAATATTATCAGCCGCTTAATTATTAGCATTGCCATTGCAGCCAATGATGTTGCTCCAGTTGGGGATCCAGGATTTTATTTTTTTCGAGTTGCCTTTAAAGAGGCAGCTAAAAAAGGAGGCAGAGGAAATTGGTGATGAAAAGGAAAAATTGGGTGAAATCGATCATGTTGGCAGGCACGGCAGCCATGCTATCCATTTCTTACAACACAGGTGTATTTGCGAAGGAGCTTCCAACGCAGCCGACATCATACAAAACAGTGACTGAAATCGAAGACTGGGGGGCTGCGATTACAAAAGTAATCGTGGATTTAGGGAGGCCGGTTCCACAGGGCTCTGTAACGGCAGATACGTTCAAAGTACATGTCGCAAGATATGATAATAGATTAGCTAATCCATTTTTAGGAGAGGGCGACAGGGGCGTTACAAAGGCTTATGTTTCTGATAAAGATGGAAACCCTGCAGTGAAGACAGGAAAATACGCAGTGTTAGAATTGAAAATCGCACCAAGCGATTCCCTTGGCTCCGCATTAAACTATGATTGGGCGGGAACGGGATTTAACAATTGGGTCGACAGTAACTATACGATTACACAGCAAAAGGATATTGTCACTAGTGCAGGAACAGTTTCTGGACTTGTGGCAGATACATTTGCAGGTGGAACGAGAGTACTTGTTGATGATTTTAAAACTGGAAAAGCCACCTATGACAATACTACACTGACATATGCAGACTTTACCCCCTCAAAAGATAATCATAAGAATCCATTAATTATCTGGCTGCATGGAATGGGAGAAGGTGGTACAGATCCAACGATTCCTATTTCCGCAAATAAAGCAGATAACTTTGCCTCAAAAGAGATTCAATCCTATTTTGACGGAGCCTATGTTTTGGCACCACAAACACCTACCTATTGGATGGATGGTTTAACTGGATTTGGAGATGGAACATCAAAATATGAAAATGCTCTTATGTCGTTGATCAAAGATTACGTTGCGAATCACAAGGACATTGATTCAAACAGAATCTACATTGGCGGAGATTCCAACGGCGGCTATATGACCATGCTTATGGCACGAGATTATACCAATTATTTTGCTGCGGCCTTCCCAACATGTGAAGCCCTAAGAGATACATTAATTTCTGATGCCGACATTCAAAAAATGAAAGGCCTTCCACTTTGGTTCACTGCTGCCAAAACAGATACCACAGTACCGCCAGTTGACTACGTAGTTCCAACTTATAATCGTTTGGTGCAAGCAGGAGCAACCAATGTTCATTTATCATTATTTGATGATGTACATGATCCATCTGGTTTATACCAAAATGCGGACGGAACTCCTTTTGTGTACCCGGGACATTGGTCTTGGATTTATGTCTATAACAATCTTCCAACGGACACCATCAATGGAAAAACAACGTCAATTATGGAATGGTTGGCAGCCCAATCATTAAATAAATAAAAAGTTAATGCAAAGAAGGACCTCTTTTTAAGGTCCTTCTTTGCATTTATTAGTAATAAAAAAAGATATGATTAACAATGCTTCTAAACAGTTAAAATCATATCTGTTTCTATAACTATGACCTAATTGTGTTGTTACAGCCTTATAGACAAACATTATTCCTCAATAGAATACTTTTCTCGAATAGCTGCAATTCCCTCTTTGCATACCCCATAGGAAAGCCAGGAACAGCCTTTACATATATAATCTAGATCATCGGGTTTCACTTTTTCTGCTGTTAATCGTACTAAAAAGGATTTATTGTAAACCGCTCCGTCAATTAGTCCTAGCTGATGAATGGTTTTATTGTCCATTGACAGGACATGTTCATTGGAGCCCATGCTGGCTTCACAGGTGGTTTTCCCTTTATTCGGGCAAACCGCGCAAGTATCATCTAATGCGGCCACTACTTTTATGGGGAAATCTACTCTATCATCCCTGATATCTTCTACAATTTCCCGCATCTTCTCCACAAATTCTGGGCTGTAGCCCATTCCACGAAATCCATGCACACATAATAAATGGTGGCCTCTTAGAACCAAACTCAACCATAATCCCCCCTTGTCACTATCATTATATCAGCTGTAATCCAAAAACATTCAACTTTATGAAGTGAAATGAGTTAATAAAAATTTAAGTTTAATAGAATAAAGTAGAGGCACAAACATGACAAGAAATATAATAAGGATAGTTAAGGGAAGTTCAAAAGTGTATGGAACAAGAGTTGAAATTCCTGTTTAAGGGTAATCAGGAAATTGTCAATTGGTAGAAAATAGGGTGAACGGGTGAAAGCCAATAGGAGCAAAATTGCCTCGGAAGAGCGATTTAACTTCTATTGGCTTTTTAATGGTTATTTTGCCGGCACTGTTATCGGGAGACCATTATTTCCGCCTTGATTATAATAGGTTGGCACTTTCCCTTGGACAAATAAGTCACCGATTTTAATTACCTTTGTTAAATCTGTTTCTTTTGTCAGGTAGGGGATAATGACATTCATTTTAACTTTAATGATCAAATTAATTTCAAGGAATGTATTGTTTATACCTGTTTCTCTGACCACTGTTTGAATATCGGAGGTAACATCCCCAAGAATTTCATAGCGTACGGGAATTTTTGGACCCATATTGGCGAATATAGCGATATTTGTTGCCACACCGATTGGGATTTTGTAAATGACGCCGCTAGAGTCTAAATTGTTAAAAAGCTCTGGATCATTCTTAAATGACTTTAATTCACTTAAATTTCCCGTTTCTACATAATGCAAATACTGCTCCACTCTTTGGGTGGAGTCTGCGATCACTCGGTTATAGATTTGCGGGTTAAAGCTATAGCTAACTTCCCCATCTGATGTATGGGTAATGATTAACTTGTTGATATCTATGTTATCTGTGATTTTTTTCGAAATGGCGTCGTTGATGGCATCTGATGCAAATTGGCGGGCCCTGGTATTCGCAACTGTCATTATGCTTGGCGTGATATTTTTGTTGACTATCCATAACCCAATTGCTGTGGAAATAAGGAAGAAAACAAAAGATAATAACAAGACATATTTAAAAGGCATGGGACCTCGCCGTCTCTTTACTCTTATAAACCTCATAGCAAAACCTCCTTTAGTACATGTATATATCTCACAGATGAATAAATAACAAAAAGCTGTGTTTTATTGTGATAGCTGGGAAAATATGATTTTTTTAATGAACAAGTCTAAATCTGTAAAACATGAGTATTATCTTAGTAAGATAAGGAGGCGATTGGGTGAAATCAATTGGAATCTTGGGTGTAGGTCAGGCTGGCGGTAATATTGCTGAGATAGCATCAACCTTAGGCTTTCAAACCGCACTTATCAATACAAACCAACGGGATGGCTTAGTGAACACAAAGGTAGAAAGGAAATATTTTGTTCCAGGCTACAATGGTGCGGGGCAAGACCGGTCCATTGGCTTGAGAGCCGTAAATGATCATTATCATGAGATGATTGATTTTGTGAAAGGTTCATTTAAAAATATTAAACTTTTATTAGTGGCATTTTCTACTGATGGCGGCACTGGTTCAGGGATGAGTCCGCTGTTGATTGATTTGTTACTAGACCAGCTTCCTGGTGTAAATATTGGGGCGATTGCGATTGTTCCAGATCGGAATGTACTAGCTGGAAACCGAATCAACGCAGCAGAGTGTATCGTGGAAATTTCTAAAATAGAAGATATCTCTTCTGTGTTCCTTGTGGACAATGATCAAATGCGAAAGCAAAACCCGCAATCAAGCAAACAGCAAATCTATTTATCTTCAAACCATCAAGTAATGGAAGCCATCTGCCATATCTTGCAGGTAACACAAAAGAGTTCATTGTACGGTAATTTTGATGAAACCGATCTTTTGAATATTTTAAGCACCAGGGGCGTAACGATTATTTCTTCAGCCGCAGTCACTGATGCGAAGACAACTTCGGACGTTGCCAGCAAAATCCATCAATCGTGGGCAAATTCTGTTTTCTGTCCGGTGGAATCAACCGGGGTGATTCGTGCTGGCCTTATTTATGAAGGGCCGGAGAAAATGTCAAAACTTATAAATGTTCCAGCTATTTTTGAACGAGTCGGTGAGCCGTTGGAATTATTTGAAGGAACCTATGTTTCTGAATCAGATCCTACAATCACAACGATTCTTGCAGGCTTGCCATTCCCCAATAAGCGGCTGATGGCCATTGAGGATTTCCTTGAAAAGAATAAGGACCGTCTGCAAAGTCTTGTGACCAAGGAGCATACTCAGAAATATGAGTCGCAAATAGCTTGGGCATCGAACCTAAAAGCACGACCTCCAGAAAGAAAATCAGGGACTATAACATCGAAGTTAGCAAAGTATCAAAGATAAAAAAGAATTTATTTGCCTTTTCAAAGTTTGAGCGTAGTACCAAATAAGAGTAAAAACTGTGCTCATTTTTTCTTCGTGCGTTAATTACTTAATATAGGGAAAAGCGTTCTAAGTTAGTTTGCGGAGTGCCAAAAAAGAGAAAGAGTTCTGTTCTCCTATTTGGAGTTTGCAAAATTAAAGAATGTAATAAGGGTCTGTTCACCGCAACGTTTACGAGGCGTGGGGCAGACTCTTTTATTTATCCTTATTTTTGATGTTGAAACATTAAAAAATATGTTAAGATAGAAGATATGCTAAAATGACATTGTAGATGGCACTTTGTGTCTAGTCGGTAAAATAGAGGTTATGCCTTCGTATAGCATTTCGTTAAAAAATATGAGCGGGTGATAAAATGAGTAAAGAAAGTATCGTTACTGCTGAGAATGGCAGAGATTCAGCATTATCGAGTTCCACTTTGTTTTCAGACCTGAGGCTGCTTTTTAAAGGACCTGTGTTAATTGCAAATGCCTTGCCGATCTTTACAGGATTTTGGCTTGCGCTGTATTTTACAGGTGCTTCTTTCATGGAGAATTTAGATTTGTTTTTATTAACGTTAATAGGCGGCACATTAGTGATGGCAGGAGCGCTTGTCATCAATAACTGGTATGATGTTGATATTGATACCATTATGGACCGTACGAAAAATCGGCCGACGGTTACGGGCCATTTCTCTCTCAAGGCAGTTTTAACATTAGGGATTGTTATTTCTGTACTTGGGTTTGTTTTATTGGCATTTACGACGATGGATGCCGTTGTATATGGATTTATTGGCTGGGTGACTTATGTCATTATGTATACGATGTGGACCAAACGGAAATATACTCTTAACACTGTGGTGGGGAGTATTTCTGGAGCAGTTACACCCTTGATCGGCTGGACAGCCGTAGATCCCGGGTTTCATTTTGTTCCGATCGTTCTGGCACTGCTTCTTTTTATCTTCCAAATGCCGCATACTTTTGCCATTGCGATGAAGAAATGGAAGGAATATAAGGCGGCAAATGTTGCCATGCTTCCGGTTGTGCACGGATTTGGAATTACAAAGCGGCTGATGGTTGTTTATATTGCTAGTCTGTTGCCAATCCCGTTCTTTCTACTAACGTTTGGTTCAGTATTTGTTGTTCTAGCCACATTGCTTAATGTTGGCTGGCTTGCAGTAAGTCTTTATGGATTTTTTACAAAAGACGATATGAAATGGGCTCATGTTAACTTCCTGTATTCTGTTAATTATATTACTGTTATGTTTCTGATGATGATCATATTTACGATTTAAATAGGACAGCCTCCCACCGTATATATTGCGGTCAGGGAGGCTGTTTCATTTTTGCTGATAGGAAAGGAACTCTCTGCTATTCCCTCTCTTTCATCGTCCTTAGAGGTTGCTAATCGGAGAGTTTTCTTTATAGACGCAGGGCATTCAGTGGATTTTTTATGTAGATTTAGAAAATTCAAATACATTTTTTGAAATAAAAGTGGTAGAATGAGAAAAATGCAACAAGACGAGCCTTTTTATTAGGGCTCCATTTTGGAGGAGTATTATGGTGAATTATTCTACTGAAAAAATCGAACGGGTGCGTATTTTAATCTCATGTCAGGATCAGCCTGGGATTGTCGCAGCAGTTTCGCAAGTTTTGTTTCAATATAAGGGCAATATTGTCCAATCTGATCAGCACACAACCGATCCAATCGGCGGTATGTTTTTTATGAGAATTGAAGCCGATATTGAGGATTATGAAATAAATAGTAACAAAATTTCGGATGAGTTTCAGGGATTAGCCGAGCGTTTTAAGATGAATTGGCGTTTGGAACGGGCCAGCAAAAAGAAACGGGTTGCGATTTTTGTCTCTAAAGAAGACCATTGTTTATGGGAGCTTCTTTGGCAGCAAAAGGCAGGACATCTCGATGCCGAGTTTGCAGTCATAATCAGCAATCATCCAGATATGCAGAGAATTGCGGAAGAAATGAATATTCCCTATTACTATCTTCCAGTAAAAGCAGGAAATAAGGCTGAAGTAGAAAAACAGCAAATTGAATTGGTTCGAAAATATAAAGCGGATGTCCTCATTCTTGCCAGATATATGCAAATTCTTTCATCAGACTTTACCAGGACATTCCCGAATCAAATTATCAATATCCACCATTCCTTTTTGCCGGCGTTTATCGGGGCAAATCCATATGCCCGTGCATATGAGCGCGGCGTAAAGCTGATTGGTGCTACGGCCCACTATGTCACAGATGAACTGGATGAAGGTCCGATCATCGAGCAGGATGTACAGCGGGTAAACCATCGTGACCAGCTGGAAGATCTAAAAAATATAGGAAAATACATTGAGCGGACAGTATTGGCCCGCGCAGTTAAATGGCATATCGAAGACCGGGTTTTGACCTACGGAAATAAAACGATTGTTTTTTCATAGTGTTAATGTACGCGTGAAAAAGAAGCAGCATGTGCTGCTTCTTTTTCTGTGTGAGCATGTATGGTTGGTTCATTGAGGAAAGAGCATACCAGGATATATAAGATTTACACCCTCCTAAAAGATCTGGTAACGTGAAAATAGTTTTCAGGGTTATATTTTGACAACAAATCTTCCTTTTGCCTGCCCCTTTAAAATCACAGATAGGGCTTCTGGAAGTTCTTCAAGACTAATTTCCTTGGCAATATCCTCTAATAGCTTCGGTTTTAAATCTGAAGCCATTCGGCTCCAAAGCTTTTCACGGACATCCATCGGGCAATAAACGGAATCAATCCCCAACAGATTGATTCCGCGGAGAATGAATGGAAATACGGTAGCTGGAACATTTCCGCCACCTGTCAGACCGGATACAGCAACAGAGCCGTCGTATTGAAGTTTGCTTAAAATAGAAGCAAGCTGCTCTCCGCCAACTGGATCCACTGCACCAGCCCAAATCTTTTTGTCCAAGGCCTTTATTTTTCCATTAAACACCTCTTCACGGGACAGAATTTCTTTCGCTCCAAGTTTAAGTAAAAATTCTTGCTCGGAAGCTTTTCCGGTACTTGCTGCAACATCGTAGCCCCTTTGCGCAAGCATCGCAACAGCAAGACTGCCGACACCTCCGGTAGCACCAGTCACGAGCACTTTACCTTTTTCGGGAGTTAAGCCGTTTTCCTCCAATCTTTGAATCGAAAGTGCTGCCGTAAATCCTGCTGTCCCGTAAATCATCGCTTCTTTCAAGCTTAAATTATCCGGTAATGGAACAATCCAGTCTCCTGGAATCCGGGCATATTCGCTAAATCCGCCATAATGTGAAACTCCAATCTCATAGCTTGTCGCAATAACAAGATCACCTTCTTGATAGCGCGGATCAGCAGATGAAACCACGGTTCCAGCTAAATCAATTCCGGGAACAAATGGATATGTACTGACAATTTTTCCATTTGGAATACTTGCTAAGCCATCCTTATAGTTAATGCTTGAATAGGCTACTTTAATTAAAACATCAGCTTCTGGTAGCTTATCAAACGTAAGATTTTGGATACCTGTCGTAAAATCCGTATCCGCTTTATTGACGATAAAAGCTTTAAATGTTTCCTTCACAATGGTTCCCTCCCAGTTCCAATTTTACCTCCATCATACAATATTATGAATAAGCCTGTCAGTGCAATACTGCTAAAAGTTTCCTATAATAATGGCGAGGGGGGATTTCTTATGTTTGCAGCAGGACAAAAGGAAATGCAGCTAATGGATCGGTATACGATGGAAAAACTCGGATTGCCAGGTGTTGTGTTAATGGAAAATGCCGGAGCGAAAGTAGTCGATGAAATTGTAAAGAGTTCTTCTCGTGACAAACCCAAAATCATTGTTCTTGCAGGTAAGGGAAATAATGGCGGAGACGGCTTTGTCATTGCCCGCCGATTATTTGATTTGGGCTTGAATCCGGTATTATTTTTACTTTCAGTGCCAGAGCAGGTAAAGGGAGATGCAAAAGTGCATCTTGATGTCTACATAAACCGGGGGCTGCCCTTTGTCGTTCTTGGTGAAGATACATGGGAAATACTTGTAGCTGAATTAAATCAGGCGGATATTATAGTAGATGCTATGTTGGGAACAGGGATCTCCGGCGCTATTCGTGCGCCCTTCGATGAAGTGATTTTATTGATAAATAAGTTTGCAGGAAAAAAACTCATCGTTTCTGTAGACATCCCATCTGGTGTAAGCAGTGACACTGGGAAGGTAGAGAGTCATGCCGTCAAAGCAACAATGACGGTTACCTTTGTATTTCCAAAAAAGGGATTTTTCTTAAATCAAGGCCCGCAATATGTAGGAGATTGGAAGGCTGTTGATATTTCAGTACCTACTTCGATCACATCAAAATTGGGTTTGAAGTTGCCAGGGGTTCTGACTACGGAACTTGCAAAAGCCGCGGTGCCGGCCCGTCCTAAACATGGACATAAAGGTACATTCGGCCATGCTTTGATTATAGGAGGATCAATGCCATATGTGGGAGCCCCGATTTTTTCTGCAAAGGCTGCCATTAAGTCTGGTGCTGGCTTAGTTACTTTAGCTGTCCCAAAAAGCATTTATCCGATTGCAGCAGCTCAAAATCCGGAATCGTTATTTTTACCATTAGCAGATGAAAATGGCCATTTTACAGGAGGAGCGGTGGATGAGTTAGGCCCGAAGCTGCAACAATTTGATAGTGTTGCAATTGGTCCAGGAATGGGGCGTTTTTTCAATGGAGAAGAATGGATGAAGTCGTTCTTGGCTGAACTGGAAGAGCAATCTCTTGTTATAGATGCCGATGCCCTTTATTTATTACGAAACCATCTCGATGTCATCAAGGAATACAAAGGGAAGGTTATATTTACACCGCATCCTGGAGAAATGGCGCGTATATTGAATAAAACGGTAAAAGAAGTGGAGGAAGAGCGAATTGAAATCGCAAAATCCTTTGCTGAAAGATATAATGTCTATTTGTTGTTGAAAGGTCACCGAACCATTATGTCTACACCGGATGGAGAAGTTTATATCAATCCACATGGAAATGATGCTCTAGGAAAAGGCGGTAGCGGTGATGTTTTGACAGGGGTAATTGCCTCTTTTCTTGCGCAAGGTGCCACGCCGATTCATTCGATGATAGCCGCTAGCTATCTGCATGCGAGGGCCGGGGAAGAAAAGGCAAAAGTACTGTCCCATTACGGCGTGACGCCATTAGATATTATTGATGGAGTGAGAGAGCAGTTAAACTTGATACTTCCTTCCGTTTAGTGGCTAAATGAATTTTTATATCGGTCACCAAAAGAGGATCATATTGTCCATGAGCAGCGTTTCATGGAAAGAAATTCTTCACTATCCCTTAACAGGCACCAATAGCTAAATCTGGGGCCAGAGCCCAAAAGAAATTACAACTCTGGGAATGGCTCAAGAAAAAGGGTTATCGGCATTTACGCCGATAACCCTTTAATTTAGGATTCCACTGAATTCCGTTTAAAAAGTTTTCTCCTAATTCTATCTAAAATAGAGTACATCACCGGTACGATGACAAGTGTTAATAGAGTTGATGTGGATAAACCGGAAATAACTACAATGGCTAAGGAGCGGGAAATGAGTCCGCCATCTGTTGACAAAGCCAGCGGTGTCAATGCTCCAATCGTAGCAACAGCTGTCATTAAGATCGGACGAATCCGGACGGCGCCTGCTTCAATAAGGGAATCCAGCGGGTTTATTCCGGCTGCCTCATTTTGTTTAACTTTATCAACAAGGACGATCGCATTTGTTACAACAATTCCGATCAACATTAATACCCCTACTAATGCCGGCATTCCGAGTGATTCATGGGTTAACAATAAACCAAAAATCACACCGACAAAAACAAATGGCAAAGAGAAAAGAATGGCAAATGGAGCGAGCATTTCACTGAATGTGACCATCATGACTAAATAAACTAAAACGATACTAATACCGATTGCCAGGAACATGTTACTAAAACCTTCACTTATCGATTTTGCTTCACCTTCAAAGTAATAACTTACACCTTTAGGCACTTTTACAGTGGCGACTTTTTGCTTGATCAGCTTTTGAACCTGAGCACTGTTGTCGGATGTGAATTTGCCGTTAATCGATACATAGTCTTGTTTATTTAACCGTTGGATCGAAGTAGGGCCATTGGTTATTTGCACCGTTGCTATATTTCTTAACGTAATATCGTCTCCAAGCGAGTTTGTTATTTTCAAATCGCCGATTTTATCAAGTGAATCCAGTTTTTCAGTGTCAAGCTGAACATTTACATCTGTTGTTTTCTTATTTAATTCCACATTTGTGACAGTCGATCCGCTGAGCATATCTCGGATCGAACTGGCTATCATCCCTTGATAAAGTCCGTTTTGGGCGGCTTTGTCATTGTCTATTTTGACGGAAATTTGCGGTCTGACTGCCTTCACATTTGAAGTGACCTCAGCAACATCAGGGATATTTTTAATCGCATTTACATAGTCTGATGCAGCTTTATTTAATTCGTTTGTACTCGCGCCTTTCACGATCATGACAAGGCCGCCGCCTCCAGTGATGTTTCCAGTTGCGGTAAGGGTTGTATTGAAATCTTTACCAAAGCCAGTAGTGTGTTTACGAACATCGTCCTCAAATTTACTGGCATCGGCATTATTTTTCAAGGTCACCTGAATATTAGAGCGGCCTGCAGTGACAGTAGTTTGATAATTGGCAACCTGATTGGTATCCTCAAGTACTTTCTCCACCTGAGCAGCAATGGAATTTGCTATTTCAATTGAAGTTCCAACCGGCATGTCAGTGTTAACATTATAATAAATCGAAGCCTCTTGCGGGAAAAAGTTTATTGGTACCTTTTTTACGGACAAGATGGAGGAAGCCAATAATAAAATGCTTAATCCGATGACAATGACTTTATGATTCAGCGACCAAACAAGTATTTTCTTGTAACCTTTTTGCAGGAGCGTTTCACGATGTTCCACTGGTTTTAAATTTAGTAAAAATAATCTCGATAAAACCGGAATGACCGTCACTGCGATGATGAGTGAGAAGCCAATGGATATGACCACACTCCAGGCAAACGGGGCAAAGAACTTGCCGACAATTCCCGGTACAAATGCCAATGGGATAAAGACCCCGATCGTAGTAATGGTTGATGATGTAATAGCTGATGCGACTTCCTTCGTTGCCGATAAAACAAAGCTTGCATTTCGTTCCTCTTTTTTGGAAAGGAGAATCCGGCGGTACAGATTCTCGATCACAACTATACTATCATCCACTACACGGCCGACTGCAACAGCAATAGCTGCTAGTGTCATCATATTTAAGGAGTAATCCATTTGTTTCAAGAAAACCATTGTGACCAAAATGGATAAAGGGATAGATAACAAGGCAATAATAGTTGTCCGAAAATTTCTCAAAAACAGCAAAGTGACGACGGCTGCTAAAAGGGCCCCGAATAAGGCTTCACGCAGCATGGATTGAACAGATTGATAAATGGTGACGGACTCATCACGGATTGTAGAAATCTCATAGCCTTTTGGCAATGTGATTTCTTTCAATTTTGCTTTCACATTATTAACAATCGCGACTGTGTTGGCTCCGACATTCGGCTGAATTCCGACGACTAATGCAGGCTTTCCATTTAGTCTTGTAATGTTCGCCTGTGCAGTCGGTTCGTATGTCACTGTTGAAATATCGCCTAGCTTAACAGTATTGATCGTCATGCTTGGAGTTGTACTTGAATTTGTTGACGGTTTTACGGCAGTATTGCTGTTGTTTGCCATGGACGATAGATTTTGCTCATTGGCCTTACTGATTTGATCAATACCAGTCTGCAGTTGTTTCAGAGCACCTTGAAGTTGTGTAAGCTTGCTCTGTTCCTGCTGTAATTTCACCTTTAATGTTTGGGCTTCCTGAGCTGTTTCCTGAGTAGGTTTAGGGTTTGCAGCGAGCCCTTGGAGTTTTGCCTGATCTGCCTGCATCACGGCGGCCAATTGGTTGATACCGGTTGTCAGCTGAATTTCCTGTTGTAATAATTCAGCCTGTTTGGAGGTCATCCCCACCGATTTTCCCAGACTACCAATGGCGCCACCCATTTGTTTAAATCCATCGCCAATAGAGGTGAAAGCATCTTCCATCCCTTTCGTGTTTTGGGTAATGTTCATGATGGAAATGTTTTTTATGTCATCTAGAGAATTAAGTTGTTTTCCTACCTGAACAGCCATGTCTTTATCATTCATTGTCACCTGGCCAGTCGGTGCTGACAGGTTGCTAGCTTGTATGGCTTGTTTCACTTTATCAAGTGTTAAATTATATTTTTTTAATTTGTCAGGGTCAATTTTAATCGTTACTTGTTTATCGGTCGTGCCGTAAACAGTTACGCTTGAGATATCTGGAATATCGGACAATTTGGGTTGAACTTGATCTTCGATGAATGCTTGCACTTGGTCTGATTTCTCACCATTTCCTTTTACTGCAAACATGTAGATAGGCTGGGAAGTTGGTCCTTGTTTTTGAACTGCGGATGCTTTTGCCGTATCAGGTAATTTCACTTTTGCCAATGCTTCATTTACATCTGATTGTGCTTTTTCCATACTGGCTTCCATGGAAAATTCCATAATGACGTTCGCGCTGTTTGCTGATGATACGACATATAGGTTGTTTAAACCGGTTAATGTAGAAAGTTCATCTTCAAGAGGTTTGCCCACATCCTCGGATACTTGGGATGGCGTTGCACCTGGATATGAGACATTGAATGATAAGTAGGGAATATCCACATTTGGATACTGCTCCAGCTTCATCGTTGCGGTTGCATAAATGCCTCCACCAAAGATGAGAGCGATGATAATAAAAATAAGGCCTGCATTTTTTAAAGAGAATTTTGTAAAAAAACTCACAAAGCCACTTCCTTTTAAGTGATAGGTAAATTGTAATCAACTGTATTAATTATATAGCTCCACAGCATGAATTCAATAGTTTTTGTTTCCATATTTTCGGGAATTGCAACTTTTTAAAATATGTAAATATTACTATAAAAGTTTCGAAAATTTCATGGTAAAATTGTTCTATAAATAGCTAAAAATCGACAAAATTCAACATGCTCTTAATAAGGATAATCCATTATCTGCTATTGATAGTTTTTGATTAATCAGCTGTCATAGTTCATGATTGAAAGGCAGAGAAAAATGAAACTAAAAGTAAAAACACTTCTAGTGGTAAGCAGCACGATGTTACTTTTTCTAGCACTTCTATCTTCGGTTCTACAACCATACTTATTTAAGGATTCATTGACATTGGATCGAACAAATACAATGAAAGAGCTGACGGATGTAAAGAATACTATTATCACAGAAATGGACAATTTGAATGGGACCAATCGGGATTGGGCTGTTTGGGACGATGCTTATTCTTATATGACTGGTAAATATCCTAATTTCACCAAAGTGAATGTTAGTAATGATACGTTTGAGAATGATCAAGTTGATTTTCTTGTTTTCTTGACTAATCAGGGAAAAGTTTTTTTTCAAAAGGGCTATGATACTGCCACACATAAACCGATTCAATTAAATAAGAGTTTTGCAGAGACATTTATTCCAATTATGCAAAATGCTGATGTGACCAACCATACCGTTTTAGTAAATACGGATTTGGGGTTAACCATGTCGAGTTTTCAAAAAATATACAGAGGCAATGGAGATGGTCCATCACCTGGAATACTTATAATGGGAAGAATAATGGATCATAATCTTGTGAATGAATTGGGAGAAAATCTCTCAGTTAATCTTTCTCTTCATCATTACCAAAAGAAGACAGCGTCTTTTAAAGTAATTGCAGAACCTATAAGTGAGACTAAAATAAAGGGATCACTTTATTTGTCCGATTATACGAAAAAGGCTTCCTACGTCATCAATCTTGTGGTGAAACGGGATTTTTATCTCCAGAAAAAAGCGAATATTAAGCAACTATTTTTCTATATCATTTTGTCTACTTTGTTTCTGATTATGCTCATTATCTTTCTCTTAAATCGCTTTATCCTTTCGCGGGTTCATGATTTATCGAGACAGTTAGATGATATCCAAGACAAAAAAGACATTCATGCAAGAATTAAATTATTTAAGCGCCACCGTGATGAACTGGCCAACCTCGAAAATTCTATTAATAGAATGCTTTCCTCCCTTGAAGAAAAACATAATGCTGTTATTAACCTGGCTTACTACGACCAGCTTACGGGTATTCCGAATCGCTATTTGTTTTTTGAAGAACTGAATCAGAGAATTGAGATTCAGCAGGGGCCATTTTCCATCCTTTTTTTCGATCTTGATGGTTTTAAATGGGTAAATGATTCTTTAGGACATTCTGTCGGTGATGCTTTGTTGATTAGCGTTTGTGAACGTATCCAACCTATTATAGCGAAGAATAATGGACTATTGGCCCGCTATGGCGGAGATGAATTTGTTGCCTTGCTGCCAACCTTTGATAAATCGGAATTAGAAGAAATTGCTCGAACCGTTATGCAGGAGGTCGGAAGGGAATATCAGCTGGATTCCTTCAAAACCTATGTAACTGCTAGTGTTGGTATCAGTATTTTTCCGCAGGATGGGGATACAGCAGAACAACTGCTGCAAAAGGCCGACATTGCCATGTACGAAGCAAAACGCAATGGGAAGAATAAAGTGCAATTCTACCATGATTTAAGCAATGCCAATAGTTATAAAAATATACTGGAACTGGAAAAAGATTTAAAAACCGCTTTATTTAAAAATCAATTAGAGCTATACTATCAAATTATTGTTAATGGACGTGACAAACAAATAACCGGTGTTGAAGCATTGCTGCGCTGGAATCATCCAACAAGAGGAATCATTTCCCCGGCAAGATTCATCCCGATCGCGGAAGAATCCGGGTTAATGCCGGCGATTGGGATGTGGGTCTTGGAGGAAGCTGTTAAGCAAATGAAACAATGGCATCAACAAGGTTTCCATCTCACTTTGTCTGTCAATGTCTCTAAGTCACAGATGAAAGATTACAGCTTTATCGAAAAACTTGATCATGTTCTAAATAAATACCAGTTTCCGCTTTCCATGCTTCAAATCGAAATCACTGAAAGCGATATTGAGCATTATTTAAATGAAATAATAAAATTCACTGGGGAACTAAAGAAGCGAGGAGTCAAAATTGCGCTGGATGATTTTGGAGTAGGTACCTCCTCTCTGTTATTTTTAAAAGAACTTCCGGTGGATACGATCAAAATCGATCGCAGTTTTATTATTAAAATCCCTGCAGAGAAATTTGATGCTATTTTATTATCCGGGCTATTTGAAGTTATAAAGGGCTTGAACTTGGATGTGATTGTCGAAGGTATTGAAAGAGAAGAACAAATCGACTTCGTCAATTCGCACATAGAAGGTAAGCTGCAAGGATATTATTTCTCCCGTCCGATTGCCGCTTCCGAATTAGAAAATGAAATATTAGCGAAAAGAAATGGCTCATAATGTGATCATAAAAAGGCTGGTAAATTCTAGCCTTTTTTTTGCACCCAAAATCATTTTCTTCGAAAATATAATAACCGCAGAGTTAAAATAATAGAATAATAAAACAAAATAATTTCTACTTCTCTAGTAACCTATCTGTGACTTGAGTAATTACGTGTGGTGCCTGACACCAATTTTTACAACGTTCTTAAGGAGATGAAAGAATTGGGTTTATTAAGAAAAGGAATTAGTATTGTTGAATTTGATGAGACTTATTTTGCTCAAGAAAGGCTGCAAAGGCTCCCGCATGAGGATATTGACGTTCGGCAAATTCATCATGTGAATCTTTTTTGTGAGGATCATGCCTTGTCACAGTTAAGCAGTGAACTTGGCAAAAGGAGCCAAAAAGGAATTACCTTTATCGGAAGCGGGAATTATCATTATCTCACCTATTTATTGCTAAAAGAAATTTGGGAACCTTTTTCTATGGTTTTATTTGATAACCATCCAGATTTAGAGCTTAATCCAGATAGGGGTGAAAGCGTGCTCTCCTGCGGTTCATGGGTATCACATGCCTTACGGGATATCTCATTATTGAAACAGGTTGTCATCATTGGCCCTACCGCTGAATTAGAACACCATGTTCACCATCCACGTGTTATTCTCTTTCCGTTTAATGGCAGACATCAATATTCGTTAAAGGCCATTCTTTCCGTCATTCATACACAAAATGTATACATCAGTATTGATAAAGACGTTTTAAATACTGCTGAAGCTTCGACAAACTGGGACCAGGGAGTCATGAGTCTGGCTGACTTAACTCATTATCTTGAAATGATTTTAAAATATAAAAAGGCACAAGGGATTGATATTTGCGGGGAAGCATCAATCTCTCCTGTGGACTTATTGGTCCCACGCTATCAATCCATTATTCAAAAAAATGAACGAGCAAATTTACAAATTTTACAGACATGCCTTAAAGGAACTCAAATTCAAACCAGAAGTGCATAGGCATTACTATTTACTTGTTTCAGGCTTCGGCTGAGGTGTATGTTATAAGTACTGAAGACAATAGAGAGGGGTACTTGTATGAAATTTGGTGTAATCGGGCTAGGTGATATTGCGAAAAAGGCATACCTTCCAGTCTATGGGGGGATCTCAGGAAGTGAATTTCATTTTTATACAAGAAATCAGGAAAAACTTAAAACCATCGGCGAGCAGTACCGGTTTGCCAATCTCCATCATAATTTGGAATCTCTGATAAACAGCGGTATACAAGGTGCGTTTGTACATTCTTCAACCGCTGCACACCCAGAAATTGTAGAGAAATTATTAACACACAATATCCACGTTTTTGTCGATAAACCGATTGCGGACAATTATGCTGAATCCAAAAGGCTGACCGATCTCGCAACGGGAAAAGGCTTAATTTTAATGACCGGCTTTAACCGAAGATATACTCCTACATACGGAGAATTGAAAAAGACAGCAGAACCGAATATGGTGATTGTTCAGAAAAACCGAAAAGGGCTTCCTGGTGAGCCAAGGGCTTTTATTTTTGATGATTTCATTCATGTCGTCGATACGATGAGATATTTGTTCCCTTACCCGATTGAACAATTACTTGTGAATGGACGGATGGAGGGTGACATGCTTTATCATGTCGTCATTCAATTCGTATCTCCTAGTGCGACGGCCATCGGGATTATGAACCGGGATAATGGAACAAATGAGGAGATTGCACAAGTGATGGGACCGCATGAGAAAAAGACGGTAGTCAATGTGGCGCAGTTGACGGTTTCAAAAGGGTTGGAGAACATTGAAGTCCGCAGCGATGACTGGGAGCCAACATTGGTGAAACGAGGCTTTTTCTCAATGGTAGAAGACTTTATTCAGGCTGTCAGTGAGGGTTCGACACCTGCCATTTCCTCTCAAGACGCGCTAAAAACACATGAAATATGTGAAGAAATAATAGGAAAATTATTAATAAAGTAATTGTACGGAATTTGTTAATATTATCCCAACTATTAAGAAGGGCATATGGTATCGTTCAATTAAGAGGAATGTTTTTAGTAAATCTTAAGGAGGGTTTACTAACATGAAAAGACAATTAATTGATGTTAACAATGGCCCCAAAATCCAAAAGGAAAAAGAAATCGTTAAGGAAATGATAGAACTTTATTGCAGTAAAAAACACCAGCATGAGGGGGTATGTAAGAGTTGTGAGGAGTTGAAAAATTATGCATTATTGAGACTGTCTCTCTGCCAATTTGGTGAAGAAAAGACTGCTTGCTCCAACTGTAAAGTTCACTGCTATAAACCAAAATACCGTGAAAAAATGAAAGTGGTCATGCGCTTCGCCGGCCCATGGATGCTGCTGTACCATCCTGTCTATTCTGTACTGCATCTGTTAAATGGCTGGGGAAGCCGAACAAAGAATAGATAAAAAACAAACAAAAAGGTGTTTGCTCCACTTCATGTGGATCAAGCACCTTTTGATGTTTTAATGGTAACTTCTATACAAAACAACAAGTAAAGTCAGCATAACCACATCCAATTTTGAATAAAAAGCAAAAGCTAAAAGGCCATCGTTTAAATAAGGAAACTTCGTGAGGAACAGCGCCCCAACCATAATAGCTATTAACGGAATCACGGCAGTTTTAACACACTTATTAAACAAAATTAACGTCCCACAGCCAATCTCCAGGAAAATAACAAGATTCAGCATCGTATCCGGATATGGCAGCCCCAAGCTAAGAAACTGACCCGCTAACTCCGCATTAAAAAATTTCATCAAACCAGAACTAATAAAAACAAAAGCCACCGCAAAACGGATCAGCCTCATCACCGAAAAAGAAGTATTCATGTTTGTCCACGCTCCTTGATAACAATCTATGCTGGCAAATGGAGAAACCATGACTTAAATTTTGTTGGTTATTTGGTTGGTGCTTTTTTGTTGGTGCCTGACACCATCGATGGACGATTGTCCGTATGTGGAGGACAATCCTGATTATTATAGGCTTTGTTCATGCACGATGTTGTTTATTTCATTTCATGATTGGTGCGGAAATTGCCAGCTAAGTTTAATAAGGCCTTTTTCATAACAAAATAGGCATAATAGTGGTTGACTTTGACGTTGCGTGAAGGTGTATCGTTAGGTTGTGAGGAGGTGTAACAATTGGAATATACGGTACAGAAGCTTGCCAGTTTGGCGGGAATCAGCACCAGGACGTTAAGGTACTATGATGAAATTGGGATTCTTAAGCCGGCGAGAATCAATTCATCTGGTTATCGAATCTATGGGCTGAAAGAAGTCGACCGCCTACAGCAAATTCTATTTTTCAGAGAACTGGGTGTAAGCTTAGAAAATATAAAGTCCATCATAACAGACCCGACCTTTGACAGCACCAGGGCACTTCGGGACCATCGGGAACAGCTCCTTGGAAAACGAGAACAATTAGATTTATTAATTGCTAATGTTGAAAAAACAATAGCAATGACAGAAGGGAGAATAATAATGTCGGATCATGAAAAGTTTGAAGGTTTTAAGAACAAAATGGTTGAAGATAACGAGGAAAAGTACGGTAAAGAAATCCGTGAGAAATATGGAAGCGAAGCTGTTGATAAGTCGAATGCAAAAGTCCTAAACATGACGCAGGAACAGTTTGATGAAGTGACAGAACTAGAGAAAAAGGTAAAACAAACACTGACTGAAGCTTACAAAACCGGGGATCCTGCTGGGGAAATGGCACAAAACGCGGCGGACCTCCATAAACAATGGCTTACCTACTATTGGAGCGAATATAGCAAAGAAGCCCATGCAGGTCTTGCACAAATGTATGTAGACGATGAAAGATTTAAAGCATATTACGACAAAGAACAACCAGGAACAGCAGAATTTCTAAGAGATGCCATTCACATTTATACTGGAATAAAGAAATAGAATATTTATGCAAAATAAATGATATTTATAAAATAGTTTTGGTGCCTGACACCCCCTATGGTGTCAGGCACCTTTTGTGTTTCCATGAATGGAAAATTTATGTTTAAAAATTAATGATTGACAAGTTTACCGAAAAAAGCAAAAATAATATCAGGGTATAATTTTTTAAAAATTTATTATATTATTATATTTTTAGATAATCTGACTATTATAACAATAGGTAGGTGGAAATGTGAGTAAGGAACCTATTTTGAAAATTAATAATTTAAAGGTTTCGTTTCAATCCGGGAAAAAACTTTTGCCTGCAGTAGACGGGGTTAGCTTTGAATTAAGAGAAGGAGAAATTCTCGGAATCGTGGGGGAATCGGGAAGTGGGAAAAGTGTGACTTCATTGGCCTCCATGGGGCTGATTCCATCACCTCCAGGTAAAATCGAGCATGGGGATATCGTTTTTGAAGGAGAGAATCTAAATAATATTTCCGAAAAAGAATGGCGGAAAATTCGTGGGAATCAAATTTCCATGATCTTTCAGGAGCCTATGACTTCCTTAAACCCGCTGTTCACTATTGGTAATCAATTGATGGAAGCGCTTAAATTACATACTGATCTCTCAAAAGCAGAGATCAAAGCCCGATGCATTGAATTATTACGACTAGTAGGCATTCCAAGAGCCGAAGGTATTTTAAAAGAATATCCGCATCAATTGTCAGGTGGAATGAGGCAGCGGGTCATGATCGCGATGGCGATGGCCTGCAACCCAAGAGTTCTGATTGCCGATGAACCAACAACGGCGCTTGATGTGACCATTCAAGCTCAGATTCTTGCCCTTATGAAAGATTTGAATGAAAAAACGAATACATCGATTATCCTTATAACGCACGACCTCGGAGTTGTAGCTGAAATCTGTGAGCGAGTAATCGTCATGTACGCAGGACAAATTGTCGAACATGGTGACGTCCGGACCATCTTAAAAAATCCTCAGCACCCTTATACAAAGGGATTATTGAAATCAGTTCCAGACTTGCGTGGCAAAAAAGACCGACTCTACAGCATTCCGGGAACTGTTCCACTGCCTGGGTCTGTTAAAAAAGGCTGCCGCTTCGCAGCAAGATGTACTGAAGTGTTCGGAAGATGCCATGAAGAATCACCAGAATTATATGCATTGGAAAAAGAAGGACATGAAGTGCGGTGTTTCCTACATACATTGAAGGGGGAGAGTGAAAATCGTGTCGGAGTTACTTCTTGAAGTAAATGGACTTAAAAAATACTTCCCTATTACCGGCGGCATTCTAGGAAGAGTAAAAGGAGAAGTAAAAGCTGTTGATGATGTATCTTTTTATGTGAAAAAAGGAGAAACATTGGGAATCGTGGGCGAGTCTGGATGCGGTAAATCTACAACGGGCAGGCTGCTCATGCGTTTAATTGAGGCGAGCGATGGCAGAATTGTTTTTGAAGATCAAGAGATTACGAGCCTTTCAAAAACGGAGCTTAGAAAAATCCGCCGGGATATCCAGATGGTTTTTCAAGATCCTTATGCATCGTTAAATCCAAGGCATTCCATCGAGCAGATTCTCGAAGAACCGCTCATTGTCCATGGAATTGGAACAAAAGAAGAACGTAAAAAACGGGTGAAGGAAATGCTCGAAGTGGTGGGGTTAAGCAGTTATCATGCCAAACGCTATCCGCATCAATTCAGCGGCGGTCAACGTCAGCGGATTGGAATTGCCAGAGCATTGATGACAAAACCAAAGCTGATTATTGCTGATGAACCAGTATCAGCACTGGATGTTTCTATTCAAGCCCAGGTGTTGAACCTCATGAAAGATATCCAGAAAGAATTCCAGCTTACCTATATTTTTATTGCCCATGACCTCGGCGTTGTCCGGCATATCAGCGACCGTGTAGGGGTCATGTATTTAGGTAGATTAATAGAATTAGCCGAAAGCGAAGAACTCTACGAAAATCCTATGCATCCTTATACAAAGGCACTTCTGTCAGCTGTTCCTATACCGGACCCTGACTTAAAGAAGAAAACGATATTAATTGAAGGTGAGCTGCCAAGTCCTGCTAATCCGCCTTCAGGCTGCGCCTTCCATACAAGATGCAGCGAGTGCATGGATATTTGTAAAACCACAAGGCCAGTAGAATACAATCTTAATGGTCATTATGTTGCATGCCACTTATATTCAGAGTAGACTGCAGCACTTATGATAAATACATTTAGGGGGTTTTAAAAAGCTTATGAAGAAAATTTCTGTAACATGGTTATTGATTTCTCTTCTTGCCATCAGCATGTTTTTAGCAGGCTGCGGCAGCAAATCGACCAGCGGTACAAAAAGCAGCAACTCAAGCAGCAGCTCCAAAAAAGACACGCTTGTATATGGCCGCGGCGGCGATTCCACTTCATTAGATCCAATCACTACAACTGAAGGGGAAACGTTCAAGGTTACCATTAATATTTTTGAAACACTTGTAAATTATGGCGAACAGGATACAACACTTCACCCAGGACTTGCTAAAAGCTGGGAAGTATCTCCTGATGGTTTGACTTATACATTCCATCTTCAACAAGGTGTTAAATTCCAAGATGGCACAGATTTCAATGCAGATGCAGTAGTCTTCAACTTTGATCGCTGGATGAATGGCGATGACAAACAGTTCCCTTATTACACTATGTTTGGCGGATACAAAAAAGACGCTGGGCATGTTATCAAAGACGTAAAAGCAATTGATCAAAATACCGTTCAATTTGTATTAAAACATCCAATGGCTCCATTCCTTAAAAACTTGGCCATGTCACCATTTGGAATTGCCAGCCCGACAGCTGTGAAAAAATGGGGTGACAAATTCAGAGAACATCCGGTTGGAACAGGTCCATTCCAATTTGTAGAATGGAAACAAAACGACCGCATCGTTCTTGAAAAGAACCCTAATTACTGGCAAAAAGGACTGCCTAAGTTAAATAAAATTATCTTCCGTGTGATTCCTGAAAATACCGCACGTCTTAACGCTTTGGCAAATGGCGAAATCGACGTGATGGATGGATTAAATAATTCCGATGAAGCAACGGTTAAAGCAAATTCAAATCTACAAATTATTAAACGTCCATCCATGAACGTCGGCTATCTAGGATTCACTGTAACTCGTAAGCCATTTGATAATAAGCTTGTGCGCCAAGCTTTAAGCTATGCAATAGATAAAAAAGCAATTATTAACGCTTTCTATGGCGGTCAGGCAGTTCCGGCTAAAAACCCAATGCCGCCTTCCATAGAAGGATATAACGACGATATTCAAGATTATCCATATGATTTAGCAAAAGCGAAAGACCTTTTAAAACAAGCTGGTTATCCAAACGGATTCTCAATGGATCTATGGGCAATGCCAGTTGCACGTCCATATATGCCTGAAGGAATGAAAGTGGCTGAGGTTATCCAAGAAAGCTTAAGCAAAATTGGTGTCAAGGCCAAAATTCAATCCGTTGACTGGGCAACATATTTGGATAAAGCAGCAAAAGGTGAATTTGATGCCTATATGCTCGGATGGACAGGCGATAACGGTGATGCTGACAACTTCTTATATGCCCTTCTGGACAAAGACAGCATCGGCAGCAACAACTACTCACGTTACAACAATGATCAAGTGCATAATCTGCTAATTAAGGCTCAGCAGGAAACAGACCAGGCAAAACGCAATGAGCTTTACAAGCAAGCGCAAGTTATCATTCACGATGATGCTCCATGGGTTCCGCTTGTTCACTCTACACCATTATTGGCTGCATCTAAAGACGTAGTAAATTACATTCCGCATCCAACCGGATCTGAAGTATTGAGTAAAGTGGAATTTAAATAATACAGGAAAAAGGGGGGAGGAGCTTTGCCTCCCCTTTTTAAACCAAATGCTTTGTTGAAAGTTAGTGTTTGATTTTGCCTCCCTGTTGAGTGTGCTTGAAGTCAACAGAGCTAAAATTTTCTTAAAAAAGAGGTGAGCAGGATGCTTACGTATACAGTCCGCCGATTATTTTCTCTGATCCCCGTATTAATAGGTATGACACTCGTCGTTTTTGCCATTATCCATGCTATTCCAGGAAATCCTGCACAGGTCATCCTTGGACAAAGAGCCACAAAAGAAGCAGTTAAGGCGCTGACTGAACAATTGGGTTTAAACAAACCTTGGTACATACAATACTTCGAATATATTAAATCATTGCTTCATGGCGATTTAGGGATTTCCTTAAGAACAAGAGGCCCTATTAATGAAGAAATTTGGCCTTACCTGATGGCAACCCTAGAATTAACGATTGTTGCGATGTTAATTGCGATTATCATCGGTGTCAATGCTGGTGTGATTAGTGCCTGGTTCTCCAATTCATGGTTTGATTATACAGCCATGGTATTGGCACTAATTGGAGTGTCTCTGCCGATTTTCTGGCTTGGCTTGATGGAGCAATGGGCTTTCTCAATTAAACTTGGCTGGCTTCCGACTACTGGAAGGGAAGATGTCCGAGACCCCGTTAACGCGATGACGAATCTCTATTTGCTTGATACATTACTGCAAGGAAGATTTGATCAATTTTGGGTGGTGCTCCAGCATTTAATCTTGCCGAGCTTGGCACTTGCCACGATTCCAATGGCAATTATCGCAAGGATGACTAGAGCTACGATGCTTGAAGTAATGAAGTCTGACTTTATTCGGACTGCAAGAGCAAAAGGGCTTAGAATGTTCTGGGTCGTGTATAAGCATTCTTTTAAAAATGCCATTATTCCGGTGTTGACAGTTATTGGTCTGCAAACCGGGCTGCTCCTTGGCGGCGCAATTTTAACAGAAACAATTTTTGGCTGGCCGGGAATAGGCAGATATTTATTTGATGCCATCAGTTATCGTGATTACCCTGTCATTCAATCAGGAATCTTAATTATTGCTGCCATCTTTGTATTCATTAATTTAATTGTGGACCTCTTGTATGTATTTGTTGATCCGCGAATTAAGTTTACGAAATAATGGAGGGATAAAAAAATGGCTGAAGTAGTAAAAAATACAGTGGATATTCCAACAATATCTGCCGAAGAAAAAGTGACTCCTCCATGGAAAGAAGCTTGGCAATCCTTTTATAAAAACCGCCTGGCGGTGGTGGGCCTGATTATTGTTGTCTTTTTCATTGTATTGGCCGTAATCGCCCCATTAGTGGCGCCATACAGTTATGATGGACAAACACTGACCGAGCGGATGCAGCCGCCTTCAAGCAAACATTGGTTTGGAACAGATGATTTTGGTCGGGATATTTTTTCCCGTATTGTATATGGCGCAAGAATATCATTATGGGTTGGTTTTTTCTCAGTGTTAGGCTCAGTTATCGTAGGAACACTGCTCGGGATTGTGGCAGGGTATTATGGCCGTTGGGTGGATACGATCATTTCACGTGTTTTTGATGTTATGCTCGCCTTTCCAAGTATATTACTGGCCATTGCGGTTGTTGCCATTCTCGGCCCATCATTGCAAAATGCCTTAATCGCCATTGCGGTTATAAACATTCCAAACTTTGGCCGCTTGATTCGTTCAAAGGTTCTAAGTGTCAAGCAGGAAGAATACATTATGGCGGCCCGGGCCATCGGTATGAAGGATTCTCGGATTCTTCTGTACCATATTCTGCCGAATAGTATTTCCCCGGTTATTGTCCAGGCAACATTGGCCATAGCATCAGCGATCATAGAGGCAGCTGCTTTAGGATTCCTTGGATTAGGTGCCCAGCCGCCAACGCCGGAGTGGGGGAAAATGCTGGCCGATTCCAAAGAATATCTGGTACAAGCTCCATGGACATTATTCTTCCCGGGGATCGCCATTATGCTTACCGTACTTGGCTTTAACCTCATGGGGGACGGATTAAGGGATGTATTAGATCCGAAAATGAAACAATAAAAAAAGACTCAGGACCCCTGAGTCTTTTTAATTTGCAAAATGGTTTTTTTCCCTACTGAACTTGTCCAAACAAAAATGAATATTTTACATTATTTATATATAGAGAGAAAAAAGGAGGTGATATAAATGGCTCATAAATCAACAGGGGTGTTCCGTGTTCCCGTTTCGGAAAACGGAATTGTTCCAACAGCTTTAAACATTATGCTTAATAATGATTCCACACATCATGCTGTAAATGTATTGGTCATTGTAAAGCGAAGCCCAAACACTTTCTTCCCAACTGCAAATGAACTAGTTGAAATCTCCCGCACTGTTGTTTCGCTTGCACCTAATCAGACAACAAAAGTTGTCTTATTTACGCCAAACTTTGCACCAGAAGATTTTCTGGATGTAGTCATTAGAGGAAGCGAAGACGATATTGAAGACACACTTGTCTACTCCTTCCTTGCAGACTCAGCAGGCCACAATCTCCCATCTACTGTCTTCAATAATAAAGATTACACATTTGCAGACTAATAGAATTGAGGCTAAAAAACAAACAAGTATAGTATGGAGGGTCCACTAGGGCCTTTTTTTTTGTCCGATAGGAAGGTTTCCTATCAGGCAAAAGTGCAACTAAGCCTCTGTCTTCACCCTAACAGGCTCGCCAGTCGGCGAGTTTTCTTTAGGGGTGTCAGGCACTAATTGCTAGAATAGTTTGTATCTTACGAAAAATTATGATGTATTATAAAATTAGTGATAATATATAATCATTATTTAGCAAGCTATACATATAGGGGGAATTGGTATTTTGGAAAATGCAGCAAAGAGTCTTGTGTTTATCGGATTCATGGGCGCTGGAAAGACGACGGTCGGGAAGTTAGTTGCAGAGCAGCTAAATCGTGAGTTTATCGATATAGATGAAGAAATTGAAAAAGAATTCAATATGCCGGTTACGAGCATTTTTGCCAAAGTGGGGGAAAAAGCTTTTAGAGAAAGAGAAAAAAGCATGATTACCAGCTTAGCTGAGAAAAGTAATAAAGTTATCTCAGTGGGCGGAGGAGCTTTTAACCAAGAGGAAATCAGAAGAGTTTGCCTACAATCCTGTATAGTCATTTACCTCGATTTATCGTTTGAAGGATGGAAGAAACGACTGAATTTAATTCTTGAAAGCCGCCCGGTATTACAAGGGAAGACGTTAGAAGAAATGGGGGAGCTTTTTCTTAAACGGCAGGAGTTTTATGCGAATCATCATGTGAAGATAAATGTCGACCATTTGGGGGCAAACGAGGCTGCCGCACAAATTGTATCGGAACTTAAAGAGCGTTTCGGTCTATCCTTGCAAAAAGTTAAGAAAAAGAAATCCATATCAGTCCGGGAAGTGATCATAGGAGAAGGGGCTCCTAAAATTTGTGTACCAATGGTTGGAAGTTCACTAGAGGAGCTAAAGGAAGAAGCACTTTTTTTTAAAACGATCGATCTGGACCTAGTAGAATGGAGGGCCGACTTTTTTGAAGATGTTGAAGATATTTCAAAAGTAAAAGAGGCGCTGATCGTCATTCGCTCCATCTTGAAGGATATTCCGCTCATTTTTACATTCAGAAGCAAACGGGAGGGCGGCGAAAAGGAAATCAGTTCAGACTATTATTTTGAGCTTAACAAGGAAATAGTGAAAACAGAAGCAGTGGATTTAATTGACATTGAATTATTTAATAATGAGCAACAAATTAAAGAAGCGGTTAAAACAGCTCAAGAACATGATGTTTTTGTAATTATCTCCAATCATGATTTTGAAAAAACACCTCCAAAAGAGGAAATCCTTCACCGTTTGAAAAAGGCGCAGGAACTGGGTGCCGATTTGCCGAAAATGGCCGTCATGCCGCATACGGCAGCTGACGTTCTAACATTACTGGAAGCGACCAACATCATGGAACAGCAATATGCAAAAACTCCCATCATCACCATGTCAATGGGAGGAAAAGGTGTCATCAGCCGCTTGGCCGGCGAAATATTTGGCTCAGCACTAACATTCGGCTCAGCACTCAAACCATCCGCCCCTGGCCAAGTATCCGTAAAAGAACTACGGCAAACATTAAATCTAATCCATTCCAATCAATAGCTTCAAGCAATCTATGTGAAAAAATCACATGGTGTCAGGCACCATGTGATTTTTTCACATTTTTCTTTTCTAGCTCAATTATGGTAATTGAAGGTTAAGGGAACCATTGTTAATAAAGCTGCTGCTGTTTTGACCTGTAGCTTTTGGGATGATTTTTCCTTTGTAGAGCAGTTTTCCGCTTTCTAGGTCTGCTACTAAAAAATAATTTGTGAGGATGTCCGTGTTGCCTAATAGATCGTGATTGGTCAATAAAAGGTATATCCGATTATTCTTGATTTCCATATTGGTTGTAGTCTTATCATCCAATTCATCTATTGAAAAAGTATATTGCTTGTCCATTTTGCCTTTTTCGAAATTGTAACCCAATACCTTTACTCCTTTGGAATCTGTTTCCTCAGAATAAATCATTGGTCCATGAAAGATATAGATCATTGGTGTATCGGGATTCTTCCCGATCATTTCCTGAGGTAAGGAAATTTTTTGGACGGTATCTGTAGTAAAATGATAGGCATATATTTCCTGGTTCACATCTTCGGGTTTTTCTCCATTCCCCCCATCCTGTAACATCGACCGGCTCTCCTTGATGAAAAGATAGTAGCCTTCAGTTGCTGCCACGTTTGTTGAATTAAGATCATGGATATTATTCTGCATATTATTTTCAGAATTTGGGGCAGAGAAAATTATTTTGTCACTCAATAGTTTTTGATATTTTAAATCAAAACGATAGCGGTGAATTTCCGTTTTGGGTGTATCCGATTGATTGCCGGAAACGCCATTGTTCGTAATTACATCAAGTTGTTCGTCATGTTTCTGAACATTTGATATAGTTATAAAATTGTAGTTTTTATCTTGTGGAACCTTCACTTGAAAACTGGATTCAGCATGACTCACCTTATTCAATTGTGCAATGGTAAAGGTACAATTTTGCATTCCTAGATTAGTCAGTTTATATTCAAGGCCGGAAAAGACAAGGAATCTGGAATCTTCATAAAAAGAAGCCGGATTTTGTTTCCCGCGCATAAAGCTTCTATATTTATGACGGTAATCATCTAGTCCATCGTTGGATGGAAAAATGCTTTTAAAACGATCCATAAACGAAAGCTGACTATAATATCGCGACCCAGATGCCGAAATGGTGACAGGTTCGTAGACGCCACCTAATGCGAGATTTCCAGATAGTGTTAATGAGCGAATTTCTTTATCATCCCCAGCCTCTTTTTTTATATAAAACTGAGGAAATTCCTTTGCTGCCGCCGCATTTGAATAAATATAAAAGGGCCCAATACTTAAACAAATGATGAAAACCATAATGAGCAATGTCCGAATACGTTTCATCTTTCGTCCTCCTTATACTGTAATTTTTTTCTTTAATAAAACTCCGCTGATCCAAATAGAAGCACCCATAATTAATAGACCAAGTGCAATGTACAGAGTCAGGAGCTCATCTGGATAGAATGAAATATGATTCTGTATCTTTAGATAAATAACAGGTGAAATAAAGACCAATAGGGCAATACCACAGTACAAAACGGCTAGTAGCACCCCTTTCCACCGATAGCAGCGCTCGAACAAAATTGCGGTAAATAGAACCAGCACCACCATTAGTCCCGTTGCGTAATAAAGTACAAACTGAGTGAATGTGCCTGGAATGATCGTGTATAGGACAAAGTAGCCTGACACCATCATCATTAACGGCAAATCTAGGCGTAAATCATTCGGCACCAGCAATTGAAACAAAGAAAGTTGAAACGGCAGGATGATGATTTCTAAGGTGATGAGTCCAAGGACCATCAGCAGAATTGCCGTTGATTTTGAAAAATAAATTGATAGTCTGGATGTTGGCAGCATAAGAAGTCGATAGATGAATGTATTTTTTGCAAACCAGTCGCGATACCAAATGAGGAAGATATAGCCCAAAATCACGGTTGCACTGATGGCAATTGGTGCAAGAAACCACATGCTTGTCATAATTTGCATAAAGTTGATTGGTCCGTTTCTCGTAATGAACTGAGCCTTGGTAATACCCTGCTCATAGACTGCACGATTTGCTTGATGAATATAGCTTAAGGACTTAACCACTACCCCGCTGAACTGAAGGATGACTATCATGCCAATCAGCGCAAAATACAATTTCAAAAATCGATGAATTTCAAAGTTTACTAATTTCAGATATTTGCTCATGGTTGATACACCTCTCTCATTACGTCAATCACGGACTTACCTTCACTAAGGCGTACTTCTTCGGTAGTAAACTCTTTCAGCACTACGCCATTCTCCAATAACACGACCTTATCGATCAAATGTTCAATATCGTTAATTTCATGGGTGGTGATGATGACACCGCGGTCTTCGATTAAATGGGATGTGAACACTTCAGCAATCTGCTCCCGGCTAAAAATATCAATGCCGGAAAAGGGTTCATCCATCAACACATAGTCGACATCGAGTGATAAACCAAGCATCAAATTAACCTTCGCCGTATTTCCTTTCGAAAGCTCCGAAATCCGGTCGGTTTCTTGCAATTTGAAAAAGCGCAGGAGGTCATCGGCCCGTTTTTGATTCCAATTCTTATAAAAATCCTTCATGAACTCGCAAGCCTCATGAATCGTCATCCAGGGCAGCATGATATTGGCATCCGGGATGAACGTAATATTTTCATATGTATTTTTATTAATGACTTCACCATTAATTAAGATCCGGCCGCTATTAATTGGAGTAAGATTCATAATCGCTTTCAAGGTGGTGGTTTTTCCCACCCCATTGATGCCGATTAAACATGTAATTTCGCCTTTATTGGCAGTAAAGGAAACGCCCTCTAATACTTGCCTCCTCCCGAATCGTTTGGAAATGTTCTGTACTTCAATCATTGTTATTCCTCCTGCTTTCTTGTTAAAAATTTTTCCCTTACCAAATCCACCACTTCTTCTATTGATGGATTGATCGGCGATATTGACTGGACAAAAGCATCGACAGCTTCCGCAATCAGTTCCTCTCTCACGGAGCTAAGGATCGTTTCATCCTGAGTAATGCGGCTGGGAAAATTCCGTTCTGTGTATATCAACCCTTGTTCCTCCATTTCTTTGTATGCCCGCTGGGCCGTATTTGGATTAATTTTTAAAATGGCTGCTAGTTCGCGCCTTGAAGGAATTTCTTCTCCCGCATTCAAATTCCCGATGGCAATCTGTTCCTTGAAATAACGAACGACTTGAACATAAACAGGATCTCGCGTATTAAAGGTTACATTCACGAAAAACCCCTCCTATGAAATTCCAATGACTGGTGTATTAATTGAATAATACATCTGTGTGTATTATATGGTTCATACACCTAAATTGTCAATAATTTACTTTGGATATTTTTTGAAATTTTTTTGTATAGCTTTATTAAAATCAAGATGTTTAATTTTCATTTAGATGATGAAAGCGGAAGCTATATGGTATCCTCGAACAAGTCCTTGCAATCCTTCGTTAGGGGGAATTCAAGAAGGGCAACTGACATCATGACAAAAAATCCGGTCACCCACAGCAATGAGGTTGACCGGATTTTATTAACTGTAAATGAATTTGAGCGCCCCTTTAGACCAACAACTCTATCTGCGGCCTGAACGACGGTTAGAGCGGCGAGACGATCTGCGACCTGAACGACGGTTAGAGCGGCGAGACGATCCGCGACCTGAACGGCGGTTAGAACGGCGAGAGGACCCGCGACCTGAACGGCGGTTAGAACGGCGAGAGGATCTGCGACCAGAACCGCGATTAGAACGGCGAGAGGATCTGCGGCTAGAACGGCGACTAGAACGACGAGACGATCTGCGGCTGGAGCGTCTGCTGGAACTGCGGCTTCCGCTAAAGCTAGAGCGTCTGCTGGAACTGCGGCTGCCACTAAAGTTAGAGCGTCTGCTAGAACTGCGACTTGCGCTAAGGAAAGAGCGTCTACTGGAATTACGGCTTGCACTAAGGAAAGAACGTCTGCTGGAACTGCGGCTGGAGCTTTGGCTGGAACGCTGGCTAGATCGACGTCTCCGTGATCTATAAATAATCAAAACTCTAGAGCTGCTGCTAGAGCTTCGGCTCGAACTGCGTCTAGAGCTTTGGCTAGAGCGGTGGCTGGAACTGCGGGATATTCTTTCATTGGACCGGCGGCTAGACTGGTGGCTCACTCTTTGACTGGAACTGCGGCTGGAGCTGCGGCTCAATCTTTGGCTGGACCGGCGACTGGATCTGAAGCTCACACTTTGACTTGAACGTCTGCTGGAGCTGCGACTTACACTTCGTCTGGAGCTCCGGCTAGAACGACGGCTGGATCGCTGTCCCCTTGGGTCCTGATACATAAAATCCCCTAAACCTGATCTTTCAATACCCCATGCAGCTTCTTGAATTTCTGCTGCAGAATAACTATTCACAAAAAATCAACTCCTCATATATTTTTAAATCTCTGAAAGTCTTAGAATCTTCCATTGATTTATCGTATGTGGACAGGGGTTTTATGTATAGGAAAGACGTTTAATTTTGACATAATTAGAAAAAATTATTTTTTATTATTTCTTTTTGAATGCAAGGCTTTCCATTCGAATCGATGAATTATAGAAAGGAAATGGTAGGCTAATGTGCATAAAGTTTGAATAATAAAAACCGAAAAACTGAAAACGTTTTCATTTAAAAACTTTGATGTTTAAATATATTTTTTGAAAATTAGGCGATTTAACAATTGAATATTTATATATAACTATGTATAATAATTCATTATAAAAGAACCTGGGAGTGAACGAAATGAAGGCTGCAATTATCGGTGGCACGGGATATGGTTCAATTGAGCTAATTAGACTTTTAAATAGACATCCCTACATAGAGGTTGGATCGGTTGTATCGAACTCTCAGGCGGGGAATGATTTTAGCAGCACCTATCCACACCTTTCTGAAATTATGGATCAACCATTAGAAGCATATGATGCAAATTATTTAACTGAAAATAATGATGTTATTTTTTTTGCAACACCATCAGGCGTAAGTAGCCGCCTTATACCAGAGCTAATCGAAAAAGGCGGTAAATGCATTGATTTATCTGGAGATTTCCGCATCAAGTCAGGGGGAATTTATGAAAAATGGTATAAACATACCCCCGCAGATGAACATTATTTACTTCAGGCCGCATATGGTCTTTGTGAAATAAATGAAAACCAAATAAAAAATGCCGGCCTTATTGCCAATCCTGGCTGTTATCCAACAGCAACAATTCTGGGACTAATGCCAATTATAAAGACTAGCTTAATAGATTATGAGTCGATCATCATTGATGCGAAATCAGGGGTATCCGGTGCAGGAAGAGGACTTTCTTTAACTTCCCATTTCGCAGAAATAAATGAAAATATAAAAGCTTACAAGCTTGGCACACACCAGCATATTCCTGAAATTGAACAGATTTTGACGGATGAAAGCGGTGTGCCCATCACGATTACCTTCACAACTCACTTAATTCCGATGACGAGAGGAATTATGTGTACGATGCATGCGAAGCTGAAAGATTCGATTACTACTAAAGAAATTCAGGAAATATACAGAGAGTTTTATAAACATAAGCCATTTGTAAGAATTAGGCCGGAGGGTTCAATTCCTGCAACAAAAGAGGTTTTAGGTTCCAATTATTGCGATATTGGTCTCCATGTTGATGCAAGAACAAACCGTCTTACCATCATATCAGTCATTGATAATTTAGTGAAAGGTGCCGCGGGTCAGGCTATTCAGAATTTAAATATTATGAATGGCTGGGATGAGAGAGCAGGTCTTGAGGATATACCACTATATCCATAATGAGAACAGGAAGTAAATCAAATCTTACGAATACTTGGGGATGAAGAAAGGGGATAAGAAATTGACACAAGCAACTTCAACGAATGAAATTGTTGTTTTCGAAGATGAGAGTATTACCTTGCCAAAAGGATTCAAAGCAGGCGGAATCCATTGCGGAATTAAAAGAAAAAAATTAGATCTGGGATATGTTGTTTCAGAAGTGCCAGCAGCAACTGCAGGTGTTTATACAACGAATATCTTTCAAGCAGCACCGCTTGTTTTAACACAGGAAAGCATCGCAAAAGAAAATAAAGTTCAAGCCATTTTAGTGAATTCGGGTAATGCCAATGCTTGCACGGGTGAGCAGGGGCTTAAGGATGCCAATGAAATGCAAAAGCAGTTTGCATGTCAACTGGGGATAGTCGATCACCTTGTTGCTGTCACTTCAACAGGTGTAATTGGCGAGCTGCTGCCAATGGAAAAAATCAAAACTGGAATCGATCAGATTCTTCAAAAAGAACACCAGCACACGGCCAACTTTCTGCAAGCCATCTTAACGACTGACACAACTGTTAAACAAATGGCAGTCCAATTTAAAATAAATGGAAAAACGGTCAGTATTGGCGGAGCTGCCAAAGGCTCTGGAATGATTCATCCAAATATGGCTACGATGCTCGGATTCGTTACAACGGATGCAAACATTGCACATGAAGATCTTCAATTTGCACTTAGAGATATTACGAACCATACCTTCAATATGATTACAGTAGACGGTGACACAAGTACAAATGATATGGTGCTTGTAATGGCGAACGGTCTTGCAGAAAATGATCAGCTTACGAAAGAACATCCTGACTGGGGAGTGTTTGTCGACGGTTTGAAAATTGTCTGCGAAGCTCTTGCGAAAAAAATTGCCCGTGACGGTGAAGGCGCCACAAAATTGATTGAGGTTCAAGTGAATGGAGCCTTCAGTACAGAAGCAGCAAGAGCTGTTGGCAAAGCGATCATATCTTCTAATCTTGTGAAAACGGCTATTTATGGAACAGACCCGAACTGGGGGAGGATTGTAACAGCCATTGGCTACAGCGGTGTACCTGTTGAGCCAAATGCAGTCAAGGTTTCATTAGGGGAGATCACAGTATTTGAAAACGGACTTCCTTGCCAGATTATCGAAGAAGAGGCTAAAGGCTATTTGGAGCAAGAAAATGTCGTTATTCATGTAGAGTTAAACCAAGGTGAGTTTAGTGCAGCAGCATGGGGATGCGATTTAACCTATGATTATGTAAAAATTAACGCATCTTACCGCACTTAAGGAGGCCGGGAACCTACGATGAAATATTTAGTCATTAAGTGCGGCGGAAGTGTGTTAGAAAATCTGCCAAGGTCATTTTATGAAGATATCGTGAAAATGCATGAATCAGGAGAGTGGACTCCCGTTATCGTTCATGGCGGAGGCCCGTTAATTACTTCATTATTAAAAAGCTTAAATGTAGAAACGTCTTTCGTGAATGGCTTACGGATAACCAATCACCAGGTGCTTGATGTAGTGGAAATGGTATTAAGCGGTTCGGTCAACAAGGAGGTTGTCCGCAATTTAATGGAGGTTGGCGGAAAAGCATTTGGCGTAAGCGGTATTGATGGCGGCCTATTAACTGCGATGCCAACTCCTGACGCCAAGACACTTGGATTTGTGGGAGAAGTCGTTTCGGTCAATAACACGATCATCGAAGGAATTGTAAACCAAGGTTTCATACCCGTCATCTCTCCAATTGGAATTGACGGATACGGACAGCGATATAACATCAATGGAGATGTTGCTGCTTCGGCGATTGCCAAAGCACTGGGGGCAAACCTTTGCTTTATCAGTGATATTCCGGGGATTTTAATCGAAAAAGATGGTACTAAGAAAAAACTCGATAAAGTGTCTAAGGCAATTATTGAGGAAATGATTCAGAATCAAACCATTTACGGCGGGATGATACCTAAAGTAAAAGCAGCCATTGATGGGCTAGTTCATAACATACCTGAAGTCGGGATCATTAACGGATTCGAAAAAAACAGCTTACTAGATTACGTGAATGGTAAAAAAATCGGAACAAAAATCGTATTGGAAGAGGAGATTGCGTAATGGAAACTAATCATTCCATTTCCCTGATTTCACCGGTAATGGCAACATACACCCGATTCCCTGTCACAATTGTCAAGGGAAAAGGAAGCTATGTTTGGGATGAACAAGGAACGAAATATTTAGATTTTACTTCCGGAATTGCCACTTGTAATCTTGGGCATGTACCGGAGACAGTAAAAGAAAAACTGGAAGAACAGCTGCAAAACCTATGGCACTGTTCAAACCTATATCATATTCCAAATCAGCAGGAACTTGCGGCACTGTTGACGGCCAATTCTTGCGGAGACCAGGTGTTCTTTTGCAACAGCGGAGCAGAGGCAAATGAAGCAGCCCTAAAATTGGCAAGACGGTATGCCAATAAAGTAAAAGGAAACCCATCACCAACAATTATTACCTTTCAGCAGTCATTCCATGGCAGAACACTGGCGACATTAACAGCAACCGGGCAGGATAAAATCCAGCAGGGCTTCGCACCACTAGCTCCAGGGTTTAGTTATCTTCCTTATAATGATATAGCGGCACTTTATCAGCTTAACACAATCAGACCGGCAGCTGTATTGCTTGAACTTATTCAAGGCGAGGGCGGCGTAATTCCCGCAGACCCCGAATGGGTACAAAAACTGGCGGAAATTTGTCAGGAAAATGGAATCCTGCTAATGGTCGATGAAATCCAAACAGGTATGGGCAGAACAGGAACACTGTTTGCCTACGAGCAATATGGAATTGAGCCGGATGTCATCAGTATTGCCAAAGGCCTTGGCTCAGGATTCCCGATTGGGGCTATCATTGCCAAAGCAGAGGCGGCAAAAGGGTTTGATCCGGGCAGCCACGGCAGTACATTTGGAGGAAACCCATTAGCAACAGCTGCTGGGGTGGCAACAGTATCTCATATCCTTAAATCCAATATATTAGAGCATGTAAAGGAAATCTCAGCGTATTTGGATGATAAGCTTCAAAGCCTGAAAAAACAGTTCCCGATCATTGAAGATATTCGTGGGAAAGGGCTGCTTAAAGGTTTGGTTGTTTCGGCTAACGCTCTGGAGATTGTCCAAAAAGCGATGGCCAATAATATTTTAATTTTAACGGCGGGCCCAAGTGTTGTAAGGATTTTGCCGCCATTGACGGTATCAAAAAACGAAATTAATGAATTTATTATAGAGTTGGAAAAAACATTCCAAAGTATTGAGAAAGGCGAGTGAGAATGGGTGGAACAAGGATACCTTACTTTGGAAACAGGAGAAGTTTTTGAAGGTCAGCTGATTGGCGCCGATCAAGATTCTATTGGCGAAGTCGTTTTTAATACCAGTATGACTGGTTATCAGGAGATTATTACGGACCCTTCCTATGCAGGCCAAATTATCACATTTTGTTATCCGATTATCGGCAACTACGGAATAAACGCGCTTGATGATGAAAGTATCACTCCGGCATTAGCTGGAGTAGTGATCGGCGACTTATGTGAAACACCGAGCCATTACCAGTCAATTGAGAAGTTTTCTGAAAAACTGAAAGCTGCAGGAGTCGCAGGAATTGCCGGCGTTGATACAAGGCTTCTTGTGAAGAGCATCCGCAGCCGCGGAACTGTGAAAGGGTACTTAGGAAAAACACAGCAAACCAATTTTCCGCAATCAGAAAAGGAACCATTATGGGTAGAGAAAGTATCAATAAAAAAAACGGAATATTATAAAAACAGCGGGCCGCATGTGGTACTGATTGATTTTGGACACAAAAAGTCAATATTATCTGCACTTTTAGCAGAAAATTGTGCAGTCACGCTAGTACCATACAATACATCATTCGAAAAAATTCAAGCTCTTAATCCTGATGGTGTGCTGCTAAGCAACGGACCTGGGGACCCGATGGATTTGAAAAAATGGTTCCCGGAAATCAAAAAGATCACCCAGCACTATCCAACACTTGGAATTTGTTTGGGTCATCAATTAATAGCCCTTGCCCATGGTGCCAAAACCGAGAAACTATCATATGGACACCGCGGTGGAAATCATCCGGTAAAAGAACTGAAAACCGGAAAGGTCAAAATCACTGCACAGAACCATAGTTATGTTGTAATGGATCACAGCATTGATGAAAAAGTATTTGATGTTACGTATCGAAATGTGAATGATCGCTCGATTGAAGGGTTACAGCATAAACAATATCCGATTCAAACCGTCCAATTTCACCCAGAAGCTCATCCAGGACCTAGTGATACTGCCCATATTTTAACAGAATTCGTACACCAGATTGCTTCATTAGGAGAAACTCATTATGCCGTTAAATAAGAAGTTGAAAAAAGTACTAGTTATCGGATCGGGCCCTATTGTCATCGGCCAGGCAGCTGAATTTGATTATGCCGGCACACAGGCATGCATCGCCCTGAAAGAAGAAGGAATTGAAGTCATTCTTATCAATAACAATCCGGCCACCATTATGACGGACGAAACGATTGCCGATAAAGTCTATATCGAGCCGCTAACGACAGCAGTCATTGAAAAAATCATTCAGAAGGAAAAGCCGGATGGTGTCATTGGCACTCTTGGAGGCCAGACGGGGCTGAATCTGACTGTTGAATTATTTGAGCAAAACATATTGGAAAAGTACAATGTGGAGCTGCTTGGAACTTCAGTCGATTCTATAAAAAAAGGCGAGGATCGCGAGAAGTTCCGTAATTTGATGCTCGAAATCGGAGAACCAATTCCGGAATCCGCCATCATTCACAGCTATGAAGAAGGAGCCCAATTTGTTCAAGAGATTGGATTTCCGGTCATTATTCGTCCAGCTTATACGCTAGGCGGAGACGGCGGCGGTTTTGCATATAACGAGAGTGACCTTGAAATTGTATTGAAAAAAGGATTAGCAGCCAGCCCAATTCATCAAGTCTTAGTTGAAAAAAGTATTAAAGGCTGGAAGGAAATTGAATATGAAGTCATGAGAGATGCGAACGATACCTGCATTATTGTTTGTAACATGGAAAATATGGATCCGGTTGGTGTCCATACAGGTGATTCCATTGTCGTGGCGCCATCGCAAACCTTGACAGATGTGCAATATCAAATGCTCCGTGACGTTTCTATCAAGGTAATCCGTGAATTAGGAATTATCGGCGGCTGCAATATTCAATTTGCACTTCATCCGGAATCAAACCAATATTACATCATTGAAGTTAACCCAAGGGTGAGCCGCTCATCCGCCCTTGCTTCCAAAGCAACTGGCTACCCTATTGCCCGCATGGCGGCAAAATGCGCGATCGGCTACCATTTGGATGAAATTGTGAATCCAATAACAGGCAACACCTTTGCCTCGTTTGAACCGGCGATTGATTATATTGTGGTAAAACTGCCACGCTTCCCGTTTGACAAGTTCCCAGAAGCAGACAGAACTTTGGGCACACAAATGAAAGCAACGGGTGAAGTCATGGCGATTGACCGAACATTTGAAGGCGCGCTAAATAAAGCCATCCGTTCGCTGGAAATGAATGTATATGGTCTGTTAAGAGAGATCAACAAATCGTTAACTGAACAAGAGTTGACCGGCCTGCTGGAGACGGCAAATGATCAGCGCTTATTTGTCATTGCAGAGAGTTTCAGAAGGGGTTTCACACTAGAAAGAATCCAACAGTTAACCGAAATTGATCCTTGGTTTTTACACAAAATTAGCTCAATCGTTGCTTTGGAAATGGAATTAGCCTCCTGTCAATGGTGCGACCTTCCTGCTTCCTTACTGAAAAAAGCAAAACGAAATAATATCTCCGATAAGCTCTTATCGCAAATTTTCGCAGTTTCGGAACAACAGATAAGAAGTAAACGGAAAGAACTGAACTTAAAACCAGGATATAAAATGGTCGATACATGTTCCGCGGAATTTGATGCCGTTACACCATACTATTATTCTACTTGGCATGGATTTGATGAAGTAGAAGTGGTGAAAGAGAAGAAAATATTAGTTATAGGTTCAGGTCCCATTCGGATCGGTCAGGGAATTGAATTTGATTACTGTTCTGTCCATGCAGCAAAAGCCATCAAAAAAATGGGGTATGCGGCGGTAGTCATTAATAATAACCCGGAAACGGTAAGCACCGATTATTCGGTGGCTGACAGTCTGTATTTTGAACCTCTGACAGCAGAAGATGTCCTCCATGTTATTGAAAAAGAACTGGTGGAAGGCGTCCTGATTCAATTTGGCGGCCAGACAGCCATTAATCTTGCCCATGATCTCGAACAAGAGGGAGTCAAGGTTTTAGGCACCACGGTTCAAAATGTGGACCGCTTGGAAGATCGTAAAGAATTTTATCAGTTGTTGGAAGACTTAAACATCCCGCACATCGAAGGGAAAACAGCTAATCAAACGGAAGAATTAATCGAGGCAGCTGCTGAGCTTGGCTATCCGGTTTTAGTCAGACCTTCCTACGTCATCGGAGGCCAGTCCATGTTCACGATCTTTTCACAAACAGAACTGGAAAGCTATATTAAACAGCTTGAGAAAAATGAAAACGAAAAAATGTGGCCGTTATTAGTAGATAAATATTTGCCAGGACTGGAATGCGAAATTGATGTGATTAGCGATGGACAGCAGATTGTTGTCCCAGGAATTTTTGAACATATTGAAAAAGCAGGTGTCCATTCAGGTGACAGTATTTCTGTGTTTCCACCAGTCTCGATGTCACAACCGCTAAAAGATACATTAATCGATTATGCCGGCAGAATTGCAAAAACAGCTCCGGTTGTAGGAATCATGAACATTCAATTTGTGGTATATGAAAATCAGGTTTATTGTTTGGAAGTAAATCCAAGGGCATCACGAACCGTGCCAATCATCAGCAAAGTCACAGGTGTTCCAATGATTGAATGGGCTGTAAGTGTCCAGCTAGGAAAAGCATTGTCTGACCTAACTCCTGTCCACGGTTTATGTCATGAACCAAATTATTATTCAGTCAAAGCACCTATTTTTTCATCAAGTAAATTAAAGGGTGTCGACCATGTTCTGGGCCCTGAAATGAAATCAACTGGTGAAGCACTCGGGATGGGTGTAAATTATCAAGAGGCGCTTGATAAGGCGATCCCATCATTGGCCGGAAATCCGGACGAAAACTATCTCTTATGCTCGATTTCTGATCGGGAAAAGCCGGCAAGTTTGCAGATTATGAAAGAACTGGTGAAAAAATTTAAGCTTGCTGCCACAGAAGGAACAGCTGCATTTCTACAAAGCAGAAGCATTTCGGTTGAAAAAATCATTAAAGATGAACAGGATGTAAACGAACTATTCCGGAATCAGCCATTGAAGGCTGTTGTCAATATCCCGAATCAAGGGAGAAATAAGTTGAAATTCGGATTCTATATACGCGAACAAGCCATTCGCTACAAGGTGCCCGTGTTTACGCACCTAGATACTGTCAATGCCATCATTGATTTACAAACTAAGGGCTCTCAATCTGATTTTGAAGTACGCACAATAAGTGAATTTTATAATTTAGTAGAAAGAGGTGCCGTTCATGGTGGAAGCTATTCAGGTGAATGATCAAGTTCTTCAATTTAAAGGGAAAGATTTTTTACAGCTTTCCGATTTTACGACTGAAGAAATTTTATATATGCTCGATGTGGCAAAGGAAATAAAAAGTTTGCAAAAACAGGGAAAACCGCATGCTTATTTAAGCGGTAAAGTATTGGGGATGATTTTTGAAAAATCATCCACCCGTACTCGGGTTTCGTTCGAAGTGGGAATGCTGCAACTTGGCGGCCATGCGATATTTCTTAGCTCAAAAGATATTCAGCTTGGACGTGGAGAAAGCATTTCCGATACCGCTAAAGTATTGTCCCGCTATGTGGACGGGATCATGATTCGTACTTTCAGCCATGAATCAGTGGAAGAGCTGGCTGCAAATGCCACCATTCCTGTCATTAACGGTTTAACAGACCTGCAGCATCCTGCGCAAGTGCTGGCCGATTTGTTAACGATTCAGGAGCATAAAGGCAAGCTGGCAGGATTGAAGCTTTGCTATATTGGTGACGGAAACAATAATGTAGCCCATTCTCTAATGGAGGGGGCCGTAAAAGTGGGCATGGATATCAGCATTGCAAGTCCTCCGGGTTACCTGCCAAATGGGACGATTACGGTGAACGCCATTAAGGACGGAGGTCAGACAGGAAGCAATGTTATGATAACAAATGACCCTGTGGCGGCGGTTCAAGATGCTGATGTCATCGTGACGGATGTTTGGACCAGTATGGGTCAGGAGGAAGAAACGGAAAAACGTTTGAAGGCATTTAGTGCATATCAAGTCAATGCAGAATTATGCAAACATGCGAAGAGTGATTTTATCTTTTTACACTGTCTGCCGGCGCATCGCGGGGAGGAAGTGACTGCGGAAATAATTGATGGATCCCACTCTGTTGTCTTTGACGAAGCAGAAAACCGCCTTCACGCTCAAAAAGCAATTTTAAAATTATTACTAGCTTAATAGTAGAAATTTTTTTAAGTTTTGTTGTATAATAATTCTTGTGGATGAATAATAATTCAAAAAGTTACAAGCGGAGGAGCATCAAAATGACAAAAGAAAAAATTGTTCTTGCCTATTCAGGCGGTTTAGATACATCGGTTTCAGTAAAATGGATTCAAGAAAAATACGGCTATGATGTAATTGCATTAGGATTGGACGTCGGCGAAGGCAAAGATCTTGAAGCAATTAAAAATAAGGCATTGAATGTTGGGGCAGTTAAAGCCTATATCGTGGATGCCAAAGAAATGCTGGCAAAGGAATATATTTTACCAGCTTTGAAGGCTAATTGTTTATATGAAGGAAAATACCCGCTGTCATCGGCCTTATCAAGACCATTAATTTCAAAACTATTAGTTGAAGTAGCGGAAAAAGAAGGTGCAGCTGCAGTTGCCCATGGATGTACTGGTAAAGGGAATGACCAAGTGCGCTTCGAGGTTTCTGTCCAAGCCTTAAATCCAAACTTGAAAGTTGTTGCTCCTGTCCGCGAATGGGGCATGACCCGCGACGAAGAAATCGAATATGCCCAGAAAAATGGGATTCCAATTCCGGTTGATTTAGACAATCCATTCTCAATTGATGCCAACATCTGGGGCCGTGCCTGTGAAGCAGGTGTACTTGAAAACCCATGGGCAGAGCCGCCGGAAGCGGCATTTGATTGGACTAAACCAATTGAATTAACACCAGATACACCAGAATATATTGAAATTGAATTTGAGCAAGGTGTGCCAGTAGCGCTAAATGGTGAAAAACTTCCTCTTGTCCAGTTGATTGAAACGTTAAATGAGCTTGGCGGCAAGCATGGTGTCGGCCGCATTGACCATATCGAAAATCGTCTAGTTGGTATCAAATCACGTGAAGTATACGAAAACCCGGCAGCACTGATTTTAATTAACGCTCACAAAGAATTGGAGTTCTTAACGTTACCGCGTGAAGTAACACAATTTAAAGTGCAGGTCGAACAACAAATGGCAAAAATCATTTACGAGGGTCTTTGGTTTTCACCATTGAAAACAGCACTTGATGCCTTTATTGATGAAACTCAAAAAGTGGTGTCAGGCACCCTCCGAGTAAAGCTCTTTAAAGGCACTCATACAGTTGTCGGCCGTAAATCGGTTCACAGTCTTTACAACGAAGAGCTGGCTACCTACACAAAAGGCGATGCTTTTGATCACAATGCCGCAGTTGGTTTTATTAAGCTTTGGGGGCTTCCAACGAAGGTTTATGCAGAGGTAAATAACAAAGCGGAAGAAGAGAAAAAGTCTGAAGTGTTGAAATAATGTTGAGTGCCCTCGAAGTGGATTCGGGGGCCTAACTTCTTAGATTAAAAGGAGGAACCATCATGTCAAAGCTTTGGGGCGGGCGTTTTACAAAAGAAACGAACAAGCTGGTCGAAGAATTTACTGCTTCGATACCATTTGATCAAAAGCTAGCAAAAGAGGATATTGCCGGAAGTCTTGCCCATGTGCAAATGCTGGGAGAGTGCGGTATTATTCCTGTAGGAGATGCAGAAAAAATAAAGCAAGGCCTGCTATCAATAAAAGAAATGATCGACAATAACGAGGTTGAATTTCTAATCGAAGATGAAGATATTCATATGAATATCGAAAAACTTCTGATTGAAAAAATTGGACCAGTGGGCGGTAAGCTTCATACAGGAAGAAGCCGGAATGACCAAGTTGCCACGGATATGCATCTTTACTTGCGGACGAAAACTACTGAGCTGATCAAATTAGTAGAAGATGTCCAGAAGGCGTTTGTTCAACAGGCAAAAGAAAATATCGAAACACTGATCCCGGGATATACACACTTGCAGCGGGCCCAGCCGGTATCGTTTGCCCACCATTTAATGGCCTATTTCTGGATGTTTGAACGGGATAAAGAAAGATTAGTAGATTCGCTGAAGCGAATTAACTGGCTGCCGCTTGGATCCGGAGCGCTGGCAGGTACCACCTTTCCAATCAACCGCGAACGTGTTGCAGAACTGCTGGGTTTTGAAACGATTTATCCAAATAGCATGGATGCCGTCAGCGATCGTGATTTTATTTTAGAGTTTCTATCTATCGGTTCCATCATCATGACGCATATTTCCCGATTATCGGAAGAGTTGGTTTTATGGTCAAGCCAGGAATTTCAATTTGTGGAGCTTGATGATTCATTCTGCACGGGCTCAAGCATTATGCCGCAGAAAAAGAACCCGGATGTCCCTGAACTGCTCCGCGGAAAAACAGGCCGCACGTATGGTAATTTGATTGGATTGCTAACCGTTTTAAAAGGACTGCCGCTTGCCTACAACAAAGATTTACAGGAAGATAAGGAAGGCATGTTTGATACAGTGGAAACACTGGAAGGCTCTTTAAAACTGCTGGCACCAATGATTGAAACGATGACCGTAAATAAGGATGTTATGCGCAAAGCGATAAATCATGATTTTTCCAATGCAACTGATATTGCTGATTACCTTGTGAGAAAAGGGCTGCCTTTTAGAGATGCACATGAGGTGATTGGAAAAATTGTCTTGTATGCTATTCAGTCTAATAAATTTTTACTTGATTTGAGTCTGGAAGAATACAAGCAATTTAGTACGTTATTTGAAAACGATATTTACGTAGTTTTAGCTCCTGAACATGTTGTGGCAGTACGCAACAGCTTTGGCGGTACATCTCCTGCACAGGTTAAAGAGCAAATAAAGCTTGCTGAAGGAAAACTGGGACAATAATCTGAAGGCAAATATACAAGCTCCTATAATAGCTTGGGAAGTTATATAAGACAAAAAACAAGTTCGTTGGATAGCGGGCTTGTTTTTTATCTTAGGTGCATTTAACTTTATGCACATACTATTCTGTTCTTTCAAACAAGCCGCAAGAATGGCAAGAGATGATTGGAAAAATAAGCACACAAGATCAAATTGCTTTGCTTCCACTGTAATAAATTGTATTGACAATTCCAAATGTTTCACCTAAAATTACTCCTATATATTGAGAATTTAATGAAAAATGCAAATAAATAAAACTCTTATCCAGAGCGGCGGAGGGACTAGGCCCTATGAAGCCCGGCAACCTTCAAGAAATTTCTTGAAAAGGTGCTAATTCCTGCAGGTTTTTTAACCTGAAAGATAAGAGGAGGAATAAAGCCCTCTTCTTATGAAGAGGGCTTTTCGTATTTTTCTAACATTTTTTATAGCAAAGGAGTGTGCTTGGTATGACTGTTGTTAAAGTAGCGATTTTAGGTTTTGGTACAGTTGGAGAAGGTGTCTATCGTACGATTCAATCCCACGCGGAAGAGTTACAGGCAGTGATCGGAAAAGATGTGGAGGTGGCTGCCGTGCTCGTCAAAAATAAAGAAAAAGCAAGAGACATTCATAAAGATGTGCTAGTCACAACAAATTTTGAGGAAATCATTCAACTGCCAAAGCTTGATATTGTAGTTGAAGCAATTGTTGACAGAGAACCAACTTTTACCTATTTAAAAAGAGCTATTCAGCGAGGATGTCATATTATTACTGCCAATAAGGAAATGTTTGCTCACCATGGAAAAGAATTGCTGGAGTTAGCCGAGAAAAAAAGTGTATCGGTGGGATTTGAAGCGACCGTAGCAGGCGGTATTCCAGTCATTCAAACTTTACGGCAGTTATTACAAGTAAATCGTATTTCCGAAATTCAAGGGATTCTAAATGGTACATCGAATTTTATTTTGACAGAAATGCGGGAAAAGAAACAAACGTTTACGGAAAGCTTGTTGCAGGCACAAAAAAATGGCTATGCTGAAGCAGATCCAACAAATGATGTCGAAGGCTTTGATGCTTTTTATAAAACAATGATTCTCAGCAGAATTGCCTTTGGAGAAGAGCCAGACTGGCCTGAAGTAGAACGCCAAGGAATAACTTCTATTTCTAGCGAGTGTATTGCTGCGGTGGAACAGGTAGGACTAAGGTTTAAGCATATTGCGACAATCTCCAAAAATGGAAATCAGATTATAGGATCAGTGAAGCCAGTACTTGTTGGAAAAGACCACCCTTTCTATCATGTTGAAGGAGTTGAGAACGCGGTGAATGTTTTCTCGGATATAGTTGGCAGAATTACATTGCAGGGTCCAGGAGCTGGGATGTTTCCAACTGCCAGTGCCATCATTGAAGATTTAGTATACGTATCACTTGATCACAAAGTAAAAAGAAGCTTCACACAAACAACTGCCCCCCTTTCCGAACAACCTGAGGAACAAAATTTGAACTGCTGGCTTGTTCAAGGAATCGATAAATCTTTGTTATATCCGCAGTGGAAAATACTTAGTGAACCGGCAGAAGGATTCCTGATTGTTGAAGCAGCCAAAAAGGATTTAGAAAGACTTGCGAAGGATCACCCAACAGTGTGTTACTTCGCCATCTTAGATGGTGAATTTGAAATTGCTTCAGATAAAAAGGAAGCGGCGACAGTCTCATAGAGTATTCAGGCAACTGAAGGCTCTTTTTTATTACAAGTGATATTTTCTGAGTCTTATCCACATCTCAAGGGCTATATTTTCAAGTGCCATACATATTTGTGCACATTATCCACAATTTTTTGTTAACAATTATTAAAGCAATAAAAAGTGAGCATTGGAACCAATCCGAAAGTCCTATCCACATTATCCACATTATCCACAATAACACAGTGGATAATTCGAAAATTTAGAGTTCACAGTAAATTTGAATTTTTAATAAGTTAAGAAACCTTGAAATCTATTTGTGAAGTGTACTGGCAGCGCCTATATGTAAAATTAAGTATTAACAAGTTCGAAATGCCAAGATTGGTGGCTGCCTCTTTTTTAAGGATCGCTTTTTTATTAATAAAGAAAATATAGATTTTAACTTTTAAAAATTGTCTAGCGCAAGCACCTTAGCGGCTTAGTGTCCTTCGCCCTCCACCCTACGATAAGTCAACATTGAATCACTAACGCTCTTCGTGTTTTCTTTATCTAAGTTGGAGTGCTCCAGCCCATACACCGCTGACAAGGGCGCTTGCGCTTTTCTTAGCCAATAGGAAAGAATAACTTTCCTATCAGACATAAGTGCACTAAGGAATGCTTCATGAGTATTAACCTTGCAGTCGAGAAGCTGTACTTTTTGACGAACTACGCCTCTCTTTACGCCTTACAGGCTCGCCAGTCGGCGAGTTTTCTTTAATTATTTTCGATTTCTAACACGCTGGTTGGCAGCATTTGCCCGGGCCAGTGCTTCAAGGTCTGCCCCGTCTGCCATTTCTTTTGAGAATTCTACATCATTACCATCTGATTTTAAGTTCTTTGGTACCTGTGGAAGAGATGCTTTATTTCGGTCTCGAGTTTTATGTCCATGTGAACGTCCCATATGAAGAAAACCCCTTTCCAATGTCTGCTGGTGAGAGAAAAACCTCTCAATACTAGCATGGACAAATAGCAAGGGGGTCATTAATGGAAATATTTTTTAGAGTTTTGTTTTTCTGTCTGAAAATCCGCCGGCACGGTCTGCCATTTTAAATTCGCGTTGATATAAAACCTCCTGAGTGCTCGTTAACGGGTATTTCGCACGGTTCTTATCTTTTTTTCGATCGCCCATTCAAACTCATTCCTTCCGTATTTAATTGGAAATTATGTAAAAATGGTACATCATGTACCCACTTCCATTTTTGCCTTTTCTAAATCGAATGATACAAATAAAACAAAAAAATTATCAGATTATGATAAAGTAGTGGTGAGGTGAAGAATATGACCATTATTACAAAAATCACCACACAACAGAAAAATACGGATCGTTTTAATATTTTTATGGATGACGGTACGGGCGAAAAGTATGCTTTTAGCATTGACAGCGATACATTAATAAAATTTCAGTTGAAAAAAGGTATGGAGCTTGATGACTTTTCTTTAATGGAAATTCAGTATCAGGACGATATTCGTAAAGCATACAATTTAGCAATCCACTATTTGGCTAGGCGCATGAGATCTGAAAAAGAGGTAAGAGATTATCTGCTCCAAAAAGAAGCAGCTGAACCCGCGATTGATGAGGTTATCCATAAATTGTCAGCTCAAAAATATGTAAATGATCAGGAATTTGCCTTTGCATTTGTTAGAACTCAAGTGAACACAACAGATAAGGGGCCGGATTTGATCAAGCTGGAACTTAAGGAAAAGGGAATTTCCCCTGAGATTTTTATGCAGGCATTGGCGGATTTTACAAAAGAAAAACAAATTGAAAAAGCAGTTAAAATGGCTCAAAAGGCCCTAAATAAAACCTCAAAGGATTCATGGAAAATTCAAAAACAAAAGCTGGAACAATTGCTGCTAAGAAAAGGCTACACTTTTGACGTTATTCAAATAGCTATTGAAGAAAACGAAGTGGAAAAAGAAGACGATACGGAATTCGAAGCCATTCGATTTCAGGGGAATAAACTTCTGAAGAAATTCTCCGGGTACAGCGGATATGAATTCGAGCAACGGGTCAAACAGGCGCTATATCGAAAGGGCTTTTCAATTGAATTTATTGAAAGATTTCTGTCAGAAAGTAAAAAATCATGACGGTGGTCATGATTTTTTACTTTCGATGATAATTTCTTCTTGATCAAGCTGGGAAAAAATAATTTCAGCTACTTCTTTTGCCGTACGAAAGCGCGATTTGTCTTTCACATGGTCGCTTCCAGACCAAAATGGCGTATCCATGCCCCCCATGTAAACAGCATTGATTTTGATTTTACTGTCTTTCAGTTCTTTTTGCAGGCTTTCTGTAAAACCTCTCAGTGCAAATTTACTGGCGCAATATACGGATTCATTTACTTTGGACCGCAGGCCGGCTGTAGAAATAATAGTAAGGATACGCCCTTCTTTTTGTGACAAAAGATATGGTAAAACGGCATGTGTAACCATAATCGTGCCTTTTATATTCGTATCCAGCATCTCGTTGATTTCCCGTTCTGATAGCTCGAAAAATGGTCCAAAATGCCCAACTCCAGCATTATTTACCAAACCGTAAACATGATATTGATCCATCATCTCTTGGATTGTTCGATTAACTGATTCACTGTTGGAAATATCCATGGGGAAGATTACCGCTTTTCCGCCGGATGCTTCAATTTCATTTTTTGTCCCGATTAGTTTTTTAATAGTTCTGCCAGTCAACAGAAGCTGATATCCTTCTTTGGAATAGAATAGGGCCAATTCTTTGCCCAAGCCTGAGCCTGCCCCTGTAATAATGATCGACTTCATCTATATAGCTCCTTTTAGCAATAGTTTTACCTTTATTAATTGTATAAAAATCACTATACTAAAATAAAGAGAAATGTGGGAGTGTGAAAGATGCAGCAGGAAAAAAGATATAGCCAACTGGCGGAACACGAATTAAGGCAGGAAATTGCCACGCTTCAGGAAAAAGCGAGAAAAGCAGAACAATTGGGAATGGTTAATGAATATGCCGTTTTAGAAAGAAAGGTACAAATGGCACGAGCCTACTTATCTGATCCTGAGGCATTTAAACCGGGTGAAATTTATGAGATTGAGGGTGCTCCAGGAGAATATTTTAAAATTGATTATTTAAACGGTGTGTTTGCCTGGGGTTATCGAACAAAAGGTGACGGAAAAGAAGAGGCATTGCCGATTTCTATGTTAAAATTGCTGAAATAACCAGAACAAACCAGAGAAGCAAATCTCTGGCTGTTCCTTTTTCGATATGACACCTTAGCAGCAGGGCCGTCAATGATTACTATTGCCAAACCTGTGGTGATTCATCATCACGCTGCCCGGAAGCACGCATCCGTTCCTGAGGATGGGTGTTGATGGTACCGTCTGCTCGCCGTGAGGCATACTCCGCTTTTGCCCGAGGTTCTCCCTCTAATTTGTTATTATTTTGATTTGGGAAATTTCGCGCTTTATTTCTCATCTTTTACCTCCGTTATAAGGAATGAGAAACCGTGAAAAGCAAAGAATTTGTCAATGCTGGCCACGTATGAATAGTATAACCCGATTTTACATACCGTTATGTTTAAAAAAAATGGAAATGAGGTGAGCTTATGAACGATTACTACGAAAGACTAACAAAACAATTGTTGGAAAAGAATCATCAGATTTCCTATAACCAAGCCCGAACATTGGTGGAACTACTTTGGGATGATTTTGAAACGACTTATGCGAAAGCAGGTTGGGAATATCAAGGAAGTAAAATGACTGAGAAAATTGTCAAACAGTGGATTGATAATTACGGGGAAACACTTCATGAATTTGCTGAAGCAAATCCTAAATATAAGCAGTATTTAAGTCAGGCAAAACATACTTTGCATTAAAAAGCGGTGACCGAAAGTCACCGCTTTTAGTTCGGTATAATACTTAATTTTTTTCGCAATTTTTGTTCGCTGAAAACCCAGCCAGTATAGGAACTGATTCGGTTTAAGTTTCTATCTAACTGAACAACAGCTACAAACGGATAGTGACCGTTGCTGCGATACCGCAGATCAATAAACCTCACTTCGTAAAAGTCATTGTATTCATCGACTTCCCAGCGATAAACAGGGGAGAAGGAAAGAAAGGCTGACAGGTTTTTGTCTTTTTTCGCCGCTTCAATAACAGGCGTTTCCGGAACTGGAACTCTGACAAAGCGATCTAAAATTTCAACTTGTTCTTTTACTGCTCTCCCAACGAAAAATTGTGTTTCTGTCATCGCTGCAATTCGCCAACGGTGAAACTTCATTGTTGGGGCAATAATGATTTCAGTAGCATCGGGAATTAGTCGTTTAACTTCTGCCATAACTTTTCCACGTACGTAAAATCGGATCAGGTAGTAGGCGATTATAATCAAATACATGACTAAAAAGGTATATCCTGGCTGTTCACCGAAAAGCCAGACGACGATGCCAAGGACATGAATTCCGAAAATAAAGGGGTCAAAAGTGTTAATCACGCCAAGAGCAACCCACTTCGATGAAAACGGCCTTAAGGCTTGTGTACCGTATGCATTAAAAATATCTACAAATACATGGATAAAAACAGCTGCAAACGTCCATGCCCATAAATGGAGAAGGCTTGCTCCTGGGAAAAAGGGATAGATCACAGCCGTAAGTATAATCGGCCATAATAGAACGGCAGGAATGGAATGTGTCACTCCACGGTGATTTCGTATATATATAGCATTATTCCTCAGTTTTAAAACGGTATCGATATCGGGTATTTGCGACCCTGCAATCGTAGCGATTATCACACTGGCTGCTGTTGCATGGTTGCCTGCTACCACCGGGTCAAGAGTAGCCAAACCTCCAAGGGCTATACCCATTACAACATGAGTTCCGGTATCCAAAAGGGAAAATCCTCCTTCAAATTAATTCTTGTCAAAAGTGGCCATTTGCATTATCGTAACCATATTGCACATTATTATATTCCCTTATTTTCTGTTGTTTACTAAGCGGAGGAATAAAAAGTTATGTTAAATGAACTAAAAAATATTGAAAAAATCAAAATAAATGAATTTCAAAATGATTTAATTTCTTGGTTTAAGAATGAACAGCGCGATCTGCCATGGCGTAAAGATAAGGACCCTTACAAAGTATGGGTATCCGAAATCATGCTGCAGCAAACAAGAGTGGATACAGTCATTCCATACTTTAACCGGTTTATTGAATGGTTCCCAACGATTGATGATTTGGCGAAGGCTGAAGAAGACAAGATACTGAAAGCTTGGGAAGGTCTTGGCTATTATTCCAGAGTTAGAAATTTACAATCAGCCGTTAGGGAAGTGAAAGAAAAGTACAATGGCGTTGTACCGAATTCCCCTGAAGAAATTGCAGGTCTTAAAGGAGTCGGCCCTTATACTGCAGGCGCTGTTTTAAGTATTGCTTATGGGATTCCTGAGCCGGCAGTAGATGGCAATGTCATGCGGGTGATTTCGCGCATTCTTTCCATTTGGTCTGATATTGCAAAACCTGCTTCACGGAAAATTTTTGAACAAGCAGTTCGGCACTTAATATCCCATGAAGATCCTTCCTCGTTTAATCAAGCTCTAATGGAGTTGGGAGCACTCGTTTGCACACCGACGTCCCCTTCATGTTTATTATGTCCGGTCCGTGAGCATTGTCAAGCGTTTGAAGAGGGAGTTCAGGAGGAATTACCTGTCAAAACGAAGAAAAATAAAACCCGTCATGTTGAATTAGCAGCAGCCCTGCTTTTTGATGAAAATGGAAAAATTGTCATCCATAAGCGGCCATCAAATGGTTTGCTAGCTAACCTATGGGAATTTCCTAATGTGGAAATTATCCATTCATTAGAACATGAACGAGGAAAGGTAGTGGAGCAGTTTCATCAGCTTCTTGATTTGGAGGTGCAGTTGGAGAAAGCAATCGGCCAAATCGAACATGTTTTTTCCCATCTCATTTGGAATATAAGGGTATATACTGGAGAGATTACATCTGTCATTCAAGAAAGTGAAGAATGGAAACTCGTAACATTTGAGGAAATGCAGGAGTACGCTTTTCCTGTGCCTCATCAAAAAATGTTTAAATTATTTTTGGAACAAAAGAAATGAACGCCGCAGCTTCCGCCGGCGTTCATTTTACTTACAGTTGATTCAACCCTCCACGGCTTTCAATTTCTTCGATTATTTCACGGTGAATGGTTTGGCCTTCGCTATTTAAATAGGGTGCCATTTGCTGGAGGGATTGATGAAAATGGGCAAGCTCATGATTATTCCAATCCGTAATGGAAATCATCGATAGCTCGGTCATATCTCGTCCTGTATACATGCTGCATCTTCCTTTCCGATATCCTGCCCTTATTTTGGTATATAAATTGTCTTCTATTCATGACAAAGATAAAATAATACCTTTCATAAAAATGAGGCTGGGTACATATTGCCATCCATTTTTTTTGGATAATCTCCATGGAGTGAGGGTACATTAAACTCGTGGAGGTGATATAACAATGGCTAAATTCAATCAACAGCCTAACAAGACTTCGGCTGGAACTAATATCCAGGAAGTAAGACAACAAAACGCACAATCTGCTGGTTCAGGAGCTGCAGGTTCATTTGGTACTGAATTTGCTAGTGAAACGAATGCAGCTGAAGTAAGACAACAAAATGCTCAATCTGCCCGTGCTAAATCTGGTGCAGGAGCTGCTGGTGCTGCAGGAGCTGCAGGTTCATTTGGTAATGAATTTGCAAGCGAAACAAACGCACAAGAAGTAAGACAACAAAATCAACAATCACAAGCTCGTAAAAATCAAGGTCAATTCGGCCAAAGCTAATTGACATGCTTTGATAGGAAGGTACTCTAATCGATTTGAGTGCCTTCTTTTTTTTCACGTTCTTTTGACTCGACAAAACTTTTGGGGAGTCTACAGAAAAAGTCAAAGGAGATTTTTAGAAAATAAAGAATACATATAGCTAGTACTAATAAGGCGGTGAGGGAGATGAATCAATTTAACCGATTGGTTTCCGAGCAAATGGTGACAATGGAGAAATTGTTATACTTGCAGGCGGAGCTGGAACGCTGCCAGCAAATTGAGACTGAATTACTTGCACTTAAAAATCAAACTGACCTAGAAAGTATTCAAGGAGACATCCAAAAAATGAGAAAAGAGTTAAAAGAGATTCAGTTAATGTTTGAAAAACAGACAGAAGAGGTTATTAATTCCTATCGAGAAATGAACCTAACGCCTTCTTTATAAAAAATAGTACAAAATTTTACAGTGAGCCATTGAAAAATGGCTCTTTTGTTTTAAATTCTTGTCTTAACCGTTATAATAATAGAAAATAGGAATTTACTTTGTTTCCTTTTTCGCTAATTTAATTATAAAATTGTTTGAATAGGTTGCAAAGCGTTCAAAAATGAAGGTAGGGGAGAAAATGGGCGTACCCATGGAAGGTGAACCAATCCAAATACATAGCTATAAACATAATGGGCACATCCATCGCGTCTGGGAACAAACGACCGTTTTGAAAGGATCGCAAAACTTGGTGATTGGCGGAAATGACCGGACCCTTGTAACAGAATCTGATGGCAGGACGTGGATTACAAGAGAACCGGCAATTTGCTATTTCCATTCGCAATACTGGTTTAATGTGATTGGAATGATTCGTGAGGATGGAATTTATTACTATTGTAATATAAGCTCGCCTTTTATATTTGATGGAGAAGCATTGAAATATATTGACTATGATCTGGATATAAAGGTGTTCCCAGATATGACATTCCATCTGCTCGATGAAGACGAGTATGAGCGCCACCGCCGAGAAATGAATTATCCAGACGTCATCGATCAGATCCTGAAACGAAATGTTGATAAGTTAATTCAATGGATCAGACAGCGGAATGGTCCATTTGCGCCGGACTTTATTGACATATGGTATGAGCGTTATTTAACATACAGACGCTAAAAAAGAAACCGAAGCGCAGTAACCGGCCGCTTCGGTTTCTTTTTATAATATATGTTCCTCTTCAATCGACACTTCATTTTGATGATACGAATGAAAACTTGTCATTAAAGTGTCAAGATGCTCGATTTGTTCACTATAATCAATAATGGTCGCTACGATCTGCATCGTATGATATAGATGCGGATTGTTCTGGTCGATGAACTCCTTTTGGTGAACCATAAATAAATCAAAGATTTCCTTATTGTTCAAGTAAATGATTTCTTCGCTGTCAGAAGCTGGAGTTGGCACCTTTCGAATAAACCGGAGCATGAGTTGTTCGTGATGATAAATAAGGCAATCCAGCTGTTCTTGAATCGACTGTTTAAAATGATCGGGCAGCAGCAGGACCTCATTTTCAAAGCGGTGGAGCCTTTTTAGGGTATCCAGTGCTTTCCGAGTAGTAATGATCATTTGCCTGTAGAGAACCAGCTTCCGCGATTTTTCCAATTGATCTCTTTTAAAATATCCGCGTTCTTCTTTATACAAGGTATAAAATTGATCCATCATACTAATGTTTTCCTTTAGTGTTTGAATATCAGTTTTAAGCCGATGATGGTCATAGTCATGCCGAATGCTTAAACGAATCCACCTGATGATCTCCTCTGTAGTGCCGGCAATTTTAAAATAAAGCTTATTTTCATATTTTGGTGGCATAAATACAAGATTCACAACAAATGCAGAAAATACCCCCAGCATGATGGTGAAGAAGCGAATCTCCGCAAACTGAATAAAGTTACCTCCAGGTGTTTCCATAATGGATATTAAGGTTACAAGGGAAAGACCGATGGTATTTTCCAATTTAAGCTTAAGGTTCAAAATAATCACGATGATGGCTGCAAGACCGATCACGATAAAATGGTTTCCAATCAGAAGGACAAAAATGACGGCAAACAACGCACCAATGATGTTTCCTTGAAATTGTTCAATGATTGTCAAATAAGACCGATAAATCGTCGGCTGAATGGCAAAGATAGCAGCAATGGCTGCGAATACCGGTGATGGAGAATGAAACAGCTTGCCTAAGTAAAGCGATAAAACAATCGCTATTCCCGTTTTTAAAATGCGGGCGCCTAACTTCATTTTAGAAAGATTCCTTTCAAAATATAATAAAGTACTATACATGGATTAAATTATATAATCAAGAAAAAATATACGACATTTTCCTGGATTTTAAATAGGCGCTGTTAAATTTGGCTGTGGATTTCCGCTCTAGGCACGAGCGGTTCGCGGGCGTGCCGGTGGAGCAACTGCGGGGTCTCCCCAGCCCCGTACTCCCGCAGGGCATTGAAACACGTCCTTGAATCCTCCCACGCACGAAGGAAATGCGGTAGTATTTTCGAGGTGTCTTCGGGCCTTCCACTCCAATCAATAGTGTTTAAATATCAACAATGTTCTTTAACATAGCCGGTAAATAAAAAATGAAACGTCCGCGAATATGATCGCGGACGTTTTTAATGTAAATATTATTCGGTTGATACAGATGGATCGGCTTGTTCTTTCACCGGGGTAATCTGTACAAAGTGGTTTTCAGGATCAACTAATAGCTGTTGAAGCTGGGATGCTTCCGCAGCCTGGCCGTTATCCTTCAATAAACTGCAGTATTTTGTCAACAGTTCGTTTACATCTTGCTTGCCTTTTTCCGTTAATTCAATGATGGAAACCTTGGCACCTTTGGCGATCCGTCGTTGGATCGCTTCTTTTGTGAGTCCTAGTTCAGACTGAAGGCGGGAGTATACGACGCCTCCTGTCATACCAGCACAAATCCATGGACCTGGATCGCCAAGTACAAGACCGCGGCCATTTGTCATATATTCAAAGGCAAAACCTTTAATATTGGCATTAGATCCGATGTTTCCATATTCTTTTTCAGGGATCGGCTTTTTCAACTGTCCGCCAATAATTAAATCAGCACCTGAGAGACGGATTCCAGCGCGGGCATCAGCATTTCCTTGAGCAACAAGCAGTCCTTTTTGGGCACCGTATCCGAAGCCTTTTCCAACTGAACCATTTACGAATCGGCCATTTTTACCTTGTGCTTTTAGGACGTGAATGTTACCGCCGAATGAAGTTTTACCAACACCGTCTTGTCCGCCGCCGTTGACAGTGATTTCAATTCCTTCACTGTTATACGCACCCAGTCCATTACCAGGGATTGACCCTTCCCTGTATTTGAGTTGTACCGGAGCAAGCTGCTTATATGAACCATCAAGTCTTCCGCGAACGCGGTGGCAGGATACTCGGCTTCCAAGAACACGCTGTTCAGATGTAACATTTACGAATTCTCTGGAAGTGTGCAGCTGGTCGACACTTGCATCGAGATATTCAGCTCCAGCAGCAACCTGCATTTGAACTTCTGCGATTTCTTTTGCAGCGTCTGTTTTCGAAAATTGGCTGATTTCTAGCGTCTTCAGTAAATAAGAAAGGTTAAGTTGATTTTGACCTTTAATCTGTTCTAACAATTCGGAACGTCCAACAGCATCCTGAAGATTTTGAATTCCTAAAGATGCGGCAAGTGCTTTTAATTCATTGCCGAATGCTGTGAATAAGTTCATGATACCTTGAACAGCCAAATCAAGTTGTCTTGGGACAAAACGGCGGAGTCCATGCTCCTTAGCTTGTGCTTCTGATTCAATTTGTGTTGCAATTCCTACATGGCATGTATCTAAATGACAGCCGCGGCATGTCGTACAGCCAATTGAAAGCATCGCTAATGTACCAAATCCCACTCTGTTTGCCCCAAGGAGCATGATTTTAAGTACATCCATTGCGCTCTTCATACCGCCATCAGCCCAAAGCTCCACTTTATCACGCAGTCCGCTTTCAAGCAAGGCATTATGAGCAGCTTTGACACCGATTTCCACTGGAAGACCAACATGCTGCAGGGCATGGATTCTTGCTGCACCAGTTCCGCCATCAAAGCCGCTAAGGGTGATGATATCTGCACCAGCTTTAGCGATTCCGACAGCGATTGTACCAATATTTGGAACAACCGGTACTTTTACTGCAATTTTAGCTTGATCATTGGCGGTTTTTAACTCGAGAATCATTTGTGCCAGATCTTCAATTGAGTAAATATCATGGTTATTGGATGGTGAAATTAAGTCTGAGCCAAGTGTTGCATTGCGAGCTGCAGCTACCTTTGCTGTGACTTTTGAGCCTGGAAGGTGTCCACCTTCACCAGGTTTTGCCCCTTGACCGATTTTGATTTCTAATAGATTAGATGAGTTTAAAAGTTCAGCATTTACACCAAAGCGGCCGGAGGCAATTTGCTGTCCGCGTGTTTTCGGATATTTGCCGAGCATATCCTTAATTTCGCCGCCTTCACCATTTAAACTTACCATGTTTAAACGGTCAGCGCCTTCGGCATAGGCTCTAAAGGCAACTTCGTTTTGTGATCCAAATGACATGGACGAAATGATAAATGGTAGATCATGTTCACCGACACGAATATTAACATCTTCAACAGATACAGGTTTTTGGTTCTGTTTTAGTTGAATCAAATGTCGGATAGTTGTTGGATTTTCTGCTTCCTGTTCAGTGATTTTATCACGGTACACACTGTAGTCTCCGGTTGATGCCATTTCACCAATTGCTTTCCAAATCCTTGGGAAGAGGTGGAACGTTTTTCCGACCCGTTCATTTTCGCTAATGTATTCCTCAGCTCTTTTTAGAGCATCAACTTTCATTCCTGCGAAATCATTTTGGATTTCATTTGAGCCGAAAAAGTTAACAATGTTTAATACATTTGCGACTTGTTCATGCAGTCCGATACTGGAGAATAATCGCCCATAACCGCGAAGTTCATGGATACCAATCGTTGAAATAACTTTTTCCAGACCTTTGGATAGAGCACTGTATAAATTAATTAATGGTTTGGATGTGTCACCGAGTACCGTTAAGAACATATAATATGGGCTGATTAAATCAGCACCTAAGCCAAACAAAGTAATAATGTCATGAAGCGAACGAATCGCTGCTGAACGCACGAGCAATGAACAATGTCTTCTTAGTTCTTCCTTCACCAATGCTTGATCAATAGCAGAAGTAATTAGGTGCGGATCAATCCAATATGATCCTTCTTGATGTGCTTTGGCATCATCAATGACGAGGAGCGTTTTTCCTGCTTTTACAGCATGAATGGCTTCTTCCGCCAATCTTTCAAGGGCTTCTTCAAGATTTTCGTCCTTATAGAAAACGGCTGAAATAAAGGATGCTAGTTTTTGGTCTTGATAATACTGAACCATTTGATCAAAGGTTGGCTGCCCTAATTCTTCTGAGCAAGCAAATCCTGCTTTTCCTTCTAATAGCAGTGGTGTGGTTAATTCAATCACTGCATTTGGTTGTTCATTTGTAAATAATTCAGGCCGTTTACCGATAATAACGCGTGTTGAAAAATGTTCTGTTTCCCGATCTCGGTCAATAGCCGGATTTGTTACAACAGCAACACTTTCCTTAATGTAATCAGCAATATTGACGCGTTCCGGGTTAAGGGCAGCAAGGGGAGCGTCATGACCAAGGGAACGAATTGGTTCCACACCTTTTTCTGCCATTTGTTCGATTAATTGAATGTGGTCCCGCTCCCAGCCGAATGCTTTATATTGGCCGTTTTGAATTTTATCTGGATAATTCATTGTCACAGTTTTGGCAAAGGTCGGTGACTTTAAGCGCAATCTTGCACCATCCAATTTTAAACGCTGTGAAAAACGGTTATAGACTTCACTTTGATATTGAGAGTGCTCGAATACGGCTAATGTATCTCCAACCCATTTAAATCCAACTTTTTCGCCTGGTGCTAAAGGTTTTGGATCATTAACATATTCATTAACTGAAATAATTCCAGGTTCCGAAGAGAATAAATAGGAACTTTCTGTTTCAAGCATCCAAAGTGGTCTTAGTCCTAAAGCGTCTACACTAAATACTGCTTCATCCCCATATCGAGAAATAATGCCGGCTGGCCCCTGAGCAAAATGTCCCCATGCTTCTCTCAAGTAGGTATACATATCCTGAAGGTGAGTAGGGTAGGCTTTAATTTCATTCACAATTGGCGGAAATAGAACATCCATTGACTCAAACAATGAATAACCTTCGCGGCAAATGAATGTTTCAATAGCTCTGCTCAAATCCTGCGAATCACTGCCATCTTTTACAAGTGGTACGCCGAGCATTCTTGCTTCATCGCGAAGCTTAGCGATCGTATTAATTTCTCCATTATGTCCAAGAACACTGAAAGGCTGTACTCTAAAAAAGCTTGAAAGTGTATTAGTAGAGTAGCGGTTGTGGCCAAGCGTGATTGTAGAAGCAGCAAGAGGGCTTGCCAGATCATGATAATAACGAGGAAGTATGTCACCTGCACCCATTACTTTATAAACAACATGATTTTGGCTTAATGATGCTACATGAACATTTTCATCTACTTCAAAATCTAGTAAAGCTTCAAATAGAGTTTTTGTTAATTCCTGGCCTGTATTCTTTGAAAGACAGGCAAATTGCCAGAATACAGGATTTTCTTGAATGGCAATTGGGCCGAGAGCAGATGAATTTGTCACTTCGATTGTCTCGAAAATGACCTGCAGGGAATGCTGCTCCAACATCTCTAATAACTTCTCTTTAGTAGAATCCCAGTTTGCTTTTCTGCTGACGAATACATGACCGACAGCAAATTCTTCTTTTTCAGCAAGCATTGGGTCAAGACCTTTTTGGCTCAACTTTTCCTTCCATAGCTCTCTTGGTATATCCATATGGATACCTACGCCGTCACCTTCGCCATTAATAAAACCGGCACGATGGTTCATCGTAACAAGGGCATCGATACAATTGAATATATTCTCTCTAGTGGGAACTTTGTTTTTTTCTAGGCAAGCGACTATTCCGCATGCGTCGTGTTCCATCTTATGGAAATCTCTAAAAAGGGAAGGGGTCCAGTCTTTTGTCATTTTGTCGGGCTTCTTCAGTATTCCTTAGGAAGCCGCTTCACCTCCTATAAAACTATTAATTTATGAAAGTAAACTTGATTTGAAATGATTTATTACTTTAGTGAGGCATTTGATTAAAGAGAAGAAATGCAAAAATAATAACTAAATAATATCATATGAATTTTCAGAAATCAAATAAATATGCAAAAGTTTGGATGGGATATTTGAAGTAAAATTATGTAAAAAGGAGAAAAAAAGTTGCCTTTGTAACCGTTTTCACTGATTTCAAAATAATAATAGGGAGCGAATTACGCTCCCGAATGTGCATAAATAATGAATAATTATTCGGCGCTTAGTGAAGAAAATGCATTTCTAACGGCATGTAAGGTTGCTTCAATATCTTCTTCAGTATGGGCGATCGTTAAAAACCATGCTTCGTATTTTGAAGGCGCTAGGTTAATTCCTTGATGAAGCATTAGCTTAAAGAATTTAGCAAACATTTCACCGTCAGTGTTTTGAGCTTGCTCATAATTTTCTATCCTTTCATTTGTAAAATAAACGGTAAGGGCCCCTTTTAAACGGTTAATCGTAATTTGGATTCCGTATTCATTTGCAGCTTCTAAAATACCTTTCTCAAGCATAGTACCTAAACGATCAAGATACTCATATACCCCAGGCTGCTTTAATACTTCCAAGCAAGCAATACCTGACAGCATCGAAGCGGGATTTCCCGCCATCGTTCCTGCCTGGTAAGCAGGTCCAAGAGGGGCAACCTTCTCCATAATTTCTTTACGGCCGCCATAAGCTCCGATTGGCAAACCGCCGCCAATGATTTTCCCCATAGCGGTTAAATCCGGTTTAATGCCTAATAAATCCTGTGCACCTCCGTACATAAAACGGAAGGCGGTAATGACTTCATCATAGATAACAAGTGCGCCAGCAGCATGTGTCAATTCATTCACTTGCTCAAGGAAGCCTGGATTTGGCTCAACAATTCCAAAGTTGCCTACGATTGGTTCTACAAGGACCGCAGCAACCTGTGATCCCCATTTTTCCAAAGCTTCTTTAAATGGAGCAATATTGTTGAATGGTACTGTTATGACTTCCTGCGCAATGCTTTTAGGAACACCGGCGGAATCTGGTGTACCAAGTGTTGAAGGACCTGAACCTGCTGCCACAAGAACGAGATCAGAATGACCGTGGTAGCAGCCGGCAAACTTGATAATTTTATCGCGTCCGGTATAGGCCCGGGCAACACGGATTGTCGTCATTACTGCTTCCGTTCCAGAATTGACAAATCGGACCTTATCTAGCGATGGAATGGCTTCTTTTAACATTTTCGCAAACTTGACTTCATGTGGTGTTGGTGTTCCATATAGGACACCTGTTTCAGCCGCGCGTTTGACCGCTTCTGTTATATGCGGATGGGCATGCCCCGTTATAATGGGACCATATGCAGCAAGATAATCGATGTATTGGTTGCCGTCGACATCCCAGAAATAGGCTCCTTGGCCGCGTTCCATGACAACTGGTGAACCGCCTCCAACTGCTTTATAGGAACGGGATGGGCTGTTGACACCTCCGACAATGTGTTCCAATGCCTCACTATGTATTCGCTCGGAATTTGTAAATTGCATAATTTTTCCTCCTAGTCAAAATCAGTCATTTCTCATTCTATCATGTTTTTCCTGTATTAATTTTTCGAAATCTATGAAAGCTTGTTTTTATGCTTGCTTTTTGAAATTTTTTTGTCCGAGCCGGCATAAAATGAAACTAATCCGGAGGTGGTTTTGTGTTTTATTTCTTGCTGCCGATTGTGATTTTTTGTATTTTTATGAGCCTTAGGACATTATTTATTCCTAACACACTCAAAGGGAAATTGGTATCAGTCGATAATTTTCTTTATTTAGGAACGGTCTATTTAACAGTCATTATTGGTTATGGCCTTATTTATCTATTATTTAATCTGATGAATACGACCATTCTTGTCGAAGCAAATAAAAATAGTGGTCATAATATGTTTGAATCGAGCTTTTATTTTAGCGCCATGATGTTGTTTTCGGTTGGAAATGGGGATGTAGTTCCAGTTGGAATCGGCAGGTTTATTGCCGTAACAGAAGCGCTAATTGGCTATACGTTACCGGCTGCATTTGTAGCGAAAGTAATGTCTAACAAGAATAATATATAAAGAATGCTTGAAAGTTGTGTTACGGAGAAACATTGGTTAGGCTAAAAGTAAGAAAAAATTTAAAGTGAGTGAAAAAAGAGATGACAATTAAAACCGGAATGCAGGCACCAGATTTTACTCTGGAAGCACAAAATGGCGAGATGGTAACACTATCAAATTTACGCAGAAAAAATGTTGTGCTTTATTTTTACCCAAAAGATATGACTCCCGGGTGCACGACAGAAGCATGTGATTTCAGAGATCAGTTTCAAAATTTTTCTGAGATTAACGCGATGATAATAGGTATAAGCCCCGACCCTGCAAGCCGCCATCAAAAGTTTATTGAAAAATATGGGTTGCCATTTACATTGCTGACGGACACAGATCATCAAGTTGCCGAAGCTTATGATGTTTGGAAATTAAAAAAGAATTTCGGAAAAGAGTACATGGGAGTTGAGCGCTCCACCTTTATTATTGATAAAGATGGAAAAATCGCAAAGGAATGGAGAAAGGTACAAGTTAAGGGCCACGTCGACGATGCCCTGAATTTTATTCGTGAAAATCTGTAGGACATTTACGCCTATTTTAAAGATAAGAGGCATTTGTCCAATGCAACATATGCTGATTTGAATATCATTTTATTAGGGCATACCTCCTCAGATAAAATCTTTGGTCCAATTTGGACCTTTTTTTTGTGGGGAAATTACGGGATTTAAGATGGGAAGAACTTTCACTTGTGAAAAACGCTAATATAAGGACCTTGTTAATTAAGAGATGGTATGAATTTTTAATACGTTGACAATAGTCGATATAAGCGTTTTCTAAATATCTTTCAGGTGATATGATTAAGATACTTAGAAGCAATAATATCGTGTTTAGTGTTTGTGCATAATGTAAGAAAATTTAGGGGGAGTCTGTGTGAAAATTTATACAAAAACAGGTGATAAAGGTACTACCTCACTTATTTATGGACAACGCGTGTTAAAGACGGATCTCCGGGTGGAAGCATACGGAACATGTGATGAAACGAATTCCATGATTGGGCTGGCATTAAGCTACATTCATAAAGAAAATTTTGAAGGAAAAGAAATAATTGAGAAGACTTTTCATAAAATACAAACAAACCTTTTTCATGTGGGTGCAGAACTGGCGACCCCGAAAGGGAAGGAAGTTAAATGGTCCCTTTCACCTAGTGATATAGAAGAAATGGAACAGCAAATTGATCTATTAGACGCAGCGCTTCCTGCGTTAATGAATTTTATCTTGCCTGGAGGACATCCAGCAGGTGCTGCCTTTCATGTTTCTAGAACCATTGCAAGACGTGCAGAAAGATGTGCAGTTGCTTTAGGGGAAGAGGTGAACCCGCTGGTTTTATCGTATTTGAACCGTCTTTCCGACCTTTTATTTGTCGTAGCGCGGTATGTGAATCATAAATTAGGGTTTGCAGAGCACACATTGCACAGCGATAAGCAATAAAAGGGTTATTTTCCGATATTACAATATTGACAAAAGTACAATTACCTTAGTAAACTAATTATAACAATTATAATTTAAGAATATTTTTTAGAAAAGAGGTGCATGGCGATGAATCTGTTGAAAGAAGCGTTGGATACCTTAAAGGAAACGGGTGTTCGAATTACTCCGCAGCGTCATGCCATACTTGAATATTTAATAAACTCAATGTCACATCCGACCGCTGATGATATATATAAAGCACTTGAAGGAAGATTTCCAAATATGAGTGTGGCAACTGTATATAATAATTTACGGGTATTTCGTGAAGTTGGTCTTGTTAAGGAACTTACCTATGGTGATTCATCCAGCCGTTTCGACTTTGTGACAACACATCATTATCATGTGATTTGTGAAGATTGCGGAAAAATTGTCGATTTTTATTATCCTGGTTTGGATGAAGTGGAACAATTAGCGTCCCATGTAACAGGCTTTAAAGTGGCGAATCATCGCATGGAGATATACGGTACTTGTCAAGAGTGTGCAGCTAAAGAGATGCACTAATAAAAAAAGAATGGCAATCCCTATTTTGTGTAGGCGGTTGCCATTCTTTTTTTATTAATAAAGAAATTATAGATTTTAACTTTGAAAATTGTCTAAAGCAAGCGCCCTAGCGGCAAGGTTCTTCGCCTTACGATTCTCAGTAGGAAAGCTCTAGACTTTACGCCGCTATCCAGGGGAATCGATTTTCTTATTTACTCGATTTTTTATTATAAGATTCATCAAATTCTTTTCCAGCTAAGTTTTCGTCGAGTGTTAGAGGCTCACGGCAATGCATGCATATATCAACCCTGCCAAGCATTTTGGTGGGGTTTCCGCAGTTTGGGCATTTGACTTGGATTGTCCTGGTTGACAGCAGCCCAATCCAGAAGTAAACAACTGTACTAGCAATAATAAAAAGAAGTCCTAAAAGCATAAAAATGGCCATAATAAGCGGGGAGGTGCGAAAATAAATACCCCCATACATAACAATGAAACCAACAAAAATTAAAATAAGTGCAAAACTGCGAATTTTATTTATTTTATTCGAATATTTAGCCATGTAACTCCCTCCTAGAAAAACTATACCATAATTTTTCAGAAATGAGAAAAATGGTCATTTGTAATATTCGTCGAATTTTGTCTTTAAAGAAAGAAGGAGATTTTTTAATTGTTGTCGAACATATTGCTATCGAAAAAAATGGAGGTAGGATGAATGGAAGACATTCTTCGGCCTATTTATCAAGAAAGGGCAAGCCAATTAAATACTTTAGGTGTATTGGTAGTTGAAAAAAAACAAAAGTCAATTCTGACTGATTCATTTGATGTTGTCCTTTTGATTATTGTTAAAGAGGCAGAAAAGCCCATTTTTATTAAGCATTATTCTTATAATGATAAAAAAGCAGCCTTGCATATCATAACAGAAGCGAAACTGCAGAAATGGCTGCTTCTGGGCACGAACCGAAAAATTTTTGAATGGCTTGATATTGCGAAGATCATTTTTGACCGTAATGAGTATGTGGTCAATTTGAAGAAAGAACTGCAGGATTTTCCTTTTAATGGGCGTAAAGTCAAAATGGGATTAGAATTTGCAAAATTAATTCGCCGCTATATTGATGGAAAAGCCCTTTTTGAAAATCAACAGTATTTAGATGCTTATAACCATGTTGTTCATTCTCTGCATCATTTGGCGCGATTGGCAGTGATCGAGAATGGCTTGCATCCAGAATTGACCGTTTGGCATCAAGTGAAACAGATGGAACCAGAAATATATAAGTTATATGAAGAACTTCTTTACAGTGAAGAAATCCTTGAGAAAAGGTTGGAGCTCTTGTTCCTGGCAAGCGAGTTCCTAATTCATTCCAAAACAAGCCTAGGGACTGCCCATATGATTGATGTCTTAGGAAAAAAAGAGTATTGGATGTTCAATGAAATCATGCAAGAAGCTGAATTGATTCCATATTCCGTAGATATGGCTGTCCTCCTGGAGTATTTAATTGATAAACATCTGGTAGAAGTTATAAATATTGAAACAAAGGGACAAGGTGTTTTCCATCGATGTTACCGAGTGAATAAATAATTATCGTAAAAAACAAAAAAACTATTGACCTTTTATAAAATACTTGTTATATTAATAACCGTCGCTGCGAAACGTTGAAAGAAAGTTTTCGTAGTTGGCGGTTTTAAAAAAATGTTGACTTAAATAATTATCTTGTGATATATTAAGAAAGTCGCTTTTGACAAAAGATTGCTCTTTGAAAACTAAACAAACAAAAACGTCAACAAACAATAATTATTCATTTCTAACGAAATGAAGCCAACGTTATTTTTATGAGCTATATCAACTTTCTTGGAGAGTTTGATCCTGGCTCAGGACGAACGCTGGCGGCGTGCCTAATACATGCAAGTCGAGCGAATCTCGAGGAGCTTGCTCCTTGAGGTTAGCGGCGGACGGGTGAGTAACACGTGGGCAACCTGCCTGTAAGATCGGGATAACTTCGGGAAACCGGAGCTAATACCGGATAATCTTCTTCCTTGCATGAGGAAGAACTGAAAGACGGTTTCGGCTGTCACTTACAGATGGGCCCGCGGCGCATTAGCTAGTTGGTGAGGTAACGGCTCACCAAGGCGACGATGCGTAGCCGACCTGAGAGGGTGATCGGCCACACTGGGACTGAGACACGGCCCAGACTCCTACGGGAGGCAGCAGTAGGGAATCTTCCACAATGGACGAAAGTCTGATGGAGCAACGCCGCGTGAGCGATGAAGGCCTTCGGGTCGTAAAGCTCTGTTGTTAGGGAAGAACAAGTACCGGAGTAACTGCCGGTACCTTGACGGTACCTAACCAGAAAGCCACGGCTAACTACGTGCCAGCAGCCGCGGTAATACGTAGGTGGCAAGCGTTGTCCGGAATTATTGGGCGTAAAGCGCGCGCAGGCGGTCCTTTAAGTCTGATGTGAAAGCCCACGGCTCAACCGTGGAGGGTCATTGGAAACTGGGGGACTTGAGTGCAGAAGAGGAAAGCGGAATTCCACGTGTAGCGGTGAAATGCGTAGAGATGTGGAGGAACACCAGTGGCGAAGGCGGCTTTCTGGTCTGTAACTGACGCTGAGGCGCGAAAGCGTGGGGAGCAAACAGGATTAGATACCCTGGTAGTCCACGCCGTAAACGATGAGTGCTAAGTGTTAGAGGGTTTCCGCCCTTTAGTGCTGCAGCTAACGCATTAAGCACTCCGCCTGGGGAGTACGGCCGCAAGGCTGAAACTCAAAGGAATTGACGGGGGCCCGCACAAGCGGTGGAGCATGTGGTTTAATTCGAAGCAACGCGAAGAACCTTACCAGGTCTTGACATCCTCTGACACTCCTAGAGATAGGACGTTCCCCTTCGGGGGACAGAGTGACAGGTGGTGCATGGTTGTCGTCAGCTCGTGTCGTGAGATGTTGGGTTAAGTCCCGCAACGAGCGCAACCCTTGATCTTAGTTGCCAGCATTTAGTTGGGCACTCTAAGGTGACTGCCGGTGACAAACCGGAGGAAGGTGGGGATGACGTCAAATCATCATGCCCCTTATGACCTGGGCTACACACGTGCTACAATGGATGGTACAAAGGGTAGCGAAGCCGCGAGGTGGAGCCAATCCCACAAAACCATTCTCAGTTCGGATTGCAGGCTGCAACTCGCCTGCATGAAGCCGGAATCGCTAGTAATCGCGGATCAGCATGCCGCGGTGAATACGTTCCCGGGCCTTGTACACACCGCCCGTCACACCACGAGAGTTTGTAACACCCGAAGTCGGTGGGGTAACCGCAAGGAGCCAGCCGCCTAAGGTGGGACAGATGATTGGGGTGAAGTCGTAACAAGGTAGCCGTATCGGAAGGTGCGGCTGGATCACCTCCTTTCTAAGGATAAAGCTGGACCTATGAGCCAGACAAAACGGTTTGTGACACGTTCTTTGTTTGTTTAGTTTTGAGAGAACAATCTCTCTCAAAGCTTTTTTTATTCGTTCTTTGAAAACTAGATAATCGTATAGAAGAAACCAAGCAAGAACCGAGTAATCGCCATTTTAGTTTTTCTCTCTTATTTTAAGAGTAAATAAAGACAAATCAGCAGCGAGAAGGTCGAGGAAGCGAGGGAGTGAAGACCGGAGCGTGCTAGGGCACGTGAGGATCTGAACGAGCGAAGCTGACTAGAGACACGACACTGATCATTTGTCGTAGGTTAAGTTAGAAAGGGCGCACGGTGGATGCCTTGGCACTAGGAGCCGATGAAGGACGGGACTAACACCGATATGCTTCGGGGAGCTGTAAGTAAGCTTTGATCCGGAGATTTCCGAATGGGGGAACCCACTGCTCGTAATGGAGCAGTATCTTTACCTGAATACATAGGGTACTGAAGGCAGACCCGGGGAACTGAAACATCTAAGTACCCGGAGGAAGAGAAAGCAAACGCGATTCCCTGAGTAGCGGCGAGCGAAACGGGAACAGCCCAAACCGAAAGGCTTGCCTTTCGGGGTTGTAGGACACTCAACATGGAGTTACAAAGGAACGGGGTAGATGAAGCGGTCTGGAAAGGCCCGTCATAGAAGGTAACAGCCCTGTAGTTGAAACTTCGTTCCCTCCTGAGTGGATCCTGAGTACGGCCGGACACGTGAAATCCGGTCGGAAGCAGGGAGGACCATCTCCCAAGGCTAAATACTCCCTAGTGACCGATAGTGAACCAGTACCGTGAGGGAAAGGTGAAAAGCACCCCGGAAGGGGAGTGAAAGAGATCCTGAAACCGTGTGCCTACAAGTAGTCAGAGCCCGTTTATGGGTGATGGCGTGCCTTTTGTAGAATGAACCGGCGAGTTACGATTACATGCAAGGTTAAGTTGAAGAGACGGAGCCGCAGCGAAAGCGAGTCTGAATAGGGCGTATTAGTATGTAGTCGTAGACCCGAAACCAGGTGATCTACCCATGTCCAGGGTGAAGTCCAGGTAACACTGGATGGAGGCCCGAACCGACGCACGTTGAAAAGTGCGCGGATGAGGTGTGGGTAGCGGAGAAATTCCAATCGAACTTGGAGATAGCTGGTTCTCTCCGAAATAGCTTTAGGGCTAGCCTCACGTAGTAAGAGTCTTGGAGGTAGAGCACTGTTTGGACTAGGGGCCCTCATCGGGTTACCGAATTCAGACAAACTCCGAATGCCAAAGACTTATCCGTGGGAGTCAGACTGCGAGTGATAAGATCCGTAGTCAAAAGGGAAACAGCCCAGACCACCAGCTAAGGTCCCAAAGTATACGTTAAGTGGAAAAGGATGTGGAGTTGCTTAGACAACCAGGATGTTGGCTTAGAAGCAGCCACCATTTAAAGAGTGCGTAATAGCTCACTGGTCGAGTGACTCTGCGCCGAAAATGTACCGGGGCTAAACGTATCACCGAAGCTGTGGATTGACATCTACGATGTCAGTGGTAGGAGAGCGTTCTAAGGGCTGTGAAGCGGGATCGGAAGGACCCGTGGAGCGCTTAGAAGTGAGAATGCCGGTATGAGTAGCGAAAGATGAGTGAGAATCTCATCCACCGAATGCCTAAGGTTTCCTGAGGAAGGCTCGTCCGCTCAGGGTTAGTCGGGACCTAAGCCGAGGCCGAAAGGCGTAGGCGATGGACAACAGGTTGATATTCCTGTACCACCTCTTTATCGTTTGAGTGATGGGGGGACGCAGGAGGATAGGGTAAGCGCGCTGTTGGATATGCGCGTCTAAGCAGTTAGGCTGAGAAGTAGGAAAATCCGCTTTTCGAACAGGCTGAGCTGTGACAGCGAGGGAAATAGAGTACCGAAGTTCCTGATTCCACACTGCCAAGAAAAGCCTCTAGCGAGATAAAAGGTGCCCGTACCGCAAACCGACACAGGTAGGCGAGGAGAGAATCCTAAGGTGAGCGAGAGAACTCTCGTTAAGGAACTCGGCAAAATGACCCCGTAACTTCGGGAGAAGGGGTGCTTTTTGAGGTGAATAGCCTCGAAGAGCCGCAGTGAATAGGCCCAGGCGACTGTTTAGCAAAAACACAGGTCTCTGCGAAGCCGCAAGGCGAAGTATAGGGGCTGACGCCTGCCCGGTGCTGGAAGGTTAAGAGGAGGGGTTAGCGCAAGCGAAGCTCTGAATCGAAGCCCCAGTAAACGGCGGCCGTAACTATAACGGTCCTAAGGTAGCGAAATTCCTTGTCGGGTAAGTTCCGACCCGCACGAAAGGCGTAACGATCTGGGCACTGTCTCAACGAGAGACTCGGTGAAATTATAGTACCTGTGAAGATGCAGGTTACCCGCGACAGGACGGAAAGACCCCATGGAGCTTTACTGTAGCCTGATATTGAATTTTGGTACAGCTTGTACAGGATAGGTAGGAGCCTGAGAAGCCGGAGCGCCAGCTTCGGTGGAGGCGTCGGTGGGATACTACCCTGGCTGTATTGAAATTCTAACCCACACCCCTGATCGGGGTGGGAGACAGTGTCAGGTGGGCAGTTTGACTGGGGCGGTCGCCTCCTAAAGAGTAACGGAGGCGCCCAAAGGTTCCCTCAGAATGGTTGGAAATCATTCGCAGAGTGTAAAGGCACAAGGGAGCTTGACTGCGAGACCTACAAGTCGAGCAGGGACGAAAGTCGGGCTTAGTGATCCGGTGGTTCCGCATGGAAGGGCCATCGCTCAACGGATAAAAGCTACCCTGGGGATAACAGGCTTATCTCCCCCAAGAGTCCACATCGACGGGGAGGTTTGGCACCTCGATGTCGGCTCATCGCATCCTGGGGCTGTAGTCGGTCCCAAGGGTTGGGCTGTTCGCCCATTAAAGCGGTACGCGAGCTGGGTTCAGAACGTCGTGAGACAGTTCGGTCCCTATCCGTCGCGGGCGCAGGAAATTTGAGAGGAGCTGTCCTTAGTACGAGAGGACCGGGATGGACGCACCGCTGGTGTACCAGTTGTCTTGCCAAAGGCATCGCTGGGTAGCTATGTGCGGACGGGATAAGTGCTGAAAGCATCTAAGCATGAAGCCCCCCTCAAGATGAGATTTCCCATAGCGTCAAGCTAGTAAGATCCCTGAAAGATGATCAGGTTGATAGGTCAGAGGTGGAAGCGTGGTAACATGTGGAGCTGACTGATACTAATCGATCGAGGACTTAACCAAGTCATAGCAATATGAATAAAGCGAGCTCGTTTTCAAATGGTTCTTCTGTACTATCTAGTTTTGAGGGAATGAAAAAAATGAAATTTTCTCTTGCAAAATATGAAAAAGACATTATAATAAAATAGTGTCAATAAATGGTCTGGTAATAATGGCGAAAAGGTCACACCCGTTCCCATACCGAACACGGAAGTTAAGCTTTTCAGCGCCGATGGTAGTTGGAACGAAAGTTCCTGTGAGAGTAGGACATTGCCAGGCATTCCATTATTCCGCAGTAGCTCAGTGGTAGAGCTATCGGCTGTTAACCGATCGGTCGTAGGTTCGAGTCCTACCTGCGGAGCCATATTGAATGGAGAGCTGTCCGAGTGGCCGAAGGAGCACGATTGGAAATCGTGTAGACGGGTACCCCTGTCTCAAGGGTTCAAATCCCTTGCTCTCCGCCATTTAATTAATAAACGGCCCCTTGGTCAAGCGGTTAAGACACCGCCCTTTCACGGCGGTAACACGGGTTCGAATCCCGTAGGGGTCACCATATGGAGGATTAGCTCAGCTGGGAGAGCATCTGCCTTACAAGCAGAGGGTCGGCGGTTCGATCCCGTCATCCTCCACCATATAAAGAATATTATTATCGCGGGGTGGAGCAGTCCGGTAGCTCGTCGGGCTCATAACCCGAAGGTCGCAGGTTCAAATCCTGCCCCCGCAATTTGGTCTGGTAGTTCAGTTGGTTAGAATGCCTGCCTGTCACGCAGGAGGTCGCGGGTTCGAGTCCCGTCCAGACCGCCACTTATTTGGCTCAGTAGCTCAGTCGGTAGAGCAAAGGACTGAAAATCCTTGTGTCGGCGGTTCGATTCCGTCCTGAGCCACCATTTCGGTTTTTATAAATCGACGTAGCTCAATGCATAGAGCAACTGAATCGTAATCAGTAGGGTGAAGATTCAATCCTTCTCGTTGGCGCCTTAAGCTGACAAAAATAATAATATGTGGAGGGGTAGCGAAGTGGCTAAACGCGGCGGACTGTAAATCCGCTCCCTCAGGGTTCGGCGGTTCGAATCCGTCCCCCTCCACCATTTATAGGGGTATAGTTTAAAGGTAGAACGAAGGTCTCCAAAACCTTTGGTGTGGGTTCGATTCCTACTACCCCTGCCATTAAAGATTATGGCGGTTGTGGCGAAGTGGTTAACGCACCAGATTGTGGCTCTGGCATTCGAGGGTTCGATTCCCTTCAATCGCCCCATTGTTTATAATCTAATTTATTGGGCTATAGCCAAGCGGTAAGGCAACGGACTTTGACTCCGTCATTCGTTGGTTCGAATCCAGCTAGCCCAGCCAATATGCGGAAGTAGTTCAGTGGTAGAACACCACCTTGCCAAGGTGGGGGTCGCGGGTTCGAATCCCGTCTTCCGCTCCAAAAGATATGGCGGCATAGCCAAGTGGTAAGGCCAAGGTCTGCAAAACCTTTATCCACCGGTTCGAATCCGGTTGCCGCCTCCATTTCATGCCGGTGTGGCGGAATTGGCAGACGCGCACGACTCAAAATCGTGTTCCTTCTGGAGTGTCGGTTCGACCCCGACCACCGGTATAAAAATTTAGAAAAACGCTGAGTTCATAAAAGAACTTGGCGTTTTTTATTTGCAGTTTAACAAGAATGTTTATCTCCACATTTCCTATCAAGCCTGAAGAAAAGAAGGTTTAGTAATCCCAGATCTTGCTTGAGTTAAATAAATGTGAAATCAAACGCCCCCCAGCGATCTCCTGAGTATATAAATCTGTACGAAGTATCAAAATAAACTTAGAAAATGAAGTTCTGAGGTGGGGTTTATGATAGCGAGATTTGTCCTTTTGTCGGGGTTCATATTATCGTGGCTTTCTTTTTTATTTTTGCCAAAAGAAAATTTAAAGAAGTATTCTCCTGCAGCAATATTAGCTGCATTTCTTGTTTCCGTTGTGTATGAGTTAGCATATCATTTTAACTGGTGGAAATTAAAGAATGTTCTTTTTTCATGGGCACGGATTAGTGACTACACATTCATTTTAGGGCCGTTTTTGGTTGGAACGGTCTGGATATTTCACTTAACCTACCGGATTGGATTTGTTACGTACACCTGTGCAAATCTTCTCTTGGATGCATTTTTTTCTTTTAAATTTTTGCCTTTTCTTGAAAAATTGGGAGTTATAAAGTTGAAAAATATTTCTCATTTAGGTATCTATGGATTGATGCTTCTTGTTTCCTTAATTATTTACCCATATCAAAAATGGATTGACAGCGGTATGGTTAAATCGTTGGTAAGGAATAGACGCAGCAGATGCGCCGCTGATTAACGGTTATATAAGATACACGGGACCTGCTCCCAAAAGTGCAGGTTGTTCAATCTATTTGAAAAACCAACAGCCGTCGCACTTCTTATATATCGCTATCATTAAAGGTGACTATAAATGTATGAGTATTTCCGATTTCATTCAAAGCTAGACAAATTTGAGCTTTTTTCCGTACAGCATCTTTTAACCGTAGGAATAATTATCAGTCTCGGCATTCTTATCTTTATTAAAAAAGATGTAATTAGAGAACAGCGGCAGCGAAATGTTCTACGTTTGTTTCTGGCATTCCTGCTTTTGATTTCAGAAGTATGGGAGCAGTTGTGGCTAGTTGCTGAGCATTCCTGGACGCTGAAGAAAGCTTTGCCTCTTCAGCTCAGCGATTTGGCTGTCATTCTTGCTATAGTGATGCTCGTTTCAAAAAATAAAAGACTGTTTCAATTCATGTATTTTGCAGGGCTGGGCAGCTCTATTCAAGCTATTTTGACACCTGACCTTGATAAATTTTCTTTTCCACACATTCAATATATCGAGTTTTTTGTGTCACATGGCGGTGTTGTTCTTGCTTGTATTTGGTTTATCGTAGTCTTTAATCTTCATCCTAAAAGGCAATTTATATGGATAACCATACTTATTGTCAATCTATATGCAGTTTGTATCTTTTTCGTAAATAGGCTGCTGAAGGCGAATTATTTGTATTTGATGGAAAAACCAGGTAATTCATCCATCTTGGATTTTCTAGGACCCTGGCCATGGTATATACTTTCACTTGAATTAGTGATGATAGGAAGCTTCTATATCCTGTATGCCCCATTTTTTCTTAAGGTAAGGCTATGATAAAGAAAATTGTTGATATTTAAACACTGTTGATTGGAGCGGAAGACACGAAGACTCCATGAAAATACTAACGCATTTCCTTCGTGCGTGGGCGGCTTCAAGGACGTGATTCAATGCCCTGCGGGAGTACGAGGCTATGGGGGAGACCCCGCAGGTGCTTTAGCACAGATGAGGCTCCCCGGCACGCCCGCGAATCACTCGTACCTGGAGCAGAAATCAACAGCCCAATTTAACAGCGCCTAAGGAAAAAGCCAATCCTTAGCAGCACATTGATTTTTTGGGCTGTTTTTTACATTAGAATGGCGAAATGGATTATTGAACCGGGGAATGAAAGCGTTGACACGTTTTTTATACTAGTATATATTTTTGTTAGGTTAATAGTTGTGACGGAGAACATAGGCTCACACAATTGTCTTAGGATAGGAGAATTGGGTGAGTCTTTTTCAGCTGAGAGGATGAAAATTCCTACCAGGCATTAATGCAATTACAGCTTTTTCATCCTTAAAGGCAAGTCATTGGGCGAGTTATCTAAATCAATTTTGAGAATTAAGGAGGATAACTGTAGTGGAACAAGAAACGTTTACATTTCAAACCGATGATGGATATGAAATCTTCGCCTGTAAGTGGACAAATGGTGCCGAAGAAAAACCCCGGGTAATTGTACAACTTGCTCATGGTATGGCTGAGCACATTAAAAGATACGACCATTTTGCGCAAAAATTAGTTTCAGAGAGTATATTTGTTTATGGCAATGATCATCGCGGCCATGGCGAGACGGGAAAAAGAAATAATCGTATCGGTTATTTTGCAGATGTCCAGGGATTTGAAAAAGTTGTTCATGATATGGCAGTTCTTACGAGTAAGATTGAATTGGATTTTCCTAGTGTACCGATCATATTATTTGGGCATAGTATGGGTTCATTTTTATCAAGACGTTACATTCAGCTTTTTGGGGAACGTCTTTCGGGTGTTATTTTGAGTGGAACTGGCGGAGACCCTGGTATTATGGGGAAAATAGGAAGAATGATTGCTGCAAGGGAAATGAAGAAGAAGGGGAGGACGACACCGAGTCCTTTGCTTAATAGCTTGACTTTTGGTAATTACAACAAAGCATTCCACCCGGCAAGGACAGAATTTGATTGGTTAAGCAGAGATGAGAACGAAGTAGATAAATACATTGAAGATCCTGATTGCGGGGGAATTTTTACTTCTGGCTTTTTTTACGATTTATTGGAAGGCCTTGAAACCATCAATAAACCAGAGAATATTAGTTTAATTCCTGCGAAATTGCCTATCTGGCTTATTTCCGGCAGCCTGGATCCAGTTGGAAATAACACTAAAGGAGTATTAAAAACCTATCAGGCGTTTAAAAAAGCTGGAATTATAGATGTCAGTTATCAGTTTTATGAAAATGCCCGCCATGAATTACTGAATGAAATGAATAAGGAGAATGTGGAAGCCGATATAATTCATTGGATAAAAGATCGTGTAACAACATAGACCCGATTCAAGGGCCTTTTTTACGAGTAAAAAAATCGACAAAGTTTGCATTTTTGCTTGACGATTCAATGGAGCCTGTGTAATATTATAAAGGTCGATGTTCAAACAAATGTCACTTTTTTTCGAATCATCTTTTTGGTTATAGTAGCATCAAAGGAGCTACATTATCATAACTTAAATTAATAAACGCGGGTGTAGTTTAGTGGTAAAACCACAGCCTTCCAAGCTGTTGTTGTGGGTTCGATTCCCATCACCCGCTCCATACATATTAGCTAACGCAGTGTACCGTTACATAGGAGAACGATGCATTGCGTTTTTTCATGTCTATTCCCAGAAAGCTTGAATTTCCAATGATTCTAACTCCAAAAACACTCAAAAATCGTTTAAAATTTATAGATGTGATCATAATGAACAAACAGTTGTTAAATAGAGATCCTACAATGAAGGGAGGTACATCAATTGGACATTCATCAATTAAAACAAGAAGTGATATCGTACAGCAAAGAAATTGGCATTGATAAAATAGGTTTTACAACTGCTGATCCATTCACTGAACTAAAGAACCGCTTAATCCGACAGCAGGAGCTGGGATATCAATCGGGCTTTGAAGAGCCGGATATTGACAAACGAGTCACACCTTCATTGCTGCTGGAAGAGCCGAGCTCTATTATTGCGATTGCAATAGCCTATCCTTCCAAAATGACAAACCGTGTGGAAAGCAAAAAAGGGGAGCGCAGAGGCATTTTTAGCAGGGCCTCTTGGGGTTTGGATTATCATCATGCATTAAAAGAAAGGCTTAACAAGCTTGAATCGTTTATTTTATCAAAGGTGCCGGAAGCCCGTTTAAAATCAATGGTAGACACTGGAGAGCTGTCCGACCGAGCTGTAGCGGAAAGGGCCGGAATTGGCTGGAGCGGGAAAAATTGTGCCATCATTACGCCTGAATTCGGCTCTTATGTTTACCTGGGCGAAATGCTTACAAGCATTCCATTTGAGCCGGACGAGCCTATAGAAGATCAATGCGGCAGCTGTACAAAGTGCCTGGAAGCCTGCCCAACCGGTGCACTTGTGCAGGGCGGCCAAATTAATGCACAGCATTGTATTTCTTTTTTAACCCAGACGAAAGATTTGATTCCGGAAGAATTCCGAGATAAAATCGGCAACCGAATCTATGGCTGTGATTCCTGTCAGACGGCATGCCCTCACAATAAAGGGAAAGATTTTCATTATCATAATGAGCTTGAGCCTGAATCGGAAATCGCTAAACCATTATTAAAGCCCATTTTAAAATTGAGCAATCGGGAATTTAAAACCCGTTTTGGAACAGTGTCCGGAGCATGGCGGGGTAAAAAACCAATTCAGCGAAATGCAATGATTGCATTGGCTCATTTTAAAGATGAAACAGCCATTCCCGACTTGATTGAGATTTTGGAGAATGAAGCCAGCCCAGTTGCAAGAGGTACTGCTGCATGGTCACTTGGGAAAATAGGCGGTGAAACAGCCTTGGCTGCCTTACAGAAGGCAAAGGAAAGGGAAAAAGTTCCCGAAGTGTTAGCCGAAATTGACAAGGGTTTAAATTTTTAACTTTAAGAAAGAGCGAACTATATAGGGTTCGCTCTTTTTTTTCGCCTTCTTTCATAAGAATGTATGGAAGGGGTGATGAATCATATGCGAGTGGTACTTCAGGAGTTATTTACGAAGCGGGCCGAGCAATTTGTAAGTACAAATAGGAACCGCCATGATACGTTTTCTAAGGCTGAAAGGAAGCTGGAGGCAGCTTCACGGCGGTCTGCGGATATTGTTAAAGTAAATATAACAGGAAAAATAATGAAGAATACAAGTGAGGATGAATTTGAAACGGTAAAATACCAGGCACATTATCAGTATCTGATAAAACAAAGGGGGAAGCTTTATTTAGAAGAAGAGATTGAGGACAGATTGGCCAAATTTTATAAGGGATCATTAATTCAGGATGAAGAAATGTTTCCCATACAGTTCCAAGTGCCACCTGCTGTCGAATATATGCCTGAAAATGAAACACAAAGGGATCGAATTAGTTACCAATATGACCGCTTAAAAGCAGTACAATATGCGGAAAGATGGTGGAACAGCTACAATCCTGTTTATAAAAGGTTTGAGAATGATTGTACCAATTTTATATCTCAATGCCTCCGATCTGGCGGGGCGCCGATGAGAGGTTACCCGAACCGAGGCACAGGCTGGTGGCTGCAAACGAATAATTGGAGCTATAGCTGGGCCATTGCCCATTCATTGAGGCTGTATTTTTCAAACTCCAAGCTTGGTTTAAGGGCACAGGAAGTTGGCAGTCCTGATCAATTATTATTGGGCGATGTGATTTGTTACGATTTTGAAGGGGATGGAAGGTTCAATCATAATACGATAGTAACAGGGAAGGATGCATATGGGCTTCCGCTTGTGAATGCCCATACGTACAACAGCCGGCAGCGATATTGGGCCTATGAGGATTCCTCCGCCTATACGCCAAATATCAAATACAAATTTTTTACGATTGTCGACGAATAATCGTCTTTCTTGAATGAAATATTCAGAGTGGTATAATTGCAGGTAGAGTTTTTTTATTTGAGGTGAAATTAATGGCAAATCACGTTGTCCTATATCAGCCGGAAATCCCTTCTAATACCGGCAATATCGCTCGCACCTGTGCTGCAACCGATACCGCTTTACATTTAATTCGTCCATTGGGCTTTTCAACTGATGACAAAATGTTAAAACGCGCAGGGTTAGATTATTGGGAACACGTAAATATTTTTTACTATGATTCATTAGAGGAATTTTTTGAAAAAAATGCCGGCGGTCAGTTTTTCTATTTAACGAAATTCGGTGACAAACCGCATAGTTCGTTTGACTATAGTGATCCGAACAAGGACTATTACTTTGTTTTTGGACGAGAAACAACAGGTCTTCCTAAGGAGCTTATTGCCAATAATAAAGAGTACAGTTTGAGAATTCCAATGAATGATAATGTCCGCTCCTTAAACCTTTCCAACACAGCTGCCATTTTGGTGTATGAGGCATTGCGCCAGCAGGGCTATCAAAATCTAAATAAAATCGGGCCTAGTTTTTAGGCCTTTTTTGCTGATAGGAAAGATAAGTTCCCTATCAGGCATAAGTGCACTAAGGAATGCTTCGTGAGCATTAGCCTCGAAGTCGAGAAGCTGTGCTTTTCGACGAACTACGCCTCTGCCTTCGTCCTAACGGGATCGCCAGTCGGCGAGTATTCTTTACATTAGGCTTTATTGCCCAGGTTGTTGATTGGGATGGATATGAGACCTAAGTTTACTAAAGCCTTCATTATTTTGAGAAAGAAGGGAACTTATGAATAAAGTAATCGAAACGATCCTTAACCATCGTTCGCTCCGCCAATTTGAAGACAAGCCTTTAACAGATGAGCAAATTAAAACGATTGTTTCTTGTGCACAGGCTGCATCGACATCCAGTTTTATTCAAGCCTATACCATCATTGGCATCAAAGATATAGAAAAGAAAAGGAAACTGAGTGAAATCGCCGGAAATCAGGAGCATGCTGCTAAAAATGGCCATTTATTAATCTTTTGTGCGGATCTTTACCGTCATACAATAATTGGAGAACAGGAACAAAAAGACGTTACCGTTTCCGTAGAAAGCACGGAAAAATTCATGGTCGCTATGATAGATGCAGCGTTAGCCGCGCAAAATGCCGCGCTTGCAGCAGAATCAATGGGCCTCGGAATTTGCTATATCGGCGGAATCCGAAACAATTTAGAGGAAGTGAAAAAGCTTTTAAAAACGCCAGAACGGGTGATTCCGCTCTTTGGAATAGCTGTCGATTACCCGACATACATTACCGGTCAAAAGCAAAGACTTCCATTTGAGCATGTCTATCATGTGGATGAATATCAGCAAGATGCGGAGACGTATTTGCGCCAACTAAAAGACTATGATGAAGTGATTTCAAGCTATTATAACGAACGGACTGGCGGAAAGAGGAAAGACCGCTGGACTGAACAAATCGCAGCAATGCTTGAAAGGCAAAGTCGGATGGACATGAAGGGGTTTGTTCAAAAGAACAAACTCGATTTACAATAAAAAACTCGCCGGCATGAAAGGTACCTTCATTGTTAGACAATGGTCTATCAATGAGGACCGTTCATGCCGGCGAGTTTTCTTTATATTACTTAGTACCTGGCTTATCGTTATACCCTGATGTAAAAATGGCAGCAAGAAAGGCGATCATAACTAATAGAATAAGGAAAAGTGACATTGTTATGTAATGCTCCTTTCACTATTTATTTAATCGTTTCCATCTATCTCAATTATAGCCTAACTTCCGGAAATGAAAAGGGGAATATTGGATAATCGAAACAAAAACATCTTTGTCACGCATGTTCGATTGTCAATGTGCATAGAGTATATTAATCGTCTCTGATTAACGACAGGGGGAGGGCCTTATGGATATTTTAAAAAAAATCGAGAGGTATCGTGAAGAAGAAGAAAAACTTCGTTGGGAAGGAACATTCGCTGATTATTTACAGTTGCTGAAAGAGAAGTCATGGGTTGCACAATCTGCACATTCACGCGTATATAATATGATCAAAGATGCAGGAATTGAAGAAGTTAACGGGACGAAGAAGTACAATTTCTTTTGCAATGAATTGTTTGGCCTTGAAGAAGCATTAGAACGGCTTGTAGAAGAATATTTTCATCCGGCAGCCAAAAGACTTGATGTCAGAAAACGGATCTTATTATTAATGGGTCCAGTCAGCGGCGGGAAATCAACACTAGTGACAATGCTCAAAAGAGGATTGGAGAAATACTCTCTTTCAGACAGAGGCTCTGTTTTCGCCATAAAAGGATGTCCGATGCATGAGGATCCATTGCATTTAATTCCTCATCATTTAAGGAATGACTTCTATGAAGAGTATGGAATCAGAATTGAAGGTAACTTGTCACCACTTAATATGATGCGTCTGGAACAAGAGTATCAAGGAAGAATTGAGGACGTACAGGTTGAACGAATCTTTTTCTCAGAAGATAAACGAACAGGGATTGGAACCTTCAGCCCGTCTGATCCGAAATCTCAGGATATCGCCGATTTAACAGGCAGTATTGATTTTTCAACGATTGCCGAATTCGGTTCAGAGTCAGATCCACGCGCCTATCGTTTCGATGGGGAGTTGAATAAAGCCAACCGCGGGATGATGGAGTTCCAGGAAATGCTGAAATGTGATGAGAAGTTCTTGTGGCACTTGTTGTCATTGACGCAGGAAGGAAATTTCAAAGCGGGCCGGTTTGCCTTGATTTCCGCTGATGAAATGATTGTCGCTCATACGAACGAAACGGAATATCGCTCATTTATTTCAAATAAAAAAAATGAGGCGCTGCACTCCAGGATTATTGTAATGCCGATTCCGTATAATTTAAAGGTTTCCCAAGAAGAGCGTATTTATGAAAAAATGATTAAAGAAAGTGATGTATCAGACGTGCATATTGCCCCGCATACACTTCGGGTGGCGGCTATGTTTACCATCCTGACTAGGTTAAAGGAGCCGAAAAAGGGCGATATTGATTTAGTAAAGAAAATGCGTCTGTATGACGGCGAAAGTGTAGAAGGCTATAATGTTGCTGATGTGGATGAGCTGAAAAAGGAATATACAGATGAGGGCATGAGCGGCATAGACCCGCGCTATGTCATTAACCGGATATCTTCCACGATTATTCGTAAGGAAGTACCATCCATTAATGCTTTGGATGTCTTAAGGTCATTAAAAGACGGTCTTGACCAGCATCCATCGATCACAGCTGATCTTCGTGAGCGGTACATGAATTATATTTCCATTGCCCGCAAGGAGTATGACAATATTGCCAAGAATGAAGTGCAAAAAGCATTTGTCTACTCTTATGAAGAGTCTGCGAAGACATTGATGAACAATTATCTTGATAATGTAGAAGCATATTGCAATAAATCTAAGCTTCGCGATCCATTAACTGGGGAAGAAATTAACCCGGATGAAAAATTGATGCGTTCTATTGAAGAGCAGATCGGGATTTCTGAAAATGCTAAAAAAGCCTTTAGAGAAGAAATTCTCATTCGAATTTCTGCTTATGCTAGAAAAGGCAAGCGGTTTGATTACAACTCCCATGATCGCCTCCGTGAAGCAATTCAGAAAAAGCTGTTCGCTGACTTGAAGGATGTTGTTAAAATCACAACCTCCACAAAAACACCAGATGAGCAGCAGTTAAAGAAAATTAATGAAGTTGTCGCCAGATTAATTGATGAACATGGCTACAACTCGACATCAGCGAATGAATTACTCCGATATGTAGGAAGTTTATTGAACCGTTAAATTAGAGAGACTGGCGGACACATCTGCCAGTCTGTTTTTTTCAGCCAATAGGAAGCAAAAGGAATACATTCACCAATGGCCATTTAAAATTTAGTTGATTGGAGTGAAAATCACTTTGTGAAGTTCAATTATCAACAGCTCGTCCATTTTAATAGGCGAATAACCAATTGTCAAAATAATTTGTAAATTATTCTCTAATTCTGCATAGGATAGAGTAATCCATATTTTATTCTTCATTTTTTCACTCGGGTTATTTTATGAAATTTCTAGAAATGTGTGCATATGGAGCAAAAAATTTTATAAGGAGGGGTTTTAATGACTGAACCAAACCATCAATTTGTGATTTCAAAAGAAGATTGGTCCCTCCACCGCAAAGGCCACGATGACCAGCAGCGCCATCAAGAGAAAGTCCAGGAGGCAATTCGCAACAATTTACCAGATCTAATAACAGAAGAAAGTATAATCATGTCTAATGGTCGAGATGTGGTAAAAATTCCAATTCGTTCGTTGGACGAATATAAAATTCGCTATAATTACGACAAAAACAAACACGTGGGCCAAGGTGACGGGGACAGTCAGGTAGGAGACGTTGTGGCACGTGATGGTTCAAGCGGGCAAAAGGGTCCCGGCAAAGGGCAGGGAGCCGGAGATCAGGCTGGAGAAGACTATTTTGAGGCAGAAGTATCATTAATGGAGCTTGAAGAAGAACTATTTAAGCAATTGGAGCTGCCAAATTTAAAGAAAAAAGAACATGAAGAACACTTAGTTGAGAACATTGAGTTTAACGATATCCGTAAAACCGGCTTAATGGGCAATATCGATAAAAAGCGGACGATGATGGCTGCTTTTAAACGAAATGCCATGGCTGGTAATCCGGCATTTCACCCAATTTACAAGGACGATTTAAAGTTTAAAACCTGGAATGAAGTAGTAAAGCCCGACTCCAAAGCCGTGGTGCTGGCCATGATGGATACAAGCGGTAGTATGGGAATTTGGGAAAAATATATGGCACGCAGCTTTTTCTTCTGGATGACTCGGTTTTTACGAACCAAATATGAAACAGTGGAAATTGAATTTATTGCCCATCATACTGAAGCAAAAGTAGTTTCAGAGGAAGACTTCTTCTCTAAAGGGGAAAGCGGCGGAACAATCTGCTCATCGGCATACCGGAAAGCTCTTGAGATTATCGAGGAAAAATATAACCCAAGAAAATATAATATTTACCCATTCCACTTTTCAGATGGTGATAATCTGACTTCCGATAATGCTCGCTGCGTTAAGCTGGTGGAGGAATTAATGAAGGTTTCAAACATGTTTGGCTATGGCGAAGTCAACCAATACAATCGCCATTCAACCCTCATGTCAGCCTATAAAAACATCAAGGATGAGCGCTTCCGCTATTATATCCTCAAACAAAAAGCTGATGTCTTTCATGCAATGAAAACATTTTTCCAAAAAGAAGAATCAAAAATGTATGCGTAAAAGAAAGCTCGACGGTGTCAGTCACCAGTCGAGCTTTTTTTAGCCGATAGGAAAGCATAACTTTCCTATCAGGCATAAGTGCACGAGGAATGCTCCGTGAGCATTAGACTCGCAGTCGAAAGGCTGTGCTTTTCGGCGAACTGCGTCTCTGTCATCGCCTTAACAGGCTCGCCAATCGGCGAGTTTTTCTTTAGTAATTCCTTTCAATGACAAAATGAGCCATGTCGCCGCGGAAAATGGTTTTAGAATATTCAATAATCTTTTCATCCGCTGTATGGGCATATGTTTCCAGAGAAAAGCAAGGTGACCCAGCCGCAATTTTTAATGAATCAGCCACTTCTTTATCTGCAGTTACGATTTCCAGGTATTCCACTGTTTTTTTATTTTTAAATGAAATTGCTTTTCTATTAAGTTGTATAATGATTTCTGACAGTCTTCCCGATTGATAAATCCTTTGAAATAGTCACCATTGATGCAGCAGTAACAGGCGATTATAAAACAGCATGATTAGCGATGACCATCAATCCGCTTGTAGGCTCTGATAAAATAGCCAAACAAATTCTTGGCGGGATGCTAGAAGCCCATAAGGAATACCTTCCAAAATTTAATTAAAAAAGTAAAAATAATTGGAGGCCGACAAAAAAAAGTGCCTCCAATTTGTCAGTTAAATTGGTATAGACAACTAGATGATAGGAATGATAAGATAAAAGTAGCTAGGGAAAGGAAGTAATGAAGCATGTTGCTGACAGATAGTCCTATTTTACTTAAAGGCATGAAAATTTATTCAGAAGATCACATCATTGAAAATGGATATATAAAAATTAAAAATCAAAAAATTGTGGAGTTCGGGTCATTAACTGATCAAAAAACGGATGAAGAATGTAAAGTTATGGAGATTCCTAAAAATTTTCAGGCAGTCCCCGGTTTTATAGATGTCCACATTCATGGAGCTGCAGGAGCAGATACAATGGATGCAACGAAAGAGGCACTGAACACGATTTCCCAAGCATTGCCGAAGGAAGGTACTACCAGCTTTTTAGCCACCACCATCACACAGGAAGCTAAACTTATTGAAAAAGCAATTGAGAACGCTGGGGAGTATATCAATATACAGGAAGCACAGGGCAGGGCGGAAGTACTTGGCATCCATCTTGAAGGCCCATTTATCAATGGAAATAAAGCCGGAGCGCAGCCGCTGCAGCATATTGTTGATCCAAATCTCTCCCAATTTAAGGAGTGGCAGCAGATTGCAAAGGGAACAATTAAACTAGTTACACTTGCACCGGAGCAGCCAGGCGGCCTAGAGCTGATTCGCTATTTAAAGGAAAATGGTGTAATTGCTTCCCTTGGCCACACAGACGCAACTTTTCAGCAGGTTCATGAGGCTATTGACGCTGGCGCGAGCCATGTCACTCATTTATTTAATCAAATGAGAGGCCTGCATCACCGTGAACCAGGAGTTGTCGGCGCTGCATTTTTACGAGACGAATTAAAAGCAGAAATCATTGTTGATGGAGTTCATGTACATCCTGAAATGGTAAAGCTCGCTTACAAACAAAAGCATAGTAATGGATTAATATTAATTACCGATGCGATGAGGGCTAAATGCTTGAAAAATGGCCAATACGATTTAGGCGGTCAAGACGTCACAGTAAGGGATGGAAAAGCTGTTCTGGGAGACGGTACTTTAGCTGGCAGTATTTTGAGACTGAGTGACGGAGTTAAGAATATGGTGGTCTTTACTGAATGTTCTCTTGCAGAGGCAATCGAAATGGCAGCAGTAAATCCTGCCAAACAGCTGAACGTATACGACAGAAAAGGAAGTATTGCTATTGGCAAGGATGCTGATATTGTCATTCTGGATGACAAATTGGAAGTCTTTTTAACCGTTTGCCGCGGGGAAATTGCTTTTTCAAAGGAGGAGGTTTCAGGATGAAAATCATTGAAGTAAAAGATTACAAAGAAATGAGTCAAAAAGCTGCTGAATATATTATTGAAAAGGTATGTCATAACCCCAAAATAAAACTCGGTCTGGCAACTGGGGGCACACCGATAGGCACCTATCAAAATTTAATTGCTGATCACAAGCAAAATGGCACTTCCTATGCAAATGTTATGACTTTTAATTTGGATGAGTATATTGGCCTTTCAGGTGAAAATAAAAACAGTTACCGCTATTTCATGGATGAACAGCTGTTTAATCATATCGACATTAATAAGAAAAATACTTTTGTTCCCCAAGGCGTTGCTGAAGATATTCAGGCTGAATGTGAGCGTTACGAAAACTTATTGGAGGAATATGGTGGAATTGATTTGCAGGTTCTTGGAATCGGAGGAAATGGTCATATAGGTTTTAATGAGCCTGGAACTTCTTTTCAATCTCAAACACATGTGGTGAATTTGGCGACTTCGACGATTAATGCAAATGCAAGATTTTTCAACCAGATTGAAGAGGTACCAGTTCAAGCAGTGACGATGGGAATATCCACTATAATGAAAAGTAAAGAAATTCTGCTTTTAGCATCAGGTGAAAGCAAAAATAATGCTATGGTTCAGCTTTTAAACGGAGAAATTACAGAAAGTTTTCCTGCATCTGTGTTGAAAAAACATCCATGTGTTACAATTATTGCTGATAGAGCCGCAGTGGCAGGTTTAAAGATTCAATGTTAAGGTCTGCTTCATCTTTGGAGAAAGCAAAACAATAACACCTGTGATCTGAGGCAAAGAATAATCAGAAAGGTGTAAAGTGGAGAATGATTAACAAAAATTCCCCCATACCTATTTATTATCAGCTGGAAGAACATATAAAAATGCTGATTGAAAAAGGCGAATTAAAGCCTGGAGATGCACTGCCGCCGGAGAGAGAGTATGCTGAAAAGTATCAAATCAGCCGAATGACTGTCAGACAGGCATTTACACATTTGGTCACCGAAGGGTACCTATATCGTTTGCAGGGTAAAGGCACTTATGTTGCGGAACGGAAAATAGAGCAGCTTCTTCAAGGATTAACAAGCTTTACCGAAGATATGAAAGCAAGAGGATTAGAACCAGGAAGCCAGCTGATTCGGTTTGAGATTCATCCAGCCTCAGCCCAAATGGCCGAACAGCTGGCAATATCCCAATCTGATCCCGTTTATGAAATAGAGAGAATACGTTTGGCTGACGGTGTTCCAATGGCATTGGAAACAACTTATCTTTCAGCAAATCTCATTAGCGGGCTCACAGAAGAAATCGTCAATCAATCGATATATGCCTATATTGAGAATACATTAAAATTGCAAATTGATCATGCCTCTCAGATTATTGAATCATCAATTGCCGGACAAGCTGAGGCCAAGCTGCTAAAAGTCAGCAAAGGTGCGCCAGTAATGCATATTCAGCGAAATAGCTTTATGAATGATGGAACCCCTGTAGAGCTAGTGAAATCCATATACCGGGCAGACAGATATAAATTTATGATTCAAATGAAACGTTAGCAGAAGTCGATTATTACCATTCATACTTTCTTTTGAGACAATAAAAAATATAAAGGCAAGACAATTGTTTCAAAAGGAGGTATTGCTGATGATAAAAAAACCTGTAAGCATTATTTTAACAGCTGCCTTAACAGTAGGACTTGCTGCTTGTGCAAATCCTAATAAACAAGATATCGCCAACAGAACTAACGATAGGGTCGTTACGGATAGAGACGGTCTCCCCTTAAATAATCGTTTAGATCGCAATACAAGAATTGACCATAATGGTCCATTGACTGAAAATTATACAAACCGGGGCCGTAACGTTGACGATAATTTGTTTACAGGAAAGAATCGTTCAAGGAGACAAGCAGACATGCTTTCAGCTGCGCAAACAACCTTGAATAGTAACCAATATCCGCATACAAGTGCAGTTTTAATTCAAGATGCAAAATATCAGTATGTGCCGATAGGATCCAGCGGCGGCAACTGGAATCAGAGCGGAATGTTCCAGTCATTTAACCAATTGTTTGGTCAGCAAGGTTTAAATGGCGGTACAACTGGGCAGTACTGGACGCCACAGCAAGGCCAGTCTTTCTCAGGACAAGCCCAAACACCTTCACAGCAATTACAGACAGTTCCAGGGCGGACACAAACTGCTCCGCAGCAAACGGCGCCAAATCAAATTCAGCCGTCAACTCAGCCAGGACAAACAGCAAACAATACTTCTGTTACTGGTACAGTCAGTCAATTTGTGCAGCAGGTTATTAACCTTACCAATGCCCAGCGCAGTCAAAATGGTCTTCCAGCCTTAAAAGCAGATTCACAATTGAGCAGTGTGGCTCAAAGAAAAGCAATTGATATGCAGCAAAATCACTACTTTTCACATACGAGCCCTACTTATGGTTCTCCGTTTGACATGATGAGAGACTTTGGAGTGACCTATCGCTCAGCAGGTGAAAACATTGCTCAAGGACAACGGACTCCACAGGAAGTGGTTACAGCCTGGATGAACAGTCCTGGACATCGCGCCAATATTCTTAACCGAAATTATACGAATATTGGAGTCGGATTTGAAGCAACTGGTAAACATTGGTCACAAATGTTTATCGGAAAATAATGAACGAGAAGAACTTTATTTGGCAATGCACAGCATTTGCCGGATAAAGTTTTTCTTGTTCTAGGACAAATCGATAAATGGGGAATTGATATCTTAGATAGTCAGCGAATTCTGGGGACTTTTCATTCCGTCAACCATGGTGTTTGTGCGGAGGTTAATCTCAGACTTCCTTCAATTTATTTTAGGAAGAAGAGCATTAGCACGTGTTGTGCGGAATGGTTTCCACAATTAAGCAGGTTGGTCTGATCAATAAATGAGCCACTGCTCAAAAACGACATGCAAAATGATTAAAAAGCAAAAAACCGGCGAATTATTTTTTCAGCCGGTTTTTTAGCGTCTCGGTTCCAGAATGGTTTTAAATACAGGGAATTCAAAGTGAAAGAGAGTACCCGCCCCCAATTCACTTTCTACCCGTATAGTGCCATTCATGGCACGTACAATAGCCTGGACTACCATCATTCCTAAACCTGTGCCATTTTTTCCTTTGGTTGAATAAAATGGCTCACCAAGCCGCTCAAGTTGCTCTTGTGTCATGCCAATTCCAGTGTCCTTTATTTCAATGGCAACGAAGTTTTGATTATATTCGGTTGTGATCGTTAAAGATCCACCATTTGGCATGGATTCAATCGCATTTTTCATGACATTCACAAAACATTGTCGAAATTTCTGCCGTTCACCTTTAATAAAACCAATCACTGAATAATTGGTTATAATCTCCACTGAATTTTTATTTGCAAGCGGCTGTACAATGTTAATAATTTGCTTGAGTTCACTTTTTACATTTAACTCCTCGAATTTATCAATAGAAGGTTTAGCGAAAGTTAAATAATCTCGAATGACCCTTTCTGCCGAATCAAGCTCTTCCTTCACAATTGACAAGTATTCTTTTCTTTTATGTCTAGGAAGATAATCATCTTCGAGGAGCTGGACAAAACCGCTCGCCGCAGTTAAAGGATTGCGGATTTCATGTGAAATGGCCGCCCCCATTTGCTCTACCGCTTTTAATTTTTCTGCTTTAATAAGCTGCTGGCGCATTTCAGAATTTCGCAGAAAAAATTCTACACAGTAGGAAATCATTCCAATCCCGAGTGAAGGGATCACCATATAGGCAAACCACATATCAAGCACATTGACATGAAAATGGGAAAATCCTAAACCAAATATGGTTAGAATGCTTAGGCATAGGCCAAGGAAGACGGAAACGTAAACCCGTCTGTGCGGAGGCTGCTGCCAAAACCATGGATACAGCTTCCAAGTCACAATGGCATATGGTACATACAACAAGATGTTTAGATAAAAGCCTAAATCCAGGCCGTAGACCGCCCTTAGAAGAATGGTAACCACAACAAGAATTGGCCCAATTCCCAGATAGGCTCCGCCAATAACAAGTGGAAGCAGCCTTAAATCAAAACGGGCATAAGGAACTGGATGATAGGAAAATTGAAGGCAAGACCATAACATGATTGCAAAAAATAAAATAATCATAGGTTTTGAAAGTGCAAGCTTTTTATATTTTTCATATATAATAAAGCCAAAAAAAATTAAGATTAATAAAAAGGAAAGATTAAGGAATAGGTGTTTCGTAATTTCCATACACTTCACCATCCAGTAAAGGCTTTTAGAAAAAGTTTACAAGGTAATTCAACAAAGCACAACAAAATTTGCGTGAAATATAACAAAAGGGTTACTTTTTTTACGAGTTATTGTAATATTAGCGCCCTTATGGTGAAATATTACAAGTGAAACTGCAATGGTTTGAGGGATATTATTCCATTCCATTTAAATATGTTTCATAATCATATCACTGTAAAATCGGCAACAGGCAGAATCGGTCATTACTTTTATTTTGTTTAATCCAGCTTGAAGCTAATAGATAGATTCTTAGAATGAAACTTTAAGCGCTAAAATACATGTAGATATCATCAAGATTTAAAACATATTACCAATTATACTATATATTAGGTCTTTTCGACAAAAACTGTTGTGAAAAAGTTGAAAAAAGTCGATTTTTGATCTTAAAATTTGTTATAACAACTGTTTCCGTAGACAAGCGGAAATTTTTTATGTGAAAATGAAAACGATTACCAAGTAAAATAATGTTGAAGAGGTCTATTTCAGAAGTAGAGACAGTAATGTTCACTAATAGGTTCAGGAGGAGATAGGATGAATAAATTATTTGTCAACGCAGATGACTTTGGTTTAACTCGGGGTGTTAACCTGGGTATCGTGGATGCTCACAAATTAGGCATTGTAAATTCCACAACCATGATGATGAACATGCCAGGTACAGACCATGCCATCCAGCTAGCAAAAGAGACATCTACCTTGCTATTGGGTGTTCATTTGGTTCTTACAGCAGGGAGACCGCTGCTTAAAGATGTTTCGAGCCTTGTAGACCGACAGGGGAATTTTAAAAAACAGTCACAAATTCGAACAAACAATGATATTCATTTAGAAGATTTGGAGCGGGAGTGGACTGCACAAATTGAAAAGTTTTTGGCGGCTGGACTGATTCCCACACATTTAGATAGCCATCACCATATGCACGGGATAGAAGAATTTTATCCCGTTGTCAAAACGCTTTCTGAGCGATATCATCTCCCAGTCCGCAGAACAAATCTCCAGATGGGGGATCTAACTTCATTTACTGATTTACTCTTTGTCGATTTTTATGGGGAAACACTATCCGATGATTATTTTGATCGTATTGCAGCAAAAGTGGAAAATGGCCAAACGGTCGAGGTCATGTGCCATCCAGGATATGTTGACCAATATCTTTTGGATCATTCATCCTATAATTTGGCAAGACTAAAGGAATTAGAAATACTTACAAATGTAAAGCTCCCTGGAAAATTTGAATTGGCCAAATAAGAAAAACCGGGGTTTCCCGGTTTTTCTTATTTAGGTTATTATTCACTATTTTGAGTGGTGTTGAAAAACTCTGATTGTTGTTTTTTATTAGAATTTGTAGAGCGTTTACCCATTTTTCCATCTGATTCAAAGCTTAATGTGTTCTTCTTGGAATTTTGCTGCTTCATCGTCATCCCCCTTTTTTCTTAGCCTTTATCTTCTAAGGTCATTTCATACGTTAAGGGGAAGGAAACTTTAAAGGCTACATTAAATATCTTAAATAAATGTAAACTGTACAGATAATAATGGAAAGAATCATCAAAGGAAAAGATATGATTAAGAATTTGCCAAAAGAAATCTTATAACCCTGTTCTGCAGCCAGATCGGCAACAATGACATTGGCACTTGCACCAATCAGGGTTCCATTTCCGCCAAGACATGCTCCAAGTGAGAGGCTCCACCATATCGGCTCCAAATGCTGTACACCCAGCTCACCCATATCCTTAATCATCGGAATCATGGTTGCCACAAAAGGAATATTGTCAATAAAGGCAGATGCCAATGCACTGACCCATAAGATCAAAATAGCCGTTGAAGTCGTGTCACCTTTCGTAAGATGAATGGAGTAATTTGCCAATAACGAAATAACGCCCGTTTCAACCAATCCTGAAACAAGGACGAACAGCCCGATAAAAAAGAATAACGTGGTCCATTCTACTTTTTCAAAAGCTTTTTCCAAATGTGTCTCACCAGTCAATAGCAGTAATAAAAAGGCGCCAGATAAAGCAATGGTGGCGGACTCCAAATGGAGCACCTGATGCAGGAAGAAGCCAAGTATGGTAAGCCCAAGTGCCAATAAGGATTTTGTTAGTAGTTTCTTGTCTGTTAATACTTCTTTTTCGTTAAGTTTCATTAAACTTGCTCTCAATTGTGCTGGGGCTTGAAGCTGTTTTCGATATACAAATGCTAAAATCCCGATATTCACAAATAATATAAAAAAGGAAATCGCTGTGAGATTTTGAATAAACGTCATAAATGTTAGTTCTTTCACCGCACTGCCAAGCATTATATTTGGCGGGTCTCCAATTAAGGTTGAGGTTCCACCAACATTTGAGGCAATAATTTCAGAAATTAAATAGGGAATCGGATTTACCTTTAAATGCTTTGTAATATTGAAGGTAACTGGCACCATTAACAAGACAGTTGTTACGTTATCTAAAAATGCAGAGCCAATTGCCGTAATGGTACCTAAGGCGAGCAGAATTCTTAATGGATCTCCCTTAACTTTTTTAGCAGCCCAAATCGCAATAAAGTTAAACAGGCCTGTCTCCGCAGTAATCCCGACAATCATCATCATCCCAGCTAACAGCCCTAGTGTATTAAAATCAATATAGTGCAGGGCCTTGACTTGATCGAGAATGCCCAGCAGGATCATCAGAATCCCGCCAATCATGGCGATGACAGTGCGATGGAGTTTTTCAGTAATAATAAAGGAATATGTTATAAGAAATACGATTATTGCAATGAAAGCTTGACTTGGCATTTAATAACCCACTTCCTGGAAAATATTCTGTCTCAAAACACAAAAAGGGAGCCTGAAATGACAGACTCCACCAAATTTCATACATATTATTTTTAGTTTATTTTATTAAAATATACGGGGATTGTAAAGGTAAAAGACAGTATGATGGGTAGACAGGGGATGAACGAATGTTTTCATCCACGCGGTGAAGTCCAAAAATAGGAGCTGTGATAAAAAAAAGTCTTTCATCCAGTCGATGAGGAAAAAACCAAGAAGCTGCGATTTTAAAAAATGTCTTTCATTTCAAGTGATGAAGGCCCAAAGTTAGTATTTGCGAATAAAAATGTCCTTCATCCAGTCGATGAAGGCCAAACCATAAAGCAGAGAATAAAAAAATGTCCTCCTTAATCCAACCAATTAAATAAGATTCCCTAAAAGGCCACCTATATTATTCGTAAAAAGCCCATTGATGAACGCCAACAATATTTAAATTTCTTCTTAAAATTCGATTAATCCTCTTTCGCGACACCAACATTCCGCACCATTCATAAACTCCATTTGTAGTAATTTTCTTTTCAGGAAATAACAGTTGAATCTCCCTTACGCTGCGCAGGACAGCTGCCTCTAAATCCTCTAAATCCCCGCATTTTCCGCAAACAACACTTTTTCCCTTGAAGCGAAATTGCAAAGGACATGCAATTAGGGCAAGTCATTCCTTTACGGAGAATATCGTAATTATAGGGAGGCAGGGCGGGAATATGGCGGTTCTTCAATATGGAGTGAAACCAGTGTTTCCGCAAGTTTTACGTGTTTTTCATTCAACCTTGAAGGAAATAAATCTATCTTATGTAAATAGCGGTCCACCTGATTTGGAAGAATAATCGGCTTATTTCTGGGGGCTTGGTATAAGGTAAACAAGGGATTGATGAAAATGATCCATGACTCGAGAGGGATGGTTACGTTGAGGTTTTGGAAGAACTGTCGGAGCAGGGAGGTGCTTCGTTCCAGTTGAAGTAACGGATTTTTTTGTTCGGTGCCATCTAATAAATAGAATCTTTCATTTTCGAAATAAAAGTCACTTTTGAAATTTTTTACTTCGCTCATGTAAATTATTTTTTGTGTGATCATTGTTGAATCAATTTGAAATTTGGTTCCATTCACTTCGAGCAGCAGACCATTAAGAATCAAACATTCACATTGAAGTTTTTCAGCCATGGAAGCAAACATAAACTCTCCTTCATAGCCTTTCTTTAAACTAAGGTAACTTTGCAACACATCTTTGGATAAGGACATGCGTGGATTTAAGATTTCGAAAAGCACTAATTCAGCTGGTTTTGTGAGCGGTTTAAAATGCATATGCCACATCCTTTTAAAAAAAATAAACACCAATATTATTCTACAAAGAATAATCCTGATGTACGTGTATAAAGTATGAAAATTTTGTTAAATTTCGTTGTCCGGACTTGATCATAGCTGAGCATTCCAGTTGAAGAAATACAAAGCCAGAGTTTTAAAAGCCGGACAACACTTTAGTTTTAGGGTTTTTTGGTAAAAAAACAATGAAAAATTTATGAAAAATCAAGAAAATTTATTGAAATAAATTAATGAATAAGCCTGCTTTCTCTTGCTTTTCTTTTCAGCTTTCCTCCCCATTTGTCAATTGGTTCTTGTAAGAGCAATCCAAATAGCAGCGTAATGATTGAGATAAACAAAAAGACAAAAAGATCTCTTATTGCGACATCCCACTGAATTCCTCCGACAGCTTCGCGCATGAGACTGATTCCATAGGTAAACGGCAGGAGCGGGTTGAGCCTTTGAAAGAAAGCGGGCATTACCTGGATCGGAAATGTTCCTCCCGCACCAGAAATTTGTAAAACAAGAATAACGATGGCCAAGCCTTTACCGACATTTCCGAAAATAGAAACCAATGTATAGGTAATGAGCATAAACAAGGTGCTGATCAGTAGCCCGAACAGAACAAACCAGAGTTTTGCTGCCACATAAGCTTTCAAGAGATAAATATCCCCTAACGTGACGATAATGGATTGGCATAAAGCGACTGATAAAAACGTTAAAAATCGGCCCAAGTATAGGTGATGGGGACGAAATATTTCTGGCATACCATTCATTTCAGCAGGAATTAGCGATATTAACAGCATGGCCCCGACCCAAAGGGATAGGGTTGTAAAAAATGGAGACATCGCAGAGCCATAATTAGGAATGGGGTAAAGACGTTTTTCCTTAAGCAGAACTGGCTCAGCAAAATAATCACTTTCCTTTTCTACATCATTGCGCAATAAATCAATAATTTCATTAATATTGGCTGTTTTTTCAAATTGCCGGATTTGATTGGCTAGATAGCTGATCTTTTGTTTAACACCCGGGAAATCTTGCTTGATCAGGGCAATGTCTCTTCTTCCAATTGCAATGCCGTTTGAGGCGTCCAGAAGGATTTTTTTAACTTGTGGCAGTGTCTGGTCTGCTTTTAAAAAAAACTCGGTGGCTTTTGTTGGGATATTTTTGGCCGTGTTGCTCAACTGTTTAATTTTTGAAGCGATCGCTCCGTCATAATCGTCTAACATTTGAGTGATGCCGGTTGAAACATTTTTGGCAGTTTGATTTGCCTGATCAAGTAATGCCTGTGAAGGTGCGGTTTGAGATTGAATCAATGTTAAAAGCTTTAACAAGCTCTCTGCTGATTGCTTTTGGCTAATTAATGCTGTCAGTTGCGAATGGAAGAAAGCATTGTTGCCAAGACCATTTAAGTTTTCAAATAGGCTGATTAATAGATTTTCAATCTTAATTAATGTTTCTAATCTGTTTATGCTATCATCAATGGTATTTTTTTTCGCTTCCAGATTAGGTAAAAGGCTTGTTAATTGTTCAATTGAGGCGGCATTTTGCTGCATATAAAGTAAGTTTTGTTTAATAGCAGGAACAAGGTTTGCAAATGTCTGTTGGTTTTGTTCAAAAAATTGGTTTATTTGTCCAGCTAAGCCGCGGACCTGGTTTATAATGCCTTGAACTTCTGTTACATACATTTGCAGGTTTTCTACAATTTTTTGCGCTTGTGCCGCATCATAGTCTGCGGTATTTATAATGGTTTCAGCTTCTGCCAAATGATCATTTAGCCAAAAAATCATTGTTTTTAATTTTTCGATATTAGGTAAATTTTTCTGCAGTTCAATTCCGAGCTGGTTGAAAATAGAAAAGATCACTCCGGTTGCCGTTTTTACGAAGTTTTTACTAATCTCGTCCTGAAGGCTTGTAGCCCCTTTTGCTGTTATTTTGGGAGTAATGGCATTTGTTTTTTCATTTACCGTATAAATCAGCTCTGGTTTTTCGGGATCATCCTGAAGGATGGTAGCAATTTTTGCCGAGAAATCCTTTGGAATGGTGATGCTGGCAAAATAGCTGCCTTGTTTCACCCCTGTATTGGCCTTGGCGGAACTAACAAATCTCCACCCCAGCGAATGATTGGTTTTGAGTGCTTTCACTACTTCAAGGCCAATATTGATTTTCCTTCCTTTCAGAACAGCGCCGGCATCATTATTAACTACAGCAATGGGAATTCCTCCCGTATTGCCGTACGGGTCCCATGAGGCTTCAATATTAAACCAGGCATATAATGACGGGAGAATCATCAAGGCAAGGATAATGGCTGCAGCTGCCCAATTTTTTACAATGCTTAAAAAATCGTCGCGATAGATTTGAAGAACCTTATTCATCTCGGAAAACCACCCGTTCCTTATTTCATAAGGTTATTATGGTACATATTTGCTGATTGATGCGTTTTTAAAGAGCGATATAGGTTTTGACAGAAATTTGTCAAAAACATTTGAATAATATTTGAAATGTTTCTTTTTCATCACAAATATAGGGGAAATTTAATTATAATGTGGGTAATTAAGGCATGGAGGTCATTTGAAATGAATATTACCACGATCATTGAATTTGAGAATAAAGAAGTAGAAGCGATTGCCGGTGCTAAGTTAGTATTTGTCCAGGAACAAATTGAAGAAAATATTGTTGAAACATGTGTAGATTGTTTTCTAATGGAAGATTCCGATGAAACCATTTCAACAGAAGAAGCGATGGACAGAGTATTTAAGCAATTGAAGGAGCAGGGAGTTATACCGTACACTGTTGAAGATTTTTCATATGAGATGCCATCTTGCGAACGTTTAAAGAAATCAGAGAATCAGGAAGACATTCCGCAAAAAGTCATTCTGTCATTTATGGCATAACCAGTTTTTTGACTGTGTTTCATCTATTCTCATTAAAAAAGAAGTTCTTCGGAGCTTCTTTTTTAATGAGAATAGATTGGAGAGAAATACTAACTTTTGATGTACATATAGCTTTTCATTATTCATATGATAGGAGAGATCTGTAATGGAGAAAACTTCAGTTAAAGATTATTTGGAATATAATGAGGAAAAGTTCACGAAACGAATCATTTATAAAAAAGGTGATACAACGGCATTTGTATTAAATTTTCTTCCGGGTCAAACACTTCCTGCTCATAGGCATCCGAACTCAGAAGTGTATTTATATGTACTGACCGGAAGCGGGACGATTATCACTGATGGAGCGGAGACAGCAGTAGCAGAATCAGATCTTATCCATGTCAGCAGTGAAGAAGAAATGTCCTTTAAAAACTCCGGAGGTGAGCCTGTAAGCCTTTATGTTGTGCTTAGCAAAATATCAAATGAAACAAATACGAAAAATAGTTAACATATAAATAGCCGCCCATTTCGGGGATGTTGACAAACTAATTTTTCGTCCCTAGTCATGCAAAATATAGCTATAAAAAAGAAGACGAACCACTAATATACTGTAGTGATACGTCTTCTTTTTGCTTTGGCCAGCTATTTGTCAACAGCCCCATTTCAGGCTGGCTTTTTTTATGTATAAGTAAGGAAAAAACGTTCAATATTAATTTTACAAATGTTAAAATATTAAGTAAGAATAAATAATTAGGTGATAATAGTGGATCAGGAAAAATTAGGTAAAGTGATTGAAGCAGCAAAACTTTATTATTTGCTGGATTATAACCAGCATGAGATTGCCAAGCTATTAGGAGTATCCAGGCCTACTGTTTCACGTTTGCTGCAGCAGGCAAAAAGTGATGGCATTGTACAGATTACCATTAAAGATCCGACAGAAAATGTTGAAAACCTGGCAAAACAGCTGGAACAAAAGTTCAATTTGAAAAAGGCGGTTGTTGCCTCAATTCCTCAATATGAAAATCATATTATTAAAAATTATCTTGGTGAAAAAGCTGCCATTTATCTTGATGAGATTGTAAAGGATGATGACATTATAGGGGTGACGTGGGGAACGACCCTTTATCATGTTGCTGTCGAGCTGAAACAGAAATTTGTAAAGAACGCTAAGGTGGTGCAATTAAAAGGAGGGGTTAGCCATGCAGAAACAAATACATATGCATCCGAAATTTTGTATCTGTTCGGTAAAGCTTACAACACAACTCCACATCATTTACCGCTCCCTGCCATTGTGGACCATGTCGTGGTGAAGCAGGCGATGGAGGCTGACCGGCATATACGCAAAATTTTAGAACTCGGTAAAGAAGCGAATATTGCCATGTTTACTGTTGGAACGGTAAAAACAGAATCTCTCTTATTCCAGATGGGCTATTTTACGGAAAGTGACATGAAATCCCTTAAAGGCAATGCTGTTGGGGACATTTGTTCAAGATTTTTTGATAAAGACGGGGAGATTTGTAATGAGAGTTTAAATGAGAGGACGCTTGGCATTAATTTGAACGATCTTAGAAATAAGGAAACCTCTATTCTCGTTGCAGGAGGGCCGAATAAAATTGAGGGAATATATGGTGCTATTAAGGGCGGCTACGCCAATGTGTTAGTTACCGACCAATTTACGGCTCAATTTTTATTGGACAAAATATGAAATTTTACATATGTTCAAAATAACATTTACATTTGTTCAATATTTTTGTTATAGTTACTATGTGTTAAGGAAACATTAACTTTAATTATTTTTAAAACCAAATTGGAGGGTTTAGAAATGACGCAACAAATTGCCGGAATGATTGATCATACATTATTAAAAGCGAATGCAACAAAAGCTGAAATTGAAAAATTGGCGGAAGAAGCAAAGGAATACTCGTTTGCCTCCGTATGTGTGAATCCAACATGGGTTAGTAGGGCTGCTGAATTACTGGCTGATACTCCAAATGTTAAGGTGTGTACAGTAATCGGATTCCCTCTTGGAGCTTCCACACCGGAAACAAAAGCATTTGAAACGAAAAATGCAATTGAAAACGGTGCAACTGAAATTGATATGGTCATTAATATTGGCGCCTTAAAGGACCAAAATGATGAGTTAGTTGAAAGAGACATCCGTGCAGTCGTAGATGCGGCAAAAGGAAAAGCACTGGTAAAAGTGATTATTGAAACGTGCTTATTATCGGATGAAGAAAAGGTAAGAGTATGTGAATTATCCGTAAAAGCCGGGGCAGATTTTGTTAAAACTTCTACAGGATTTTCAACTGGTGGAGCAACAGTCGAGGATATCCGATTAATGCGAAAAACTGTCGGTCCTGAGCTTGGGGTAAAAGCATCAGGCGGAGTTCGCAGCCGTGAAGATGCATTAGCCATGATCGAAGCAGGAGCAACAAGAATTGGCGCCAGCTCAGGAATTTCAATTGTAAAGGGAGAAATAGGCACCAGCAATTATTAAACCCAAATGTGAGGGAGATCAGATGAAAGAAGTCTTTATGGCATTAATTGCCGGTTTAATTGTCGGGATGCTATTTAAATTTTTAAAACTTCCATTACCCGCACCGCCAGTTTTCTCAGCAGTTGTTGGCGTGTTCGGAGTATACTTTGGCGGAGTGGTCCTGGATTGGATCATGAAATTCATTCATCAATAAACAAAAAGCTTTTCGCGTAGCGAAAAGCTTTTTTTATTAGACCAATACAAGATTGCCGCAAAAAGAGGAATAATAGGTTAAACAGGAGTGTAATGAACCGTTCCTAATCGGGGTGTCATTATTGGAAGTAAAGAAATATAAAAACCTGGTAATTCAAATTATTAGAAATCAACTGGAGATTTGGTTTGATTTAAAGGATCAAGATGTTATTACCAAAATTGATGTCTTTTGTTTTCTTGAATTAATCCATGGAAACTCAGGAATATTGGAGCTTGAAGATTTGCACAAGCTTTCGGGAAGCTTGTTAGAGCAACTGAACAAAATGGACCAGAAGCTGTTTAATACTGACGTTTTAAGAAGTTTTCTTGATGGATTCATTCATCTGACAATGGATCATGAACATAGGTTGGATGAATTTGATCTTCAGTCACTAAATGGGATGGGAAAGAAAATAATATATGTTTCCATTATTGATGATGATCGGATCATCCGTTCCATGCTGCTGCAAATTTTAAAAACAATGGATTTTGAGGAGTTTCAATTGGATATGGAGGCATTTGCTGATGGCCTTCAGTTTTTTGAATCACAACGTTTGAATAGAGAAGGCAAGCACTTCTTAATTCTAGATGGCGTTATGCCAATTATGGACGGAATTGAAATTTTGCAGAAAGTAAAACAAGAGAGTAATGCTACTGTCTTTATGTTATCGGGCAGAAAGAGCGAGGCTGATATTGAAAGAGCATTAAAACTTGGTGCAGATGATTATGTCACAAAACCGTTTGGCATAAAAGAACTGCAGGCGAGGATCAAGCGATTGATCACCAGGATGAAATAAGATGCTGAAGAAACAACTATTTTTACTTGCTTTTCTCATTATTTCTTTTGTAGTTTTATTAATCATAATCTTAGGTTATTTAATGGTACGAAAAGCCATTGCTTCTATGAAAAGAAAACAGATTCAGCATTATAAAGAGGAATATCATCCACTTCTCATGAAAATGATTACCGAGCCCGCATCGCCAAGAGATTTAGTTTTGGACAGTTTAACTAAACAAAAGGCTGTGGAAGAATTATTGAGTAAATATACACAAGTATTGGAGGGAGAGGATGAGAGAAGACACTTATCTGAAATAGCTCAATCAGCTTTAGGACAATATTATCAGAAACGGCTGCATGATAAACGGTGGAGTATTCGTATGAATACGCTTTATCATATTGAGGACTTTAAGATGATTCAGCTTGAAGAAGATGTATATAATAGGACGAAAACCGATCTGTCACGCGAAGAACATTTTCATGCACTTAGGATCCTTGCATTGTTTCAATTTGAGAAAATATTTGAACTGCTGACAGAGAGGTACGGTTATTTGACTGAAATCGAGCTTCGCAATATTTTGTTCCGCCTGGAAACTCAGCATTTTGAACAATTTGTTCAAAATTATCATGAAAGTAATCCTACTTTGCAAAAGGCGGTATTAGACGTGATTTCGATTAAAAGAGAAACGGATTATCTGCCGTTCTTGGAGCAGATCTTTCCACTCTCTTCAGGAGAAATACGTCTTAGAGTTTTAAAGGCATTGGCGAATATTGGATATGTTGAAGATATTGACACATATATGGAACTTCTTTATTCACCAAAATGGGAAGAAAGAATGCTTGCAGCCAAATTAATCGGAACACTGCGAGAAGAAAAAGCACTCCCTCGTTTAGTGGAACTCTTGCAGGACTCCTCCTGGTGGGTCCGTTCTCAAGCCGGAGAGTCCATCAGCCATTTTGTTAAAGGAAAGCAAATCCTAATGGAGGTTTTACAAACTTCAACAGATTCATTTGCAAGGGACATGGCATGGGAGTGGCTCCATAAAGGGGGATGAGATATGCATTCTATACTATGGGGAATGGTAACAGGATTTGCTTGGTTTATCGCTATATACATGATTATTGTCATCCTTTTTTATTCCGTTATTATGATTATTTCATTATTACAGCTGCGGAGAGAATATCATTTGGAACGGGATCAGGTATATGAAGACTATATGGAGGATATTTATACCAAGCCGGTTTCGATTCTTGTCCCTGCCTATAATGAGGAAGCAGGGATCATTCAAAGTGTGAGATCTTTGCTAAGTATAAACTACCCCTTATTTGAGGTTATTGTGGTGAATGATGGCTCCACAGATCATACATGCGAAAAAATGATTGAGCATTATCAGATGAAAGAAATTTCAAAAGTTGTAAGAAAGCAAGTAGAGTCTAAGCCAATTAAAAAAATTTACCAATCATCCATTCTTACGAACCTTTTTCTAATTGATAAAGAAAATGGCGGTAAAGCTGATGCTTTGAATGTAGGGCTTAACTTTTCACATTATCCCTATTTCTGCTCGCTTGATGGTGATTCAGTATTGGAACAGGATGCTTTTCTAAAGGTGATGAAACCAATCATTGATTCAAATGAAGAAGTGATTGCATCGGGCGGAAGCGTCCGTATTGCTAATGGATGCCAAATTAAAAATGGATTTATATACAAGATTGGTTTACCCAATAAACCTTTAGTAATGATGCAAATCATCGAATATTTACGGGCATTTTTAATGGGACGGATCGGCTTGAGCCGGTATAACATCTTACTGATTATTTCCGGCGCTTTCGGTGTTTTTTCAAAGCATTGGGTAATCAAGGCAGGCGGCTATCGAACAAATACGGTAGGCGAAGATATGGAGCTGGTGGTAAGAATCCATAAAATGTTAAAGGAAAGTCGCTTGAAAAAGAAAATAGTATACGTACCTGATCCTGTATGCTGGACTGAAGTCCCAGAATCAATGAAATATTTACGGAGGCAAAGGCGCAGATGGCATCAAGGCCTTTTAGAAAGCTTATGGGCACATCGAGAGATTACCTTTAACCCTAAATATGGCTCAATTGGATTGCTTGCGTTTCCTTACTTTTGGATTGTGGAGTTTTCGGGGCCTATTATTGAATTAATCGGTTATGTGATGATGATGATTTGTTTTTTACTAAGGGGGAGCTATATCGAATTCGCGATTCTCTTATTCCTTCTAACATGTTTGTATGGGTCCATATTTTCAATGACGGCTGTACTTCTAGAGGAATGGAGTTTAACCAAGTATCCAAAGGTCACTGACATTCTCAAGCTTTTTGTATTTTCATTAACGGAAACACTTTGGTACAGGCCGTTAACGGTTTTTTGGCGCTGTGAAGGAGTATGGAACATGATAAGAGGAAAAAGGAGCTGGGGAGAGATGAAGCGAAAGGGTGTATCAGAGTAAAAAAACCAGAGAAAACAAATTCCCTGGTTTTTGTCTATTAAAAAAAGAGATTTAAAACAAAATAAAGAATACTTGCAATTAATGCAGTGATTGGAAGCGTTATGATCCAAGTAATAATCATTCGCTGGGCTGTTCCCCACTTTACACCTTTTAAACGGTGAGAAGCCCCAACACCAAGAATTCCCGAAGAAATAACGTGTGTTGTACTGACTGGCAAGTGGATATAAGTAGCTCCGAAAATAATAGCTGCTCCAGTTAAGTCTGCAGCCACGCCATTAACCGGGCGGATTTTCATAATTTTTCCGCCAACAGTCTTGATAATTTTCCATCCTCCGATGGAAGTTCCGAGCCCCATGGCAATGGCACAAGATACTTGTACCCAAAATGGAACTTCAGCATTATGAGGCAAATATTTATTGGCGATCAGCGCCATTGTAATAATCCCCATTGACTTTTGGGCATCATTTGTCCCATGGGAATAGGACTGCAATGCTGCTGTGGCAATTTGAATATAGCGAAAACCGCGATTGGTTTTTGCCAAACTGAAATTTTTAAATACTACTTTAAAAATGCTATACAAAATATATCCAACTACAAACGCTAAAATTGGCGAAAGAATAAGTGCCTCAATAATTTTAATAAAACCGCTGTAGTTAAGTGAATTAAAACCTTCTGCAGCAACGGCAGCACCGGCAATCGATCCAATAATTGCATGAGAGGAACTGCTTGGGATTCCATAGTACCAAGTAATTAAGTTCCACGAAATAGCGGCAATCAGAGCTGCCAGAATAACAATCGACCCATTATGTAATGTAAAGGGATCTACAATATCCTTGGAAACCGTCTTAGCAACACCAGTAAATGTTAGGGCGCCAACAAAGTTCATAACAGCTGCAAGGATGATGGCATGACGGGGTTTTAATGCTTTAGTCGAAACAGATGTAGCAATGGCATTTGCCGTATCATGAAACCCATTAATAAAGTCAAAGCCAAGTGCAAAAATGATAATCAGAATCGTAAGGATAAAAACTAAGCTCATTTTTTGGCTCCTTAGGCATTTTTCATGATAATGGTTTCAAGCGTATTTGCCACGTTTTGACAGCTGTCCGCCACATTTTCAAGGTTTTCGTAAATTTCTTTATATTGAATAATACGGATTGGGTCTTTTTCCACATTAAACAGATTTTTAATGGAATGACGCAGAATATTGTCGCATTTTGATTCATAGTCCTTGATTTTGATGGCGTGCTCTCTAATTTGTGGAAGCTTTTTATTCGATAAAAGTGCAACTGCCTTATCAATTTCATGAACACTGCTTTGAATGGCTGCCACGAATTGCTTCATGAAATCATCGGCTTGTGTAATGGAATACATTTCGAACATAGCAGCAGTGCCTTCCAATCCATCGAGAACATCGTCCATGCTCATAGCTAAATGAAGGATATCTTCACGTTCAATTGGTGTAATAAAAGCATCATTTAATTCTTTTATCACTTCATGGACATAAGAATCGCCCTTTGATTCAAATTCCTTCATTTTTTCTGAGAAAATTTTCAAATCGCTGATATCTTTCAGTTTATAATCGGTAAAGAAATTAGCGCTTTCTTTAAGGTTAACGGAAATATTAGATAATAATGTCGAAAATTTATCGTTCTTCTTGAATGCCATTTTAAATATCCTCCATTTTGCAATCGAAAATTAAACCAACAGGCTCTATTTTAGCTGAAAAATGTCTTATTAGGGTAAAAATTTAAACTAAATTTACAAAAACTTAACATTAGAAAATTCTGAATATTAAGGATGGAAGTTGGTGTTTTTGGAATTTATCCAGTTCTTTTGGAGTGTGTAAAAAAACGCGGGTAGGGCAGAAGTCCGCTGTCGTATTATGGTAAATGCTTACTTTTCATTATGTGAGTATAAATAAGAAAACGGGGTATTTTAAAAGTACAGGCACAAATAAGAATTGCCTGAAACAGCGGCTCAGAAGCTTGTGGGTTAGGAAAACTATGGATATAAAAAGGAGTGTTCTTAAATGAGCTTTATTTGGTCGTTAATTGTTGGCGGTATAATAGGATGGTTAGCTGGGCTAATTGTTGGCAGAGATATTCCTGGCGGCATTATTGGTAATATCATTGCAGGGTTTGTAGGAGCATGGCTTGGAACATTAATATTGGGAAATTGGGGGCCTCACGTTGCTAATTTCGCCATCATTCCAGCCGTGATCGGTGCTGCCGTACTTGCTCTACTAGTAGGATTTATCATGCGGGCATTTAGAAAAGCCGGTTAACAGATAGAAAATAGGATGAAAAAAGCCTCCCATCATTGGGAGGCTTCAGACTGTCGACAAATCCGAAGGATTTCGGGTTTAAAATCGACAGTCTTTTTTGTTTGGCCATATTAAACTTGTCTGTTGATTTCCGTTCCAGGCGGCTTCGCTTTCCGCGGGCGGTTCGGGGAGCCTCCTCTGCGCTTTCAGCGCCTGCGGGGTCTCCCCTGTCCCGTACTCCCGCAGGAGTCTTCGCCGCCTTCCACTCCAATCAACAGAGTGTAAAAATCAATAATGTACATTAACACAGCCTTTTGTATAATTTATTTACAGAGAATTAATAGAGGTGGATGGAATGCTTTCGAAAAATACACAGATAAATCGTGACCAAATTGAAATGATTGCCTTAGATCAACTTGTACCTGCTGATCACTTGGTTCGCAAAATAGAAGCCGCAGTAGATTTTTCATTTATCTATTCATTGGTTGAAGATTTGTACTCAACTAAGCGCGGACGTTCAAGTATTGACCCTGTTGTATTAATTAAGATGGCTTTCATTCAATATACCTTCGGTATCCGTTCGATGCGTCAAACGATAAAGGAAATTGAAACAAATATGGCGTATCGCTGGTTTTTAGGATTTGGTTTTTATGATAAAGTACCCCACTTTTCAACTTTTGGTAAAAACTACGAACGTCGTTTTAAGGATACAGACTTATTTGAACAAATTTTCTACCGTATTTTAAAAGAGGCAGCAGATAAAAAGTTAGTTAGTTCGGAACATGTATTCATTGATTCAACTCACGTTAAAGCAAGTGCAAATAAACGCAAATTCGAAAAGAAAGTAGTTCGGAAAGAATCAAAAGCTTATGAAGCACGTCTTCAAGCAGAAATTAATAGTGATCGTGAAGAACATGGGAAAAAGCCCATCCCACCAGATAAATATGAAAAAGAAGAAAACAAAGAAATAAAAGAAAGTACAACAGATTCGGAGAGTGGTTACTATGTAAAAGACGAAAGGACAAAGCAATTTGCTTATTCATTTCATACAGCCGCAGATAGAAATGGTTTTGTCCTGGGGACTATTGTAACTCCAGGTAACGTTCATGATAGTACAATGTTAGAGCCTCTAGTTGAAAAGGTCATTGAAAAATGTGGGAAACCTAATGCTGTAGCTGCTGATGCCGGATATAAAACACCTGCTATTGCTCAATATTTAATTGAAAATGAAATTCGCCCTGCTTTACCCTATACACGACCACGTACAAAGGAGGGATATTTGAAAAAGCACGATTATGTCTATGATGAGCACTTTGATTGTTACATATGTCCGGAAGGACAAGTTCTGGATTATAGAACGACTACTAAGGAAGGTTATCGACAGTACATCTCTAATCCTGTTATATGTAAGGATTGCCCACTCCTAGCACAATGTACACAAAGTCAAAATCATCAAAAGCTCATTCAACGACATATCTGGGAACCATATCTTGAAGAGGCTGAACATCTTCGTCATACAGAAGAGAATAAAATAATATATGCACGTCGTAAAGAAACAATTGAACGTGTATTCGCGGATGCGAAAGAAAAGCATGGTATGCGATGGACAACCTTAAGAGGTCTTAAAAAATTGTCCATGCAGGCGATGCTTACTTTTGCTGCTATGAATTTAAAGAAGTTGGCTATGGACTTGGAAAAGTCCAGAAATGGCATAAAAATAGACCCCGCCGGGGTCTACCTTAAGAAAAATCAAACAGAAAAATCCCAATTTTAGAAAAGGGCGCCAGAATCGGAACTTTTGAAATGCCTTTTGTCTACAATCTGAAGCCTCCCATCATTGGGAGGCTTTTAAAGTGTATAAACATCAATCCCTACAAAAAAGGAAGGATCGTCAATAAAAGCTGCATAACATATAATTTCTTCTTCGCTAAAAGGATGCAGAAATTCGAGCTTAGCTGCATGAAGAGCCTGTCTGTCTGCAATTGGTTTTCCACCATATAAAAGATCCCCTGCCAGTGGATGGCCGATATGACTAAAATGCACTCGGATTTGATGGGTTCTGCCTGTTTCAAGCCAGCATTTAACATAGGTTAATTTATTTGTCTTGTCTTCTTTTACTACTTCATAGTGAGTAACAGCTGTTTGTCCGGAAACGGATACTCTTCTTCTGGTGGGATGATGCCGGTCACGCCCAATTGGTTCTTTTATGGTCCCTTTTTTTTGCCTTAATAGTCCATGAACTACTGCCAGATAGGTTCTTTTAATTTCCCTTTTTTCAAGCATGCGGTCTAAAATAGCCCCTGCTAATGCATGCTTAGCAAAAAGTATAGCTCCTGTTGTATCACGGTCCAGCCGATGTACCTGTCGAGTGTTCCTAATTTCTCCTTTTGCCTGCATATAAAATGCAACGGCATTTAAAAGTGTATGTATATCATGCTCATTGTCATTAGGATGCGTGTTTATAAAGGGAGGTTTATTCAGCACAAGAACATGATCATCTTCATATAGTATGTTAATTTCTTGATAATGAGGCGGGATCGTAAATTCCTCTTCTTCAAAAAGGTGGATTTCTAACCTTTTACCCGCCGTAAGAGGTACTGTCCAATTCACGGCTTGTCCATCCATACGTACTTTTTTGTCCATTCGGAATATGTGAGTCAATTTTTTGGGAGCTTCCCATTCCTGACGAAAAATATCCTCGACTGTTTTTCCATCCCATTTCTCTTGGATGATGATTTCCAACCATTCGCCCTTTCGAATTGTATTCAGCATAAAATCTCCTTTGTATTACTATGGTTTTAATTACCACCATTCATACTCGCCTGTTTATGTTATTCTTATCCTATATAATACAGACAGAAATATGGGTTGGCAAAGGTGGGTTATTTAGTGAAGATTGTTTTCGCCTCGACACCAGGTCAAGAAGAAGAAATTTGTGAACTGGTAAGGTACGTATATTCAAATATTTTTCCTTTGTACTTTACAGATGATGAAATCAGTCAGTTTGAAAAGTTAAAGGTTCTGCATACCTCTGATCAGCAATTTGAAGAGATTGGCACATTAAAAGATGCTTTTCAGGTAATGGCTAGCATTCAAACGCTCATCTCCATTTTGGAGACAACAGATCTTGATGAGCAATATGCTGAATTATTTAATAAAAATGCTGCAAACCTGCAGGATTTAGGACTCTTTTTCCCATTCGAATATGAACAGTTTGTTTCTGCCAAAAGCATGAAAAATAGTTCGGCTCTCAGTATGTATATGAAAGCTCATAATCAATTACTAGTTTAACAAAAGTCTGCCCCGTGCAGGCTTTTTGTTTTATAATAAAGTTTTAAGCCATTTGCGGGTAATATTATATATAGAGGGTATGATGAATTTTCGCGAAAATTGTCGGCAGATTTTGTCTGATTTAAAGAGGAGATTCACGCTTTAACTTAGAAACTTATTAAAGTACATAATTCTAGGAGGGTTAACATAATGAATTGGAAAACAACAGCAAAGAGTTGGATGGACTTTGATCACTTGGATCAAGAATTAAAAAATGAATTAGGAAAAATCATGCATGATGAAAAGCTTTTAGAGGAAGCATTTTATAAAAATTTAGAATTTGGTACGGGCGGAATGCGCGGAGAGATTGGTGTAGGAACAAACCGGATGAATATCTATACAGTTCGCAAGGCGTCTGCTGGATTGGCCGAGTACATAAAAGAGCAAGGAGAAGAGGCAAAACAGCGCGGAGTTGTGATAGCTTATGATTCACGGCACAAATCACCTGAATTTGCGATGGAAGCTGCTAAAACACTCGCAACAAACGGAATCCAAACATACGTATTTGATGAACTTAGACCGACACCGGAATTATCATTTGCCTTAAGATATTTAAATGCTTTTTCGGGAATCGTGGTGACCGCTAGCCACAATCCACCGGAATATAACGGTTATAAGGTTTATGGATCAGACGGGGCGCAATTACCGCCTGATGCAGCCGATGAAGTAATTTTAAAGGTAAATGCTATTGAAAATGAACTATTGATTGAAGTGAACAGTGAAGAAAACTTACGTCAAGCAGGCCTTATTAAAACAATCGGTGAAGAGATTGATCAAGCATACATTGAAAAGTTAAAGACAATTTCCGAAAATCCAGGTCTTGCGAAAGAAGTGGATATAAAAGTTGTTTATACACCATTGCATGGAACAGGGAATAAGCCTGTGCGTTCTGCCTTAGCAGCATTAGGCTATGAAAATGTAACGGTCGTGAAGGAGCAGGAGCTTCCGGATCCAGAATTCTCTACAGTCAAGAGTCCTAACCCTGAAGAGCATGCTGCATTTGAATTGGCCATTCGCGACGGAAAAGCATTGGGAGCGGACATTTTAATTGCAACTGATCCGGACGCTGACCGTTTAGGGATTGCAGTACAGAATTCTGAGGGCGAATATATCGTGTTAACCGGTAATCAAACAGGTGCATTATTACTTGATTACATTATTTCGCAGAAGGTCCAAAAGGGGACATTACCAGAAAATGGCGTGGTATTAAAGACAATTGTAACCTCCGAAATTGGCCGGAAGATTGCTGCTGCCCATCAGTTACCAACTGTAGATGTGTTGACAGGATTTAAATTCATAGCTGAAAAGATAAAAGAATATAAAGCAACAGGTGAGCATACATTCCTATTTGGATATGAAGAATCCTACGGATACTTAATAGGGGACTTTGCACGGGACAAGGATGCTGTTCAAGCTGCACTTTTGGCAGTTGAAGTGTGTGCTTATTACAAGAAGCAGGGCATGTCACTTTATGAAGGCTTGATGCAAGTATTTGAAAAGTACGGATATTATCAGGAAGGACTGCGTTCCTTAACCCTTAAAGGCAAGGAAGGGGCTGAAATGATTCAATCCTTGTTAGCGTCATTCCGTAACGAATCGCTGACAAAATTAGGATCGTTTACAGTGGCTGCAGCGGAGGATTATTTAACTAGTACTCGAAAATTGGCAAATAGTGAAGAGAAAATTGATCTTCCGAAATCCAATGTTCTGAAATATCTTTTTGAAGACGGTTCATGGGTTTGCCTAAGACCTTCAGGTACAGAGCCGAAAGTAAAGTTCTACTTTGGGGTAAACAGCAATAGTCTTGAAGAGAGCCATGCAAGGCTAGAGGAAATTGATAAGGCCTTTATGGATTTAGTGGACCATAAATTGAAAATGGTACAAGAAATTTAAGAGGTGGAGAAGTTGAATAAATTCCGGAGGGCTGATCCCTTTCGGAATTTATTCGTTTTTAGGGAACCGATGAAGGAAAACGATCATGTTAGGCTTCCTCCATTATTAGACTGTTATTAGGCAAATAGATCGTTACCTCTGACCCAGTCCCTTCATGACTTGAAATTTTGATATCCCCTTTATGGAGTCTGACAATCCTTTTGGCAATATGCAGCCCTAGGCCTGAACCGCCTGTTTCACGACTTCTAGCCTTGTCCACTCGATAAAATCGTTCAAAAATATTTTCAATTTCCTCTTGAGGAATACCGATTCCATAATCTTTTACTTTAATAATCGTTTGCTGTTCATTTTTTTCAAGGAATATTTCAATTTTCTGTTGGCTGTATTTAATGGCATTATCCAATAAAATAATGATCACTTGCTTTAATTTTAATTCATCTGCAAGCAAGGTTAAGGATGTTCCTGAATAAAACAAATGGATTTCCCGCTTGTAGACCTCTTTCAATTGTTTTTGAATACTTTGGCAAAGCTGAATAAGATCTACTTTACTCATTTCTAATGATTGGTCGTTCTCTAAGGAAGCAAGATCAAGAAAGGTCTCAGTCATTTTTTGAATTCTGGTTGCTTCTGAGTGAATGGCCTGGATTGCTTCTTCAGCCAGATCTTTATCATGAAGTCCACGCCGCCTTAAAAGATTAGCATAGCTTTTAATGATGGTTAACGGCGTTTTAAGTTCATGTGAAGCATCTGAAACGAATTGAGATTGCTTTTCCATATTATTTTGCAGCCTGTCAATCATACGATTAAAGGTTTTGGCCATTGTCTGTAATTCATCTTTCGTTTCTATCTGGATATTTATTTTCTTAAGGACACCGCTTTGCTCGATATCTTCCATTGTTCTAATCATATTGGAAATGGGCCTCATGATAATGTTGGAAAGCCATCTGCCGCCAAATATAGACATAACAACGGCTAAGAGAGTACAAAGACCGAGAATCCACAACAAAATGTCTTTTCTCATTTCTAGGCCTGATAATTGTTCTCCGATTTCCAGTGTACCTTTGACGTGATGATTTTGCTGAATGGGGACACGAATAATCAATACTTGTATTTCTTCATTATCCAGAGTGATCATTTTTTGAATAGACTCGTCTGCCCGGACAAATTTACCTTTAATTTTTTGCGCGAAAGGCTTATCATTCGTCACTTCATAAAACGTTTTTCCATCAGGTTGTATAATTCGAATATAGGAATGGCTGGTTAAGTAATCCTTTAATTCTCCTTCTACACTTCGAGTAGGCATGCCATGAATATCATTTAAAATGTCATCGGCCTGCTGAAATATCATATTGGTTTCCATATTTACAGTTGTTTTCATAAAAAGAAAAAAGACGACAATATTGATAAACATTAAGATGAAGAGCATCCAAACAGTCGTTAACAAATTAATCTTTGTTGTAATTTTCATTTTATGACTCCTTGATGGTATAACCAATTCCTCTTACTGTGGTAATTAATTGTGATGAGAAGCCTTCATCTGCCTTTTTTCTAAGATGTCTGATGGTGACATCAATGACGTTTGTTTCCCCCTCATAATCATAGCCCCAAACATTTAATAAAATGTTTTCCCGAGTAACTACTTTATTTTTATTCATTAATAAATAAACAAGTAAATCAAATTCTTTTGGCGTAAGAATAATGGAGCTTCCTTCCCTGGTCACATCCCTTGTTTCGATATTGACCACTAAATCACTGACCGCCAGAATAGAATCCTCTTTTCTTTGTCTAGTTGATGAGGTGTGGCGAAGACAGGAACGGATTCTGGCTAATAATTCTTCGATCTCAAATGGTTTTGTCACATAGTCATTTGCACCTTGGTCCAACCCGGCAACTTTATCAAATGTAGTATTTCTGGCCGTTAAAAGAATAACCGGTAATGTTTGATTAACCTTCCTCAATCTTCTCAATACTTCAATTCCATTCAGTTCAGGCAGCATCACATCCAATAAGATTAAGTCAATATTGGATTGTAACGCCGTTTCCAGTCCTATTCTTCCATTATGTTCTACAGTAACGCGATAGCCTTCAAATTCTAGTTCCATTTTTAAAACCCTGGCAATTTGCCCTTCATCTTCAATGATTAAAATGTGAGGGGTCATAGATGATTCCTCCTTAAAGAAATAGTGGAGACTTATGCTGTCATTATTATAAACCATACGAAGCACGGCTTCGAATTTAAGAAGCCGTGCTCATGGTTGGTGGAATTCTTTCGTCCGGTTTTAAAAGTTTCTCACCTTTTTTGCATGTACTTGTTCATTCAGGGAAGACTATACATCGGAATATCTTCTGGTAGTTGATCTGCTGTTTCATTGGCATGGTCAATATATCTGAGCAGGTTGTATAGTTTGGTTTCAATGACACTGTAATCACGTTCAAAATTGTATGCATGCAGGAAATGCTCAATCTTTTTTGATAAAAAATGGTCAGTGGTACGAACCATTAATATCAATAAATTATCCCATTCCGACCGATGAGTATAATACAACGCTCGGTCATAATCCAATTTATTCATTTCATTTCTCTCCTCCTTATTAGGAGTTGAGATTATTGTATGACAAACTGGCAAGAACAATCGCAGAAAATGTTGTCACTGCATATTAAAGCGGTTATCAAGTATTACCTGTATAAAATAGATCATTCCGAACTTGGAGAGACTTCATGAGAAGATTTTTATGTGTAATGATGCTTTTATTCCCTTTATATGAACAAACGGCACGTGCAGGTATGGTTCAAACTAATAAACCATACACATATGAATTACTGGAACAAGATCTGAAAAAAATAATGAAATCATATAAAAATCAAATCGAAATCAAAGAGATTGGAAAAAGCCATTTCGGCATACCGATTTGGGCCATTAAATTGGGGAAAGGTAAGAAAAACATCTTGTTCATTGGTTCCCACCATGGCAGGGAATGGCTGACAAGTACCTTATTAATGAAAATGCTCGAAACTTATGCGTCAGCATATAAACACCAGAGAAGTACAGGAGGATTTTCTACCGAGATCTTGAATGAAGTATCCATTTGGTTTATACCGATGTTAAATCCTGATGGTGTAGCTATACAGCAAAGTAAATTGAAACAGTTTTCCCCTTTGTACAGAAAGAATTTACTGAACATGAATGAAGGATTAGCTAATTTCGAAAGATGGAAAGCTAATGCTGCGGGTGTGGACTTAAACCGGCAATACCCATCAGGATGGAATGAGTTAAATGAAGACCCGTCAGGTCCAAGTTATAAATCTTATAAGGGAAGTAATCCTCTCGTGGAGCCTGAAGTCGTTGCATTAACTAACTTCGTCAAAACTATTGACCCCGCTATTGCTATTGCTTACCATACCGCGGGCAGAGAAATTTATTGGAGTTACCGGAACGGTATTCATTATATTAGGGATTATATTATAGCAAGAAAAATATCGAAATTAACAGATTACCCCCTGAAAAGGCCAGAAAAGGATGCAATTGGCGGCGGTTTTACCGACTGGTTTATTACTGCCTATCATCGGCCTGGATTTACGATTGAAATCAGCTACCTTGTTGGGGAAACAAATCCACCATTATCTGTTTTTCAATCTGAATGGAAGCGAAACCGATTTGTTGGATTAATGCTTGCAGCCGAAGCAAAAAAAATCAACATAAATAGATAACGTCACGGGAGTTTTCATTTATCTTGTTTCATCATTCCTGCTTTTCCTTCATACATTGTGGTAAGAGGAAAAGGGGGGTAAGGCTATGAATGAGGAAGATCGTAAGGGGCTTGAATATGCCATAAGTGAAATTACCGAGATCGCAACCGGCTTTGGGTTAGATTTTTATCCGATGCGCTATGAAATATGTCCTGCTGAAATTATTTATACCTTCGGTGCATATGGAATGCCAACCCGATTTTCACATTGGAGTTTTGGAAAACAATTTCATAAAATGAAGCTTCATTATGATTTAGGGTTAAGTAAAATTTATGAACTAGTCATCAACTCCAATCCTTGTTATGCGTTTTTGCTTGATTCCAATGCGTTGATTCAAAACAAATTGATTGTTGCCCACGTATTGGCGCATTGTGATTTCTTCAAAAACAATGTTCGCTTCCAAAATACAAAGCGGGATATGGTGGAAAGCATGTCTGCAACGGCAGAGCGGATTCATCAGTATGAAATTCAATACGGGAAAAAGGAAGTGGAGAGCTTTCTGGATGCTGTATTGGCGATTGATGAACATATTGATCCATCGCTCATGAGGCCGAAATTGGCCTGGTCTTTGGAGGATGAAGAGGAAATTGATGAGCATCGAAGTATTTCCCCATACGATGATCTCTGGGGGCTGGATGAAAAAGATAAGCAAGAACAAAAGCAGCCGAAAAAGAAGAAGTTTCCGCCAAGGCCTGAAAAAGATTTATTACTCTTTATTGAGACATACAGCAGAGAGCTGGAGGAATGGCAGCGGGATATTTTAACCATGATGCGGGAAGAAATGCTTTATTTCTGGCCGCAGCTGGAAACAAAAATCATGAACGAAGGCTGGGCATCGTTTTGGCATCAGCGCATTATAAGGGAATTGGATTTAACTAGCGGAGAAGCTATAGAATTTGCCAAATTAAACGCCGGAGTCGTACAGCCATCTAAGACGGGAATCAACCCCTATTATCTCGGAATCAAAATTTTTGAAGACATTGAGGAACGTTATAACAATCCAACGGAAGAAATGAAGAAACGGGGCGTAAAGCCTAACACCGGAAGAGAAAAGATTTTTGAGGTTCGGGAGATTGAGTCGGATATATCGTTCCTTCGCAATTATTTAACAAAAGACCTTGTGATGAGAGAAGACATGTATCTTTTCCAAAAACAAGGAAGAGAATACAAAATCGTCGACAAAGAGTGGGAGCGTGTGCGCGATCAATTAGTGAACATGCGAGTCAACGGCGGCTTTCCATATATTACAGTTAATGACGGCGACTATATGAAAAATGGCGAGCTTTACTTGAAGCACTGGTATGAAGGTGTGGAACTGGATGTCAAGTATCTTGAGAAAGTTCTGCCATATATTCACCAGCTCTGGGGCCGGCCGGTTCATATGGAAACGATGATTGAAGACAGAACGATGTTGTTTTCTTATGATGGAAAGGGTGTACATCGGAAATACCTATAAATTCATTTTAAGGGGGGCATTAAATAATGTTCCCTTTATTTTTGTTCAACCAATCGGTTCATTATTGTAGAAAATATATTATTACTTAAAAATAGTGTGAATTAAAGGCCAGCATAGTTGATGAATGGTATTACTCTTATTCAGCAATCGGGCCAGATTGTTGAACATCACTTTTAAGGTAAAATTGCTAAGAAGGACAAAATTGTGAAGACCTCCACTTTAACTAAATCGCAGGTTTGTTTAATAAGGGTTTTTCTTGAAAACAAAAAAATGCCCTTCCTGTGTGGAAGAACATTATATTTCTTTTGCGATCTCAGTTCTATTTGGAGCAAGTGGCGGTTGTTCTAACCATTTATTTTTTACCATCAAATCAAACCATTCTTTTGTAACCATAAGGTTTTTTAGAATAGTTCCTTCATAAGTGGTCACAAGGTCTGTACGCATAGCTGATGCTAAACCAACCCCATGATAGTTTTGGGCAGCTTGAAATAAAAAACCGATATGATACAACATTAATTTATCGGAAAAAGGAGAGTCAGTTGAAGTAGTCACTTCTGTTTCCCAAGACTTAGGTACAGGTAAGTTATCATCTTGCATTATTTTTGCAAATGCCTTTATTTGCTTATCTGCCGTTTTCTCGGAATCGGTAAAAAACTTTCTTACTTCTTTTGTTTGAGCGACTTGGCTGAATGCAATAGTAAGGGTTTTAGCCATAATGCTTTTTTTTATGTTGAAAGAAATACTAATAATTTCAGTTGCTGCTAATTTTCTACCCTTTCTGAAAAAACCATCTGAGAAATCTTTACTTGAAATATATTCAGGGTTTTTAGCTGGATAAAATAAAGGATCTCTCTGAAAGTTCCCTTTCTCAAGCAATAACTCGATTGTTTGATGATACATCTTTTTCGCATCGTTATCGCAAGAATCGTAAAAATCCCTTAAGTCTTTTCTAACTGATACACCTAATGCTGTGGTGTGTCCTAGCAAACCATGTAGTGTCATGATATGTATATAATTCAAGCAAAATATATCAGTAAACAATCTTGGTTTACCTTTAAATAGGTCTGATTCAGTAAATCCAATTGGAACGGGAAACCCATCGTTCTCCATAAAGGTTACGATTTGTTGCTTTTGTTTTTCAAACGTCTTAATTGCATCATTGAATATGTTTTTTATTGCCTCATCTTCAATAATAGAGACCATATATCTATTTACCACATCTGTCATTGTTCCGTTCACGTACTCTCCCCATAGTGTTCCTATTTCGGAAGATGTGAGTTTTAATGTATTCTTATCCACTTTATCACCTCACGTGTATTATTTACCAATACAACAAAAGAATGTGTTTGTAAAAAATTGATTTTTTTGTTGTTTTATTTTTTCTTTGACTTACTAATTTTCTTAGTTTGTGCAATTTTCCCTTTAAATTTTTTTCATTTTAGTTATCAAGAATTGGGCAGCGATGAACAGTTTCAGAAGTCCAGTTTTATTGGTCTTTAATCAGTTAAATGGCAGTAGTTCAACAAGAATTATGTTAAGCAACATAAGTATACCAGGGTTAATTTTAATGATAATTATTCTTGGATTAGGCTTGTTTATTTTACGCAGGTTAGTACAATTCCTTTTTAAAAGACGGTAAACGTCTTTTTTTCATGTAACGCTATAAGTTTTCCTTGTAAAATTTTTTATTGAACGGGTGTGATCCTGCAAGGATCTTCAATAATCGAGCGCGATTCTTCAAAAAGAATTGTGCTCTTTTTTTATGTATAGGGCCTGATTGTTAAAGATCAACTTGAAGATGATGGAAATATTTCATCTCAATGTAAGTTATTACTACTTTAACTAATGGATGAAGTTTAATTGAACAATAAGGGAATTATTTGTATTTCATCTAAGAAAAAAGAAGTTGGAGGTGAGCTTTTTTATTGGAATAAACCACAATTATAAACAAATAATACCTCTAACTATTGTTAATGAAAAAACAAAGAGGTATATGGATGGGGCATAAAGAAAATGTAAACAAATTAATTGACGAAAATATAGTAGAAATCCATAAATTAATTCAAAAAAAGATTGAAATCTGGTCAGATTACGTAGTGTTTTCAGGACTTTGGTGGTTGGGTGTGGGATTATCAGTAATTCCTTGGATTATTTGGTATGTATTTCGTAAGAAAAATAGTACGGACCGTATTTTATACGCTGGTCTTTTCATAATGACCATATCCCTTGCCTTGGATATATTAGGAGACCAATTTAGTCTATGGCACTATAGATATAATGTCCTACCTATAGTACCAACTTATTTTCCATGGGATATAACCTTAATGCCAGTATCGGTTATGATTTTACTACAGGTAAAAGCTAATGGTAATCCCTTCATAAAAGCAATTTTATTCGGATTATTTTCTGCATACCTTGCTGAACCATTTTTTCACTGGTTGGAAATTTATGTTCCGACAAAATGGAGATATACTTATTCAGTTCCTATTCAAATCATAATATATTTAGTAGCCCACTACCTATCCAGAAGAGAAAAATTTTCTCCCATTTATCAGAAAAAATAGTGGATAAAGTGCTATTTATGGTGTTTGAAGATTTAGTGTTAACTTCTGTTTGGATCTGAAACCACTGAATTTGATTGTTGAGTATTATATCCAAAAGAAAAATATTGTACTTAAGATAACTTGGTGCTTTTGTGCAAAAACGATCTTCAGCAATCGGGCGCGATTCTTCAACAGAATTGTGCTCTTTGTTTATGTATAGGACGCATTACTGGAATAACGGTATCGCTTGTTTCTTATTTAAGTAAATGGAGCTTTATTCATGAAGACGTTAGAAATTTAGTTATATAAATAATATATAGCGTTAAAAAATTTTGAATCAAAAGAAGACTGCCTATATTTAGCAGCCCTTTTTGTATATCTAAGTTATTTACCATTAGCAATAATTTTAGTGTCCACCTTTTTCTCTATATCGCTCAATCTAGTTTGATTGGATAAAATCTCACGTTTATTTTCTTCAATCATTTTATGCAGTGTACTGCTAATCTTTTTCATAATATCCCTCTCTTTACTATTACAAATGTTATTGTAGCAGTAATGTCGTAATTTGTCGAAGTGTTTCAGGATAATATTTACGTTTTAGAAATTGTTTAAAGCTCTTCATGGCCAAGTGACAGGGCAGTTGCTATGAACTGCAAAGTAAATAGCTGTTTTTGAGAGATTTGAGGACAAAATTTCAATGTTTGTTACCAAAAAACCACTGTTTTTGTAACTTCTCTGTCCATTTATAATTGAATAGTGACCACTGGTTTCTATAGTTACAAAAAGATATATCTAAAAGCATTATCAAATGCCTTAACCACAACTTTAGCGTATTCTTGGCTACTTTTCTTTTCGGTTTTAACACAAACCCTGTTATCAGGCCTTTAAGAACCGTTTCTAAGGCTATCGAGCCTGCGGATAAAATGGTAAAATATGTTTATAATTTATGACTTAATATATAAGGAGGGTAAATTTTGAAAAAAGGAAAATTATTGTGGAAAATTTCCCCTTATGTACTCTTTCTTATTTTAGGCTTTTCTTTACAAAAGGACCCTATTACTTTTTTTCAATTAATAAAAGTGTTGATATTTACAGTCATTTTGGGTTCAATAGTTGGTCTCATTATTTCAGCTATTTATCATTATATATACAAAAAAAGTAATATTTAATTCTACGTAACATAAACAAAAAGAATCCTGCAAAGTGGAAAGTACTGAAAAACCTTCGGATCCCTATTTTATCCTTTTAATACAATGTATCTTCTAGTACAGAAATCCAGCTAATTATGTGAACAATATTCGTTTTAAAGAAATTAAATTGTTGTCCAATAAAAAAAAGATTGTTCAACAATCGGGCGCGATTCTTCAAAAAGAATTGTGTTCTTTCTTTATGTATAGGGCCAGATTGCAGAGGAGTTAATTTTGAATTGATAGTAGTGAACCGTACAATAAATAAATGCGAAAACATCCTGAAAGGATTGTATATCAATGCTTTCAGGATGTTAAGCTATGAATGAAAATAGGTTAACAAGTTGATGGCTGGCATTCACGCTTTCCACGTATTTCTAATCATGATGAGTTTCTAAATTTAACCCTAGAAAATGATAAATATAATTTATTAATACATTATTTTTTCCACTTCTCTTATCCATTTCGTTCTGTACGATACAAATATCGTAAAAATAGTCTTCTATCAGAGGGACATAAGTAATTCTTTTTCGATCAAAGTATGTACAAACATCTTTAGTCGCGAAGGCGATACCCATATCCTTTTCAACTAGATCCAGTATCATGGATAAGTTGGAATAGTTAGTATAGGTGTGGACTTCAAGATCAATTCCAGCATTCTTTAGAACCTCATGTGTCATAATATAGGGATATTCATTTATATCACTAGTTATCAGTTTGTTCCCTTCTAAGCTTCTCACAGAAATCTTATCATATGATGCCAGTGGATTGGATTGACTCATCAGAACATACAGCTTTTCTTTGAATAATACATCGTATGACAATTTCGATTGACGCTTGGAAATGGGCGTATATTTTATAATAGCAAGATCCAGTTGATTGGAAAGCAACATCATCTCTAAATTTTCGTTGCTTTCCACTTTAATTATGTAATTATCTTTACTATTACCAGATATGAAACTCATAATGGCATCATTGATAGGTGTTGTATATGAAAGTTTATACAGACCAATGGAATGAGATAAAGCTTCTTCTTTTGAATAATTTTTCAGTTTGGAGATGAAAAGCTTATATTCACTTAGAAGGAGTGTAGAATCCCTGACAAATTTCATTCCGGTTTGTGTGAGTTCCATACCTCTTTTACTCCTTATAAACAACGGAGTATTTAATCTGTCTTCAATGGATTTTATACTTTGAGACAAACTCGGTTGAGTAATATTCAAATATTCAGCTGCTTTCGTCAGATTCTTAAAATCTGCAACGGTTTTCACATATAAGATTTCTCTTATTTCCATGAGTGTCTCCTCTTTTTATCATAGGATACACTTATGATAATCATTGTAAATAACTATTACAAATTTTTAAAATTTCTAATTATAATGAGGATATAGAGGAAAGCAAATTTTGTGATCAAATTTTATAGAATATATAAGGAGAAACTATGATGAATATTCATTACAAAGTCATTACAACCGATAATGTTGATTTCTTGGAAGGATTATGTAATCAGTTGATGAGATTCCAAGCAGATCATGCAACGATACGTCCTGATATTATGGCGAGCATGAACTACAATAACAGATTGAAGCCGGAATATACCAATACCTTGAGAAAACACATGGTAGTCGCTTTTGATGAAGAAAGACCAGTAGGTTTTGCCTTTGCAACAATCGGAAATGTAACTGAAGATAACTTGAAGGGAAAACCTGATTGGGCAGCAGAACTGGACGGTATAGGATTTTATCCTGAGAACTATGAAGTACCAAAAACCATTGGAACTTTTAAAATACTATATGTGGATGATGAATATAGAAATTTAAGTATAGGAAAACAATTGTCCAACATGACTATGGATTGGCTTAATAGTCATGAAGATGTAGATGATTTATGGGTATACGTGGCTAATGGTAATGAGGCTGTTGGCAAACTCTACGAAAAATATGGTTTTAAATTAAGTCATAGTGTCTTTAACGGGTTTATAGATGCATATTGTCAGAAGAGGAAATAGATTGAAATTACTAATTCTAGTATGTTTTAGGGCTTATGTAACTGCTAGACTAAAGTAGTCAGAAAACGCTAGATAAAATTGAACACTTATTTGCCAATTTGATAAGGGGGAGGATTCAGTTGGTAACCGGCCCGAGGGCCGGTTACCAACTGAAAACTTCAATAGTTCCCCTATTTTAATACATGCCCTATCATTGTAAAATAACTATTTTAATAGTCTAGAATTTTACAATGATGGGGGTTAGGAAAGGTGGATAAGTGGCTCATGTATATGGAAATACATCAGCTTAGGAAAAAAGGATTTTCAATAAGCAAGATTGCGAGGAAACTAGATATCGCAAGGAATACAGTTTATACCTATCTGCAAAGAGATCCTGAAGACATGACTGAATGGTTGGCTTCTATCCGAACCAGAAGTAGGAAGCTTGACCCACATAAAGAGTTGATTCTAACTTGGCTTAAGTACCACCCAGACATGTCAGCTGCACAGGTTTTCGATTGGCTTAAGGAGAAAGACAATCGCTTGATGGTTGGTGAAAGTACAGTAAGAGGTTATGTAAAGGAGCTTCGTGAGATTTATCATATTGAGAGGACCCATCCCACAAGAAGTTATCAGGCTGTTCAGGATCCCCCGATGGGGGAACAGGCTCAGATTGACTTTGGTCAAACCAAACAGAAAGCATCCAATGGTAAGGAAGTCAAACTGTACTTTATCTCATTCGTTCTTTCTAATTCCCGTTATAAATATATGGAGTGGCTTGATCGCCCCTTTACCACTAGGGATGTAATCAGAACCCATGAGAACGCGTTTGAATACTTTGGAGGAATTCCTAATGAACTTGTTTATGATCAAGATTCTCTCATCGTAGTAAGTGAGAACTCTGGCGATCTCATCCTGACTTCTGAGTTTCAGGGTTATCGGCAAGAACGAGATCTTAATCTTCGCGTTTGTCGTAAAGCTGACCCAGAAAGCAAAGGGAAAATTGAAAATACGGTCAAATTCATCAAGAAAAACTTTGCCAAACACCGGGTTTTTCATAACCTTGACCAATGGAACGAACAGTGTTTGGAATGGTTGGATCGTACTGGGAACGGTAAAATCCATAACACTACAAAAAAAAGACCGGCAGAAGTGTTCATCGAAGAAAAGCAACACTTAAGACCGATCACAAACAAAAAAACATTTCATAATAAGATGAGTATAACAAGGACAGTCCGAAAGGACAATACCATCTTGTATCAGTCAAACCGATATTCTGTTCCTCTCGGAACTTATAAAAAAGACAAGATGGTTTACTTGATAATTACTGATGATGGGCGTCTGGTTATACACGATAAAGCAGAAAGAAATGTAATTGCGGACCATAGACTAGAAACAGGCAAGGGAAAGCTAGTTCAGGATCGAAACCATACTCGTGACCGGTCCCGAGGCATACCAGAATACATTTCTCATTTAGCAGCCAAATTCAACAACCCAGATCAGGCAAATGACTATCTGGAAAATATCTATCATGGGTACCCAAGGTACATCCGGGATCAACTTCAATTAATTCGAAGAACGATAGAGGAACTTGACGAGGATCTGATGAATCAAGCAATGGAAGAGTGTATAAAAAAGAAGCTTTACAGCGCAAATGACTTCAGCGATGTCGTTGAATACCTAAAACGCCAACGCTTATTGAACACTAATCCAAAGCCTCCGTCCCCTGCAGTTCACCCAATAAAGTCGTTAAATGATGCCGATGAGTCAATTTTATTGGCCAAGCCGTCAGTAAGAGATCCAAAGGAATATGAAGAATTATTTAAAGGAGTAGTCATATGAACGTGATTTTGGAAACTATGCAGAATCAGTTAAAATCACTGACGTTGACGGAGGCAGCTAAAGTTGTTCCGACTATCATTCAGCAAGCAGAATCGGAAGATTGGTCTTATAGCCAGTTTCTTCAGAAATTGCTTGGGCATGAGCAAGAAAGACGGGAAGAAAAACAAATGGAAAAGCGTCTGAAATGGGCTGCTTTTCCCTTCCAAAAAACTCTTCAGGAGTTTGATCTTAATGAACAACAATCGCTTAGCAGAAAGCAATTTACACAATTGAGCGAGCTGAACTGGCTTGATCAGATGTTCAATCTCATCCTCCTTGGTCCCCCAGGAGTTGGCAAAACACATCTAGCTATAGGTTTAGGATTGGAAGCAATATACAAGGGCTATAAAGTTGCATTTATCTCAATGGGAGAACTGATTCACACATTAAAGACTGAGGAAATAACAAGAAGATCTCAGGCACGACTCAAGAGGATTAGAGAAGCAAATTTGGTTGTCATCGACGATTTAATGTTTATGGCAATGGATTCAAAAGAGGCTAATCTTTTTTTTCACTTGATTAACGAGCTTTACAACAGTGCATCTATCATTCTTACATCCAATAAAGGGCCAAGTGATTGGGGAGACTTGATAGGTGATCCAGCCATCACCACGGCAATTTTAGACAGAATTGCACACCGTTCTGAGATTGTTCATCTAAACGGCGATAGTTACAGAATGAAACATAGAACTTCCATTTTTGGAGAAAAAACTGTTCAAAAATAATGAGCAAAAAGTGTTCAATTTTACTTGACGCTTACAGCTTATTTCTATTTGCACATTCGTACAGGGAATGCACAGCAAATCTCATGGAGCCTGCTTAAACGATAACCTTAAAACTTGCCATTACAGACAGTGTGCTGAACCATACCATAAGTAAGTTTTTTGAAAAATACAATCTTCAACAATCGGGCGCGATTGCTGAACAATGAGCAGTTGTTTTTTACTAAAACGATCAGAATAGTTCTATAAATAATAGGATGTAAATAATGAAGAAACCCATCTTTTCTTTTTTCTCATTTGAAGTTAGATGGGTTTTTAATGTTGGCTGTGCAAAATTGTGCCTAAAATAGGTTCAACCTAACTCTTAAAGTGACAGCTCTTGCTGCTGTCAGCTTCCTTGCTATTATAGTGACAAATTATAGAAATGAACTTATTTAATGTATTTTTAAAAATATGTAATTTATTGACATATATCATTTAATGATATATTATAATTTTATTGTATATCATTAAATGATATAAAGAGAAGGTGATATTTTTGGCAAGAATGGATTCGTTAGAAACGGGCGAGCTGACAGATACTGCGTACTACATTCTCTTATCATTAGTTGAGGCTAGGCATGGTTACCTTATTATGAAGTACATAGAGAAAATCACAAATAATGGATTTATAGTTGGGCCTGCGTCAATATATACGACAATTAGAAAGCTTTTAGATGCTAACTTGATAGAAGAAGTTAACGATGGTAATGAAAAACGCAAGTCCTATATAGCGACCCAAAGAGGCATTAAACTTTTGAAGAATGCAGTCCAGCGTAGAAGACAAATGGTCAATCATGCAGAAGAAGTTTTAAAAAATGTGGGGAGGGAATCCTAGTGAAAAAAACTAAATTCGTGTTTAGTGGAGGCTTGGCTTTCACTGAAGAAGAGGACATGAAAAAGTTAAGTGAGTATGCTGAAAAAGGGTGGTTATTGGAAAGTTTTGTTCCGTTTGGTTACAAATTGAGAAAAGGAAGTCCACAAAATCTTGTTTATAATTTTGATTATCAAAGGATTATAGATGATGAATATCTGGCTTTTTTCGAAGCAGCAAAATGGTCACATGTCTGTTCAATTGGCAATCATATACATGTTTTTTGTGCACCTGAGGGTACTGAACCAATCTATTCAGATGACACAACAATAATTGAAAAATATAACAGAGAAATGAATCAAATGAAAAGAATAGCTTTTCCATTACTTATTTTAACAATTTCTTTATTCTTGATTGGTTTAAGTTCATGGGTAACGCAGACTATAGGAATAGTTTGTGTGGTACTAGGTTTCGTATCTCTAATAGGTTTAATATTTGCTGGATTACCATATCGCTCATATAGATCTAAATTTATTAACCTAAGTAAGCAGTAAGATCAATTGGAATTAACGGACCAAATTATTATAATTTTACTTGCTTCCTCCGTTACGTCATACGCTAATCTTAAATTATACCAATATTGATGGAGGAATAATTTTATGAAAAATCAAGAACTTGCTTTTACAATTAGTGAATTTGGAAAGCGTGCAAGAACAACAGTAAGGACGTTAAGATTTTATGAAGAATTAGGATTACTAACACCAGCAAAGCAAAATGGATCTGGCCACAAGCTGTATGGATTTGAAGATTTAGCGAAGCTGCAGCAAATACAGTCCATGAAATTTTTAGGATACTCATTACAGGAAATCAAAAATTTAATTGATAATGACTCGGACGTATCTAAACAACTTGAAAAGTCCTTACCCTGGCAACATAAACTACTTACAGAAAAAAGGAATGAATTAAATCGAGCCATTGAAGCAGTTGAGCATGTACAATTCCTTTTGAAAGAAGGGAAGCCAATCACATGGACAGTTTTAAGTTCACTTCTTTTTAAGATGGAAAACGAACAAGACCAAATAGAATGGATGAAAGAATACTTTCCAGAAGATGTAGTTGAACAATTTTCATCATTTCCGAAAGAACAACGACTCCAAATGGATATAGAGATGCTAGACTGGTTATCAACATTGAAGAAATTGATGAGTGATGGGGCTTCTCCACAATCGCCCGAAGCATTTAATCTGGCCGTAAAATTGTCTGAGATCGCAATGAAACATGTAGATAACAAAGAGGACCTGGCAAAACAAATGCAAAAGGCAAAAAAATTGATGGAAGCCGATAAAGTAGATTTTAAGTTTCCGACCATTTTGACACCAGAAGAGGAAGCCTTTTTAGGAGAAATAACAAAGTCAATTAAAGCGTTATATGATGAAAATGGTAAATGAGCAAAAGCAAAGTCCCCTTATGGGAAAGTCTGACTACATACAACATTGATTCTTTTAATGGAATGAAATATTTAGAGTCGATTCTCAAATTGGGAATCGGCTTTTTAAATGTCTTAAAAAACAACAACAGACTATAACAGCATTATGAAGTGTCATAACTTATAAGTTTTGATACTAAAAATTTTAATGAGACAGCTCTTACTCCTAAAGTGACAGGCAGCCTAAACGTTCGTTACAATTAAAAAAAGCCCAGAAAGGGCTTTTAAATCGCTTTGTTTTTGGTGTTAATTTCCTTCACTAATATTTCAGCTCCCTTGGGGCTTAATATCAATTTCCCATCAAAATACGCCTTATTTTCATCAGTAACTTCTCCAGTCAGCATGCAAGCCATATTAGGACTATATTTCTTTAAAATAACTTGTTCGCCATCCACAAAAATTTCAACAGGATCTCTCAGATCAATATCTAAAGTTCTTCGAAGCTCGATCGGAACAACAATTCTTCCCAATTCATCAACTTTACGTACAATTCCAGTACTTTTCATAAATCATTTTCCTCCTACAAGTCTACAAATATCATATTTATAAATTTATCAAAATTAGATAAAAGTTCACCAATGTAAATTATGGTAAATAGACGTATACTAAATTTCGGTTTCTTAATTTTAGTTTTTATGACTAAAATCGGAAAAGGAAATTATTGAAATAACTCGTGGGTTTTACAAATGTAGTATTTTAGCAAATTCGTATAAAGCCAGGAATTTAAATGAAAAACGTTGGATATCCTGGCTTTTTTTTTGTTTTTCTAAGAAGAAAAACTGGTAAATTATACAAATTGAAGTTATAAAATAATTAAATCTTACATTTTATAAATTACAACGGAGAATTAGGAGGTAATGAAATGGCGAGGGGAGGACGATAACCAGGCGTTAATGAGCCTATTCGATCTCTCTAAAAAACTATCCTCGAAAACCTCACTGCTGTTTTATATATTAAATTTTTGAACAATTCACTTGTCTACTTACTATATTTGAAAAAAGGTTAGAATTTTAATCTGCATTGTCTTCAGAAGGGCAAGAATACCATTTATATAAACTATATAGTAAAAGTAGGCACGAAAGAGACAGAAACCAATATGTATTTATAAAATAACGATAAACCCTCACATGCCCCTCAAGCTTGAGAAAGTCGTTATCTTAAAAACGAAAAAAAACGCTATTCTTTCTGTAATATCATGGAAGGGATGGTGTTTTTTTGTGCAGTGAGATTGTTACATAACGAGCTTACCGTGGGTTTTACGTCAAAATGTTGGAGTTACCCCATGATAAAAGATGGATAAATTCAACAGAAAATTAATTAAGTTAAAGTATAAATGTAATTATTTTTTAACTTTTTGTAAAAAATACTTTACACATAAAGTAAATAGTATACAATATGGAAAAGGAGAGATTAAATGGACAAAAAGGGATATTTAGGTAATAGAGTAAACGTTTTTCGAGCTGAAAAGAGATGGTCCCAACAAGAGTTGGCAGATAAGGTGGGTGTATCAAGACAAACTATTGCATCTTTAGAAGCAAACAAGTATAACCCTTCTCTAATGCTTGCTTTTGAACTAGCAAATGTGTTTGATGCTAAAATTGATGATATTTTTACATATAGTAAAGGGGTGGAATTATAATGGATACCGTATTAATGGTGATTTTAGAAATAGTTATGTTAGTTTGTTTAACATACTTCTGCACTTTTGTGAAAAAAGAGGGGAAAGACGAAAGAGGTCAAATTATTTTGGGCAAAGCAGGTCAACTTATTTATGGTTCAATTTTCCTTTGTTATGCAATATTAATGACTATTAATCATTATTTAAATTTTTCAAATCAACAGTTTGTTGTTGCATTAACTACTTTAGTTGTATTAATAATGATCATTAACTGCATAAGTATATCAATTTTTAAAAATAGGATTTAATGATTTTTAAACAATAACAAACATGTTATTGGTATACACTTTATCCCGAAAAAGGAGTAAACATATATATGGTTCTTAAACTTGAACACGTTACCAAACGGTTTGGCACATTTACAGCTGTAGATGATTTATCGCTAACCATTCCGGAAAGAGAAATATTTGGTTTTTTAGGAGCAAATGGAGCTGGAAAGACAACGACGTTTCGAATGATTCTTGGGCTGCTTGATCCCAGTGCAGGCGGAATCTCGTGGGAGGGGAGCCGAATTGATTATTCAACCAGCCATCTGGTTGGCTATCTACCTGAAGAACGAGGCCTATATCCGAAGCTAAAAGTCCGCGACCAAATTGTCTACCTCGCGAGATTAAGAGGAATGGACAAAGGAGAAGCATTAAATGAATTAAGAATATGGCTGGAAAAATTTAAAGTCCCTGATTATGAAAATAAGCGGCTAGAAGAACTGTCAAAGGGAAATCAGCAGAAAATCCAATTTATCGCAGCCGTTATACATAAACCACAGTTACTAATATTAGATGAGCCATTTAGCGGACTGGATCCGGTAAATGTTGAATTATTGAAAGATGCTGTTCTAACCCTCAAAGAGAATGGAACAACCATTGTATTTTCCAGTCACCAAATGCACCATGTTGAGGAAATGTGTGAACATTTGTGCATTATGCACCACGGCAAGCCCGTTGTTCAGGGGGCATTAAAAGACGTTAAACGGGCATTTGGTAAGAAGAATCTCATCATTCATGCGGATTTTTCACTTGGTTTCTTAAAAGACTACCCAGGGGTAGTGAAGGTGAAGCCAACAATGGAAGGAATGGAATTGCAGATCGATGGTGAAAAGACAGCAGAAAGCATTCTGAAGGAAATCGTAAATCATGGCTTCATTCGAAAATTTGCTCTAGAAGAGCCCTCGTTAAATGATATTTTTATCGAGAAAGTAGGTGCCTCGTATGAATAATTTTTGGATTATCCTATTTCACACTTATCTAAACAAGCTAAAAAGCAAATCGTTTATCGTTATGACTATTTTGTCTGTAGTCATTGTTCTAGCACTTACAAATATTAATAATATTATCAATCTATTTGATAAAAATGGCGGTAAAGATAAGATCGCTGTCCTTGACGAGACTGGGCAGTTATATGAACCTTTTAAACAACAGCTAAATACAATCAATAAAAAAATTATTCTTACTCAGTATAAAGGAAGTGAAAAAGAGGCTGAAGCAGCGGTAGAAAAAGGAAAGTTCGACGCTGTCATTCAACTTAGCCTCAATGAACAGCAGATGCCTATCGCAACTTCTAAAGCCATGAGTATTGCAGATACAGAGTTGTTTTCAGATTTGGAGCGGGGATTGCAGCAACTGAAGACCATGATGACCGCATCGAATATCAAGTTAACACCACAACAGCTGCAAAAACTATATGAACCAGTTTCCTTTAAGAAAATTGCCCTTGAGAAAAATGCAAAAACAGAAGAGCAATTAAATCAGGCAAAAGGACTTGTTGATATTTTATTATTTGTCATTTATATTTCCGTTATCATGTATGCCAATATGATTGCCATGGAAGTAGCAACAGAAAAGTCTTCAAGAGTAATGGAAATTTTAATTTCGAGTGTTTCACCGATTAAGCAAATGTTTGCAAAAATACTGGGTATAGGCTTTCTAAGCCTAACCCAGCTGGCAGTATTTTTACTCACAGGCTACTATTCCTTAAAGAGTAATATGGATACTTTGAAAGGCGGATTCTTAAGTGTTTCTGGCTTGGGAGATATTCCGGCATCCACCATCATATATGCCGTCATATTCTTTGTTCTTGGCTATTTTCTTTATGCTACACTGGCAGCATTTTTGGGCTCGCTTGTCAGCAGGATTGAGGATATTCAGCAAATGATTACGCCAATGAATATGCTTGTGTTTGCAGGATTAATGATTGCAATGTTTGGACTAGGCAAGCCTGATTCTCCGTTCATTACCGTAACGTCTTATATACCGTTTTTTACACCAATGATCATGTTTTTGAGAGTTGGAATGCTCACAATCCCAGTATGGGAGGCGTTAATTGGAATTGGTATCCTACTCACAACCATTATCATTCTGGCCATATTCGGTGCCAAGGTCTACCGGGGCGGGGTGTTAATGTATGGGAAATCAAACTCCTATAAAGATATTAAAAAAGCTTTGCAATTGACAAAGAACTAATAAGAATGGAAAGATCTGCTCAACAGCGGAGTTCAAATTGTACTTTAAAAGAAATCCAAACAACAGGGGACAACTAAACATTGAATAAAATGCAAAAGCAATATGGGTTTCTTGTTTTATGATAATAATGTTAATAGCTCTAATCATCTTAATCAACAATCGGGCGCAAGAATTGAACAACGATGGACTGTTTTCAGCAGTCCATTTTTCTTGGTCTTTAATCAGTTAAATGGCTGTTTTGTTGAACAATGTGTAAACGAAACATAAAAAAACGCCGTATGACTCTTCGTATCAACGGCGAAATAATATCTTTTACGCAGTGTCCCCAGATAACTTGACTAATAATTTCTAATATTGTTCTTTAGGACTTCTATAAATCTGTGTGGTTCATCCACTTTCAAAGCCACTTGGGAGTATTCTTTTTTAATTCCCATTATTAAAGTTGCTGTTACTGGATGCTTTAATTTTAAAATAAAATCAGGATGAATTTCGTCGAAACTTCTAGCAATGAATTCAATTGTGCATTTATTATGTTTAAAATGTTTGGGTGCATGGATAACTTCTTCAACATCCATCCACTTTATTTCCATTCTCTTCATTAAACCAAGTGAAAGGTAGATAGTATCTTCCGTAACAAGTAAAGGATTGTGTCGAACAGCTTGAATATCACCTATAAGAAAAATGACAGTATAAATATTCAACAAAAGCAATATAAGCGATAAAACGAACGATTTTTCGTGTAGCCACCAATCAATACCGACCATTTCAAGGATTGTAGAGTGAATTAACACAATTTGAAATGCAAGCAAACTCGTTTTTTGATGTAAAGTAAACTGGTTGTTGGCAATTTTGGGGCTCTTTCCCCAGCATGCAATGGCGTAATAAAACATTAGCATTTCTGAACAAATGATTTGAATAATTGGAATGGTCTTGACTTGTTGTTCAATTGCGTTTGAAAATGAAAAAATAATGGGAAGTGAACTTTTCTTTACAGAACTGATAATGTTTGGTAAATATTTGAATAATGATAAGAGAACAAATATTTCCAACAAAAGAAATCCAACTTCAACTGCAAATCCAACCCATGTTATAGCTTTAAACGGAGCTAAAAACTCTATCGGAATAAAGAAACGTACTAAAACGAGTCCTCCTGCAACACCTGAAATTATGTTATTCCAATTCATTTTCCGTTTCCACGAAAGAAGTAAAATCGGTGAAATAACAGCTAAATCTAATATAGAACATACAACAATAGTTTTTGATTCTTTAGGCAATATGTCAATCCCAAATGATGTATGATACAAAGTATAATTCGCACTAATTACAAGCAAAAGTAGAATTGGTAATACATTCCGATTAAGTGTATTTTTGAAAACCATCTATTCCATCTTCCTTTTTTATTCTAATAATAACATATATTTCCTGTTTGAAATTTAAAAAGAATGAATGCCTGTTTAATAATGTGACAAAGTTCACTAAGACGAAAGGGACGCTTTACTTCAATAACGATGTTCAACAATCGGGCGCGATTGCTCAACAAGAGCAGTCGCTTTTTATGTTACAAGGAGTTTAGTTCAATTAGTTACATTGCTGAGATATTAATTATTTTGGATGGGATAAATAGGTAACATATTTGTCTCTATGGTAAAATATGTATAGTAGGAAAAATAAAGTATTAGGAGGATTTCTCATTTGATAAAACGTAATAAAATTATAACAACTCTTTGTTCTACGGGCGTTCTTTCATTGTCCCTCGGTTTTATAAATTATAATCTAAGCACTGCCGAAGCAGCCTCTCAATCTAAAATCGTACCTTATGTACCTTCCAATTACGCACCGATTTACAATGGGAATGCTACTATTCGTGTATCAGCAGAAGACCAAAATATGGTGGAAAACTCACAAGTTCCATTTGGGTTCTTAGTACAACAAAATGGACAAGCTGTATTCTTTGAAAAAACGACGCTTCAACAAGGGCATTAATGCGAAACTAGCTAATAGAAACTAAGTGATCTTCAACAATCGGGCGCTTTTGTTGAACATAAAACTTAAATTTTTGGTTCTGTTAAATTTGAAAGTTGATTTTTATAAAGTAATTAGGGGGAACCGCAATTTGTAGAGGTTCCCCCTTCTTCTTCAATTAACCAACACATTTGTATAAGTAATATCCTTCACAATATTATTATTTGAAATAAAAAAAGAAATCTTAAGCTTGAAGAATTACCCGTAATATTGATGCACTCGAAGAATCGCAGTGAACAAAACCTCTTTTTAATTAATCTATATCTTGTGGAGAAGAGGCTGAGATTCCAAATGCATGATTGTGCAAAAAAATATTCTGTACCGCATCCGCCTGTGCGTTGTTGCAATCTACAATGACAACGACTTCCGTTTTAGGGGTGGTTCTTTCTTTGGACCTTTTTTTTCGTTTGAGCAATTGGAACGTAATTCCAGCGACAGAGCCAACTGAAAAACCAATTAATCCCCATAAAACTGGACCACCTTTAAGAACGAAGCCATAAATTGCACCGACTGCTGTTAAAAAGCCTGTCAAAAGAGCTGCTACATCCAAAAAACCACGTCCATCGGACCGATGAATGTTGTCGATGAACGGAAGCGTTTCATTTCGTTTATCAAGTGACGTAGCATAAATCTGGTTCTTCTTAATCCCAATCTGCTCTAATCCTACAAGAGCCATCTCGACATATGGGGAATGATCAAAGGTAGCAATTAAACGCAAGTCCACCAAATCCTTCTCTGTACAATGTAAATCGTCAACTCCTTGTTGATAGTGTAATCTCAGAAAATTTGCCTGGTCTTTGTCGAATACCTTATTCGTTTCAACAGTGTGGAGGTATGCATGATATGCAGAGAAGACCCACATCGAAGCGAGGAACGAAAACCATTCAGGATCGAGAATCGAAGTTGCCCTATCAAAATCACCTATAGCGGTATAGTATATGCTCCCTGCTGCATTCGATTTGTAACAAATGATGATCCACCAGATAAGGTATGTCGTTCCACTGACAATCCGTTTGTTGTACACGTCTCCGAGACCAGGCATTAAGAGTGACCAAAGGGCTGCCATCCACGGGTCCCGCTTTGTTAAGTAGTTATATTGTAAGGCATTCATGGTAAACACTTTAATGGGAGCGTTTTCCCCGTGAGCTAAATAGGTCAGCTGGTTTGTGTCAACAGCCGTCACGTAGCTCGCCCACAGACAAAAAACAAACGTTGTTGTGTACAGAATGACGACAAACTTTCCATCCTGTTCGAGAATCCTTGTTGCCTCTCCTGGATGTCCAGTCAGTGTATACACAATCGCAGTATTAAAGTGACCCCTTACATTAACAGCAATTTCCCATAAAAACAAAAGCCACCCTTGAACAAATTGACCCATTAAAAAGAAACCGAAGCCTGGCAAGAAAAATGACCAAGCTAATGGTACTAGCGGATTAGAATAATGAACAAAGTTCGAACAAGTTCCGTCAATGGTGAAGCGGATGCGTCGAGAACGTTTTTGTGATTTCATATTATCATTATTCACTTTTATTATGATTTTATTTGGATGTTTTTTGCAATTTTATCCCTTTCTTCTTCAAGTAACCTACGATAGTTAAATAAGCACTATATAGCGAATTTTGATAAGCGTAAACTATCGTAAGTATCGGTCATTTCAAAAACAAATGATGATAATAGGAAATCTTTAATATTGTGCTTGGTGTTTTCGTTACTGCGGCTATCAACAAACAAAAACCAGGCTAGGTAGTTATCAAGGTACTTCGTTGCGACCCCTTTGAATCGGTTTATGAATTGTTTCAATCGGGAATGGAGACCATTAACGTTTTGAATATGATATAAGCCCTTAATAACGTGTTTACCACCATTTGATTTAATTCTGTAGTGTTAAATGCCTTTTTCTATTGCATACGTTTTATAGGCTCTCCAAGCATCTGTTACTAGTACATTTTCGGGGGTCAACTTTGAACCAATCATTTTTTCAACCTTTGTTTTAATCATCTCCTCCTTAGAAATTAAGATTAGTCGGTTGTCCCTAGAGCTGCTTGTACTATCATAGGTTCGCTTGTTAAACGGTATCTTTGTCCCAACCAGCCTGAAACATGCTTATACAAGTAGGGAGTGAACAGTTTTGCGGACGGGATCAAGTCCCACGGGCGCTACGTTCTATTCCGACTACCGCTATAATAAAACCAATTAAAAAAAGTTCAACCAGTAAAAACTGGTTAAACTTATATTACGATCGGGCGCAATTCATGATCAGAATTGTGCTCTTTCTTTATGTATTTGAAGAAGAAAAGCAAATTGTAATAATTAAAATTAAAAGGGAGGGCTTCTTTGAATGAAAGGGTCATCAAATTCAATTCGCTTCCCCGTGTTTTTTGCTATCGGAAACTTCCTGACCGTCACATTAGTAGGATAGATACTATTGTCTCGATAATCTTTTCAAACATAGGCGTTTCACCCTATTGCCCGAAAAGACAGGGACATTAATATCGACGTCGTCTTCCCATTTGAACGCACCGGACGACGGTCATAGGCTTTGATCTTTCCCTGAAAAAAGAGATACATCGTTCCGTCCGGATTACATTGAATATAAACAAGAAGATGCTCCCGGTCAGGATTGGATTCATTCATATACACATTGACTGGGTGGGATTCCTGATATTGATTTTTCTACAGAAACTAGATATTTTATCTGCCAGTGTTCCTGCACTTACCTCTAAAATTGTTCCTTTCCTACTTTACTATTGAAGTGATGATTACTATTCTGGGAAATAGTGTGTGTTGATGAATATTATGGGCTTTGCTAAAATAATTAAAATTCAAAATAGGGGGAATTTAAGAAAATAGGTACTTAGTAAATTAGGGTTATCAATCTGTTAACTTGATAATGTCAGCTATTATTATTTTTATTTGTTCATCTTCCATAAATTCAAGTTCCATAATAATGAAAAATGTAAAAAAATCCATTTTCATATTTATTTTTTAAAAATTAAGGAGTTGCAATATTGAAGCGGACATATGTCTATTGGTTGATTATACTAATCGGTACAATATTTCCAATTATCGTTGATTGTATTGCCTATAAATTTGGGAAAGAGTACCCATTTGTATGGTCACTTTTTATTCTCCCTAGTATATTCATAATGATTTTGAGTCCGAAATGGAAAGTTGTAATTAGTTCTGCTATCTTTTTCAGCCTTTTAAAATTTATCGTTAAATTTTATCAAAATGAAAGTCTTTTTTCTGTGGAGAAATTTGTTCTTTTTGCAGGTTCACTCGTAAATTGGTTAATTCATTTGACCATTGGGTATTTTGTCATTAAAAATCAAAAATTGGTACAAAAGATGGAAGAAATGGCATTAACAGATACTTTAACTGGATTAAACAACAGAAGATATTTTGATATCTATATTGAAAAGGCAATTCCTTTAAGTAGGAAAATGAATTTCCCTTTACTCCTTCTAATGATAGATATAGATTATTTTAAAAAAATTAATGACAATTACGGTCATTTATGTGGTGATCAAGCTTTAAAGCATATTGCCGGGATAATGAAAAGACATGTTAGGGAAACAGATGTATTGATCAGATTTGGAGGAGAAGAGTTTTCCATTTTACTTCAGGAAACTGATATAAAGGACGGCATAAATATTGCTGAAAGAATTCGAGATACTGTGAGAAAGACAGAATTTATTTATGAAGGCACACATGTTGCTCTAACAATCAGCATTGGGTTAGCTATTCACAATTCAGAACATATTTATATGTTTTTAAAAAAAGCAGATCAAGCGTTATACGAAGCAAAAGCAAACGGTAGAAATCAATTGGTTGTGTTTGAATAAGAGTGATATCAAAAGGCATTTATACACATATTTAATTTTACGGCTTTGTTATAGTGTTTAAATATCAACAATGTTCTTTAACATATCCAATTTTAAAACCAACCGTTCCTTACGCACCGTATTCAGGAGATGCGGATGAAAACGAAACATCTGATGACTTATTGCCGACAAAAAAAGAAGCCTACCTACATCAGGCTTCTTTTTCAATGGAATACTGAAAGGCTTTGACAACAATCCCGTCATCGAGCGGCACAAAATCAAGTTCCGGCACGCGAACAAACTTGAGACGTGCATATAAACGCATCGCGCTCTTCATAAAATCAGCGGTGTGCAACCCGACGGCTGAAAACCCTGATTGTTGGCAAGCTTGGATGCAGTGACGGAGCAACGCTTCGGCGATTCCTTGATGCCTTGCTTTTGGGTCAATGGCAAGCATGCGAATTTCAGGCGATTCCGGCAGGTCGGTTAGACCGGCATAGGCATCCATTTTCGGCGGAAACAATACCACACTGCCGACTATTTTCTGGTTTTCGGTCGCGACAAAAACTTGAACGTTTGGTTCAAAGACAGTAACCGAAATCGATTCAGACAACACTCTCCAATGCTCGCTTGGGAGAACTTCTGCATATTCTTTGTATGCATTTATTCTCTTTTGCTTTATTCGTTCCCATTCAAAAGGAAAAGCTTCCCGCACTTGAAACATATCCATCACCTCAATTGTAGAATGGAGCCGGTTGGATGGTTTCTTCCAGCTTGAGTTTCATTATAGCGCACTTCCTCTTTTTGGGGAGAAAATTGTGAAATAATTCTGGACTGTCACTGGAGTATCTCCTAATCTCTGCCATTGAGGGGGGCATCGATTTGACATCAGGTTCATATGGTCACGATGTTTGAAGGAATGATGTTGTTTTCATATGATGGGAAAGGAGTACATCGAAAGTATTTATAGACTAGAGGGAGGTTCGTACTCCCTCTATTGTTTGTTGAGCTTCATTTAGATCGATTTCACTATGTATTTCTTTATCAGAAGAACAACCACTAAAATAAATGGAAGGATAAGTTGCAAGGGAATATGTAAATAAGCTGGAACTATTTTCAAGCCAATATTCAGGTGTTGTATTATATTTTTAGAAAAGAAAAAGGTGAATAGTAATGTAAGAACAGTTGAAGCCAAAATATGTTTGTTTCTCTTAACATTTGGAAATAAGTGAGCAAGAATGTTTAATCCACCGAACATGAAAATAGAAACTTTAATAAATCCACCTATTAAATTGATGACTACCGCTAAGATTTCTAAATGGGGCAGGAATTCTGAAATACTGGTAAGCTCCAAAGCCTTCACGAAAGGAAATACATACAGGTTGACAGTTTCAGAATTTAACAAACCAAGTATCATTTCAGCAGCTGCAATTAGTAAAAATCCTGTAAGACATACGGAAATCCAACCATATTTTCGTAATGCCTTCACATTGTTTACATAAGGAAATATCATGGTAAATACGATAAGTTCTCCATATGGAAAAGTTAACCCTGTTGGGAAAACAGAAGCGAGGATCTGTTTCCAGTCAGTCCGAAATACTGGAGTTAGATTGTTGAGTTCAAAATAAGGAGATAAGTATCCAAATATCATTAAGAACAAGATAATAACGATTGTAAAAGCACTTAAAATCAGTGAACTTCTTGCAGTATCTTCGATGCCGACAAAGCAGCTATACAAAACCACCAGAAGAAATGTGAATGTGATAATCCAGAATGGGACATCGTTAAAAAGCACCTGTCCAATAAAAAATGAGAAATCTTTAATCACTCTTCCTGCGATGTATAAAAAATACAGACAATAAATAAATCCAAGTAGTTTGGAGATCCATTTCCCAAATCCTAATTCAAATAGTTGAATCAAGTTTCCCCATTTTCCTAATGAGTGAAGCAGGATATAAAAATAAAAAATCCCAACTCCCAAGCCTAAAGATATTAAAATGAAAATCCAAATATCTTTTTTGGTTTCAAAGTTCCATCCTACGACGATAGCACTCCCAAGCAAAAAGTTGATCATTAAGGAGAGTATTTCCATAGCAGCTAGTTTGATCATCATCTTATCGAGTCCTTTCCATACCCAAATCCAGTGTCTATTTTAATGACGATGAAATTTCTCCAACATCTAAAAGATCAACCTTAACTTTTGTTTGAATCGGTACTTTTGAATAGGCTGACTCCCAATTGTTTTTTATTTTATTCCAAGCAGCTGGTTGTTTTCGATATAAAGCTTCTCCAAATCCTTCAATATCGGTTTGGTTATTTTGCGTTTTTATGATCATCTGTTGAATCTGTTTTTGAAGCTCTTGTTCTGCGTCATGTTCCAAAGAGGATATGGCTTGGACGGTTGAAGTGTCCTTATTACACGATACATCATACAACTTTCCTTTCATTTGAAGCTGAAGTACAAAGGACGGAACTCCTTTTTTATCTTGTACACGAATAACAGGTTTGCTTTCAACGTCTTTCCATGTCACATATCCAGATCGATTTTCGCATTTCGTTACCAATGTAGTACCTTGTATTTTTGTTTTAGTTAAAGCTAATAAATTACCTTCCTGTGAAGAAAGCCAATATGAAAATTTTTGATGTTTAAAAACGGCAATTCCACCAATCTCAATGAGAGCATCGGGTGTAGCTTTTTCAACATTCGATTTAGAGATTCCTTTTGAAGAATCCCCTTTTATCGTAATATAGGGGATTGTTAGCTCCGTCCTATTCTGATTTAACATTCCTTTTATTTCGTCAGAAGTGATATCAGTAAGATTTCCCCAGGATTCTCGTTTTCTAGAAAGCATTTCTTCTAATCTGCTTCCAGAAATCTTTTGAACAGGTGTAAAGATTTGAAGTAATTTATCCGCATTAATTCCTTTAGAAATAACAAACCTTATATTGGCCGGCAATCTGGAATCACGCAAAAAGTAGTTGGTCACCGAAGAAATTCCTTCTGATTTTACGAATGATTCCCCAATAACAGCGACTACTGTGCTTTCTAAGAAGATCGTTCGCGCTAAATTTTTGTGAATACCGTCGATTGCTTCAGGGATGGTTCTCCCTTTTGCACTGTACGCATAGGCACCTAATTCAGCCGATCCTTCTTTTGTATTTGCTGCTGGATTATAAATTTGTACGCTGGCAATGTATCCGCTCTTGCTTTTATCGATCCCAATCGCGGAAACAACGCTGATTTTGTTTAACAAAGTGTCCTGCACCTTTTTCCCAACTATTAAGGAGATGATTAATCCAATCACTAGAAAGAGGGTAATATTTGAATTCCTTAGCATATGTATCTCCTTGAAGTTAAACTTTATCTGTCTCTTCCATATTTTCTTCTTTCGTGAAATGTGATTCATCGTTTGTCATTTCTTCCAGAGATAGTTGAATCGCGCTATCTTTCAAATCATGAGCAACCAATGGAGCGAATGGAGAAAGATAGGGAACGCCAAAGCTCCTAAGTGAACAAAGATGAAGCAAAAATACAAGAGACAATAAGGCGATTCCATATAAACCGAGAGACGCGCCCCCGGCAATAAAACAAAGACTGATATTCATTGCTGTAATTCGCAGTGCAAAAATAGGGACGACACTAGATAAGATATACCATAAACTAACTATCACTAAACTTGCAGGCTGGACTAATTGTGATTCGATTGCAGACTGTCCCAATATGATGGCGCCAAAAATGGACACAGTAAAGGCGATATTTTGCTGTAAACGGGTAGAGCTTTCATTAATGGCCATTGTCACAATCATCAATACGGTTACTTCAAACGAGGTTGGAAATGGTACCAATTCTCGTTGTGATACAAACCCCACAAGCAGTTTGACGGGCAGCAAGTTTGCGTGGTAGGTCATAAAGGCAACATATAACCCTGGAATATATAATGTTAAGAAAAAAACAATAAAACGAATCAATCGTGTATTAATTAAACCCGTTTTACCTAAATAATAGTCTTCAGGTGTATGGAAAAATTGAATCAGAACCGCAGGAGCGATCATCACAAAGGGAGATCCATCGACAAAGATAGCGACCTTTCCTTCCAGCATTTCTGCTGCTACGACATCAGGCCGATCAGTATTGAGTATGAGCGGAAAAAATGACAAGGACTCCTTCGTCAGCGCATACTGAATATAATTACTTTCTAGTACAGCATCCATCTGGAGGTTGTCAAGGCGTCCTAAAATGGTCTCAAGTATTTGCTTATCCACTATGTTTTCAATGTACATTACAGACACGTCTGTCTGGGTGTTTGTTCCATATGGTTTGGTGGTTACTCTTACATTCGGATTTTTAATAATCTTTCGAACGAGTGAAACGTTTGTACTTCTATTTTCGGTGAAACCTACATCAGGACCTTTTGCAACTCGTTGTCCCTTTGGGCTTGCAACACCTCGTGCATTCCATTTAGTCGTATCAGTGGAAAGGAATTGAGTGATTCCTTCTATTAACACAAGGGTTTTGCCTGAGAGTAACTCTTTAGAAGCTTTTTCTATAGTATCTATATGTGTAAGCTTTTTAGCTGGTATGACAGATAACTCGATAAAAGATAGCAGTTCCCCATCCGTTTGGAAATGCGGCAGGTTACAAGTTAAAAGAGGCTCTAAAACGTATTGCTGAATAGCATTTGAATCCACGATTTCATCGATGAACAGGATTGCCGCTTTTCGATCAATACTGTTCAGCGTAATTTCTCTTACTTGAAAATCAGAACTTTTCCCCAATATGGTATTTAAGGTTTGGATGTTGTCTTGAAGCGCAATAGATACCTCGTAGTTAAGATTCATATCCTTCACCAGATTTACTTGAAATAGATACTTTAGTATTTCTTAATTGGTAAAAAAGTATGTAAGTGGAAAGTGATTGGGATGTTATTAGTTATAGATCGTCATTATTAACTTCTTTTAAAAGAGAAGAGAGGCATCTGTTTATGAAGGACATTCTTGGTCAAACAACAAAAAAACCGCCATTTTTTAGTAGCGAGTAAGTTCAATTTCTGCTAGTGACTTGACCTCATTATTGAAAGATTTGTTAAGAGATGAACTTGGTTTTGACGGCATTTTGGTTTCCGATTATGGTGAAGTAGACGAAATCTCCATTCACGGCGCAGCAAGAGATCAGAAAGAGGCAGCTAAAATGGCTGTTGATGCCTCAATGGATATGGAAATGGTCACTACTGCCTATTTAAATTAAATCTCAGCCCTTATCGAGGAAGGAAGAATACTTGAAAGTCAATTAGACCAAGCCGTTAAAAGAATCCTTACCTTTAAATTTAAAATTGAAATCATGGATGATTCATTCCGCTATATAAGACCGGAAAAAGAAGTGGAATATCATTTTTGTCAAGACCATCTGAAGGAAAGCAGGGAACTTGCCAAAAAGTCCATCGTCTTGTTGAAAAATAACGGAGTGCTGCCTATTAACAAAGATAAGAAGAAGATCGCTGTTATCGGCCCATTTTCCAATAGCAAGGATCTTTTAGGTCCTTGGCAGTTCTCCAGATATAGTCAGCAAACGGTCAGCTTATTGGAAGGACTGAAAGAAAAAGTTGTCAATGATAATCTTTTGATTGCAGAAGGCTGCAAAGTTGATGGTACAATAGAAGGGGGATTGGAGGAAGCCCTTCGCCAAGCAAAGCAAGCTGATACTATTATCCTTGCATTAGGTGAAAGTAGCGATATGTCAGGTGAGGCGGCTTCGAGAATGGATATTCAACTTCCTCAAGTGCAAAGAAGATTAGCCAGTAGGATTATAATCACCGAATAGCACATCTGCAATAGCATGTCCGGCTTCTGAACCTAAGAACCAAGTTTCAACAATAGCATCCACATTTTTTTTTCAAACCATTTAAGATGATTCTTTGGCAGAAGAAACAGATGGAGATATGAAAGGTGATTAACAGTTGTTCATTATTGAACAAAATCCGTTCATTTGACAATTGAAAGAATACTATATTTTTTTTACAATAATGGAAAATACTATTTTCTGTTAATTTCAAAACCTGATTTCCTTCCTCTGAGCAGGCAATCAGGAGTTTTTTTACGTACTTATTATATAGAAGGAACAGTAATCAACAGCTATGTTTAACATAGCTTATTCAAAAAAAGTAAGCGATTACATAGTTGACGACTGAATAATAGCACGGAAGGAGCTTCCTTTAATGAAAGGTTGGAATATCCGCCTGCCATTTAACTCTCTTAGATTTAAGTTGCTCTTAGGCGTTTTTTTGATTCTATTGCCTTTGATCGTGTTGCTAATATATCAAAACTATTATGCGATTCATGTTGTACGTAGTCAGGTAATGGAATCAAATAAAAAAATGATTACATTATATATGCAGTTGATAGACAAAGGACTTGAGGACGCAGATGAGTATTTACTGTCACTGGCATCCTCCGACCCCAACATTCAAATTATGGACACCTCTGATTCTGCCGACAACTACAATCTTGCGAAGATAAATGTAGTTAACAAACTTTCTGCAAATCTTACCATGTATAAATCCATTGAATCTATTTTTGTTTATTCTAACAAAAAGGATGAGCTTACAGACGTCTTTAAGGGAGATCAGACATACGCTGAAAGGGAGTCCGTTAGAACTTACATAGAAAAAACCTTAGGTACCAATAAAAATCTTAATGCTAAATTTTTACATAGGTGGTATGTGAAAAAAATTTATAGTGATTACTATTTGTTTAGATTTGTTAAGTCTGGAGGTATTTACATTGGTGCATGGGTTAATTCAAAGACTTTATTACTGCCATTATCATTTATCCAGCTTGGCCAGAATGGAACAGCATTATTTGCTACTAAAGAAGGACAACCCATGATGTTTAGTAGCTTTATCAATCATAATCGAATCGATTTAACCCGTAATCTGCAAAGTTATTACGAGAGTGGGAAAGATCAGAAGTATCTTGTTGTAGGTCAAAGTTCTAAAAAGGGAAATTTTAGCCTAATTGCCATCATTCAAGATCGAAGTATTTTACAGAACCTACCTTATCTAAGCGGCTTAATTCTATTAATCGTCTTTTTGGGAATTTTACTCTTACCAGCAATGGTTATTTTTATAAGAAGAACATTTCTTCATCCATTGAATCGAATCATCTCGACAATGAAGGATATTGGTGACGGGAATGTTAGTTTCAGAATTAAAGAGTATCCTACATCCGACGAATTTATGATTGTGAATCGCACGTTTAACACCATGATGGCGCAAATCGAGGATTTGAAAATTCATGTTTATGAGGAGCAGTTGAATAATCAAAAGGCCCAGCTTAAACATTTACAATTACAAATTAACCCCCATTTTTTTATGAATTCCTTAAATATTTTATATAACTTGGCAAGAGTCCAGAATTATCAATTGATTCAAGAACTAATTATGTGTTTAGTTCGTTATTTCCGTTTTATGTTTCGCAGCAACTTAACGTTTGTTGCTTTGAAAGACGAACTGGAGCATGTTCGTAATTATATTCGAATTCATGAGCTGCGGTATCCAAATAGTTTCTCATGTACGATAGAGGTTGATGATACCGTCCTAAACACGCAAGTCCCGCCTCTTATTATCCAGACGTTTGTTGAAAATACCGTGAAGCATCAGGTTTCAATGGATGAATGGACTGAGATTTTAATCAAAATCGAAAGGCATCATGACAAGAAGCAAAGCTTAAACATAATCATTCGTGACACTGGAACAGGATTTAAAGAAAAGATCCTAATGGAATTAAAAGCGGGAAATCAGGTTGTTGATGAATATGGTGCACACATTGGAATTTGGAATATACAAGAACGCTTGCGGTTGTTGTATCAAGATGAAGCCCAAATTTCCTTTTTCAATGGGACTCCATCTGGTGCAATCGTTCAAATTGTTCTTCCGCTTAATGAATGATACGGAGGGTTGAAAAATGCTTCATTTGCTGATTGTGGATGATGAGATTCATGCAGTTGCAGGAATCGTATCGGCCTTAGAATGGATGAACTATCAAATTTCTTCTATTTTTACTGCGAATAGTATGCGCCAAGCGAAAGAAATCTTTCTTAAAAATAAAATCGATATCATGATCTGTGATATAGAAATGCCGAATGGGAGCGGATTAGACTTATTAAACTGGGTTAAGGAAAGTTCTCCTCAAACACAAGCTATCTTTTTAACCTGTCATGCAGAATTTCCACTTATAAAAAAAGCCATGCAATTAGGAAGTCTAGACTATTTGTTGAAACCTGCTACTACTGAAGAACTGGATGCAGCCATTTGTCATGCAATCAGACAAATTACCAAACAAAATGAGATGATGAAAGATAACGAACTTGCAAAATATTGGGTACAGAATAAATCAATCATTATTGAACGTTTTTGGCTGGATATTCTAAATCAAAACATCCCATCAGTACTAGAGGACATCCAAAAAAGTGCAGAGGAACGAAACATAAACCACCAGCTGGATCAGACATTTTTACCGATACTGATCTGTTCCAAAAAAAGAAATAAGGACTTAAATCTACGAGACAAGAAAATAGTAGAATATGCATTATGGAAATTAGCAAATGAGACGTTTGTTGGCAATCAAAAAATTGGGCATGTTGTAAAATGGGATGAAAGCAGAATACTTGTCATTGTTGAACACGCAAATGTAAATGAATACTCTTCTTTTATAAAAACATGCAATACATACATACAATATTTCCTCCAATATTTTAAGTTGGATGTAACCTGTTATATTGGAAAGTACGTTCACATTCATCAGGTTGCTGAAATGGCCGGGGAATTAAAGAATCTTGAAAAGAATCATGTAGATTCTGTAAATAAAGTTTTGGTATATGGTCTTTTTACAAGAGAACCTTTAGAGAACAAAGTTCCAAATATGATGATATGGGCTGAAATGTTGAAACAAGGGTCAGTAAAAAAAGTGCTGGATGAAAGCATGGAATATTTGAATAATTTGGCGAGAAATCGATCTATGGATGCGACATTTTTACATCAGTTTTACCAGGATTTTTTACAGATGTTCTATTATGTTCTGAAAGTGAAAGGAATTTTTGCTCATCAACTTTTTATAGATAGTAAGTCAGTAGAGATGTCTATACAGGCAACGGAATCATTAAATGGTTTAATAGAATGGATGCAATACATGGTTAAAAAGGCGACTGGGTACGTCAAAACACTAGAAGAATCTCGATCAGTTGTATTACAAGTTCAGACTTATATCCGGCAAAACTTAGAGCATAACTTGTCTCGTGAAGAAATTGCCAATCTTGTACACCTTAATCCAGATTATCTAAATCGTATTTTCAAGAAAGAAACAGGATATACAGTTTCTGAATTTATAACAAATGAAAGAATAGGATTAGCGAAACAATTATTAACGAATACAGATTTATCAATTACCACCGTCGCAGCTTCCGTTGGGTTCACCTTGCCATATTTTTCGAAAATATTTAAGAAGTTTACGAATGAAACGCCTTTGGAATACCGTGAACATAAGGATTTGCGAGTTATAAGTTAACCATCAAGACTCCCGCCCTTAATAAGCAATATTTCGAAAGAACATTGGGGGATTCCTATGAAAAAAAGTGTGTGGTTTGTATGGATCATGGTGAGTTTCATCGCTCTAAATACTGCATGTAGTTCGAAAGTAACAGGAGACTTTGAAACAAAGGAAAAGACACAAAAACATCTAGATGACGTTATTAATGTGGCTTTCCCGATCTTTGACAGTGTACCAAAGGACATGCCGGAAGTTGAAGCTGCACTTAACCAAATTACAGAAAGAAAAATTCATGCAAAAGTAAAGCTGCTTCCAATTAATTTTGGCATATGGATACAAAAGACAAACCTAATGCTGACTAGTGATGAGGACCTTGATTTACTTGTTGTGGCAGGGTCATCAAATTACAACGACCTAGTTGAGAAGGAGCAGCTGCTTCCAATAGATGGTATACTTCAAAAATATGGTAGGGATATTTTAAACTCAATGGATCTAGCCTATCTAAATGCATGTAAAATCCATGGGCAAATCTATGGAGTTCCCTCTATAAGAGATTTAGCAGCTGATTATGGGATTACGATGCGAAAAGATTTACTAGATAAGTATCATTTGAATATTAGGAATATTCATACATTAGATGATGTTGAGTTTCTCTTGAAAACCATACATGCAAAAGAACCAGATATTGCACCAATTATGCCAGCGGCAATATCCTTTGTAGACACTTATTTCCAATCTACTTTTGATCCATTAGGAGACTCAATTGGAGTACTTCCGAACTTTGATAATCAGTTAATAGTGGTTGATCTCTACGAAACACCAGAATATGCTGCATTTTTAAATAGAATCAGAAAGTGGTATACCTCTGGGTTTGTTTTAAAAGATGCGGCAACAACCAAGGAAAGCCGATACAATTTAGTAAATGGGAATCGTGTTTTTTCTTATACAGCTTATATGAAACCTGGTTATCAAGAACAAGAGACTAGAAGCTCCGGTTTACCAATGATTGCTGTCAATCTTACAAAACCAGTGGCAACAACTAGTAATGTAACAAATTTCTTGTGGTCCATACCACGTAAATCAAGATCCCCGAAAAAAACAATGGAATTTCTTAATTTGATGTACTCGGACAAAAACATTGTGAATTTATTGGACTGGGGGATTGAAGGAAAAGATTTTGTTAAACTTTCAGATCATGTGATTGATTATCCTCCAGGCGTATCCCCGACAAATGTTGGCTATAATTTAGACGAAGCTTGGCTTTTTGGCAACGAATTTCTGTCATATGTCTTTAACGGTGATAATGAGAACATTTGGAACCAATTAAAGGATTTTAATCGTACCGCCTACAAGTCGAAGGCACTAGGATTTACGTTTGATCCTTCGAGCGTAAAAACAGAGGAAACTGCGGTAGCCAATATAATCAGTCAATATAAGCCCGGTCTGGAAACAGGCACATTGGACCCAGCAAATAAATTGCCAGAATTTATTTCGAAGATAAAAGCAGCCGGCATTGACAAGATCATTAAAGAAAAGCAGACTCAACTAGATGCATGGGCAGCTGCCAAACAAGCAAAATAATTAATGAAGGCCAAAACTCGATCTTGGATTCTGGAAATTGTTCTTCATCTGCGATATGAAGGCCAAAACTCGATCTTGGATTCCGGAAATTGTTCTTCATCAGCGTAATGAAGGCCAAAACTCGATCTTGGATTCTGGAAAGTGTTCTTCATCTGCGATATGAAGGCCAAAACTCGATCTTGGATTCTGGAAATTGTTCTTCATCTGCGATATGAAGGCCAAAACTCGATCGTGGATTCTGGAAATTGTTCTTCATCAGCGTAATGAAGGCCAAAACTCGATCTTGGATTCTGGAAATTGTTCTTCATCAGCGATATGAAGGCCAAAACTCGATCGTGGATTCTGGAAATTGTTCTTCATCTGCGATATGAAGGCCAAAACTCGATCGTGGATTCTGGAAATTGGTCTTCATCAGCGATATGAAGGCCAAAACTCGTTCGTGGATTCTGGAAATTGGTCTTCATCAGTGTTATGAAGGCCAAAACTCGATCTTTAATCCCAGGAAATGTCCTTCATTCCCTCTATAAAGGACAAAACCCAATCTTGATTTCTAAAAAATGTCCTTCATTTAGGGTTGAGCTGGTCAGGTTTAGCCATATAAGGAAGCGCACCGTTTATTACTCAAGTATCGTATTCAAACACCAGAACCCCGAATGTTGAAACTAAAGTAATAGTTCTTAAAAACGCCTTTGGAGTACGTTCATTCTCAGTTATCTTAATTGCCATAAAAATATTCTCCCCCACATTTTTATCAATTACTTCCGAGTCATTTATGTATGATTCTTAGGAGCTACTAAGGATCAATAACAAATATTTTTTATAAAATGGAGTGAACTATTTTGAGACAGAAAATACCAAACGGTTCGTGATTTATATAATCATATGATGATAGAAACGGAATAAAAAGGTATCTTATAAAATAGTAAATTCGAACAGCCTCCACTGACACCCATACGTGCTTTGGAGGCTGTTTAGTTTTTAATCGATAAACTAGTCGAGAATGGATAATCAATAAGTCGATATCGGATAAGAGAAAAAAATAGTTCTCCATTAAAATGGTGATAGCGGTTACAAAAAACTTTATTGGGAAAGTGTTAGCCGAATTTCTACTTTTCATTAGGATCAGGAGGTGCTAAAGGTAGAGAGCGAATTTAGTTAAAAGCTTATATTGTGTTCTTGTTAACATTGAATGGAGGGGAAATGGAATGAAAAAGAGAATGAAAAAAAGAATGAAAAAACGTGGCCTTAGTGCAGCATTAGTCACCACTAGTCTAATACTTGCACCATTATTTTCGATAGCACCTTCGATGGCTTCCACAGCTAAAGCTGATACCACTCAAACGATTCAAAGTATGCCTTGGATGAACGCAAATCAAAGTGTAACGCAAAGAGTGAATGAACTTTTAGGCGCTATGACTCTAGATGATAAAATCACCCTTCTTCACGGTACTGGGATGGAAGGAGCCTATGCCGGACATATTGCAGCTAATCCTCGATTAGGTATCCCTGATGTGAATCTTGCGGATGGAGGAGAAGGGGTTGGAAATGGAGCTACCGGTGTAACCCAGTTACCAGCACCTATTTCTTTAAGTTCAAACTGGGATTCGACTGAAGCACGCCATTACGGAACGGTTATCGGTGTAGAAGATAAAGGAAAAAGCGTCAATGTGGACCTAGGGCCAAATGTCAATATTATGCGTAGCGGATTAAATGGGCGTACATTTGAGTCATATGGAGAAGACCCTTACCTAAACGGTGCTACAGGTGTTCAATATATTAAGGGTGTACAAAGCCAAGGCGTCGTTGCAGATGTTAAGCACTATGCTGGAAACAATCAAGAGACCAATCGGATGACTGAAAATGACACAATTGATACACGGACACTTCATGAAATCTATTTACCTGCATTTGAAGCTGCCGTCAAAGATGGCCATGTAGGGTCTGTCATGGCAGCTTATAACAAAGTAAATGGTCAATATTCAAGTGAAAATAATTATTTACTAAATGACGTTTTGAAGAATCAGTGGAAATTTAAAGGATTTGTTGTGTCAGATTGGGGTGCTACACACAGCACTGTTGATGCAGCAAATAATGGACTTGATTTAAATATGCCAGGCGGTGGTAACGGGGGCTTTTTCGGAGTGGATTACTTTGATGCTCCGCTAAAGACTGCAGTAAAAGATGGACTGGTCAGCATGAAAACAATTGATGATCATGTCAGCCGCATTTTAAGAGAAATGTTTCAGTTTGGAATGTTTGATCATCCAAATACTGCACCACAATCAGTTGTAACAAATAAAGAACATGCACAGGTTGCCTTAAAAGTCGCAGAAAATGGAACTGTATTGCTGAAGGATGACAAAAACATCCTTCCATTAAAACAAAAAAAATCCATAGCAGTCATTGGACAATCGTCCTCGGCAAATCCAATGAGTGTAGGAGGAGGTAGCGCAACCGTTAATGCGAATTATGTTGTAACACCACTTCAAGGAATTTCAAAACGTGCAGGTGAACATGTTACAGTGAACTCTGCTATAGGTACGCTTCCTCCAACTACTTCGTTACCAGCTATTTCTAAAGATTATTTTACAAAGGGAGTCCAGATTCAGTATTACAATTCAAGTGATCTGACTGGTAATCCAGTATCAACTATTACAGCCGCCAATATAAATTCAACCGGCTTAAGTGGTTGGGGATTTGGCCAAAAACCACAAGGGGTAACAGGTACATCGTGGTCTGCAAAATTATCAGGTACTTATACACCTAGCAAGAGTGGAGAGTTTACTTTCCAAGTGTCTGATCGCGGATTTATGGGGATCACTGGAAGCAGATTGCTTGTAAATGGACAATTGGTAATCAATAACTGGGATGGAAAGGCTCCAAATTCTACTGGTACAGTGAAACTTTCCGCTGGACAACCAGTACAAATTGAGGTTGATTATACTACTACTGATGCCCTATTTAATTCACTGCAATTAGGTGGAATGCAAGGAAGCAACAATTCATATATTGATGAAGCTGTCCTGGCAGCAAAAAAATCAGAAGTTGCCATCGTGTTTGCAAATGACTATGAATCAGAGGGTAGTGACCGCTCCAACTACGAATTACCAGGTGCTCAAGATCAATTAATTGATGCAGTCGCTAAAGCTAATTCGAATACAATTGTCGTTCTAAATACAGGAGGCCCCGTTTTAATGCCATGGTTAGATAAGGTAAAAGGTGTAGTGGAAGCATGGTATCCTGGACAGGAAGATGGTAACGCGATTGCTTCCATATTGTTTGGGGATGTAAATCCTTCAGGGCATTTGCCAATGACATTCCCTGCAAATGCACAGGATGTGCCGGCAAATCCAACTTCCGATTTGCAAGTTAACTACACTGAAGGTTTAAATGTTGGCTATCGATGGTATGAAGCGAACAATAAGCAACCGCTTTTCCCATTCGGATATGGTCTATCATACACCACCTTTAAGTTTGACCATCTGAAAGTAACACCAGTAACGACAACTGACTGGAGTACTCAAAAAAATATAGGGGAAGTTCGTGTTAGTGTGAATGTTACTAATACAGGTTCGCGTGCTGGATATGCGGTACCGCAGCTTTATGTGCAAGATCCAGCAATTGTAAACGAACCTTCAAAACAACTGAAGGATTTCCAAAAAGTCTTCTTGAATCCAGGAGAGACTAAGAAAGTAACATTCAAACTGAACCCTCGTTCATTCGCGATATGGGATACACAAAAAAATAATTGGTCAATTATTGATGGTACCTACAAAATTATGGTAGGCACATCTTCTCAAGATATTGCTGCCCAACATCCATTACACATCCACCAAGCAAATAACGAAAAAATTTCCAATGAAATGGCTTTATGGGATCCACTAAATAAATAATATTTCACCCTCGGCACCACCGACAAAGCAAGTTTAGTAAGTCAAAAAAAAGCTGCAATGATTTCTCTAATGAAATCATGCAGCTTTTTTAACTAATAATTATTAATCAGACCCAGTAATCAGTAAATCATCTTTAATAACGGCTAATACAGTTTGAGGGCCAACCATTTCGCCAACATTGACATGTAAAGATTTTATATGTCCGCTAACCCCAATAGCAACCTCTTCCACCGAACCATTGTTTCCTTTAATTAACAAAAGTTTCTCCCATTCATATACGTGAGTATTTTCTTTAATATAAACTCTTTCGACAGTGCCTGCACAAGGACTATAAATTGGCTCTTCTACTGTAATCAAAACGTTTTCCACTCCTTCTCATTTTGTATTTTTCATTTTACTTTGATGCAAATATTATGCCAATTCTAAAAATTCAAAACGAATAAGCAATTTCAATCCTCGTGCAAAATAAATATGCATTTTTAAAGTGAATATGCCAAAAAATTTTTCCGTTCTAATAGCAAAAAAGCAAAAATATTTTGCTTAAAATAAAAAAATCCCCCTTATGAAGGAGATTTTAACTTTAAAGGGCGATCACATTTATTATTTTTTTGGATAACAGATGATAAAGCAAACCTGCCCATTGCGATTTTCCACCTTAATGCTTCCATGATAAAAATGAACGATTTTATTAGAAATACTTAAACCCAGCCCGAAGTTTCCCTTCTCCCCTTTATAGAGGGATTTAAAGATTTGATTTAAATCTTTTTCGGCGATTAATGGACCGTCATTCTTAATTTCAATTACCCAGTACCTGTCTGAACCCTTTAAGGAAACCTGGACTGAATGTTTGGCATACCTTAGTTGATTTTCCAAAATATTTTCAATTGAAACCCGAATGCGATCAGGGTTTCCTAACATGATGGCTGGTCGCGATTTAATATCGCTGACATAAAAATTGACCGGCGTCAGGGAATTATGCTCCTTAATCGCCTTAATGAGCTGATATCCATCAATATCCGGAAGCATAATATCTAATACCCAGAGATCAGGCATGTCAGGAATTTTTTGAAGGGCAGATTCACCGTTAAAGAAAGAGATCACATGGTACCCTTCTTTTTCTAAATATTTTTTAAGTAAATGATTGAGATGTCCTTCATCCTCAACCAGATAGATTGTTACCATAGTGCCAACCACCTTAATCTTCTTACTGAAATGGGAATGATAAGATAAGCATAATATGATCTTCGGTGTTTTTTCAAAATAAAAATACATTTAATCCTTTTTGCGGCTATCCATGAGTATAGAAGATAATTGCCGCTGAATTTTCGAAGAAATATGTGAAAATTATGTGATGACTATTTTAAATGAAAAACCCCCCCAACAGACCTGGAGGGTTATGGTAATTTAGATAAGGTAAATATGTACGAGTGCAAGAATGCCAAAAACTAAAGCGGCAATCATATGCTGCTTTTTTGACTGTTTATTTCGCTTGGTTTTGCGCTGAGAATAATGATACAAACCTAAAAATGCTAAAACGTCTAATGCCAAAAAGGAAGCAATCCCAGTATAAAAGTTTAGAGTATTGTCGTGTTCTCGTGGTCCCATATTTATATTCGTATTTCTAAATAGAAAGAAATAAAGTCCATGTATGAAAGCAATAACAACTGTGATTACTCCAAGAAAAATATGATGCTTTTGCAGGAGCATATACAATTGACGCAGCCACTCTTTAAACGGGCTATTTTTGAGTTTTACCATGACAATTCTAATTAGCCAATACACTGCAGCTGCGATAGAGGCAAGTTCGGCAAAGGTGCCAGCTTGCCTATTTGGCCTTTCAGCTGATCTGAATGAAAAGGATTTGCCCGCCTCTAAATTCAAAGTCTGATACAAGGCGTACCCACTGAATAATAAAAATACAATTCCTGCAATGAGTATTAAAATTGATATCCCTTTCATAACGAATCGTATTTGATTTTTGTCCACTTTTTTACTCCTATCATTGTTTATTCATTCATTATAATAAGAATTTACTTAAATGTATAAGCTTAAGCTACTTACAAGTTCATAATTAAACGGGACTTTCATCACATATTTTTCACATATTTCTATGACAATTCCTCGGAAATTCTTATCTATACTCATAACTAAAATGTACTAGCCGTAAAATATATATGTACAAGTGAAGGCCAAAGGAATGCAACAGAAAGGGAAAATAGTTGGTGCACTTTTTTTTCTGCTCACAATACCAGCACTTATGTTATTATATCCTTATTTGAATACATCAGATTGCGGGGTTCATTCATTCGTTACAAGTTTGGACAAATCCATTCCGGTTATAAAAATTTTTGTTATTCCATACACTGCCTGGGTGGGATACATCGCCTTAACATTGATCTATATATGTTTTAAAGACTATAGGCTTGCAATCAGAACAATCCTAGTTTTTGATCTGGGATTAATAATCTGTTTTATTATTTATTATTTTTTTCAAACAGAAGGCCCAGTACGCCCAGTGATTACCGGGCAGGATGTTCTTTCAAGAATGCTGCAATACATTTATTCAATTGACCATCCATATAATAGTTTTCCAAGTATACATGCCATGAGCAGTTATTTAATGATAAGATCAATAAGGAACTGTTCATGGAAAAACAAGTGGCACCAGTGGATCATAAGAATTTTCTCCACTTCCATTATTTTGGCAACCATGTTTATTAAGCAACATGTTATGATGGACGTTATTGATGCCATCTTACTGGTAGAATGTTTATTTAAGAGTGTGGAGTTTGTATATGGCTGGTTATTCTTACAAGGCAGAGCATTAAAGAATGCTGTCAAAAAACCGAGTTCATATTCGGCATAGTCATATAAAAATAAGACTATGTTAAAGAACATTGTTGATATTTAAACAATGTTGATTGGAGCGGAAAGTGAAGTGTCTTTCGCTACAATCAACAGCCAAATTTAACATTGTCAAAAATAAAAGCGAGTTAACTAATTTGATCTGCAAATAAAATTAGCAGAAAGGTTTTGATAAAATGAATAAAAAAATCCTTATTATCTCATCTGATCATACAGGTCATGGGCATAAAAGTATTGCTGAATCATTACAAGAAAAAATGAATCTCAATAAAGAAATGGAAATGCATGTAGTGGATGGTTTTGCATTAGGTGGTACAGCTTTATTAAATATTGGCAAATCCTACGCTCCAATAACTCGTTATTCTGCACAGCTATGGAATGCAATTTGGCATTTTTCTGCAATGAATTCCATTTTGGTAGATAAATTTGTGGAAGTAATGATTAGGAACAATTTTCTGTCTGTGTTGAATGAAGTAAAACCAGATTTGATTTTATCTATTCATCCAAATTTCAATGGTTCAATAATTAATATTCTGCATAAAGAAAACATTCGTATTCCGTTTGGCACACTTATTGCTGACCTAGTCAATATTTATCCATTATGGGCGGATCCAAGGGCAGATTTTATCCTTAGTCCTACAGAAGAGGCCAAGGAAAAATGTTTAGAATTTGGCGTTCCTGAGGAAAAAATCAATGTCGTTGGATTTCCTGTTCGAGAAAGATTTCATATTGATTCAGACAAACGGAGCGGCGAAGCATCGACGATGAATTTCTTAATGATGAGCGGTGGTGAAGGTGTTGGCAATATGAGTGCCATTGCCGAGGAACTTCTTAATCATTTTGATTGCACAGTAAGCATCATTGCAGGCAGAAATGAAAAATTGAAATTGGAATTGGAAACATCTTTAAAAGATCGTTTTGGTGATCGGGCTAAAATTTACGGATTTGTTAAGAACATTCAAGATTTGATGTTGTCAGCAGATATTGCGATTACAAGAGGCAGCCCGAATGTTATGTTTGAGTCAGTTGCGACAAACCTGCCAATTATTATTACAACAGCTTTACCAGGGCAGGAAAAAGATAATCCATGGTTTGCTGAAAAGCATAATTTGGGTGTTTATTGCCAACATACAGAAAATCTTATTTCTATTATTGAGGATTTATTAGACGATGATGGGAAACGGTTAGCTGCAATTAAAGAGTCACAAAGAAACTTTATAAATAAGCATGCAGCAGAAGAAATATTAAATTTTCTACAATCAGCGGAGAAAGCTGAGTATGAACCTGTGAAGAAAAAATTTGCGTTTCGTTTTGCTTTTGCACCTAATAAGTAAACCAACGTTAACAAAAAAATAGATCATGGACTTTTAGGGTGGCTTGAAGTATTTTTCAGGCCATTTTTTCTTTAGCTGATAGGAAATCTTAACTTTTCTACTTAGGCATAAGTGCAACTACGCCTCTGTCTTCACCCTAACGGGCTCGTCAGTCGGCGAGTTTTCTAATATTTGGTGGACTTCAATGAAAAATAATTGGATTAAAATTTCCAATTATTTTTTTATTGAAGTAGGCATTTTTTATTCTGCAAGGGGACGGGGTACTCAGTTTGATTTATCTTTTTTCTTCTTTCTTCCGAATAGTTTTTTCAAATAATACGTAATGATTACAAACAGAGCCATAATCCCAGTGTAGGTGGAGATAACACCAAACACATTAACGGAACCTCCGCCACCTTCGCCGTCATGCTTTATGTTAGCCCTGAAATCCTGAGCGGCATTTGAATTAGCCTGGCCATTTTGTTGATTGGATTTGGTTGTACTGTTGGCGGGCATATTTCCGTCAAATGGTTTCATGCCGTCCATGGGCTTATGAAAATCGCCGTCATTATGTCCAGCCATATTCTGTGTACTCATTCCAAACACAGATGATACACCTGATAGTTGGTTCACAAAATTGGTGCTATTTATTTCATACACCCCAAAGAGAAGGACAAGGACGGTTAGTGCTCTTGCTGCATAGCGGCCCCAAGCTGCAGAGGATTTAACCCGCCAAATCTTTCTCCATACATTCACAATCCATTGCCAGTGAAGCCCTACATGTATCCCAACTAACAATAACACTAAGAAGGAGACAGCAATATGGGTAACATGGAACCACATTTGGTTCGTAACATGGATATTTGGAAAAACAACTTTAGAAATAAGAATTCCACTTATGATGACAAAGGACATAGAAATTAATAATAAAAGATTCAAAGCGTAGCTGCCTCTTGTCCTCCAAGGTAATTTCGGGTCAAACAACTTCCGAGTAACATTTGCTACCCATTTCCAGTTCAAGAGAATATGGGTGAAATACATGACAGCAAAGACAAGTCCAGCAATTTCATGGAAAGGCTGTCCGCCTAAAACACGTTTATTAAAAAACTACACAAACAATAACGCCATTACTAAATCCAAGGCAAATTTAACATAATTTATCTTTTTCAACGAATCGTCACCTCTAATTTTAGAAATTTCTTTTACAACATAAGTTTCTCGCTTCAAGTCCTCCTCAAAGTTTTCTGATTATGAGTATAGTCAGGAATTTTCACAGAAATATCGTAGAAATATGTGAAAAGTATGTGATAGGCTGTTAAAACAGCCATAATTTTCATGAACAGGCTGGATCTTTGGACTTTTCATCATTTCATAAGCTATAATAAGCTGACTGTTTTTTGAAAAAAATTTAAAACAAAGTGAACAGGGAGGAATTTTTAATATGTCCACAAGTATACATATCACAGCATGGGCCATAGGCATTATACTGTTTCTAGTTACGTTCTTCATGTATAAAAACAAAAATCCAAAGTCGAAAATGTTACATATGATTGTACGCCTTCTGTACATCATAATTTTTATTACAGGATTTTTGCTGTTCTGGGGAGTTATGAAACAAATAAACAATCATTATCAAATGTTGTACGGGTTTAAAATGCTCGGAGGGTTATGGGTGATTGCTGCCATGGAAATCACATTGGTTAGCATCAGTAAAGGGAAGAATCCTGCAGCCGGCTGGATTCAATTTATCATTGCATTTCTTATCGTCCTGTATTTAGGCCTAAGCCTTCCATTAGGATGGTATGAATTTAAATAAAAAGTTCTTATAACAATAAAAAGTCAATCAACTAGTGTGATTGACTTTTTCGCTGATCGGGCCTTAATGGTTAGAAATTAAAAAGGACATTTTAATACCACAACGGGTCGAACTGTTGTATAGTAGTAGTGGGGAAGGGAAAACTATCTCTTTTGATAAAATAAAACTATCATTATAAAATGATTCTAAATTTTTGAGGTGAAGATGATGCAACTAACTGTAGCAAACCCTAACAATAACAAAGAGGATAAAACGGCACAAACTGCATTTTCAAGAACAAATCCGTTTCCTGCAAAAATACTTAAAAATGTTAATTTAAATGGTGATGGATCCAGTAAAGAAACAAGACATATTGAGTTTTCGTTAAAGGGTTCCGGCCTTTCTTACGTTCCTGGTGATGCCCTAGGTATTGTCCCTGCAAATGATCCGGAATTAGTTGCCTCCCTTATGGAAGAAATGAAATGGGATCCTGAAATGACCATTACAATTAATAAGCAAGGCGAAACTCTCCCATTAAAGGAAGCGCTGACAAATCATTTTGAAATAACATTATTAACCAAAAAAATTATACAACAAGCAGCTCAATTAACAGAAAACGAAGAGTTACAAAAGCTTGCATCCCCAGAAAATGTAGATCAATTGAAAGAATATATTTATGGCCGTGATTTGCTTGATTTATTACGTGATTTCGGTCCATGGAAAGCAGATGCTCAAGAGATTGTCGGATTGCTTAGAAAAATGCCGCCAAGACTCTATTCAATCGCCAGCAGTTTAAGTGCACATCCAGATGAAGTACATTTAACGATCGGTACGGTACGCTATAACTCCCACGGCCGAGACCGTAAAGGGGTTTGTTCAGTTCAATGTGCAGAGCGGAGGTTAGAAGGTGATACATTACCTGTATTCATTCAACCAAATAAGCATTTCCACCTTCCTGAATCCCATGACCAAGATATTATCATGGTCGGTCCTGGAACTGGAATTGCTCCGTTCCGTTCCTTTATCGAGGAGCGTGCAGTAAATAAAGCATCTGGTAGAAGCTGGCTGTTCTTTGGTGACCAGCATGCTGCAACAGACTTCTTATACAGAGAAGAATTGGAGCAATATCAGAAAGAAGGCGTTCTAACAAAATTAGATACAGCTTTCTCACGTGATTCAGCGCAAAAAGTATATGTACAGCACAAAATGCTGGAAAACAGCAAAGAATTATATGCCTGGCTGGAAAATGGAGCGAACTTCTATGTGTGCGGTGATAAAGAACATATGGCAAAGGATGTCCACAACGCACTAATTGAAGTAATTGCCAATGAAGGCACGATGAGCCAGGAAGATGCCGAAGCATATTTGAACAATTTGCAAAAACAAGGCCGCTATCAGCGTGATGTCTATTAATAAATCATAACAATCTTTCACAAAAGAGTGACATTGTTCCCTATGAAAAAGGAGAATAAAGTCACTCTTTTTTCTTTTTGTCTAAAGAGTATTTTACTGCATTCAGAATCGGAATAACATGTCAATATTGTGAAACTATGTTCAGGTTTATATAATTTAGTTGATTTTCGTGTAGGTAAGAAAATTCATAGGCGGAGAATTTCCGGCTAATGTATATAGAGGAAGTTTAAGAAGCAGATATTAGCGGAGATATTCCGATTAACTGCTCTTAATAAGACAAAATCCAAAGATTTGGATCATATAAAAGGAAAAACTTCCTTTATTTTCAAGGAAATAGAGGTATTTCCCAATTTAAACGGAATTTTACCGTTTATTTTTCAAACACATTGAAATCAATATTCAGCTATAACAGAGCCTTCATTTAAAGACATATTAAGAATAAGCAGTAGAGATATTTGGAAAAGGAGAAAATTTTTGCATCAATAAATTTTATGAGTATTTTTAAGTTAATATGCTTCATTTGTATCTATTTAACAGTTATTACAAATAAATCAATAAAACTTTACGCTCTCTTTATACGCATATAAAAGTCCGGAGTTATTCTATATATACATCTGGAGGGAGGGAGCGGAAGTTGGTGAAATTTCAAATCATAACTTCTTTGTGCATCTTGTTGTTTATCATTTTGGGAGTATATGAATTCAAAGCATTTTCATCGAATCAATCCACATCCAACCGTTACATTCAAGTTCAATTGTTAGGCGTTAATGATTTTCATGGACAACTAAACAGGTATCAACGGGTTTCGGGAAACCTTGCCGGTGGCGCAGAATATTTGGCGGCCTATATAAAAAAGTATAAACAAAAAAACAAAAATACTTTGCTTGTTCATGCTGGGGATATGGTAGGAGGAAGTCCGCCGATCTCTTCTCAATTTCAAGACGAACCTACAATTGAATTTTTAAATCTCCTGCACTTTGACGTGGGGACACCTGGAAATCATGAATTAGATCAAGGCGTTAATGAAATGAAGCGACTTATTTATGGAGGATTCAATAAAAAAACAGGTTATTTTCAAGGTTCCACAACCTCTTACTGTTCAGCTAATATCATCAATAAAAAAACGCATTCTCCCTTACTTCCGCCCTATGTTATAAAAAAAATTGCTGGAATTCAAATTGGATTTATTGGGGTAGTTACGACCGAGACCAACCTGTATGTGGCCCCTGAAAATCGAAAAGAAGTAGAAATAACAGATGAAGTTGCAGCGATTAACAAAACTGTTAAGCTCCTAAAGGAAAAAGGAGTCAAAGCAATCGTTGTACTTGCCCATGAATCGGCAAAATCAGACCAGACAGGAGCAAATCCTCAGGATGCTTTAGTGGAGATGGCTCCTAAAATTGATAATGAAGTGGATGTGATTTTTGCCGGTCATAGTCATGAGTATGCCAATACCGTTGTAGCTGGTAAACTCATTGTTCAAGCGTATTCCTATGGAAAAGCCTTTTCTCAAGTTAGCCTCCAAATTGACCCAAATACCAAAGATATTGTAAAAAAACAAGCAAAGATCATTATCACCTCACATGAACATATAAAACCAGATCAAGAAACGGCTTCTCTTATTGATAAATATGAAAAAAAACTGGGAAGCTATTTTAATCAAATTGTAGGAAATCTGCCTGTAGAAAAAACACGAAATCAAAATGCCAACGGAGAATCCCCATTAGGAAAAATGATTGCTGAATCTGAACGTGAAGCCATTGGGACAGCTATTGCCTTTGTCCATCAAGGAGAAATGCGGGAAAATTTAAAGAAAGGAGATATCACGATAGGAGATCTATACACAGACCTTCCTTTTGGGCACAGTGTCTGTAAAGTCATCTTAACAGGAAGTCAAATAAAACTAGTTTTAGAGCAGCAATGGAGGAAAGATCAGGAAAATGATATGCTGCAAACGGAAGGACTAACATATAATTGGAACCCCAATGCCCCAATTGGCAGTCGAATTACATTCATTAAAGATGTGAATGGGCAAAATCTTAGCCCTGACAAGAAATATGAAGTTGCAGTTAGTAATTATTTAGCTTCAGGCGGAGATAACTTCAGTGCGTTTGAAAAAGGAAGACTCGTTGAATCGGGCCCGCAAGTTGTCACTTCCGTTATGCATTATATCCAACAAAATTATCCTCGCCATTAGAGGAGGTTTTGATGGATTTGAAAAAAATGCTTATCATATTGCAACAACCCCAACAAGAACAGTTTGGGGTTATTTTTCTGGAGTTTTATTTAATCATTTTCAAACAAACCTATTCTTTTCCAATGTCATAAAATTGCCTTGATTTTAAAGCAGATATGACAGGAAATGGGATTAAAATAAAGGAAAAAGAAGTTATTTTTTGAAGTCATCTACGTTAAACATTTGTTTGCTATAAATATAATCTGGAGAATACCAAGGGGGGATGACATTTCATTATTTTTGAAAAGTAAAGCGTACACACAAGGCAGCTAGGCATTGGATGTAAATGATTGAAATGCAAATATTGGTTGTGAAGGTGGTACGTATGGCTGAAATCATAAGTATTGAAAAGGCAGTTAACTTGGTGGAAGACGGCATGACGGTCATGATTGGCGGTTTCTTGGGAGTCGGTGCACCGGAGAATTTAATTGCTGCCTTAATCGAAAAAGATGTAAAAAGTTTAACGATTATCACGAATGATACGGCCTTTCCTAATAAAGGGGCAGGAAAACTGATTGTAAACAAACAAGCAAGAAAGGTCATAGCCTCCCATATTGGGACAAATCCGGAAGCAGGAAGGCAAATGAATAGTAACGAGCTGGAAGTTACATTAATCCCACAAGGTACATTAGCTGAACAGATCAGATGTGCAGGTTCGGGGCTAGGAGGAATTCTAACTCCTACCGGTATCGGTACAGAGGTGGAAAAAGGAAAGCAAATCTTATTAGTCGAAAACCAAGAATATTTATTGGAAACGCCGATTAGGGCTGATGTAGCTTTAATCAGAGGTTCTATTGTAGACAAAGCGGGGAATGTATTCTATAACTATTCGACCAGAAATTTTAATCCCTTGATGGCCGCTGCTGCAGATCTTGTCATCGTTGGGGCAGAGAAAATAGTGGAAACGGGAGACTTGGATCCTAATATGGTTATGACTCCTGGGATCTTTGTAGATTACATTGTAGGCGGTGAGAAATAATGGATAGTAAAACTGCCAAACAAATCATCGCCAAAAGGATTGCGAAAGAATTAAAAGATGGTGATGTTGTTAATTTAGGTATAGGGATCCCGACATTAGTGGCGGATTATGTTAATCCCGATGTCAATATCATTTTCCATTCAGAAAATGGTTTTGTAGGATTGGGACCATCACCTCAACCGGGAAAAGAGCATAAAGATATCGTTAATGCCAGTGGCCAACTTGCATCGATTCAAAAAGGTGCAGCCTTTTTTGATAGCGCTTTATCATTTGGAATTATTCGCGGTGGCCATGTAGATGTAACGGTTCTTGGCGCGTTAGAAGTCGATGAAAAGGGCAATTTGGCGAATTATATCATTCCTGGAAAACTGGTTCCAGGGATGGGCGGAGCGATGGATTTAGTAACCGGAGCCAAAAAAGTGATCATCGCCATGTTGCATACGGCAAATGGAGCTCCTAAAATTCTGAAGGAGTGTAGCCTGCCATTGACAGGAAAAGGGAAGGTAGATCTAATTGTTACCGATATGGCGGTAATCGAGGTAACACCTAATGGCTTGCTTCTAAAGGAGATGGCACCAGGAGTATCACTGAAGGATATCCTAGAAAAAACAAAAGCCGATTTAATGATTAGTGAAGAATTAAATGCGACCGTAGTATAGGTTCAAAAAACAGGACGGAAATGTAATGATATCAGCTCATTATCCATTTCAGTCCTGTTTTTATTATGAGAAAAATAAAGCATAAGATTACCGCTCCTACAGTTGAATAGATATAATGATCCATATGGATTTCATTTAACCATAAGAATAATGAAATCCACTCCTGATACAAACTAAATAAAAAAGGAGGACACAGGATGTCTCAATTAAAATTTGATACAAAAATACTTTCGATATTAGAAGATAAAATCCAATTAATCAAAACGGAAAAAGGAGCTATTTATTTAGTTGGTCCGATTCGGCTTCCCGTTAATTTATATGGGGAAACAGTAATCTTTAAGTGGTATTGCTGGCTGAACTGCAATGAGGTGACAGAGGACTTTGAACGGATTATTGAGAAATTGTCCTCTGTTAACTTAGCGGAACTCCAGCAATCAAGTGTTTTAGTCTATGGCGACTTTGAATATGGGGATGATGCCATCATTAGAATGCATTCCATTTGCCATACAGGCGATATTTTTGGCAGCAAGCGCTGTGATTGCGGATACCAATTAAAACAATCAATGAAAATGATTGTAGATCACGGAACCGGGGCGTTGTTTTATTTGGCAAACCATGAAGGCAGGGGCATCGGATTATTCAGTAAAGCTATGGCCTATATCCTTCAGGAAAATGGATATGATACGGTTGAAGCAAACCAAGCACTTGGTTTTGTTGACGATTCAAGAAATTATAGTGATGCCATTCAGGTACTTAAAGCATTGCGATCCAAGCCGGTCACACTCATTACGAACAATCCGAAAAAATTGGCCGCATTGAAACATGCCGGACTCCCTGTTTCAGGAAGAGAATCATTATGGGGAGATATATCCGAATATAATGAGAAATATCTTCAAACGAAAATCAATCGGTCGGGTCATTTAAAAGATGAAGGAACATGTCCACATGACTAATCATGAATTTTATATGGATTTGGCACTTAAAACAGCCCAAGCCATGAAAGGGCAGACAGATCCAAATCCTTTAGTAGGTGCAGTTATTGTAAATGAAAACCGAATTGTTGGCATTGGTGCTCATTTAAAGGCAGGTGAGCCGCATGCAGAAATCCATGCACTAAGAATGGCAGGAGAAAAGGCAAAAGGCGGCACCATTTATGTCACACTTGAACCGTGTTCCCATCATGGAAGAACCGGCCCATGCGCTGTTGCCTTAGTCGAGGCAGGCATTAAAACGGTAGTGATTGCAACACTTGATCCAAATCCTGTCGTATCAGGAAATGGTGTCAAGATTTTAAAAGATGCCGGAATTGAAGTTGTTGTTGGAATCCGTGAACAAGAATCGCAAAGGATGAATGAGGTTTTTAATAAATTCATCGTTCAGAAAAAGCCATTTGTGACCATGAAGGCTGGTTCCACTTTGGACGGGAAAATTGCTACCCATTCATTTGATAGTAAATGGATTACCTCCGAGGGATCGAGAAGGGACGTTCACCAGCTAAGAAGTGAAAATATGGCGATCCTTGTCGGGGTCAATACGGTTATTAAAGATGACCCGGAATTGACTGCGAGAATTCCAAACGGCAGGAATCCGATTCGAATCATTTTGGATTCCACTTTAAAAATACCAATGGAATCAAAGGTTATAACAGACAAGCTTGCCGAAACATGGATTTTTACAAGCAAAAGGTATGATCCCAAAAAGAGAGAAGCATTACAGTCTCAGGGCATAAAAGTTTTTCATACAACTGGTGATGTAAAAGTTGATCCTAATGAGGTTTTGCAAATAGTAGGCGAAAATCTTATTTCCTCCGTTTTTATTGAAGGTGGGGGAACAATCCACGCTGCGTTTCTGGAAAATCAATTAATTGATAAAGTGATCTTGTATGTTGCCCCCAAATTGCTGGGAGGAAAAGATGCACCAACATTTCTTGAAGGTACTGGAGTAGATAAAATGCGGGATGCTGTGGAACTAGATAATGTAGAGGTTGAAAAAATCGGAAATGATTTTAAATTTAGCGGGTATCCATCTTATTTAAAATAGGGGGATATCATACATATTTAGAGTATTCAGATGAAATCTGGATACTCTTTTTATTATAGGATAAAAGTGAATTTTAAAGGTTTATAGTGCATTAATAAAGGGGGGAAATGTCCATTTTTCTGTTCAAGGGGCTGCATAATTATCTGCATAAAAAAGCCAAGGTTCAAATAAACAAACCCTGGCCTCCATTATCTATTCCAGACCGGCTCTCACCACGAGGTCGGAATCAGGTTGATCTAAATTTTGGATATTAAACAAATGTTCATACAATCCTTTTTGTTTCATGAGTTCCTCATGGGTTCCTGTTTCTAAGATTTTACCATCTTTAATAAAGATAATTTGATCGACGCCAGTAATCGTGGATAATCGGTGAGCAATAATAATCGTCGTTCTGTTTTTCGCTAATTTATCGAGTGATTCCTGGATCAGTGCTTCCGATTCCAAATCCAATGCCGATGTTGCTTCATCAAGTATTAAGATTCTTGGGTTTTTAAGAAAAACTCGTGCAATGGAAATTCTTTGTTTTTGGCCTCCAGATAACTTAACACCTTTTTCGCCAATTTCTGTATCATATCCATTTGGCAGATTGGTGATGAAATCATGAGCATTTGCTGCAATTGCGGCGGCTGCTACTTCTTCTTCTGATGCTTCAGGCCTTCCCAATAAAATATTTTCGCGAATCGTACCGCTGAAAAGGATGCTATCCTGAAAAACTAACCCAATATGACTTCTCAGACTTTGCTGTGTCACATCACTAATGTCAATTCCGTCGATCAAAATCTTTCCTTTTTCAGCATTATAAAAACGCGGGATCAAACTGATGAGAGACGATTTTCCGCCACCACTCATACCGACTAATGCGACCGTATTTCCAGGTGCAATTGTTAAATTAATATCTTTCAAAATCCAATCTGATTCTTGGTCATAGCGGAACCAAGTATTTTGGAAGTGAATTTCACCTGTTACATTAGTGAGCCGTGATGCATCAGGTTTATCAATGACATCATAGGGCTGATTCCACAGTTCCAATACCCGATCAAGGGAAGCCGTCGCTTGTGTTAGCAAGGTGGATGAGTTGACTAACCTGCGTAAAGGATTGTAAATCCGATCCAGGTAGCCGAAAAAGGCCACAAAGGTTCCTAAAGAAATATCGCCTGTTATGACTATATATCCCCCATAAGCAATGACTAGCAATGGGGCAATATCTGTCAACGTATTTATGATCGCATTTGTTAAAGCGTTCCATCCTGTAACAGCCATGGCCCTGCTCAGGAAACCTTTGTTCCTGATATCAAACTGATTTTGATCATAATCCTCAAGTGTAAAGCTTTTAACAACCGGCATCCCGGCAACCCTTTCATGCAAATAAGACTGGACATCTGCCAGAGCTTGGGATCGCTGCTTTGTTAATAATTTCAACCGTTTGTATAATTTTTTCACAGCGATGGCATAGAAAGGCAGAATAGCAATGGAGACGAATGTAAGCTTCACATTTAGTGTAAACATAAAAGCTAGGGCGATCATTAATGTGAACATGTCTAGCCAAATGTTCATCATTCCTGTTTCGACAAGGTTCTTTGTTTGTTCCACATCATTCATCACACGGGAAATAATCTCGCCAGTTTTATTGTTTTGATAGAACCGGAGGGACAGCCTTTGCAGATGGCTGTATAGTCCATTACGGATATCATATAATATTTTGCTCGTTATTTCTTGGGCGAAATATTGGCGGTAATATTCAACGGGATAGCGAATGATGGTAAATAGTACAAATGCACCGGCAATAACATACGTTAGCTGAAGCAGTTTATGTCCTGTTGAAATTTTAGCAAGGATAATGGAATCTACCGCATATTTCATGATCAAGGGAAGTGTTAAAGGAATCCCAAACTTTATCATCCCAATAATCAGAGTAATAAGGACAAGCTTCCAATATGGTTTAACAAACTTTGCATATAGTTTTATACTTTTCATTTTCGACCCCCGAAAAATCGTACCTTTTAATGACAGTGAATGTCAATAAAAATACCCCTCAAATCAATGATTGAGGGGGTTGTAAATATTTCCTTTTATGAAAGGGCTGAAAGTTCTTTTTCTAATGCTTTTTCAACAGTTACATATGTGTAATCAAGATCATTTGCAACAGCTTCATACGTGATTTCTCCATTTGCCACGTTCACACCAAGTTTTAATGCAGGATTTTCGGTGATGGCTTTGTAAACACCTTTATTGGCGATTTGTAATGCGTATGGGACCGTCACATTTGTTAACGCGATAGTTGATGTTCTAGGAACAGCTCCAGGCATATTGGCAACAGAGTAGTGAATGACTCCGTATTTTTCATATGTTGGATTGTCGTGAGTAGTAACATGGTCGTTTGTTTCTACAATACCGCCTTGATCTATAGCAACGTCAACAATGACAGAGCCTGGTTTCATTGATTTCACCATTTCTTCTGTTACTAGTTTTGGAGCTTTTGCGCCAGGGATAAGAACCGCACCGATTAAAAGGTCTGCTTCTTTAACCGCTTCAGCAATGTTAAATGGATTGGACATTAATGTTTTGACTTGGTTTCCGAAAATATCATCAAGTTGGCGAAGACGATCAGCACTTAAATCAATGATGGTAACGTCAGCACCTAAGCCGAAAGCCATTTTAGCTGCATTTGTACCAACAATACCACCGCCGATAATGGTTACTTTACCGCGATTCACACCTGGTACACCAGCAAGAAGAATGCCAAGGCCGCCGTTATTCTTTTGCAGAAATTGTGCGCCAATTTGCGGTGCCATGCGTCCAGCAACTTCACTCATTGGAGTTAATAGAGGCAATGTTCTATTAACAGAAACAGTTTCATAGGCAATGGCAATAACGCCTTTATCTTTAAGGGCCTGCGCCAAAGCTGGTTCTGCTGCAAGGTGTAAATAAGTAAATAAAATTAATCCTGGACGGAAATATGAATATTCACTTGTAAGTGGTTCTTTTACTTTCATAATCATATTAGATTGTGCCCAAACTTGCTCTGCGCTTTCAATAATCTGTGCACCAGCTTTTGCATAATCTTCATCAGCGAAACCGCTTCCAATTCCGGCGTTCTTTTCTACTAATACTTGATGTCCGGCATTGATTAAAGAGACTACTCCTGCAGGTGTAAGAGCTACACGATTTTCATTATTTTTAATTTCTTTAGGTACTCCAATAAACATTCCATTTCCTCCCCTTGGTTAACAACAATGAAATATTACCTATGTGTAAAAGTATAAATGGTTTTATAGCGAATTTCTTTGTTAAGAAAGGAGAAAGTGATCCTCACTTTTTGGTGAATTTCACAAAAGAGAAAAAAGGAAGCTGGATGATGTGATCAGCTTCCTTGGTATTTCTCTAATTTTAAATCAATGAAAAGGCTCATTTTTTGATTGGGGTCTTTGAAATCAACTTCGCCAATTTCGCTGATGCGCTTTATCCGGTAATTAAGGGTATTGGCATGAACATTTAATTCTTTTGCAGCCTCATGGATGTTTTGATCATTATTTAGAAAAGTCTCCAATGTTTCAACAAGATTGCTGTGGTGCTTTTGGTCATATTCATGAAGCCTTTTCAACGAATAATTTACATACGCCTCTGTTTTTCTTTTTTCCAAAAGGTGATCGAAAAATTGATAAATCCCTAGTTTTTGGTAATTAAATATTTTTGCCGTTTCGGCAGGGAATTTATCTTTTATTGATAACAATGACAATGTCTCTTCATAAGCTTTACGGATCATTTTATTATCTTGATATATACTGCTTGAGGCTGGTGTTATGTTGCGAATGCCATACCGCTCCGCCATTTTCGTTATAAATACATGGGAAAATTGGTCCAGCTCCTGAACAGGGTTCTCAATGCGTTCTGTTGAAACTAACAAAATCAATTGATTTAAGTCAATAGTGTGAAGAATAATTTTCAAACTTTGAATGGTTTTTAATAAATAGGAAATGGATTGTTCCTCTTTGGCTGTAATATTTTCTTGAAACTTAAATACCAGGATAGAGAAAGAAGCTGCAGGCGATATTTGCAAGGCATGAAAGTGCTCGATAATTTCTTCTTGATCATTTAGGTGACCGGTTAATAGCTTCCAAAAAAATTCCTGAAATCGCTCTTCTTTTTTATTTTTTCGTGTTTGTAGTTGAAGTAGTTTATTTTTTACAGCATCTGCCGCTTTTTTAAGCAAGTTGAAATCCTCATCAGTAAATGATTTGTTAATTTCTAATGCCCAAATAAACCCCAGAACTTCTTCCTGCTTCCAGATGGAAATGGCAACACGATTGCCGAGGCCAATTTCATCCATGTTTTTTACCCGAATGGGTTCTTTTGTCTTTAGCAGGGCTGGGATCGTTCCTTCCTTCCATAATTGATTTATGACCTTTTCAGGTACCCTGCGGCCAATGATAGTTGATATTCTTGCCGAATCTGTTCGTTCATCATGTGTACTATAAGCAAGCAGTCGATGGTTGGCGTCCTCGATGGTCACTGGACACATCAGCACTTGGCTGATAAGATCGGCGTATTCCTCTAAACTATCAAAAGCAGACTTAAAAGGGTCATGCAATCTATTATTCAACATATAACCTCCAATTGATAAGGAAAACTTTTATTAACACTCTTTGTTTAATTTTACAAAATAATAGGCTGATTTTCATGTTGTTCCACAAAAAAATATTGCATATACTGATCATACTGAAATAGTTTCAGGGAAATTTTAGAAATACAAATGTTCCATTTATGGGAAAAGGGGCCCTGAAAACAGTGCCGAATCGATTTGAATGGAAAATCAGAAGCTTTTAAAGGGGGAGATTTAGATGAGTGAGAACACCCAGGCGAAAGAACTTCATCGCGGATTGGAAGAAAGGCATATAAATTTAATGTCATTAGGGGCAGCCATTGGCGTCGGTTTATTTTTAGGTTCTGCCTCTGCCATTAAAATGGCTGGCCCGGGAATTATTTTAGCTTATGCTTTAAGCGGACTTATCATGTTTTTTATAATGAGAGCTTTAGGAGAGATGGCCATTCAAAAGCCGGTTGCTGGTTCCTTCAGTACATATGCTCGAGACTATTTAGGGCCGCTTGCAGGTTACATTACAGGTTGGAATTATTGGTTTCTTTGGGTTGTAACCTGTATGGCTGAAATTACCGCAGTAGGTGTGTACATGCAGTATTGGTTTCCAAATACCTCAGGTTGGATATGGGCATTAGTGGCGTTGATTATTATGTCAATCGTAAACTTTCTTGCAGTAAAATTATACGGAGAATTGGAATTCTGGTTTGCCCTTATAAAAATCATTACAATTTGTGCAATGATTCTTGTTGGATTTGGAATGATCCTTTTTGGCATAGGAAATGGCGGTGTTGCTACAGGCATTAAAAATCTTTGGAGTCACGGAGGACTTTTTCCGCATGGAATTAAAGGACTCTTAATGTCACTTCAAATGGTCATGTTTGCTTACCTGGGAATTGAAGTCATTGGTGTTACAGCCGGTGAGGTCAAAAATCCGGAAAAAACACTTGCTCGGGCCGTTGATTCCGTGTTTTACCGAATACTAATCTTTTATGTAGGTGCATTATTTGTCATTATGTCTATCTATCCATGGCAGGAAATCGGGACAAAAGGAAGCCCGTTTGTCTTAACCTTTCAACAAATAGGCATTAAAAGCGCGGCGGGAATTATTAATTTTGTCGTATTGACGGCGGCGCTGTCCTCCTGTAACAGCGGTATCTTCAGTACAGGAAGAATGCTGTTTGACCTTGCACACCATGGGGAAGCACCGAAGAGTTTGGGCAAGGTCACGAAATCAGGTGTTCCGGGGCTTGCCATTATTGTTTCTGCAGCCGTTTTATTAATTGGTGTTATTTTAAACTATATGGTGCCAGCCAAAGTGTTTACCTGGGTGACAAGTATTGGAACCTTTACAGCGATTTGGACATGGGGAATCATTTTACTTTCCCAGCTTCGTCATCGTAAAAGTCAGAAGCCTGAAGGAAGTAAACAAGTAAAATACAAGCTTCCTTTATACCCCTTCTCCAGCTATCTGTCTTTAGCCTTTTTGGTTCTTGTACTGATTGTAATGGGAATAGACCCAGATCAAAGGATTGCTGTAATTATCGGGCCGGTTTTCATTCTTATGCTGGTTGCTTTCTACTATATTAAAGGATTTAATCGCAGCGGCAAAGTAAATAAAAATAACAAGGAACATGCAGGCTGATGTATAAAATGAAGATGAGACCCTTCTAATGGGTCTCATTTTAGCTTTAAAGGCGATTTTAAATGCTGTTAACTTCACATACTAACATCACATACCATTAAGGAGGAGATGTGATGAAACAATTAATAGCCTGGCTGTTTATCGTGATGTTTACCTTTTCAACAGATATCATTCCCGCAAGTGCTCAAAACCTTGTAAGCACAGCGAATGACTTGCAGGAACAAAACACGATGTCTGTCTTGTGGTTCCAAACTGCCGGTGAGGCGAAGGCTTTATATTACCAGGGCTATAATATTGGAAAAATGAGATTGGATCAATTTTTAAAAGAAAAATCCCAGAGCCAAGCATTAAAACCAGCTATCGTTCTCGATATTGATGAAACGGTTTTGGATAACAGCCCATATCAGGCACGGCGGGTGCTGACCGGCAAGGGTGATCCTATCGATTGGAGCGACTGGTTTATTCGTGCAGAGGCAAAGCCACTTCCAGGAGCATTGGAATTTTTAAAATATGCAAATGCAAAAGGGATCGAAATTTTCTATATTTCCAATCGAAGAGAAGCTCAAAAGGAAGCTACGATTAAAAATTTGAAAAAGGTTGGAGCGCCTTATGCGGATCCCGAGCATGTACTATTGCTGTCAGACAGGGAAGTTGGCAAGGAAACACGTAGATCTTATGTCGCCAAAACCCATCAGATTATTTTATTTTTTGGAGATAATCTTAGTGATTTCAGTGGTTTTGATGAATTAACCGCCTCAGACCGATGCTTGGGAGTCGATCGGCAAAAAGAGGAGTTCGGCAAAAAGCTAATTGTGTTTCCGAACCCAATGTATGGAGATTGGGAAGCAGCCATCTATCGTTATAATTACCGTAAATCAAAAGAAGAAATGATGAAACTACGGAAAGAGAATCTGCAATCCTATCAGCCGTAATGGCTAATACTGCCGCTGGCAATTGTCCGGCGGTATTTTTTACATCATTTATATAGTCTATTCCATATTTTTCGTTGGACGAATGAATAGAATGAGAGTATAGTAGTCAACATGAGTCTGGTTTTAATAGGAGGACTGCTATGTTTGGTATATCATTGCCGCAAAGTTTCTTACAGATGAATACCATTTTTATCTCGATTCTGATTGAAGCATTACCATTTGTTACGCTGGGGGTCCTGATATCAGGTATTATCCAAATCTTTTTGACTGAAGAAATGATTGCAAAAATTATGCCCAAAAACAAAATCCTGGCCGTTGTTTTTGCCAGTTTAATAGGAATTTTCTTTCCTTCCTGCGAATGCGGGATTGTTCCGATTGTCAGCAGACTGGTTGCAAAGGGAGTACCGATTTCGGCAGGAGTTGCTTTTATGTTAACAGCTCCCATTATCAATCCTGTCGTTCTTTTTGCTACTTATATAGCATTTGGAAGTGACTGGAGAATGCCGTTGTATCGCGGCTTGGGTGCCATTGTCGTTTCGATCATAGTCGGAAGCTTTATTGCATACCGTTTTAAGGGAAATCCTTTTAATGAACATTATCACCACCATCATCATTCTCATGGAAAAACGCCTATTTTGAAGAAAATTTGGCAGACACTTGAGCATGCAGTTGAAGAGTTTTTCTCAATGGGAAAATATTTAGTAGTTGGTTCACTCATTGCTGCAGCTGTACAAACCTATGTTAAAACCGCTACACTGGTTTCAATAGGCCATGGGAAAGCAGGATCATCGCTTGTAATGATGGCTCTTTCATTTATTCTATCGTTATGTTCAGAAGCGGATGCGTTTATTGCCTCTTCATTCAGAACCACTTTTTCAACCGGAGCCCTGCTGGCCTTTTTAATTTCTGGGCCGATGGTGGACATAAAGAATTTAATGATGATGCTATCAACATTTAAAAAGCGTTTAGTCTTGATGATCGTTTCTGGCATATTTATCGTTGTGTTTGCGTTTTCGTTGTTTTTTTAAGGAGTTGAAACCATGATTAGAAGTTTAATTTTAATTGGCTTCACTTATTTGATTTTTAAATTGCATTTGACTGGAGATATTTCTAAGTACATTAACATGAAGTATTCTTACCTTTCGGCTGCAGCAGGATACGGACTTTTAGTTTTAACTATTGTCCAGATCTTTATGCTGAATAAGAGCGGGGGAAAAGCTGATTCCCATGAACATCATGATCACAACCATGAAGGACATGATCATGTCCATTGTGATGATTGCGGGCACCATCATTCCCATGAAGATAAATGGTATAAAAAGTTGATAGTTTATCCCATTTTATTCTTTCCGATTATTTCGGGTTTGTTTTTTCCAATTGCAACCCTTGATTCTAACATTGTGAAGGCAAAGGGATTTCACTTTCCCATCTATGATACCTCGGATCCGTATTTTCAACAGGAATTTCTAAGGCCGGATTCAAGTATTTATTACTCAGCAGACGATTATAACAATATCATGCAAAAAGAAAAGAAAAAATATATTAACCATAATGATTTAAGCATTACGGATCAAGATTTTATGAACGCCATGGAGACGATTTACAACTTTCCCGGGGAATTTGAGGGAAGGGAAATATCTTTTAAAGGATTCGTATTTAATGATCCCCAATCAACAGTTAATAAGAGCCAAATACTTGTTTTACGCTTCGGTGTCATTCATTGTATCGCTGATGCAGGCGTATTTGGAATGTTGGTGGATTTGCCGCAGGGAGTAAAGCTTAAGAATGATACATGGATTAATGTTAAAGGAACGGTTTCAAGCATATATTATCAGCCATTTAAAACCACCATTCCGTATTTAAAGGTTGATAGCTGGTCGAAAACGAGTGCACCAACACAGCAATATGTTTACCGTCAATTTTAAAAATGAAAAAGGGGCTATCTTGACGAAACAAGATGGCCTCTTTTAATGAAAAGGCTAAAAATGACTGTTTATTACATGGATATACTTTCATTTTGAATGAAAAAAGCACCCGGTGTTGCCGAGTGCTTCAGATCGTCATTAAAAAATAAGCTTAATACATACTAAGACAAGTCCGATTAAGAATCCGCAAACAGCTCCGTTAACGCGGATCCATTGCAGGTCTTTTCCAACATTGTTTTCAATCAAATGGGTAAGAGTTTTTGTATCTAATTTTTCAAGATTCTCACCTACAAGCTTGCCAATTTGCGAGTGGTTTTGATTAACGAATCCGATTATTTGATTTTTAATCCAGGTATCTAGGGCATTTACTTTAGCGGTATCCTCCTTGATTCCTTTAAGGCTTTTATTGAACAAGGGAAGAATGTACGTATCATAGAACCCTGGCTCTGCAATAAAATCATAAGCTTTTTGCTGAAGCTCTGCTAACAACTCTGAGATTTTACTTTCCGGTTCCCATTTGGCGATGAGCTGTGATTTGAAGTGCTCAAGCTCTTCGTACATTTTTTCATCTGATTTAAGTTGCTCAAGCTTTTGCTGAATATGACCTAACAATGTTTTTCGGTTTAAATTATAGGGGTCACGAAAGCTGTCCACACCTTTTTGAATAAGGTTTTGAATAATGCTTCCCAATTTATCTTCATTTACTAAATTGCTGAAAGACCTCAGCGCAAATTGCATAAATCCATCTGCTTTAATGTTTTCAATCATTTCCAAAGCAATGCCGCCAAGACGGTATTTTGTACTGTCCTTCATTGCCCATTCATCTATTTCTTTCAGAATGTAATCAAGTGTTTTTTCATCATATTTCCTGGCAGAAACTTGGTCAATAAGTAAAGGAAGATATTCTTTCACCTCCATTGAGGTCAGTTGCTGCTTTAACTCTTTTGCAAGAATTGCTGCTAATTTATTTCGATCCACCATGCCGATTAAATGCTGAATAAGGCTGATTGTATTGGTTTTAATTGCTGGGGCTTGCATTTCTTTTTCTGCCAGAGCAAATAATATCTCGGAGAATTGGAAGGCATCAATTTTATTGTGGATGCTCTCCTTCGTTAACAAATCATTCTCTAACATAGAGATAATCTTTGCAATCATTTTTTCTCGATTTTTAGGCAGTAATGCCGTATGTGGGATAGGGAGTCCCAATGGGTGGCGGAATAAGGCTGTTACTGCAAACCAGTCAGCAAGGCCACCGACAAGACCCGCTTCAAAACCGCCTTGGAGAATAACGCCCCATAAAGATCCCTGCAATGGAATGGTGGCAATAAAACCAGCAGCCATCACCACAAGCGAGACGGTTGCTAAATGCTGTGATTTTGTATTTTGTTTTACCATTTTACTACTCCTTGTATTGATAAAAATGTTTCTACTGCTATATTATCTCAATTTTGGTGAAAAAAAAGCAAAAAATATCTCCCCTTAAGGTGCAGAGGAGGTATTCTTTGGACAAATATGTGTAATGAGACCATCTAAGTCTGTTATATAAAATTGCAGCTCGGGTGCTCGCTTAATGTAATGGCCCTGCAAAAGCTGATAATAATTCACTCTTCGCTGTGGATCGAATGGCAGCATTGGATACCGATTATGATCCTTGACATATTGGTCAACGGCTTTTTGAATGGTATCCATTTCAGCAGGTATATGTTTTTCCGTCTCATCAAATACATCATAGGTTTCTTTAGACATATAGAAGTTAATAGAAGGAATTCCGCCAAGAATGGAGACAAGTTGTTCAGTATCAACACTATAGTCCTCTTTGACTAGAATTGTTCGATATACGCCTTTGGGAAGCTGGTTGGAAAACTCTCTTATTGCCACACGTACATCTTCAATTGTGACATGAATAACAGGGTATTCCTTCGTTTCCTTTATTTCTTGGTATGCTGAAAATGTGTTTTCTTGGTCAGAAGTTTGTTCAACAGACGTTTTAAAGTATTTTTGGAAACACGTAAAACACATTTACTCCTTTTTTGATCGATAGATAGGCAAGAAGGAGTAAAATAACCGAGCATAAAGTACTAGTGAACAAAACAGGATAATCAAATGTTGAACTTAGCCATTCAGCCTGTGGCCTCGCTTGTTCCATGATGTTCAGCCCCTTTCTTTAAAAGATATGGGAATGTATAGGAACTAAGGGAGAGAGAGTAGCTTACACTTTTATTATATACTAAAAATGAAATTAATGTATCCAAGTTCACAGTTTGTTCTAAAAATTCCGAAAGAAAATAGTCTCTATTTTATTAAGTATTATTACCTTAAAAGTTATAATTAAAATTATTTTGAAATATTTTTCTTTTTTCCTTTTCTTTGAAATTGATGTAAAATTAACAAGGCTGAAAATAGAGAAAATGGGGGAATGACAAAATGAAGAAGGTTATGATTTCATTATCGGCTTTGGCTTTAAGTTTAGGGCTTGCGGCATGTTCTAACAGCAATAATGCCAAAACAGACAAGCAGGAAACTACACAAACAGCATCCTCAAACATGAATGTGAAAAAGGAACTAGTAAAATTCTATATGGATCTTGGTAAAACAATCAACGAAAAGGATATTGACTTAAATTCATATGTCAATAAAGCATCCAAACCTGACACGAAACCAACTGCAGAAGATCAGGTAAAGGCCAGTGCCTCAGCTGCAGCGGTAGCAGATGCATTAAATAAATTCCAGGTACCGGCAGATCTTAAAGACCAGAAGGCGGATCTTGTGGTGGTAGTCAAAGAATTTGCTGCTTCTTATCAAACCAAAGCAAATGAGTTAAAAAAAGCTGCTCCAAACCTTAATGCTGCAAATGCTGCATTTGCCCAAGCAGATCAAAAGCTTGGAAAGATTTTTGAAAATGCAAAATTGCTTCCACCAACCCTAGACAAACAAGTAAACTAAATCATCTAAAAAAAACGAAGCCGGAAATCTGGCTTCGATTTTTTTGATTGATTCAATGTAAAATGGTGTTTTGTTCCATTTTAAAAAGAATTTGTAGTTCATCTGTATGTTCATTAACAGACAAATAGGTTTCTGCATCTTCAAAAAACCATACATCATTACTTTCTACAAAAAATTGAATGCCATTCATTTCTTTTGCGAACCCAATATTATCTGGTAACTCAATTGAAAATGCCAGGCTGTAGCCTTTATGCTTTTCTCCGAAACCAGCATACTGTGGATACATTTTAATACTTGCAGGATTGATGATATCAAATTCTTTTTTGAACCATGAAATGGCTTTTTCATCGATAGAAATGAACATAATGTTTAGCACCAACCTTTAAATGATAATGTTTCTCCAAAGCAGAAAATGTAATAAGTTTTGCTATATTACTTATAGTAAAAGGGTAATGCTATTGCGAAACATTGCCTATGATAATATTCACACTCTGTCTTCTTGAAATGGCAATTTAAAAAAATGTTCATAATTTTATATTAAGTTGTTCACATTATGTGAGCTAAATCAATAACAGTTCGCTTAAAAAAGAGTTTAATGTTATTTGGGTAGAAACTTGCGAGGCAGATATGTATGAAGAGCCTCGAAAAAACGGGCCTGTTTTAGTAATGGAATTCCTGTTTTTGTAACATTTATACAATAAAAATAATGTTAAGATAAAACAAAGTAAGGAGGTTTTATAATGGAGAAAGTAGTAAAGACGCTAACAGAAAATGTAAATGATATAAAAAGCTTAATTCAAGCTTTTAATGAAACTTTAGAAAATATTGATAAGCGCCTGGCAAGATTGGAAAAGGTTGATAGTATCGAGCATCGGGTTGCTGTAAATCAAATTGATTTGTCTGATATTAAGGAAGTTTTAGAGAGGATTGAGAATGTCCAAAAAAATGAAATACAGCATATCAATCGCCGTCTTGATTCTCATTTAGTTAAAATAGGAAAGGCGGAAGAAGATATTCTTATTTTAAAAAGCAAATAATAAAAAGACCGGGAGTTAACAATACCTCCAATTGTTAGTTGAGTCTAACAATTGGAGTGCCGTTCAGAGTCCAGGCCTTTTTATTTTATCTAAGGATAGCTCTTAAAATTTTGTAAATAGTGCTTTGACACCAAGGTAGAGTATTGCAATAGAGAATACTAAAATGGCTAGTGCACCTATAACATGGAAAAATGAGGCCAAACCTGCTAAAAAGGAAACTGTTGGCATGTGAACTAATGCAAAGCCAGCCAGTATACAGGCTAAAAATAACACGGAAATTTGATTCACTTTTCATCCCCCCTTAATTTAAAATATGATGATTCGAGGGATACTGTTTGGTCAAATGTACATTTTTTTCTATTTTTTATCGAAAAAAACAAACCTGAAAAACCAGGTTTGTTTTCATCATCTTCTAGTAAAGTACTTCTGAATTAGGCAAAGTAATTTGTTGAATGTTTGCTTCACCATCAATTATTTTTTTTAACACTTCAATGTATTTAATATGGTGTTCTTCCATTTCAAGGATTTTAAATGAATAGGTATCATGAAGAATGATGTCGCCTTCTTTTGCTTCGTAATTCTCAGTTAAAATCCATCCGCCGATGGTATCCACATCTTCATCATCGATTTCGATGCCTAATAAATCATTCACTTCACTAACTAAAACCTTTGAATCTATAATATAATGATTTTCCTTAATTTTACGGATCATCGGAATTTCATCCATGTCAAATTCATCACGAATCTCGCCGACAATTTCTTCAAGGATATCTTCAACAGTTACCAGCCCTGAAGTTCCACCATACTCATCCATTAAAATGGCCATATGCATTTGCTCTTTCTGCATTTTAACCAGCAAATCATGAATGGGGATTGTTTCTATTACTCTAATTATTGGACGAATATAGTTTTCCAAGGTTTGAGATGACAGTTTTTCATTACCAATTAGATCTGTCATCATTTCTTTAATATTCACGAGCCCAATAATATGGTCCTTATCTCCGTCAATGATAGGATACCTTGTGAATTTTTCTTCACGGAAGACATTTAAAAAAGTTTCAAGTGTGTCTTCCTTTGACAATGATACGATTTCTGTTCTAGGAACCATAATTTCCTTTGCAATTCGATTATCGAATTCAAATATTTTATTTACATACTTAAACTCTGATTGGTTGATTTCACCACTTTTATAGCTTTCTGAGAGGATAATTCTCAGCTCTTCCTCAGTGTGGGCAATTTCGTTTTCTGAAACTGGTTTTAGGCCAAATATCCCCGATACCACACGTGCTGACCCATTAAGTAACCAAATGAATGGATACATGACTTTATAAAACATAATAAGCGGGCGGGACACGGTTAGAGTGATCCATTCGGCCTTTTGAATGGCCAGTGTTTTTGGGGCAAGCTCTCCCACAACAACGTGTAAAAAAGTAATCAGCGCAAAGGCAATCCCGACTGAAAGTACCTGTGTCGCGCTTTCCGGAATCGCTATCTTTATAAAAAGAGGCTCTAACAAACGATGGATAGTTGATTCGCCAATCCACCCTAAACCAAGTGCTGTTATCGTGATGCCCAACTGGCAGGCAGATAAATACTCATCAAGGTTTGAAATCACTTTTTTTACGGAAACTGCTTTTGAATTTCCCTCTTCAATTAACTGATCAATTCTTGAACTTCTAATTTTCACAATGGCAAATTCAGAAGTTACAAAAAAGGCTGTTAAAGCTATTAAAATGGCAATTAACACCAAGTTAAATATGTCCAAATAAATTCCCTTATCTCGCTTTTGACGAGTAAGGAGTCACCTCCTAAGTTTATAAAAACTAATTAACTCGTAACTTTTAAAAGGGATTTCACTAATGCTGTCCTTAGCAAGCTTAAATTACTCGTTAACATTTCCTTTTGCTCTTCATCTAATTTCTCAAGAATCGGAATGAGGTCAAATAAATCCACATAAAGTTGCTTCATTTGTTGTGTAAGAGCACATACGTGTTTATCCACTTCTGACGCTTGAATGTTTTGGGCTTTCCTCATTTCTAGTTTTCTTCTAATCTCATCTAAAGGAATATGCAGACTTTTGCATTCCTCAATAAACTTTAAATCATTTAAGGTTTCATCTGAATAGATGCGGTAGTTGGACTTTGATCGTTCAGCCTTGAGCAGGCCGATTGATGTATAATAGTCAATCGTCCGTTTTGAAACCATTGCTCTTTCTGCTAATTCTCCAATACGATAGACAGCCCCATCTTACCACCCCCGAAAATGAAAATTATTAATTATTATAAAGAATTTAAACCATACAGTCAAACGTTACAGTTAACAAATGAATAGTTATTTACATTTTATGATGAATCCATCCTAATTATGATTAAATATGAAAAAGTCTCCTTATTCAGGAGACTCCAGATTGTAGACAAAAGGCATTTCAAAAGTTCCGATTCTGGCGCCCTTTTCTAAAATTGGGATTTTTCTGTTTGATTTTTCTTAAGGTAGACCCCGGCGGGGTCTATTTTTATGCCATTTCTGGACTTTTCCAAGTCCATGTAGCCAACTTCTTTAAATTCATAGCAGCAAAAGTAAGCATCGCCTGCATGGACAATTTTTTAAGACCTCTTAAGGTTGTCCATCGCATACCATGCTTTTCTTTCGCATCCGCGAATACACGTTCAATTGTTTCTTTACGACGTGCATATATTATTTTATTCTCTTCTGTATGACGAAGATGTTCAGCCTCTTCAAGATATGGTTCCCAGATATGTCGTTGAATGAGCTTTTGATGATTTTGACTTTGTGTACATTGTGCTAGAAGTGGGCAATCCTTACATATAACAGGATTAGAGATGTACTGTCGATAACCTTCCTTAGTAGTCGTTCTATAATCCAGAACTTGTCCTTCCGGACATATGTAACAATCAAAGTGCTCATCATAGACATAATCGTGCTTTTTCAAATATCCCTCCTTTGTACGTGGTCGTGTATAGGGTAAAGCAGGGCGAATTTCATTTTCAATTAAATATTGAGCAATAGCAGGTGTTTTATATCCGGCATCAGCAGCTACAGCATTAGGTTTCCCACATTTTTCAATGACCTTTTCAACTAGAGGCTCTAACATTGTACTATCATGAACGTTACCTGGAGTTACAATAGTCCCCAGGACAAAACCATTTCTATCTGCGGCTGCATGAAATGAATAAGCAAATTGCTTTGTCCTTTCGTCTTTTACATAGTAACCACTCTCCGAATCTGTTGTACTTTCTTTTATTTCTTTGTTTTCTTCTTTTTCATATTTATCTGGTGGGATGGGCTTTTTCCCATGTTCTTCACGATCACTATTAATTTCTGCTTGAAGACGTGCTTCATAAGCTTTTGATTCTTTCCGAACTACTTTCTTTTCGAATTTGCGTTTATTTGCACTTGCTTTAACGTGAGTTGAATCAATGAATACATGTTCCGAACTAACTAACTTTTTATCTGCTGCCTCTTTTAAAATACGGTAGAAAATTTGTTCAAATAAGTCTGTATCCTTAAAACGACGTTCGTAGTTTTTACCAAAAGTTGAAAAGTGGGGTACTTTATCATAAAAACCAAATCCTAAAAACCAGCGATACGCCATATTTGTTTCAATTTCCTTTATCGTTTGACGCATCGAACGGATACCGAAGGTATATTGAATGAAAGCCATCTTAATTAATACAACAGGGTCAATACTTGAACGTCCGCGCTTAGTTGAGTACAAATCTTCAACCAATGAATAGATAAATGAAAAATCTACTGCGGCTTCTATTTTGCGAACCAAGTGATCAGCAGGTACAAGTTGATCTAAGGCAATCATTTCAATTTGGTCACGATTTATCTGTGTATTTTTCGAAAGCATTCCATCCACCTCTATTAATTCTCTGTAAATAAATTATACAAAAGGCTGTGTTAATGTACATTATTGATTTTTACACTCTGTTGATTGGAGTGGAAGGCGGCGAAGACTCCTGCGGGAGTACGGGACAGGGGAGACCCCGCAGGCGCTGAAAGCGCAGAGGAGGCTCCCCGAACCGCCCGCGGAAAGCGAAGCCGCCTGGAACGGAAATCAACAGACAAGTTTAATATGGCCAAACAAAAAAGACTGTCGATTTTAAACCCGAAATCCTTCGGATTTGTCGACAGTCTGAAGTCTCCTTATTCAGGAGACTCTGTTCTCTTTTTTACTTCTATATACAAAATATGATGGCCTTCGATTTCTTTTATTTCAAAGGCAAATCCTTCTTGATTTAGGAAATCGCCTTTTTTTACATCAAATTTCTGGGTTAAGAACCAGCCGCCAATGGTATCCACATCATCTTCCTCCATGGTGGTTCCCAGCAGATCATTCACTTCCGTGATTAATACCTTTCCGTCCAAAATATAGTGCTGTTCGCCCATTTTTTGAACCAGTGGCAATTCATCCAGGTCAAATTCATCGCGGATTTCTCCAACAATTTCCTCCAAAATGTCTTCTACCGTTACAATACCGGCAGTGCCACCATACTCATCAGATAAAACAGCCATATGTGAGCGGTTTTTTTGCAGCTTCACTAATAATTCCTGAATAGGAATTGTTTCAATTACATGTATGACCGGTTTTGTATAGTTCTGTAGCAGTCCTTCGCCTTGGCATTTTTGCTGGATACAGTCTGTCAGCACTTCTTTAATATTAACAACACCTAAAATATTGTCTTTATCGCCGTCAATGACAGGATAGCGAGTATATTTTTCTTCTTTAACTGTTTCAATAATTTCATCAAGGATCGCATCCTTTGAGAGGCAAATCACTTCTGTTCTTGGAACCATAATTTCCTTGGCAATCCGGTCATCAAATTCAAAGATATTGTTCATATAACTGTATTCTGATTGGTTAATTTCACCGTTTTCATAGCTTTGCGACAGGATCAGCCGCAGCTCTTCCTCTGAAAGAGCAAGATCAAGTTCTGAAGCTGGCTTAATGCCGAACAAACCGGTAACGAATCGTGCAGAACGGTTAAGAATCCATATGAATGGATACATAAGCTTGTAAAATAAAATCATCGGCGGAGCAAATAGTAAAATAATCTTTTCCGACTTTTGAATGGCAAATGTTTTAGGTGATAATTCCCCAATGACAACGTTAAAAAACGTAATGATGGCAAAGGCAAGTATAAAGGAAAGAATCTGTTTCAGTGAGACTGGCATGGGAACCCATTTGAAAAAAGGATTTAACAGCATCCGGACTGTAGGTTCACCAAGCCATCCCAAAATTAAAGAGGTTATGGTTATTCCCACCTGTGTTGCTGATAAATATCCATCCATATTGGAAAGGACCTTTTTAGCTGACTCGGCTTTACTATTTCCTTCAGCCAGTAATTGATCAATTCTTGTCGTCCTCACCCTGACGATCGCAAACTCAGAAGCCACAAAAAAGGCTGTAAAAGTTATTAAGAGTGCAATTATAAGTATATTCGTCCAAATCATTAATCACCTTACAACAGGTAAGGTATGCCACCTCGCTTACAATAATAAGAATGACAGGTTGAATGTCATTCATTTCATGTTTACACCGAAAAGTATAGGTATTATTATTTCAAAAAAATGCTAAATGAGCAAATATATAATGAAAATAAAAAAAACTGTCCTTTTATGACAGCCAAAATGGTGAATAAACGTTTTAAGATCGTCGCCAATCGCGGGCAAGCATACTATAGATGGTAATGTCATGAAACTGCCCATTTAAAAGTTCACCGTCTCTTATCGTGCCTTCCATGATAAACCCAAGTCTTTCTGGAATGGCCCTGCTTTTTTGATTATTGACACCACAACGGATCTCAATTCGGTTCATTCCTAAATCGAAAAAGGCATAATTTAGCATCGCAGTAACAGAGCGAGTAATGATTCCACGTCCCTCCGCCTTTTTGGAAAGATAGTACCCGATACTTGCCATGTTGTTATACCAATCAATTTGATGTAGCCCAATTGAGCCGACAAGCTTTCCTCTATAGAGGATGCCAACATTTAATGCTTGGTTTTCGGCAAATTGATTTAGCCAAACAGGGATCACGGTTTCAAATTGATATAGTGTGACCATTGTGCTTACCCACGGCAGCCATTGTGATAAGTGATCACGATTTTCCTCTACAAGCTGAAATAGTGTCAAGGCATGATGGCGTTGAAATAATTGAAGCTCAATTTCATGGTCAACCTTTAATGTAAACATGGAAAATTGCTCCTAGGGATAATTTTTTCCCTACATCCTATGCAAAAGCACACCCGATGCACCTAATTTTCATCAAAAATATCAATTATTATGTTTAGATCTGATTCTATTTTAAAGTATGATAATTTGCCGGATAAAAGGACTTGTTTATCACTTTTCGAATAATTGTCAAAAAATTAGTCTCTTCTTTCCTAAAAAAAGTGATAAAATGTCAATATAGAAAGAGAATCATTCTCAATTAGTAGAGATTGGGTGATAGCATATGTTCAGATCACTAAAAGCAGGAGATAAAGGAAAAATTATCGATATTTCTCATGTTAGTCACCTTGTACAAAGACGACTGCTTGATTTAGGAATAACAGAGGGTTCAGAAGTTTGTGTGAAATGTGTCATGCCGTTTGGCGGTCCTGTCATGATTGAATCATGCGGACAATGCGTTGGCCTTCGCCGTAAGGAAGCAGTGCAAATTGAGGTGGAGAAAATATAATGGAAATCGCTCTAATCGGAAATCCCAATACTGGGAAAACATCGTTGTTTAATAATTTGACAGGCTCCTATGAGTATGTCGGAAATTGGAGCGGTGTAACTGTTGAAAAGAAAGTCGGAGTTTTTAAAAATAATATTGGCAGGTTAATTGATTTACCAGGGGTTTATACACTAAACCCGCTTTCAAAGGATGAAGGAGTTGTTACTTCTTTCTTTTTAAATGATTCAGTTGACCGGCTGCTCAATATATTAGATGCTTCTCAATTAGATCGGAACTTGCATTTAACCTTGCAGCTTTTAGAATATGAAAAGCCAGTGCTGATTGGCCTCAACATGGTTGATGTGGCGGATAAGCGGGGCATTCACGTCGATGCATCCAAGTTATCTGACATTCTAGGTGTTCCTGTTGTCCCGGTAGTTGCCAGAAGCGGTAAAGGCTGCGACAAACTCGTCAATATTATCGCTACTAAATCCATGAAACCGGAGAATAAGAACCTTGTTTTTTATGGTATAGAGGTTGAAGAGGCAATCCTTGTATTGTCCAATCTAATTAGCGATAAGGCGGAACATTCCATTCGCTGGCTGGCTGTTCAGTATTTTGAAGGGAACGAATATGTAGAAAACTATTTGCATCAAATTGCATCTCCCGAAAAACTGAAAGAGGTCGTTTCCACCGTTGAAGCAACTGTACAAGAACGTTATCACGTTAAAACATTGGCAAATTACATTTATTTAAAAAGAAAAGAAACCATTGATAAAATTACCGCAGAAGTATCTAGGAAAAGTGAAGGGGTAATTCCCCTAACAGAAAAAATCGACATGATCGTCACCAATAAATATTTAGGAATGCCGATTTTTTTACTCTTTATGTATTTAATGTTTGAATTAACCTTCGACTGGCTAGGGACTCCTTTGTCAAACGCATTGGATGCTTTTTTATCAGGGCCAGTCACTTCTGTGTTTGAACAGGCATTAAGTGCTGTTCATGCCTCAGCATTTATTCATGCATTGATTATTAATGGTCTTGTTGCAGGGGTTGGCGGTGTATTAGTATTTGTACCGCAAATCTTTATTCTTTTCTTCTTTATTTCCTTGTTAGAGGATTCCGGTTATATGGCCCGGGTTGCTTTAGTAATGGACAGAATTATGGAATCTGTGGGGTTAAACGGTAAAGCGTTTATTCCGATGATGATTGGCTTTGGCTGTAATGTTCCTGGCATCATGGCTGCAAGAACTATTGAGACCCCAAGGGAACGGTTATTAACCATCTTACTGACACCGTTAATGTCATGCTCAGCTCGTTTGCCGGTATATGCCTTATTTGTAGGGGCATTTTTTATCGGACATAAAGCATTTATCGTTTTAAGTCTTTATGTTTTAGGGATTGTTGTTGCTTTAATTCTGGCAAAAATCTTTTCTTCTACTTTATTAAAATCGGAAACTTCCTTATTTGTGATTGAACTTCCGCCATACCGGCTTCCGCAGTTTCAATCACTTTGGAGAAGCACTTGGGATAAAGGAAAAGGATTTGTAAGAAAAGCAGGAACATTTATTTTTGGCGGCTCGGTATTTATTTGGCTGTTATCATATGCAGGGCCAGCAGGTTTAAATGTCAATATGGACCACAGCTTTTTAGCTGCAATCGGCGGTGTTCTTGCACCCATTTTGGCGCCGCTTGGCTTTGGCACTTGGCAGGCAGCTGCATCACTGATAACAGGTTTTCTCGCTAAAGAATCGATCATTTCCACTATGAACATTATTTACTTTGTTAAGAGTGATTCGAGCCTTCAGGGGTTACTGTCACATTATTATACACCACTTGCTGCCTATAGTTTTATGGTGTTTATCCTGTTATATATTCCGTGTTTAGCCACAACTGCGACTATTTATAAAGAAACCGGCTCGAAAAAGTGGACTGTGTTTTCTATAGGGTATGCACTTGCCATTGCCTATGTTCTGTCCATTATGATCTATCAAGGCGGAAAACTGTTCGGTCTTGTTTAATTCTCATGGGAGATGATTTTTATGTTTGCCAGCATCGTCATTGGCATAGTGGTTTTTGGTTATGCTGCTTGGGCTGTAGTGAAATTTATCAATAAATCTAAAAAAGGAAAATGCGCAGCATGCGAGTTGAAGAAAAACTGCTCCAGTCAATGTGAAATTCCACCGCAATTTAAATAAGTAAAACAAAAAACTGCTGTTGTCTAAAAAGGCAGTTTTTTTTGTTTGGAAAATAATCACAAGGAACGAGAACACGTACATTCAAAATCGACAGTTCTATTTAATTGGGGCTAGTCAAATTGCTTTGAAAATTGCCAATTCTTGAGTAAAATTACCCTAGAGAGACTATGGAAGGAAGGGCTTAAACATGACCAGAGACGAAATCATTAGGAGTGTTTCAGAGAAGCTGAGGTTAATTCGAACAGAAGCGGATTATACCCAGGACAAAATGGCAGATATTATAGGTGTCTCGAAGAAAACACTCGTGCAGATTGAAAAAGGAAGAGTACTTGCCAACTGGTCAACTGTCGTCTCCATTTGTGCTCTTTTTCGTGAAACGGAAACCGTTCAATTTCTATTTGGCAGTGAGCCCTTGGAAGTGATTGAGACAGTCGCAAGGGAAGGAATTGATTACCGTAAAGTCAAAACTTTCGGAGGCCGTGTTTGGTGGAAGGTTCTATTAAAAAGGCATGGATTTGTTCTTCAGCAAAATATTTTAAGTAAACATTTTCGAATTTTGGATGAAAGAAATAATCGGATATTTAGCAGCTTCGATGAAAAACTATCAAAACAGCGGTTTAAAGAACTAACCAATAACGATCAATAAGAAAGAGACAAGGGTGAAACCTCGTCTTTTTTTATTTGGAAAAAGGTGGAGTAATTCCTCATAAATTTAGGAGAAATATGGAACATTATACCTACTATTAAAAATTTTTGATTATTTTCATCCTGGGAGGAACTATGAAAAAACCGGCTGTCATGAGCATGTGGAAAAATCTCAAAAGATGGCACTTGGTTCAAATCATACTTTTATCTGCTTTATTGTTGATATTAGGATTCTTTGGGATTATCTATTATTTTTCAAAAACGGCAGATATCTCTGCACTTAATGATGAAATACCACAGCCGACCATTTTTTATGATGAATTTGGGAAAATAGCAAGTAAAGTTTCTGCAAATAAAAATGAAGGAGTCCCGATTAAAGACGTCCCGGGATCCATGCAGCATGCAGTAGTTGCCATTGAAGATCATCGTTTTTATCAGCACCATGGAGTGGATCTTTTGGGAACAGCCCGCGCATTATTCCGTGATGTAAAAGTGGGCGGAATGGCCGAAGGCGGAAGTACGATCACACAGCAGCTCGTTAAAAATACCTTGCTAACTTCTGAAAAGACAATGCAGAGAAAAATGGAGGAAATGTTCATGGCACTGGCTGTGGAACGTGAATACTCAAAACAGGAAATTCTGCAAATGTATTTAAATAGAATTTATTTTGGGAACGGAGCATGGGGAATTAAACAGGCTGCAAGCAAATATTTCGGCAAAAATGTTAAGAATCTCACCATCAGTGAATCAGCTCTGCTAGCAGGATTAATTAGATCGCCTTCAACCTTAAATCCATATGACCATATGAAACAAGCAATAGAAAGACGAAACTTGGTTTTATTGGAAATGAAGGACCAAGGCTACATTACAAATGCACAATATATAAAAGCAAAACAAGAAAAAGTTAAATTAGACGATTCTGGCAACGATCCATTCCGGGGTAAATACCCTTATTATGTGGATCAAGTGATGGAGGAGGCCATTAATAAGTACGGACTATCTCAGGATGAGCTGCTAACGGAGGGCTATCATATTTACACGGAGCTTGATCCATCAATGCAAACGGCCATGGAAAATACGTATCAAAATGATGTTATCTTTCCAAAAGGGAAGGACCGTCTTGTTCAAAGCGGAGGCGTATTATTAGATCCGAAGACAGGTGCAGTGCGAGCAATTGTCGGAGGAAGAGGACCACATACTTTTAGAGGCTATAATCGAGCATCTCAACTAAAGGCACAGCCTGGCTCATCCTTTAAGCCATTGGCCGTGTACACTCCTGCTCTCGAGGAAGGGTGGAAAATAACGGATATGTTAAAGGATGAGCCAATGAAGTTTGGTCAGTATGTTCCAAGCAATTATGACCATCAATATGAAGGTGAAGTACCCATGTATGATGCCGTGAAAGAATCTAAGAATCTCCCTGCAGTCTGGCTATTAAATCAAATTGGGATTGAAAAGGGGCTAGATTCTGTAAAACGATTCGGAATCTCATTAGATCAAGAAGACCACAATCTCCCGCTAGCCCTTGGAGGTCTGCATAAAGGTGTTTCACCAATGGAAATGGCTGAAGCTTTTTCTGTATTTCCGAATAAAGGATATCGGGTTGCGTCCCATGTCATCAAAAAAATCGTCGATGACGAAGGAAATATAATTGGTGCCTGGAGGTTAAAAAAGGTAAAGGTAACCACCAAAACAGTAACTGAAAATATGACGACGATGCTGCTTGGGGTTGTGGAGCAAGGAACAGGAAAAGCAGCACAAATTCCCGGAAGAGAGACGGCAGGGAAGACAGGTTCAACTCAAGTTCCTATTAAAGGAATTAACGGATTGAAGGATCAGTGGTTTGTCGGGTATACCCCGCAATTAGTCGGAGCCATTTGGGTAGGTTACGACATAACGGATGCGGAACATTATATGATTCCAACAAATGGAACAGGAGCAGCACTTGTTTTCCGCGAAGCGATGCAGGGGGCATTAAGAAATGCACCAAATGAAAGTTTTCATGTTACTCAAATCCAGGATTTGATAGATGAACAGAAAAAACAAGAAGGGTTTAATTTAGAAGGTATTCCAGAGCAGTTTAACAATGAACTGCAAAAATGGGAGGAACAATGGAATAAAGTAAAAGAAAAATGGGACAAGAAATGGAATCGTAAAGGGAAAGGACACAGCTAATTAATTCTGAAGAACCAGACTAGAGTTCATGGGAAAATCAATCGGATGATCAGCAGATCTCAAAAAAACATTTCACAAAAAGTTCACATCTTTGCCGTGAATATGTAAGAACGATCACTTCTAACTCCCATTTTATGTGATACCTTAAAAATAATAAAGTGAATGATTTAAATGGGGGGGGCTATTCATGTCAGATTACTCAGTTGTTCTAACCATTGGCAGTTTACTAATCCTTTCATATTATATCGGATATACACTTCTTAAACATTAAAGCTGCAGATTAATCTCTGCAGTTTTTTTCTTAATAAAAATGGGAAGATTGGGCATACATATTTTGTAAGTGAATTTGTGAGGTGGAAATTTTGGGAAACTTTAGAATCGAGAAGGATACGCTTGGTGAAGTACAAGTTCCGCAGGATAAATTTTGGGGAGCACAAACACAGCGGAGCAAAGATAATTTCAAAATTGGTTCTGAAAAGATGCCATTGGAGGTTATTTATGGCCTCGTATACATTAAAAAAGCAGCAGCTATTGTCAATCATCGATTAGGCAAGCTTAATGAATCCAAAATGAATGCCATTACAAAGGTGTGTGATCAGATTTTAAGTGGAACATATGATGATCATTTCCCATTGGCAGTCTGGCAAACGGGCAGCGGTACTCAATCGAACATGAATGTAAATGAGGTGATTGCCAATCGAGCCAATCACTTGCTGCAAGAAATGGCAGGGGAAGACACCTCACAGGAGAAAATTCATCCAAATGATGACGTCAACATGTCGCAAAGTTCCAATGATACATTCCCAACTGCCATGCATATAGCAGCCTATATAAAAATTGTTGAGCGACTACTTCCTGCCATTGAGGAATTGAAAAATACTTTAAATGAAAAAGAAAAATCTTTTATTAGCATTGTAAAAATTGGCCGGACTCACCTCCAGGATGCTACCCCGTTAACATTAGGGCAAGAAATCAGCGGATGGCGGTTTATGCTTGATAAAAATGAACAAATGTTAATTGAATCTGCCCAGCATTTGCTTTCTCTAGCGATTGGCGGAACAGCAGTAGGAACAGGAATAAATGCTGATCCAAAGTTCGGCACGATGGTTGCCGAACAGATAGAAGCGTCAACAGGCTATAAATTTACTTCATCAGAAAATAAATTCCATGCACTAACAAGCCATGATGAAATTGTATATGTACATGGATCTCTAAAAGCATTGGCTGCTGATATGATGAAAATCGCTAACGATGTCCGCTGGTTGGCAAGCGGGCCGAGAAGCGGGATCGGAGAAATCAGTATTCCTGCCAATGAGCCCGGCAGCTCCATCATGCCTGGAAAAGTAAATCCAACTCAAAGTGAAGCCATGACAATGGTGGCATGCCAGGTTTTTGGAAACGACGCGGCGATTGGATTTGCAGCAAGCCAAGGCAATTTTGAGTTGAATGTATTTAAACCTGTTATTATTCATAACCTCATTCAATCCATCAGGCTGCTTTCAGATGGAATCCGTTCTTTTAAAAAGAATTGTGCTGTCGGTATTGAGGCGAATATCGATGTGATCAAGGGGCATGTGGAACGTTCATTAATGCTTGTTACAGCCTTAAATCCGCATATTGGTTATGAAAAAGCAGCGGAAATTGCAAAGCTTGCTTTTAAAGATAACAGTACGTTAAAAACAGCAGCATTAAAAACTGGTTACTTGACAGAAGAACAGTTTGAGGAATGGATCAAACCGGAGAAAATGGTCTAAGCTATTTAATTTATTTTTCATAAAACCTATTTTGAAAGCCCCTTCCTATAAGGGAAGGGGCTAAGCCATATTATTTATAAAGTTTTAATTAACGGCTGAATCCGCCAAGTTGAGATTCTGCCATTGAAACAAGACGCTTCGTGATTTCTCCTCCAACAGAGCCGTTTGCACGAGAAGTTGTATCTGCTCCGAGGCTAACACCAAACTCTTGAGCAATTTCAAACTTCATTTGGTTAAGTGCTTCTTGTACTCCTGGTACTAAAAGTTGATTAGAGTTGTTGTTACGAGCCATTGTTGTATAACACTCCTCTTAATTAATTTTGGGGTTAGTATGGTATTGAACCATATTTGGTTAAGACCATTGCCACCTTGGCCTAACCCATTTAATTTGGCTGGATGATCCGGAGTTGCACCGGAAATTGCCCTTGCTGGTTTCATCCATCGTTTGTAAAAGTGTTGCTTTGTAATCTTTATTATGATTCAATCTTTTGGTCTTATTCTGCTTAGATGTTGGTAATTTATCCCTTTACATAGGCTTGAGAAAGTAACACAAACTAAGCTAAATAATAAACCAAAAAGGATGGAATGTATGTCAGTATGCCCTGTCTGCAATGGATTAAGGAAAGTATACTTATTATGTACGAACTGCGGTGAACCTATGATTGAAAGCGGAAGAATTATGGATTATTACGATGATTATAGTCCTTATATGGAGATTGAGCTAATGAAATTGGAGGACGGGTACCCTGATACACATTCAGGACATAAATGCCCGCATCTATATAGCTGCCCTCATTGCGAAAAAGCTGAAGTGATTTTGATTAAAGAATAACCCCGTTTTATCTTGGGATAAAACGGGGGATAAGGAACTTATTTAATATCAGCTTAGAAAAGATCTTTGAGAATATATCAGCTCTAGACCTAGAAGCTATGTCTCTTTATTTTTCGTTTTGTGGGCGAATACGATATTCTGTTTCTGCATCAAAGAAGTGGGCTTTGTTTAAATCGAATGCCAATTCTAATGGATCGCCAGGTCTTACATCTCCACGGGAGTCTAAACGGGCAACAAAGTCTTGTTCTCCAAGGGTTGCATAAACAAGTAATTCTGCACCAGTTAACTCGGCTACATCAATTTTGACGGAGATTTTTGTACCTTCAGATGAATTGATGAAAACAGGTTCGTCATGAATATCCTCTGGACGAATACCAAGAGTCATATTTTTACCCACGTAGCCTTGCTCGCGCAGGTATTTCATTTTTCCTTCAGGAACATGAATAGTTGTCTTGCCAATAACGAATTTGCCATCCTCTAATTTTCCATTAAAGAAGTTCATTGCCGGCGAGCCGATAAAGCCGCCAACAAAAACATTTTCCGGCTTTTCATATACTTCTTTAGGTGAACCAACTTGTTGAATGACTCCATCTTTCATAACAACCAAACGAGTGGCCATTGTCATAGCTTCTGTTTGGTCGTGGGTTACATAGATGGTTGTAGTATTTAAGCGGCGGTGAAGCTTGGCAATTTCTGCACGCATCGCCACACGAAGCTTGGCGTCAAGGTTGGATAATGGTTCGTCCATTAAGAATACCTTTGCGTCACGAACAATAGCACGGCCAAGGGCAACACGTTGACGCTGACCGCCGGAAAGGGCTTTAGGTTTACGGGTTAAATAGGCTTCCAGGCCAAGAATTTTTGCTGCTTCTTTCACTCGTCGGTCAATTTCATCTTTTGGGAATTTACGAAGCTTTAACCCAAATGCCATGTTATCATAAACCGTCATATGTGGATAAAGGGCATAGTTTTGGAATACCATGGCAATATCGCGGTCTTTAGGAGCAACATCATTTACTCTTTTACCATCAATGAAAAAATCACCTTTTGAAATTTCCTCAAGTCCGGCGATCATACGTAATGTGGTTGATTTACCACAGCCGGAAGGTCCTACAAAGACGATAAATTCTTTATCAGCGATATGCAAATTAAAGTCTTGAACAGCTGTTACCTTATTATCATAGATTTTATAGATATGATCCAATTTTAATTCAGCCATGTGGTAAGCCCCCCTAAATTTCTCTTGTTAGGAATAGTTTACCTGGTAAGGATGAAAAGCGATATAGACAGTTTGCACAAAAGTGTAAACGCTTTTTTTAGGCATGATGTTCAAATAGTAAGCAGGCGAGGAACACAGTAAACGCTCCATAAAACTCTTTTAAGTCGATTTCAGTTTTTTCTACAAACTTATCTATCCGGTATTGAAGTGTATTACGGTGTATATATAATTTTTTTGCAGTAAGACTTGCATTTGAATTGTTTTCCAGAAAAACTTTAATAGTTGCAAACATCTCAGGGTCATGGCGGAATAAATCAAATATTTCTGGAATAACTTTCAATTTTAATTCCAAAGGTAAATGGGCAGCAAGGAAAGCTGGAAAAACACGTTCATATGTATAAATTCTAGGGGACTCCATATGGTCGATCGCAAAGCTGAAAAATTCTTTTTCCTCTCGGAATAAATTTCGGAGTTTATCATTCAAAACATGCTGTTTCCCTCTGAAAAAAGACATTTTAACGTAAAAATCACTTTCCATCGTTTCAAGCATCGCCTGAAACTCTTCTTCCATAAGTGATGCTGCTTTCTTCTGTTCCACGACCATTCCCCGGCTCTTGTTTTCCCAGACAATTACTACTTCCTCTGTAAAGAAACCCTTCAATGCGTCTTCAACTTCCATTTGATTAACACCATCACCTGTAATATGAAATTGAATAATGCGGAAACATCCGTTCAAGTGATGTGGAAGAGAGCCATTTAACAATAAAAATTCATACCACTCTTTTGCTGCAGATGTGGAAGGTTTTGGCCGCTCCTCTACCTTAAGAAACAATGTTTTCAAAAGCTGCAGCTCCGGTTCATTAATGGAAGTTTTCGGAATACTAATCCATGCCTTTTCGTCTGCATCAGTGAAATAGTAAAATTCTTCAGATACGATCTCGGGCTGCTTGTAATAGATCATGGAATTTTCGTAAACGGCTAATAATTTTTTCAGCATGCAAATTTCCCCATAGTTTTTTAAGTTTTATTATAACAGCTGCAGAATTAAAAACTAAAATAAAAAAAGCCGGGTCTGTATTTAGGCCCAGCAGGGAGAACTATTCACATTCATAAGGCGGTTCCTCTTCTACAAGGTTCCGTGCTTCTTCAATATTTGTACTATCATGGCGCGGGTGAACAGAGCCGCCCGACATTCCTTCATTAATCATGCGATCTACATCCATAAAGGCTTTGTCTCTTCCTTCATACTCGGAGCCTTGCTCAGCAAGATTTTCATTTTTCTTCTCCATTGCCATCGATCCTTTCCTTTTATCTAGTAACAGTTTGTGGAAAGGGACTGGTTTTCATTCAAAAACTTGAATTATTCATACACATGAAAAAGCATTAATTCATGAATCTGGCTCGCTAATCCTTCCAGGTCTTCCTGCATGGGAGGAACAGAGGTCCATTCAATCTTTCCAGATTGGTGATAGATGCCAGTATAGTGTTGTTTTTGATAATAAAACGAAATGGTCCAGCCGGGGATATTTTTATTTTGAAACAGCGGTTTATATTGAAAGTGCATGATCATTGCAGCTACCTCCAGGTACGAATCTTAAATTAAAGATACCTTGTTTTCATCATTTTTTAAATGAAATTCTTAATGGAAATTGGCTAGTTGAAGGAATAAACGGCAGAGCTGTTCGATTTTTCTCTCTTCAATCTCGGGTTCATCAAAGCTCATTGGTTTGGAATTGACTTCATAAATGAAATATTGTCCCGTCTTGCTCACGCCTGCATCAATCGAGAATTCACCAAAATAGCCAAAACGTTCTGATAAAGCTTTACCGATATATGGAACGATTGTTTGTATAAAATGGTCATGATCGTTGGTCTGGATTCTTTCATAAGGAAGGAGTCTCCCGCCTGAGGGAATGTGTGTGGTGACTTCCTGTTCTTGAGATTGTCGAATTCCAACACCTGTTGGTACGTAGGTATTTCCTTCCCCATGGGCGAGGATGCGAAAATCAAACCGATATCCTTCATACTCTTCGGGATCAATGCTTTCTTGAGCCAGATATTCCTTTTCCTGTAGTTTGCTGCTCCATTTCTCCCAAAATTGGTCGAACGAAGGAATGACTTCCATCTGATTGATTCCTTCTAGATGGATATATGGAGACCGTAGTTTTAATCGATAGATCCCTTTGCCTTTCGAAGATTTTGCTGGTTTTAAATAAATGCATTTATGTGCATTTATAAAAAATAATAAATCCTGTTTTTGCCGGATTGGTATGGTTCTAGGCAGGTAATCCTTGAGAATGGAGTGACTATTAAAAAGATCGTAAAGTTCAAATTTATCAATAAAACATGGATTAAAAAACGGTATTCTTTTCTCCTTTAAGCTGGCAATAAAACACCGAAATGGCTCTGTTTGTTCTGTTATTCGAAAGGGAATCCGATTATAAATAATATCAGGGTATCGGAAATTGCCTTGTACCCATCGCTGTTTGTCGGGCAAGTAGGTGAATCCGTAAATTGAATGGTCTCTCACATGATCAAGTGTGAAAACAAAGCTTATTCCATTATATGAAATAAGCTTCTTTTGTAATTCTGTAAATAATTGTCCATTCCCTGCAATCGTGCCGTCCTTTTTGCTGGCTGTCAAGATCCCGATAAGTGGTCCAGATAGTGGGAACTTCATTGAAATAATTCCTCCGGATATAACAAGGATTGCTCTGTAAGAAAAACTGCAAAAGCAATCGATAGCTGTCTGGTGAGAAAATCAAATTGTTTTAATTCAGGATGACTGAAAATGGATCTTCCTGGCTTAGAATTCGCCTCAAAAAGCCAAACATCTCCGTTTTTGTCAATTCCTAAATCAAACCCGATTTCCCCAATGATTCCTTCAATTTGTTTATCGAGGGCTTTACTTAAGAGGAGAGCGGCATTGGAAAGCTTTTCAATATATTGGTCTCCTTCTGTCTTTTGGAAGATCTCATGAATGGTTCTTATTTCGCCGCCACTCCGTTTATGTGTCGTCACGCTTCCTGGACCAGCAATTTTGGCTGCAAGAGCGGATACGTGCCAATTTCCGAAGTCATCTTTATTCGTATGAACACGGAAGTCTACAGGACGATGGTCAATACGTAATAAATGGATTCCTTGTTGGACAATCATCCGCTCCAGTGATTGATTGGCAAAAATGTTATTAACCAATTGCTCTAAGGTTGAGAATTTTCGCAGCCGGTTGATTTCATTTTTATCCTGAAACCTGCAGAAATAATCATCGTCATATTTATCATAGATAATTTGATGTACACCCAGGCCGAGGCTGCCGTTTTTTGGCTTTATAAAAACGTGGCCATAATTTGAAAGCATGGTTTCAATCATTGAAAACGATGTGAAAGCTTGTGTTTCTGGAAGATATTCTTCCACTGTGGGCTCTTGCTGCAAGCGTTCATACACCTCTAGCTTGTTGAAAAATCCAGGGTTATACCACGGGATTAGATATTCCTTTTGCAGCCGCTCCTTTACCTTGATTAATCTTGGTATTCCTTCACTTCTTCTGTTAGGGAGCCTGTCATAAATCACATTCGGGAAGGGAATTTGGTGTTTTTGCCATTCTCTGTGATTGTAAAAATAGCCTTCAATTGTTCCGTGCTCCCAATCAATGTGCTGCTCGCCAAAAATGAATGGAAGAGCACCAACCGTTTTATTAACAGATAGGAGCTTTGAAAAGAACTGTGTTCTTTCGCCAATCGGCTGGTCTTCTTCTTCTGAGTGAAGAAAGCCTGCTGTGAAGATACCGACAAGCGGACCAATATATAAATTTTGCCCTTCAATAAACACATGGAGCGGCAACTTGAAATTTGGAAAAAGCAGAGCTTTTTGAATCACTCTGCTAATAACAATTCGATCGGTATGATCAGGATGTGGAAGAAAATCAACTGCAATCGATTTCGAGCCGAATGCGATTCTCTTGATTGTCTTATCCTTAAGAATGGCCGGTGGGCAAAAAACAATCATTTGATCATTTTGCACGACTTCAATGAGATAACGTTTTCTCATAAAAATTCTTCCTTTCTGATTGGTCCGTCTCTGAAAGATACTTACCATATAGAAGCGGTGCAAGGTAGAGGGTTTCTTTCACATCAGGTCTTGTTTGCAGCAAAACCTTCCTTCCCGGTTTTGAATTTATATCAAGAATCCAGATAGAGCCGTTTTGTGCCACCCCAATATCAACACCAATTTCGAATAACGGCAAAAAGGCGTTTTCTAGTATGAGGGGAAGTTCGGATAGAATGTAGCCTATTTCTTGCGACATATATTCGGCTTTTGCTACCGGAAGGGACGATGCCCATTCAGAAAAAGTGCTACAAGAGCCGCCAGCACTTAAATTTGATAAAATTCCGCCAGGACTTCCGTGCCGAATACCCCTGCCAAGTTCCCCCCAGTTGCCAAATTCATTTTTTTGCAGAAGAACACGAATATCAAAAGGCTCCAGATTTTCGTTGACTAAATCAAGATAAGGTTGGATCAGATATGGACGTTTCGAAAGTAAAGACTGTAGCCATTGATTGAGCTTGGCCTCATTAGGGAAAATTCGCGAAATCATTTGCTTTTGTTTTTCCGTTTTAACTAAGATCGTTTTATCGTTTTGTTTAAGCGTATAGATCCCGTATCCATGCGCACCGTTAATTGGTTTTAAAATAATCCTCTTTTTATCTGCCATTTCTTTCAGTACCATCTTTACATTAGAGGCAGGCTGTGTAGGCGGCAAATAAGGTGATAAAGGAGTATTCTTAAGCGCATGATAAAGTTCAAGTTTATTTGGTAGGCCATAGCCTAAAAAGGTAATATCTTTCCGATTCTTTAACCAAGATATGATTGGCATACATTGCTTGGAATGCTCATCCTCACCGTAAAAACATCGATCATAAATAATCGACGGAATGGGAAATTCCTTATTAATCCATCTTTTCGTTTTTGTATCAAATTTTTTTCCATTCACATGAAGTGTATGCGGATTGATTTGAGAAGGGATAAACCGGTAACACTCCATGCCGCAGGGTTCAGCATGTAAGGCAATTTCATTCATATATGCTTCTTCACTTTCAAGGCTTAAACTCATAATTCCAAAAGTAAGCATTTATTCAAACTTCCTTTCGAATGCAAGTTGGTTGCAAAATTGTATAATGGCTTGTGCTGAAGGTCTGATTTTACTCTGACTATCTTCGAATTCTTTAGAAGGTTTAGAGTTCACTTCAATCAGCCATGGCTTTCCATTCATATCAATTCCTAGATCTATTCCAAGTTCCCCTGTAATCCCTTGCTCACTATAGCTGACAGTTTCAGCAACTTTAAGGGCCAATTCCTTCATATTCCTATAGGCTTCGAATGCCGTTTTTTGACTGAAAACAGTTTTTAATGCTTTCAGAGGCTTTAAAATCATTCCTCCTTTTGCTAAATTGGATACAAATTCGCCTTGGGCAGCAACTCGGGCAACAATGGAAGTAACGACCCACTGATGAAGCGAGTTTTTATGGCATAAAACCCTAAAATCCATTGTCCGGGCATCATATGATGCAAATGTGATCCCTTGCTGCAGAAGATAAATCCGATTTTGCAGCAGGGGCATTATTTGTTCGTAAAGGTCTTCCAGGATCAATTTCCTGATTCCAGTTTCTAATGAGTCTGTGAGTGTAAAAAGAAAAGTGTATTGGTTTTCTCCAATTTTGAACAATTTAATGATGTTTCTTCCTTGGCTGCCATTCACAGGTTTCATAAAGACAGATTCATATTTTTGCACTAGGTCTAACAAATTGGATTTAGAAAAAATTCTAGTCTCTGGGATATAAGGAACGAGCGAATCCTCTTGTATGATTTGCTCGTATACGTCCCATTTGGAAAGAAAGCGGTCATTAAACATCGGAATCGCCAGCGTTTGAAGCTGCTCGCGAAACTGGTTAAAGGAGTGGCTTTTCTCCAGTTTACGAGAATGGATCCTATTATAAATGACATCTGGCAAAGGGAGCTTAGCTGAAAGCCATTTACCGTTATCAAGGTAAAAAGCATTCTTTGGAAATTGACCATATGAAAATACGTAAAAAAAACCGCCTGATTCAGAAATGCCATGATGAAGCTCCTCGCAAAATTTATGGACCGAACGAAAATGAGGCTCTTTGTTATCAGAAACTGTAAAATTTGTTAACAATGCTATAACAGGACCAAGCTGGAGCAAATGGAGATCCGCGTAATAACAGACCTTGAATTTGTATCTTTGAAAGGGAAGTTTTAATTCTAGTAGAACTGTTTCGGGTATGTGGATTTCAGCTGCTGTTTGGTCAATCTCCTGGATTTTCGCATTAATAATGCTTCCTCCGAGTGCGATTTTCAAAGCTTCACTATTATTGATGTTAATGTGTAGCTGAGAAATTACTTGACGAGATATTTGGACAAGGGAATCAGATTGGTTGTCAGACTTCCTTGGAATGACGGTAATAGATATGGTTGGCCTCATAAACATTCCTCATTTAATGGAACTCGCAATTTTCTCCGGCACCTACGCCTGATTTAGAAAATAGGCATAAGCTGATATAGGTATCTTATGTATGAGCTGCAAAAGAGGTGATTTGAACATTCTCGCAATTAGGCGAATAGTTTGTTATAGTTGGGAAGGAATTAAGAAAAGGCTAGGTTAAAAATTCATCTTTGGTTTTGCCACACTGTGGATTGAGAAAAAATCAACAGAAAAGGTTATTAACAAAGCTAATTATAAAGGAGTGTTTTTACATGGCAGTTAATTTGCATGATTCTGCATATGCGGTAGAAGCCGCTATTCGCGGGAGTGAAGAATTTTTAAATTTAAAGAGAATGTATGATCAGGTAAATGCCGATCCTGCTGCAAAAAAAATGTTCGACCAGTTCCGTCAAATTCAAATGAACCTTCAACAAAAACAAATGATGGGCCAGGATATTTCGGAGCAGGAAATCCAACAGGCACAGTCATCCGTTACACTTGTTCAACAAAATCCAAAAATTGCTAGTCTAATGCAAGCAGAACAACGGATGAATACGGTGATTGGTGAATTAAACCAAATCATTATGAAGCCGCTGGCAGAATTATACGGACAGATGTAGCTGAAAGTAAAGCAAGCAAATCAGTTTTTACCTAGATGTTCTATTAATGGGAGAAAAATCATAAAAGTGATATAAGGATAATCTCACCAAGAACAGGGGGCAACAAAATGATTTATCGCTTGCTTGCATTAAATATTGATGGCACGCTACTTCAGACAAATGGCAGGCTTCATAAAGCAACAAAAGAAGCCATTGAATATGTGCAGCAAAAGGGAATCTATGTAACACTCGTTACGTCGAGAAGCTTCCCTACAGCAAAAAAAGTAGCAAAGGCGTTAAAAATAAAATCACCGCTCATTACTTATCAAGGAGCATTAGTCGCAAGCTCCGACGACAAAACGGTTTATACCAAACGCATCAATGAGCATATTACCTATGATGCAATCCGTTTCCTTGAAGCATTTCCATGCCAAATCCGTCTCGTACATGAGAAGTTTGCATTAGCCAATAAGTTTAAGCATCAGCAAAATCTATTGGGAAAAACGGTGTTATCTACTGGAGATTCTATGTTCTTTTCACAGCAATTTGTACCATCATTAACTGAGCATTTACATGATCAACCGGTTTCTCCTCTAAAGATTGAAGTTTATTTTGAAGAGGAACATGACCTGGAGGATGCTGTTACAGCACTTGAAGGTATGTTTGTAGAAATTGATGCCATTCGTGTGAATAAGTTAAGGCTGGACATTGTTCCATGTGGTGCCTCTAAATTGACCGGGTTAGCGCACCTTGGAGATTTGCTTGGATTTGACCTCAAAGAAATGGTTTATATTGGCGATAGCTTTGACGATATTCCTTTGATTGAAGCAGCAGGGCTTGGCGTGTCAATGGGGAATGCCCCATACGAGGTGAAAAAAGCCTCTGACTGGGTGACGCGGCCTGAAAACGAGCTGGGAGTAGCCTATATGGTAAAGGAACATTTCCGAAAACAGCAGCCAATCGAGTTTTTAAGAAAAATGAAGATTATAAAAAAATGATTTACGATTAGATATCTTGGGGATACTCAGGATATCTTTTGTTTTTGCGAATACTTTCCACTATATTGACCTTGTTTTTGGGATTTTGTACACTTAAGGAAGTTTAATTTGAAAGAGTGATTTTTTTGCGAATTTCCATTTTAGGGCTTGACGATGAGAGATTTAATCGTCCGCTGGAGCATATTGCTAATTTATTTTTTGAAGAATCACAGATTGCTAAAACAGATGAATCGACAGCCGATGTGCAAATTAAATTCAATTTGCAGGTTGATCAGTTGATTCAGGTTTCTGCTGAACTTAAAGATCAAAACGGCAAAAAACTGTTTTCCGAATATCAAATAGAGTGGAAGCCTGCTGCTTCCGATAAAGAAACTTTCAAGCAAGTGAAAAATGCTGTTTCTCACGTGTATTTAACTGTTCTGCAAGAATGGACAGGGATGATCCAAAAATGGGGAATCTTAACCGGTGTCAGGCCAACGAAGCTAATGCATCGTAAAAATCAGGAGGGTGTTCCGCAAGATAAGGCTCATCAACAACTAAAGGATGAATACTTAATCACAGATGAAAAAATTGCGCTGATGCAGCAAATTGTCGACCGTCAGCTTGCGGTTATTCCGGACCTTTATTCATTGAAAAATGAAGTAAGTATTTATATTGGTATCCCATTTTGCCCAACAAAATGTGCCTACTGTACTTTCCCAGCCTACGCAATCAACGGCCGTCAAGGCTCTGTCGATTCCTTCTTGGGCGGTCTTCACTTTGAAATGAGGCAAATCGGCGAGTGGCTGAAGAAAAAAGGAATCAGGATTACTACTGTATATTATGGCGGGGGCACACCGACAAGTATTACGGCGGAAGAAATGGATATGCTTTATGAAGAAATGTACACATCCTTTCCGGAAGTAGAAAACATCCGCGAAGTTACCGTTGAAGCCGGCCGTCCCGATACAATAACACCTGAAAAACTAGAAGTGTTAAAGAAATGGAATATTGACCGGATCAGTATCAATCCGCAATCATACACTCAAGAAACGTTAAAAGCAATCGGCAGACATCATACTGTTACAGAAACAATTGAAAAATATCACTTGGCCCGGGAAATGGGCATGAATAATATAAATATGGACTTAATTATCGGCCTTCCTGGCGAGGGGATGCAGGAATTTACTCATTCCTTGGAGGAAACCGAGAAGCTGATGCCAGAGTCGTTAACTGTTCATACATTGTCATTCAAGCGGGCATCAGAAATGACAAAGAATAAAGATAAATATAAAGTTGCCGACCGCACTGAAGTAGAGAAGATGATGGAGCTTGCCCAAAATTGGACCACTTCCCATGGATATGCGCCATATTATCTATACAGGCAAAAGAACATTCTGGGTAATCTTGAAAATGTAGGTTACGCCCTGCCAAATCAAGATAGTATTTATAACATCATCATTATGGAGGAGCTGCAGACGATCATTGGCCTCGGCTGCGGTGCTGCAAGCAAATTTATCGATCCAGTCACCGGCAAGATTACTCACTTCGCCAATCCAAAGGATCCAAAATCATACAATGACAGCTTTAAAGACTATACAGAGAAAAAAATTGCCATTTTGGAAGAATTGTTTTCGGAAAAAGGATCTCCTGCTTAATTTAGGCAGGAGTTTTTTTCAGCCGATAGAAAAACTTACCTTTCAGGTATAAGGGCAACATGCGTCTGTCTTCGACCTGCCGGGCTCGCCAGTCGGTGAGTTTCTTTATATAAGAGGTATTTTAAATGTGAAAAATTCTATATATTATGAAAGTTTCATTGTTTTCCTGAAATTTCAAGATATAATAGAATTGACTGAAAAATGCATTGGAGGGGATTGGCGTGTCAACCCATTTTACGACCGATAAGGTAAATTTGAAGGTAGAAGGAAGAGTAGCAACTATTGAATTGAATCGGCCGGAAACATTAAATGCCATGGATGTCGATGTGATTAAGGGGCTAGTTTGCAAACTTAAAGAAATCAGCGAGTCCGACGATGTTGACATTGTTGTCTTGACAGGAAAAGGAAAGGCATTTTCCGCAGGCGGTGATATCAAAACCATGCTTTCAAACATGAATTCAACAGATTTCTTTCCGGTTATGGATTCTATTAGTGAACTCATCATCACGCTTTACAGCATCCCAAAGCTGACGATTAGTGCCGTTTCTGGTGCCGCTGCCGGGTTAGGATTCAGTTTGGCACTTGCAACAGATTATATTATCGCAGACAAAACGAGCAAACTGGCAATGAATTTTATCGGAATCGGACTTATTCCTGACGGAGGAGCACACTTCTTTTTAGAGAAGAGGTTAGGAGAAAACAAGGCAAAGCAAGTGATATGGGATGGTAAAATAATGATCGCTGAGGAAGCGTTTGCATGTGGGCTGATTCAGGAAGTGGCTGAAGGTGAAATTCAAGATGCATTACATAATAGAATCGAAGATTGGCTAAACCGTCCTGTTCAAGCCATGATTAAAACGAAAAAAATATTGGCTGAAAAGAATCGTCCACAGTTGCTTAAAATACTTGAATTAGAGAAACACGGGCAGCAAAAAATGCGGGAAACAAAAGATCACCAAGAAGGAATTAGAGCATTTCTTGAAAAAAGAAAGCCTAACTTTATAGGAAAATAATAAAAAACAAAGAAGCTTGGGCTTCTTTGTTTTTTATTAAGGATGAAAAAGTAATAGCTTGCCGCTTGGAGAAGTGCATCGGTGGGTTTTTTCAGATAAGTTTTTCTCTGATAATAGTTTTTCTCCCTGTACTTTTGCCGCATCGTCGCTCTCTGCCTGGAATGCTTCATCTAAAAGCTTTTCACCAGCAGCATCAAAGGCTGTTAATTTATAAGTTTTCATCTCACAATCCCCTTTGTAAAAAGATAACTGCTATTATTTTCGCATAATTCATAGAATTGCGCAAAAACAAAATGAAACCATTTTATGGTAGAATCGTATTATTCAAGAAAGGAGTGAACATAAATGGTTCTTAAACTTGAACATGTCACCAAACGGTTTGGCACATTTACAGCTGTTGATGATTTATCTCTAACCATACCGGAAAGAGAAATATTTGGCTTTTTAGGAGCAAATGGAGCTGGAAAAACAACGACGTTTCGAATGATTCTTGGTCTGCTTGATCCCAGTGCAGGCGAAATCTCGTGGGAAGGGGGCCGAATTGATTATTCGACCAGCCATCTAGTTGGCTATCTACCTGAAGAGCGAGGCCTATATCCGAAACTAAAAGTCCGCGACCAAATTGTCTACCTCGCGAGATTAAGAGGAATGGACAAAGGAGAAGCATTAAAGGAATTAAGAACATGGCTGGAAAAATTTAAAGTACCTGATTATGAAAATAAGCGGCTTGAAGAACTCTCAAAGGGAAATCAGCAGAAAATCCAATTTATCGCAGCCGTTATACATAAACCACAATTACTAATTTTAGATGAGCCATTTAGCGGTCTGGATCCGGTAAATGTTGAATTATTGAAAGATGCTGTTCTAACCCTTAAAGAGAATGGAACAACCATTGTATTTTCCAGTCACCAAATGCACCATGTAGAGGAAATGTGTGAACATTTGTGCATTATGCACCACGGCAAGCCCGTTGTTCAGGGGGCATTAAAAGACGTTAAACGGGCATTTGGCAAGAAGAATCTCGTCATTCATGCGGATTTTCCACTTGGTTTCTTAAAAGATTACCCAGGGGTGGTGAAGGTGAAGCCAACAATGGAAGGAATGGAATTGCAGATCGATGGTGAAAAGACAGCAGAAAGCATTCTGAAGGAAATCGTAAATCATGGCTTCATTCGAAAATTTGCTCTAGAAGAGCCCTCGTTAAATGATATTTTTATCGAGAAAGTAGGTGCCTCGTATGAATAATTTTTGGATTATCCTATTTCACACTTATCTAAACAAGCTAAAAAGCAAATCGTTTATCGTTATGACTATTTTGTCTGTAGTCATTGTTCTAGCACTTACAAATATTAATAATATTATCAATCTATTTGATAAAAATGGCGGTAAAGATAAGATCGCTGTCCTTGACGAGACTGGGCAGTTATATGAACCTTTTAAACAACAGCTAAATACAATCAATAAAAAAATTATTCTTACTCAGTATAAAGGAAGTGAAAAAGAGGCTGAAGCAGCGGTAGAAAAAGGAAAGTTCGACGCTGTCATTCAACTTGGCCTCAATGAACAGCAGATGCCTATCGCAACTTCTAAAGCCATGAGTATTGCAGATACAGAGTTGTTTTCAGATTTGGAGCGGGGATTGCAGCAGCTGAAGACTATGATGACCGCATCGAAAATCAATTTAACACCACAGCAGCTGCAAAAACTATATGAACCAGTTTCCTTTAAGAAAATTGCCCTTGAGAAAAATGCAAAAACGGAAGAACAATTAAACCAAGCAAGAGGACTTGTCTATATTTTGTTATTTGTCATTTATTTTTCCGTTATCATGTATGCTAATATGATTGCTATGGAAGTAGCAACAGAAAAGTCTTCAAGAGTAATGGAAATTTTAATATCGAGTGTTTCGCCGATTAAGCAAATGTTTGCAAAAATACTGGGGATTGGCTTGTTAAGCTTGACCCAGCTGGCAGTATTTTTACTGACAGGTTACTATTCTTTAAAGAGTAATATGGATGCCTTGAAAGGCGGACTCTTCGGTGTTTTTGGTTTGGGAGATATTCCTGTCGCAACCATCATATATGCTGTAATATTTTTTATTCTCGGCTATTTTCTTTATGCTACACTGGCAGCATTTTTGGGCTCGCTTGTCAGCCGGATTGAAGATATCCAGCAAATGATTACGCCAATGACTATGCTTGTGGTTGCAGGATTTATGATTGCAATGTTTGGACTAGGAAAACCTGATTCTACGTTCATTACCGTAACGTCTTATATACCGTTTTTTACACCAATGATCATGTTTTTGCGGGTTGGAATGCTCACAATTCCATTATGGGAGGTGTTAATTGGAATTGGTATCCTACTCACAACCATTATCATTCTGGCCATTTTCGGTGCCCGGGTCTACCGGGGCGGGGTGCTAATGTATGGCAAGTCAAACTCTTATAAAGATATAAAAAAAGCGTTGCAATTGACAAAGAACCAATAAGAATGGAAAGCTCTGCTCAACAGCGGAGCTTTTTATTATTTTTCACACAGAACGTGCATTCGTATTTTAGAAATGCTAAAATAGAAAAAAGAACTTGAAAGGGAACGTTTTATGAAAAATTTAACATTTATTCATGCTGCAGACCTGCATTTGGACAGCCCGATGGTTGGTTTGCAGCATTTGCCGGCAAATATTTTTGCAAGAGCAAAAGAGAGCACGTTTGCAGCATTAAGAAAACTCACAGATACCGCATTAAAATTGCAAGTGGATTTTGTCGTCATCGCCGGCGACATCTTCGATGGGGAAGACCGAAGCCTTAGAGCCCAATCTCGTTTTCGGACAGAAATGCTGAGGCTGGCAGAACAGGGAATTCCGGTATTTATTGTGCACGGCAATCATGATCATTTAAACGGTTCATGGGTACATATTGAAATGCCGGCAAATGTGCATGTATTTTCAAGCGAAGTTGAAATGAAACCATTCATCACGAAGAATGGCAGTCTGGTTCATTTATACGGCTTTAGCTATCCAACACGCCATGTATTCGAACGGAAAATTGCCGAATATCAAAGACAGGAAGGTGCCGATTTTCATATAGGGATTTTACATGGAAATGAAAGCAGCAGCATGGAGCATGAAAACTATGCCCCATTTACAGTAAGAGAGCTTCAGGACAAGAATATGGATTATTGGGCTTTGGGCCATATACACAAACAATCCATATTAGCGCAAAATCCTCCGATCATTTATTCAGGAAATATCCAGGGAAGAAATAAGAAAGAAACCGGGAGTAAAGGATATTATTATATTGAACTACTTGGCGAAGAGGCAAAAACTGAGTATTTTGAAGCAGCTGATATTATTTGGGAGGAAGCTGAAGCCGATACTGCAAAAGCCCGCCAATTTCATGAAATACTGCAGTTATGCCAATCACTTAAAAATCAATATCGTAAAGAAAATCAGGGAACCTTTTTAATACTTCACTTAAAGAACATCCAATTAGACGATCCCGAAGAACTTCAAAGTATTGAAAATGAGCTCATTGAGTTGCTTTGGGAGGATGAAAAAGATGAAGATTCTTTCGTCTGGATTGTCGAGCTGCATATTTCTGAAAGCAAAAAGATCGATAAAGAGCAATTAAAAATGGATGCACCGTTCTATGCCGAGCTTTTTGAAACAATTGATCATTACGAGAATGCAGAAAAGGCTTTATCTCCTGTTTTCCAGCACACGTTGGGGAGAAAATATATATCCCATATAACAAATGAAGAAATAGAAGAATTAATTCAAAAAGCTGAGAAACTGCTTGTTGAAATACTGTATGAGGAATAGGAAGGAGGGACTGGAGTGAAAATCGAGGAGCTGTACATTTATGGTTACGGCCAATTAGAGGATGTACATATTAAAGGTTTAGCTGACTTTCAAGTATTCTATGGGGAAAATGAAGCCGGAAAATCAACCATTATGGCATTTATCCATGGTATTTTATTTGGTTTTCCTACTAAGCAGCAAACTGAACTGCGGTATGAGCCGAAAACCAACACGAAATATGGCGGCAAAATAAAAATTACTCACCCTGAAATGGGCGGTGCTGTTATTGAACGTGTGAAAGGGAAAGCCTCTGGAGATGTTAAAGTAGTGTTGGATAACGGGGCAATCGGCGGTGAAGAACTGCTCAAGGAACTATTGTTCAAGTTTGATAAACATTTATTCCAAGCCATTTTTTCCTTTAATTTACTCGGGCTGCAAAATGTACACCATATAAAGGGAGATGATATAGGCAAGTTCTTATTTTCTGCAGGGGCATTGGGCACAGAGCGGCTTTCAAAGGCTGAAACATTGCTGCAAAAAGAACTGGACTACCGTTTTAAACCGAGCGGAAAGAAGCCTTTATTAAATGAAAAATTGCAAGAATTGCATGAAGTCAGCTTGCAATTGAAAAAAGCGGACGCCAAAACAAAGGAATATGAAAACTTCATTATGAAAAGGCAAAATCTTCAACAGGAAATGGCAGAGATCCATGACAGGATTCATGATTTACAGAATCAGGTTGAGAAACTGATGGAATGGAAGAGAATCGAGCCTATTGTCAAGGAAGAATATTGGACAAAAAAAGAGCTGGAGGATATCGGAGAGATTTCTTTTCCGGCAAGAGGAATTGAAAGGCTTGAAAGGCTTTCACAGTTGATCCATCCCCACCATGCTGAGATGGCCAGTATGGCAGAAAGAATGGATCAAATAAAAAAAGAAATGTTAGAGTTAGAGCCAAATGTAGAGTTACTAGAAAATGAACCTGCCATTCTCGCATTGCTTGACCAAGTTCCCCTATTTGAGCAATTGAAGCTGGAACTTCAGCAGTCTGAGGCAAAACTGGCAGATTTAAAGGAAAAGCTTTCAGTTATTCAAGAAAAGCTTCATCTTGAAATAACCGAAGAAGATCTAATGACCATTAATACGAATATATACATGAAAAACCAGGTCGAAATGATCTCGCGAAAAAGCAAAAGGCTTAATGAAATAAAAGAAGAACTAGAAGAACGTTACCAGAAGGAGAAAAAGAAACTGGAGGATCTTGAAAATTCTGTCCAGTCAGCAGAAAGCTTATGCTTGCCAGTTCAGGAAAGAATGGACCTTGAAGAACTTGTCAATCAAGAAAATAGCAAGAATAATCTTGAAATCGAATTTAAATCTGTACAAGACAAAATCAATCTATATTTACATACGGCCAGACACGAGAAAGCCGGAAAGCAACGGATAAAGCTTCAGTTTGTCATTTTTGATGTTGTTTTGGCTGCCCTTGCTATTTATGGGTTAATCACAAATCAATGGTTTTTATTTTTCATAGGCGCCACAGGCTTTGTTGCCGCCTCATTACTAATTGTAAAAAATATAAAACAGACATCTGAAAATGATTTTGAGCAAACGCTAAATCATTTGCGGGAACAGGAAAAACAAATTAAAGAAAAGCTTCATGGATTAGAAAACAAGGATATAACAAGGATCAAGGAACAATTACAGCTAGACTCACAGCGTCACGAACAGCTAAAAGTACTCAAGATGCAGCTTAAACAGCAGGAAGTCCAATTTGAAGGGGTTATTGCTAAATTTGAACAATGGGAAATGGACAGCTCCAATCATAAGGAAAAATTAAAATCTTTAACGAAAGAATTGAAGATTCCTTATCAAATTGCCCAATCTTTTTTATTGGAGGCTTTTCAGCTGCTTGAGCAATACAAAGCCATAGTCAGAGAACAAAGCCAAATGAAGCTGCGGGTGAAACAAATCAAAGTTCAAATGAGTCAAACGGAAGAAGGATTACAGCTGCTAGAGGATCAGTATTTGTCCGAAAAGGGAGGAGAGCTTCACAAAACGGCCTTTTTGCTGCGAAAAAGACTTCAGGAAGAACGAGAAAAGCAAATTAAAAAACAGGAGAAACAGAAGCAGTTGATAAATCTCAAGGATGATTTGGTACAAAAATCCCAAGAGTATGAGACGTTGTTGGCAGAGCGAAATGAGTTATTTTCGGAAGCGGATACGGAAACTGAACAGCAATTCTACGATCTTGGCAATCGGTCCGAAATACAGGCGAAACTTTTAGAAAGATGGAAAAGTCTTAAGAGCCAGCTTCATTTTACATTACTTAGCGAGTCGGAAAGGGAGAATTATCTGAATGAACTCCCAAGTCCGGAATTGATTGAAAGGGATAATCGGGAAATACAAATTTTGCAGACAAAATTAAATCTTCACCAAGAGGAACAAGCTGCAATTGGCTATGAAATTCAAGTCCTTGAAGAGGGGGGGATCTATTCCGATATTCTCCATCATTACAAGCAGAAGAAATTTGAATTGGAGGAATCAGTTAAGCAGTGGGCAGTATACAGTCTTGCAGTTGACATTCTATCGAGCACCATAGAACGGTATAAAAATGTTCATCTGCCAAAAATGCTGGCAAAAGCGGAGGAGTATTTAACATTTCTTACAAATGGGAATTACCAAAGAATCCACCTTCATGCTTCAGGAACAGGCTTTTTAGTCGAGAGGAATGATCGAACAATATTTGAAGCAAATGAATTAAGCCAGGCAACAACCGAGCAGCTTTATGTAGCGATCAGACTTGCATTAGCGACAACCTTGTATGAAAATTATCATTTTCCAATCATCATTGATGACAGCTTCGTCAACTTTGATTTTCAAAGGACGAAAAAAGTGATCAACTTACTTAAAAGCCTGGAGAACAATCAAGTATTGTTTTTTACATGTCATTCTCATTTACTGTCGCTTTTTCAAAAAGAACAAATTCTAAACTTGGAAAAAGGTGCCGTCTTAGATTATTTTATAGAGTTATAGTTGTGTATGTTATACTTCTACTATGGGAAGGGGCGTGAAAGTGTTGACTAAAGGAATCCTAAGTTATGAGGTTGGCGCGCAAGTAGAATTATTTCTGTTAATAAAGAGTTCAACCAAAGGAGTCGCTAGTAATGGAAAAACGTTCTTAACACTTGTTCTCCAGGATCAAAGTGGCGAAATTGAGGCAAAGCTATGGGATGCTGGCGAAGAGGACGAAAAGAACTATGCGGCTCAGACGATTGTGAAAATCATCGGGGATGTGCAGAACTATCGCGGGAAAGGTCAATTGAAAATTCGGCAAATCAGGAAGACTGGTTCCGCAGATGGAGTGAAGCTAGAGGATTTTCTTGAAACAGCACCCCTCAGTCAAGATGAGATGATGAGTAAGTTAACCCAATATATTTTTGAAATGAAAAATCCAAACATTCAAAGGATCACACGTCATTTAATAAAGAAGCACCAGAATGCATTTTTGGAGTTTCCAGCAGCAACAAAAAACCATCATGAGTTTGTTTCGGGTCTTGCCTATCACGTGGTTAGTATGTTGGATTTGGCTAAAGCCATCTCATCGCTTTATCCAAGCCTAGATCGGGATCTGCTGTATGCAGGCGTGATCCTTCATGACATGGGAAAGGTAATGGAATTATCAGGACCTGTTTCAACAGTTTATACACTACAAGGAAATTTGTTAGGGCATATTACCATCATGATTAACGAGATTGGGAAAGCAGCTGAAGAGTTGGGAATTAATGGTGAGGAAGTGTTAATTCTTCAGCACCTTGTTTTGTCTCACCATGGAAAAGCAGAGTGGGGCAGCCCGAAGCCGCCGCTTATTAAAGAAGCAGAGATTCTTCATTATATTGATAATCTTGATGCAAAAATGAACATGCTTGACCGTGCATTAGAACGAGTGAAACCAGGGGAGTTTACAGAAAGAGTCTTTACACTCGATAATCGCTCATTCTATAAGCCTTTGTTTCATAAATAACCCGTCATGGGTTATTTTTTTTGATCAATAGACATATTTAATGAATCGAGGAATATGATGTATTAAAAAGTGGACAACCACTCAGGAAGGGAGTAAATAAAATTGACTATTCCTATTTGGATCTATGCAGTTGTGGTTGGGATTGTAATCAGTGCCATAATGGCTATTAAAACGGGGCGGGAAGAGCGCCAATTAGAACTGGAAACCATTGAGCGCGAAGGGGAAATCTATATGGACCGACTTGAAAAGGAAAAAGAGTTACGGAACGAAGGAAATGCAACAAGTGAATAAAAAAGCGGAAGCATGTGCTTCCGCTTTTCTTATTGACCAGTATTTGTTGTTGAGCTTGATGTTGATAGTGGATTTAGGGCATCTTTTAATGCTTTATCATCAATTTTAACGCCTGCATCTTTAAGTTCGCGTTGCATTGCTTTGTTGATGATATCGTTCGTCAGCTTGGAAGATTTTACATTATATTCAATTTGGCTCTTCATTTTGTCAAAAGATTGTTTTGGTTTAATTTGTGTGACTTCGATAATATGATAGCCAAATTGTGATTTAACTGGGGCACTGATTTGATTTACTTTTAGGGCATATGCTCCCTTTACAAAGTCTGGATCGAATTGAGATGCATTTTGGTTGTTAATCCAGCCAATGTCACCGCCATTTGATGCAGAACCAGTATCTTGTGAATACTTTTTGGCAATATCTTCAAATTTCGCTCCAGCATCAAGCTGTTTTTTAACATCGTTTGCTGTTTTTAAATCCTTTACAAGGATGTGGCGCACCTTAATTTCAGATTTATAATTATTGTAGTAATCTTGAAGTTCCTTATCCGTAACTTTAACATCCTTCATAGCTGCTTTCTCTTCAAGCATACCAATCTTCATCGTTTTCTTTAGGTCATTTTCACTTTTATAACCGTATTGAGCAAGTGCTGCACTAAAATTTGACCCAAGCTGTTGTTTTAAGTCATTAATTTTCGCATTTAGTTCTTTATCAGTGACTGTATATTTCTTGGAGAGAACTTTTTCGTAAATAAGCTGTTGCAATGCTTGTACGCCGACTTTATCTTTCATTGCATTATAAAGTTCTTCCTGTGTTACATTACCTGCCTTACTCTCGGCCACTGCAGCTGACCCTGTGCCGTTTTGGCTGCATGCTCCTAATGCAAGAACCCCGCCGGCTAAAGTGAAGGCCAATATCCATTTTTTCATGCTGAATCTCTCCTAAATTAAATTCTTATGTGTTTTTGTCCACATCCTTTACTATAACATAAATGGTAACTACTGCAAAAAATAAACAACCCTTGATTTTAGAAAATCGCCATTTTCAAAGACATAAGCCTAGTCGAAATGAAAAAGGGATGAATAGTATAGGGTAGAAAATGACAAAGGAGGTTCAAAAGATGACTGCTGCAGGCGGATATGGTGGAGGCTTTGCGTTAATCGTAGTTCTATTTATTCTCTTGATTATCGTTGGAGCTGCTTGGGTGTGGTAAATAAAGGAATTAATAAAAAGCGATGAGACATACCTCATCGCTTGTATTATTGATGTGCCCCTAATGCCATTTATCATGAAAAGCTGCATTATGTATATAAGATTTCCAAATAGGAAGAGATCAAGAGGATGGTTGTCAGAACATTTATAGTACGAAATACTTTGTGCTGGCGTTCTTCCGGAATTTCCTTTTGTATGCATAATGAACTGGTCATTTTATTTACATAAAACAAGATAAAAATGGCTGAAACAATAAAAATGGAGATCATCATCGATTCCCTCCCTTTTTGAAATAGTCCTTTTTAACATATCAAATAATTTGGAAAAAAGATAGTCAAAAAGAATGTAAGAGTGTCAGCCATTTTAAAAAATTTAAAATCAAGTTCCTTGCGACCGTTTAAATTTTTAGGCAATTATTAAAAAAGGGTTTACCTAAAATTGAAAAAGGTGAATAATAAAAATATCATAAGATGACTTGACTGAAAAAAGAGGGCTGACAATGAGAGAATATGAAAAACTAATGGAAAAAATTCATATACTTGAATACCATCAAAAGCTATTACTAAAATTAGTAGAAAACCCGAAGCTTCCTTTTTATAAACTCATAATTGAAAAAGGGTTGACAGAAGCTGATGTTGAAAGTTTCTTCCGTTTGTGCGGCGACTTGTGTGAAGAATTGGGAAAACAAAAAGCGGAAGGTTTTGTTTATTTTCATCCGCTTTTCAATAAACTATCAGCGTTTTTACCAGCAAACATAAATATGAAAGAAACAGTTGAGGCATGCTTAGGCCAAAAGCTGTATGAGCCGCTTTTTAAGGAATTTGAAAAGTACATATAATTTTATGCAAGTTCTTGCTCAGATTTTTCCGCTTTTGTTAGTTTACCATTATCTTCAGAAAACTCACTTTCAATATTATGGAAACATTTTTCGAAAATCTCCATAAAATCTTCTCCGTAAATATTGCGGACAATTGCCATGATTTCAATAAAATCCGGAAATCTCCCATACAATTCTCTAAGCGGAAGGGCCCCTGAAAAAGCTGCATTTGAACTAGGTTCGTACGTTTCCATTAATTTAAGCAGAATTTGTTCTCCATCATCGGTAAGCTGAATATACGTATTACGTTTATCATTTTCCTTTTTCGAAAATTTCAGCAGCCCTCTTTCTTCTAACTTTTTAGAAAAATTAAAAGCTGTGGAGACATGCATGACGCCAAATTTTGCTACATCTGAAATGGAGGCACCATTTAAATGATATGCAATCCACAGGATATGATGTTCATTAATATTTAAATCAAAAGGTTTGATCCATTGTTGCCAGTCTTTTTCTATTGATTTCCACAGTGCTTTACTTAATTGGGCTATTCTTTGACTAAAAACCATCGCTTCCTTTAATGAATATTGTTTCCCTGTCATCCCCATTTTCACCTACTTATATTTTTCTCTATTATCATTATGCCAATAAAATAAAAAATAATAAAGATATAAATTCACAAAATTTTAAGAAATTGGAATATTTTCATATTGAAAAACACATTAACTTCTAATTTAGAAACCATTTACTGCTGATTTTGAACGGTGCTTTTAATTTTTAGCAGCTCTCTTTGAATTTCTTGTTGCTGTAGTTGTGTGTCTTCTCTCCATTTCATAAAAGAGGCTGTTGTGTCGGAAATAAAAGATGGAATACTAGTTTTTGCTTCCGTGACAGCTTCAGAGGCGGCTGTTTTTATTTCTTGGAGATTCGTTTTTAATTCATTCATTTGGCTGAAAATAAATTGTTTATTTTCTTTTAATTTCCCCCGTGTGATCTTTCCAGAATTTTTTGCTGTTAAAAGAGTGGTAATACCAGCAGCAACACTGCCTGCAAATATTCCTGATAAAAACAGTTTCCACTTCATTTTTTGTCTCCTCCTGAATAATAGAAACATTTAGAAAATTAGAACTAAAACCAACTGTAATCTGCTTATGCTGCTGACGTTATGAAAATCCGTCGTTCATATGTTTGGACAAAACAACATATAATTTGATACGTCAACGGTTCGTAATTCAGTTTTCCAGCAGGGGGACAAAAGATGAAGGGTACAGCGATTGTTTTATTCTTTATAAGTGCTATCCTATTATGGGGAGCACTCAAATATTTTTTGGATATAAAACGCCCTGGTATTTATCCACCCAAACAAATGTTAAAGAAAAGAGCGGTTGTTTTGGCCGGAGCCGGAAGTGCATCCTTGCTTCTCGCCGTATTGCTCTCCTATTTTTAATATAAAAACATAAGCTAAATTTAAGAAAAGAACCCTAAAGGGTTCTTTTCTTAAAGAAGGCCCGTGGATTATTTTTGAATCACGGATGCTTGTGTTATTTTAGATCTTTTAATTGCTGATTGAGCAACAGGATACAAAATAATCATTGTTACCGTATTAACGGCGGCTGCAGGTAAAACAACTGTTCCCAGCAAAAGTAGAATGGACCCTTTGAATCCGGCAATAAAGGTTGCCGCGGTTAAAAAGACAGTCCCAGAAACGATGGTTCCAATTGCTGTCAGTAATGCGACGCTTATAATCGAATTCCGAAATTTACTTAATGACATAAATAAACCGAAAAAGACGAATGATGTGCAAATTTTATCAATGATATTTGGAATTTGTCCTCCTGGAAAGCCAGTAGTCAATGCAGACAATATTCCAGTTACAATTCCTAAAAGCAATACGTTTTTTACTTCTGGGAATAGAATGATTCCTAAAAACATCATTGCTAGCATCATATCCGGCTTCATCCCTAGGATGAAATTCGGCATTACCGCATGCAATACTGCTCCAATACCCACCAACAATGCGAGTGTAACAAGTTTTTTTGTATTCATTTCTCATCTCTCCTCTGCTATTCTCAAAGATTTTTTCCCCCTGCAGTGCTCTAACGCCTGCAGCGAAGAATTTATAAACATTATAGCACACTAATATAATAATAATAAAGAAAAAATTTTCAGATAATTACCAAAGGAAAACTTTCTTTTTGCTATAAATGTTTGCTGATATTGACTGCCATTTCTTGCAGAAGATCCGACGTATAGTCGCTTTGATTATTTTTCCATACGATGCCTAATCCGTCACCTTTCCCATACCTTGGTATGAGGTGAACATGGAAATGGAATACGGTTTGTCCCGCTAGCTCTCCATTATTATTGATGGTGTTTAATGCAGGAGGATTGAATTCTGCCTTTAAAGCGTTTGCAATCGCAGGCACTGCTTCATAAATATTTCTAGCGATTTCGGGAGTCAATTCAAAAATATTTTCCTTATGTACCTTTGGAATGACCAAAGTATGACCTTTTGTAACCTGGCTGATATCCATAAAGGCTAAAACATGTTCATTTTCAAATACTTTAGCCGAAGGAATTTCTCCATTAACAATTTTACAAAAAATACAATCGCTCATCATCACACAGCCTTTCAAAAAATGGTTTGAATAATTTTATCATATTAAAAAAAGAAATAAAAAGAAAAAGGCAGGATTCGCATGGAATCCCGCCCTCTCGAAGGGGAATTGCTTCAAACTAACGTTCAATCAGGTATGTTCTTTGTTTGATAAACACCTCATTTAATTATAAAGTGTTTGGAAAAGAAACATCTTTGTTCAAGCTGACCATCCCCTATATTGTTTTTAAGTTATCCCAACTTATAAAACAGTTGATAGGTCTGCGGTAAACACCTCATTTATAGTTTTTTGTCCATAAACAAATGGTGTTAATTGAACTCTAAATGGTCACCATGCACATTGTACAATACAACCATCCCCTTATCTGAAACGTATAGAAGCTCACCTTTTTGAAAAGAAATTGTCTTTGATAGACACCTCATTTCAAATTTTTAAGATGAATTTCTTCATCGAAGTAAGTTGTATCCCCTTCGAATATTATGATGTCCCGTTTGAAAAGAAATATTCAATAACAGATAAAAAATTTGATTTTCTATTTTTTATTAGACCAATTTGTTAAAATATACAATAAACATGTTAACGGAAGGGCGTTGCAAATGTCTTTATTAACAATTGAAAACCTTGTCGGGGGCTATACTAGAAACCCGGTATTAAAAGAGGTTTCATTTGAAGTAAATCAAAAGGAAATCGTTGCGTTGATTGGATTAAACGGTGCTGGGAAAAGCACGACGATTAAACACATAATTGGTTTGATGGAGCCTCATCGCGGTTCGATAAAAATTAATGGAAAAAACTTTATCGACAATAAGGAAATTTACCGCCGTTTATTTACATACGTACCTGAAACACCCGTTTTATATGAAGAACTTACATTAGAGGAGCATTTAAAGTTAACCGCAATGGCATATGGGTTGGATAAAAAGATCTATAATGAACGGATTTCGTTCCTGCTCTCAGAATTTCGCATGGAAAAACGCTTAAAATGGTTTCCGGCACATTTTTCTAAAGGAATGAAACAAAAAGTAATGATCATGTGTGCTTTTCTTGTTCAGCCGTCTCTTTATATTGTTGATGAACCTTTTGTCGGTCTTGACCCACTAGGCATTCAATCTCTGCTGGATCTTATGAAGAAAATGAAAGAAAATGGTGCAGGTATCTTGATGTCCACGCATATCCTAGCTACCGCTGAAAGATACTGCGACCGGTTTGTTATTCTCCACGAAGGGAAAATCCGTGCAAAAGGAACCCTTACGGAATTAAGAGAGCAATTTTCCATGCCTGAAGCCTCATTGGATGATTTGTATATTCAATTAACGAAGGAAGATCATTATGTTTGATGCCAAAACGTTATGGGCAGAAAGAGCTGGCGGACGGATCAGGGATTTTGGAAAGTATTTACGATATATTTTCAATGGACATCTTGTTATTGTTTTGCTTTTTTTAATTGGAAGTGCAGCCTATTATTATCAGAAATGGATCACCACTCTAAAGCCTGAATTTCCAGCATTTCTAATTACAGCCATAATCCTAAGTGTTTTTCTGACACGCAGTCCGGTATATAATTTTTTGCTTGAAGCTGACCGTGTCTTTTTATTGCCGCTTGAAACCCGATTAAAAGGATATTTTCTCCGATCCGGATTGGTGAGTCTTATTTTTCAGGGCTACATTATACTAATGGTTTTTGCAGTTTTGATGCCCATGTACGCAAAAGTAAGCGGCAGGGGCTTTAAAATGTTTCTCTCGTTCTTGATTGTCCTTCTGGCTGTAAAAGGCTGGAACTTGGCTGTCAGTTGGCGCATTCAATATTTTGTACAAGCTGCTGTCCACAACTGGGATATGGCAGTGCGCTATTTTCTTAATGCTGTATTCACTTATTTATTATTAAAAGAAGCGAACTTTTTCCTGCTTTTGGCTTTGATCCTGGTCATGGTGTTTTATTATTGGTCTTTCTATGTTCGGACAAAACTGATGGGGTTAAAATGGGATTTGTTAATCAGCAGTGAGGAAAAACGGGTGGCATCCTTTTATAGGCTGGCCAATATGTTTACGGATGTTCCGACATTAAAGGATGTTGTGAAGAGAAGAAAATGGCTCGATCTATGGATCAGCAAAATTCCTTATCGTCAGGATCAATCGTATCTTTATTTATTTGCCAGGACTTTTTTGCGAGCTGGTGATTATCTGGGACTTTTCATCCGACTGACTGTAATTGGGATAGTAGCGATTTACTTCTTATCCTTCGGCATGGGACAGGTTCTGCTTAGCATTTTATTTCTCTATTTGACCGGTTTTCAGCTTTTACCATTATGGAAGCACCATCAGTATAAGATTTGGGTGGATTTGTATCCTGTTTCCGAAAAGTATAAGCAAAAGTCCTTTTATTTTTTAATACAGATGATTTTAAGTATCGAAATAGTGTTTTTTGCAGTATTTATTTTAATAAAAGGACAAGAATCTGTGGCTCTCATCGATTTGCTTAGCGGAATTTTATTTAACCTAGTATTTGTTCATTTCTACATACAGAAGCGTTTAGAGGTTTAGGTTAAAATTCCCTTTCACATGGAAAGGGGATTTTTTTAAAAAACTCAAGAAGGATTCCTTTAATACCAAGCATACAAATATTTATGAAGGGGGAGACCGGGATGAACGAATATGAACTAAAAGTTTATGACGAAGTTGAAACCTGGAAGAGAAGGATGATGGGACGTTCCGGCATGCTAAAAAGGCTTTCAAAAAAAACTCAAGGAAAAGTCAATGAGTGGATCCCTGAAAAAGTCCATGAGTTAATGACGAATAGTATTAAGGCAATGGTGAAGGCGACATTATTCGGTTCTCAGATTACTACCAGCCATAACGATTTACGAGGGATAACTCTGGAAGAAAAAGATGCTACAGTAAGGAAAAAAATTACTTCTTTTCAGAAAACAGCTATGGTAGAAGGAGCAGGGACTGGTGCTGGTGGGTTATTACTCGGCTTTGCTGATTTCCCACTATTATTATCCATTAAAATGAAATTTTTGTTTGAAACAGCAGAAATTTACGGTTTTCATACCAAAGAATACGAAGAACGGTTATTTATTCTCCATGTGTTTCAGCTGGCATTTTCCAGCGATGAAATTCGCAAGCAGACTTTATCAGAAATTGAAAATTGGGAGGACAGAAAACAGGATTTAATGGAGATGGATTGGCGTAAATTTCAGCAGGAATATCGTGATTATCTTGATTTGGCTAAAATGTTTCAGCTTGTTCCGGGAATTGGTGCATTCGTTGGAGCTTATGCCAATCATAATTTGCTGAAAACATTAGGAGAAACAGCCATGAACGCTTATCGACTAAGAATCCTGACAAAAACCCCTGAACTTTAAAGGGTTCAGGGGGCTTTTGTCTATTTTTAAGAATGGCAGTTTACTGCCGCAGTTCCAAGCGTTTTAGCGGCAATCAGCATTGCTTTCTCATCGATATCAAATTTGGGGTGATGGTGCGGATAACCATCGCCATCAACTGCTGGTTTTGCACCTGTGTAAAAGAATGTTCCCGGAACTTCCTGCAAATAATAGGCAAAATCTTCTCCTCCCATTTGCGGCTCGGTTTCCTCAATATTCTTAACCTCTTCTACTTCCTTGGCACATTCAATCAGGAACTCTGTTTCTTTAGCGTGGTTGATTACTGCAGGATAGCCTCTTACAAAGTTATATTCATATGTACTGTCGGATAAATAGCAGGTTCCATGGATAATTCGTTCTATTTCATTCTCAATGAATGAACGTACACCTTCATCAAATGTCCGGACAGTACCAATTAGTTTAGCTTTATCAGCAATCACATTGAATGCATTTTCTGCTGTAAACGATCCGACTGTGACAACTGCAGCTTCCACTGGATTTACTTTGCGACTGACGATTTGTTGGAGATTTAACACTAGCTGAGAAGCTGTTACAATAGCATCTTTCGTTTTATGCGGCTGGGCACCGTGTCCGCCTTTTCCTTGAATTTCGATTTCAAACCGGTCAGCAGCAGCCATAATCGGACCTACTCGATATTGAATCGTTCCAGTTGGTTCACTTGCCCATAAATGGGTGCCAAATATTACATCAACACCCTCCAAACAGCCAGCTTCAATCATCGGCAATGCGCCGCCCGGTGCGTATTCTTCAGCATGTTGATGAATAAAGACATAATTACCTGAAAGCTCGTCTTTTATTTCATTTAAAGCCTTGGCTAGTACTAGAAGGGTGGCAGTGTGACCGTCATGTCCGCATGCATGCATCACGCCTGGAACAAGTGATTTATAGGGTACATCTTTTTCATCTTGTATGGGTAATGCATCAAAATCAGCCCGCAATCCTACAGTTTTGCCGGGATTTGCCCCATAGACCTTTGCGACGACCCCATTGCCTCCTACATTTCCTTTCACTTCGATATTCAACTGCTCATAATACGATTGAATATATTTAGCTGTTTCATATTCCTGAAAGGATAACTCTGGGCGCTGATGAAAATACCGGCGGATTTCCACCATTTCATCATAATAATTTTCTAGTTTGGCAAACAGCTTTTGCAACATAAGGACCCTCCCTAAAGTAAAAAAGGCTCGTTTTCAAACTATTTTAACATTTCCATCCTGTTTATTGGCAATTTATTTATTAAGCCATCTAAAAATAATGAAAATGGAGCAGTCGATCCATTCCCGAATATGACTATTCTGTAATAGTGTATTGGTTTGTATGTGGTGAGCTGTCAAACAAGTTCGCCCCATTCTTTCCTATGCTTTTTAAATCCTTTTCCCAACAGGAGGAGGAGCTCTTCCAGTTTTCATAGCTTGTTTTATTTTCCCATATGGCAATCATGACATATGTCCTAGACGCTTGTGGCCGAAGAAATCTTAGAGCAATAAAACCAGTCTCATTTTCAATTGAATGGACTCGATTTTTGAATTGATGTTCAAATATCGGTCGTCCTTCGTCTGTTACCGGAATGTTATTCATAATAACAAGACCATTGGAGCCAATCTCGCCTATTGACTCTAAAACGACATATTTTCTTGGTGTACTAAAAACAGTCTTGCCCTTTGTTTCATGTAATAATAAAGCACCGTTCGTACCAAGCATCGGTACCATTGTTTCATTTGGATACTTAGCCTGAATCTTTTTCAGAAAATCAAGTGTTCCTATTGTCATATAAATGTTCATTTTTACCTCCTCCTATCCATTAATTAACAAGTAGTCTATGCCTGAATTATTCATCTATGCTATTTGTCAATTTACAAAAACGACTTTTTTTTGACAATTATTATCGTTTACTATACACAAATAGGAATAATCGGTATAGTGAAGACAGTTTAACTAGTTACAAGTTTTTAAATTAATGAGAAATAGATTAAAATGGAACAGAGATGTCTTTGAAAGGTGGACTTAATAAATGACAAGGCCGATAAATGACACATTTTTAAAAGCCGCCAGAGGTGAAAAAACTGAATACGTACCTGTATGGTATATGAGGCAGGCGGGCCGTTCGCAGCCAGAATACAGGGAAATTAAAGAAAAATATTCATTATTCGAAATCACACACCAGCCGGAATTATGTGCGTATGTTACCCGTTTACCGGTTGAACAGTACAACGTCGATGCAGCTATTTTATATAAAGATATCATGACTCCGCTTCCTGCCATTGGTGTAGACGTGGAAATAAAGGGTGGAATTGGTCCAGTTATCGACAATCCGATCAAGTCACTTGCGGATGTTGAAAAACTTGGAGAAATTCAACCGGAAGAAGATGTTCCATATGTATTGGAAACAATCAAACTGTTAACAAAAGAACAGTTATCTGTTCCATTAATAGGTTTTTCAGGAGCACCGTTTACCCTGGCTAGTTATATGATTGAAGGTGGCCCTTCCCGAAATTATAACAAAACAAAAGCATTTATGTATTCAGAGCCGAAGGCATGGTTTGCCTTAATGGATAAACTGGGCGATATGATCATTACATATGTAAAAGCGCAAATAAACGCCGGAGCAAAGGCTATTCAAATTTTTGATTCATGGGTCGGTGCGGTGAATGTAGAGGATTATCGCTACTTTATTAAGCCAATTATGAACCGGATTTTTTCTTCATTAAAAGAAGAAAATGTTCCGTTGATTATGTTTGGTGTTGGGGCAAGCCATCTTGCAATGGATTGGAATGAGCTGCCCCTGGATGTGGTAGGATTGGACTGGCGCCTGCCAATTCAACAGGCAAGAGAAATGGGAATTAATAAAACTGTACAAGGAAATCTTGATCCTGCTATCCTTCTGGCTCCGTGGGAAGTGATTGAGGAAAGAGCAAAAGTAATTTTAGACCAGGGGATGGCTAAGGATGGCTATATTTTTAATCTTGGACACGGCGTCTTCCCATCTGTGAATCCAGAAGTACTGAAAAAATTAACATCCTTCATCCATGAATATTCTGCATCTCAATTAGGTCGTAAATAGGATATTCAGTGTCGATAATGGAAAAGAAAAAGAGAGAAATACAACGAGGTGCATGACATGGGAAAAAAGAAGCTGGGCTTGTTGGTAATGGCATACGGCACGCCTTATACATTAGAGGATTTAGAGCGTTATTATACACATATCCGTCATGGGAGAAAGCCGACTCCCGAAATGATTGATGACCTCAAGAGCCGTTATGAAGCAATTGGCGGGATATCTCCACTGGCCAAAATAACACTTGAACAAGCTGTAAAATTGGAAGCACAGTTAAATAATATGCAGGACCAGTTTGAATTTAAAATGTATCTTGGATTAAAGCATATTAATCCATTTATTGAGGACGCTGTAAAACAAATGTATGAGGATGGAATAGAAGAGGCTGTAAGTATTGTGCTAGCACCTCATTTTTCAACTTTTAGTGTCAAATCATATAATGACCGTGCGGTAGAGGAAGCGAAAAAATGGGGAGGACCAAAAATCAAGCCTATTGAAAGCTGGTATCAGGAGCCTCGCTTTATTAAATACTGGTCAGATCAAATTAATCAAATTGTTGAAAAATTGCCAGATGAGGAAAAGAAAGAGGCAGTCCTCATCGTATCGGCACACAGCTTACCTGAAAAGATTTTGACATTTGGCGATCCATATCCTATACAGCTCCAGGAAACTGCAGATCTAATTGCTGAACAAACTCTAGTTAAGAATTATGTTATTGGCTGGCAAAGTGCTGGGAATACGCCAGATCCGTGGCTTGGCCCGGATGTCCAGGATTTGACCAGGCAGTTATTTGATGATCATCATTATAAGGCTTTCATCTATGCGCCAGTAGGCTTTGTATGTGAGCATTTGGAAGTTCTTTATGACAATGACATCGAATGTAAAGCAGTAACAGATGAATTGGGTGTCAGCTATTACCGCCCGGAAATGCCTAATTCAAAAGATGAATTTATTCAAATACTTGCCGGTGTAGTGTTAAAGAAGGCAGAAGAATGATACTTGAATAGGAAATTAAAGGGGGGACGTCCGTGACGGAAGTAAAACAGAAGGTTGTAATTATTGGGGGAGGAATAACCGGACTGTCTGCGGCTTTTTATCTGCAAAAAACAGTTATGGAACAAAATCTCCCAATCGAAATCCTTTTAATTGAGGCTTCTCACCGTCTCGGAGGTAAAATGCAAACGGTGGTCAGGGACGGATTTATCATTGAAAGAGGGCCTGACTCATTTTTAGAACGGAAAACAAGTGTCATTAAGCTGGCAAAAGAAGTAGGTATGGATAACCAATTAGTCCATAATTCTACAGGTAAATCATTTGTTCTTGTCAATGAAAAGCTCCATCCTATGCCGGGCGGGTCAATCATGGGAATTCCGACCGAAATCGGCCCATTTATAAAAACAGACTTATTTTCCATACCCGGCAAATTAAGAGCTGCAGCCGATTTTATTCTTCCAAGGTCTGAAAGCGGGAAAGATCAATCATTGGGACAGTTTTTCAGACGCAGATTGGGCAACGAAGTAGTGGAAAATTTAATTGAACCATTATTATCAGGTATTTATGCCGGGGATATTGATCAATTAAGTGTTATGTCAACTTATCCGCAATTTTATGAGATAGAGCAAAAATTTCGCAGTTTGATCATTGGAATGAAAAAAGCCACCCCTTCCCGAGCGAAACAGCCTGTACAAAAGGAAAGAACAAAAGGAGCATTTTTGACATTTAAAACAGGTTTGCAGTCATTTGCAGAAGCAATTGAAGTGAAATTACATCCGAATTCTATATTAAAAGGGCACCGCGTTGAAAAAATCACCAGATTGAATCATCATTATGAGATTTATCTTAATAATGGGGAAACACTGACGGCTGATAGCATTATTGCCTCCACACCACATATCGTGACACAGTCTATGTTCTCGGATTATCGTTTCTTTGATCCTTTTAAATCTGTACCTTCTACTTCTGTGGCTACTGTAGCATTAGCATTTCCAAAGGAAGCGATAAAACAGGATATCGATGGTACAGGCTTTGTTGTTTCAAGAAATAATGATTATTCGATAACAGCTTGTACGTGGACACATAAAAAATGGACGCATTCAACCCCTGAAGGAAAAGTGCTTCTTCGCTGTTATGTCGGAAGGGCCGGTGAAGAAGCGATTGTCGACCTATCAGATGACCGGATCATTAAAATAGTTTTGGATGACTTAAAGAAGATCATGGATATTACAATGGAGCCAGACTTTGCCGTTGTGTCCCGCTGGAAAAATGCCATGCCTCAGTATATTGTTGGCCATAAACAGCGTCTTTCTACCATACATGAGCATATAAAAAAAGAACTGCCGGGTGTATTTATCGCAGGTTCTTCATATGAGGGTGTAGGGATTCCAGATTGTATTGACCAAGGTGTTGCAGCAGTAGCAAATGTTCTAAAATACTTAAATATATATGATTCAAAGAAAGAAGTTGTTCAATAAGGACAGCTTCTTTCTATTTTCACTTTTCAGAGGAAGTTTGGTGGAACTTTTATCAATCGTAATGATTTTAAATTCTACTATTGTCAACCTTAAACTCAAAATAGCAGAGTAGACATTAAAATCCTGAAATATGTCAGGCTCGTTTTGTTATAAAGGAAAAGTTGCCTCTATTTGCGTATATTATAGACATAGATGCTCATAAATTGGAGGGAATGAAATGAAATTAACTGTTATTGGCTATTGGGGCGGTTACCCGAAAAAGAATAGCGCGAGTGCAGGATACTTGCTTGAACACGAAGGGTTTCATTTATTATTGGATTGCGGCAGCGGTGTTTTGGCCAAGCTGCAAAATGTTCTCCAGCTGGAGGAGCTTGATGCAGTCATACTTTCACATTATCACCCAGACCATATTGCAGATATTGGTGTTTTGCAACACGCCAGACTTATTCAAGGATTATTAGGCAAAACTGTATCAAATTTACCTATCTACGGCCACGAGTTTAATCATGGGGAATTTGTAAAATTAACCTATAAGGAGATTACAAAAGGAGTCTCATATGACCCAGGGAAGAGCCTTTCTGTAGGACCATATCAAATTACATTTTTGAAAACCAATCACCCTGTACCTTGCTATGCTATGAAAATCGAAGCAGCAGGAAAAGTTCTGGTTTATACGGCAGATAGCGCTTTTAAAGAGGAGTTCATAGAATTCAGTCGTGGGGCAGACTTATTGCTTTGCGAATGCAACTTTTATGGTCATCAGGACGGAACCCCTGCAGGCCATATGAACAGCTATAATGCCGGACGACTGGCACAAAGTGCAGCTGTAAAACAGTTGATTTTGACTCATTTGCCCCATTATGGGGATCTGGAGGACTTAAAAAATCAAGCCTCCCGGGAGTTCGCTGGTATAATAAAGTTGGCAGATGAATTTTTATCAATTTCACTTTAAGAAGGAGAACAGATCATGTTATTTATTGATAATAAAGGCGTCACAGATCCAAGAATTAATTTGGCCATCGAAGAATATGCTCTGAAAAACCTTGATATTAACGAAACGTACTTATTGTTTTACATAAATGAACCCTCTATTATCATTGGAAAAAATCAAAATACCATTGAAGAAATTAATTCGGAATATGTTGAAAACAATGGCATTCATGTTGTGCGAAGATTATCTGGCGGCGGAGCTGTGTATCATGATCTTGGCAATTTAAATTTTAGCTTTATTACGAAAGATGACGGAGAGAGCTTTCATAATTTTCGAAAATTTACTGAACCAGTAATTTCTGCTTTAAAAAAATTAGGTGTAAAGGCTGATCTGAGTGGGAGAAATGATATTGAAGTAGATGGAAGAAAAATATCAGGCAATGCCCAATTTTCTACGAAGGGAAGAATGTTCAGCCATGGAACCCTAATGCTGAATTCAGAAGTGGACAATGTGGTCTCGGCGTTAAAAGTTAAAAAGGATAAAATTGAATCAAAAGGAATCAAATCTGTCCGTAGCAGGGTGGCCAATATTTCCGAATTTTTGGCTGAACCGCTTAGTATGGAGAAATTCCGCTCCCTGTTGATAAAGTCCATTTTTGAAGGTCAGGAAAACTTTCCGGAATATGTGTTGACTGAAGCAGATTGGGAAAAAATTCATCAGCTTTCAAAAGAACGATATCAGAATTGGGAATGGAATTACGGAAGGTCGCCGAAATTCAATTTGCAGCATTCCCATCGGTTCCCTGCAGGATCTATTGATGTCCGCATTGAAGTGAACAAAGGTCACATTGAAAACTGTAAAATTTATGGTGATTTTTTTGGTGTAGGTGATGTCGGCGAGATTGAAGATAAATTAAAAGGCATTCGATACGAAAGAGTAGAAATTGAAAAATCTCTTGAAGAGATTGATACTGCCTATTATTTCGGGAATGTATCGAAGGAAGATTTTATTAACCTAATATATTAAATTTTTGATGAAAGCACCTTGTTGGAAGGTGCTTTTGCGATTTTTTAGTAAAAATCATTCTTTTCAGAAAATATCGAGTATTATGCTTGAATAGATAAATTTCATTCAATATAATATATTTAGGAAATTGTTACAAAGATGTGAATGAACATTCATTCAGTGAAGGGGAGAAGAAAATGAATTTATCATCACAGCTTCATGAAACAGCCAAGATTTCAGCTGAAAAAATCGCATACTATTTTATGGACAAGCCATGTACTTATTCAGAATTAGATGCCGCTATTTCTAAGTTTGCTTCAGGCCTTGGAAAATTGGGTGTCAAACAAGGGGATCATATTGCACTGCTTCTTGGGAACTCGCCTCATTTTATAATCAGCTTGTACGGGGCATTGAGATTAGGAGCGATCGTCATTCCTGTTAATCCAATCTATACAGTTGATGAAATTGGTTACATCCTCAATAATGGCGATGTAAAAGTTGTTGTGGGTCTTGATCTGATGATTTCACTAGCAGAAAAAGTCCACACATCTTTGCCTAAAGTCACGCATTATATTATCTGTGAAACGGAAGAAAATGAGTTTGCTAAGCAAGGTATCGAGAGCCTTTCAGTTTACAATAAAATGAAATCGTTTTCAGAAGTGATTGCGTCAGGAGATGTTAGCTTTCAAGGACCTGACCTTAAAAGTGATGATACTGCCCTTATCTTGTACACTTCTGGAACAACTGGAAAACCGAAGGGGGCAATGCTGTCACACAAGAACTTATACAGCAATGCAGATGATACTGGAAAATATTTAAAAATGTCCAGAGATGACCGAGTTATTACCACACTGCCGATGTTCCATGTTTTCTGTTTAACCGTTGCGCTGAATGCGCCACTTTTAAGCGGGGCAACTCTTTTAATCGTTCCGAAATTTAGCCCAAAGGAAATTTTTAGACTGGCAAAAGAATATAAAGCTACTCTTTTTGCAGGAGTTCCAACCATGTACAACTTCCTTTATCTATATCCAGAAGGAAATCCTGAGGATTTGAAATCGTTCCGTCTCTGTATTTCCGGAGGAGCGTCACTTCCTGTAGCACTTCTAAAAAATTTCGAAGAAAAATTTCATGTCATGATTTCAGAAGGTTATGGGTTATCTGAAGCATCTCCGGTAACATGCTTTAACCCGCTTGACCGCCCGAGAAAGCCAGGTTCAATTGGAACATCGATTATGAATATAGAAAACAAAGTTGTCAATGAACTTGGTGAAGAGCTTCCTGTAGGCCAGGCAGGTGAATTGATTGTACGAGGTCCAAATGTTATGAAAGGCTATTATAAAATGCCGGAAGAAACCGCGGCAGCTATTAAGGATGGCTGGCTATATACAGGGGACATTGCGAGAATGGATGAAGAAGGATATTTCTACATTGTTGATCGGAAAAAAGATTTAATCATTGTGGGCGGTTTTAATGTGTACCCAAGGGAAGTAGAAGAGGTCCTTTATAATCATAAGGATGTAGTGGAAGCGGCTGTTCTTGGAGTCCCGGACCCTAACCAAGGGGAGGCGGTAAGGGCCTATGTTGTCAGTAAAAACTCGGAATTGACTGAGGCCGATCTTCTTTGTTATTGCAAAGAGCATCTTGCGAAATATAAAGTTCCAGCATGTATTGAATTTTTAGAAGAGCTCCCCAAAAATACAACTGGTAAAATCTTGCGGCGTGCGTTGAAAGCACAATTGGCCCAAGCTGTTGAAAAGTAAATAAACTAATTTGTCAAAAACTCGCTGATCGGCGAGTTTTCTTTAATGTAAAGTTCTAAAATGCCCCTTTCAAACTAAACTTAGTATAGAGAGGTTGTACAAAAAGGGGGACAAATAATGGTAAGAAAAATGGGGGTCTATGCGGTTTTGGCCTATTGTATATATGGATTGTTTTTTTATTGGTATTTATTTCATTTTGCCAATCCTAAACTTCCATTTGAATATCAAGGGACAAAAGCGGATCCTTCCACTTTTTTAAATGGACGGGAACTTGTGTTGAGCGGAGAATATTCCAAAATCAAAAACCTATTGTTTTTCTTATCCACACCACTAGAGTGGTTGATTTATTTTCTTATTTTATTGTTTGGTTTGTCTAAAGCATTTAAGCGATGGGCTGAAAACTCCGCAAAATATAAGCTGTTCCAAAGGGCGATTTATTTATTTTGGCTGCTGTTGTTTGCCTCCATCGCTACATTTCCTTTAAACTATCTCAGTTACTCTATATCCAAAATGTACCACATTTCAACTCAATCCTTTCCATCCTGGATGAAAGATGAGCTGATAGATTTTTGGCTGAATTTTGGAACGTGGCTGATTATTGTTCCGGTTTTATACTGGCTTATGAAAAAGAGCCAAAAGCGTTGGTGGTTATACGGATGGCTGCTATCAGTTCCATGTACTATTTTTTTGATGTTTATCCAACCGGTAGTAATCGATCCTTTGTACAATGATTTTTATCCATTAAATAATAAACACCTTGAATCAGAAATCCTCTCTCTTGCTAACAAAGCCCATATTCCTGCGAAACACGTATTTGAAGTAAATATGGCGGAAAAAACAAATGCGATGAATGCCTATGTAACGGGGATTGGCTCCAATGCAAGAATAGTCCTTTGGGATACAACATTGAATCGGCTGAATGATAAGCAAATTCTTTTTATCATGGCACATGAAATGGGCCATTATGTTGAAAAACATATTTATTTCGGTTTGGCTGGCTATTTATTGTTATCACTTATCATCCTTTATCTCACTTATCGATTGATGAATTGGGCTGTTTCACGGTGGGGAAAAGAACTTAAAATACCTGATGTCCGTGACATTCGATCATTGCCGTTATTTTTTATTCTGTTATCGATGTTGATGTTTGCTGCAAGCCCCTTGACAAACCTTGCATCCCGTTACGAAGAAACAAGAGCTGATCGGTATGCTATTGAGATGACAAAGGATCCTGAAGCTGCAATTTCTTCCTTTCAGGAATTAACAAGATCGGGATTAAGTGAGATAAATCCACCGCTGCTCGTGAAGCTTTTCCGTTACACTCACCCTTCCATGCTCGACCGAATTGCCATGCTTGAGGAATATGAAGTGAAGTATCGAAATAAATAGAAACAAAAAGGCCGTCATACGACGGCTTTTCTAATTTCCAAAACGTCTATTAAGATCTTTAAGCTCTCCGGAAAGCTTGAGAAACGATAGCTTGTCACGGTGGTCAATGGCAAAATCAATTTTCTGCAATAATTTTTCTTTCTCAATCGTAAGCTGAATTTCTGTTAAAAGCATTTCAATGTAGAGGTCCTGGATGAAATTTTCCTTCATTTTGTTCCGTTTCATGGCGCCAATTTTCATTAATTCTGTGTAGGATTTGTCATTCATGAAAATCACCTCTGATGCTTTTTTTAATTATATGGAGTTTTTGAAAGATTATCAATAATATTTGAAATGTTCTGATAAAATATTTTTTTGACAGCAATTTTGTGAATAAATTCGTAACAATTCGATGAAATAAAGGATTTTTTGGGGGCAAGTGGTAAGATAGGGGGTATAACTATTTGGATAGGAGATGACTGCCTTGAAACATCAGATTGAAGAATATCAAATAAATTCATGTACGATGTTTATTAAACCAGTTGAATATGGGAGTAAAATCTTTTCTCAGGTTGTAGAGGTTGATGTAGAATATTTATCTCCTCTTAAACCGCTCGATATTGTTAAAAGAAGCTGCAACTATTTTGGCGTGGATTATGAAAGCAGAAAAAAAGGAACAAGGAATTTAATTGGTTATAATCGGAAAATTCCTATTGCCATTGAACCTGCCAATCATATTTTCTTTTTTCCGACTACATCACCGAAAAGCCATGAGTGTTTTTGGATTTCTCATGCACATGTTGAAGATTATCGCCGCGTAGGACCACACCAAACATTGATCACTTTCCAAAATAAAAAATCTTATCTCTTCCCAGTGTCATTCGGAACTATTGAAGGTCAAATGCTAAGAACTTCGTTATTAAAAACAAAGCTATTACAAAGAATGGAAAATGATAAAAGGAAGTTATTGTATTTATCTTATGGATTAAAACCATCACAAGCATCTGAAAGTTCCCAGGAATACCATCGTGATATTATGAAGGACAGAAGCTAAGCTTGCTGTTTTGCATGTTTAACGGGACGAATGCTTTTTTAATAAATAGGCTTCCATTAATTCTTGAACTTTGTTGCGAATTCTTGGAATAAAGTAATTATGGTTTTCTTCATAACCTTTATAAATAAATAAGTACATTGTAAAGGCATCGTCCCGTTCCGTTTCTAATACTTGAAGCTTATTCTTCTTCATGTATTGTTTCACCTCGGCCAATTCCCTCTGAATTTCCTTAATCGTTTCTTCAATTAATTCCAAATACGGTTTCTTTAATTTAAACGGACTGTTTTCCACAACTAATCGATCACGATTCAATATGATTAAGACCATTGGCAGATAAATGGCTCTTTCCATGATGTCTCTGTCGTCATCGGGGATTCTGGTCATTATTCATCAGCACCTTTCATCGAGAAAGAACAAATGTTCTGCTTTTAATTTTACAAAATAGAAATTAAAAATGCAATACTACTTGTATTTTAACAATCGCATGCTGCGCTAAAATTTTACCAAAAATGACAAAATTTGATGACAAGGATGTTATTGCTTGCAAAATTTGGGGAATTCATGAGAAAGTTTTTATTAAAGAATATCTTAAAGGGGAAAATGAATAATAGAAGAAACTTTGCTGTTTATAATGAAGTCATATAGAATAGTGAAAATACAAAGCAAATAGGTGATAACATGAGAGCGGATAAGCATCGGAAAAAGCGGCGGATTAAATGGAAGAATATCCTGCTCCTTTTCCTATTTTTAATTGCTTGCACGGTGGGGTATACTTTTTTTCAATATAAACAGGGTGTTAACCAATCATTAAATAAAATAGCAAAAGAGCAACCATCCGAACAGCCGACAGCGAAAATTGAATATAAATTTTCAGGGAAAAAGGATCAGTATGGTGATACAAATATCCTGCTTCTTGGCAGTGATGCCCGGAATAAAGATGAAAGTTCCCGTTCAGATACCATTATGATTGTTCATTACAATGAGGATAAGGGGACATTTAAGCTTACTTCGATCATGCGTGACAGCTACGTGGACATCCCCGGATATGGCAAGCATAAAATTAATGCTGCTTTTGCCTATGGAGGTCCTGATTTATTAAGAAGAACTATTAAACACAATTTTGGAATTGATCTGCAATATTTTGCTATTATCGATTTTCAAGGCTTTGTCCAAGTGATTGATGAAGCATTTCCGAACGGTGTGGAGATTAATGTGGAAAAGAAAATGTCTAAAAATATTTATATGACGTTGGAGCCGGGATTACAAAGATTAAATGGGACGCAGCTCCTTGGTTATGTTCGCTTTCGTCATGATGCCATAGGTGATTTCGGAAGAGTTGAGCGGCAGCAAAAGGCCGTCAATGCCATTAAAGAACAGTTAAGCGGCATCCAAACGATTGCAAAGCTTCCGAAATTAATTGGTGTACTAAGCCCTTATGTAAATACAAATATTCATCCTTCAGATGCTTTGTTTATGGCAAAAAACTTATTGAATAAAAAAGGTAAAATGGAAACGTTCAGAATTCCAGTTGTAAACAGCTTCACTGAACCCCGAATAAAAGGGGAGGGAGAAGTATTGGATCTAGATGTCGAAAAAAATAAAGAAGCTCTCCGGCAATTTATTACAAAATAATCGAATGCTTTCCATCTAAAATTAGTTAGGTGGGAAAAGCTATGGAGAGCCTGTTTAATGAATGTCCCTTTCTTTCTCCTGCTTTATTTACCATTACAGTTATCAGAAAATTTCAATGAAATTGAATAAGTGCTTTGTAAATGACCATAATGGAGAAATAAATAGAAACCAAGAGCAGGAGAAATGGAGGAGCATGAATGAAGGTTGAATGGAAGAAAGAAGGAAAGGAATGGGTGAAAGCATTTGCAATTGGCATTATCATTTTTGCTTTTATTCGAGCGTTTTTCTTTTCCAACTATATCGTTGAAGGGCAGTCCATGATGCCGACTCTTCAAGATGGTAACAAGCTGGTTGTGAATAAACTGGGTTATCAAATGGGTGACTATCACCGTTTTGATGTTATTGTTTTTCACGCAAATGCAAAAGAAGATTTTGTAAAGCGAATTATTGGGCTTCCTGGTGATAAAATTGAGTACCGTAATGATCAGCTGTATATAAACGGACATAAATATGCGGAGCCATTTTTAAATACCTATAAACAGAAATCTCCCGGCGTTAAGCTTACAGGAGATTTTACGTTAAAAGAAATTACTGGTGAAGATACAGTACCGGAAGGAAAACTATTTGTTTTGGGGGATAATCGTCTGGGGAGCTGGGACAGTCGATATTTTGGCTTTATTTCCATTCAGCAGGTTGTCGGAAAAGTGGACTTGCGTTATTGGCCGTTAAACGAAATGAATACTCATTTTTAAAGCACGATGCACAATCGTGTTTTTCTTTTGGCCGAGATTTCTTTAGCAACATTTGCTGTCTTTGGCATAAATCTGTTTGCTGGAATCCAAACATTTGTGCTTATTATATGATAAAATGAGACATACAAACTGTCATTAGAAAGGGAAACTGGGGGAGAGAACATGTCATTACGAATGGTTATTGGGCGGTCCGGCAGCGGCAAAACGGCGATGTTTCTGAATGAAATTGAAAACCTATTGATGGAAAGCCCTAAAGGATCTCCTATCATTTATATTGTGCCAGAGCAGATGACGTTCTTATCGGAGTATCATTTGGCGACTGAAACTAAACTGGGAGGCACGATCCGTACGCAAGTGTACAGCTTTTCACGGTTGGCGTGGCGTATACTTCAAGAAACCGGCGGAATCAGCAGGATGCATTTAACCAGTGTGGGCCTCGGTATGCTGATTCGCAAAATCATAGATGAACAGAAGGATCAATTGAAGCTTTTTCAACGGGCTGCGGATAAGACAGGCTTTGTTCAACAAGTAGAGCAAATCATTACAGAATTTAAACGGTACTGTATTAGCCCTGAGGAGCTGATACGTGGAACACAGGAACTAGGGATAAATGATACAACTGCCGGAAAGGCACTGCAGGATAAGTTAAGTGACCTGAATTTTATTTACGGGAAATTTGAAGAGGAGATCTTCGGCAAATATATTGATTCAGAAGACTATTTCCGATTATTGTCCGAAAAAATTTCAGCATCTCCATACTTAAGAGAAGCTGAAATCTATATTGATGGTTTTTATCATTTTTCTCCACAAGAATATACCATCATTTCTGAATTATTGAAGCATAGCAGCCGGGTCTCCATTGCCATGACGACGGACAAGCTTCAGTTGGATTCAGCTCCTGATGAGCTTGATTTATTTCGGGGAGCGAGTGAGGCGTGTCAGACCATATATCATTTGGCAAGTATGGAAGGCATAGAAATAGAGCAGCTAGTAACTCTAAAGGAGCCAAAAAGATGGAAGCATTCATCATTGCGTTATTTAGAAGAGCAATTTGATGCACGGCCTGCTGTCCCATACCAGGATTGGACAATGATCCATCTTTGCCAGGCCGTAAATCGGCGTGCCGAAGTCGAAGGAATTGCCAGGGAAATTCGTGAATTAGTGAGAACGAAAGGATACAGGTACCGTGATATAGCCTTATTAATCAGAAATGGTGCAGATTATCATGAAATTGTGGAGCCTGTTTTCACTGATTATCAAATTCCATTTTTTATCGACCAGAAAAGCTCGATGTTAAACCATCCGCTTATAGAATTAATCCGTTCAAGCCTGGAAGTGATCAATTCCTTTTGGCGCCATGAATCCGTATTTCGGGTAATTAAAACAGAATTAATTTATCCGCTGCGGGAAAACCCAGCAAAAATACGTGAAAAGATGGACAGACTTGAAAATTATTGTTTGGCATATGGAATTACCGGCAGTAAATGGACGAAAAAGGATCGATGGATTTACCGCAGAATAAAAGGACTGGAATTAGAAGCGGTCACTCAGACCGATGCGGAAAAAGCGGTGGAACAAGAGCTAAATGAGTTAAAGCTGATGATCACAGCACCACTTCTCCGTCTGTCAAGACGATTAAAAAAGGCAGATACAGGCAGAAAACTTTGTGAAGCACTTTATTTGTTCCTAGAGGAATTAGATATTCCTGATAAGCTGGAAAACTGGAAAAATGCTGCGGAAGCGGAAGGAAATCTCCTGAAGGCGCGTGAACATGAGCAAGTGTGGAACGCTGTCATAGATCTGCTGGATCAGTATGTCGAAATACTGGGAAATGATTCTGTTACGTTAAAATCATTTGCAAATATATTGGAAGCGGGTTTTGAGTCTCTCCACTTCTCTCTTATCCCTCCAGCGCTTGATCAGGTATTGATAGGTGATTTGGAAAAGTCAAGACTAAATCAGATGAAGGTAGTATTTACAGTGGGGGTCAACGAAGGCGTTCTTCCTGCCAAAATTTCAGATGACGGTATCCTTGTGGATGAAGACAGGGAAATGCTGTTAACAGCAGGAATAACCGTGGCTCCGAGCAGCCGGATCAGGCTATTGGATGAAAACTTTTTAGCATATAAGGCATTTACAGCTGCAGAGGAAATTCTGTATGTAAGCTATCCGCTTGCAAACGAGGAAGGGAAAGCGCTCATACCATCCCCATATATTAAAAGGTTAAGAGATCTATTTCCCAATATAAATGAATGTCTATATGTTACAGATCCTTCACAGATTTCAGATGATGAGCAGCTGAATTTTGTTTCTAATAAAAGTACTGCACTTTCCTATCTGAATAGCCAGCTTCAGATGAAAAAGCGGAACTACCAGATTCCTGCATTATGGTGGGATGTTTATAACTACTATATGAGAAGCAGTGATAAAGAACAGGCGAAAAAAGTGTTCACTAGCCTTTTTTATACGAATCAGACAGTAAAACTCTCAAATGAAACAGCGGATGAGCTATATGGCGAAAGCATACAAGCTAGTGTGTCACGAATGGAACTATATAACTCATGTGCCTTTTCACATTTCGCCCAGCATGGTCTGAAATTAAGTGAGAGGGAGATTTTTCGTCTTGAGGCTCCTGATATCGGAGAGCTGTTTCATGCAGCATTAAAGCAAATTGCTGATATTGTACAGGAACAAAAAATCTCCTGGGCTAGCCTTTCGCGTCAAAAGTGTGAAGAACTTTCAAAAGAAGCTGTAAAAAATTTGGCGCCGAAGCTGCAAAACGAAATTCTGCTTAGCTCAGAACGTCATCATTATATAAAAAGGAAATTGGAACAAATTATTACGCGTGCCTCCATTGTCATGAGTGAGCATGCAAAAGTAAGTGGCTTTTCGCCTATCGGCCTAGAAATAGATTTCGGACCAAATGGAAAACTTCCGCCATTGTCTTTTACATTGAAAAATGGAAATAGAATGAATTTAGTCGGCAGAATTGACAGGGTGGACCAAGCAAAGAATGAAGATGATGGTGTATTTTTACGGGTAATTGATTATAAGTCTAGTGAAAAAGATATGAATTTGACTGAGGTATATTATGGTCTTGCCCTACAAATGTTAACCTATCTTGATATTGTCATGACACATTCAAATGAATTGGCCGAGGTGAAGGCAACACCTGCAGGAGTACTATATTTCCATGTTCATAACCCATTTATCAATACATCAAAAATGCTGTCAATAGATGAAATTGAAACAGAGATTTTGAAAAAGTTTAAAATGAATGGTCTAATGCTTAGTAACCCAAGTGTTATTCAGATGATGGACCAATCGCTTGAATCGGGTGATTCACAAATAATAGCAGCTGGTATTAAAAAGGACGGCCAACTGACTAAAAAATCAAAAGTTGCCAGTTTGCATGAGTTTAATGGTCTAAGAAATTATATTAGGGATCTTTATCAAAAAACAGGAGATGCCATTATGGATGGCAGTGTCGATATTGCCCCTTATAAGCTGAAGGACAAAACACCATGTACATTTTGTGCCTTTAAATCGGTATGCCAATTTGATGAATCTATTGAAAATAACCATTTTCGAAACCTATCAACCTATTCCAAAGAAGAAGTATTACAATTCATACGTAAGGAGGCGGACAACCATGAGTAAATATGTCATTCCTCCCAAGCCGGAAGGGGTCACCTGGACAGATGACCAATGGAAGGCTATTGCTGCAAAAGATAAAGATATTCTTGTTGCTGCCGCCGCAGGATCTGGTAAAACCGCGGTTCTAGTTGAAAGAATCATCCAGAAAATCATATCCGAAGAAGCGCCGATCAATGTTGATGAATTACTTGTGGTGACATTTACAAGTGCCTCAGCAGCAGAAATGAGGCATCGGATTGGCGAGGCGCTGGAAAAGGCTATTAATGCCAATCCGAGCTCAAGACATTTGCGAAAACAACTTAGCTTATTAAATAAAGCGTCGATTTCAACGCTGCACTCCTTTTGCATGGATGTCATTCGGAAATATTATTACCTGATTGATGTGGACCCGGATTTTCGGATTGCGGATGATACAGAGGCGCAGTTGATTCGAGATGAGGTAATGGATGAGCTGTTTGAAGACGAATACGGGAAAAAGGATAATGAAGCCTTTTTTAAATTAGTAGATTCATTTACGAACGACCGCAGTGATGCTGCACTAATGGAGATTATCCAGTCCGTTTATGATTTTTCCAGATCCAATCCATTGCCGGCACAGTACTTGCAATCTATTGTATCGATGTATAATGTGTCAGCGATAGCCAACATAGAAGAGCTTCCATTTATACAAACCCTCCTTTTCGATATTGAATTGCAATTAACAGCCGCTCGTGAAATGATTGAACGGGGATTAGAAATAACGAAACTTCCTGAAGGGCCTGCACCAAGGGCAGAGAATTTTTTAGACGACCTGCAGGTAATTGATGCCCTTATTTCAGCAAGGCAAGACTCATGGAAAGCACTATATGAAGGCATGCAGACTTGGGCGTTTTCTAGAGCAAAGCCGGTCAAAAAAGGACAGTATGATGAAGAATTGACAGCGAAGGCCCAAAAGCTTCGTGATAAAGCCAAGAAGAAAATTCAGGATATAAAAGAAGAATTGTTTGCCCGCAGACCGGAAAGTTTTTTACACGATATGGAAGAAATGCAGCCGCTGATCAAATCTCTTGTTGATCTAGTTGAAGAATTTACAAAACGATTTGAATCCATCAAGCGAGAAAAAGGGCTTGTTGACTATGCAGATTTAGAGCATTACTGTCTGGAAATATTGACAGCTGAATTTTCAGATGAGAACGGATTTAGACCATCTGAAGCTGCGATTGCTTACAGGGAGCATTTCAAAGAGGTTTTCGTTGATGAATATCAGGATACCAACATGGTACAGGAAACGGTTCTAATGCTAATTACTAAGGATAACGAGGCGACTGGGAATTTGTTCATGGTGGGCGATGTCAAGCAGTCCATTTATCGCTTTCGACTTGCCGAGCCAAATCTGTTTTTAGGGAAATATAATCGCTTTAGACTGGACGGAGCATCGTCAGGACTAAGAATCGATCTAGCACGAAATTTCCGCAGCCGCAAAGAAGTTCTGGATGCGACTAACTATCTGTTTAAACAGCTGATGGGAATAAAGGTAGGAGAAATCGAATACGATGAAGCTGCAGAACTTCGTAACGGAGCACCATATCCTTTGAATGAAGAGTATCCTGTCGAGCTTTTGATGATTGATCAAAGCCGCGATGAATCGGAAGAACGTGCTGAAGCAGAAATGGAAACAGAAAGCGAACCAGCGGAATTTGATGCGACAGACATGGAGCAGTCACAGCTTGAGGCAAGAATCATTGCTTCCAAAATTAAAGATTTAGTGGCGGAGAGAGCACCGGTTTATAATACGAAAACAGAATCCAACAGGCCTTTAATGTACAGAGACATTGTCATCCTGCTTCGATCCATGACATGGGCGCCTCAAATTATGGAAGAATTTAAGCAGCAAGGAATTCCTATTTATGCTAACCTGTCAACAGGCTATTTTGAAGCAACGGAAGTATCCATCATGCTTTCATTACTTCGAATCATTGATAATCCATATCAAGATATCCCATTGGCAGCCGTATTGCGGTCGCCGATTGTTGGCTTAAACGAGGAAGATTTGGCGAAAATTCGCATCCTCCATAAAAGAGGCTCGTTCTGGGAGGCAGTTTCATCGTTTTGTTTAAGCAAAACGGCAGAATCAGAAGAAGTGTTTTATGATAAAGTCCGTCAATTTTATGATTTACTAAAAAATTGGCGCGTCAGAGCGCGGCAGGGAGCATTGGCTGAACTGATTTGGCAGCTGTACCGTGACACTCGATTTTATGATTTTGTGGGCGGTCTGCCAGGAGGAAAACAGAGGCAGGCTAACTTAAGAGCATTATATGATCGCGCGAGATCATACGAGCAGACTTCTTTTCGGGGCTTGTTTCGCTTTTTGCGTTTTGTTGAGCGTATGATGGAAAGAGGAGATGATCTTGGAGCTGCCAGGGCGCTTGGTGAGCAGGAGGATGTCGTCCGAATTATGACCATTCATAGCAGTAAAGGCCTTGAATTTCCTGTTGTTTTTATGGCTGGAATGGCGAGGAATTTTAACATGATGGATATTCGTAAGCCATATATGCTCGATAAAGAATTTGGTTTTGCTTCAAAATTCGTCAACCCAGAAAAACGTATCACTTATCCTTCATTGCCGCAGATTGCATTTAAACGAAAAAAGAAACTGGAAATGCTGGCAGAAGAAATGCGTGTATTATATGTCGCGATGACACGGGCGAAGGAGAAACTTTATTTAACAGCAACATTAAAAGCCGCTGCCAAGAAGCTTGAGCAATGGCAGGATGTTTGCGGGCATCGTGATTGGCTGCTCCATGATTATGAGCGAGCTTCAGCAAACAGTTATATAGACTGGATTGGGCCGGCGCTTATCCGCCATCAAGACTCTAAAGAACTAAGATTTTCTTCGGGAATGAACAATATCGTTCCCGAAGAAATTACATGTCACCCTTCCACATGGAAAATAACAATGCTGCGGGCGGAAGAAGTCCAAAAACAGTCCATTGCTGTCGAGTTGGAAGAGGATCATTTACTTGAAATGGTTCAAAAAGGGGAAGAAGTGCCAATATCCACTCCATTTTCAAATGAAATCACAGACAGGCTAGAATGGGAATACCCATTTTCCCAGGCTGCAACACATCGTTCCAAACAATCGGTATCGGAATTGAAGCGACAAGCTGAAAGGACTGATGAACAGAGCGGAACAGACCTTATCCGTCAGAATAAAAAAGCGATTTTAAATCGGCCAAAGTTTATGCAGGAAAAATCCTTAACCCCAGCTGAAAGGGGAACAGCTATCCATTTAGTTATGCAGCATGTCGACCTTACAAAGCCTGTTGATAAGCAATCGGTTGAGGAACTTATAGCTTGGATGGTAAACCAGGAGTTATTAACGCCAGAGCAAGCTGAGATTATTGATTCTTCGTTAATTATTCAATTTTTTGAGACTGAACTCGGGAAAAGATATTTTCAAGCTGCAGCGGTTCATAGGGAGGTACCGTTCACGCTTTCTTTATCAGCAAAAGAGGTGTATCCTGATTGGGCTGGGGCAGATGAATCTATTTTTGTTCAGGGAATCATTGATTGTATTCTGGAGGATGAAAATGGACTTACGCTAATCGATTACAAGTCAGATGGGATTACCGATCGTTTTAAAGGAGGCTTTGCGCAAGCAAAACCAATTCTTGAAGAGAGGTATAAACTGCAGCTTAATCTTTATTCAAGGGCGATTGAACAAATTTGGAAGCAGAGTGTCGCGGAAAAATATCTATTTTTCTTTGATGGAGCCCACATTTTAAAACTTAACTAATAGTTTGCTGATAGGCAAAATAATAAGGGAAACTAAAAAATGACATAGACCATCAAGATGGTTTATGCCATTTTTTTAGTTGTTTCCGACAATTGGCTGATCGACTAAATTGGTGTCAAGTACATTCGTTCCGCTTAAGCCATTATTGGTTAAAACGAATCCGCCAGTGTTAAAACCTCCAGAGCCTCCGAAGGTTTTTGTACCTGACTTTGGTGAAATATATATAGTATCGCCAAATTGCACAATTCCCCCAGATACATTCACGATTTGTACGGGTCCTATAATCGCTGGCATTGCAAACATCCTTTTCAATTAGGCTATTCATTAACATATGATTCTAGCGGGTCTCGTGTTCATGCCCATGCGGTAAAAGCTGGCGTATATGTTTTACCCTTGCCTCCATTGAAATGTTTCTTGAATTTCCTACATGTAAGACGGAGGCGTTCGAAAAACCTTTTACATTGATATTTTTAACCTTAATAACGGATGGAAGATTGTGAAAAGTTAATGTGAGATTTTCTGTGATGGTAGGAAGTGTAATTGGTTTGATGATGACATCAAAAGATGGTAAGTTCCCTTCGTTGCCATAAAAAACTTCTGCTTCCCTCTGCACCGCAAGTGCCCGGGAAAAACCATTTATTATGCGTGAATCACCGATTTGAAAAATAGAGGAGTAAGAAAAAGTCTTAACGTGTATGAAGTCAACATTAGCTAGTCGTTCCAGCATAACCAGGGGTCACATCCGGCGCCAGCGGCACAAATGGTCCAATAATTAATGATTCTGCAGGGGTATCGAAGGCAGAGGCCAATTGAATCGTTTCAGTATCACCAATCATGACAATGGATGAGCTGGAGACACCAGTAATTTTGATGTTTCCTACACATAGTTCCCTGTTATATACTTCAAAGTTCATTAGAATTTCATTCCCTTCAAGTTCTCAGGCAAGTTACTCAAAAATGTCAATACACCGTTTTGAATTTCCTGCTTCAGAAGCGCAATAATTTGTTCATCAACGGTAGAACTGTCCGCTGAACGATCGCTTGCAGCAGCTTTCAAATGTTCATCGATTCGATTAGGCAGCTGTTTTACAATGTCTTCCTTAATGAAGGATAAATAGGATTCATTTGGAGGGATTCCTAACCGTTTTTGGGTTTCCTCAATAATCTGTGGTAAATCTGATTCAAGATATTGATAAATGGCCTCCTCAATTTTCATAGACCTTTCCATTTGTGCTTTCGGAGGCATTGGTGTATTTAAAGCTTGGTTTTGAACGGAAAAATCCTCGATCCCTGATAAGTCATTCGGATTTAAACCAATGGTTAAAGTACCTTCAAGCGTTTCAACCTTCAATTGGTCAAACTTGTATTCAATTCGATCGACATGAATGGATTTTTTTTCATCTAGTTGCTTGATTTCTGCCCTCATTATTTGAAGTGCCTGCTCAAGCGATGCGATTCTTCTTTCTAGTGCTTGAGTATACTGTTGCACCCATTGCAAGTATTGGTAAATATCCTGGTACATCGGGAATCACCTCACACAGATGTGTAGGTAAATTATATTCATGAATCAAATGAATTAGTCCTACTTTTTATAAAGAGATTAAAACATTTATTACATTCATCTTACCGGTGCTTGTAATGGAACAGCAGGAGCAAGCAGTTCGGGTGAAGGTTGACCAGCTGTCACTGAGCCCGGTTTAATTGCGGCCGGAGCCGGTTTGGTATATCCTCCGGTATTATATAAATAGGCCGCAGGCTTAATGATTCCGGCACTCCCGATTTGCAGAACAGAGGAATTAGTTATACCGCCAATTTTAATAAAATTGATATGAATTGACTGCTGGATATAAAAATTCATTTATACCCCCCATTCATTACATATTAAAGGTGTTTGATTGGTCAATAGTGTCAGGATCATACGTATTTGTTGAGCTGTATTGGTTTTGGACATCTAATCGTTCTCCTGTATTAAAGGAACCTGCCCCTGAGAAGGTTTTTGCAGCCGCAAAGGGCATAATTTTATAAACATCCCCAATGTGAAATACAGAACTGTTCCCAAGTGTAATAACCTGGGCAACTCCAACAATTGCTGGCATGTGCAACACCCTTTGCTTCATTCTCTTTAGCATCATATGTCTGGGCAGCTATAATGTGATTCATCTGCCCAAATAAAATATCGTGTGATGTTGCAGATAAGAAATTTGAGAGTTTGTTCTGTTTCCATTATGCTAAAAACATAACGAATGATATGAGGTGATGGGAATGAGATTTGTAACAGCAGAACACAATCAGAAGGCACGGGTAGGGATCCTTGATACTGAAGGGAAAAAAATTCTTTTTATAAACGATGCTGAAAAAGCAAGGTCAGAAAAGGAAATTTATCCTTCTTCTCTCGTGGAATGCATAGCCTTAGGAGATCCATTTATTGAACAAGTAAATGATTTAGTGGACTGGGTTCAGACGAGCGGCAATATGGATTCTTTATACATACCAATTGAAGAAGTAAAATGGCTTGCCCCCATCCCAAAACCTTCCAAAAACATTTTTTGTGTAGGCAAAAATTACGCGGAGCATGCGATTGAGATGGGAAGTCCTGAAGATATTCCTGAACATATTATGGTGTTTACAAAAGCTCCAACAACAGTTATAGGTCCAAATGAGACGATTTTAAATCATCATCTAGTCACAAGCCAGCTTGATTATGAAGGAGAACTTGCTGTAGTGATTGGGAAAAAGGGCAAGGAAATAAAACGTGAAGAAGCACTTGATTATGTATTCGGATATACAATCATTAATGATGTCACTGCTCGGGACCTCCAAGCGAGGCATAAGCAATTTTTCATTGGCAAAAGCCTTGATACCACTTGTCCAATGGGGCCGTGGATTATTGATAAAAGCGAGATCATAAATCCCAATCGCTTAAATATTGAAACAAAGGTAAATGGGGAGGTTAGGCAAAGCTCCAATACAGAGAAATTTATTTTTCCTGTAGAAGAAATCATTTCTGTGCTATCAGCAGGAATGACCCTGGAACCAGGAGATATTATTGCAACAGGTACACCTGCTGGTGTTGGTAAAGGATTTAAACCGCCAAAATTCCTGCAGCCAGGTGATCAGGTCGAGATTACGATTGAAAAAATTGGCACATTAACAAACAAAATTCAATATTAATGAAAATGAACAATTTTCATTGTCATAATGAGAAAAGCTGCCATGGGCAGCTTTTTCATATATGATTAGGAAATTAGTTTTTCAATAACAAGACGTTTTCCGGTATTAAGGGTGAATTCAAACCGGTCATTAACCTTTTCATAGTAACAAAAGTGATGCTGGACATTGCAAATTTGTTCTTGATTATCAAAAACAATGAAGTTCACTCCGTCCTTCCGATGTTCATCAGAAAGAAAGGATAGATGATTGTAACAGTAAATACAATCATAAATCGAAAAATTCAGGGAGTTGAGGGTGGTAATGAATTGTACAAACGCATCATCATTAATCCCTTCCAAAAGCCTTTCGAGCGAATAGACCAAATGTTTTCGAATTCTGACTAAATCATGGTCGCGAAGCATGGTTACTTCATTTCCGATTTGAATTTTGCCGGGTTCTTGCAGCCTGCCTTTTTTCCAACGATTCAGCCGGAAAATTTCAATTTCTTGCTGCAGGTATTCCTCTAACATGGCCGCTTCTTCTGTTTCTTCATCGAAAAATATCCATTGGTCATTTATTTGTTCAACCGTACCTTCTGTATATGCTCTTTTTTGAATATCATAGAGATGGATTCGTTGTTGTCGATTCATAGTAAACCTCCGTGCCAGATGCATTCATTTTTCTTTTTTGACATCTTCTCATCATTTTAAACTCGAGTATGTTTAAAAAATTATGTAGAAAGTTGCTAAGCAATTTTCTCATATTAGGACAATTAACCAATTAATTTGGGCTGAATACAATAATCAACATGTAAGATGTGTATCTTCGAAGCTTTTTACGAAAGGAGCTGGAATTCATGTGTGGTATATCAGGCTGGATTGATTTTCAAAAAGATATGAGTAAAGAAACGGCTGTCATAACAAAAATGGCAAAGACACTGGCAAAGAGAGGTCCTGATGAAACAAACATCTGGACGGATACAAATGCCGGATTCGGGCATAAAAGGCTGATCGTGGTGGATCCGGCAGGCGGAAGACAGCCAATGTCCAGGGAAAAAGCAAATCATCTTTATACGATTTGCTACAATGGAGAATTATATAATACGGAAGATATTCGCAAAATTCTCCTTACTAAAGGATATTCTTTTAAAGGTCATTCTGACACTGAAGTCCTGTTAAATGCCTATATAGAATGGGCGGAAGAATGCGTGAATCATTTAAATGGCATTTTCGCTTTTGCGATTTGGGATCAAAAACGTGATCAACTGTTTATTGGGCGGGATCGATTAGGCGTGAAGCCGTTATTCTATAAAGAACATTTGCAAGGAATTTTGTTTTCGTCTGAAATCAAGGCGATCCTTGCTCATCCTGGAGTGAAAACTGAAATTGACCATGAAGGCCTTGCGCAGGTCTTTGGTTTGGGCCCATCAAGAGCTCCAGGATCTGGTGTTTTTAAAGGAATCAAAGAGCTGAGACCAGGCCATGCACTCACATTCTCGAAGAACGGTCTGAAGGTTTGGCGCTACTGGAATGTAAAAAGTGAAGCACATAAGGAAAATGCAGAAGAAACAGCTGAGCATGTCCGTTTTCTTGTCAGTGATGCCGTGAAAAGGCAACTTGTATCAGATGTGCCGTTATGTACATTTTTATCGGGCGGGCTGGATTCAAGTATTATTACAGCCATTGCTGCGCAAGGCTTTGAAGAACAGGGAAAAGGACAGCTTCATACGTATTCAATTGATTATGAGGGAAATCAACAGTACTTCACCTCAAATGAATTTCAGCCGGATGCAGACGGTAAATATATTCAAATGGTGAAAGAGCGATTTGGAACGAATCATCATAACAAGACCATTTCTCAACAGCAGCTGGCACAAGATTTAATCGAATCTGTTCATGTGAGAGATTTGCCTGGGATGGCAGATGTCGACTCCTCCTTACTTTGGTTTTGCAAGGAAATTAAAAAGGATTTTGTTGTCAGTCTTTCAGGGGAATGTGCAGATGAAATCTTTGGCGGGTACCCGTGGTTCCGCCGTCAACAGGACCTAGAAAGAGAAGGGTTTCCATGGATGCGCTCGGTAAATGAGAGGCAGAACTTACTAAGGTCTCATTGGCATGAAAGATTAAAATTGAAAGAATACACTTTGGATCAATATCAACAGACCATTGCAGAAACACCGAGATTCGATGGAGAAAGCCTGGAAGAATCAAAGCGAAGAGAATTATTCTATCTCAATATGATCTGGTTTATGACAACGCTTTTGGATCGGAAAGATCGGATGAGTATGGGTGCAAGCCTAGAAGTAAGGGTTCCATTTGCGGATCATCGCCTTGTGGAATATGTATGGAATATTCCTTGGGATATGAAGATGTATCGCGGAAGAGAAAAAGGAATTTTAAGAAAGGCTTTCGAAGGCATATTGCCGGAGGATGTTTTATATCGGAAAAAAAGCCCTTATCCAAAAACGCACAATCCAGAGTATACGGTGTTAATTCAAAAGTGGCTGCGGGACATAGTAAAGGATCGATCTTCAGCATTGCATGAATTTTTTCAAAAGGAAATGCTTGAAGCGATGGTGGAAACTGGAGGAGCTTCTTTTAAGGAGCCATGGTTTGGCCAATTAATGACAGGGCCGCAGCTATTAGCATACCTTGTACAGCTTCACACATGGTTTAAGGAATATAATATAAATATCGTCAATTAGCCAAAAAAGGAGCAGCAGGATGGGATTTCCTTTCCTGCTGCTTGATTTTTAGCCGATAGGAAAGCAAAACATTCCTATCAGGCATACTTTAGCCATTTACAATTTTACCACCGTTCACATGAATCATTTGCCCGCTAATATAGGAGGAATCTTCTGAAGCAAGGAATACATAACTTGGAGCAAGTTCATACGGTTCTCCTGCCCGTCCCATCGTGGTGTCCGATCCAAAAGTCGCTACTTGGTCAGCACTAAACGTCGAAGGAATAAGCGGCGTCCAAATCGGGCCGGGAGCCACACCGTTCACTCGAATGCCAAGTGGCGCCAATGATTTTGCTAATGAGCGTGTAAAGGTGACAATTGCTCCTTTTGTCGCAGAATAATCCAATAATGTTTCATTGCCCTCATAGGCAGTTATCGATGCAGTATTAATAATGGCTGCTCCACTTTTTAAGTAGGGAAGAGCCATTTTGGTCATATAAAAATAGGAAAAGATGTTCGTGCGAAACGTTTTTTCAAGTTGAGCTGAAGTAATATTCAGCAGGCTGTTTTGCGGATGCTGCTCAGCGGCATTATTGACAAGAATATCCAGCTTGCCGAACTCATCAATAGTTTTATGTACGACATCTTTACAGAAATCTTCGTCCCCGATATCACCTGAAAATAGGAGGCATTTTCTACCTTCCTTTTCAATCAGCTGTTTTGTTTCTTCAGCATCTTGATGTTCGTCTAGGTAGACGATTGCTACATCTGCCCCTTCTTTTGCAAATAAAATGGCTGCAGCTTTCCCAATTCCGCTATCGCCTCCGGTAATAATTGCTTTTTTTTCAGTTAATTTTCCGGCCGCTTTATAACTTTTATTGATAGAGACAGGTTTCGGATTCATCTCACTTTCAAAACCGGGCTGATGATTTTGATGCTGCGGCGGAAATGTCCTTTTCTTTTGATTATTGCTCATTTTTTTACCTCCATTATTAATACACTTTTTATTGTTAGAAAAATGGAGGAAATTATGATTCGATTCGTAATAAAAAGGCGAAAAGAATCTAATCTTTTCGCCTATGTGTTACCGATAATTAATAAACTGAACATCGATTGAAAGATCAGCCTCTTTTACCAAAGCAATGATCCGCTGTAAATCATCACGGCTTTTTCCGCTGACACGCACTTGGTCGTCTTGAACTTGGCTTTTAACCTTTACTCCGCTATTTTTAATGATGGTGTTAATTTTTTTAGCATTTTCTTTATCAATACCCTGAACTAGTTTTGCCCGCTGGCGGACGGTGCCGCCAGATGCCTTTTCAATTTTCCCATAATCCAGATTTTTAACTGGTACTGCACGTTTAATGAGTTTACTGAATAAAACATCTTTCAACTGGTCCATTTTGTATTCATCATCTGACACCAAGACAATTTCTTCTTTATCTAGTGATACTTCACTTTTACTTCCTTTAAAATCATAGCGTGTGCTGATTTCTTTCATCGTCTGTGTAATCGCATTTGTTACTTCCGAAAAGTCTACATTGGAGACAATATCAAATGAGCTATCTTTAGACATAACAACAACCTCCAGAATATTTCTGCTAAAGTTTCCCTTTATGCCTACATTATAGTAAAAGATAACCTCTTTGCAAACCACAGAATTAATTAAGATTTTAAAGCCCTGTGTAAAATAGTAGACCACATATTAAATGATTGTGACACCTTTTCTAATGTTCAAAAAGCATAAAAGCAAAATCTTGATACAAACTATTCATATATATTTAGGAGGGTGTATATTATGTCCGAAAATAAATTCGTTGTACTATTGTTCTTTACCATTATTAGCATTGTTCTAACAACCATTTATTCTGGTATTATCATATCTCAAAATAACAAATCACAATCCCTAATGAAAAATAAACAATCAACTAATAATAATTGATAAAGAAACTAGGAATAATTTTGTTTGATGTTTGAATCCATCCTTAGCCTCTAATGATGGATTTTTATTTTAATTAGCAAATTCTTCGATTTAGAAATAAGCTCCTTCTAAGTATAGTTTGAAAGCTTTGAATACTTTTCTATATCAATGATTTCTCTTTAATAAATCTCGTGTATGTTGAGCAGGGGCATTCATTATAGTAAAATGTATCAGTTGAAACAAATGCGTAAATGCTCCATAAAGAAAAGAGGATTAACCATGTCTTTAAAAGATTTTATTGGTCAAACAATTACATTAACTGTTGCCCGCCAAGCAGCATTCGGCTATTTTCTAACAGATGGGACGGAAGATGTTCTTCTTCACCATAATGAAACCGATCGAGAATTAAATGAAAACGATGAAGTAGAAGTGTTTCTTTATGTCGATTCTGAAGGAAGGCCAGCAGCCTCTACGGTCATACCTGATGTGGCAGTCGGACGTTATGCCTGGGTAAAGGTAGCTGATGTGAATCCTGATCTCGGCGTGTTTTTAAATATTGGCCTGCAAAAGGATATATTATTAGGTGCAGATGATCTTCCAGTGCACAGGAATGTGTGGCCCAACCAGGGAGATTTACTGTATATCACGTTGAGAGTAGCCCGCAATTATCTTTTATATGCGAAACTGGCAAACGATCAAGTCATTCAGTCCATTTCTGTTTCTGCAACTAGAAAAGATTTTAACAAAAATGTCCAGGGGCACATTTACCGCACAGCTAAAGTAGGAAGCTGGATTTATTCCATTGAAGGCTTTAAAGGTTTTATTCACGAGTCCCAGCGTAAACAAGAACCGCGTTTGGGTGAAAAGGTTGAGGGGCGGATTATCGATGTAAAAGAGGACGGAACCATCAACGTGTCATTGCTGGCACGGAAGCAGGAATCGCAAGATCTTGATGCCGACAGAATATATGAATATTTAATGAGCAGAAATGGTGCGATGCCATACAGTGATAAGAGCATGCCGGAAGATATTTCGGAGCGGTTTGGTTTGAGTAAAGCAGCCTTTAAGAGGGGATTAGGAAAGCTAATAAAGGAAGGCAAGATTTATCAAGAAGGCGGCTGGACCTATTCGAAGAAAGAATAGCAAGTCACATACATACTCCTTTCCAAGTTGACAAACAATAAGGCGGAAAGCATTTGAAAGGGGTAATCAAGATGCCGCATACAACTGATAACGATAAAAAAGCACAAGACAATAACGCATTAAGACACGAGAAGAACATGATGCGCGAAAAAAACCGCCAAGCTGGAAAAAATCAATACTCCAAAAAAACAGACCACAAATAAAAGGAGTGGGGTGCATGCACCTCACTCCTATTTCATTCTATTTAAAAAGAATATGGCAATAGTGCCAGGACCTGTATGAGCTCCAATTGCAGAACCAATGGATGTAATCTTTACTTCCTTCGGATGGAAGGCTTCTTCAATCATCGCTTGCACGTCTAACGCTGTTTGCTCATTATCAGAATGACTGATTCCAACCACTTGGTCTTCAAGATGTTCCCCACGTTCCTTCATGAGTTCAATTAAACGCAGCATAACTTTTTTCTTGCCGCGCAATTTTTCTAGGGGAACAAGCTTACCGGCTTCCATATTTAAAATTGGTTTTATATTTAATAATCCTCCTAGAAATGCGGAAGCTTTAGATAAACGGCCGCCTTTTGCCAAATAATCTAAATCCTCAACAGTGAACAGGTGCTCCATGTGTTCGCTTCGAAAATACACGTCTTTCAATATTTCTTCTTTTGAGGCATAATTCGCAGCAAGTTTCGCCGCCTCCATTACCACCAGCCCGAATCCAAGAGAAGCACATTTGGTATCGACAATTGTTAAATTAAAATTTGGATATTTTTCCTTCACTTGGTTAAGAATCATAACAGCGGACGAATAAGTACCAGAAAGTTCTGAAGAAAATGCAATATAGATTCCGTCTTCATTATTTTCCGCCATTTGAGAAAAGACTTGTTCGAAAAGGTGCGGGGAAGGCTGTGAGGTTTTCGGTAAAATTCCATTGCGGATCGCGTCATAGACTGATTTGGGATCAATCGTCCTAACATCTTCGTACTCTTCTTTATTTAGTTGGACTTTTAATGGGAACAATGTGACATGGTTTTGTTCAAAGAAATCTTTTGGTAAATCGCATGCGCTGTCAGCAAGTATTCTTACCGGCATGAAGATCACCTCTTTCATAGCAATTCTTTAAGTAACAGTTTAGCTGTTTACGCTTGAAAATACAATTAATAAAAAGGAGGACTTTTCATTGGTTTGGCTCGAAGTAAAAAAGGTTATGATTGTGATTATCGGGGCTTTTTTAGTAGCAATTGGTGTGAATCTATTTTTAGTTCCAGCCAATGTTTATTCAAGCGGGTTTACCGGAATTGCTCAACTACTCTCAAAGGTACTTGGCGATTATACATCCATTCATGTATCAATGGGTCTATTATTATTAATATTAAATATTCCCGTAGCTATTTTAGGGTGGAAAAAGGTGGGGAAAACTTTCACGATTTACAGTTTTCTTAGTGTCATCCTATCTTCGTTTTTTTTGGATCTTGTTCCAGTGAAACAAGTTTCCAATGATATTTTACTTAATGCAGTATTTGGAGGTGTCATTGTAGCTGTCGGAGTAGGAATTACCTTGAAATGGGGCGCCTCAACCGGGGGCCTTGATATTATTGCGATGGTGCTTTCAAAAATGAAAGATAAACCCATTGGTCCGTATATGTTCGTTTTAAATGGAATCATCATTGTTACGACTGGCTTAATATATGACTGGCAAAAAGCGCTATATACACTTGTCTTTCTATATGCCTCCACAAGAGTAATTGATGCAATTCATACGAGACATCTTAAACTGACAGCCATGATCATTACGAAAAAAGCAAATGAGCTAAAAGAAGCCATACATGCAAAATTGTCACGTGGAATTACGATGATTCCGGCCAAGGGAGCCTTTTCAAACGAAGCAAGAGAGATGATGATGATTGTGATCACACGCTATGAACTTTTTGATCTCGAAATAATTATCAAAGAAATTGATCCAAACGCCTTTACAAATATTATTGAAACCACCGCAGTTTACGGATTTTTCCGGCGGGAATAAAGGAAAGGAAGATCATTATGCGAATTTTACTATGCTTAATCCTGTTAATCTTTCCATTTTTCACTAATGCCATGGCAAAGGAGGCACCACTTTTCCATGATATTAAGGTGTCAGGCACTAATGGAAATTATGTTGTAACAGGTGAGTCAAGAATGAAAACAGGAAAGTTCTTATATTCTGTTGAGGATGGACATGTTGATTTGATAAATGAATCAGAAGTAAGGACGAACGGGAAAGGAAACAGTTGGAAAAAATTTAGGTTAAATATACAAATACTTAAAGAAAAGCTTCCGAAAAATGGAACGGTAATCCTCAACCTTTATGAACGGGGCCAAGATGGGAAAATTAAACAGATATACCCCGTAGTACTGCAACGATTTAATTAATAGGAGAAAGGGGAAGTACCATTTATAGGACTTCCCCTTTCATGTTAGGTAATTTGATCAAGCTCTTGTTGCATTTGTTGGAGTTGTCTTTGTTCTGCCATCGTCGAGTTGGCATAAGCAGAACTAAGTGCATTTTTTGCTTTTACTATAGTAGATTCGCGGTCGGCAGCATCGGCGTTTTTCGCCATTTCAACAAACCTTCTTGCTTCTTGAAACAATTGGTTTCCCATTGTTATATTCCTCCAAGTGAGGATTCATGCACATTGGCCATTTTCTGAGCTTCCGCTTCAGCATAGGTCATGTGATAAGGAATTCGTTCCGAATGCTTGTTAACTGAATCCCTACCTTGTTGGACGAAGCGTTTCGATTTGTTTGATTTACCCATTCGAATCCCTCCAATATGCTAAAAAGCTTCATTTGAAACAGCTCTCGCTGCTTCAAGAATAGTATGCCCTGTTTTAGAGCATTCATAGAGGGAAACATTGGTGAAATCGTTGTATTAAATGTTTAATAAATCTTCTAAATATAAGGCAACTCCGTTTTCTTCATTTGTTAGTGTGACGTCATTGGCTATATTCTTTAATTCTTCAATCGCATTACCCATTGCAACTCCATAGCCTGCATATTCAATCATTTCCAAGTCGTTATCCTCATCTCCAAAGGCGATAACCCGATCGGTAGGAATCCCATAATAATCCGCGGCCTTTTTCAATCCGACGGCTTTATTTAAACCAGATTTAATAATTTCAATGACATGCCATGGAGCAGCCCAGCTGCGCTGCTCAATCATTTCGGCATGAATTTCTGAAAGATGGCTGCGAATTTTTTTCAATTGATCCTCTTCGGTATGAATCAGCAGGCTCGTAGGGGAATCCTTCAGGAAATTAGCCAAATCACCTGTTGTAATTTTTGGATTTCCAAAGCCAAATATATCTAGAAGTTTTTCATCATGATAATGGAAGTAAACATCGTCCATTACCTCTGCAATTATATTGTGAAACTGGAAACTTCTGCAGGCATCAACAATATCTTTTGCAACCTTGATATCAAGCGGTTCATGATAAAATCCCCATGATTGACTGAGTGGGTGGTGCATAAATGCGCCATTAAAATTTACAATTGGTGTATTTAGCTCCAACTCGTGGTAGTACATTTCACTGGAACGAAAAGGTCTCCCTGTCGCAATCATGACGACATGACCTGCCTCTTTTGCTTTATTTAGCACTTCTTTCGTTTTAGGAGAAATCGTTTTATCATCTTTTAATAAGGTTCCATCCAAATCCAGTGCAATTAAATGTTTTTCAGTCATAATAGGATCCTTTCTAATGATTTAATTTTCAACAGAAAAAGCATTGCTTTAGGAAAAAATGAATCTTCGTGATACACTACAATTGTGAAATTTTTCCCCCTGCAGAATGATTACCAATATAGTAACTATGTTAACAATTTTATATCATAGCTGTAAAAAAATTCACACTAAATCGATATTAAAAGCTATATACTAAGTTTATGCATCAGGAGGTATTCGTTTGTGGTCATCGTGGAAAATAAACAGATTGAAAATATCCCGCTGTTACATATTGTAAAACAAGAAGATTACAAAGATAAGCTTCCATTAATCATTTTTATTCATGGCTTTACCAGCGGAAAGGAAAACAATCTTCATTATGCCTACCTGTTAGCGGAAAAAGGTTTTCGCGTTCTATTACCCGAGGCATTATACCATGGGGAGAGAGCTCAAGGTTTATCTGAAAAAGAGTTATTTGCCCACTTTTGGGAAATTGTATTAATGACAATTAAGGAAGTGAGCCTTCTAAAAGATTATTTTGTTGAATCGGCTTTGGCAGATGAAGAAAGGATTGGGATTGCCGGCACTTCCATGGGAGGGATCGCCACACTAGGGGCTTTGACACAATATCCATGGATTAAAGCAGCCGTCAGTTTGATGGGAAGCCCTACATATGAGCAATTATCCTTATGGCAGCTGGAGCAATTAAAGAGCCAAGGAATGAAACTTCCATTTAATGAGTCTGATATTGAAAAGCAATTGTCCATCTTACGCACATATGATTTAAGTCAACAGCCTGAAAAACTTAATTCTAGACCGCTGCTGTTTTGGCATGGGAAAAAAGACCCAATTGTTCCATTTTCATTTACTTTTGAATTTTATGAATCACTGGAGAATCAATATTTTAACCAACCTGAAAGAATAAAATTCATTGCTGATGAGCATGCAGACCACAAAGTAAGCAGAGAAGGCCTGCAAGCAACAATCGACTGGTTTGAAAACCATCTTTAGGTTGGAAGATAGGATAGAGCTTTAAATAAAAAAATATAGGAGTGATCGTTCATGAATGAAGAATTAAAAGAAAATATTATGGGCGCTTTGGAGCTTGTCATTGACCCTGAATTGGGAATTGATATTGTGAACTTAGGCTTAGTCTATGATTTGGAGCTTGATGAGGAGGGAAAATTGACAGTAACTATGACACTAACGGCAATGGGCTGTCCGTTGGCCGGCACGATTGTTGACCAAGTGAAAAGGGCTCTTAGTGATATTCCTGAAGCGAAAGATGTGGATGTCAATATAGTTTGGAATCCGCCTTGGAACAAAGATATGATGTCTCGTTATGCAAAAATTGCACTGGGGATTCGTTAAGGCGTTTCAATTGAAAAATAAAATGATTTTAGTGAGCTCCCTACCAGCTTGGCAGGAGCGATGAAATCATCGGGAAAACATACGAAGTAATCACCATATCCTAAAAACAGCAAAGTTCCATCTGCTGTTTTTTTCACAAAACGGACAAATAAATAATCGGGTAATAGTGAGGTAACTCACTTTTTTCACACTTAAACACATTTATAATACAACTATCAAAGCTATTTAGATTGAAATAGCCATTTAGGAGGCGTTTCCAAAGTGGATTTTACCCGGGATTTTAATAAAGATCCATTTATTGTGATATGGGAACTTACTCGCGCATGCCAATTAAAATGTCTGCATTGCCGTGCAGATGCCCAATACACAAGGGACCCAAGAGAATTAACATTTGAAGAAGGAAAAAGCTTAATTGATCAAATATATGATATGAATAATCCATTGCTTGTTTTTACAGGCGGCGATCCGTTAATGCGGCCAGATGTCTTCGATATTGCCAAATACGCTGTGGAAAAAGGTGTCCGTGTATCAATGACACCAAGTGCAACCCCTAATGTGACAAAGGAAGCAATTAAGAGGGCTAAGGAGGTCGGTCTTTCCCGTTGGGCCTTTAGTCTTGATGGACCGACAGCTGAGATTCATGATCATTTTCGTGGAACGGATGGATCGTTTGCTTTAACAATGGAAAGAATTAAATATTTGCACGAACTTGAAATTCCAATTCAAATAAATACAGTGATTTCACGTTATAATGTTGAACATCTTGATGAAATGGCCAAATTAGTGGAGGAATTGAAGTGTGTCCTATGGAGTGTTTTTTTTCTGGTTCCAACTGGAAGGGGACAAGTATCGGATATGATATCCCCGGTTGAACATGAAAAGGTGCTAAGGTGGTTATACGACCTTAGTAAGCGTGTTCCTTTTGACATTAAAACGACAGAAGCCATGCATTATCGCAGGATTGTGATCCAGCAAAAAATGCGTGAAGCTAAAGAGAAGACAGATGAAATCAACTATTTGGCAGCATTAACTGAAAAAGGGCTGACAGGATCCATTGATGGTCTTGGCAGGGCACCAAAGGGTGTTAATGACGGGAACGGTTTTGTGTTTATTTCACATATTGGTGACGTTTATCCAAGCGGTCTCTTGCCTGTCAAAGCCGGAAATGTCAGAGAATCCCCACTGGCAGAAATTTATCGGGAATCTCCAATTTTTAAATCATTGCGAAATCCTGATGAGTTTAAAGGAAAATGCGGTGTTTGTGAATTCCGTCATGTTTGCGGAGGATCAAGATCAAGGGCATATGCCATGACTGGCGACTATTTGGAAAGTGAACCATTCTGTGTATATGTGCCAAAATCCTTAAGAGAGAAACAAGCAAAGTGACCGTTTAGCAGAGAGTAGAAAAAGAATGGATCCTTAGAAAAGGATCCATTCTAACCTATTCGATACTGCAATAAATGGCTGAACAATTTTCGCAGCCTATTTCGTCTTTTAAATATTGTAAGTCTAATATAGATATTTTTCCTCTTTTGACGGAAATAATATGATCTTTCTTGAGCTCGCTAAGAATCCTGTTGGTGCTTTCTCTAGATGTTCCGCAGAAGTTAGCTAGTTCTTGATTAGTTAAAGGAAGGTCTATGAGAATTTCATCACCTTTTTGAACCCCGAAGCTGTTTGACATCCGAATGAGTGTGGAGAAAAGGGCGCCACGTTTTCCATTTAAAACAAGGTCACGAAATTTTGTTTGAGTTTTACGAAAATGATCGCTCATCCATTTCATAAATTCAAATGCAAGCTTGCTATTTTGGAAAATTTCACTCTCAAGGACTTCCTTTTTAATGGCAGCAATTTCTCCTTCCTCAAGAACCATTGCGCTTAATAAATATTTTGGATTATCTGTAAAAAGGGTCAATTCTCCGCAAATATCATTAGCCCCGCAAATTCTTAAGGAAAGCTCCCGTCCGTCCGAAGTAATTTTACTAATTTGAATTTTGCCTGAAATGATCACATATAATTCCTCAGCTACCATTCCTTCTTGAAATAAAAATCTTCCTTTTTCACTTTTGAAGGTCCGATCAGCAAATTTAAGTAATTCTTTTATCTCAATTGAATGTGTAGGCTTGATCGTTGTCATCATTAGATTCACCTCTAGGTTTTAAAACTATCGTATCCATTTCACAAATGTCTGATATCTGTTATACCTATTTTACCCTAGGAAAAGTCATTAAAAATAAGAAAACAATGACAATATAGTGAAAACTCATTTCGAATTTCGAAATATTTTTAACGGGGCAAGATATTGTTAAATAAAAAAATTGGAATGAACCTACTTTCCAAATCTTGTTTATAGATAAATAAATATTTGTTACTATATGGATAGTAGAAATGAAATAAAAATAGTGAATTATTTAACAGGTCGTTTGTTGTTTTTCTGATACACTTAAGGCGTGCTTTTAATATTCTTGGAGTTGATTAAAATGGGAAAAACCATTATTAAAGATAAATTAAACAGACCGTTGCATGATTTGCGCATATCCGTCATCGATCGATGCAATTTTCGTTGTCAATATTGTATGCCTGCCGAGCAATTTGGTCCTGATTTCCAATTTCTCCCTCGCTCTGCATTGCTTACTTATGAGGAAATTGACCGTCTCGCAAAGATTTTTGTAAGATTGGGTGTAGAGAAAATCCGTTTAACTGGCGGAGAACCGCTCTTAAGAAGGGATTTGCCGATTCTGATTTCAAGACTTTCAAATATTGAAGGCTTGCTTGACCTAGCTTTAACAACCAATGGTGTCCTGCTTCCAAAATTGGCAGATAAACTAAAAGAAGCTGGTCTGAAACGTGTAAATATTAGTTTAGATACTCTTGATGATGAGTTATTTGGTGAAATCAACGGCCGTGGTATAGGAACTGGTCCGGTTTTAGAGGGGATTCATGCGGCAAAACAAGCTGGATTGGGAATAAAAATTAACATGGTCGTAAAAAAAGGCCTTAATCATAGCGAAATTATTCCCATGGCTGAATATTGTAAAACACATGGCTTAGAGCTTCGCTACATTGAATATATGGATGTAGGTTCTACAAATGGCTGGAAGATGGATGATGTGGTCACGAAAAAGCAAATTTATGATATCTTAAAAGACCATTTTGAGCTTGAGCCTGTAGGACCAGCTTATTTTGGGGAAGTAGCAAAGCTTTATCGTTATAAAGACACAGAAGTTAATGTCGGGTTTATAACCTCTGTTTCCGAATCATTCTGTTCCAGCTGTACAAGGGCACGGCTTTCAGCAAATGGACAGATATATACGTGCTTGTTTAATGGGAATGGTCACGATGTCCGGAATTTTATGCGTAATGGGGCAACAGATGAACAAATAGAGGAACGAATCACTGCCATATGGAATGGAAGAGATGATCGTTATTCCGATGAAAGAACAGCGGAAACAAACAGAAAGCGTAAAAAAATTGAAATGTCATACATTGGTGGATAGGAAAAGTAAAAAGCGCCCATAACGGGCGCTTTCGCTTATCTATGCTAAATATCTTGGAAAGAGTATATTATTTTCTAAATGAACATGCATAAAAGTCAATCCTTCAAGTTCTTCTAAACGTTTATAAACTAATCGGTAAGTACCGCAGGCATCAAAAGGAAGTTCATAGTCAGAAGTAATTTCACGGAGCTGGCGGAGAATTTCGCCCGCATAGTCATGTTCTTTTTCAAGTTCAATTATCATGTCTATTGCTTCTTCACGATTTTCAATTGTGCCATCCACGAGCTTACGAATGATTGGAAACACAATTTCTTCTTCTTTATTCATATGTTCCATTAATTCTTTTTTTAATTCATAGAATAGCTCATGAACTTTTAGCAGCTCAGGATGATGGTCACCATGAACACGTGATACTTTTGTTACATAAGGGCTGAGCATAGTCAATTCCTCCTCAGACACACGATGATAATTTCTGATGACATGATCAATGATGGTATGAGAATCTGAATCTGTCCATACTTCTACATTTCTTTCTGCATTCTGATATTTCATGTAAACAGTATGAAGCTCTTCCAGTAATATATCAACGTTCAGTCCGTTTTTGGCAGCAGCTTCAGCTAATGGAATATTACCGCCACAACAAAAATCAATTCGATTCTTTTTAAAAATATCGCTTGTTTTTGGCAATTCATTTACAATGTCTTTAACCAACGTTTTTGCAGTATATGAGAATGACATCATGTAGTCCTCCTAAAATAAAATGTGTTTTTCTAACATAAGGATAGGCTATTTTGTGATAAAACCTGGTGACCTGCATCACACATTCCATATTAATTTTCTTACAGCTTTGTGATATTTGCCATCCCAGGAATATTTTTGTAGGTTTATAATAATGGAGCAATCATTTTGTATGCTGAAATGGATAGGAGTCGATACAATTGTTTGAAAGAAGACAACCCATTCCCGTTGATGAAGCGGTAAAAAGAATAATGGAATGTAAATTGCCTGGTGTAACAGAATATGTACATATTGAGGAAAGTTATGGACGCTTTATATCAGAAGATATAATTGCTACTTGTGATGTGCCTCATTTTGATCGTGCACCATATGATGGTTTTGCGATCCGTTCAATAGATACACAAAATGCTTCTCAGTCAAATCCCGTTGAATTTGAAGTTATTGACCATATCGGTGCAGGGATGGTTTCGGGCAAGAAAATAAACCAGTACCAAGCCGTCAGAATAATGACGGGTGCCATGCTGCCTGATGGAGCAGATGCTGTTGCGATGTTTGAGGTAACACAAACCTATGAACAAAACGGTAAGCCATATATGTCTCTTAAGCGAGGATTTAAAAAAGGAGAGAATGTTTCTTTTAGGGGAGAAGATGCAAAAGAAGGAGATGTTTTAGTTAAAAAGGGTACATGCATTAATCCAGGGATACAAGCCATATTAGCTGCATTTGGTTATAGGGATGTTCCCACAGCTAAAAAGCCAACCATTGGACTGTTTGCAACAGGAACGGAATTGCTCGAAGTGGAAGAACCTTTGGTTCCGGGGAAAATTCGCAATAGCAACTCCCATATGATTTCTGCCCAAATAGAAAGAGCAGGCGGAACTGTTCGCTACTTTGGAAAACTGCCTGATGAATACGATACATGCTTTCAAGCGGTCAGCAAGGCGATAAAGGAAGTAGATATCTTATTGACCACTGGAGGTGTATCGGTTGGCGATTTTGATTATCTTCCTGAAATCTACCGGCAATTAGGTGCAGAGGTGTTATTTAATAAAGTTGCAATGCGTCCAGGAAGTGTTACAACAGTGGCAGCGTATAATGGTAAGCTCCTGTTTGGCCTTTCAGGCAATCCTTCTGCCTGTTTTGTAGGATTTGAACTTTTTGTGAGACCAATTATCCGCACCATGCTTTTTGCTGAAAAAACCCATTTGCGTAAGGAAAAAGCGATACTGGAGTCCGATTTTCTAAAAGCAAATCCGTTTACAAGATTTGTAAGGAGTCATGTGTATATCGAGGATGGAAGATTAAAAACAAAGCCGAGTGGTGTTGACAAGTCGAATATTATCATGAGCCTTGCAGGAGCGAATTCACTCACCATACTGCCTGGAGGAACGAGAGAGTTTAGAACAGGTTCAGAAGTGAATGTCCTGTTGCTCGAGGATCAGGCAGGCAGTGAATGGCCTTGGTAAGACCCACTATCCTTCAGGTTGTTGGTTATCAAAATAGCGGAAAGACCACAATGATCGTAAAGCTTATTCATGTATTAAATGGGGCTGGCTTTAAAACTGTTACCATCAAGCACCATGGACATGGAGGCAAACCAAGCGCAGTAGAGCAAAAGGATTCAACAAGACATTTATCAGCAGGTGCAGCTGCTTCAATTGTTGAGGGTGCGGGGAGTTTAATTTTGCAAGCGAATTCCAATAGCTTTTCTTTGGAGGAACAAATAAAACTAATTAGTACTTTAAATCCGGATGTTATTTTGATTGAAGGGCATAAGCAGGCAGATTATCCGAAGCTGCTCATATTAAAAGAAAAGGAAGATTTATCGTTATTGGATCACTTGACCAATGTCAGAGGGATCCTTTATTGGGATGGACTGAAAACATATCTGACACATGTAGAAATCCCTGTTTTTTCTGTAGATGATCATACTTTTGAACATAATTGTGTTGAATGGCTGAAAGACCTATAAAAAATGGCCGCAATAGCGGCCATGGTTTTTTGAGGCATAAGTGCAAATACGCCTCTGTGTTCGCTCTAACGGGCTCGCCAGTCGGTGAGTTTTCTTTATAATTTAGTCCACTTTACAGATTTCTACCGGGCATTCCTCGCACTCGATTTCCTGTTTTAAAAAGCCCAAATCATGAATGGTAATCGTTCCCTTATTAATGGAAATTATTCCTTCCTTTCGAAGCTCACTTAACAGTCGATTGACTACTTCTCTTGAAGTGCCGCAGAAATTGGCTAATTCCTGGTTTGTTAAAGGTAAATCAATGATCACACCATCATTGGTTTTTAAACCATAACTATTATGGATCCGGATTAAGGTGGAATACAACGCCCCTTTTTTTCCATGTAAAACAAGGTCGCGAAATTTTGCCTGTGTTTTTCGATGCTGCTGGCTCATCCACTTCATGAATTCAAGGGATAAGGCGAGATTTTGAGACAGCTTCTCTTCCAGAACATTTCTCATGATGACTCCTACTTGACCTGTTTCTGCCACTCGTCCACTTAATGTATATTTCGGTTTAGGGGAAAATAAGGTTAATTCACCTATAAAATCTCCTGCTGCACACATCCGTAATGTCAGCTCTCGGCCGTCTGGAATGATTTTACTAACTTGCAGTATTCCACTTTGAATAATATACATTTCATTGGCTGGAGTTCCTTCTTGAAACAAAAAGGTTCCCTTTTCCATTTTTTTTGTGTGGTGAACTGTCTCGAGAAGCTGTGCTAATAAAACCGGCATTTCTGTAATGGACTGCATAGATTTTTACCACCTTTTGGAGATAAACTCAAATTTGCTGGATTTTACTATAATTATATTGTTAAACAAGATTTTTAAGCAATAATTGAAGAATAAGTTCATATAATCGTCAAAAAAGGTTGCCTATTTCTTAGGAAATAATGACGAAATATGAAAAAATGACAAAAATTCCATTAATGGCTCTCTTTGAAAAGGAAATAATAAATATTGTAATGATAAGGAGGGATAAAAAATGGGCCAAAACCACCAATTTAAATCAGGGAAAAAAGCACCCAATAATGGCGTGTATATTGAAGTTGGCGATACAGGAGATAATGTCATCAATCCCAAAAAAATTAAGCTAAAAGCTGGCGATCCATTTCCAGAAACATCAAATGATGACCGTGTTTGGACATACAAAAGAAAACCATAAATACTTACAAAAAGCCATCCAGAGGGTGGCTTTTCTACATTACAATATTTTACTTTCTACATATTTTTGGTTTATAATATCAGTAATAGGTCAAAAAAGGTCAAAAAAGGAAGTGATGTGAAATGGACTTAAACCGCATGACTGAAAGGCTGCAAAAGGCTTTAATGGACGCCCAAAACTTGGCGATTAGAAATAATCATCAAGAAATTGATGAACCTCATTTATTTATAGCATTATTAGATCAAGAGGATAGTCTGATTGGCTCCATCTTCAAAAATTTAGGAGTGCCTGAAGAGAAAATCAAGGGCAGCCTGCTAAATTCCCTAGGGAAAAAGCCTCAGGTTACTGGAAGTGGTTTAGAACATGGAAAGCTGTATATAACCTCAAAATTGCAAAAACTCTTAGTGAATGCTGAAGATCAAGCCAAGAATTTTTCAGATGAATATATATCGGTTGAACACATTTTATTAGCTGCGGCCCGTACAAATGATTCCGAAATGTATAAGACTATTCACGCAGAGGGTCTTACATTTGAGGATATTCTATCAGCGATAAAAGCCATAAGGGGGAATCAACGAGTGACATCACAAAATCCCGAAGCCGGATATGAAGCACTTAAGAAATATGGAAGAGACCTTGTTTCTGAAGTGAAAGCAGGTAAAGTTGATCCGGTCATTGGCAGGGATGCAGAAATTCGCAATGTAATTAGAATCCTTTCAAGAAAGACAAAAAATAATCCAGTATTAATAGGTGAGCCAGGTGTTGGTAAAACAGCCATTGTCGAGGGGCTTGCACATAGAATCGTTAGAAAGGATGTCCCTGAAGGATTAAAGGATAAAACCATATTTGCATTAGATATGGGCTCCTTAATTGCCGGAGCGAAGTTCAGAGGAGAATTCGAAGAAAGACTGAAGGCAGTATTAACTGAAATCAAGAAAAGTGAAGGTCAAATACTATTGTTTATTGATGAAATTCATACAATAGTTGGGGCAGGAAAAACAGAGGGAGCCATGGATGCAGGAAATATGCTGAAGCCAATGCTTGCCCGTGGGGAACTTCATTGTATTGGTGCGACAACATTGGATGAACATCGAAAATATATTGAAAAAGATCCGGCACTTGAACGGAGATTCCAGCCCGTAATGATCCAAGAGCCTACAGTAGAGGATACAATTTCTATTCTTAGAGGATTAAAAGAGCGATTCGAGGTGTATCATGGAGTAAAAATTCATGATCATGCTTTAGTATCCGCTGCCACTTTATCTGACCGCTATATTACTGACCGTTTTTTACCGGATAAAGCCATTGATCTTGTCGATGAAGCCTGTGCTTTAATTCGAACGGAAATCGATTCCATGCCTACAGAGCTAGACGAAGTAACCCGCCGAGTGATGCAATTGGAAATCGAGGAAGCGGCATTAAGGAAAGAGCAAGATGACGTAAGTAAACACCGGCTTGAAACTTTATTAAAAGAGCTTGCTGATCTGAAAGAACAATCCGATACCATGAAGGCGAAATGGATGGAGGAAAAACAGAAGATTCAACGCTTGCAGGAAAAAAGAGAACAAATCGAGAAGCTGCGCCGAGAGCTTGAACAAGCTGAGGATCAATACAATTTAAATCGTGCGGCTGAACTAAGGCACGGCCTGATACCTACGGCAGAAAAGGAACTAAAAGTACTGGAGGCAGATTCCTCAACTGACCGTCTGCTTCGTGAAGAAGTAACAGGTGAAGAAATTTCTAATATTGTTTCAAGGTGGACAGGGATTCCCTTATCAAAGCTAGTTGAAGGTGAAAGAGAAAAGCTGCTCCGCTTAGAAACGATCCTTCAGGAAAGGGTAATAGGTCAAAATGAAGCAGTTAATTTGGTTGCTGATGCTGTATTAAGGGCGAGGGCTGGAATTAAAGATCCCAACCGTCCTATTGGATCTTTCCTATTTTTGGGGCCAACCGGTGTAGGTAAGACAGAGCTTGCGAAAGCATTGGCAGAAGCACTTTTCGATAGTGAGGAACATATTATCCGAATTGACATGTCCGAGTATATGGAAAAGCACGCTGTTTCACGTTTGATCGGGGCGCCTCCAGGTTATATTGGCTATGAAGAAGGCGGGCAATTGACCGAAGCTGTAAGGAGAAGGCCATATTCAGTAATTTTAATGGATGAAATCGAAAAAGCTCACCCAGAAGTCTTTAATATCTTACTTCAAGCGCTTGATGATGGCCGAATTACAGATTCCCAAGGACGAGTGGTGGATTTTAAAAACACAGTTATCATAATGACATCCAATATAGGATCGCAATTTTTACTGGAACGATCAGAGAATGAGATTGAAATTTCGAATTTGGCAAGGGAAAATGTGATGGGACAGCTACGGGCACATTTTCGTCCAGAATTTTTAAATCGTATCGATGAGACGATCCTCTTTAAACCACTTTCGCTTCGGGAGATAAAAAATATAGTCATCAAGATGTTAAATGATCTGCAAAGTAGGCTAAAAGAGCAGCAAATCAGCATTTCGATTACAGATGAAGCACAACAGTTCATTGCTGAAAATGGATTTGACCCTATTTATGGAGCAAGGCCATTGAAGCGTTTTATTCAAAGAAATATTGAAACAAAGCTTGCCCGTGAAATCATTGCCGGAAAGGTTTTCGATGGAGCAATTGTGGAAATAACGACGGAAAATGGAGACATAGCTTTAAAAATAAATGAATAAAAAGAAATAAGAAATGAAAAAAAGGTCTTCCGTTTAGTTAATGGGAGACCTTAAAAAAATTAATGTTTTTTAACCGGTTCGTTTGGAATGATAGCAGAAACGATAAAAATAAGAATCGTAACACACACAGCCATAATAGCACCTAATTTAACATCAAATGCAGCTCCGGGAGTCATCGAACTTACTACGTATGTAAGCATTTCCACCAAAAGAAACGTCCAAAAAAAGGTCCAAAAGAAACGCACTTCTATTCACCTCTTACTATTTTTCATCATTACTTATCTTACCATATGGCATAAAATTAATAAATGCAAATTTTTCGCTGAAAATCAAAAGAGAAGTCAGAAGATGGGCAAACTCCCGTTCAACTTTTATAAAGCGACATACATTATGATGAGGAAATATGTAAAAGGAGATTTACCAATGGAGAACCGCAATTTTCAAATGGATACCCAATGGAATATTGTTTACTACCCTGAAAAGCCTACAGGATTTGGGATTTTAATCATTGGCGATGAGCGGCATTTTGTTGACGAAAGTAAAAGCTTTTGGACACAAAATGAAGGAAAATGTACAGTGTTGGACCAATTAAAGGAAAAGGGGTACACCATTTTTTCCTCAAATCTTTTTGGGCGAAATTGGGGAAGTGAAAATGCTGTTGAGCTTGCAGGGAGACTTTATCAGTATATTATGCGAAGTGAGATATTAAATAGAAAAATCCATATTTTAGCTGAAGGAATGGGTGCACTTGTTGCAATTAAATTAATGGAAAAAATGAAGGAAAGTATAAGGTCTGTGATCCTTCTCAATCCAATACTTTCATTGAAGTATCACCTTGAGCAGGAGAAGGAGCATAAGTTTTTCTATAAAAAGCTGCTTCGGGAGTTAACATGTGCATATCAAGAAGATCAAAAAGTACTGGAAAGCACCATTTTTAACTTAGAAGACAACATTAATCTCGATTTTGGAATACCTGTGAAAATCATTCATGTACTTGCTGGTGGAAAATCGTATAATCAGTCAAAACAGTACCAACAAATCCTGGACTCTTCTAAATTTAATCCTACTTATATTCTTCCAGAAAAAAAACCACAGCTTGGTAAAATCTGCATTAATTTTTTCACACACCATGAATCAATACTCTAATATCTGAACCTCCTCAAAAGAAATATTTCCTTAATCTTCCGCATAGGATTCATTAAGGTTAGTTTGGGGAGGAAGATTTAATGGACAAGGCAGTTGTTTTGGACGTTTTTGACTTTGTGGGCTTTCACTTTTGCAAATATATATTGAATAAGGGATATGAAGTGAAGGGGTTATCTTTTGACGGAAACTCTGATGCTGAAAATATGGATGAAAAAAGTATGGAAATCGGCAGAAATGCTAATTTTAGCACTCATTCATTACTGGATTGGACGGAACATTTCTCTGAACAAGACCCAATCACTCAACTATTTATCATTTCTATCTATGACTTGTATATGCTAAGTAAAGATTCATTGAGTGAAAAGAAGGAAATTACAGATCCAATCATTCAATATTTTTCAAGGATGGGAAATCGTATAAAACTAGTCGTATTTTTGCCAATCCAAATGTATAGAGAGATAAATGTTTGGTCACCCTTTTTTGAACAAACTAAAGAACTAGTATCCCATGTACAAATGTTTTATTTGCCAACTGTCTTTGGGCCATGGCAACCGGAAGTATTTTTGTTTCAACAGATGATCCTTGGGAGATTTAAGCAGCTGGAAATAATTCAATCTGAGCGGGAATGGACAAGAGATGCTCTTTTCGTGACTGATGCAGTAAAAACAATTTATGACACGATCCAATTTGGGAAACCCGGAAGTTATCTTTTAGAGAGTGGTCAAGATAATTATTGGGAAGAATGTGCTTCCTACCTTAAAATGGATAAAAGTACGGTGAAGAAACATCGTGACGGCTGGCAAGGACTTGATGATTCTATTCAAAAGGTTATTGTAAAAAACCTGACCCCCCTATCTGATTCAATAACAGCACAAATAGAACTAAATGAACGAATGCATAATCATTTTCGTTTAAAATGAATAAATCTTTTCAATTATTTATTCGAAGGTTAGAATATAAATGAAAATAAAGAATCCTGAAAGGACCATTTAGAATAAAAACATTGGAGATTTAAATGGGGATGGGCAGGCAGCTATGAAGAGAATGCATGGAATGCTGTATCGTTATGGAATGATCCTTTTAAGTCTTTTTATACTTGGATCATGCAGTGCAACAAAGTCTGAAGGAAAATTAAAAAAGGTAGGGCTATTGGTACCTGAAACCATAAGTGATCAAGTATGGGGGACAAAAGGCTATAAAGGAATTCTGAAGATTCAATCTAACCTCCATGTAGATGTTTATTACAAAGAAGGAATGAATTCGGAAGCAGCGGTGGATCGAGCAGTTAAAGAATTGCAGCAAAAAGGTGTAAATCTTATCTTTGGCCACGGTTCCGAGTATGCGGACTATTTTAATGATATTTCTAATAAATATCCTCAAATACATTTTGTTAGTTTTAATGGGGATGCAAAAAATCCAAATACGACCAGCTTAAGTTTTAAGGCTTATGCAATGGGGTTTTTTGGCGGAATGGTTGCAGCCCATATGTCCAAAGCAAAAAAAGTCGGTGTTTTAGCGGCATATGAATGGCAGCCGGAAGTTGAAGGATTTTATCAGGGTGCATTGGCTGAAAATAAAAATACAAAAGTTACAATCAATTATGTAGGAAATTGGGATGATGAAAATAAAGCCGTTCAGCTCGTAGATCACATGATGAATGAAGGAGTAGACGTCATATATCCTGCCGGAGATGGGTTTAATGTACCTGTTATTGAAAGGGTGAAAGACCGGGGGTTATATGTAATTGGTTTTGTTTCGGACCAATCAGATTTGGGAGAGACAACTGTTCTTGCTAGTACAGTACAACAAGTGGATAAACTATATGTAAAAGTAGCGGATCAATTTAATCAAGGGAAATTGAAATCAGGTAACCTATCGTTTGATTTTCAAGACGGAGTCATGTCGATGGGAAAATATAGTCCGTTAGTTGATAAAGAGTTTATTAGAAAAATGAATCATCAGATTACTGTTTATACTAAAACCGGAAAACTTCCTTAAAAAATGAGCTGACCAATTGGTCAGCTCATTTTCTCTTCCATATTTGTTCAATAAAAGGATAAATATTTTGAAATAAAGGCTTTAATCCATTCACTGAGTCTATTAACTTATCAATATTAACCATTATTTCTTCGTAATTAATCCCCTGCTGATTGCTTGCTGCCAATTCGGGTTGGGATTCAAGATCGGAAGGAATTGGCTGATGATGGGATCCCATGGGCCCAAACATTAAGGCATTGAATGGATCTTGGTCCCATCGATTATGGTTCTCCTCTCGCGGAGGGATATTTTGATCATCGGATTCCCTGAATGAGGAAATGGTCTCAAACTCCCGCTCTTCCATATAAATGCAGCACTCCTTTCTGAAATGTTCTCTTATTTTAAAGTATGTATAAACAATGAAAAGGAATGGACAATTGCGGAAAAGGGAAGATTAGAAGAAAAAGTTGCTTAAATGGCATGTCATTTGATAAAATTAGTACCAAGTCATAATAATTGATAATAATATAATAAAGACACCAGTCATTTATAAATTTTAAGGAGATGGAAACATGAGAGCTGGTATTGTTGGAATTGGAAGATATTTACCTGAAAAGGTTGTTACAAATTTAGATTTAGAGAAAGTGATGGATACCTCGGATGAATGGATTCGTACGAGAACAGGCATTGAAGAAAGACGCATTGCTGCCGATGATGTGGACACGTCTGATATGGCGTTTTTTGCTGCCCAAAAAGCCATTAAGGATGCTGGGATCACTCCTGAAGAAATTGATTTAATTCTGGTAGCAACAGTTACACCTGATACTCCATTTCCTTCTGTTTCCTGTAAAATCCAAGAAAGATTAGGCGCTGTTAAAGCAGCTGCAATGGATATAAGTGCGGCATGTGCAGGATTTATGTATGGAATCGTCACCGCTAAACAATTTATTGAAGCTAAAGTTTATAAATATGTTCTGGTTGTTGGTGTTGAAAAGCTTTCTAAAATTACGGATTGGTCTGACAGAAATACTGCGGTATTGTTTGGTGATGGTGCAGGGGCAGCTGTAATTGGAGGTGTATCAGAAAATCGGGGAATTCTTGCATTTGAGCTTGGTGCAGATGGTACAGGAGGCAAACATCTTTATCAAGATGAATACATCATTATGAATGGGCGTGAAGTATTTAAGTTTGCTGTAAGACAAATGGGGGAAAGCTGTATAAATGTTCTTGATAAAGCGGGGCTAAAGAAGGAGGATGTTGATTTCCTTATTCCACATCAGGCAAATATCCGAATCATGGAAGCCTCAAGACAAAGGCTGGAGCTTCCTGAAGAAAAAATGTCCAAAACCGTTGATAAATATGGAAACACTTCTGCAGCATCCATTCCGATCTCGATAGTGGAAGAACTGGAAGCAGGAAATATTAAGGATGATGACTTAATCGTAATGGTTGGCTTCGGCGGAGGATTAACTTGGGGCGCCATTGCCATTCGGTGGGGAAAATAAGTAAAGCATAGTAACAATTAAAGCTCTACAATATTTTATTTTAAATGGAAACTATTAAAAATGTACTATAAAAAAGTTCGATTTAGATAAGGAGTTGCTTAAATGGAAAAACGAAGAGTTGTAGTAACTGGTGTTGGAGCGGTTACACCACTTGGAAACGATGTTGAAACAACCTGGAAAGGGATTTTGGAAGGTAAATCCGGAATTGGCCCGCTAACAAGATTAAATGCAGACGATTATCCGGCCAAGGTTGCAGCTGAATTAAAAGATTTTAATCCGGAAGCTTTTATGGAGAAAAAAGATGCAAGAAAGATGGACCGGTTTACGCAATATGCTGTGGCAAGTTCGTTAATGGCAGTAAAAGATGCCAATCTGACGATTAATGAGGAAAATTCGCATCGGGTTGGTGTTTGGATTGGTTCAGGCATTGGCGGAATGGAGACTTTCGAGCAACAATTTGAGATTTTTCAACAAAGAGGGTATAAAAGAGTCAGTCCATTTTTTGTTCCAATGATGATTCCAGATATGGCAACAGGCCAAGTATCTATTACACTTGGGGCTAGAGGATTCAATTCTTGTACTGTTACTGCATGTGCAACAGGGACAAATTCTATTGGAGACGCCTTTAAAGTCATCCAACGCGGTGATGCAGATGTGATGGTGACAGGAGGAAGTGAAGCACCAATTACAAGGATGGCTGTGGCAGGTTTCTGTGCGAATACTGCCTTATCCACGAATCCAGATCCAAAAACTGCTAGCCGTCCTTTTGATAAGAACCGAGATGGATTTGTTATCGGTGAAGGTGCAGGGATTGTCATTTTAGAGGAATTAGAACATGCATTAGCACGGGGCGCCAAAATATATGCTGAAATTGTCGGTTACGGAGCAACCGGAGATGCGTATCATATCACTGCTCCGGCACCAGGCGGTGAAGGTGGTGCAAGGGCTATGAAGATGGCGATAAATGATGCTGGATTATTACCGGAAGATATCGATTATATCAATGCCCATGGTACTAGTACAGAATATAATGATAAGTTTGAAACACTTGCGGTGAAAGAAGTATTTGGAGAACACGCTTATAAATTGGCGATGAGCTCAACAAAGTCGATGACAGGGCATCTGCTTGGCGCAGCAGGAGGTGTAGAAGCCATTTTTACTTTATTGGCAATGAGAGACAGCATAATGCCTCCTACCATGAATTATGAAACTCCAGATCCTGAATGTGATTTGGATTATATTGCAAATTCTGCACGACCAAAAGAAATAAAAGCAGCCATGAGCAACTCACTAGGCTTCGGCGGCCATAACGCCACCATTGTATTTAAGAAATATGAATAATAAAAAAAGACCAGGCACATTGAACTGCTTGGTCTTTTTTTTACTGATAAGATAGTATAACTTTCCTATCAGGCATAAGTGTACGAAGGAATGCTTCGTGAGTATTAGATTCGGAGTCGAAAAGCTGTGCTTTTCGGCGAACTACGCCTCTGTTTTCGCCTTAACGAGCTCGCCAGTCGGCGAATTTTCTTTATGATTAGCGCTGTTAAACTTGGTTGTTGATTTCCGCTTCAGGCACGAGCGGTTCGCGGGCGTGCCTCCCGCTCCAATCAACAGCGTGAATATATCAACAATGTTCTTTAACATAGCCTTATGATTAAAGGACTTAACCATTTAGCTTATGAACCTAAAACAAAAAGTTTCATAAAATGTAAAAAGGCAATTTAGGTTAAATGGGGTGCAAATATGGGAATTATCCGAACGGATAAATGGCTGCGAGATGACTTTGACCGTCCCATCAAAATTTGTGAAAAACTGAAAACCTATTTTAAAGGGCAAACTGCAACAGAAATCTACACTCAGCTGCTGAAATTTGGAATGTACCGATCTTCAAAAGCAGCATTGAATAATTTGCACGATATGAAAGATTATAATGCCTGGGATATAGTTGATAAAATTTTTTACAAATATCAAAAACAATGGTCCGGTCCTGATATACCAATTTTCCTTTTTCCACTGGGGCAGGAGCGCGGCTTTTTTTTTAGACAGGAAGAAAGGCGGAAAGCAGGGGTTTCTTTTCCAGACAAAATGTTTCTGTTTCTGTCAAATTATTATGACCCCAAGGAGATTGAAGCACTTTTCGTCCATGAATATCACCATGTATGCAGACTAAGGACGTTGAATAAAAATCTTCAGAAATACACATTGCTTGACTCGATTATTATTGAAGGACTGGCGGAGTATGCGGTGTTAAAAAATTGTGGAGAAAAGTATTTGGCAAATTGGTGTAATATGTACTCGGAAAGGGAATTAGAGATTTTTTGGGATCGATTTTTAAAACAACAATTAGATAAGAAGAAACACGACAGGGTCCATGATGAATTATTATACGGCGGAGGAAGAGTTCCACATCTTCTCGGTTATGCGGTGGGATATAATATTGTTAGAAAATACTATGAAAGGAATCATTACTCTACTAAATTATCTTTTTCCACATCGGCTTCAGAGTATATAAAATAAAAAATTTATATCTCGCAAAAGGCCATTTTATATGGCTTTTTTGTTTTTTTTATTAACTGAATTTACAAAATAGTCAAAATAATATTGTGTTTGAAACAATAATATCATAAAATCAAATGTAAATTAATAGGATAATCTAATATAAATTTCCAAATATTTTTTAGAAATTTAAAAGTATTTAGGGGGTTGAAATTTGAAAGAGCTCTTAAGGATTGAAAATCTTTGTACCTCATTTAAAATCCAGGATGATTATTTCGCTGCAGTGGATGGTGTTTCATTATCAGTAAATGAGAATGAAGTGGTAGCCATAGTTGGAGAGTCTGGGTGTGGAAAGAGTGCGCTGGCACTTTCGATCATGGGGCTCCATCCACAGGAAAGAACAAAGTTAGAAGGCAATATAAATTTTAAAGAAAAGAATCTCATTTCCTTATCAACATCTGAATTAAATAAAATACGCGGAAAAGAGATCGGGATGATTTTTCAAGACCCGTTAACAGCTTTAAATCCTTTAATGACATGTGGAAAACAAATTGAAGAAAGCTTGGCCTTTCATACAAATCTATCAAGTCAAGAAAAAAAAAAAAGAACCTTAGAGCTTTTGAACAAAGTCAGGATCCTAAACCCGGAACGTACATATAAACAATATCCCCACGAATTATCCGGCGGAATGCGCCAGCGGATTGTTATTGCCGTTGCCGTTGCTTGTGATCCTTTGCTTGTCATTGCTGATGAACCAACCACTGCATTAGATGTTACAATTCAAGCTCAAATTATGGATGTATTAAAAGCACTTCAAAAACAAACCAATACAGGAATCATTCTTATTACTCATGATCTGGGAGTTGTAGCTGAAATGGCAGATCGAGTTGCGGTCATGTATGCTGGGGAAATTGTTGAATGTGCAAATGTCCATGAATTATTCAAAAATCCCCTACACCCTTACACTAGATCACTATTTAATTCCCTTCCAGCATCCTCAGAAGCGAAGGACCGATTACATGTCATTCAAGGAATTGTCCCTTCGCTGCAGAAACTCCCTAGAAAAGGCTGCCGTTTCAAAGACCGTATACATTGGATTAATGAACATATACATGAAGAAAATCCCGTGCTTCGGGAAGTTTCAGCAAATCATTTTGTTCGCTGTACATGTTATAAGAATTTTTACTTTCCAGAAACATATATAGGGGATATGTACAATGGAATTTCTAAAAGTTAATCATCTAAAAATCTATTATCCTATCCGAGGCGGTTTTTTTCAAAGAGTCATTTCTCATGTACAAGCAGTAGATGATATTAGTTTTAAATTGCAACAGGGTGAAACATACGGACTTGTAGGCGAATCGGGGTGCGGAAAAACAACTACAGGAAGAACAATTATCGGGCTAAATAGAGCTACTTCAGGCCAAATCTTATTCCAGGGCAATAACATAACGAAGTTAAGCAGAAGAGCCTTTCATAAGTATCGACAGGATATACAAATGATTTTTCAAGATCCATATTCATCTTTAAATCCGAGAAAGCGTGTAATGGATATTGTTGCAGAACCATTGAGGAATTTTGAGAGACTTTCTCCGACAGAGGAAAAACAAAAGGTGCAGTTTTATATAGAAAAAGTCGGATTACACCCTGAGTCGATTTACAAATACCCGCATGAGTTTTCCGGGGGACAGCGCCAGCGAATTGGAATTGCTCGGGCATTGACATTAAAACCAAAGTTGATTATTGCCGATGAGCCTGTTTCTGCCCTAGATGTGTCGGTCCAAGCTCAAGTCTTAAACTTTATGAAAGATATTCAGAAAGAGTTCCAATTAACCTATCTATTTATCAGTCATGACCTAGGAATTATCAAACATATGTGTGACCGAATAGGAATTATGTATCGCGGCCAGTTCGTAGAGGAAGGAACAAGCCGGGATATATATATAAATCCGCAGCATTTATACACCAAAAGACTAATTTCGGCTATACCAGATATTAATCCTGCCAATAGGGAAAAACAAATGAAACTTCGCCAAGAAATAAATATAGAATTTAAAAATTCATATGATCAATATTTCAATACTGATGGCAAGGTCTATCAACTTAAACCTATATCTGAAACACATTCAGTCGCACTCCCATAGGAGGGGATTATTAAAATGTTAAAATTTATATTTCGTAGAATTTTAGTCATGATCCCTCAGCTGCTGATATTAAGTGTACTTATTTTCTTGTTGGCAAAAGCGATGCCGGGAGATGCATTAACAGGAAGATTGGCAAGTAATCCAAAAATGGATGCCCAGACGATTCATGAATTGAAAGTGAAGTTGGGGATGTATGATCCTTTTTATATACAATACGGAAGATGGATAAAGGGGTTACTTCATGGGGATTTGGGTATGTCCATTATCCACCAAACCCCGGTAACACAATTGATTGCAGGAAAACTGGGAAACACGATTCTATTGGGCTTTGCCATTTTGGTTTTAAGCTATTTGATCGCGATTCCCTTGGGGATCATAGGCGGCCGATGGACGGATACATGGGCTGATAAATTGATTGTTGGTTACAATTATTTAACATATGCTACCCCTTTATTTATTTTTGCGTTACTCATGCTTTTTATTTTTGGATTTGTTCTCAACTGGTTTCCGACAAGCGGAAGTGTAGACATCCGTGTAGAGGATGGATCGTTGGCATATTACATGAGCAAGTTAAATCATCTCATTTTGCCTGCATTTTCGGGTGCCATTGTCAGTACAACCATTACCATTCAATACTTGCGCAATGAAATCATTGATACAAAGATAAAAGACTTTGTAAAAATGGCTCGAGCAAAAGGTGTCAGCGAATCAAAAGTATATACACGCCACATTTTTAGAAATTCTTTGCTGCCAATAGCTGCTTTTCTTGGATATGATATTGTCTCTTTAATTGGCGGTTCAGTCTTTTTAGAGTCGATCTATGGATACCCTGGGATTGGGCAGTTATTTGTTACCTCCATTTCACAACGTGATTACAGTGTTGTAACTGCACTCGTCATGATATCAGGTCTTGCTACATTAATTGGGACGCTGTTATCGGATCTCATTTTAAGTGCGGTTGATCCGCGGATCAGGATTGAGTAAGGGGGATCGTAATGAAAGCTGAAATCTCTAAACCAAAGCGGCAAAAAATCAAGAAAGCAAAAAAAAATGGGGCGTTCTCCATTTTGTGGCGGGAGATTGTGAAAGATAAACTGGCACTAGGATCGTTAATACTACTGGCATTCATTTTAATCATTGTATATGGAACGTCACTCCTGTTAAATCAGGATAAAATTGTAACTGTCGATTTGCTATCAATTTATTCACCGCCATCTGCCGAACATTGGCTGGGGACTGATTATGGAGGCAGAGATATTTTCGGCCAGCTCATCATTGGAGCGAAAAATTCATTTACGATTGGATTATGTATCACATTGTTAACAGGACTTATCGGTCTTTCCGTCGGATTATGTGCAGGTTACTTTGGCGGACAAGTCGACAATACGATCATGCGGATCATCGACTTCTTTCTCATACTCCCGACATTAATGCTGGTCATTGTCTTCGTTACCATTGTACCTAAATATAATGTTTATACTTTTATCCTAATTATGAGTTTGTTCTTGTGGACTGGGAAAGCAAGGTTAATTCGTTCGAAAACTCTTGCAGAGAGAGAGTTAGATTATGTTAGTGCTTCTAAAACATTGGGAACACCTGATTGGAAGATTATGATGAGGGAAGTGCTGCCTAATTTAAGTTCCATAATCATCGTTAATCTGACCCTAAACCTTGCAGGAAATATTGGAATTGAATCAGGGTTAACGTATCTCGGATTTGGTCTGCCGGAAAGTACTCCCAGTTTAGGCACTCTCGTAAGTTATGCTACAAATCCGGATGTCCTACAAAACAAATGGTGGATTTGGTTACCTGCATCATTGCTAATTCTAGTCATGATGTTGTGTATAAATTACATCGGTCAAGCATTAAAACGTGCTTCCGATGCAAGACAAAGATTAGGTTAAAAAGGGGGAAAAAGAAAGAATGAAGAAAAAAACAAGTGTAAAGTTTTTCAGTCTCCTTGTTGCCTCTGGGCTGCTGCTATCAGCATGCACCAATACAACTGGGGGTGATGGGAAAAAGAAGCCAGCTTCAAATGGTAAGACAGAAGTAAATGTAGCAAGTTTTCCAAAAACAGTAAAGAACGATAAACAGCCGATTAAAGATGGATCTCTTACGTATGCGTTAGTGTCCGATACACCATTTGAAGGCACACTGAATTATGCGTTTTATGATGGAGACCCAGATTCGCAAGTATTGGGGTTCTTCGATTTACCGTTATTTTCAACAAATGCTGACTATGAAATAACAAATGATGGTGCGGCAACATATAAATTGTCGAACGACAATAAGACCATTACTGTTAAAATAAAAGATAATGTAAACTGGTCTGATGGTAAACCGGTAACCGCACAAGACTATGAGTATTCGTTCTTAGTAATCGGTAATAAGGATTACACTGGTGTTCGGTATGGGGATGCGATCATTCAAAGTATTGTCGGGATGAAAGAGTATCACGAAGGAAAAGCTTCTAACATATCTGGTATAAAGATCATAGATCAAAAAACACTTTCCATTACCTTTGATAAAGCAAACCCATCTCTATTAACAGGTTTATGGACATATGCTATGCCTAAGCATTACTTGGGAGATATACCGATAAAAGATTTGGCGAAATCAGATAAAATTCATAAAACTCCAATTGGCTTTGGACCTTTCAAAATTAAAAAGATAGTCCCAGGTGAATCTGTAGAATTTGAACGTAATGATAATTATTTCGCAGGAAAACCAAAATTAAAGAGCATTATATTGAAGGTTGTTAATCCAAAAGTTATCCTGCAAACAATGAAAAAGGGAGAAGCGGATATTGCAGAATTCCCAACAGATCAATATCCAGCAGCTAAAGGTTCTAAGAATTTTCAATTCATTGGCGAATATGAATTAGCATACAATTACATTGGCTTTAAGCTGGGACATTGGGATGCGAAGAAAGGCATTAATGTCATGGACAATCCTAAATTTCAAGACAAGCGTCTTCGTCAGGCCATGGCTTATGCAGTCGATAATAAATCTGTCGGTGATAAGATTTACAATGGTTTAAGATTCCCCGCTACAGGCTTAATTCCGCCTTCATTCCCAACGTGGTACAATGAGGATGAAAAAGGAATTAGTTTTGACCCAGAAAAAGCAAAAAAATTATTGGATGAAGCAGGCTATAAAGATGTGAACGGCGATGGATTACGCGAAGATCCAAAAGGGAAAAAATTCCACGTCAATTTCTTGTCAATGAGCGGCGGGGACATAGCAGAACCTCTTGCTAAGTTCTATATGCAATGCTGGAAAAATGTCGGCTTGGATGTTTCCCTTGTAGATGGACGCTTAGCAGAATTCAATTCCTTCTACAAAATGGTGGAAAATGATGATCCTAAGGTAGATATTTATCTTGCTGCATGGGCAACGGGGACAGATGTGGATCCGTATGGACTCTATGGCAGAGATGTACCATTTAACTATACTCACTTTGTCAGCGATAAAAATGATCAATTATTGGCAGACGGCCACTCCGAGAAAGCATTTGATCATGCTTATCGCAAGAAAATTTATGATGAATGGCAATCCTATATGAATGATGAGCTTCCAGTGATCCCAACCTTGTTCCGTTACAAAATTTCTGCTATTAATAATCGTGTAACTGGCTTAAAAGCTAGTTACGGTGAAGATCAATATGGTTGGGCAAATGTTGGCGTATCAAATGAAAATCCAGATGTAGAGTAATCAAAATGAAGAGGAGATAATCCCATTCCGGGATTGTCTCTTTTTTTTGAAAGGTTGTTAAAGCACTTTGTTTATTTGGACAGTCTGTTGAATGGAGCAAAATATATATAAAGGAATAATTTAACTTAGGTCTGCCCATACTGATTGACAAACAGAATGTTGAAGAGAGGGGTTGTACAATGTTATATCTTCATGATGTTTGGGTAAATTGGTTTGAAGGTGAAGAAAATGGTTATAACGTTTGCCACTTTCATGAATGGCGCAAAGATGACGGTGTGGAGCTTTTGGACCAAGTACCTCTGATAAAAGTTGAGCCTGTTCTATATAACTATATTGAAAATGATTTATTAGAGTTGCCTCAACAACTTCTGGATGATATTTATCAAAAGGCGTACCTAAGAAAGAACCACGAAAGAATTCAGCTGGATTATTGTTTTGTTGTAACAGATGGCACGGGTATATTGGCCGTAGATACGATTGGTTACAATATACCGATTCGCAAAAGCAGATTAATACCACGGCAGGAACAGCTAGTCTATGAGATGATTAGCACCCATGAACCCCAAAAATATCAATTTTATGTTCAGTCAAAAGAGAAAGACTTCCACATCCTGTCACCAGAACCGGAATTAATGACAGGATTAACAAGAAAAGAGCGGCAGTTAAAACAGTTATTATTTATGGCACTGGACCAACTATTTTCTTCTAATAATGAGGCAGAGGTGCGCTATTGGTTTACCGAATGGTGCCCTGAAAAATACTCCAGTATTCAAGAACTAACCTTTGAAGAAGCATGGCAGCAGCTGTTTGAGGAAGCAAAATATGGATGGTCAAAAAAGCACGAAATTTTCTGTGAGAATATAATAAAAGGACAACCGTTTTTTGAAAAGCTTTGGGAAATGGAAAATGGTTCAAAAGTAAATTAAAAGCCTGACCCAAAGGGGATGCATTCCCCCACGGGTTCAGGCTTTTTATGATTTATTTTCTTCTTCCAAGACCCATTGCTGCTTCCATGTTCTTTAGTGTAAGATTTGCGGTTTGATTCGCTTTTTCAGCTCCGCGATCCAGAATGTCATCCAACTCACTAGTTTCCATTAAATTGTGATATTTCTCCTGAATCGGCTTGAAGACATTTACCACAACCTCAGCTAAGTCGCCTTTAAATGCTCCATACCCTTTACCGTCATACATTTGCTCTAGTTCAGAAACGGATTTATTCCCTAAGATAGAGTAAATGGATAATAAGTTTGAAATGCCTGGTTTATTTTCAACATCAAATTTAACAATACCATCAGAATCGGTTACTGCGCTTTTTATTTTTTTCTCAATTTGTTTAGGCTCATCAAGCGGAGTGATAAATGCTTTCTTGTTCGGATCAGATTTACTCATTTTCTTTGTTGGTTCCTGCAATGACATAATTCTTGCGCCAACTTTAGGAATGCGGATTTCAGGGATTGTAAATACTTCCCCATATTTTTTGTTAAAGCGTTCAGCTAGATCCCGGGTCAATTCCATGTGCTGTTTTTGATCCTCACCAACGGGAACAAGATCTGTATTATACAATAAGATATCTGCAGCCATTAGTGGCGGGTATGTTAAAAGAGAGGCAGATACAGCTTCTTTACCTGCTGATTTATCTTTAAATTGAGTCATCCGTTCGAGTTCGCCAATATAGGATACACATTGCATGATCCATCCTGCTTGTGCATGGGCAGGAACTTCCGATTGTATAAACAATGTTGCTTTATCAGGATCAATGCCTACAGCAAGATAAAGCGCAGCTAAGCTCCGTATATTTTTCCTTAATTCTGCGGGATCCTGAGGAACAGTGATTGCATGCTGATCAACAATACAAAAGTAACAATTGTAATCATTTTGCAATTCCACAAATTGCTTCATAGCTCCTATATAGTTTCCAAGTGTAATCGTCCCACTTGGCTGTATTCCCGAAAAAATCGTCTTCATGAAAAATTCCTCCTAAAAATTAGACCCTGTACACTTATCCGTTGATTTCTAATTCCACCATCAGAAACTGTAACATGGCTAAATATAAATAAAAAAACCATTCATCCCACCGAAAATAGGGACGAATGGTTTCGCGGTACCACCCTAATTACTCATAAAAGAGTCACCTTAAATCCATGAACGCAAAAAAGCGAACACAGGTCCTTATTAACGCAAGGATCACGTCACTTCCTACTCAAAGGTTCAGAATGAGGCTCAAAAGTCCATTCCGCATTTTTTCGTGTTTGTTCCCACCAGCCACAAACTCTCTTCTGAACGAAAGGAAATACGTACTACTCTTCATCATTGCCTTATGACTATAGAATTAATCTTATTATAATGAAGTGCATATTTATTTTCAAGTGAGTAAAACATAGTAAATGAGCAAGGCAATTAACATTAGAGAACCATTAATTAGTCCATGGAACAAAAGGGGTTTATTATTGATTGTTACAAGTTCAGATAATGCCGGCACATCACTGAATTTTCTTTTTTCATTACCTCTTGAAAGAGAAGCAGCAAAATTAAGGGACCTAGAAATGACGTCATAAAATCCGGATTGAATGGTATAAACTAATAAGGAAAAAAGGAGTAAAACAGCTGAGATATAAAAAGATATATTGATATAGCTTAGCAAAGAAATTTTATGATAAAAAATGAAAGATAACAAAAAAATAACAGCTTGTGTAAGCGTTACCAAAAGCATCCTTTTCCTATGCAAAAAGTTCACTTAGAAACCCCCATAACATTGATTTATAAGGCTATTACAGGTGTAAGTTTAAATTATACCATAGGAATTTGCAACTTTTTCGTAAGATTTGTTAACAACCTGTAAATTAATTATTAAAAAGTGATGTACATTATCTCAAAAATATGTATAATAAGAAATGTAGTAATTTTTCAGAATAATAGAAAAGGGAGGTCTATTAGTGAAGAAGTCAAAACTTTCACTATTATTAGCATCAACACTAGCTACAAGCATGTTCTTGGGCGCTTGTTCTAGTGGCTCAAGCAACAATAGCAGTTCAAAAAATACAAGCTCCGCAGGAAAGCTTGCTGACAAACAAGTTATTAATGTTTTGGAATCTGCCGAAATTCCTAATTTGGATAGCGTAATGAACGAAGACGTTCTTGGCAGTGAAATCCTTTCTCAAGTAAATGCTGGTTTATATCGTTTGGATCAGTCGGGTACAAAGGTAATCCCAGATCTTGCAGTAGGGGATCCGGAATATAATGCGGATAAAACAGTATTAACGATTAAATTAAGAAAAGATGCAAAATGGTCAAATGGTGACCCTGTAACTGCCAAAGACTTTGTTTATGCTTGGCAACGCGGAATTGATCCAAAAACGGCATCACCATATGTTCCATATATGATGGATGATAAAATCAAAAATGCAACCGCAATCAGTGAAAATAAAGCGCCAGTTTCATCTTTAGGCATTAAAGCTGTAGATGATTATACGTTGCAAGTCACTTTAGAGAAACCGCTTCCGTATATTAGTTCATTATTAACATTCACAGCATTCTATCCGCAAAACCAAAAGTATGTTGAAGCACAAGGTGCAAACTATGCAAAAGATGCTTCCCACCTGCTTTTTAATGGTCCTTTTAAATTGACAAAGTGGGAAGGCACTGCAGCTGACCAATGGACATTAGAAAAGAATGCTGATTACTGGGATGCAAAAGACGTTACATTACAACAAGTTAATTTTAACGTTGTAAAGGATCCACAAGCAGCTGTTAATGCCTATACGGCAGGGCAAGCGGAAATTACACCAAGACTTGCTTCATCAGCAATTATTTCGCAATATCAAGGTTCTAAAGACTTAATGCAATATCTTGAGCCATCTTTGTGGTGGTTAAAAATGAACGAAAATAACCCAGTTTTGAAAAATCTCAATATCCGTAAGGCAATTGGTTTAGCAATTGATAGAAAAGCATATGTGAATAACGTATTAGCAAACGGTTCAGTTGAGGCCAACTATATTGTGCCCAAGGAATTTGCTAAGAATCCGTCTACTGATAAATTCTTCCGTGATGATGCAGGTACATATCTGCAAACAGATAAAGCACAAGCTAAGAAGTTATGGGAACAAGGTTTAAAAGAACTAGGCAAAACATCAGTAACATTCACTTTTGTTGGTCAAGATACTGAAACTGCCAAGAAAGAGGAAGCTTTCATCAAAGATCAATTGGAGAAAACTCTTCCTGGCTTAACGGTTAATATTCAAAGTGTTCCGTTTAAAATCCGTATTGACCGCGAAGATAAACAAGATTACGATATCATTTTCAGTGGTTGGGGACCAGACTATGATGACCCAATGACATTCATGGACCTCTTCTTAACTGGCGGTGGTCAAAACCACATGAGCTATAGTGATCCAAAATATGATCAATTGGTTAAAGCTGCTCAAACTACTTTAGCTACTGATCCGAATAAGCGCTGGAAAGCTCTCCAAGACGCTGAGAAAGTTCTATTAGAAGACGATGCAGCATTGGCACCACTTTATCAGCGTTCTGTTAACATTTTAGTAAATCCTAAAGTAAAAGGTTTACAACATAATGCTTATTCTGATTTCAGTTACGAGTGGGTAAAAGTTTACAAATAATTAGCATTTTAATCAAATAAAAAGAGAGTATATTAACAATATACTCTCTTTTTACCTGTAACAGAATTGTCGAATAATGAAGAATATTAAATCAATTAGGAGGTGTAGGCATGGCAAGATATATATTACAACGGTTTCTCTATATGATTTTCACTTTATTTATCGTTGTATCCGTAACCTTTTTCCTCATGAAGTTAATTCCCGGCACCCCTTTTAATAACTGGGAAAAACTATCAGGCATCCAGCGTCACATATTATTAGTTAAGTATGGGTTTGATCAGCCTGTACCTGTTCAATATGCTCACTATATGATAAACATGCTTAAAGGTGATTTAGGTGTTTCCTTTCAGTTTAATAATACTCCAGTAACGCAACTTTTAGCCGACCGTACTGGCCCATCCGCACTGCTTGGTGCACAAGCCATGATTGCAGGTGCAGTGATCGGGATCCTATTAGGCGTTGTGGCTGCGCTAAAACAAAATACATGGGTTGACTATGGTGCAACATTTATCGCAGTAATTGGAAAATCTATTCCAAGTTTTGTTTTTGCCGGATTGTTGCAATTTTATGTGGCAGTTAAATTAGGGTGGCTTCCTGTTATGTTTTGGAATGGACCGTCATACACTATTTTGCCAACGATCGCTTTGGCCATGTTTCCTATTTCCATTGCAGCCCGGTTTATGCGGACTGAAATGGTAGAGGTAATGGCTTCTGATTATATTACGCTTGCAAAAGCAAAAGGTGCTAGCTATTGGCAAATCAGTTTTAAACACGCATTGCGTAATGCGTTAATTCCTGTTATTACTGTAATGGGACCATTAGCTGTAAGTTTAATGACAGGTTCTCTTGTAATTGAAGATATTTTTGGTATTCCTGGCATCGGTGATCAATTTGTTAAGTCAATTATGACAAACGACTATCCCGTCATTATGGGAACTTCCATTTTATTTGCAGCACTATTTGTCTTCATCATCCTAGTTGTTGATATTCTTTACGGAATCATCGACCCGCGTATTCGCATTTCGGGGGGGAAAGCTAAATGATTAACAAAGAACCAACCATCTCACAGGATATGTTTGCGCCCGCCCATATCGATCCATCTAAAAGCGAGAAAATTGCCAAGCCAAGTTTGAATTTTTGGCAGGATTCCTGGTTGAGGGTCCGTAAAAATAAAGGGGCAGTAATCAGTTTAGTTGCTATCGTGATCTTACTTATTCTTTCATTTGTTGGCCCATTAATCACACCATATAAATTTGATACACAAAATACGGATAATCATGATCTTCCGCCGCGTGTACAAGGCTTGGAAAATATTCATTGGCTTCCGTTTGATGGCACCTTAACAAATAAAGCCGGTATAACATACAATGCCTACGAAGTCCGACACGTGAAGCAGTATTATTGGTTTGGAACGGATGAACTTGGACGTGACATTTTCGCCCGTATTTGGAAAGGTACCCAGGTATCCTTATTCATTGCCTTCATGGCAGCATTGGTGGATATGTTAATTGGTGTAGCATATGGAGCAATTTCGGGTTACCTCGGCGGCCGTGTCGATAGTATCATGCAGCGGATACTGGAGATTATCGTCGGTATTCCTAACCTAATCGTTGCAGTGTTAATGATTCTTGTTCTAAAGCCGGGAATCATTCCGATTATTATCGCGATCACATTCACAAGCTGGACGAGTATGGCCAGGGTTGTGCGCGCGCAAGTGCTGAAATTTAAAAACCAGGAATTTGTTTTAGCATCAAAGACACTTGGTGCTTCAGATGGTGCGATTATTTTTAAACATATGATTCCGAACATGTTTGGCGTTATCATTATTAATACAATGTTTTCAATTCCGAATGCCATATTCTTTGAAGCGTTTTTAAGTTTTATTGGTTTGGGATTGCAGGAGCCTAATGCCTCATTGGGAACATTAGTTAATGAAGGATATAAACAGATGCTGGCATATCCGTTTCAAATGATTATTCCTTCCATTATGATTGCATTGATTATGGTATGTTTTAACCTAGTAGCAGATGGATTACGGGATGCACTTGATCCAAAAATGCGTGATTAGAAGGCAGGTGAATGAATGTGGAAAAGGTATTACAAGTTAAGGATTTAAATATATCCTTTCATACCTTTGCTGGAGAGGTAAAGGCAATTAGAGGTGTCAACTTTGATTTATATAAAGGGGAAACCCTCGCGATAGTTGGAGAATCTGGTTCAGGTAAATCTGTTACGACGAAATCTATTATGCGTCTTCTTCCTGAACATAATTCTGAAATTAAAAGCGGAGAGATTCTTTTCAACGGCCAGGATCTAACCAAATTATCCGATAAACATATGCAAAAAATTCGTGGTCATGATATTTCTATGATTTTCCAAGATCCAATGACATCCTTGAATCCGACAATGAAAATTGGCGCTCAAATTATGGAGCCGCTTATTAAACATCAAAATATGAGTAAGCAGTCGGCAAAGGAAAGAGCAGTTGAACTCTTAAAACTAGTTGGTATTCCTAAGCCTGAGATTCGTGTCAATCAGTATCCGCACCAATTTTCAGGCGGTATGAGACAAAGGGTTGTTATTGCAATAGCTTTAGCATGTAATCCGAAAGTTCTCATCGCTGACGAACCAACAACGGCATTGGATGTAACCATTCAAGCGCAAATTCTGGAATTAATGAAGGATTTGCAAAAGAAAATTGATACTTCCATTATTTTTATCACCCATGATCTTGGGGTTGTTGCCAATGTGGCTGACAGGGTTGCAGTAATGTATGGCGGGAAAATTGTAGAAATTGGGACGGCAGATGAAATTTTCTATAATCCCAAACACCCATATACATGGGGATTAATCAGCTCGATGCCTGATATGGAAACAAATGATGAGGAGCTATACTCCATCCCAGGTACACCGCCTGATCTATTGGACCCTCCAAAAGGGGATGCGTTTGCTCCAAGAAATCCGTATGTAATGAAAATTGACTTAGAACAAGAGCCTCCTTTCTTTAAAGTATCAGATACTCATTATGCTGCAACATGGCTGCTCCATCCTGATGCACCAAAGGTTGAACCACCTGAGGCAGTAAAAAGACGCCAAAATCAGTTCGTTGGCGTTAAGGGGGGGAAATAAATGGCCGAAAAGTTACTTGAAATTAAAAATTTAAAGCAATATTTCAATGTAGGTAAAGCAAATGAAGTAAAAGCAGTCGATAATGTTTCATTTGATATTTACAAAGGGGAAGTATTGGGTCTTGTAGGCGAATCCGGTTGCGGGAAATCAACTACAGGAAGGACGATCATTCGATTGTACAATGCATCAGGAGGAGAAGTATTATACAACGGTGAAAATGTCCATGGCAAAAAATCAAAGACTCAATTAAAAGAGTTTAATCGAAAAATGCAAATGATTTTTCAGGATCCATATGCTTCATTAAATCCAAGGTTAAAAATTGCCGATGTAATCGCAGAGGGAATTGATATCCACGGTCTTGCCAAATCGAGGGAAGAACGGATGGAAAGAGTTTATGAACTCCTCGAAACAGTGGGATTAAACAAAGAGCATGCAAACCGATACCCGCATGAATTCTCAGGCGGTCAGAGACAGCGGATTGGGATTGCCCGTGCCTTGGCTGTTGAACCTGAGTTTATTATCGCTGACGAACCAATTTCAGCACTGGACGTTTCGATTCAAGCTCAAGTTGTTAACTTGATGAAAAAACTTCAGCATGAAAAAGGATTAACCTATCTCTTTATTGCCCATGATTTATCAATGGTGAAATACATTAGTGACCGGATTGGGGTAATGTATTTTGGTAAAATGGTAGAACTTGCACCTGCTGAAGAACTGTATCGTAATCCGCTGCATCCATATACGCAATCCTTATTATCAGCGATACCGGTTCCAGACCCTATTAGCGAACGTACTCGCAAACGGAAAACATACGATCCTGCAAGCCATAATTATCAGGATAATGAAGTAGTTGAATTTAGAGAAGTTTCTCCGGGACACTTTGTATTATGCTCTGAAAAAGAATTGAAACAGTATCAGCAGCAAATAAAATAAAAACGATCTCTTTGAGATCGTTTTTTTATCGTTATTATTTCTTGTTTCCACCGCCAACAGCTTTCCAGCCAGTTTGAAATTTTGCAGATTGGTCAACAAATTCACTGCGGCGCTTTCCGCCAAATACTTTTTCTCCCAAACTATTTGTAAGAACACCCATTATTGCAGTAATTCCAACAATTAACACAGCCACAACAACTAAATCCATTATGTAAGCAACCATGATAACCCCTCCATTCGTTAATGGTCTGCATTTCATTAATTTTATAAATAATCCTCTACATATTTATTTTAAAAGAACTTTTTCTCTAATGAAAGAGAAATTTAAAAATGATTTTGAAGTTTTGGCGCAATATTGAATGCGTTTTCATTTGCGGATTTATAGTGAGAATATAAATAGGTATGTATGAAATCATTTTGGTTCCATTCATTGTAATAACCCTCAAAAATGTTCATGACGAAACGAAGGTTATACATGTAACATATACTAAACGAATACATTTCAAGATGCAAAGAAAAATAATGAAACTTTTTGCCGGTTTATTCGTCTAATATAATATACATATGTTTAAAATGGAGTAAGATGGCCACTCTAATATTTTTGAAAAAAGGATACCTTTTTTAGAAACAGTGGTGTATAATAAATGATATAAATTCCTTATTTATAATTATTTTAATCATGAAACAATAAGTTATATTAGTCGGCAATAAAAATATAAATGGTTTGTAAAATATAGAGGAGTGTGAAGAACGGATGGTAACATTATACACTTCACCAAGTTGTACATCATGCCGGAAAGCGAAGTCATGGTTAGAGGAACACGAAATACCTTACAAAGAAAGAAATATTTTCTCTGAACCATTATCAATGGATGAAATAAAAGAAATTTTAAGAATGACTGAAGATGGAACTGATGAAATCATTTCAACAAGGTCCAAAACATTTCAAAAGTTAAACGTTAACCTTGATGCTATGCCGCTTCAAGATTTGTTTAAATTAATTAAGGAAAATCCTGGATTGTTGCGTCGTCCTATTATTATAGATGAAAAGCGATTACAGGTTGGTTATAATGAAGATGAAATCCGCCGCTTTTTACCAAGAAAAGTGAGGACGTTCCAGCTGCGAGAAGCACAGCGGATGGTGAATTAAATAATAAGGCCTCTTGTTGGAGGTCTTTTTTTGCATATTATCTGACTTGAGGTAACGTTTTTTTATTGCTATAATTAATGGAATATTATAAAATTATATATCCCTAACAGTAATTAAAGGAGTATTGTAGGGGAAACTAGGCGTAATAACGGTTTTACTAATTTTTGTATTTTTTATTTCCCTTATTAGTGCTTTTATCATAAAATGAAAGTACAAGAGTACTACTTTTTTGGTGAATATTCCTAATAAAAAGGATAAATACTAAAAGGCATTATCTGCTTGGGGGTATTTTGTCCCTTCAATATGGACAGTGGAAGGGAGAGGTTTAAATGGAAATTGAACGGATTAATGAGAATACGATTAAATTTTATATTTCCTATGTTGATATAGAAGAAAGGGGTTTTGATCGCGAAGAAATTTGGTACAATCGCGAGAGAAGCGAAGAACTTTTTTGGGAAATGATGGATGAGGTACATGAAGAAGAAGAGTTTGTTGTAGAAGGACCTCTTTGGATTCAAGTTCAAGCACTTGATAAGGGTTTAGAGATCCTTATTACGAAAGCTCAGCTATCAAAAGACGGACAAAAATTTGAACTTCCAATCCCAGTTGATAAAATGAAAGAAGTACCTGTCGATGATAAAATTGAAGATCTTTTAGATCAGCATTTTAATCCTAATTACGAAGAAGAAGATGAAGGATTATTGGATGAAGAAACATTGGAATTTGTTCTTTCATTTAAAGACTTTGAAGATGTAATTAGTTTATCAAAACGGCAAGGTATGGATAATTTAGTAACAAAGCTTTATCATTTCGAAGGAAGATACTACCTTTATGCAGAATTTCCTGAAGAAATATTTGATGAAGAAGAAATTGATGATATCTTAAGTATTTTGCTTGAGTACGGCTATGAAACGCAAGTAACCATTCATCGAATTCAAGAATATGGGAAAGAAATTATTTCTGGCGATGTATTCGAAGTTGTAAGAAAACATTTTAGTTAGCAAAATACCGATTTCAAACTGAAATCGGTATTTTGCGTGATTTAAAAAAGATACATCTGGCAGGTGAGGAACACTGAAGAACACTGTAAGGGTCATCCTTTTTTTAATTATTTTATCCATACTATTGTTTTTCTTTAAAAGTCGTCTGGAAAGTGGAATACTCGGATTTGTCAGCGTTTTAATTTCGCTGTCCGTCATTTTTATTGGTTTTGTCATATTTTTGGAAAATCGCCATCCAACCCAGACAATCACATGGCTTGTGGTATTAGGGAGTTTTCCGTTGGTAGGTTTTATTTTTTATCTGCTTTTTGGTCGAAATTATCGCAAAGAGAAAATGTTTCGAAAAAAATATTTTCTTGATAAACAGGCCTATTTAACAGTAGAGGGTGATAATGATCCTAGAAGTGAAGAAAAACGTCGGCTTCTTGGGGAACATCAAGGCAGATTATTTATTCTGGCTCAAAAACTCGGCAACAGTCCCATATCTTTTAATACCGCTACCGAAGTGTTAACCAATGGAGAGGAAACATTCCGAAATATAATTGATGAATTAAAAAGAGCAAGGCACCATATTCATTTGGAATATTATATAGTCAGACATGATCAAATTGGAAATGAAATAAAGGAAATTCTAATTGAAAAAGCCCATCAAGGGGTAAAGGTACGCTTTATGTTCGATGCGGTAGGGTCATGGCAATTATCCAAATCTTACATACATGAACTAAAAAATGCCGGGATTGAAACGATTCCATTTGGACCAGTTAAACTTCCGTTTTTAAATAATAAATTCAACTTTCGTAATCATCGGAAGATTATCGTGATTGATGGAAATATTGGTTTTGTCGGCGGCTTGAACATTGGTGATGAATATTTAGGGAGAAGTAAGGAGTTTGGTTTTTGGCGTGATACTCATTTAAAGTTAAGAGGGGAAGCTGTCAGATCATTACAGCTTATTTTTCTTCAGGATTGGTATTATATGACAAACCATAGCTTTTTAACGGCGGAGTATTTATCACCACAAATTGATCATCTAAGTCATGGTGGAGTTCAGCTTATTCCAGGAGGACCTGACAATGAGTGGAGTGTCATTAAAAACATCTTTTTCTCCATGATTTCCTCTGCTAAAAAGTCAGTATGGATTGCATCACCGTATTTCATACCAGACGAAGATATATTCTCCGCCTTAAAAATAGCAGCTCTAAGCGGTGTAGAGGTTAGATTGCTTGTACCAAATCGGCCTGATAAGCGCATTGTTTTCCATGCCTCAAGATCGTATTTTCCTGAGCTTCTTGAGGCTGGCGTAAAAGTATATGAATATCAACGTGGCTTTATGCATAGTAAAATGATCATTGTAGATGGGGAGCTTGCCTCTATTGGAACCTCCAATATGGATATGAGGAGCTTTCATTTAAATTTTGAGGTAAATGCTTTTCTATTTCGGACAAAAAGTACGCAAAAATTAGTAGAAGAGTTTATAAATGATCTCAGTTTTTCGAAGGAAATTGATTTGAACATTTTTTCACAGCGCCATATTGGTTTTCGCCTCTTGGAATCGACTTCCCGGCTGCTGTCCCCGCTTCTGTAAAAAAACTCGTCTAAAAATTGACGAGTTTTTTATTTTTGAGCAGGATATTGCTTGGAATTGTCGAATAATGATGGCAGAAGGGAGGAGATCTATTGTTAACAGCGTTAACAAAAACCGGTAAAAGAATTTCCTTAGGATATGCTTACAAAAAAGACACGCTTATTTATATGCGCAACACAGAGGAATTTCTTTGCCCCATATGCAAAGAACCTGTTATCCTCAAATTGGGAGACAAGCGGATTTATCATTTTGCACATATGCGGGGCGGGACATGCCTGGAATTTTATGAGCCTGAATCTCAACTTCACATGGAAGGAAAAATTCAGCTTTATCAATGGCTTATTCGCCAAAAGATTATGGCTGTTTTAGAGTATTATGATAAGGAAATACAACAGCGTCCCGATATCATGTTTGAATATGGCGGACATAAATATGCATTAGAGTACCAATGCTCCGTTATCCCCGAAGAGATTTTTATTAAAAGGACAAATACTTATTTGCAAAATGGATATATTCCCCTTTGGATCATCGCAAACACTCATATCCAACAAAATAATAGCAGCAGCATCTCTCTATCGAGTTTTCACTACTTATTTTTACGACCCTCATTAAATGGAAAATATTTTATTCCCACCTATTGCTCCGAAAAACAGCAATTTTATTTAATCCAATCACTTATTCCCATCTCAACTAAAAATACTATTTTTCAATCAAACATTTTACCATTAGAAAATTCTCGACTTGATTGTATATTAAATCCTTTACAAGAAAGTCATTTGAATTTTAAATATTGGAAGCTGAAGGTGGAAAATTATATATTAAATTGGTCTTTTTATTCAGGGAAAAGAAAAAATCCGTTTTTACAGGAGATCTATCTTCATCATCTTAATCCTTTTTTGTTACCGTCAGAAATCGGGTTGCCTGTTGCCCATGCGATCTATATACAAACACCACCATTTATTTGGCAAACATATTTATTTATAGATGTTTTTATGGGTAAACATCAGAACGACACTTTCACCGTGACAGAAATCAGCATGAAGATAAAAAAACGATTGTATCGAAAAGATCTGATCATGAGAAGTTTGCCTCAATTAAAGGATGTTAGCCCCATGATCCCAGTTATGGAATACTTTCGCCTTTTGGAACTTGAGGGAATCGTAAAAAAGATCAGTGAAGAGACCTATCAAATTCAGCGGAAAATTGTCGTTCCCCAGTCGAATCGAGAGAACGAAGAAGCAAAGAAAATCTTTTATCAAAAAAGCCGTCCATTTCTAACGAATATATAAATGAAACAATCGTATTGGGCATAATATTAAGGGATGGATAAACTTATTTCTGCTTTTTTACAAAGGAAACTGGGCATATTTAGAAGAATATTATTAAGGGATAGAATAAAAAGTGATATGGAGGATGAATGATGGCAAATGAAACTGCGGTTAAGTCGCTGCCGGCAAGAAGTGCAATTTCTGTAGAAGAGACTTGGAAATTAGAAGATATCTTTCCTAGTGATGATCTATGGGAAAAAGAATATCAAGAAGTAAAAGGATTAATACCAAAAGTGAAAGAATTTGACGGGAAATTGGGAGAAAATGCTGAAACCCTTTATAAAGCCCTGCAATTTCAAGATCAATTACTAGAACGAATTGGTAAACTTTATACATATTCTCATATGCGCTATGACCAAGATACAACGAACTCTTTTTATCAAGGGTTAGATGACAGGATGAAAAACTTATATTCACAGGCTGCAAGTGCACTAGCTTTTATTGTTCCGGAAATTCTCTCTATTGATGAGAGTAAAGTGAAAAGCTTTTTATCAGCAAAAAACGAATTAAAACTATATAAGCATGCCCTTGAAGAAATTAATTTACAGAGGCCGCATGTATTAAGTGCTGAGCAAGAGGCATTATTGGCAGAAGCTGGTGAAGTAATGGATGCCTCTAGTAATACATTCGGGATGTTAAATAATGCGGATATGGAGTTCCCTTCCATTAAGGATGAAAATGGGGAAGAAGTAGAAATCACACATGGACGATACATTCGCTTTCTAGAAAGCAAGGACCAGCGGGTACGCCATGATGCATTTAAAGCCGTTTTTCAAACCTATGGGAAATTCAAGAATACTTTCTCAAGTACCTTAAGCGGTAATATCAAAAAAGATAACTTTAATGCCAGAGTCAGACATTATAACTCAGCAAGACATGCTGCACTTGCTGCGAATAACATTCCAGAGAGTGTTTACGATAATCTGATTAGTGCAGTAAATGAAAATCTACATTTATTACAGCGTTATGTGAAGCTTCGGAAAAAAGTTCTGGGGGTAGAAGAGCTTCACATGTACGACTTGTATACGCCATTGGTGAAAGATGTAAAAATGGAAATACAATATGAAGAGGCGAAGGATCTTGTGTTGAAAGGTTTAGCCCCTTTAGGTGATGAATATGCGAAAGTGCTTAAAGAAGGCTTTGAAAACCGCTGGGTAGATGTCCATGAAAATAAAGGCAAGCGTAGTGGTGCCTATTCATCAGGTGCTTATGGGACAAATCCATATATACTTATGAATTGGCAGGATAATGTCAATAATTTGTTTACATTGGCACATGAATTTGGACATTCTGTCCATAGCTACTATACAAGAAAGTCTCAGCCATATCCATATGGTAATTATTCAATCTTTGTAGCAGAAGTGGCATCAACATGTAATGAAGCACTGCTAAATGATTATTTATTAAAAACGGTAGATAACGAACAAAAACGAATTTATTTGTTAAATCATTATTTAGAAGGCTTTAGAGGAACTGTATTCCGCCAGACTATGTTCGCTGAATTTGAGCATATGATTCATCAGCAAGCACAAAATAATGAAGCATTAACAGCTGAGTCACTAACGAAACATTATTATGAATTAAACAAAAAGTACTTTGGGGAAGAAAATATTGTGATTGATGAAGAAATCGGCTTAGAATGGGCAAGAATTCCTCATTTTTATTACAATTACTATGTGTACCAATATGCAACAGGATTTAGTGCTGCTACAGCATTAAGCAAACAAATACTTGAAGAAGGCGAGCCGGCTGTGAAACGCTATATTGATTTCCTCAGTGCGGGCAGCTCTGATTATCCGATTGAGGTTCTAAAGAAAGCTGGAGTAGATATGACAAGTGCAGAACCAATTAAAGCTGCTTGTAAAGTGTTTGAAGAAAAATTGTGCGAATTGGAACAGTTGTTGTCTTAAGCTAAGGCTATGTTAAAGAACATTATTGGTATTTAAACATGGTTGATTGGAGCGGAAGGCACGAAGACTCCTCGAAAATGCTAACGCATTTCCTTCGTGCGTGGGGGAATACAAGGACGTCATTCAATGTCCTGCGGGAGTACGGTTGGGGAGACCCTGCAGGTGCATTAGCACCGAGGAGGCTCCAGGCACTCCCGCAGAATGCGAAGTGCCTGGAGCGGAAAACAATAGCCAATTTTAACAGAGCCTAAACTAAAAAGGGGGGAGGAGCCTTTAAGCTGCCTCCCTTTTTAAAAACCTTTAAATTTCCTTTTTTCGTTTAAAGAAAACAGCAAGATAAAAATAGACATGAATAATAGTGGAATGCTAATGTACATTGGAAAAATCTTCAATAGTGCTAATAAATGAAGAAAAAAGGCAATAAGAATAAACAAAAACATCATTAATTCAGAAAGTTTTTTCAATGTAATAATACTCCTTCTTTTTTAGATGTATGAGTCAATGCTTTCATACTATGTCTATGGTTAAATTTGTGGATATATGACTTTTTGACAATTATGTGAAATAAAGCACAAGTGTATTGTCATAATAAACATCTCCATGCTATATTGGATACGTGAAGTTGATCACAACAAACATATACCCCTTTGTTTGACCGTGAAAAATTTCTCCCATCCCCTTTGTTCGTATTGATAGAAAAATGCCTTCCTGAAATATCTGGAAGGCATTTTCTTTTTTGAAAATAATATTTCATAAAAATAGACAAAATCGAATTAGTCTTTCATTCGAGCTTTGTCTATTTGTCAATATATCTCCAAAATGTCCCGTATTTTGCAGGAATTTGCTCAACTATTTGTTTTAATAGCAGCTTTTTCATTTCACGTTCAATTTGCGAAATGGGCAAATCATACACAACAGCAATTTCTTTTGAAGCGACAAAGTTAAAAAGTTTTAAAAAACTCTCCAGCGGCGGTGGAGAAGCTTTGACTGGTATCTCCGGAAGCATTTCTTCCAGGATTTGTACATAAACTTCATAGGGGTATGTCCCTGTAATTTTAATACCCTCATCTTCCACATTTTCATTAAAGAAAACTAACGTCGGGATTTCCTGGACATCCATTTCTGTAGTGATTTTTAAATCACACTGAAAGGCTTTGATGGCACTTTCAGAATGCATATCATTACTAAACTCATCAATATCCAATCCTGCTCTAACCGCACAATCCAATAATACCTCATAATCCGAGATATTTCGCTTTTCAAGGAACAAAACTTCCTGCATCCTTCGCAAAAAGCGGATTCCAGCACGTCTTCCTTGAAGCTCTGCTGCTTTTAGAGCTATTGAAACGATATATGGAGAATCGACGGGATCTTCTAACCAGAGGTCTGCGTCACATGACATACCTGATCTGCTAGCTGTTTTTTCCCATAGTTCAACGATGTTTTCATAGTTTTTTTTCTTACTTATATTCAGATTGGCCAATCTTCCGCTTAAAACATGTTTAATTGAAAAATACCGCCCATATTCAATTCGCAGTTTTTTCAAAATGGGCTCCAGTGCCCAGCATTCAGGGCATAATGGATCAATAAACATATAAATTTCAATCGGCTTTTTATCCCCGCCGTGACAATGCTGATTCAGGTTTTCAGACCATGTATTATCCAATGTTTTCACCAAATTTTCCTTTGAAATCAATCGTATTATTTAAATTCGGGTCAGAATACTGGTCAGCAGGGTCATAAAAAGTGTCCACAAGAAGATGTAGAGTTTCTTCCATGACGGCCTTAAGTGATGTAAACTTTTCCTCTATCATGTGACAACTCCCTTTTCATGTCGATTGTATGTTTATTTTATCAATGACCATTTCATATCTCAAATGAATTGCTTTGAAATAGTGCAATTATAAGTAGACACATTATTAATGTTCTCAAAAGTGATTTTTCTTAATAGAAATTGAAGGGAATTACCAATGGGAAATTTCCCATTCATAACTAGATTCCGCCATTCGTTTTTCTACTTTGAGAGTATTTTGTTTCATAAAAGCGCTGTATTTTGTTTTTTGTTTTACGTTCAGGAATTTGGTATAGCTTTAGTATTTCATCAAAAATGCTTTTTCCTTTTTGATAGTTTTGGACCTCATATTCCATTTCAAAGTCTTCTGTATTTAAATAGAGACTGTGATCTAGGACAAGCAGTCCTTCTTGGTAAGCAATCTCCACCCGATTTGTCTTTAATGAACCAAAATATTCGAGAGTGGAAAAATCCCCGGATATGGCATCGATTTTAGCTTTAATCTCCCCTGCAGGCAGTGTCCCTGCCTGCAACATTTGTTCAGCTTCTGCGGCATTTAATGGTTGATTTGTTTCAAGCAATCCGATTTCCACAGGCTGCTTTAAAGTCATTTCAAACCCTTTTTGTTTTTTTCGGATACGAAGAGCGGATCCCATATTTTTCAAGGCGAAGTCTGGGGTATCAAAGTAATGATTTTCCTGTGTGAAAAATTGCTCAGCCTTTATTTTAAATGCAATTAAAAGTGTTTGATACTCTGTTTTTGTCAGCATGTTTTTAAATTCAATTTCTATATTCTGAGGCAAAAATAGTCAATCCTTTCATTTCACATATTCTCTTTGTATAGGTTACCACAATCATTGGGAGAATTAGATAAATTATGCTAAAATAGGAGAGGAAAGTTGGAGGTAATAGAATGAAGAGAAAAATGACGGTTATCAGTGCAAAGATAAAGGAAAAAGGCCTATTCCTTGAAACAGCAGAGGACCTAACTGGCTTAATGCCTGGAGAACAAATGCTTGTGGATTCTGATCATTTTGCATTTATTTACATAATGGAAGATCAGGAAGATTATACATATATCGAATTGTCAGAACAAATTTGGCCTCAATTAAAAGCGCCCATGGAGAAAAAATTATCCGTATGGATCTGCAATGTGAATCAAGAAATAATGCTGCAAGGCTTTTGGGATGAATTAGAGTATCTGATTGAAAATATTAAAGGAAACAGTAATTATGGGCAAGAAATGGTCAATAAAGTAGAGGGCTTTTTTTAGAGGTGGATTTATGAAGCTTTGGGATCAATTTTTAGCACCTTACAAGCAGGCTGTGGATGAGCTTAAAGTAAAACTAAAGGGACTGAGAGGGCAGTTTGAACTGGATTCCTCCCATTCCCCGGTTGAATTTGTTACGGGAAGAGTTAAACCTATTGCCAGTATTCTGGACAAGGCCAATCAAAAAGGAATTCCTCTTGATAAATTGGAAGAAGAGATGCAGGATATTGCGGGCATGCGTATCATGTGCCAGTTTGTAGAAGATATTCATCGTGTTGTTGAGCTATTGAGGAACCGCAATGATTTTGAAATAGTGGAGGAAAGAGACTATATTTCTCATGAAAAAACAAGTGGTTACCGCTCATACCATGTTGTTATCCACTATCCAGTTCAAACCATTCACGGGGAAAAGAAAATACTAGCAGAAATTCAAATCAGAACACTTGCAATGAATTTTTGGGCGACCATTGAACATTCATTAAATTATAAATATAAAGGAGCTTTCCCCACAGATATAAAAATGCGGCTGCAGCGGGCCGCAGAGGCGGCATTCCTTCTTGATGAGGAAATGTCTTTAATCCGGGGCGAGATTAAAGAAGCTCAAGCATTCTTTACCCTAAAGAAAGAATTAAAGCAGGAAGAAAAGAACTAATATTGCATAACACTTTTTGAAAGCCATTCAGGATAAGGAGATAAAATGATGAAATTCGCGATTACATCAAAAGGAGATCAAAATTCAAATATTTTGATGCACAAAATGCGGACCTATTTACTTGATTTTGATCTGAAGTATGATGAGGACCAGCCGGATATTGTGATTTCTATTGGCGGTGACGGGACATTGCTATATGCCTTTCACCGTTATAGCAGCCGTTTGAGCAAGACTGCATTCGTTGGTATCCATACCGGACATCTTGGTTTCTATGCTGATTGGCTTCCGGAAGAAATCGAAAAACTCGTGATTGCGATTGCCAAAACGCCTTTTCAGGTTGTTGAATATCCGCTGCTTGAAGTGATTATCCGCTATTCCCATGCTGGAAAGGAATCTAGATATTTGGCGTTAAATGAATCAACCGTGAAAAGTGTGGAAGGAACACTTGTAATGGATGTAGAAATCCGCGGCGACCATTTTGAACGCTTTCGCGGCGACGGTCTCTGCGTTTCCACTCCGTCTGGCAGCACTGCTTATAATAAAGCATTGGGCGGGGCGATTATCCATCCGTCGCTTTCTGCCATTCAGATAGCGGAAATGGCTTCCATCAATAATAAAGTGTTTAGAACAGTGGGTTCGCCGCTTATTCTTCCTGCACACCATACTTGCTTGCTAAAACCTGTGAATATGTCAGATTTTCAGGTTACCGTCGATCATCTTACATTGCTGCATAAAGATGTAAAGTCTATTCAATTCAGAGTACCTGAAGAGAAAATTCGTTTTGCCAGATTCCGCCCATTTCCTTTTTGGAAAAGAGTCCATGATTCATTCATTTCAGATTAATGGCGGAAGGGGACAAAAAAATTGGCAACACGTTTTCAATTGAGTTGGGTAATTGACACCGAAAGCTCAGGGATGATAATTAGAGAATTTCTAAAGAAGGAAGAAATTTCACGAACGGCATTAACTGATATTAAGTTTCAGGGCGGTCAAATTCTTGTAAATGGTGAAGATGTAAATGTCCGTTACAAGCTACTTGAAGGAGACCGATTAACGGTTGAATTTCCGCCTGAAAATCCAAGTCAGGGTATGAAAGGTGAAAAGATTCCACTTTCAATTATATATGAGGATGATTATTTATTAGTTGTGAATAAGCCTGCCGGAATGAGTACAATTCCTTCAAGGGAGCATCCCACTGGAAGTCTTGCAAACGCGTTGATCGGCTTTTATGAACAACTCAAGTTACAAGCAACTGCCCATATTGTGACAAGGCTTGATCGTGATACTTCTGGAATTGTCCTCGTTGCCAAGCATCGGCACGTACATCATCTTTTTAGTAAGAGCCAAAGAAGCGGAGAAGTAAAGCGTATTTATGAAGCGTTTGCCGAGGGGAGAATAGCATCTGAAACCAATACAGTTGATGCTCCAATTGGTCGTAACCCTGACAGTATTATTGAAAGGGAAGTCCGTCACGATGGTCAAAATGCCATCACACATTACCGGGTTCTGGCTAGGCTCCGAGACTTTACATATTTGGAACTTAAGCTTGAAACAGGGAGGACACATCAAATTCGTGTTCATATGTCCTATATCGGCCATCCCTTACTAGGAGATGATTTGTATGGTGGAAGTCTAGCCAAAATCAAAAGACAAGCACTTCATTGTAAACATATTCATTTTATCCATCCATTTACGTATGAAGAAATGTCATTTACGGCACCGCTCCCTGATGATATGAAAAATATTTTGAAAGAGGCTGACTCTTAAATGTTGTCAGCCTTTGTCTCGTTAATCAAATTGCCTAAATTTTTCAGGTACATATGGCATTGTTGATGGGACCGAGACAGTCTCCATTTCAGGATATCTTAATGCGGTAAGGTTACCGCCGAAAACAGCACCAGTATCAATATTATATGTATTATTGATAATTCGCGGTTCTTTCACGGGAGTATGTCCATATACAATACTTGCCTCACCATGGTAGTTTTTAGCCCAATCTCTTCTTACTGGCGTTCCATCAGCATGTTTTTCCCCTGTGATATCACCATATAAGACAAATTCTTTTGCTTTTCCATTTGTCTTTCCAATTAATTCCTGTTTAATTCCGGCATGGGCAATGATTAATTTTTGCTGATCCAAAACTAGATATAATGGTGCGGATTCATAGAGCTCCATAAATTTTTTGCGAATTAATTGTCGTTTTTCAGGTTCTAATGATTCATATTCAGCAACTGTCGTTTCCAGGCCGTGGGCAATTTGAACTTTGTTTCCCAGAAAGAAACGGTATAATTTATTACAATGATTTCCCGGTGCATAATAAGCATTTTTTTGTTTAAACACTAGCTCCCAAACTACTTCAATTACCTTAAGTGACTCTGGTCCGCGATCTGTTAAATCACCAACAAAGCCGATTACCCTGTTTTCAGGATGGTGCGGCAGGCCGTTTTCCCACACATAGCCGATCTTTGTGGTGAGTTCTTGAAATTCTCGATTACAACCGTGAATATCGCCGATAATATCTATTTTCATTTGAAGATCCTCCTTCATCTATATTAGTTTTCGTATTGAGGGTTCTTTTTATTAAAGAGGCGGTGTCCTTTTCATTTTTAATTAAATAGTGTAGAATTAGTACCAAGTACTAATAACTCGTTATATATTAGGAGGAACTTTCTAAATGATTTCTTTAAAAGGAAAAACTTTCGTTGTAATGGGCGTTGCTAATAAACGCAGTATTGCATGGGGGATTGCTCGTTCACTGCATAATGCAGGGGCCCGTTTAGTGTTTACATATGCTGGCGAAAGACTAGAGAGCAGCGTCAAAGAATTGGCCCATTCTTTAGATGCTGAAGGAACTTTAGTGCTGCCTTGTGATGTGACAAGTGACGAAGCCATTGCAAAATGTTTTGCAGACATTAAAGAAACTGTTGGCACCATTCACGGGATTGCCCACTGTATTGCATTTGCAAAAACGGAAGAATTAAAAGGCGAATACCTGAATACTACTCGTGATGGTTTCTTACTGGCTCATAATATTAGCTCTTATTCTCTAACTGCTGTTGCTAAAGAAGCGCGCAGCTTAATGACGGAAGGCGGCAGCATCGTTACATTGACTTATCTAGGCGGAGAACGTGTTATGCCGAATTATAATGTAATGGGAGTGGCAAAGTCGTCATTAGATGCAAGTGTCCGTTATTTAGCTGCTGATCTTGGCAAGGAGAATATCCGAGTTAACTCGATTTCAGCTGGTCCGATCCGTACACTTTCTGCTAAAGGAGTCGGTGATTTTAACACAATTTTAAAAGAAATCGAAGAAAATGCACCACTAAGAAGAACCACAACACCGGAAGAGGTGGGAGATACTGCATTATTCTTATTCAGTGACCTTTCCCGCGGTATTACTGGCGAAAATCTTCATGTCGATTCAGGTTACCATATCTTATAATATAAATGAAGCCCGCTGATACTTAGCGGGCTTTTTAATGTTTGGATATCATTTTAAAAGAATTTCCTGTTAACGACAATGGGTAACTCGCATACATATAAAGTGTAGATGAATGTATATGGAGGTGCATACCATGTCCAATAAGAGTGGGCAGGGGCCATTGTTATATATTGTTCAGCCGTTTTCCAACACACCTTCCAACTATCAGATGCAGGAGGTGTATACGAACAAACGCGAATTAGAAGAAACTTTAGCTGAGAGAGGAAGGGAGGACAAAACAAATAGGCAGCAGAAGAAAAAGGGACATCACAAAGAACCTATTCCCATTGATATTCCGCCAGATGAATTAGAGCAATCAAAAGCTGAAGCCATTACAAGTGATACAACTCGTCCATCCTTCAAGCGGGTCAAACCGTTCAAACAGATGAATTTAACAGAAAGATTGGAATATCTGCTTCATTTTCCGAAGGCTCTTCCACCAGTTCCATGTGTTTTCTATACCGAAAATGAAAATTACCAAGGATATTTGAACACATATGAAAATGAGCAAGTAACCATTCAATTTCCTGACCAAACCACTAAAACAATTCCAGTCAGCCAGCTCACTAATGTCATGATGATAGGGATTAAACGATAAGAAAAACAAGAAGGCCAGCCGATTTCCCGACTGGCTCATTTGTTTAGCTGCAAATTCCTAAATCTACATCGGCAATACATTGAACAGCGCAGAAGCAACTTAGATCAACTGTTACGCAATCATTGCTTGCACGGAATCGTTCCACTTGGCAAACCCTTGAAAGGTCTACACAGCATCTGTCTCCGCCGCATACTAGGTTTACTGGAACAAAGTTTCCGCCTTCCCTGCGTCCAGGTACTAACACACGAAGTGTTGCACAGCAGTTATCAAATACTTCTTCTACGCGGAAGAAGATGGATACGCACGCATTGTGTTCGTTGCTGAAGAAGGCATGAAATGGAGTACCATCTGCAGTTTTTAATACAAAAACACGTGTATCAACCGGATCTCTTCTTGTTGGTGATACTAGTGAACCAAGCGGTTCATTAAAACAGCTGGTACATTCAGCACATTCTGTCGGACTAACAGCATTATCTTGGATATCTTTTATCGCACGGACGACTTCGCACACACAGCTGCCGCTATGAAAATCGTTATGTTTCCCACAACCCATTTATTTTTTCCTCCTTAAACCGTTATATATATCTTACATTACTAACATATTTAACTAGAGCCCTATGGGTTACGGACAATTGCCTTTTTTTAATAAAATTAGGCGGATGATTTATTTACGTAAAAAAAGAAAGGACATGATGATGAAGCTGACTATTTTAAATTTCTTTATTTTGTCTTTAGCCTGCTTTAGACTAACGAGATTAATTGTCTTTGATAAAATAACTGAATTTATTCGTGCCCCATTTTATGATGAGGTGAGAGAAGTAAATCCCGATGGGGAAGAAGAGGTATATTACATTCCAAAACAAACTGGAATAAAGCACTTTTTTGGTGAGCTCCTCAGTTGCTATTGGTGCACGGGTATTTGGATGGCGTCGGCAATTGTGATCGTTTATTATTTATTTCCTGCATTCTCAGCACCAGTAATAGTCATTTTAGCTGTTGCCGGTTTTGGAGCTATTATTGAGGCAATTGTTCAACATTTTATAGAAAAATAATGGCGTTTGCCGTGAGACAAGGCTTGCTTCCAACATATTCATAATAGTAGTCAATGAATAGTATTGTGAAGGGGAGAGAAGTGTGAATAAGAAAAAAGAAACCGAATCAAAAAAGACGAAAATATATAAAACATCGCAGCCAATAAAAAAACAGGGCTGCGGATGCGGAAAAAAAACGAATAAATAATGCTGGAACTTCCTGAGGATCATTCTTCAGGAGGTTTTCTTTTTGTTTGGCAAAAATAACACTTAGTTAGTCATAATTTTTGCGAATGTCGAAAAAACTATTTGGTAGCAAGCGAAATGTTGAAAATCTTGAAAAGGGAAGGATTAATAATGCAGATCATTCGTTTTTTCCTTATTTATTCATGTATTTTATTGCTCGCATCCTGCAATCAAAATGAATCAGCCAAGAATAGTCAAATGGCACTTATAAAAACCACAAACCCTTCCCCGGTTGTTACTAACAAAGGTGTGAAACGCAACCATGTGGAGGCAATTAAAAAGGATGTAAGCTCTTACCCGCACATTTATGATGTTGCGGTTGTCAAAGGAAAAAAAGACACACTAGTTGCCTATAAGGTTAAGCATCTTCATAGGTTCCGTATGAAGAAGATTGAAGTGGACGTTACCAAAATGCTTGAAAAAAAATATCCAAAAGAAGACTTTACGGTTTCAAGCGACTATAAAATATTTCTTGAAGCAGTAAGGCTTGATGAGAAAATTAAAAACACAAAAATGACACCTAAAAAGGCAGAGAAGAGCCTGGAAGGGCTTGTAAAAATGACGAAAGATATTAAGTAAGAAAGGAAGAAGGTAGAATGGAAAACAAGCAAAGTAAAGTAACGCCGCAGCAGAAAAGCTACCAACATTTGCAGCAAAAGCATGAGAAAAAAAGACCGGTTTTGAAAAACTGCATTAAAGCGTTTTGGGTTGGTGGACTTATTTGTGTTGTTGGACAGGCCATCAGTTACTTTTATATTTATTTCTTTAATTTCACTGAACAGAGTGTAGGAAATCCAACTGTTGCAACGATGGTGTTTTTCTCAATGTTGCTAACTGGGTTTGGTGTTTATGATCGTATTGGGCAGTTTGCAGGGGCAGGTAGCGCTGTTCCTGTTACAGGATTTGGAAATGCAGTCATTTCAGCGTGCATCGAGCATCGAACGGAAGGGTATGTGCTTGGTGTGGGTGGCAACATTTTTAAACTGGCAGGTTCTGTCATCCTCTTTGGGGTGTTTGCAGCTTTTGTTGTAGCGCTTATAAAAACGCTGTTAAATATGTGGGGGGTTTTGTAATTGTTAAAAGGGCATCAATCTTGGGTTTTCCAAAACCGTCCAATGATTTCTGCGACTGGTGTAACTGGCGGCCCCTTTGAAGCAAATGGGAACTTGGCAAACGATTTCGACTTATTATATGAAGATTTATGGATGGGGCAGGAGTCATATGAAAAGGCACATCGCGTTTTATTAGAGGAAGCGATAAAAATTACCTTGAAAAAAGCAAATTTACAGAAGGAACAGGTTCAATTTTTATTCGCTGGTGATTTAATTAATCAAATCACTCCTTCCAGCTTTACTGCGAGAACGATGCAGATACCTTATTTCGGACTATTTGGAGCCTGCTCCACCTCAATGGAGGGATTGGCGCTTGCGTCATTTGTAGTTAACTATAAAGGGGCTAAACATGTACTTACGGGAGCTTCCAGCCATAATGCTGCTGTTGAGAAACAATTCCGTTATCCAACAGAGTATGGCGGTCAAAAGCCTCCTACTGCGCAGTGGACGATAACCGGAGCCGGTACCGCATTGTTACAGGAGAATGACCCTGGAAAGCAACTTCCAGTCACAACATCTGCAACCATTGGCAAAGTAATTGATATGGGATTATCTGATCCTTTTAATATGGGGGGAGCGATGGCGCCTGCTGCTGCAGATACAATAATGGCCCATTTTCGTGATCTTGAGCGGGATCCTTCCTATTATGACCTAATTGTCACCGGTGACCTTGGCCGTATTGGACATGATACCGCTTTTGAACTGCTAAATAAAAGTGGTCTGAAGCTTGAGAGAAAGCAATTCCAAGATTGCGGTATATTGATGTATAAGAGCAATCAGCCCGTTCAATCTGGCGGAAGCGGAGCAGGATGCTCGGCCACGGTCCTTTATGGACATTTATTAAATGAAATGAAAAAAGGGAATATTAAACGGCTTTTACTAGTCGCAACAGGTGCGCTGCTTTCACCGCTTACCTTTCAACAAAAAGAAACCATTCCGTGTATTGCCCATGCAGTTTCAATCGAGATGAATGGAGAAATGGGGTGACCAAATGCTGGCCATGTATTTTTGGGCTTTTGTTATCGGAGGAGTGATTTGTGTAATTGGGCAGCTTTTATTTGATGTGGCAAAATTGACTCCTGGCCATACATTAAGCTTGCTTGTTGTAATTGGCGCGGTATTGGGTGGTTTTGGCTTGTACGAACCATTAGTTGATTTCGCTGGTGCAGGTGCCACGGTTCCCATCACTAGCTTCGGAAATTCACTGGTTAACGGGGCACTTCAAGATGCACAAGCTCATGGGATTATAGGCGTATTGACAGGAATGTTTCAAGTAACAAGCTCCGGTATTTCTGCAGCCATCATATTTGGGTTTATTGGTGCCCTTTTATTTAAGCCTAAAGGATAAATGCTGATTTTTTAATCTATTGAATGATATGCTTGCCCGTGCCTATACACATCATTTAGGGATTTCATATGTTATTAATGAGATTACTTAAGTGAGGTGAAATAATCTATGTGCTTTGGATATGGAGGCTACGGCTACGGCGGCGGATTTGGTTACGGCGGCAGTTTCGTATTAATCGTCGTATTGTTCATTCTTTTAATTATCGTTGGTGCAAGCTGGTATTAATAAATAGTCGGCTTTGCACGAGGGAAGGTTGGCCAAAATTGGCCAGCCTTTTCTTTGCGCTTCATTCACCATTTTACGCTTCTTTCATAGAATAAAGTAGCTTATGAAGGAGTGTGAGTATCGAACATGGATAATGGTTTCTTTAAAAATATAGAGAAGAAAACCGGTGTGAATATGAAAGATATCTTTGATTTAGCTAATTCCTTACAGAACGCCAATTTCAAAGATGAGAAAACCGTCCGTAATGTAATCAAAAGAGTTTCACAACTAGCCAATAAACCTGTTAGTAAAGATTTGGAAGATCAAATTGTGAAAACAATTGTTAATGATGGCAAAAGCCTTGATCTTAACACCATCAATAAAATGTTAAATAAAAAATAATGAAAAAGGTCTTTTTCTATTTTACGGAAAAAGACCTCTTTCTTTTGGATTATAGATGTTTTTTTAGGATTGGTGCCAAAAATCTGGAGCGATGAGCCTTTTTCCCGCGTCTGCTTTCGGGTACAGATATGAGCAACTGTGAGCGGGCCCTGGTCATCGCAACATAGAATAACCTTCGCTCTTCTTCCAATGCAGAATGATCTCCATTACGATAAGCATCAAGGGAATAGTCATGCGGTAGGCCGCCGTCAACAGCCCCAATGATATAGACGGTTTGGAACTCCAAACCTTTTGCCCGGTGAATAGTGCTAAGTGTAACGGCTTCCGGAAAATGTTTACTCAACTTTTTGATCTCTTTATTCATGGCAGACATATGTTCAGCATGTGCTAATAAGCTGCTGATGGTATCAAAGTTTTTGGCAGCTGTCTTTAAGTCCTTGAGGTCATCTGAGCCCTTTTCCATTTTATTTGCGTCATTGCCGCGTTTTTTTAGAAAATCGAGAAATCCTAAATCTTTTTCTATTTTTTCAATGGCTGCCGCTGGCGGCACGGCTTTTAATCCGCGGATGATGTTAACAACTTTTTTCAATTTCTTTTCTTGGAACGCATGAGCGGTTTTTAAGTGCCAAAGTGCTTCCAGCAGACTGCAATCCTCGAGAATGCTCCTCGCTTTTAAATCATTCATAGCATTCTGTTTTAAGAATAAAATGGACAATATATCTGACAAGCTTCGCGAGTCATCTTCATTCAAGCTCAATTTAAGAAAGCTTAATGCACATCTAACAATATAGCGATCATAAAATGATTCGGAATCCAAGTCCATTCTAAATGGAAGGTTGGAGTTGGCCAGCCTCTCGAAAACAGCCCTTGACCCGGCATTCGTACGAAACAAAATGGCAAAATCAGAGGGATTTGCCCCCATAGATATACGTTCCTGAATGTCTGTAACAATCATTGTTGCTTCTTCCTCCTCATCAAAGGGGAAAAATAACAAAGGAAGCTCTCCTGATGAAAATTGTGCTTGCATCCTTTTGGCTCTTCTTATCCGGTTTGTGGAAATCAGCTGTCCTGCAGCGGCAACTATTTCATGAGCAGAACGGTAATTTTGCTCTAAAATCACCAATTTGGCAAGTGGAAAGTCATGTTCAAATTCCATTAGGAAGCTGGGATCACTTCCTCTAAATGAATAAATAGCCTGATCATCGTCTCCGACAGCACACACATTTTGATGTTTACCAGATAAAAGTTTGATTAGTTCATATTGTACTTTATTTATATCCTGAAACTCGTCAATTAAAAAATAATGCAAGCGATTTTGATAGGTTTCAAGCAGGGAAGGAGAAGATTTAAATAGCCGGTAACAGCCGATCAGCATATCATCAAAATCAAACCAGCCGTTACTAGTTTTGCTTTCTTCATACTTCTTAAAGAGCACGGCTGTTTTTTCTTCCCATTCCGATGCAGGTTTCACTTCATTTGGCATTAACAAAGAGTTTTTCCAATAGCTGATTTGCTGTAATGCTAAATCGTAAGCAAATTCCTTTTCAGACAAGTCAAGCTCTCTTCCTGCTTCCTTTAAGATTTGCTCCCGCTGCCATTCCTTTTTTAAAAGTTTATCTGGAGACCAATTTTTACGATCATGAAACATTAATATACGGTAAAAAATGCTGTGAAACGTCCCAGCCACTAGCTGATTAATCTTCTCCTGTTTTATACCAGGATAAGTGTTTAGCCTTTGCTTCATTTCAGTTGCGGCCTTTGAAGTAAAGGTAACGAGCATGATGGAGCGCGGATCAATTTTTTTTACTTCCAGCATATAGGCTGTTCGAGTCGTTAGAACTCTGGTTTTTCCGCTCCCTGCTCCCGCTATGACAAGTAAAGAACCATCTGTTTCCATTACCGCAGACACTTGGTCATGATCCAGAACAACTCCCGTTTTCGCTAGCTCCTGAATATATCCATCTAAGATTTTTGTCTCTTTATTATTTTGCTTTGTAAATGGGACTTGATATTGGATGGTTTTGGCTGGTTTGAAAACTTCCAATGTTATGGGAGTATCTGTTATGGTTCTGCCTTTTGGAATTTTAAACCCATTTTGTTCCACAAATTCCTGAGAGGAGGATGGTTGTTCCATTTCGGGGTCTGGACAGTGCTTTTCAGGTGATTTCGTATGGAAAAAGTAAGGTGGATCCATATGAATTCCAAGCTTTAACTGAACATTTTCTCGGCAAACAGGACAATGCAGTTCATGCTGTTTTCCTGCTGCATATAATTTTTGATATTCTTCACGATTTATTTGATCTAAGAATAGAAGCTGATTTTTATAAATCACTGTTTTCATTTTTGCAGCCCTCAATTTCAAAAAATAACACATGGTCTATCATATCAAAACATGTGACAACCTGAAAGTATACTTAGATGGAAGGAAATAAAAAAAGCATGTTCCGGATATACCAAAACATGCATTCGACCATTAAATTTGCTTCATCATGGTTTTATGAGGGATCCCGGCATCCATAAATTCCTCAGATACTACTTCATATCCAAGGTTTGAATAAAATGGTATCGCGTGGGTTTGAGAATTTAATTTTAATTTATGAATTCCTTGATTTTTAGCGAAGTACTCGATAGCTTCCATAATGGCTTTTCCTGAACCTGTTTTTCTTACCTCTTTAAGAACGCAGATCCGCTCTACTTTACCAGTGCCATCTATTATTCTAAATCTTCCTGCTCCTGCTGGTTCTCCATTGAGATAAAGGACAAAATGAGTGGCTTCATCCTCGTATTGATCAATTTCCTCTTCAAAAGGAACATTCTGCTCTTCGACAAAGACAATTTTTCTTACTTTAAAAGCATCGTCCCGTTCTTTTGGGGTTGTTGCGATTATGACTTGCACGATTGATTATTCCTTTCCGAGACGGAATGTTTCATATACAGTCCAAGAATTGTTATCTAATTGATAAAGAAGATGGAAACGATCGACGATTTCTTCATGTTCCACCTTTGTCATGCGAAGTGCGCCGTAAACATCTGAATACTCATCATTTGAAAGATTTTGGCCAATGGTAATATGCGGAACAAAAGCATATTCCTGATTTTGATCATAGAATTCTTGCTTTATATTGGTATGTAAAGCTGTTAATTCTTCCGTTGGTTCAACCTTTAAATAGATCACATTATTGACAGGGAAAAAAGAGCCGACTTTGGTTGCTTTTAAAGAGAACTCATTCGTATGTTTGGCAATTTGCCTCAGTTTATCACTGAAATCTTTCGCTTCCTCTTCCGTTGCTTCAAAAGCACTCTTTAATGTTAAGTGTGGAGGAATTAAGGCATAGTGCGAGTCGTAACGCTTGCGATAGGAATTCGCCAAATCCTGAAGTTTTTTCGATGGGAAAATGACAACGCCAAATTTCATAGGTATACCTCCATTTAAGTGAATTTTTCTATCAATAGACAGGATAAGCCTAAATTAAGAAAAATGAAAAAGCTTACATTGTATTATAGCAAATTTTCGGAATTTATGAAAATAATACACTTGCGATGTCTAAAACATCATTAGAAGGGCTCGTCTTAAGTCTGGCTGCCAATATGTCCATGTATGGTTCCCATCAAATTCATCGTAAAAATAGGTAAATGGCTTTTGGATAATTTCCTTGTTTAATGCCCGGTTAGGGCTTAAGAAATCACCAATGTTGCCATCTGTCATTTTTACTTCGGTTTCCTTCGTGCCAATAACGTGATAGATTTCCAACAGCTCTGGGTTATCGAACTTTTTAACTGAGTTTATCACCTGTTGATTGACAAATGGTGATTGCATGATCACTTTTCCAAATGTGTGCGGGTATTGAATGGCTGTCATAAAAGATACTGTAGCACCAAGAGAATCTCCAATTAAAACTCTTGTAGATCCCATTTGGAAAGTAGGAAATTCACTGTCTAGGAAAGGAACGAGCTCATGTGCCAGAAAGCGAATGTATTGCTGATTCTGTTCACCTTCAGGATGATATTTCCTGCGGCGGTCTTCTACATTTTTATAGGGTACCCCAATTATAATTAAATTTTCCATTTCCTTTTCAAAAAGTAATTCATCTGCCAATCGCCCGATTCGGCCAAGCTGGAAATAATCTCGTCCATCCTGAGTAATTAACAGCGAGTATTTATATAGTGGTGAAAAGTTCGCGGGCAAGTAAACAAGCAGCGTCACTTCCTCGCCAAGCTCATTACTCTGAAAAGTTAGTTCTTTTATCGTTCCTTTTGGATAGTCCATTTACTAAAAACCCCCATAGTTCGACTAAATACAAGAGCATTTTACCATAACTATTTAGGAATTGCTTTGGATAATGAGGTGACAGGTACGGGGGAATTGTTGGAAGAATATTTAGTGAAGATAGTGTTTTTTATTATTTGACTCAGACATAAGGGATAAAATATTTTCTCGTTTAAAAGTGCGGACCTGTTTCCGAAGCAGACAATAGGCACGAATGTATTCGTCATTCACTTCTTTTACAATCAGTCTTCTCTGGGTAATTACATGGTTGTCAGCAAGGTAAATCATTTCCAAAGGTATATTTTCTTCAATCGAACGAAGAAATAAACCATCTAACATAATAGCACCACCTTTTATTTTTATAATAACATTATAACCAAACGTGTGTTCTTTGTGCAATAAAATAAGAACTAACGTTCCTTTTTGTTTATGTAAATTTCAAAAAAGTAGTTGACATATTTATCGTTTTTAATATAATTAAATATATCTTAATACTAGATCTGTTAGCTCAGCTGGGAGAGCACAACCTTGACAGGGTTGGGGTCGGGGGTTCGAGCCCCTCACAGGTCATTGGGTGCCAAACCCGTAGAACCCTTCGGAACAAAGGGTTCTTTGAAAAAAGACTGCTTCTTCGGAAGTGGTCTTTTTATTGTTTTAAAATATTGGCATCCGTTTGGCAACATTTTTTATGATTTTCCAAAAATGGTTTGATCAAGTCGGTTAGATGCATCATGTTGCATATTTGGTAGTAGGTGGCCATACGTATCAATTGTAGTGCTAATTTTACTATGTCCTAACCTTTCTGCAATTAATTTCATAGGTTCATTTTGAGCTATCATTAATGCAGCATGAGTATGCCTCAAATCATGAAAGCGAATATGGGGTAATTCGGCCTTTTTTGTTAGGGTTTGAAAAATTCTTGTAAGATTACGTTGGTGAAACGGACTACCAGTTTCGGAGCGAAATATCAGGTCCAGCTCCTTATATTCTATATCATAACCTTCCTTTTCAGAATCGTGTCTTTTCTTATGTGCTAGCAACACTTGCCTTGTGCTAGGGGAGAGTGTTACAGATCTAACACTACTTTTTGTTTTTGCCCCTTTTTTTATCGTTTTGCCGTCATGTTCCAAAGTTTGATTTACATATAAAACTTGTTTTTCAAAATCAACATCTTTCCAACGCAAGCCAAGGATTTCGCCTTTTCTTAGACCAGTCATAATTGCCAAGTGAAATATACAATACAATCTGTGGCCTTTTGAACATTCTAAAAAATGTTGAATTTGGTCAATAGTCCATATATTCATTTCTTTAGGTTGTAACTTGGGCTTTTCAATCTTTGTAGCAGGATTACTAACAATATCACCAAGTTTTACAGCATCATTTAAACATACGTTAACAATATTGAAAGTTCTTTTAATAGTTGAATCCGCTAATCCTTGTTCATGCATTGCTAAAATAAACTTTTGAATATGCTGTGGTTTCATTTTTGGTAATGTAATATTACCTAATGTTGGTGCTATATGGTTTTTTATACTTCTTTCGTACAATTCCAAAGTGTGGTTGCTTAGAGAGATTTTTTTAATAGAAAGCCAATCTTTGATATATTGCTTAAATAAAATGTTTTTTGTTTCAATATAAGAACCCTCTGCATATTGCACTTCTAATTTCCTTAAGGCATCAGTGGCCTCTTTTTTAGTTGAAAAGCCCCGTTTTCTCTTTTGTTTTCTTTTTCCAGTGTTTTCGTCATAAAAATTGAAAACGTAGAACCAAGTTTTTTTTTCATCATCTTTGTAAACAGGCATTAAATTTGTCCTCCCGAAAAATACGTCACCCCTTTAAATTTGTTACCGATTAATTTCATACTACTACGAAATTCTGTTTTTTTAAATCGTGGTGTGCATTTTTTTATTTAATCTATCTTTACTAGTTGTAAATTGAATTTTGGTCTTGAACCGGTATTTTCTGAAATAGTAAATTTAGTATTTTCAGCTGATTTATATTTTCTATTTTATCTAAAATTATCTTTAAGGGCATTTCGTATTTGACTTAAAATAAATGAAATTCAATGGACAAGAATGAATATATTAATATATCCCCAAAAATTATTAATTTATTGTTAATTTTCCTTGTATATTCTTGAAATATCTTAATAATCGGTGGACAGGGAAATTTTTTTAAAAAATTCTGGGGACTAGCACGTTTTTGTTGTATATATGTTTGATGTCGTTTGTAGCCCCACCCTCTTTTAAAAGTAATTTAATTTGGTTCTATACCACACCATGATATCTATTAAACGTTTCTGTCGCCTTATTTAATTGGTACTTAGTTCTTGACATAATTATCTAAATTCAAAACCTTTATCCCCGGTTCAATTCCGGGTGCTGCCTTCGATTGATAAATGCCGGTGTAGCGGAATTGGCAGACGCGCACGACTCAAAATCGTGTTCCGTAAGGAGTGTCGGTTCGCCCCAGACCACCGGTATTGGTCAAAATAAAATATGATTTGCGGGTGTAGTTTAGTGGTAAAACCACCGCCTTCCAAACTGTTGTTGTGGGTTCGATTCCCATCACCCGATCCAACTTGATAGAGTGTAAAAAACATTTTATAATGGGCCTATAGCTCAGCTGGTTAGAGCGCACGCCTGATAAGCGTGAGGTCGATGGTTCAAGTCCATTTAGGCCCATCATCATAAATATTCTCATTGTTCCGCAGTAGCTCAGTGGTAGAGCAATCGGCTGTTAACCGATCGGTCGTAGGTTCGAATCCTACCTGCGGAGCCATTTTTATGTTTGTGGGGTAGTACTCAAGAGGCTGAAGAGGCGCCCCTGCTAAGGGTGTAGGTCGGGTAACCGGCGCGAGGGTTCAAATCCCTCCTTCTCCGCCATACATATGTTGCGCCTTTAGCTCAGCTGGATAGAGCATACGCCTTCTAAGCGTACGGTCAGAGGTTCGAATCCTCTAAGGCGCGTCTTTAAAAACAGCGTTAAAGCCCGTCAAATTAACCTTCTAGAACGCCAAATGCAACGGTCAGTGCATCGGTCAAAAGCCGATATGGACCAAAATTAGGCGTGTACTAGGAGGTTTTTTATTTGTCGAAAAAGAAAAGCGTTTTTACTATTACGGAAGACCTTAGCGACCTTTTTATTGAGCGTCCAAAAGCGAACAAATCTGATCCTAATCGATTAACAATTGAAAAAGCATTAGCGTCTATTACAAGACAAATGGAGATCAGTGGTAATCGACCTCGAACAATCAGCGACTACACCATTCATGTAAATCACTTTAAGGAAACGACTCGACTTACTTATTTAGACGATATTACGGCGGATCGGATTTACGATTGGCTATCAATGATGGACGTTAGCAATCAAACGAAGTTAACCCGTGTAAAGTGTTTAAAAGCATTTTTATCACGATGTTTTAGTAACGGATGGATAGATAAGCAATTTTGGAAAACGATCACTATTCGCGTTGATAACAACGTAAAAGAAGGTACTACAGAGCGGGATATTCGAAAGTTATTATCGTTGTTGGACTTAGGTGACTTCTTTCAATTACGAGATGCTACGGCTTTATTGTTGATGTTCAAAACTGGGATTCGAATTAATACAATCGTTCATCTCGAAAATAAGCACATCGACTTTGACGAAATGTTATTAAGACTAGACGGTGCAATCATAAAGAACCACCAGCAGTTACTTCTGCCATTTGACGAAACATTGGCCCGAATGCTCAGGGTCCTGTTGTGCCAGAATGATGCAATTAGGCGTGAGTATGGAATCCAAAATAATTACGTATTTATTACGAAACAAGGCGGGATTATTTCAAATAGTCCTACCCATAACAACATACAAAAGCGTTTAAACAAGTATTCTCGAATATATGGACTACGTAACCTCAATCCGCATGCACTCAGAAGGGGATTTGCTAAGTCGCTGCTTAATAAAGGTGCCAACATTGCTGAAATATCAAAAGCGTTAGGTCATAGCAATCTTGCGGTTACAACGCAATACTTACACTTGGATAAGGAAGAGGTCGCAGAAAGCTTACGGAAGTTTTTATAAGTAATCAAATGGCATTCTACCTTAAGTGGAGGCAGGGACGAATATTTTTGTATTGCAACGTTTATCAGGTCATCAATCGTTAGAGATATTAAAGCGATATGTTAAGATATATGAAAAAGATTTAGAGGATGCTATTGAAAAGGTGTTTGACGGTCTATAAAAACAAGGATTTAAATAATCATTACGTCACCATTATTGGTGGCGTTTATATATTAGCTAAAGGAATTCTATGGATAATTAACTAGTAAATTGTTACTATTTAAGTAGGAAGAGGGGGCACTATATGCTAAATAAAAAGATAATTGCTTTATTGTTAAGTTGTTTATTGATTGTAGTTACTACACATGTGAATGCGTCAGTTTACGTACATGGCTATTACAGAAAAGATGGAACTTATGTACGTCCTCATTATAGAAGCGACCCGGATGGAAATTTCAATAACAACTGGTCAACTAAAGGAAACATTAATCCATATACAGGGGAAGAAGGAACTAAGACTCATCCTGAATATCCGAGTGGTGGAAATAACAATGTTCCGGATCAATCAAATAGTACCAATCAGTATGATGATAACACCCAACAAGATTCAACTTATAATAACGATACTAACCAAGATGATGATAATACTCAGCAAGACTCTACCTACAATTCAGATACAAATCAATATGACGATAAAACTGAAGATTCCACCAATAGTTCATCATCGACTGACTCAAATGATAGTACATATTCAGAATCAAAGGATTCAACAAGCGACGATCAGAAATGGAACGTAAATAACAGCTTGAATGTGACTGATCAAGATTCAAGTAATAATGTTGATTCAGAGAGAATAGATAGTGTGACCTTGCCATCTCAATATGCATCTAAAAGTTTAGCTTTTCAATATGGTTATAGAACTGGTTTTGCTTACAAGAGGGAAGGGTATAATTATGACGACCATGATGATTATTATAGCAGTGGTCAAAATTTAGTCGATTTCAGGAAAGGATATAGAATTGGTTATCTTAGTGCGGGTGGAGGCAATTCTATAGAATTGTTATATTACGAAAACCCCTACATGGTATATACAACAGGGGGAGTCATTCTTTTGATAGGTGTAATTGCTTTTATCATCATTAAAAGAAAAAAGAAGAGAGATAAAAAGTACTTTAATTAATCAAGCTCATTGTAATCCATGGAGCGCCTTTTTTTTTACGGTTAGCATTTTAAATGCACCGATTCATGTTTAAGGATCAAGAGCGTCAGCCATAACGGTTGCGTTTTTTTTGCATTTATATAGAACGTTAGTTCGTATATAATGGGTATATAGGAGGCGATAAGTATGGCGATACGTGATCGCGGTATGACCAAATGGCAAGTTGCATTTCAATTACCTGAGATAGTTAAGTCCCAGCGTAATTTCTGGAGGGACACGGAACGAATGGCAAAGCCAATCATTGACGAATACGAGACGGAAGAATTCGATCTAAGAATTGCTTACGCAATGGAACATAATCTTACAGTGAAGGTAAGTGAATGGACGGACGGATTTATTACGGATATAACTGGTCGAGTGCATTTCGTTGATCCGATTACGCGTCAGATTCATATTGGGGTAAAGTGTGGTAAGTTTGAAAGAATGGCATTCAAGGATGTTGTCGGGGTTGTTGTGATAGATTAGTCGCATGATATTGCATGGAGGGTTGAGATATACTAAAAGGATTTAGTGGAGGTAATAAGAATGGCATCAATGGATTATAACAATTACCAATTTCGTCATCTTAAATGGTGGCGTTTTTCTTTTATGTTTCGAGGTTTGTCCAAGAACTATATTTAATCCTGAATAAATTGTTAGTAAAAGCTATGAATGTGAGGTGAAAATAATGCTAAATGGCAGAAATGAACCTGGTTGGGCGGATATGAGAAGAAAACGTAATTGCGATTGTCCTCAGAAAGGCACCCTCCCTCCTTGTTTAGAAGGTTGTGTATCCGGTTATTTGCACTGTATAGATCGTTGTTATAGAGAGCAACGTTGCTTAGATGCGTGTTTTGAACAAGTACGTCAATGCTACGATAACTGTGAGAGGTAAGAATCCTTAGTTTTTCGGTATGGATTAGTTAAATAGCTATTTAGTGAGGTGAAGTATAATTGTTAGATAATAGAAATGAACCTGGTTGGGCAGACCAAAGAGATCAAAGTAATCAAAGACGCCGTCGGAAAAATAGTTGCTCATGTTCTACGCAAAGTCCCAACGAAACGTGTATAGAAAGATGCAGAGCAGACTATGGGCGGTGTATCGTATCTTGTAGGGGACTTCGAAATTGTCTAGATTTTTGTGTGGAAGAAGCTGTGAGATGTAATTCACGTTGCTAATTTCTTTTTGAGGAAAATTTTCTAATTTGAGTGGTTTTCTAACCGCTCTTTTATTTTCAATTCATACAGAATGTTTGTTCGTATATAATATATGTAGTAAAGGAGGCGAAAGAATGGCGATACGAGACCGTAGGAAGATGAAGTGGCAGTTTGCATTTGAAGCCCCGGAGCTAATTAAGGCTCAACGTGGATTGTGGCGTGATACGGAAAGGATAGCGAAGCCGATTATCGATGAATATGAGGTGGAAGAATTCGATCTAAGAATTGCTTACGCTATGGAACATAACCTAAAGATACGGATAATGGTATGGAAAGATGGTTTTATGGAGAATTTAATGGGTCACGTCCATTATGTAGACCCGATAACAAATCAAATTCGAATAGAAGTTAAGCTTGGCGAATTCAATCGAGTGGCTTTTCAGGACATTGTCCAAGTAATAGTCATCGATTAATCTTCAGTCAATCTAAAGCAAGGAATGACTTTTTATGGCTGAAACTTGAAACCGTAAAATCCATAAATAAAATGCTTTCCATAATTAAACTTTTTTAAATACAAGCGCAGCCAATTTGGTTGCGTCTTTTTTTGCTTTAATAAAGTTTTTTGTAAGGCGTAACAGAAGTCACTAAGGTGTTGGATTTGTTATATAGACGGAGAAGCAAGGTGTGTCAGCATTCTTTAGGTAGAGACGTCATGTATCGCGATCGGATGACGTAGGGTATTGCTGTGAGAAATGATGCTCGACAGTGGAATCCAGGGCTCGATCGTTAACACTTCTTCGTGGACGGCTCATGGGGCAATGCCCGGTACTTCAGGCTACGCAGCCTCCAAGGGAGCACTCGATGCAATGATGAGAACCGTGGCGTTGGAGGTTGGTCCTAGCAATATTCGAGTTAACAATGTCAGTCCTGGAATGATTGCAACCCCGATGTCGCAGGAGGTTCTAAGCGACGAGACTACAGCGCGTCCCTTCGTCAGGCAAACTCCATTACAGCGGGTGGGCCAATCCGAAGACGTAGCGGATGTTGTGGTCTGGCTTCTCTCCGACGATGCTCGTTTTGTAACTGGTCAGAGCATACTCGTAGATGGCGGTTACACTATCGGCGGATTACGCCCGTGACTGAACGAAGCGATATATTGAAGCCAACCGGCAGCCGAATGATTAATTCCCGGCTGCCGGTTGGTCGTTTATGGGGTCCTGACGCATGCCTATCAAGCCAATCTAATCATGTATCCCCTATACGAGAAATACGCTACTCTTTTCGTAGAATCATTGAAAAGGATGGCATTTTTTATGGATATTTCACTTTCAGAAGAATTGCGTCTCTTCGCTCAGGAATTACAATGTCATTTATCTCCTGAAATCCTTCATAGACTCGCAAAAGATGTAGGATTTGTCCGTCGGACAAGTAAATACGGTGGGCAATACCTTGTGTCACTGTGTGTCTGGCTCAGTCAAGAGGTTGCATCTGCATCTCTCAACCAACTAAGGCAGATTTTAAACAACTTTATTGTTACTGATTCTTAAAAACGATATTTTTTACTAAAGAATTAAACAACTATTTTTTCACCGTTCGGGTTTCCGAACGGTGTTATCATTAGCGTTGTAAATCCTGTATTTCGCAATAACTTTACCAGTAAATTGCAGATATTCCCTTATTTCCTTAATGGTTGCTCTACCCCTGATAAGGCTGTCAAGGTTCTCGACAGCCTGTAAGTCCTTATTCTTTACTCGTTTCTTAATCTTAGATTATAATAAATTTTGTAATGTTTAGAAAAATTTAACTATTTCACACCTTAATTTAAGCAGAGAGGATGGTTAATATGAAGAAAAGAACGCTTGGAAAATCTGATTTAGAGGTTTCATCTCTTGGTTTAGGCTGTATGGGCATGTCTGATTTTTACAGCGGGCGAAATGATGATCAATCAGTAAAAACCATTCATCGTGCCATCGAACTGGGCATCAATTTCCTTGATACAGCGGATATGTACGGCGTTGGCCAAAATGAAAAATTAGTTGGTCAAGCTATTAAAGATCGACGTGATCAAGTTATTGTGGCAACAAAGTTTGGAAATGTAAGAGGGGAAGATGGATCATTTTTAGGAGTTAATGGCCATCCAGATTATGTAAAACAAGCTTGTGATGCAAGTTTATCCCGCTTAGGTGTAGATTATATTGATCTTTATTATCAGCATAGAGTAGATCCTAATATTCCAATTGAAGAAACAATTGGTGCGATGTCTGAATTAGTTCAAGAGGGAAAAGTACGCTACCTTGGCATGTCTGAGGCAGCTCCTCAAACGATCCGCCGTGCTCATACGGTACATGAAATAACAGCCATTCAGACGGAATATTCATTATGGAGCCGAGATGTCGAAGACGAAATTTTACCTGTTATCTGTGAGCTTGGAATTGGATTTGTAGCCTACAGTCCTTTAGGAAGAGGCTTTTTAACAGGGAAAATTCAAACATTTGAAGACTTGGCAGAAGATGATTATCGCCGCTTTTCTCCTCGCTTTCAAGGAGAAAACTTTACAAAAAATTTAGATCTTGTGAATCAAATTAAAGAATTAGCAAGAGAAAAAGACTGTCAGCCTTCACAGCTGGCACTTGCTTGGATTCTGTCTCAAGGGGATGATATTGTCCCGATTCCAGGAACAAAACGAATTCAATATCTAGAAGAAAATATTGGAGCCCTTAAAATTCAATTATCCAAAGAAGACCTTCGCCGCATTAATGAAGTAGCTCCAAAAGGTGTGGCAGCAGGAGAACGTTATCCGGATATGAGAAGCGTTAATTTGTAATGAGGTTTCTCATTTGAAATAATCCAATAATTAAAAATACCTTAGGGTGATCCTTACATCATGAATGATGACAAATATCCTTTTAACTGAGGAGCCATTTTTTTACCTCTTTTGCATTTTTCATTATTCAGCAATCGGGCGCTATTCTTTAGCAAAAAGTAAACGGGCAATACATATTAAATACATATTATGTATTTAATATGTATTGCCCGTTACAGATTGTAGACAAAAGGCATTTCAAAAGTTCCGATTCTGGCGCCCTTTTCTAAAATTGGGATTTTTCTGTTTGATTTTTCTTAAGGTAGACCCCGGCGGGGTCTATTTTTATGCCATTTCTGGACTTTTCCAAGTCCATGTAGCCAACTTCTTTAAATTCATAGCAGCAAAAGTAAGCATCGCCTGCATGGACAATTTTTTAAGACCTCTTAAGGTTGTCCATCGCATACCATGCTTTTCTTTCGCATCCGCGAATACACGTTCAATTGTTTCTTTACGACGTGCATATATTATTTTATTCTCTTCTGTATGACGAAGATGTTCAGCCTCTTCAAGATATGGTTCCCAGATATGTCGTTGAATGAGCTTTTGATGATTTTGACTTTGTGTACATTGTGCTAGAAGTGGGCAATCCTTACATATAACAGGATTAGAGATGTACTGTCGATAACCTTCCTTAGTAGTCGTTCTATAATCCAGAACTTGTCCTTCCGGACATATGTAACAATCAAAGTGCTCATCATAGACATAATCGTGCTTTTTCAAATATCCCTCCTTTGTACGTGGTCGTGTATAGGGTAAAGCAGGGCGAATTTCATTTTCAATTAAATATTGAGCAATAGCAGGTGTTTTATATCCGGCATCAGCAGCTACAGCATTAGGTTTCCCACATTTTTCAATGACCTTTTCAACTAGAGGCTCTAACATTGTACTATCATGAACGTTACCTGGAGTTACAATAGTCCCCAGGACAAAACCATTTCTATCTGCGGCTGCATGAAATGAATAAGCAAATTGCTTTGTCCTTTCGTCTTTTACATAGTAACCACTCTCCGAATCTGTTGTACTTTCTTTTATTTCTTTGTTTTCTTCTTTTTCATATTTATCTGGTGGGATGGGCTTTTTCCCATGTTCTTCACGATCACTATTAATTTCTGCTTGAAGACGTGCTTCATAAGCTTTTGATTCTTTCCGAACTACTTTCTTTTCGAATTTGCGTTTATTTGCACTTGCTTTAACGTGAGTTGAATCAATGAATACATGTTCCGAACTAACTAACTTTTTATCTGCTGCCTCTTTTAAAATACGGTAGAAAATTTGTTCAAATAAGTCTGTATCCTTAAAACGACGTTCGTAGTTTTTACCAAAAGTTGAAAAGTGGGGTACTTTATCATAAAAACCAAATCCTAAAAACCAGCGATACGCCATATTTGTTTCAATTTCCTTTATCGTTTGACGCATCGAACGGATACCGAAGGTATATTGAATGAAAGCCATCTTAATTAATACAACAGGGTCAATACTTGAACGTCCGCGCTTAGTTGAGTACAAATCTTCAACCAATGAATAGATAAATGAAAAATCTACTGCGGCTTCTATTTTGCGAACCAAGTGATCAGCAGGTACAAGTTGATCTAAGGCAATCATTTCAATTTGGTCACGATTTATCTGTGTATTTTTCGAAAGCATTCCATCCACCTCTATTAATTCTCTGTAAATAAATTATACAAAAGGCTGTGTTAATGTACATTATTGATTTTTACACTCTGTTGATTGGAGTGGAAGGCGGCGAAGACTCCTGCGGGAGTACGGGACAGGGGAGACCCCGCAGGCGCTGAAAGCGCAGAGGAGGCTCCCCGAACCGCCCGCGGAAAGCGAAGCCGCCTGGAACGGAAATCAACAGACAAGTTTAATATGGCCAAACAAAAAAGACTGTCGATTTTAAACCCGAAATCCTTCGGATTTGTCGACAGTCTGAAACGGGCAATACATATTAAATACATATTATGTATTTAATATGTATTTAATATGTATTGCCCGTTATTTTGTGATTTATGGAACCAAAGGAAAAATAATTAATTTGTAGCTCCCTTAAAGAAGTTTTTAAATCCTACTAAAGCTAAAATAAAACAAATGATACTAAATCCAATTAAATAATATAAAGTTGGCAATATATCAGCTAAATTAGCCCCTCTTGTCATTATATTAACATAGCCTGTTTGTGCCCAATATTGAGGTAAGAAATGAGCAATTGTTTGAATCGATTTCGGCATAATATCTAACGGAACCCAAAGTCCACCTAATGCAGCTCCACCCATTGTGATAATTTGAGTAAGGCCTATGGCCATTTGTTCACTCTTTGTATAAAAAGAGATCACTAACCCAAGTGTAGTAACAGCTAAGGTCAATATGAAAGATAGTACAATTAGAGAAGGGATATTTCCTAAACTCAAATGATAAGCAAAATAACCAAAACCTAATAAGACAGCTATTTGAATTAGCACTACAATAACACAAGGTATCCACATTCCGAACGTATATTGAAACCTGGTTATAGAAGTTGCATATAAACGAGCTAACATTCCACTGTCCCGTTCCCTGATAAAGGTTCGAGCCATACTCATCAATATAAAGAATACAAACATAACAGTATATCCAGGCACGATACTAGTAATTGCATTTACTTTTTTTACAGAAACTGCTTTAGACTTTAAATCGATCGAAGGAGATAAAACATAGTGAGCCTCTGTAACATTTTTAGAGTGAGATTGAACGAATGTCTGGATTTTAGCTTGGTTATAGCCGTTTATTATGTTTTCCACTAAGGTTTTAATAGGAGCAACCTCTTGAGCCGAACTTTGGTTCTTATCATAGTAAAAATGTAAAATAGGAGACTGTCCAGATTTGATAGACGATTCAAATCCTTTATCAATGATTAATAGATTTGTATCCTTTCCTTTTTTTATTTGAGCAAGTACTTCTTTTTCGTCTGATTCTTTTACCAGCTCAAAGGTTTTAGAAGGAGATAAATGATGAATAAAATCTTTTGATAAAGCGGAGTGATCTTGATCTATGTAATGAATTTGAAAAGTATAGTTTTGATTTCCTAAAATGGTTGAAAACATTACAATAAATAAAATAGGTAGAATAATAAGGAAGAAAAACATACCTCTTTCTTTACTCATTCTTTTTAGTTCTTTTTTAATAAAAGCACCAATCATATTCCCACTCCTTTAATCCCGTAAAGATGTTCCGGTTAACTTCAAGAAGATATCTTCTAAGTTTGGTTTTGCAATTTCTAAACGATTTACTTCTAATTGATGTTCTTTTAATAGATTTGTCACCTTTTCTAATAAGGTTAAAGCTTCATCGTTTTCTACAACAATCCCGTTTCCTTTTAGATATACATTTCCTAGCGAAGTAAACATTTCTTCCGTTATTGTCTCCCCCTCAACGTAAACGGATGGAGTAGAATATTTATGTAGTACTTCTTGTACCGAACCATTTTCTAATACCGTGCCCTTATCAATTAAAGCTATATATTCACATAAATGCTCAATTTCTTCCATATAGTGACTAGAATATAAAACCGTGATGTTTTGTGTTTTTAATTTGTGAATGATTTCAAAGATATAATTCCTTGATTGAGGATCCACACCCACAGTCGGTTCATCCATAATAATAAACTTAGGATTATGCATTAAAGCACACCCGATATTAATCCTTCTTTTCATCCCACCAGAATAGGTTTTAACTGCTTCTTTTCCTCGATCTTTTAAACCGACCAAATCTAATACTTTCAATGCTTTTATCTTTGCCTCTTTTGATGACAATCCGTTAACCGAACCAAAGAACTCAAGATTATCAATTGCAGTTAAAGTTTCATTCAAAACAATATCTTGTGGAATATAACCAATTTGTTTTTTTATCTTATGAGAATTGGTTTTAATTTCATCCCCTAGAAAAGTAACATCCCCCTCATATTTTTCGATGATACCAGCTAAAATTTTCATTAATGTGGATTTACCAGCACCATTTGGTCCAATTAACCCAAAGCAAACACCACTAGGGATAGTAAAATTCACGTTTTGTAAGGCGGTGTTTTTATCGTAGGTTTTTGACACATTTTTAATTTCTAACATTAATCCCCCTCCTAACCTTATTGAATATTAAGAAATTATTGTTATCCTTTATGTTATCATCTCCATTCCATATTATCCATATTTTTCTATACTCGTAAGTAATAGTTAATCCAGTCCGTATTTATCATTGAGCCCTGACAGTTGGTGTCAATATTTAAAAGTTATGACACTATTCGTTTCAAAGAAATTAAATTGTTGTCCAATTAATAAAGAAGATTGTTCAGCAATCGGGCCATTTTCTGGAATAAACACTCATTAAGGGATTGGGTAATTTTGCTAAAATTTAGAGAAGATTTTGAAGGTTTTCTTGAAGATAACGAACAGTTTAGTCAAAAATATACATAGAAAAAGAGACAGTACCTTTTTCATTTTTGATACTGTCTCTTTTCCTTGATACCTTTACTTTTTCAAGCTGATTGCAAAGTAAAGGCTATTAGTTGTTATGTTCGCTAGGATTCCAGCCACTTACTGCAAGAGAGACTAAATATAAATCTGGTATCTACTCGCTATTTTTCGGGTTTAATATAAGGGACAATTTGCGCAGTAGCGCCTACTGAAGCACCACGAATAAAATCTTTATTTTCTAAGGCTTTAAAATTTTTTGTTTGGCCAGTGAGCATTACCCCCAAAATTTTCACCTCATCAAACTGCTTCTTTTTATTTAAATTTAAAAATTTCTGGATTGTTTCGTCATTAACATCATATTTTTCAAGCGCATCAATAAAATTTTTGTATGCTTCTTTCGGTGAATCAGATGGGGCAAATCCATAAACCGGCATACCGGCAGGTCCTTTACTTTCATCTCCAATTGGTGATGTCATATACAACCATACAATATTTAAATTATTGGGGATTTTTGCTTGTATTTCTTTCCATGTATAAGGTTGATTGAAAGAAATGGCAACTTCTGCAACGTGATTCTCCATTTGTGAAATTTCCCCTAGTTCGTTTTGTATGCCATCATAATATTTCTGAATGGATGGATTATAAAATGTTGCAACTTTATTTTTTGTTTGTTTATCATACTCATAGGACCCTTTGTCAGACCAATAAAACCCCGGAGTTAACTCATTATTATCAATATTTATGCGAAGCCAATCATACGAACTTGTGAGTCTGCTCCATTGAACTAAGTAGCCATCAATATTTTTAGAACGGTTAGTAATAATGTTGCCATTAAACATTGATGAATTAGCAGTTACTTGAGAGTCAATTTGAATATTAGGTTCGGCGATTGCATTATGTAAGAAAAGCCGGTCGTTAAGTCTTGCAGAACTTTTTGCAGCAAAGTAGTTGCCTGTTTTATAAAGGATTGGTAAAAGAATCAGTACGACAATAATTGAAGTAATGATTATTTTTAGTAGTTGTTTACGTTTAGCTTTTTTTAATGCTCCACTTAATGAAGTGTCCATTATAGTTTTCCTCCTATTTTTGAATGAATAAATTTACGTGCGCGATATAATTTTTGCTTTACGCTTTCTACTTGGATGTCTAAAATAATAGAAATTTCTTCATATGATAAATCATAATAATACTTTAAAAAGAAAATTTCTTTGTATTCCTTTTTGATGTCTTTTAATAAATAAAAAATCTCATCTTTATTTAAAATGACATCAAATTCACGATCTGTATGTTGCAGCTTTGAATAAATTTCCTCTGATAAGTAAACGCTCTGATTCTCCTTTTTCCTTTTCAAGTCAATATATTCATTGAGTGATACTCTGAAAAACCACGGACGTATATTGCTCTCTGTTAGGTTATCCAACAGTAGATAAACTTTGTAAAAGGTATTTTGTATAATATCTTCAGCATCTTCCTTTTTGGCCCCCTTTGCTAGTAATAGCCGGAACACTTCCTCTCCTAAATTGATAAGATAGGAGGCTAGTACATTTTCTTTATTCACATTTTGACCTCCCTACACTTATACAACGAATAAGCACTTAAAGATGTATACACTAAATTTAATTTTACATAAATTAATTAATGGATGGGGCTATTGTGAATTATATGGTTCCGTAATCGGGCGCTATTCAGGAGTAATGATAAAAGTCCAAATTTCTCAATTTTAATGAGAGATTGGGCTTTTATATTTATTTGTACAGCAAAATAGCGCTTTAAACGGGTGCAAAATATAACTGCTAAAGTGACAGGCTTAATAAATGATGTCAATACTTATAAGTAATTTGTTTGTTTTAACGAAATCAATAAGCCGTATTGTATTTCTACTTTACTTAAATTTTTAACCATTTTGAGTTGCACCCCAATATATTGACACTCAATATATTGTGTTGTATAGTATGAGAAACAATATATCGAGTATCAATGTATATGTGAGGTAATAATTATGAATCCCTTGTCAGAATCTACATATTTGATTTTATTAGCTCTCTATCACGAACCTTTACACGGTTATGGAATTATTAAGAGTATCGAAGAGGTTAGTAATGGCAGCTTTATTATTGCACCAGGAACGCTTTATGGAGTTTTAAATAATTTGCAGAAGCAAAGGTTAATTGAAACTGTAAAACAAGAAGAGGACAGTCGTAAAAAGAAAACCTATGCTATTACAGAGAAGGGCAAAGAAATATTGCATTTAGAGTTTAACAGATTTCAAAAAATGATAACTTTCACTGAAAAAATAATGGAAGAAAGGATATAAGAAATGGTAAAAAGAAATAACTTCAAAAAGGTGAGTAAGAAATTTTCTAATTTTACAGAAGAGGAACAATGGTTACAAAGCATGTTACAAGATGGTTGGGTACTTAAAAGTTATGATTCGGAGGATATTGATGACTGTCAATATGTTTTCGAACCTCTGCAGTATGCAGAACAAAAAAATCGGATTTACAAAATTGATTTTCGTATGTTCAATAAAAAAGAGGATTTTAATGAATATAACAGTCTTTTTAATGATGTAGGATGGATTGGTCTTGCGAAGCATAAAGGGTACTTTAAACATATTTTTTATACTGATTCCCCAAAAACAAACAAAGATATTTTTTCTGACGTTGAATCTTATAAGGCACGAGAAAAACAAAAAATGTTTATCTGTTTTATATACACACTAATTTTAGTAATGCTCTTCATTATTGCAGTTGTTCTTTACAAGATTTATGGAAATATTTCTATCTTGTATGGTGGAATTATGACTTTATTTTCAAATGTACAACCATTAAGAAGTTACTATAGACATAGAAAAGTATATAAATCACTTGTATAAGTGGATCAATAGATTATGGATATCCTTACTTGGTGAGCAATTAGAAGATAAGTTAAATGAAAAAATATGAGCCTTCTGCAGATGGGATAGATTGCTGCGGTGATCCCCTTTTTATTGAACTAAACCAGCTAATAGAAACTTAGTGATATTCAACAATCGGGCGCAAGAATTGAGCAAAAATGGACTGTATCAGCAGTCCATTTTTCTTGGTCTCTATTCCGTTAAATGGCAGGTTAGTTGAATAAAGAATACTTTTTTAATATCTCATGATATATAAAAAATTTTAAATCCTCCTTCAAGTAATACAGTATAATGTAATAAAATGGAATTAAAGTTACGTTAATGTAAATAGCGTAACAATGGGGGACGGATATGTTTTTCTTTAATAAAGAAGAAATTTATATTGGATATTCAATGGAAGAATTATCAAAGGTAAGAGGGATTTTAGAAAGTAAGGGCATTAAATATACCTACAAAGTTATTAACCGTTCAAGTCAATGGTTGGGACAGGGGACAACGAGAGGAAACTTTGGAAGTGCTGGAATGAACAGTAATTACGAAAACCAATATGTCGTTTCTGTTAAGAAAAAAGACTCGGAGAACGCAAAATATTGGGTTAATACTGTTTTGTATCCATAGTTAATTAGAGGAATTAACTTTATTACACCTCCAAAAGCAGGTAAATAAATGGAGAACATAGTATGGATAAATGGAAATTATGAAGAAGATAATCGCATTTTTGATTCTAAAATTCAATCTGTGTTCAACAATCGGGCGCGATTCTTCAACAGAATTGTGCTCTTTCCTTATATGTAAGGACTCTTTACTGGAATAAGAATCGAAGCAATTAAAAAGGAAAAAATATCTTTGAAGAATGTTTAATTAGTCATTAATGATGAGGGGTTATATGGAATTTGAGAATAGAAAACAGAAAACAGAAAAAGATTCTTTGTTTGTTCTCAACAAACAAAAACTGATGTTAAAATAAGATTATAAATATTTTCCATTTTGTTTTATTATAGGAGGACATTTTGAAGAAATTTACATTAATGTTTATCTTTCTAATTATTCTAGCAGGATGTTCAAAAGCTGGCATACAAAATAAGGCACTAGATAAATCTATTAGTAATGAAACTGTTAACACGCCTCTTTATAGTGGTAAAAATTTAGTGATTGGTGTTATTGGTGATTCACCAAGTGTAAGAGAAAATAATGTGAAATTCGAAAATATTGATTTTACTAAATTAGCAGGAGATAAAAACCTTTCATCAGAATTTGATGCCGTTTTTATCATGAAGGAACATTTATCCCAAGCTTCTAATAGTATATATGCTAAAGTTTACAAAAGTTCTGGTATTCCTTTTTTCTATATTGGGTCCACAAAATCATATATTCCATTTGTTAATGAACAATTATCCTATAAGGATGTACCTGATATGAAAGACCAAACTTATGCAACAGGATATTTCCAATCGGGCGAAGAAAAATATCAATACTGGGGTTATGGACTATATAACGATAAGATAAATGAAAGTAACATTAAGGATGTGTATTCTCGAATATTTACTACAATTGAGTCAGTAAAAAAATGATTTTGATGTCACTGTAATTTTTAAGTTAGTTATTTTATTTTCCCAACAGTTAGGAAATGACGTTTTATTGTTCAACGGATTTATAAGATGGTGATAAACTTGATAAACTGTACTTAAACCGAGATTCATTCGAATTAGATTTGGTTATTGATCTTCAGCAATCGGGCGCGATTCTGCAAGAATTGCGCTTTTCTTTATGTAAAGGGCTATTTAATTGAGCAAGACTTAACAAGTAATTTTAAGTTAATATATAATAAACATGGAATGAAAAAACACAATTCGGTTGGTAGTCCGGATGCATTAAATTAAACATTGATGTCAGTAACCTTCCCCTCCTCGGGATGTCCATCATTCCAAGATTTTGTTGTTAAGAGGGGGGAATCGTCATGACCTTGACGGTTTATTACGATGGTCAGTTTTGGGTTGGAGTAATTGAAATTCAAGAAAACGGAAGATTGAAGGCTTACCGTTATGTATTTGGCACAGAGCCTAGTGATTCTGAGGTATTAGAATTTGTAAATCATCGGTTACTTGCTGTCCTTGAAAAAAGTAGGCAGATAGGGATCAAAGGGAAAAGGAATCTAGATAAAAAAATTAATCCTAAACGTCTCCAACGTCAGGTAGCCAAAGAAATGAAGCAGAAAGGAGTTTCAACACAAGCACAAGAAGCGATTAAAGAAGATATTGAGAGACGGAAAGCGGAAAGCAAACAACTTAAAAAACGGCGTGATGATGCTTTTAAACAAAGACAATGGGAAATAAAAAAACAAAAAGCTAAACAAAAGCATAAAGGTCGATAGATTATTCAAGAATAGGGCGCAATTCTGCAGTAAGAATTGTGCTCTTTTTTATTTAAAGGGTTAGATTGTGGAGGAACTTCCCTAAAGATAATTGGATATTTATGTTAATATAGATGGAGATTGAAATGAAATGTATTGAAACTATAGGGCGATTTGAAGAAGGAGAAAAAATCGATGACAAAAAATTACGTGCACCATCTATGTATTCAAACTAATACATATTTAGAAACCTTGGCATTTTATACAAAAGCATTAGGTTTTGAAATTGTCGAAGAGTCGCAGAATTTTCACGGACGTGCTTTTAATACATGGTTGAAGTTAGGTACGTTTTATATCGAATTACAAACGGGTAAGCAGGGCGAGGAGCTAGTTGTGGCCAATTCAAATAGTGAAGGACTTGTTCATTTCTGTTTGTGGGTAGAAAACCTTCAGCAAGAGGTTGAAAGGTTAATAGAATTGAACACCCATTTTGTTTTGAAAAATGGCGAGATCATTTATCATATAGAAAATGGTCAATTATGTAAGTTAAAAGCGCCAGAAGGAACGATAGTGGAATTGCGTAATAACCAAGGAATTTAACTTTATAATCCATCTGAACCCTTTAGGAAGTTTGCATTGCAAGAAAAGTATAAGTATCTATAAAAGGAAGGGAAAAAATGAAAAAAAACGCAATTTTAGTATTTTGCTTAGTAATAGTGGGTGTGGTCGTTTGGTTCACCTTTCATAATCAAGGGTCTGATGAAGGTACAGCTTCTAAAACTGTTAGAAAGCAAAATCCTGTTGTACATAATATAAGCGAAGAACCTGTTACTGGAAATGGTACTTTAGGTGACGCTATTCATAATACCCAAATCTTTTTAAATGGTGTTTTAGAACAAGGTCAAGTAAAGACTATAGATTTTGAAAAGAATAAAGAGAATCTTAATACTGTTATTGGATATGAACAAGGTGCAATCAAATTTGCTAATAAAGTTAATGCTTCTATAGAAATAAAAAAGGAATTACAAAAGGATTTAGTTGAAACTAAAACTGCAATAGCAAATCAAAGTTATGATTCTCTTTACAAAGTGGGACAATCCTTAATTAAATTGGATAAATCCTATAACATATAAAGAGTAACGTTTATGGATTATGAAATTATACATTTAAAGTAACGGGTGCTTTTCTTCAATAACGATCTTCAACAATCGGGCGCAATTCTGAACTGAATTGAGCTCTTTTTTATGTAAAGTGACAAGTTACAATTTCTTTCGTCTAATATATTGGAAACTTTTGAGGGGGGCAAGCTGTGCTCAAAAGTTGAATAGGGGTGAAACTGTTCGTAAACAAATTAGAGATAGCGAGGAAATCTTTTTTCAGTAGCACTAACAAATTCTAATGTGGCATTTTATTTAAAAAGGCAATTTTACTTTACTCCAAAAAGAGGGTGACACTATGGAGAATATTGTATGGATAAGTGGTAGTTATAAAGAAGATAATCGTATCTTTAATTCAAAAATTCAAGCTGAAGAATGGGCAGATGCTTTACTTCCGGATTTCGGTCCATATTTAATCAGCAAGATTAATGTTGGTTATGCTACTCCTGACGAAAAAGTAATCAAATATTTAGAATCAATTTTACCTAAATGGGCCAGTTACAATAATGTAAAGATTAGTATCCATAGAGATATAACAACCATAGATGGTCAAGAAATATATAAAATTTGGACACAGCAAGTTTAATCCAGATCGTGAAGGACTGTACTTAAACAAACGGATTGCTTATCTCGAATAAAATTTAGCCATTGTTCTTCCACAATCGAGCGCTATCGTGGGAAAGGAGTTGCAGTAGCAACTCCTTTCTTGTGAGATAAGATTCTATGATTTAATAGAGTTTTATAAGATTGAACAAAGGCGAAATTAGAAAAAATTTACTTTTAAATAAACTTGCTTTATTATATACATAGAATATCTATATATATAATATTACAATGTAAAGAGATTGTGAAAATATGGGCTTTTATTATTTATTATTACTTTTTATAGGTATTGTTTTTCTTATAGTCGGCGTTTTGAAAAAGGGTGTTCCGAGTTCTTTTAAAATAGTAATCCTCCTATTTGTTATAGGCATATTATTAATTTTTATTTCAATATTTTTGTTGATGCCGGGTAGTTCGGATCTAATTTCAAAACTTTTAAAATTGAATTAACTTGGTGTTTATCTTGAATTAGATTAAGAAATGTCCTCCTAATAGGGCGAAATTCTTGAGGATTGGGCTCATTTTGCAATCTTGGACCATTTAATGGAGAAGGTTTAAATTGGTTATAAAATAATAAATTACTAAAGCTACGAAACGAGGAACGGCTATGACGAAAACAAAGTGGATTTTAATTTTGGTAAGTTTGATGGACTTGATACTTATCATCATGCATCTTACAAACTATTTCATTCTATTTTTAATGCCAACTGGATATATAATTCCTTTAGCAATAAATATTATTGTTTTATTTGTAATTGGCTTCCGTTCTTCTCGCTTTTATAAATTTTGGACCATTATCGGTTTGATGATAGGTATTCCTATTTTAATAATACAGGGTTTTATGGTTTGGGTAATGGATAATAGCTATACAAAAACTGCTTCTCATTTTAGCCATCAATCACTCATTATCGAATATCGGCATTTTACTTTTGGAGAAACAACTTATTTTTATAATTTTTACAAGACATCCTTCGGCTTTATTGGAAAGCGCCTCAATGATCAATCAATTTCAATAATAATTCATCGCACGGAAAATCCGTCTGGAGTGGAGGCTAAAAGTGTTTTAGGTTTGGGTAAAGAAGAATGGATATCTGATGATATTGTTCGTTTCTCAACTAGAGAAGGAATGAAAGATGTATACTTAAAACCCTCTCATTCATCAATGAGTTCACGGGATGTCCAAAATAAAACTGAAAAAAAAGAGGAAAATATAAAAACACTTCGTTACTCAGAAACTATAGCAGATATCAAAGCTTTTATCGTTAAGATGGAGAATAAAGAAGACGGTCAAACACTCACAGTAAATGGAAACCGTTTAGAAGTACGCTATGATAAGGCCTCTGGTCAAAGTTGGATTGATGTAATCAACGATAATGATGAGGGGGCAATTCCTAGACAGCAATGTTCTCGTATCGTATCGAATGAGGAAAGTGGATATTATATGCTGGAAGAATGTACACATCAATGGGAATACCCTCTGTATCCTATGGCAGACAATAATTGACGCAGTTAATTCAACAATCGGGCGCTTATCTCGAATAAGATTTAGCCATTGATCTTCCATAAAACGGGCGCTTTAATGAGCTAACTCAAGCCTAATTTCTCACTTAAACCACGTGTGTGAAATTAGGCTTTTTATTTGGATTTCCTTAACGTTGTAAATCCTTATTTCCTGACGGTACCCCATTATAAAGAAAAAGTGACGCTGAAGACATATAATATGATACTTTTAAATTTGGCGATTCCGTCTAATTATGTCTCTGATTGCAGCTTCTGCCGAATCTCTCAACGAATATTTTGTGTTGAAACCGAGTTTTCGTATCTTGTTGTCATTCCAAATTCTATTCACTGTGAAAGTTTTCACTGCAAAAAGTGTTAATTTATTTGCAATTATTTGATCTTCCGTTAAGTTTTTCGGCAAGTGCAGTGTCTTGGAAATCTTCCCAGTTGCATTATCAATGGCTGTCTTTAATTGATTCCAAGTAGTATCGAATCCTTTAAGCAAAAAGATGCTATTATCATTTTCAGGTTCTTGATAAGTTCCTAACCAAGCCATTGCCCGACCAATGTCACGAGTATCAATGAGAGAAACTTTAGAATCACCATTTCCGATCATCGGATATTGATCGCTGGCATGTGTGGCGTATAGCCTAGCAAAAAATGACGATTTATCCCTAACGCCAATTGTACTCGCCGGACGTAACACGATGGTTGTAATCCCGGTTTTTCGTCCTACTTCTTCGACTATTCTTTCTCTTTCAAGCAGTAAACCCTGTATTGGGTACTCAGGATGTGAAATATAGGATTCATCGATCGGTTCGTTAGTTTGAAAATCATATATTACGATTGAACTTAGCTGAATAAATCGTGAAGCACCATGTAAAGCAGCTGCTTCAATAAGCATTCTTGTCAATTTTATTTCCACTGAATCATTCAAGCTGATTTGAGTCTGCAGCTTCGTATCTGCTGTGCAATTATAAACGACTTCATGTCCTTCTATTACTTTTCCAATAACTTCGGAATTAGAAAAGTCAATCCTAACGACATTTACACCCAAACTTTCTAAAAATGTTGTATCACTCGTTTCACGAACAGCTGTCGTTACTTGATGTCCAGCCAAATGTAATTGTTCAACAACATGGCTTCCAATAAACCCGGTACCTCCAAAGACAATTGCTTTCATGCTTTAATCCCTCCATTATTTACTAAAGCTCCATTTTTAACTATAATAATTGAAGTGCTATCATAATAAAAGTACTGATATTTTTTATAGCAACTATCCATATATATAGTAATGGAGGAATAAGATGCTTAGATACTCTGAACATGACCATTCTCAATGTCCTATCGAAAAAACAATGAGTGTAATTGGTGGCAAGTGGACGTTTATGATTCTTAGAGACCTTTTCTCTGGTCCAAAGCGATATGGTGAATTGCAAAGGTCTTTAAATGGAATTAGTCCTAGAACTCTTTCGATGCGATTAAAAGAATTAGAAAATGAAGGGATTATTATACGAGTGATTTACTCAGAAATTCCACCACATGTGGAATACTGTAAGCGCTTGGCCAAATTGAACACTTTTTGCTAATTAGTAGTGAACACTTTACTGGAAGTTAGTGCAGGAAATTTGTCACTTTACTTGGAGCCTCTGCGGGCAAGATTATGAGCCATGAAGCCAGATGTATCAAGAAATCTGGCTCATCCAAAGCAGGCTATCATGCCCGCCTCTCCAAATAAAGTGCACGTCTCTACTGGAAAAAAGTGTTCAATTTTATCGAGCAAAAACTGTTCAGTATTAATCGAGCGGTTACAAATACTCTCTAACAGAAAAAGGGCAGACACTTCGTCCTATTTTCGAGGCAATGAAAGACTGGGGAAATGCATGGGATGTATTAGGGATTAGAGAAAAAGAATAGGTCACTGTTATTCCATTATAGGGCGCGATTCTTGAACAAGGAAAAGCGCTCATTTTTCATTTTAGGGACATTTAACGTGAATATATAGGTATTCTTTTATAGATCGAATTCTGGACAATCTCTATAAACTTTTATTCATAACCTAAAGGAATTTGACTGTTTTTAAGCTATTTTTGTTTTCTCGAATTGTTCAATGACACGATGCTATTTCGGGGGGATTTATTATTAGAAAACTATTTAAAATATAAGGTTATAATAATTACAATTTTCAAACTTTTTACACAAATTTAATGTTTTTAGTATATAAAACAAGTTATAATTATATTAATGAATTTTATTGTGAGGTGCAAATTAGTAATGAATTATTATGAAAAGTTACCTGTTGAGTTTTTAATTCGTTTTTATAATGAAATCAAGAAGAATATCGAAAATGAGTTACTTACCGATAAAATGTATTATGAGTTATACTTAATTTTTTGTGTTGCTAAAAATAAAGGAATTTCTTTAGACCTACCATCAAATTTTCATAAAATAGTTAATCTGCAGGTATTGAATAATTTATTACAATCGGAACCAAAAGGAACAGGGAATAGTCTACATATAGCTTAACTAATGTGATAATGATAATGGTTGCCAAAAAATAACCACTATGTGAGAAAAGATGTTACAAGTATCCTAATAAAGTAAAAACAGTAACCCCAGGTATTAAGTTATCTGGCTTTTTTATTTGTTCATCAGTCTGGGGTCCCGTCACTTTTCTTATTGAAGAAACCAGCTAATAGTTTGTCAATATTTTTCATTAAAAATCTTAAAAATCACATGATCTACTAAAAATGTGCATGCCAAATAAACTATCGGGTTGCTTTTCTTCAATAACGATCTTCAACAATCGGGCGCTTTTCCAGAGCAACAAGAAAGCCAAATTTCTTAATTTTAATATTGAGAAATTTGGCTTTTTATTTTGGAATTGGAAATACCGATAAAAAAAGACCAAATGTAATAGTCCATCTGATCTTTCTCTTCTTATCGCGTTAAAGCCATATGCGTACTCATGAAATCGTTCAAAACTGCAAATGCGTTCATCATTTCTTCATAATGTAGCTTTTCTTCTTCATCTTTTACCAATTCTTTAATATTCTTTTCAAGCGAATAACCTTTTTCATAGAGCCAGATAAATCCCTCTATAGATTTATCTATAGCCATTGCTACCTTATCATTTGGAACAATATCTCCTGTTTGGATTCCTCTATATTTAATCAACTGCAAATCCATCACTTGATAGACCAGACGTTCTTCTTTGTTTTCATTTTTGTTTAAGGCATTTAAATACTGACGGATTTCTTCTATTTCTTCCTCCTCCATTTCTTGCTCCTTTTTCTCTCTTTTTAGCTCTTCTTCTTCCATTTCTTGCTCCTCTTTCTCTCTTTTTAGCTCTTCCTCTTCCCGTTTTCGGTCCCGTCTTGCCGTTATGTAATTACTGAGAGAGAGAATAAAAGCTATCAATGATAGGCATAATGAAAAAGTTGACACAAACGCTCACTTCCCTTGTCTTTTGGTATAAAGAGGGTAAAAATAACATACAAGTAAATGGTGGAGGAAAGGAGCAAGCTCCTTCCCTCCGTTTGAGGTTCTTAGAACTCCTTAACGCTTCCGACGTTGGGAGTTCTTTTTCTTTTTCTTCTTTTGTTTAGCGAGCTCTATCTTTAACTGGAGGTAGAGGCGCTTTTCTCTTTGCTCTAGGTAGCGCAGAGTCGCAACACCTAAAACAACCAAAGAAGCTAAGATTCCTTTATCACACACTTTTCTTCTTTTATTCATTCCCAAATAGATAATAAACCATTTTATAAAAAGAGTTGTTAAAAACAACAAAGTTGCGAAAACAGCCTTTATTTTATTTAAAAGCATGGATGCCAAGCTTTCGCCTGTCTTTTTATTTTCAGGAGGTCCGGTGGTATAAGCTGCAAAGGGCGCGGCCATGCACCTTAAAGGCATGGTGGGCAAGCTTTAGGCTTGGATATGTGTTACCCTGTTGCAATGGGAAATTCCATAACAGAACTAAAAGAATTAGCTAAAGAAGCAACTGAGACCAATGATAACGATGGAGTGGCAAAAACTTTGGATTCCTTATTCAACGGGTTGCGTTAGCTCAATATGACATAGTGGTAAAGTATTAATTTTTTTATATATAGATCTTCAGCAATCGGGCGCTTTTCTCAAGTAACCAAAAATCCCAATATCTCAAATTTTAATACTGAGATATTGGGATTTTTTCTTTTGGAATCTCCTTAACGTTGTAAATTCACGTTTTGCTGGTGTCATAGCCCAGGACGGAAAAATAGAAAACCCATCCTATGGGCGAGCATGAAGATGGGTTTTAACATCAACCAAGAATAATCTTGGTGGTCAACTATATTATGTGTTTAAACTACAAAATTATCCATCTTATGCTGATTCTTATAAAGATTAACTGTTCTTGGTATATATTGTAAAATCACTTAGATTGCGCTGAAGGCTGAAAGGCTGACTTTAATTTACCGAAAAACAGTCAGTAAGAAAGTCTCATACTAACTTTCAAAAAAAAGGAAAGGATAAGAATAAAACATTAATTGTAGATTGGGGCTACAACAATGCTATTTCTTATCCTTTTTGTAATAGTTTTAAATTTAGCCGTTATTTTTATACCAAAAAGATTATCTGGCATTGAGATGTTGAGTATTATTTTATTCTCGCATGCTTTAGAGGTATTAGCTAATTATATTTTTGACGTAATGTACAATGTGTATGGATATTTTGATAAAGGTCCAGAATGGGGAAGCTTTATTTACGTTTATGGGATCTATCCATCTATCGGCATTTTATTTTTGAATTTTTTCCCCTATAGAAAGAGATTAATGAAAAAAATTCTTTATATAGCAGCATGGGTTTTGATTGCATTAATATTTGAAAGGTTCTTTTTATGGAGTAAAACATTTTATTATGATGGTTGGAATACCTGGTATTCGTTATTACTTTATCCTTTTTTATATTTGGCTTTAGTACTATCTAATAAATTCACGCGATATCTTGTCAGAAAAGTTCAACTAGAATGATGAGCTTTTCTGCTCTTATTTTAAAATCAAATATTATTTAATGGGTAATTTTTTTCATATCCATTCACATGTTTTGTGAAAAAATCCAAGTATTATATAATTTGGTTCGATTTAATAACTTCAAGTTTTTCCTTTATTTTTTCTAAGGCATTTTTGCTGTATTGGTTTCAATACTTTTGCAAAAATAAAAAAACATCTGGATTTCAGGTTTTTAAAGAAAAAATGTTTGTAATCAAAAGAAATAAACAGGAGAAATGATTATGACAACAAAAGCAGATTTAACTTCATCGGAAATTGCAAACCTTTGGATTGCGTACATTGATATGAACGCAATGGTAATAAAATTAAAATATGTCCTTAAAATAATGGAAGACACAGAAATTCGTCCAATTATCGAAAAAACGAACCAAGTATCCGAGAGCAGTTTGAACCAGCTTAAACAAATTTTCAATAAGGAAAACTTTGCGATGCCATTGGGTTTTACAGAAGCTGATGTAAATTTAGCTGCTCCTCGGTTATTTTCAGATACCTTTTTTCTAGTGTTTCTTCAAAATAAAATGGATATGAATTTAAACGCCTATTCAATGGCGTTATCTCATGCAACTCGTCCTGATATTCGTCATTTTTTTCAAGAATGTTTAACTACTTCTATCCAAATTTTTAATGAAGCAACCGATATGATGCTGGCAAAAGGAATCTATGTAAGACCCCCTTTTATTCCAACTCCGAAATCGGTGGATATGACTGAAAGGCAAAGTTTCTTATCGGGTTGGCTCGGAAATAAAAGACCGTTAACGGCAATTGAAATCGACCAATTGTTTTTCTCCATAAGTCGCAATGCATTAGGTCACGCATTATTACTCGGTTACAGCCAAGTAGCAAAATCCAAAGAGGTACGAGAACATATGCGCCGTGGTGCTGATATTGCAAAAAAACACGTGGAAATTTTTAGTAAGATTTTATTGGAAGAAGATATTCCGGCTCCTATGATTTGGTCCCGTAAAATTGAAGATACGACGATTTCTCCTTTTTCGGACAAACTTTTGATGTTTGAAGTTGCAGGCACAACGGAAGCTGGCATCGGTTATTACGGACGGTCGTTATCTGCAGCACAACGTCGTGATTTAGGGGCACATTACTTAAAAGCAATAACAGATAGCCTTTTATTTGGAGAAGATGCAGCGAATATTACCATTAAGAATGCTTGGCTTGAAGAACCACCTCAAGCAATCGACTTTAGTAAAAAAGTGAAAGGTTAAAATAGATGGTTCCAAAAATTTAATAGCTAATTTCGAATAATTCAACTTTTTAAACGCCTCCTATTAATTTGGAATTGAAAAGAAGGCTTTTGGGTGAAATGAATACTTAGCGTAGACCCAAACCTACAATAAATGTTTTTTATGCTTTTCTTAATTGGATTATTTATTTTTGTAGTCTAAAGAAAAAAACAAATTTTTTAAATAGAAAAAGGAGTGAGAATCAATGGTATATGATAATGAAATACTTACTGATCTAGAAAAAGGAAGGGAATTTTCAGATGGGATATAGCAGGATTTCTTAATTTTAAACAAAATATTACTATCTTATGTTCGGATACAAACGTTTTTGATTCTGATGATACTAATGTGAAATTTAAGGTAAAGGATTTACTTGAAACATTCATTCATTCCAATAACATTGTTGGTTACATAAAGCCGAATGTGAAGAGCTTAATTTATATTGTAGAAAGGATTTAATAAATACTTAGCATCCTTTCGAGGTCTTTCAGAAATGAAAAAAGACTATTCCTTATGAATAGCTTTTTTATTCAGGTAATATTTTGGTATATATTACAAATTAATGATAATTTCCCTTGTTCTGTGCAGGATAATAATTATTAAAGTTATCCTGGAGGGCTTAGTATGTTCAGCAGAGGAACCAAGATCACAACATTATTTTGGATTGCTATATGTGGTGTGTTTTTAACGACGATTTATTCAATAATACTTGCTATCTTAGGCATTAAATCTATGACAATGATTAGTTATATATACAAGCAAAATAAAAAACGGGCTCAACAAGAAAATTCAAATAATGTAAAGCGTTTGTTTAAATAACCCATCTCTTCCACTAACTTTAAAAATAAAGGAAAGGATAAGGAAAAAGAGCCCCACTTAGACTATAAGTGCTTTACATCAATAACGATCTTCAACAATCGGGCGCGATTCTTTAAAAAGAATTGTGCTATTTCTTTATGTAAAGGGAAAATGGCTTGGAAACCGTTGTCTGGTTGCAAGCCATTTTTATTGTCACATATTTTTTGAGAACCGGTTTTATAAGGTTTGAACCTCTATTTATGCCGGTATCATCCTTTTTGAACTTTTTCTGGAGCTTGTGCAATAACCTTTTGACTTCTAAAAATCCCAGTACTGGTATAAATCATCAGTGATAAAATGTACATAATTACCGTAAAGTAGGCTATTCCCATAAATCCAGTGAATCGGGCAAATAATAGACCACCGACCGCCCCACCAAGAGTTGTGCCACAGTACATGGCCGCATTAGAAACGGCTGAAACTGTACCCCGTGCAGTGGTTGTCAGGCTTTGAAAGGTACTCATGAATACAGGAAAGACAAATCCACCAATTAAAAAGATGACACCTAGAATAAATTCTGCGATAACAAGGGATTTCGAAAATGGTAAAGCCGCATACAGAATAATTAACACGATGAGTGAAAGAAGCAATGATCTAGATTGGCCGATTTTTTTGACCAGATGACTTCCGAATAGTGAACCAAAGGTATTTCCTATTCCTAATGCAATCATAGCCGTCCCAACGGAAGCTACTCTTAGAGAGAAATCAGATGTAAACCATGAGCCTATGAATGAGAAGGCTTCAAAGTTACCGGTTTGGAAAATAAAATACGCAAATAAGTAAGGAAAAGCTTTAGATGATTTAAACAAATCAAAATAAGATTGTAGGATAGATGCTCTCTTTTGCGTTTTGTCGATTCTTGAAGGCAGCGAAGGAAGAGCAAGTACAATGCTAATCATTAATAAGATGGCACAAGCAGAAATCACATAGAATGGTGTATGCCATGAAAGTGCAGCTAAGTAACTTGCAATTGGGATTCCAAGCATTTGAGAAATAGATAGACCAGCCGTAGCATACCCCATCGATTTTACAATGTTTTTCTTCTCCACTAAAACAGGAATAGATGCCCAAACTTGTGGGGTTACAAAAGAGGCACTTACACCTGCTAAAAATCGAAAAATAATCATGGTTGTGAAATTAGTAGCTATTCCGCATAAAAAAGTAGAAATGGCAAATGCAATTAATCCGATAATCATGATACGTTTTCGGTCAAAACGGTCGGAAATTGGACCTGCAATAAACGCAAAAATAGCGTAGCCTAACGCATAGGCACTCACCAGGAATCCAGAAATATCGATTGAAACATGATAGTTATGCCTCAAAGTAGGAAGTAAAGGCGAAATTAAAAAGGTATCCGTCCCAATTACAAACATAACTAAGAAAAATAGAAGTGACACTTTTTTCATTTTAAACATCTCCTTTGTTTGTTAGTTTTAATACTTTTGAACTAATGGGTAATTTTTTTCCTAGATTCTATAAAGAATCTAGGAAACCAGGTAAATATTCATTAAAAGTATCTAATCTAAGTTGCACAAATTTGTTTTGTGCTTCTTTCCTTGTGGAAGTCAGACCAGCTTCACGTAGAATTTTAAAATGGTAAGAAGCTGTAGATTTTGTAATGTTTACTTTTTCACCTATCTCTCCACAACTCATTTCTTTACCGACTTCCTTTAACATTCGCAACATATCCAAACGAGTCTCATCAGCTAACGCCTTAAAAATAGCCACTCGAATTGCATCTTTATCTTTTTGTTCAATAATCATAGAACTATAATACAAGATAGTTATAATTGTTTCAAGAAATTTAATTGATGATTATTTAACAATCGGGCGCTTTTCTTGAGTAACCAAAAATACCAATTTCTCAGCATTAAAATTGAGAAATTGGTATTTTTTCTTTTGGAATCTCCTTAACGTTGTAAATTTGCGTTTTGCTGGTGGTACCCCATGAATATAGCTGATCCCATTACACGAGCAAGCCGACCTCATGTCGCAAAGCTGCTTCAAGTTCAGTAAAACAGTAGTGGTATCCAGCGTCAATAAGCTTAAGAGGCGTAAGCCGTCGGCTGACCAAATAAACATCATCGGCCACTTCGCCCAGGAATTGTCTGAGCTCAGGTGCACTGATTGGTTTTCCAGGTTCTTTATTAATTACGTTGGAGAGTATTTTCACAAAGTCGCGGTTTTTCACCGCATTTGGACTCGCTGCATTCACCGGTCCAGCCAAGCTCTCTGTTGAAATACAAAAATCCACAATTCTTGGAACATCTTCGCGACTTACCCAACTCATCCATTGCTCGCCACTTTCAAAAGCGCTATTGATTTGAATGGCGGTTTTCAGAGTTGAGCCACCCAGTATGGTGGGAAATCTGAGATGAACCACGCGAATGCCAGCATCGAGAGCCGGTGTGCATGCTGCTTCGCCATCGAAGTGAAGACGTCCCACAAAATTTTTTGCAAGTTGTGAATCTTCGTCTATGAGCTGGTCATTTGATGGTGAATAGATTGTTTCTCCGGATGCGCAAATTAATACTTTCGGCTTATGCTTTCTTTTTGCTAGGCTTGAAGCTAAAAGACGGCTTGTTCCAACGCGATTGGAATACCACTTTTCTTTGAAAGCGGGTGTCCATGTTTCACTGGGAAGGGCTGCGACGTGAACCACACCATCGAAACCTTCGAGACCATCCTCATCAATGGATTCAGCATCAGGATCCCATTGGATCTCACCTGCTTTCGCATCATGTCGTACCAGTCGGACGATATTGTGCCCTTGGCTCGCCAAATAACCCATTACTGCTGAGCCCACGAATCCACTTGCTCCTGCTATTAGTATACGCACTTAAATCAACTCCTTTATTGATGTTTTCTTTTTTCAATGCTAATATATTTCTAATAGTCCAAATTGTAAAGTAATTACATATTTGTTATTTGATTTCCTAGAGGTAATTGATATGATAAACATTGAAGAATGCTGTAAAAATAATTCCAGTTGCCTAATCAAAGAAACCCTTGCTCTAATCAGTTCTAAATGGAGCCTTCAATTTAATTTCCAATTTCAGATGATATACTTTTATTAAAAGAACCGAAACAATTATATTTTTTTCGAATAATTGCAATCACTAATATACAAAAGACATAAAGAATAGATAAAACAATTACAGAGTAAACATTTCTCTCAAGTGAAACTTGATTAGAGATGCTTGCAAAGATATCAAAGAACGTGTGGGCTAAAATCACTATCAATATCTTTTTAGTTAAGAAATAAATTAAGGCAAAAATAATTCCTATTAAAAAAGCATTTACTACTTGAAGAATGACTAGGATTGAACCAGTCCCTGGATTAAAGGCTATTGCGCTATGCAAAAGGCCAAAAATAAGAGAAGAAAATAAAACATACAAAACTGGACTTTTATCCTTTAATTTTAGGAAAAAGATCCCCCGAAAAAGTAGTTCCTCTGTATATCCAATTACAATCATCTGCATGACGGTTAGCAGAAATACTGATAAAGGAATATTAAAGTCTATTCCAAACATAATTGGTTGAACTAATACAATAATCCCTAACATGATAAAAATACGATAGTCAATATTTTTTAAAGAGAAGCCTAATTTCTTAAGAGGCGTATCGCTCTTAATAATTTGTCTTGTAAAGAAGAATGCCATAAGAGAATAAGCAAGAATTTGAAATAGTATCATACCAGTATCGTTGACTTTAGAAATAACAGATAATGCGGAAAAGAATGAAACTGTAAAAGTCAAGAATACGCTATACAGAATAAGCACCAAGTAAGGATTTTTTTTAATCATTATGAAACCTCCAACACTTAATTTTCTCTAATTTATCATAGAGCTTAAGACTTTTATTTGTTAAAATTCCTGTATACAGGAATTTAGGAGAGGAAAATTATGTACGGAGCCACAATGAAGAGTATAAGAAAACAAAAGGGGCTAACTCAAAAAGAGGTATATTCTGGTGTAGTGTCAAAATCGTTTTATAGTGATTTTGAAGCAGACAAATACTCTGTAACTGTGGACAAGTTTCAAGGACTTCTCCAAAACTTAAATATATCTTTTGAAGAATTTCTATACTTCCATAACCAGATGGATTTATCTGATACTCAGAAACTTGAAAAAGAGATTGATGCTTATTACAAACAAGGTAAATTTGAAGAATTGTTTAGTATTTATCAAGAATTTTACACAAGTAGTATTAGAGAGGTTCGTCACCTAGCATCAAAAGCTTATCTTTTAGTACTGATTACAAATAGTAATTTTTACAACTTTTCTAGAGATCCCTTGAATGAAATAATTTCAAATTTAGAAATCACCAAATCTTGGACGTTAAATGAGATTAAATTAGCCAAGCTAGTTCTACTTTCAATACCAGAGAAAAAAATGGAGGAATCCTTCAAGATTTATAAGAAGATATCAGAAGAATTGTCAAAGTATATGAACTTTAGTGATTTGGTCTATCAAAAAGAACTAGCTGATTTATATTTCAATAGAATTCAAAGTCTGCTAGTTCTAAATAATATATCTGAAGCGGAAAAGGTATTTCAAGATTACTCAAATTTGATGAATGGAATTGACGATCTTAATCTATTCATTCAATTTCATTTCATAGAGATTTTACTTGGTCTATACTTAGATTATTATGTTTCCAAGGAAGAGATAGATAGTTTCTTACAAAGAATTGATAATGTTCCAGTATCTGAATGCCATTTCTATAAGATTATTTTTCAAATCCATAACGAAAAAGCTAAGAATTACTTCTTACGTTATCAGAAATAAATTTGATCTTTAAAGCCTTTTAAAGTCGTTCTGTTTTTGCGACAAAGTCCACTATTTTTAAAATCAAACTGTCTAGTTATCCAATGACTCTTTTAAGTTATTCAATGGCCTGAAACGAGGAACAAGTGGCCCATTCCAAAGATATAGTTTAAGAACTCGCAGATTTCTATTCTGCGAGTTCCTTTTTTATCCTATAAACAGTGGATCGACCGTTTCAATAATTTCATTGTAGTTTCTTCCAAGGTGCCTTTAATAATGTTTAAGCAAAGATCTTCAACAATCGGGCGCAAGAATTGAACAACGATGGACTGTTTTCAGCAGTCCATTTTTCTTGGCCTTTAATCAGTTAAATGGCAGGTTAATTTAAAAAGAATAGGAAAACAGCAGAGAAGGGGGAGAAATAGATTTGATTAAAAGAATTGATATTACAAATCCTAAATTAGCTATGGAGGTATTAAACGTTCAAATACCTTCTTATAAGGTAGAAGCAGCATTAATTGATTCTGATGAAATACCACCATTAAAAGATACTGTTGACACGTTACAACAATGTGGAGAAAATTTCTTCGGCTATTACATAAATGAAAAATTAAGTGGAGTCATATCCATAAAAATAGAAAATGGTGTAATGGATATACATAGGTTATAAGAGGAAGTCGTAACTTGCGTTTCTATGTTAGAAATCTTTTCCTGTTTTAGAAACACTTCCAGTTTATTCTGAAACTTTATTTTCACTCACTTATATATTCTTTAAGCTATAAATCCGTTTTTCTCTAACGCTTCCAATAGTGTAGTTTGTAGAACTTGACAAAAGGTTTGGAACTCCTGCTTTTTTATGTTATAGATACCACCATGCCTGTACACTTTTTTTCATCGACCTTTAAGAGTTTATTGGTTATCTCCAAACCAGATGTTTTCAACGCCTGTACGAGTGTCTGTCCAAACACATACAAGACGGTCGAGCTGAGGGACAACCGCATTTCCAATATAGTCCCCTATTAAAGGTATGCCTTCAACATTAAACGAAGTCGTCGTAGTTCGGGTGTTTGTAAACGTTTTTCCTCCATCCCTAGATGTTGCAAGAAAAACGTCAATATTAGGTGGATTGACTCGATTGGTGTAATAGGATACAAACACCGCCCCATCTGATGGAGAAACAGTGATGGTAGGGAAAAAGTTCTGGGCTCCAACTGGGCTGTTTGCAATGGGCTTTGGTGTACTCCAATCAACACCAAAGTTTGTGGAAATAGAGAGAAAAATATCGGAATATCCCTCTCGAAAGTCTTGCCATACCGCATAGACATTTCCTCGGGTTGTGGGTGAGTTTGAGATGTCCCCCGCCAAGGATGGGTATGTCAGGCACCTGAATTGATATCCTGGTAGTGGCGAAGGGTCAACAACAACCGATGTAACTCGCGTTTCAATTCCGAATGTTGCCCCTCCGTCTTGTGATGTAGTGGTTCTAAGTTCGCTGGGGCCCGGAGGTTGGGTAATCCATCCTACGATAGCAATTCCATTTAATGTGATGGCGATTCCAGGAAATTCTTCAAATTCATTGACGGAAGAGAGAAGAAGTGGATCTAAGAACGTTTTTCCTCCATCCTTGGAACGATTGAAGAATATGGTATTTCCCGGTATAAATTGCGTGTTGTAATCGTGTGTATATGCAGTGTATATGTTTCCAAAAAACGGGCTGGATCCGGCCTTATCAGTGACAACAATCACCTGATCGTCATTGACAAACTGTCCAAACCCTTGATTCACAATGACAGGTGGTCCGAATGTAGACGCGTTATTATTGGATGTATAGGTCACTATCGAACCACTGAGGCCGTCAGCATCAAAGGCGTGTGCTACTACCACGAATGAATTGGGAAATACATAATCAATATGGGGCGACTCTATGGCAACGAACCCAGCTGGTAATGGTAGTAACCTCGTACTCCAGGTTGCGCCTGCATCAATTGACTTGTACAAGCCAATATTTGGAGAGCCTGTCCTTAAATCTACAGCTACCACAACCATAACGGAGGGATTTAGCCAGTTTACCGCGATAGATGGCTCAAACTGACTACTAGTACTCGGCGAGATTTGTATGTTTGCCATAGAATTTTACACCAACTTATGGGTTGAGTTGCGCAATTGTAGTGAGTTCTTGTTGTAACACTCTTTGATGATGAATTACGTTTCCGGATGAATCAGTTCCGAATACAGTAATGACTGTATCTGTTGGAACTGTTCCATTAACAAGAAATTGAACCTCATAAGCAGAATTACCTGCAATGTTGAAATTAAGAATTTGACTTGTATTTGCATTGATAATCAGAGTATTGGCATAAACCAGTGACTTACTAACCAAGCTATTCCATACGTAGATATGATAAACAACGCTAGAAGAAAAACTAAGATTATCGTTGTCAATGTTAATAACAATATTCGATGCAGGAGTGGTTCCTGTATTCGTAATTATGCCAGTTGTTAAAGCCATTAAAACATCACCTCTATTAGTTTTATCTTAATATATGAACTTCTGGTTAATGTTGTTTGGACAAAATAACCTTTTATTACTTCCTTATAATTCAAATAGATTCTTGGTTATAAGCTTTGTCTTTTGTTCGCATTCGTATTCTAGCAGTTGCCCTATTTTAAACTACGACTAAGTAGCAATTCCAAGATTCTTAAGCATGTAAATAAAATTCCGAACATAAGCATCTTCAGAGAAGTGCTTTAGTATGTGCATTTCTCCTGCTTCTCTAAGCGTGGTTCTTAAGGACTTGTTTATCATCATGTCGTTTGCTTTCTGAACCGCATCATCGATATCACCACGATTGTAAAACATCCCCGTCTTATTATGAAAAATAAAACGGCGAACACCGTCAGAATCCGTAGCCAGCACAGGACATCTGCAAAGTAACGCCTCTGCTACCGCATAACCGAAACCTTCCAAGAAAGAAGTTGAGCAAAGAAATCCACCCGAATCTCCGATTATGGAATAATAATCAGCCATTAATTGTTGTGGCACATTCACATAACGGATCAAGCGAGACCGGAGTTCTAACTGATCAACTTTTGATTCAAAGCGCTCCTTTTCCGAAGGGGCGGATAAATCCATATCACAGAACATCCACAAATACAAATGAGGATTTTCTTCTATCATTCGATGCCCGATTTCCAAAAAATCGCTCCAATTTTTGTTGTGTTCGATCCTTCCGACCCATCCAATGATCGGAAATGGCTTGATAGGATATGCTATATAGCGAAACTTGCGCGTATCCAGTGGAAGATTAAAGCTGAACTGTCTGACAGACTGAGTATGAGATTTAAATAAGGAAACAAGATGAGACGTGTCGGGCAATAAGACTGCGTTGCTGTAGGTTATCACATATGGAGCTACAGTTTGAATGGTTAGTAGGGATGTCTCCCAATCTCCAAAGCCTTGAACCTCATAGATAATTGTTCCTTTGTAACCGAGATTTCGTAATTTCTCCAATAAAAAATAATCAGAGGCAACGATAATTGCATCATAGGATTCCTTGTGTATGATGTCTCTAATCTCTTCATCTTGATTAGTAATGAATGTAGTAATCCCTTTTATATTTTTATACCCCTGTGAATATTTGCTGTAAAGCAAATGGCAGGTCACGCCAGCCTGTTGTAAAGCTTCACAGCGAATGTGATTCAGCGTCCCCATGCCACCACTCGGGTGATAAAAGGTAAATAACAATTTCATAGGTTTTCACTCTTTAATATGGAAATCAGCGAATTAGTTCTGTAGAGGCGATTATCCAGCGGTTCGTCCGGAGCATACTGCCCAGAAAAGCCTACTAACGTATGATTTGCTGTATAATAGCAGCATTGAATATAGGGTTGGGCTATCTTTAATTGATAATGAAGTACCTCTAGCTCTGTTGGGTCCCGGAATAGCTCCGGCCCTAAAATGAATACATAAGGAGTTTTTACGTTTACCACTTCTTGTCGTATTGCTTCTTTTACAGATAAATGGGGTAACCGTAAAAATGCCACCGTTGGGTGAATAATTTGTTGTATTTGTTTAGTAACCTCTCCATCTGGGGACAAATCCAACACCGTTACGCTGTAATTACTAAAACTTTGTTCATAAAGATTTTCCAGACGCTCTAGAATGGCTTGGTCAATTTCTCGCAAGGGAAGTAATATCGTTATTTCAAATGGGATCCCACGTCTATTCCTTGCGAGAAGCCTTGCCAAATGGTAAGCATATCTCCATTCTCTATGCTTTACTGTGGATTGCAGCTGCGACGAGACGCTATGCGGCGAATTCACACGATAATCCATTAGTTCTATCGGAATATATCGCATCTCACAGTGCTCGGCCAAACGAAGCCAGTAGTCATAGTCTTCTACAGGCTGTAGCCCATAACCGTCTATCATTTTAGCGAATTTCGATTTGTACATAAATGATACTCCTACAATACAAGCATCCAGCAGTGCTTCTTTGGGCTGAGACTGGTACTGCCTCAACGCAGCCAATTCCGCCTCGCCTTGAAGTGGAAGTCCTTCGTTGTTTATGGAGCGAAAGCTGCTGAAAACTAGTCCTAATTCTTCTCCCCCAGAGACTAGTGTGTTTCTTAATACTTCCAGAAAATTAGGATAGTAGACATTATCGCTGGATACCCAGGTAACATAGTGAATATTCTGATCTTTAAATAAATGATCAAAACCACGATTGAGCGATCTAGCTACTCCAAGATTGGTCGAATTGATTAATACTTCGGCTCTTGCATCGTCCTGTACCATTTTTTGGATGAAAGGCAACATTTCAGGCGCCCCATCCACCACAATGATAAAGCGATAATCCCTAAATGTCTGGGTTAAAATTGATTGGATCGATGAATATAAATAAAGGGGAAGTTGTTTATAAACAGGCATAACAATACCGAGATCAGTCATATAAGAACCTCCTTAATTACTTTCTATATGTGTATGTCCAAGCGTATACATTGTTAGGGTATTCGCACAGAATCATAAAGGTAAATTTTAAAGATGGAAATATCCTATAAAATAGTTTGTACCACCTGATAATTTTGAACGCTTTTCGCTATTTAGTCGTGAACACTTTACTAAAAGTTAGTTTAGTCAATTTGTCACTTTTATTGGAGCCTCCGCGGGCAAAATCATGAGCCATGAAGCCAGATGTTTCAAGGAATCTGGTTCACACAATACAGGCTATCATGCCCGCCTCTCCAAAAAAAGTGTACGTCTCTACTGGAAGATGGTGTTCATTTCTACTTGGCGGTTACACAGTTCACCGACTAAAAAAATTTAGAAGAACTTTTTATGATCCGAAATGTCGCGATCAATTAGTGAACATGCGGGTTAACGGTGAGTTTCCATACCTTACAGTTAATGAAGGCGAACACATGAAAAAAGGCGAGCTTTACTTGAAGCACTGGTATGAAGGCGGAGCTGGATGTTAAGTATCTGGAAAAAGCCCTGCCGTACATTCGCCAGCTGTGTGGCCGGCCGGTTCATATGGAGACGATGATTGAGGACAGAACGATGTTGTTTTGATGAGAAAGGGATACATCGGAAGTATCTATAAACATTTTTAAGGGCATAGCAGTGTTCCCTTTATTTTTGTGTTTTCAAGATGTCCGTGGAAATAGACAAGAAATTATTATGCGTTACTTTATATAAAGAGTTTGAAATATTTTGTTCAAAGTTGCTTTTTTGTTCAAGAAGGAATGCTGAGAAAATACCATTAATGTTGTGAAAAAAATTTATTCCTGTTATTCCATTAAAGGGCCAGATTGTGGAATAACCCTAAAAAAGAAAATTGTGTATTTAGGTTAAATTATATAGAAAAGATCGTGAAGGAATGTACTTAAAGTAACAGGGTTAGCTAAAGAAGAGTAAACAAAAATCCCGTATTCAATAAAGTATACGGGACTTTGAGTAAATTACTTATTTAATAAGAAAAATTAGATTCCAGCCCAAACATCTTTTCCATATCGTCCTTCACGTTGTAACTGATTCAACCAATTTTTTGCCTCTTGTTCACTGACCCCATGATGTTCTTGGTAAGCCTGACAAAGAGTATCTTCTACATCTGGAGCCATTCGACTTCCATCACCGCATATATAGAGGTGAGCTCCATTATCTAATAATGAAATTAATTTAGCTCCATCTTGTTTCATTAAGTGCTGTACATATGTTTTGGGATGTCCTTCTGAGCGAGAAAAAGCTGTGTGCAAGGATAGTAAGCCATCCATTTCATCTTTTTCCAGTTCTGTACGATAAAGATAATCTTGTTCGGGATGACGACAACCGAAATATAGATGAGCTTCTCCTAACTTTACCCCTTTTTGTTTTTGAACACGGCGAGCTTGTAAAAAACCTCTAAATGGTGCAATCCCAGTTCCTGGTCCAACCATGATAATTGGCGTTTCTGGATCTTTTGGCAACTGAAAACCGGATTGTGGAGTACGAATAAAACAAGCAATATTGTCTTCGTTGTGACGTTGAGCTAAATAGTTAGAAGCGACCCCTTTATATTCGCCTCGTCCACTCCATGCAGGTCCGCTTACAACACCGACTGTAATACTCAGGCGATCTTGGGCAACGAGTGGTGAGCTTGAAATAGAATAGTAACGTGGTTTGAGTGCAGGGAGAAGTTCTAAAAACCGCTCAAACGGCATTTCACATGCTTCGTACTTTTCGAGAAGATCTAACAGGGAAATACGTTTCTTTAATATTTGCTCCTGGTAAATTCCCTCTTCCACTAAATCTTCTAATTCGCGTTTGTGCGGAGGACAAACCGTAAACGACGCCAGTTCCCGTATTTGTGCTCTGGTTGCTGCTTCCTGCACTTCCACACTATAGCTAAGAAGATCATGTAAACTAACAGGCACATCAAGTGGCAGATGAGCTGCGTTTCGTCCACTTGCTGTCAGCACTACTTGATCGTTTCCATTCAAATTATACCTACGGAGAATGCGGCTGACATTTTCCTCACTGTTGTGCGGAAGCACTCCGAGATGGTCTCCTTCGTGATAAGTAACTCCTTGCGGTAAGGTCACCTCGATATGCCGAGTGCTCCGATCACTGCCAGCTGATTGGAGTTCGCGATTTTCCACAATAGTTGCATTCACTGCTTCGTACGAATGAGCAAGAGGAGACCCTCCAGGACCACCGATAAACTGAAGGCTTAAGGTACTGCGTTCTTTTTCTACATTTTCATTGAGCTCTAATCCAAAAGTTTTCATCGCATCCGACCACATGCTGCGTTTCCATTGGTCAAACTGCTCCTCAAAGTCTCCGCTTGCATCGCCCTCCCCGAGTGCCGAAAATCGGGTTGCTCCTTTTTGGGCAAGCTGCTCATCAATGAATCTCGGGACATGCTGATAAGTACTAGCCCAGTTATGATCTCCACAGCCAAACACCGCATAATGAACACCTTGTAGCTCACCAGGTTGTAGTTCTTCAAGCCATTGTACGAATTGTCCAGCATTGCTCGGTGGCTTTCCGTTATAAGAGGAAGTAACAATGAGAACTGCCCCCTCTTTCGGTAAGTTACCAATTCGGTCATTTAAAGGCGATACTTCAGTCCGTACGCCATGCAAACTCGCTGTATCCGCAAGTTCCCGTGCTACACCTTCAGCAGTTCCAGTATCAGAACCGTAAAGAACAAGAAGCGGACGATTATTGAGTCCTTGGAGAGAAGCTGCATTCTGAACTTGCTGTTCCAACTTGTGATTCTCCGGCGTCTCCGCTACAGGTGTTAGGACAGATGGACGGATGGCAGCTTGATTTCGGGATCGAATCCTTATCTTAAAATCACCTGGCTTTAGCGTTAATGTTTGCTTGACATCCAGCTGATAGTTTTGATAATCGATCAATTCGAAATGCTGGAGAAGCATTCCCAGTACGAGAGTGGCCTCATGAAGGGCAAACTGCATACCGATACATGCCCGTTGGCCATTTCCAAATGGCTTATAAGCATGATGAGGGACTTTGTTTGGGTCTTCAAACCGTTCAGGATGAAATTCTTCCGCATTGTCTCCCCATGCGTCTTTATCCCGATGCAGCTTTGGAATAAGAACGATAATGCGATCTTCTTCTTTCTTAATTGGGTATTTCCCGCCAATCACCGTGTCCTCTTTTGCGTAAAGGTTGAATGCTGGTGCGGTAGGCCATAGACGCAGCGATTCATTTAAAATCATCCGGATATACTTAAGCTGCAGAACTTGTTGATATGTCGGAGTGGGACCTGTTAATACACGATCTACCTCTTCATAGGCTTTTCTCAATTTATCTGGATTTTTCAATAAGAAATAAATTGCAAAGGATAACAATCCACTTGTTGTCTCGTGCCCGGCTATTAAAAAGGTGATGATTTGGAAACGAATATTTTCATCATCCAGTTTTTCGCCTGTTTCTGGATCCTTCACATTTAACATACGGGAAAGCAAATCATTTTCTTCCTGGTTTCCATTGGCCTTACGTTCAGCAATAATTTGATCCACTAAAGAAAACATGGTTTGGATATCATGCTGAAATTGACGTTTCGTTCTCACCATGAGTTTGTCCTGTATATCCAGTCGCTGTAATTGATGCATCGCTTCATCTAGAGCACGGACCATGCTGACGATAAAAGGATGAGGAGTCTCACGATAATAACTGTTAAATCGGTAATTAAAACCGCATAGACCAATCGTGTCCAATGTAAGACGGGTCATATCCTCCGGGACATCCACCTCTTCATTCGGATTAAGCCGTGCCCATTTTTGAACGAGCTGTACGGCAATATCGATCATCATGGCATGGTAATCCTTCATTGCCCGCTGGCTGAATGTAGGCATCAGAATATTATGGGCTTTTCTCCAGTTAGGCTCGTGGGTCCCGCTTGTAAATAACCCGTCTCCAACAAAGGGACGAACCTTTGCTAAAGCACCTTCTACACTTTTATCGAACCGTGACTGGTCACAGACTTCTGCTACCAGTTCATGTCCAGAAACAATAATGGCGGTACCTCCTGGAGTTTGAAGTCGAAAAATGGGACCGTACTCTTCTGCTAGTTTGACAAACGATAAAATCGGTTTATCTCTATCGATTAATGGAATATTACCAAGCGGGCCATAGGTTTTCGGTTGAGGGATAGCAGGCAATTTTCCCATTAAAACCACCCTTTCAAAAAAGTATGTTGTTTTTATTAATTATCTTTATTTGAAAATCTCTGACTATCGGTATTACTTGATAAAGTTTACTTTTAAGCTGTGCTTAATCACTTGTTTCCATTTCTCTTCATCTTTTGTTATATCCGTGAAATTTCTCATAACATGAGGGGTGGCCTGCTGGTATGCAACGGATGACAACAACATGACAATGAGTTCCTCCGGATACTGGTCCGCGAGAACACCTAATTCAATCCCTTTTAGGGGTACCACCAACTTTTCGCGGATTTACAACGCTAAGCATATATGTCAAAAAGTACGCTTTATGAAAAGCTCAATATAGACCCTAGATGGTATGTCATAAAGCCTAAAAACAGAGTTTTGCAATATGTCATTTAAAACAGCCACTTTTTGACATACAAAGCAGGAACAGAACAAAGATGGGATTCTTAGCGTGGTTAAACCTGGGCAGTTTCACGTTCTATACCTCTTAACGTTGTAAATGTGCGTTTTGTTGGCGGGATCCCTTAAATGCCGATGTGTGATTAAACAATCCAATTGAGCACAGGTACCACCAGGGCCAAGACCAGAAAATATACGGGCAGCATCACTTCATTGGCGTGGCTTTTCGCACGAATTTGGGTAACAAGAGCACCCAGCATGATGACCACAATCCACAAACCAGCTAGTGATCCCGCCAGTTTCGACCAAATGCCAATCAGCATCCCGATCCCGCCGAGAATTTCCGCTATACCGACTAGAATGCGAAATCCATCCGAATAGCCGTATTGTTTGAATGATTCGACCGGCTCTTTGGCTCCAAACTTCATAAATCCGACGATCACATAACCAATGCCCAGAATAATCTCAAGTATAATCGTTACGATTTGCAATTTTTCACCTCTTTACTGAACTTGATTTAAGCACAGTTAACCGCATACCAGGATCCTGATGCGAGTCGCTAGGCTCTGGTGATACTGAACTCTGTACGAGCACAGTATATCGCAGAACTATGCGTATGTCAGTCACAACTTAGATAGATGTAACGTTTGTGGTTTAAACACCTTAAATGCCGATGTGCGATTAAACAATCCAATTGAGCACAGGTACCACCAGGGCCAAGACCAGAAAATATACGGGCAGCATCACTTCATTGGCGTGGCTTTTCGCACGAATTTGGGTAACAAGAGCACCCAGCATGATGACCACAATCCACAAACCAGCTAGTGATCCCGCCAGTTTCGACCAAATGCCAATCAGCATCCCGATCCCGCCGAGAATTTCCGCTATACCGACTAGAATGCGAAATCCAACCGAATAGCCGTATTGTTTGAATGATTCGACCGGCTCTTTGGCTCCAAACTTCATAAATCCGACGATCACATAACCAATGCCCAGAATAATCTCAAGTATAATCGTTACGATTTGCAATTTTTCACCTCTTTACTGAACTTGATTTAAGCACAGTTAACCGCATACCAGGATCCTGATGCGAGTCGCTAGGCTCTGGTGATACTGAACTCTGTACGAGCACAGTATATCGCAGAACTATGCGTATGTCAGTCACAACTTAGATAGATGTAACGTTTGTGGTTTAAACACCTTAAATGCCGATGTGCGATTAAACAATCCAATTGAGCACAGGTACCACCAGGGCCAAGACCAGAAAATATACGGGCAGCATCACTTCATTGGCGTGGCTTTTCGCACGAATTTGGGTAACAAGAGCACCCAGCATGATGACCACAATCCACAAACCAGCTAGTGATCCCGCCAGTTTCGACCAAATGCCAATCAGCATCCCGATCCCGCCGAGAATTTCCGCTATACCGACTAGAATGCGAAATCCAACCGAATAGCCGTATTGTTTGAATGATTCGACCGGCTCTTTGGCTCCAAACTTCATAAATCCGACGATCACATAACCAATGCCCAGAATAATCTCAAGTATAATCGATACGATTTGCAATTTTTCACCTCCTTACTGAACTTGATTTAAGCACAGTTAACCTCATACCAGGGATGCTGATGCGAGTCGTCGTTAAACTCTATTGATACTGAACCCTGTATGAGTACAGTATAACACAAAACTATGCTTATGTTAAGCACAGTTTATACTTCGTTTTTAAAAACTTCTGCCGCAATACGCTCAATCGTATACTGCTTGAAAACGTGAAGCGTACTCTCTTCCACTTGAGAAGACAATTCCTGAAAAAGGCTTCTTACTGACGCCCCGCGTTCGCAGTCGAGCGTGGAATCGACCATCCCACTTCCCAAAGGATTGCTCATTTGCAGAGCCCGGTAAACGTCCGCCAATGTAATCGAGTTTGCAGGTTTGGCCAGCAAGTAGCCGCCATCTCTGCCTTCCCTAGCCTCGACAAGATTTGCACGAACCAGTTGACTCATCACCCGGCGCATAAACGTCGTTCCAGATTCCATCATATTCGCAATTTCTTTACTTGAAAGCACGTTATCTGACATCGAAAGTAAGACAAGTCCTTGTATGGCCAAACCGAATGCCGACGGAGTGACCGTGTGTTTTTTTTTCTTCAGATGCATTGCAATTCACCTCAAATCCATTATGTACAATGTTTACACAGTTTACAAGATGTTCGGTTTCACTATTCAGGGCGACTCAAGGAAAAACTCTGGCCGAAGGAGGACACGAGTTCAGTCCGCGCAACAGCGCATCGTAGGGAGCATGGCATGGGACTCCATGCACGAGAAGAAAACCTTGCCGTTACAGACAGCACGGAGAACCGTATCATAAATAATGATATTCAACAATCGGGCGCGATTCTACAACAAGAATTGTGCTCTTTCTTTATGTTTAGGGCCAGATTGTTGGAGATGGAAGAGCAGGACTGGGCTCGGATCTAATTTCAAAACTTTTAAAATTGAATTAACTTGGTGTTTATCTTGAATCAGATTAAGAAAGATGTAAAAATTTGATGACGCACTTGTACTAAACGTTTAGTTCGCTAAGATTTCACGAAATTTTTACCATCATAAACCAAATATGTTTTAATATGTATAGGAGGTGTATCTATGCAAAAGTATTTATTAGTAATGATTTTTGGAATCATTTTATTATCAGGTTGTTCCTTAAATGTGGGTACTTCTAAGAATCAGGAACCAGATAGTAAAGTAGGGACTGAAAACCAAAAGAAATCTTATCAGCCCGAGACAGCAATAGAAAATGGAGATATAGTGAATTTGCACGGAAAAATTAGTAACTTAGATAAATTTAAAAATTTTATAAAAAATGTTAAAAGTGGTAATAAAGATAAAATCCGAATCACAATGTACACTGATGAAGGGGACCCAATTTTCTATAATTTAAATTATGACAGCAAGCAAATTCAATACACTTTTGATAACTCACAAGATAAATTCGCAGGTTCTGATAAAGGAGTAAAAAGTACGTCTTGTACCGACATTGGAACAAAAAACACAGAAAATGTGGTTGAATACCATTTAAGTGGGTGTTCTTCGGAAGTAGGAAATACATTTCATTTTTTAGTTTCGAAATAAAGAGGTAGAAAAATATGAAAATGCACTGCAAATTGCAGTGCATTTTTGTGTCCATTTTTATTTGCATTTTTGAATGTAATTTCAAGTTTTGCGATAGGAAATGGAACCCGTTATTAGAAAGCGGCCTTTTTTTGTCCGGAAATTCTGCATATAACATTAGCTCAGAAGTTGGAGACGTAGTAACAATCAAACAAGAGGTAATAAAAAACCTCATTCCATCACCTAATGTAGATCTTCAGCAATCGGGCGCTTTTCTTGAGTAACGAAAAATCCCAATTTCTCAATTTTAATGCTGAGAAATTGGGATTTTTTCTTTTGGAATCTCCTTAACATCGTAAATTCGCGTTTTGCTGGTGGTAAGCCCCTTAACGTAATAAATCATATGAAATTGCTTGTTGAATTTTGTTAAACGCATTGTTTTTGCGAAATGTTAGTGAGATTACTAAGAATAAATCAGATAAAAGTTTGTTTAAATTTAAAATTAATACCCATAGTTGTGTCATTCATGACTTCACCAAGAGGGCAATAGGTGTGGGGGTAATATTTTGTCTTAGCTTTATGGGCATGTGCTGATGCCCCAGATAGATCGGCTTATAAAATCATTTTATTTAACTAATGCCCCTCAGTATATTCAAGAATGTCACCGGGTTGGCAATCTAACTCTCTACAAATTGCTTCCAAGGTGGAAAATCGAATAGCTTTTGCTTTACCGGTTTTTAATATGGACAAATTAGTATTAGTAATACCTATTTTTTGTGCTAATTCATTTAATGAGATCTTTTTCTTTGCCATCATTACATCTAAGTTCACGATTATCATATGGCGCTCCCCTAAATAGTTAATTCATTTTCACTTGCAATCTTAACTGCCTTATGAAAGAAAACACCTAAAAAGATGATCAAAACCGATGCTATAAACAAGGGAGTTGGGATATTGTAAGAAGCATTTACTTGTCCATTATCAATATGTATTTTAGGCAGTAGTTGTTTTGCAATTAACAAATCGGGGAGTGAAATAATTAATGAATTAATCAATAACAGAATCCCAATGATGATAATCGCATTTGCATTGTTTGAAACAAATAATTTTCCCTGTGACAAGTTCTTAAAGATTTTTCTAAAGTACCAACATAAAAGAGTAAGTAAAACGAAAAATAATGGAGCTGTCAATAAATCAGGGGGAAGGACACTATTATTATGATAACTAATATTAAATATTCCTACGGTTATATGATTATAAGAGTTTATTTCTGCTCCTTTCAAAATGGAAGGTTTAAAAGCAAGGCTTGCGACAACTGCTGAAGTACATACTGTAATTATTAATCCAACCCAAAAAAACACTGTTAATAAAATAGATATCAACTTAATTACATTTATTTTCATGGTTTTTAACTTCTCCTTTTTAAAATTCATCTATAATTTACCATAGAAATAAATAAATAACAACTAATTTTTATTGTTTTTCGATGAAAATTAGTTGTTTTATGGTTATGTTAATTATTAATCTAAAAAAGGAACGCATTTCTAACCTCAAGCTTCTGTAATGGAAGTAGTCGCTTTTTTAATTTAATTAACTAGGGGTAAGTCCGTAATAACTCCAAAAACGGCATGATAGATGTAAAAAATCTAAAACTTACTTTCGGAAAGATACCAGTTTTGGAACACAGAGTCTAATTTTCGACAGGTTGTATTTTGATAAAGTTGTTTTTGGCCTCATAAATGTTTGTGTCTATTTATGGAACCTTTTTTATAAACTAAAAGAGCAAATAGCTAATGAGAGATTTTTAAATTTATTCAGCAATCGGGCGCAAGAATTGAAGAATTTATGGATTGCTGCATTCCATTTTATAATGGTCGTTAATCCGTTAAATGGCAGAATTGTTGAAGAGGATAATTCCAAATGGTTGTCGAATTTAGTCTTATTAAGAATTAAATTTCTAAAGGGGAAAAAGCATGAAAATAGGTCAATTAGAAGTTTTTAATCTACATAAATTAATCCAAGACCAAACTGAATATACAAATTTTATCGTAAGTGAAGTTAATGATCACGCACTTAGAATAGCCGTTATAAATGGGGAATTTCATTGGCATAAGCACGAGGATTGTGATGAATTATTTTATGTATTAGAAGGTGAACTATTTATAGACTTAGAAAACAATGAAACAGTATCATTAAAACCAGGTGAAATGTTTACTGTTCCTGCTAATACAATGCATCGAACTCGTTCAAATGAACGAACAGTTAACTTATGTTTTGAAAAGTCCAGTAATAATATTAACGGATAGCTAACTGCAAATACTACGTATTTATTTCGTTAACGGGTCAAGAGCAAAAAATCAGCTGCCATTTTTTTCGGTGGCTTTTTTATTGAAGTCAATACAGAAGTTATAAAGTGTACTGATGGTGCAAATATTTTAATTCCCTTATTCAACAATCGGGCGCTATTGTTTAACAATAAGTAAAAGGATGATACATATTCATTGTCTAATATGTATCATCCTCTATTTTTTATGACTTTTTACGATTTAGGTCTTGATAAATTTCAAATCTACACCCTTACAAGATTAAATTTAGCGAGAACTTCGATTTAGTAATCGTATGGAGTCTTCTATTGCAAATGTCGTAGTTTATCGGGATTAGCAACGAAGTATATCGTCTGAATTTGATTGCCACTAAAATTAAAGGAGTACACATATTGTAAGTGATCATCGCTTGTTAAAATCAGTCCTGGTAGACCGTTGACAGATGTATATTTGATGGTAAACTTGCCTGCATACATTTTCATTAGGTTTTGGAGCAATTGAACCACTCTGGCAGCACCAAAAATAGGAATTTGTGCGGCTTTTACTTTGCCGCCGCCATCCGAGTACACTGCGACATCTTCGCTGACAAGGTGCAATAATTGATTTACGTTTCCATTTAAGATGGACTGTACAAACTCTTTTACTATAGTTTCCGCTATTGAAATCGAAGGCTGTTTCTTAGGGTCATATTTCATGCCTTTTTTCGCACGGTGGAAAATTTGCCGGCAGTTAGCATTGCTTTTTCCAAGAATTTCAGCTATATCATCATAAGGGTATTGGAAGACTTCACGAAGCAAAAAGACGGCTCGTTCTATCGCATTTAGTTGTTGTAATAACAATAAATATGCGGTGGAGATGGATTCTTGTTGAAAAAAGGCTTTTGAAGGATCGTTAGGTGAATTTTCTATTTCAAGCAATGGTTCAGGAAGCCAGGGTCCGATATATACCTCACGTTTTTTTGCGGATGAACGTATCAAATCCAGACAGCGATTGGTGACTATTTTACATAGATACGCTTTTTTGTTTTCAATATGTTCGTAGTTGGGAAGCTGATTAAAGGTTATAAACGCTTCTTGGACAATATCCTCTGAATCCATCACGCTGCCTAACATACGGTAGGATAAGGAAAAAAGCAGAGGTTGATAGGTTTGATAAAGTTCCTCCATACTCATAATTTGATTTCCTCTCTAGTATTTAGTAATTGTGAAACGGCTCGTTTAGCGCTGGCTACGGATGCATCAACGAGCAGCTCCCCATGTGAGGCCCAGTCACCAGCAACATATAGCCCCTCAATTTCAGGAACAGCAGGGCCCGGATCCTCCATTCTTTTCATATGAGGAAAATCGTGGACAACCGTCATTTTCGGCAGGAACTGTCTTATAACTAGTTCATTCCGCCAGCCGGGTTGAACCATATCTAACACTTGCTCCAACTCACCCTCATCCTTCGCTGCATCTGTTTGTGGACCCTGATATTTAAAAAGCGATATCACTTGTGTCCCATCATCACTCAAGATAGCTGGCCTTGGTTTTCCCTCCCGTGATTGGTTCGTAAAGAAAATTGGTTGATCCAATCCATAGATAAATTGGTGCTTTGGCTTAGGCAGCTGGCGCAATCCAACATCTAGACAGGCAACCGTAACAGGAATAGCTTGCTTATTCCACGTGTCGAGTGCTGTTTGATCCGCATGGGGAACCAGTTTGTGAGAAATAGAAGGTGGTGTAGTTAGTATAACATTCGATACTTCTGTTCTAGTGCCACCCTCACATAAAATCGAGTGTACTTTTTGATCTTGATGTTCGACTGCAACCACTTTACAGCCGGTGACCAGCTCCACTCCTTGTTGGACAGCAAGTTCACGCAGTTCTTCTACAAGTGTCCCCCAGCCTTTATCGAGATATAAGACTCCTTTTAGTGAACGCTGCAGCTGCTTTAAGGCAGGACCAGCAGCGTGTAATTCAGGTGCAAGTACATAAGTGGATGTTCGGAGCAGTGCATAGAACACGTTGCGCAACATCGGATCATGCAATTGAGTTTCAATCCAATTGCGGATACTGATCTGGTTCCAAACGCTTGTGTCCATTTTTCCTAATCTAATGAACCATTTTGCCAAATCGAGCTTTCCTCTCCAACTTAGGACGGGAGTTTGAAAGAAAGAGGATATGTTCGTTGGTATTGGCAATATTTGTTCTTTCCATATCCCGTAAGCATCAATAGACGGTGTGCTTCCCTCAAGTTGTAATCCGAGTTCGCGAAATGCATCATACGCCTCCCCTTTATACAGTGCATGCCCGCCCAAATTAAAATATACACCCTGCTTTTTGTTAGTGATGGCTCTGCCTCCCAATTGCTTTTGCTGTTCCAATACAATGGTTCGTTTCCCTGCTTTTGATGCATAGATCGCAGCCGTTAAACCCGCAATACCCCCACCTACAATTGCCACTTCATATTTTGTCATAGTCATCATCCTTTTCGATTATTTCTAATATAACGGATGAGTGAATGATTCTGTGACAAAATAGAGGAGAAAGTTTTTTGATGGAGTGGATTGTTAGGAAATACGAACTGATTCAAGAAGCTTATTTACGCGCCGAACCAAAGCGTTTGATAAAAGAATGGATTGAGATGCATAAGAAGTGAGTTTTAGTAGCTACGAGGAAAAAAGCCCCTGATTGGTTAACTAGTATTCCTCCATAATTAAAGTTATTCCATTATAGGGCGCAATTCAGGAGTAATGATAAAAGTCCAATTTCTTAATTTTAATGAGAAATTGGACTTTTTTATATTTATTTATAGTGCAAAATAGCGCTTAAAATTGGTGTGAAATAACTCCTAAAGCGACAAAACAGTTATACCCATAAATGGTATTAAATGATAATATTGTTAAATAGAGAAAATAGGGAGAGGTTTATTTTGAAAAACAAATATTTACCTTTAGTTATGTTAACCTTCATATTAATGGCAGGGTGTACCAAAGAAAATAAAGTAACGGTTTCACCGAATGATGTACAGAAAATTAAGTTTGAATTAGTTTAAAAACGAACATTGGAAGGAGCTATTGTATATTACATAAAATTGACAAATGACAGTGACTTTGTTATTAAGCAAAATAACGTTTTCATTTCCTTCCCTATAAAGGTTGGTCAAGGTGGTTACAAAGGCAATGCATACAAAGTTGAAGCTAAAGGAAATAAATTAGATATTCAACCAGGAGAAGAGATTACGTTAAATGCATTTATGCCGTTTGAGGGACTGGGAGATAAATCGTTGCTCCGAATAGATAATCCGAGTATTCAAATAAATGGTTACTTAGACAAACTTGATAATGAACATAAATTCATTAGTGGAGAAGACTTAATCAAAAACTGAAAGCTAAGTCTTATACGTGTTTTTAGATTCATTATCTAATATTTTATCAGAGGTTGTTATTTAACAAGTGCTTGAGTTAAGGATCAGCTGCCCATTCTCCGTGGCTTTTCTTATTCAAGTAACGGGTGCTTTTCTTCAATAACGATCTTCAACAATCGGGCGCAATTCTGTAGTAAGAAAATTAAAGGAATAACAAAAATAGGATGGTAAGAGATGTGGTTATTGATTTCAATTATTGGAATTTTTGTAGCAATTTTTCGTTCAATATCTTCAATGATAAAAAAAGATAAAAAGAAATTCTGTAATTCGTTACTGATGATATTACTATTTGGAATTTCAATACTGCTATATTATTTTCACGTATTTTAATGGAATTAAACTGATAGTGTTCTAGAACTAACAAGTAGCTTGAGTTAAACACCAGATTGATCTGTTTAGGCAGTCCTTTTTTATTGTCGTTATTATTTAACACCTTGCAATTAAAATTTAGTAAAAATATTTTTTATAAAACAGGTTAGTACTTATTCAACAATAGGGCGCATTACTTGTACAACCGGTCTGTCTAGCCGGATGTTTGTTTTTTCAGCAATATGACAGGTTAGAATCTTTGTTAAATGGAGAAAAATAGCGATTTATATATTGGAGGATTTATAATGAAACGTCTTCTTTTAGGTGTATTGGTGGTATGGATTATACTTTTAGGGATGTATGTTTTTCTTACACCACACAGAGCTTAATTTTAATTACCTTTCTTATTCAAGTAACGGAGTGCTTTACATCAATAATGATCTTCAACAATAGGGCGCTATCCAAGAATAAGGATGTATCTTAATTGTTTAAATATTATATATAATAAATGTGGCAGCTTAAGTAAAAATCAAACTTCGGAGGAAATTTTGTGTATTACAAGGAAAATGAATTAATTATTCGACCAATAATCGATAAAGATATACCGAAGTTATGGGAATTAATTTATAAAGAGGAATTTCCTGAATGGAAAAAGTGGGATGCCCCATACTACGAACATAAACAAATAACTTATGAAGAGTTTGTATCCAAAAAAGAAAGTGTTATAAATCAAGAGAATCGGTGGGTTATTGAACTAAATGGAGAGGTCATTGGAACAGTGAGTTATTATTGGGAGCATAAGCCTTCAAATTGGCTCGAAATGGGGATAGCAATTTATAATCCGAACTTTTGGAGTGGGGGTTATGGTACTAAGGTCCTTCGTTTATGGATAAATCATTTGTTTAATACTTTATCATTAGTTCGTGTTGGCTTTACTACTTGGTCAGGGAATGAACGTATGATTAAACTTGGGGAAAAACTAGGAATGAAAATGGAAGCAAGATTGAGAAAATGTCGATATTATAACGGAAAATATTATGATTCTATAAGAATGGGGCTTTTACGGGAAGAATGGGAATTGAATTCGCTCTTCAACAAGCCAGCAAAATAAACTACTAGGTTATTCCATTATAGGGCGCGTTTCTGCAACAAGAAATGTGCTCTTTCTTTATGTTAAGGGCCAGATTGCAGAATAAAACGTTACAAGAAAATTGGTATACTATATAGTTTGTGAAAACTTTCATTTAAACTAATTGGCAGGATACTTTAATATTCAAAACCAACAAAATAAGCATTTTGTTGACTGAATAACAAATGTAAAATACAATACATGTATGATACATAATTTGTACAATACATCATTAAATATAGGTGAGGTGATTAAATTGAATCGAGAAGAAATTTTAGAACTACGTAATACAGTTCAAAAGTTTGTTCGATTATTTGGATTGCTTGAGCAAAATGTAACTCCGTGTGGTTTTAATTTGTCTCCATCTCAAGTATTTGCTTTACAAGAATTAGAGAATAAAACGTTAACCATTGGTGAATTGGCGAATCAATTATTTCTAGAACGAAGTACGGTAAGTCGTTTGGTTGATTCCCTTGTGAAAGGTGGTTTTGTAAATAGACTTTTGAACGAATCAAACCGTCGTGAAGTTTTGGTGTCTTTAACTGAAAAAGGGGAACGTTCGTTGATACAAGTAAGAGAACAGTCAATCCAATACTACGGTTCTATTTTGAATGAAGTTTCAGAAGATAGTCAGCATCAAATATTGAGTGGATTCAAATTATTTAATGATGCTTTATTAAAGAAGAGGAGCGAATAAAATGAATTTTAAAACAAAGCAAGCTACCACTTCAATATTTTCTGTACTCTTTTCCTTTCTTGCCACATCCCATCATTGGATTCATATGGGGATTCTTATGTTATTAGGTGGGAGTACGAATATGATGGCTGCTATGTCAGGGGTCCTTTGGATTCGTCGTTTTATGATTTTAATTACCTTAGCAACCACGCTTCTCTCTATTTATCGCTTGTTTAAACATCACTGTAAAGAAATTTGGATGATTGCTTTAACCGTTATCGCTGGTTTGGTATCGTTATATTTTATTTATTCTACTCTTACAAACTTTGGCTGGTAAGGAGCTAAACATAATGGACTTTCACAAGGATTTATCTAATGTAGGGTGGGAAGAAGTCAAACGAAGACAATTAGAACGAGTTCCATTAGTTTACGAGTGGATGAAGCTTGCGGATATGAAACAAGGGGAATCTGTTCTTGATATTGGAATTGGACCAGGTGTGTTTACTTTGCAATATGCCAATTCTGTTGGAGAAGAAGGTACAATTTATGCATTAGACAAATCGGAAGAAGCTCTTGATTTTTTTCTAAGAGATGTTAAGGAAAAGATGAACAACATTATTCCTATTTGTAGAAATGCTGAAACCTCATTGGACGCTGTAGGAAATGTTGATATTGTTATGATTACTGATGTTCTTCATCACGCAGATTCTCCCATTGATTTATTAAGAAACGTCTATAAACATATTAATGTAGATGTACGGGTTTTAATTGCAGAGTTCGACAAGGATTCTAAAGGTCAAATAGGTCCACCGTTACAGAACAGAATTTCAAAAGAAGAGGTTAAAAAGTTTGCAAAGTCCGTTGGTTTTCAGGAGGTTAAGGATGGAAACCAAGATTATGAACATTACTATATGCTTTTAAAGAAGTAAAATAGAAGACTTCCGTTTCTAACTGGGGGTTCATCAATAACGATCTTCAACAATCGGGCGCGATTCTTCAACAGAGTTGTGCTCTTTCTTTATGTTTAGGGCCAGATTGTGAAACAACACAATTAAGATAAATTTGTATGAGTAATGATTTTGTGAAGTTTTTCACCTAAACTAACAGACAGTTAAGTGGAATAAGAATGATATAATAAAAACAGAAAAAATGAACATTTGGAGGGGAGAATTAAGCTTGGACAAAACTCAAGTAATGGTTTACTTCAGTCTATACGGAGATGAGTTTCCAATAGACGACGTAACGGAAAAGTTAGAAGTAATACCTTCCGAAACTTATAAAAAAGGTGATTTAATTCCAAAACGTTTAACTGCTTGTTATAGAAAAGAAACAAGTTGGGATATAGGAACAGGCTACCAGTTTTCTCTTGATGTGAATAATCAACTCCAACAAATTATTAATAAACTACAAAATAAGTCATCAATCATTAACGAAATAAAAGAGGCTTACTCCTTGGAGTGTAAATTCTTTATCGTCATTAAAATAGAGGGTGGTAATACCCCTGCTTTATATCTTGGTAAAAACATCATAAAGTTTGCAGCAAGAATTGAAGCTGAATTTGATGTGGATTTGTACGCTAATCCTTATGATGATTTCGACGAATAAAAAAGAAAACTTTGTTCCACTATCTGGTGTTTTACTTTAATAACGATCTTCAACAATCGGGCACAATTCTTTAACAGAATGGTGCTCTTTCTTTATGTTTAGGGTCAGATTGTTAAACAAGAAACCATATAAATAAAGGGGTTTTGAGTATAATTTTTTATATTGGTAAAATAGAAGCGTTGTCAATTATACATACCAAGAGAGGGGTGCTTTGTATGGATACTCAAGTATCAACGAAAATGAAAATACTAAAGCCAGCTAATGAAGTTTTTGAAGCTATAGTGGATCCTGAAAAAATCGGGAATTTTTGGTTCTCGAGAAGCTCTGAAAGATGGGAACAGGGCAAGACGGTTACACTGAGATACAACGAATACAATGCTCAAGGGGACATAAAAGTAATGGAAGTAGAAGAAAATTGGAAAATCGTTTTCTCGTGGGGGGGATATGGTCAAGAAACTGTTGTTAAAATTACGCTTAAAGAGTTGAATAGGTCAACTACAATTATTGAAGTTACTGAATCAGGTTTGAAAGAAGATGACCCCGAAATTGTAAACAAAATGATGGGACAAAAAGAAGGTTGGGTATATACATTAACTTGTTTAAAGGGTTACCTAGAAAATGGGGTGAATACTTTAAGAGCATCATTAATTCATTAGTTAAGCGATACTTCACCGACTAAAAGATAAATAAATCAACTATATAGAGGCTTTGTGGTCGCTTTATGATTTTTCATCCCTCTTCCTTGAATAACTTCCAGCCAATTGATAAAAATATAGTTATGCCAAGTTCTGCTATGCTTGGTGGGTTCCTATCTTTTCCATCCCTGTCTCTCTAAAGGGATGGGTTTATTTTTTCAACTACGATCAGGATGAATAAAATGCTCAATTGGATATATGATCACCTTATAAATACTGTTTACTTTATATTTATTGGCCCTTTGTTACCCCTTGGGATCATAATTTGGATCTTCGTTTCAAACCTAAAAGATCGAAAAAACAATACTTCTTAACTAATATTTTTCAAGGTCGTTGACCATGTTAATGGGTGCTTTTAGTGAAAGAAGAAGTAGTATGATTCTTTAATATTAAGATATTCAGCAATCGGGCGCATTTCTAGAATAAGAAATACGCTCTTCTTAATGAATTGGGCACGATACTAGAATATTCGCATCACGAAGTAAAAGTTACTTTTCAGCATGCTGAAGGGTGGCTTTTTTTCTGTATTATGAATCTAAAAACGCTCGTTACATTACCAGGTTATGCAGCCCATAAAAGCAATTAAAAAATCATATTGTTAGTTGATTACCGTACATATTGACAAAGCAATCTTTACAAATATATGGTTGACAACTAAATATTACAATTGTAATATTTAGTTGTGGATTACAAATGTAATATCGAGGTGGAATTTAGTATGCAGAATAAATTACCGAAAATTAGTGAAGCAGAACTTGAAATTATGAAAGTTCTTTGGGGAAAATCCCCACAAACAGCAAATGAAATTATTGATAAGCTGGAGTTAGCAATGAATTGGAAACCGAAAACAATTCGAACACTCATTAACAGATTAGTTCAAAAGGAAGCTATTTCTTATCATCAAGAAAAAGGACAATTGTATGCATATTATCCTTTGATATCGCAAGATAGGTATCTACAAGTGGAAACAAAATCTTTCCTGAACCGTTTTTATGGTGCTGCATTTAAGCCATTACTTGTGAATTTTCTAAAAGAAGAAAAATTATCTTTAGATGACATTAGCGAACTCAAACGCATATTAGATGAAAAGACTGAAGAAAATCAGAGGAAAGGTAAGTAAAATGATAGATATTATCATAAACATCTATCTACCCCTTTTTTTTGACTGGTTGTTAGAAACGTCCTTTATGGCAAGTATTTTAGTGGGACTTATCCTTTGTTTTAAAGTTTTTCTGAGAAACAAACTCACTCCAAGGTGGCACTATATACTCTGGATGATTTTGATTGTGAGGTTGCTACTTCCGTGGTCTCCTGAAAGCCGGTATAGTATTTACTCATTTCTTTCCTTTGGACTAAAAATGACTCATTCTGTTGAAACACAAACTCCTACTTCGTTAGAAAAAGAAAGCCTTCATGAAATCAAAGGCATACCTATTCAGAAGGTGCTAAGGGAAGAGGAACATTATGCTAAAAATACACTCCCAATATCCAATGGAAATAACAAAGTAACAACGAGTTTGGCAAAGCAAAATGACAAACCGATTTCCTTATATACTATGGCATTATACGTATGGTTAACTGGGGTTATTGTATTAAGTTTTACGACGTTTCTTGTCAACAGACGACTAAACACCTACATAAAAACACAACCGGTTATTACGGATCGAAGGATTTTAGATATATTTAACCGTTGCAAAAAATCTATGTCTGTTCAAAAGAGAATTCCACTGCAATTTGCAGGGGAAATATCAAATCCTACAGTTCTTGGCTTCTTTCGTCCACGAGTATTACTATCAAGAGACTTAGTCAATCGGCTTACTGACGAACAACTTCGTCACATATTTTATCACGAATTAGCCCATGTAAAACGAAGAGATGTTGGCGTAAATTGGATAATGCATAGTTTATTAATCTTAAATTGGTTTAATCCGATTCTTTGGTTTGCCTACGTTCGCATGAGAGAGGACCAGGAACTTGCATGCGATGCCTTCGCCCTTACATTTATGGAGGAAGAGGAAAAAATCTCGTATGGGCATACCCTTATTAATCTTTTAGAACACTACACAAATTACCAGGTACCTAGTTTGGAAAATTTGAGCAGAAACAAAAGTACCTTGAAAAGGAGAATTTCAATGATAAAGAATTTCAATAAAAAGTCATATCGTTTGTCGGCACTTGGTGTCATTATAGTAATAGCAGTTTCTTCCCTATCCTTACTTAATGTAAAAGCGGATGAGACAAATGACAAACATAGTGTAAAAGCAATCACTGAAAAGGAACCTACAATAGGGGCTAAAATAGGAGAGTCTGAAGCAAAAAAGGAAAATCCTAAGCCCGTTGACAAGAAAACAATTAATCAGAAGGAATGGAAAGACCTATCTTCAATTGGCAATTTACCAAAGCCAGACTTTCCAACAAATGCGAAAGATTGGATCGTGTTTCAAATCAAAGAGTTTTCGAAGAAGTCGGATTCAAAAATGACCCCAATAGGGTATGACAAAGGATACGATTATTATTTGAAATCCAAACTAAGAGGGTTGGGAAGCTATATTCGGGTTGAAGGAGTTGACCTCAAAAAAGATTTCGAAAATTTATTTGAGCTTTCGGGGATTATTGCTCATGAACAATTCGTTCGAACGGCTAGTATCGACCCAAACGGAGATGCAATGGAAAAAACAGAATACGCCAATCAATGGAAACCAACCAGCAAAAGAATGCAGATTTCATTCGAATATATGAAAGAGTTGTTGAACGATATTGACGTTGCAATTAATAAAGATGGCAAAGGGCATACCTTCGGCGTTTCACACCAATTGGGCGGCAACAAGGTGAATGAGATGGAATCATTTATGAGATATTATGACGGCGAATAATTTCGAAGTATCTTTGCTTTTTAAATATAAACCATGACGGTAAGGACTTTTGAATATAAGTCTGATTATTTAGGATAAGGGGGATGGAGTCCAATCTACTGTGAGGTAGAATGGTTCCCTTCTGCTCGACGAGTGGAAGAGTGCAGATTGATCTTTGTTCAACAATCGGGCGCAATTCTGTAAGAATTGCGCTCTTTCCTTATGTTAAGGGCCAGATTGTGAAAGATCAGGTTTAAAGAAAATTGGTATGAATGAAGAGATTGTGAATAAATTTGGGGCAGGTTAGTTGAAAAAGGGTTTGAAATATATATGCTATAATTGGATTAATGTTAATTATTTCCGAAAACTTAAGGGGAACCATATGCTAAATTCACAAGAACTTTTAATGCTTGATATTTCATACTATGAAACCTTTTCTAAACGAATTGATACAAGATGGGGAACGTTATTTTTTAATGAAAATCAACCAAATTATTATGATTCAAATCACGCTCATATTATTGATGGGTGTTTACAGCCACAACCAGTTATAGACGAGGTTATCAGCTTTTACCAGTCTAAACAAATCATACCAAGGTTTTATATCTACAATATAGAGAACCAACAAAATCTCATTATTGAATTAATAAAAAGGAATTTTAGATATGAAGAACTCATTAGCCCTGTTCAATTGTGGAATAACCGGGTGGTGGAAATTCAGAATAATAAGAGAGTTACTATTGAAAAAGTAACAAATGAAAACTATCAGGAAGCTTTAGATATAGAAAGTAGTATTAAAGAGTTTGGAGGAAAGGAAACTATTGAGAAAGTTTATAAAGAACAATTCAATCATTCTTCCTTCACGCATTATCTTCTTCGGTTGGATGGAGTGGCTTGTTCAACTGCTTGTATTTTTGAAGATGGCGAACAAGCTCGAATGGAAAGCGTAGCCACAATTGAAGAATACAGAGGTAAAGGATTAATTGGTGAAGTTATTCAGTTTATACAAAAAGAAGTAATAACTAGAGGAATAAAAAGGCTTTGGGTTTTTCCAATAAATGAATCAATTGAAAAAGTATATCAAAAGTATGGATTTCAAACAGTTAAAAAATTAACAACTGGACACGCATTTTTAAGTGGAAAAAGTATTAGTGAAATTCGTAAATAGGATTTAATATTTATCGTTCTTATAGAACTACTAACGAGTGCTTGAGTTGAACAATGGGGTTGCTGTGTCTTTCTCATTTCTTATTCAACAAACTGGCAGCTTAGTTTAAGAAGGTTTGGCAAAAATATTAATCAGGATGGAAAATTTCGAGGTATTAACTATGTTGAAAAGAATGGATATATTTTGGATTTTTTTAATCAGTTTTGTAATTATGATGGCACTGGATTCACCTATAAATACTTTTTGGTTAACCCTTAAAAACAATAATTGGATTCATAGCAGTGTAAGTACTCTAATTTTAGTTTTGATTACTACGGCTTTTATTTATTTTAGAAAAAGACGGTATAAAACAAAAAAATAATGAAGCAATTCAACGGGTGCGCTAGTGGAAGAACAATCTAGTGATATTAGGATTTAGCCATATCTTAGTTATTGAATTAAAGGGCGCGATTCTTCAACAGAATTGTGCCTTTCTTTATGCATAGGGCCAGATTGTTGAACATCACGTCTAAAGGAAATTGAAATTAATGAAGAGATTGCGAAAAATTTCACTTAATGTAACTGGCAGGTTAGTGCAATAAGAAATTACAATAAAGTTTATTAATTCTTTTTAATTCCTTAAAAATTTATATGCTACAATTAAATTATTACAAGTGAGAGCGGTGTATTTTATGTCTATAATTGTTGTATTTCTGCTTCTATTAGGGTTGCTATACCTTTCCTTTAAAATGTTTAAGAATAGAAAGAATATAATGTATTTTGTATATTTAGTCGTGGCATTCTTTTTCTTTTCAATGAGAGATAAATTAGTGTCGTTTCACAACCCCATCTTACTTGTAGCCTTTGCATTAGTCTGTGGTTTAGGCATTACTTGGATATATGAGAAGGCTATGAAAAAAGGGAAAATATAACCTTCAATAACGATCTTCCACAATCGGGTGCAAGAATTGAACAACGATGGACTGTTTTCAGCAGTCCATTTTTCTTGGTCTTAATCCGTTAAATGGAAGTTTAGTGGAAGAAACGATTATATTATAATGGTGTTACAACTTCAAAGTGGGGGAGAAAAATGAAACATTTTGGTTCTGAATTACGTTTTGGTTTAGTGAAGAATACAAATCAAGATAAATCTTTTATCTATGTAGTAATCCCAGAAGTTATCATAAAATTTTTGATTCAATATCAATCTGAATTAAACATATACACTGATATAATTACACAATTTGAACCAGAAGAAATGCGATACCTTTATACTGAAGAGGTTGAAGAATTGCAGAATATAGCATCTCAGGTATTAGAATCATTAGAAAATATAAATGAAAGTCGAATTTTTCAGGATTATAGGGATAAGTATCATTTATCCGAGATTAATTTCTCTAAAGAAGACGTTAGTGAAGTATTTAATCATCTTATTCATATATGCAATGTGGCCCTTAATGGTCAAAAAATATTATTTGTTTCGTCAAGGTTTGATGATTCAGCAATGATTGAATAGTAACATTCAACGGTGTCTTATTAAGCTAAAAGGGGCGTTAGAACAACAAGATGTATAATAAAAAAATCGAATTTTGCAAGGAGATTCAAGATGAATATCGAGTTTAAACCAATTGATAGAACAAATTATATTGAGTGCATAGACCTTAAATTAAATGAAGAACAAAAAAAATTTGTCGCCCCTAATATTTTTTCTTTAGTACAAGCAGCATATGAACCTAATTTATACCCATTAGGAATTTATAAAGATAATATAATGATTGGTTTTATATTATATGATTATGATAATGAACTTAACGGATGGTCAATGAGCAGATTTATGATTGATTCTAATTATCAAAACCAAGGAATTGGGAAAATATCTATACAGAAATTCATAGAATTTTTTACAAACAAACATGGTCATTTAAAACTCTATACAAGTGCTTCAGTTGATAATCAAGTTGCTATTGATTTATATAAAAAATTTGGTTTTGAAAAAAAAGAAGTGTTTGAGTATGAAGCGGGCGGAAGAAAACATAAAGATATTAGAATGATTGCCCAACTTTAATGTAAAAGATTGTGAAAAAATCTACTTAAACAAATTGGTAGCTTTACTTCAATAACGATATTCAACAATCGGGCGCGATTCTCCAACAAGAATTGTGCTCTTTCTTTATGTTTAGGGCGCATTTCTAGAATAAGAAATGCGCTCTTCTTAATGAATTGAGCCAAATTCTTGAATTAGAGAAGGAATTGTAAGAGAGAAATCGAAGCTTTTATAAAGCATTTTTTGACCAAATAAGAAATCTTGTGACATATCAATCACACAAATCTGATTCAAGAACTATTTGACAGCTATTTCCACATCTGTTACAATAAATTCCAATAAAAGCACACAAATTCGTTGATGAGAAAAAGTAGCGTTTTGTCTTGATCTACAGAGAGCTGACATTTTGGTGCAAGTCAGTGTTCGAGTGTTACGTGAAAATCCCCTCTGAGAAGTTAGGCCGAATCTTTTAGTAAGTCTAACCGGGCTTCTACCGTTAAAAGGAACACGTATGTTTGTACGTTGCTAAGTGCTATTGATCGGATCAATAGAATTAGGGTGGTATCGCGATTAACCTCGTCCCTTTCTTGGGACGGGGTTTTTGTGTGCTTTTAAAAAAATTTATAGGAGCGATATCTATGAACTCTAATGAAAGTAAAGAAACAGTTACACAGCGTGAGGAACAAATACGTAATTATTAGGATAATGAAAATACTTTTAGGCGATCTGTTCAATCAAGGGAACGTAAGACATCTTTTGTATTTTACGAAGGTCCACCTACTGCAAATGGTCTTCCTCAAGTAGGACATGCCTTTGGCATAGAAAATTCGAAATAAGGCAGGTGCGAAACAATGGGAAATGTAAAGGAAACCATCAAGATCGAGAATATCCTCGTCGCTCACAGCACGTTAAAGGATGTTGTGAATAATACGCAGTTGCAGCGAGATCCGATTTTATCTGAACGATATGACTGTAACGTGTATTTAAAAAGGGAGGATCAGCAGGTAATACGATCCTTCAAAATACGTGGAGCGTATAATTGTATTAACAATTTGCAGCCCGATCAGCTTGAAAATGGTGTAGTGTGTGCTAGCGCAGGTAACCATTCGCAGGGTGTGGCTTATACATGCCGAAAATTAAACATCCCTGCTAGAATCTTCATGCCAAGTACGACACCAAATCAAAAGGTATCACAAGCGCGATTTTTTGGTGGAAAGAATGTGGAAATTATTTTAACTGGTGATACATTTGATAGTGCCTATGCTGAAGCTATTCAGTATGCAAAAGCGCACGGTATGGCATTTATCCATCCGTTTGACAATCCAGATGTAATTGCAGGGCAAGGAACAGTTGGTGTAGAAATTTTACACGATATTGATCGGCCAATTGATTATATGTTTATGTCAATTGGTGGAGGTAGTTTAATTTCAGGAGTTGGAACATATGTGAAGTGCGTTTCTCCATCTACTAAGATTATCGGAGTAGAACCAGCAGGAGCTGCTTCGATGAATGCATCCATAAAAGAAGAAAAAGTCGTCACGCTTCCACAAATCGATACGTTTGTTGATGGAGCAGCTGTGAAGCAGGTAGGACATTTGACATTTGATATCTGTAAAGAATTTCTTGATGACATTGTGACTGTACCTGAAGGTAAAATATGCACAACGCTTTTGGAGTTGTACAGCAAAAATGCCATTGTTGTAGAGCCGGCTGGTGCATTGTCAATTGCTGCATTAGACTTTTACCAAGATGAAATTCGAGGCAAAACAATTGTATGTATTGTGAGTGGGGGAAATAACGATATCAGCCGTATGCAGGAAATTACAGAACGGTCACTTATCTATGAAGGATTAAAGTATTACTTTATCATTAATTTCCCACAACGTCCGCGTGCTTTACGTGAATTTCTTGATAAAGTACTTGGACCAAATGATGATATTACTCGCTTTGAATACACGAAAAAGAACAGTAAGGATAATGGACCAGCTCTTGTTGGGATTGAATTATCGTGTAAAGAGGATTACGAACCGTTGGTTCAGCGTATGAATGCAAATGGTATTCAGTATATGGAGATTAATCACGATCCAACGTTGTTTAATTTGCTCATATAAAATATGAGAGCGAGGTTATACTCAGTTTTGGTAAAAAGGAGTTTTTGAATTACTTGATCGAAGGGTAAAATCCTAACTTTCTATATCGAATGTTATGGTAACAGACAGCCTCAAAAAGGCTGTTTTTTGTTCAATGGATATTCGCATTGAGTGTTGAATTGGCCAGCATTCTTCTTTTCATTCTTGAACAGAATTGTGCTCTTTCTTTATGTATAGGGCCAGATTGTTGCATAATAGTTGTAAAGAAAATTACGAATTACAAAATCCTTCAATTAACGATAGACTGCCAAGAAGAACGGCAGTCTTTTTCTTATTGGGCTAAAGACCATTTATTTTCAGGTAAATTAGACAGTATATTGACTAAAGTGAAAAATATGATATTGTTAAATTAGACAGTATGATGTCTAAAGTGGAGGCGTTAATATGGATATTTACAGAGAACTATTTTTAATGCAGCAAAATTTCGCTACTTTATTTTCTCTTGCAAATAAAATTCAGGTTAAGGGTGATAAATCCCTTGAGATTTTAACATCAAGACAGTATATGGCAATGTTGGCAATTGGCCACTTACCTGAAAGTGAAACGACCTTGAATAATATTGCTAGAAAATTAGGAACCACAAAACAGAGCGTGAAACAGTTAATTACAATCATGGAAAATAAGGGATATGTTATTGTGGCTCCCAGTAAGAAAGATAAACGTGCGGTAAATATAAAAATCACTAAATCTGGAAAAACGGCATTGCTTGTTGTTGCAGAAAAAGGAATCTTCTTTTTGGAAGAACTTTTTAAAAAGTTTTCAACTGAAGAATTGGAAACAATGTGGGGCCTTTTAAAGAAACTTTATAGTTTTGACGGTGAAGAACAAGACGGTTTTGAAGAGGAGGGGAACTTGAAAATAGATGAAGATACCAATGAATTACAATTGAAAATAATGAAGGAGTTTGAAAGACGAAGAATTCAAGCAATTAACGTGGAAATAAAATCTGAAAAATAAATCAGATAGGCAAATTTATCTTGAAGAATTTAAATCAATCTTCTTAAATACTTTTACAATGAAGAATAAGGGAGAGCAAACCTAATGTTTGAAATCAGTGATGAAACATTACGATTTATTAATAAGACCTGCAGAGGAAAAAAACATATAAAATTAACAGTTGGCTATTTAACAGACAATAATTCTGTCATAAAAATTTATAATGAAAACGGTGAACTTGATTCATCAAAAAAGTATCATTATGAAATTGGGTCTATTACAAAGACTTTTACTGCTTCGTTGTTATCAAAATATGTATTTGAAAAAAAGCTGTCAATAAACGATACCATACAAAAATATATAGAAGACCTTAAAGAACACGAGTACTATCCGACATTGGTTCGTCTTGCTACTCACACTTCCGGATATTCAACAACACTGCCATTAAATAACCGAGAATATTTTAACCTAATGTTAGGTTTGATTATTGGCAGTAGTGATATGTATATGAATAATCCATTAAATATGGATTTTAACAAAATGAAAATGCTAATTGAAAAAAATAAACTACAAGAAGTAGATTACTCATGGAAATATTCAAATTTCGGCACGTCATTAATTGGGTATGTATTGGGGGCTGTATCAGGCAGGGGATATTGGGACGATATGAATGACTTTATTCATAATGTACTTGGACTAAGCGATACATATTTAGGAACATCAAACAATAATTTACGTGGTTATGACAGAAAAAATAACGATTGTGGTAATTGGAAATGGACTAAAGAAAATCTTATCTCACCTGCGGGTGCAATAAGTTCAACTGCTGCTGATTTAATTGAATATGCAAAAATGAATATTTACGAAAATAAACCGTATTTCTCTCTTTGTCATAAAAAACATGGAAATGGAAAAAAGAAGTATGATATGGGTCTTGGATGGTGGCTTTTAAAGAAAAACAATAATGTTATTTTGCATGGCGGTGGAACAGGATGCTTTAGTTCATTTTTAGGAATTGACAAAGAAAAGAAAGTTGCTTCCGTAGTTTTGGCCAATTATAGATTAGGAAGAAATGATGATGAAAAAATAGGAATTACCTTATTAGAAAGTCTACAGAAATCAAAAGATATATAAAAATTGCTAATAAAAAATTGGTAAGATTTAAGTTATTCCACAATAAGGTGTGTGTAGAATTAGTCTATTTTAAGGCTAAGGCCATAGCATAGTTATTCCATAATCGGGCGCAAGAATTGAGCAAAGATGGGCTGTATCAGCAGTTCATCTTTTGTCGTTAATCAGTTAAATGCCAGGTTACTTGAAGAAGGAATTAATAAAATCAGGAAGAAATATATAATATTCCACATATATATTAGAGCCATCCACAAAGTTAATCTTCTAAAAACAAATACCCCTTATAACTTCGTTAAAATAAGCAATGTAAAGGCAGGAATAAAAATTTTTATCAAAGCTCAAATGTGAAGGAGCATCCATTATGAAAGCAATGGTATACAATAAATACGGAACGACTAACGTTCTTAGCCTAAAAGAACTAGAAATACCAGCTCTAAAACAAAATGAAGTATTGGTAAAGATTCATGCAGCTTCTGTGAATTCCTGGGACTGGGACCTTCTTAGAGGTAAACCATTCCTGAATCGCCTTGGGGGTCTTCTAAAACCAAAATACAAAATCCTGGGTGCGGATATAGCCGGAAAGGTTGAAGCAATTGGTAGAGAAGTCAATCATATCTCTGTCGAGGATGAGGTATTCGGAGACATATCCTGGTGTGGTTGGGGTGGGTTTGCGGAATATGTATGTGTGAATGCAGAGGCATTAACGTTAAAGCCAACCAGTATGACATTTGAGGAGGCTGCTGCGATACCACAAGCGGGAGTTCTAGCTCTACAGGGTCTTCGTGATATAGGACAGATTCATGAAGCTAAAAAAGTCTTAATTAATGGTGCGGGTGGAGGCGTTGGGACATTTGCATTGCAAATTGCCAAATTATATGGAGCTGAAGTAACTTGTGTGGACAGTAAGAAAAAATTAGATACTCTTAAGTCCATTGGTGCAGACCATGTTATTGATTACACTGAAGAAGATTTCGTACAAAAAGGACAGTTTTATGATTTGATTCTCGATGTTGTAGGAACTCGGTCTATTTTCGATTACAAGCGGGTACTAAATCCTAAAGGAAGATATGTTATGATCGGAGGCCCCATGTCTCGAATCTTGCAACTGTTGATACTGGGACCCATGATTTATAAAACTGAAAGTAAGAAAATGGCTATTCTAATTCATAAACCTAACAAAAATGACCAAAATTTTTTAAAGGAACTTTTCGTTGCTGGTAAACTTGTACCTATTATAGATAGACGATACTCGTTACATCAGGTTGAAGAGGCTATTCTTCATCTTGGCGAAGGAAACGTCAGGGGAAAGGTGGTCGTCTGCATAGCAAATGATCAGACCTAATGAAAGATTAAGCTTCATAATTTCAACATAGATATCTATAGCAACGGGGCTACCAACAAATATATACCACATACAACTCAAGAAAAAGGGTATAGAGTTACTTTATATTCATAGGGTCAAACTAAAGAGTAAATGGAAAAAATCCTGCTATCGATGGTTGAACATTAAGTAGACTTTTCATGAGAAGTTAACGATGTAATAATTTTTACCATTATCCCTTTTTATTCGCATATTCAACAATCGGGCGCGTTTCTGCAACAAGAAATGTGCTCTTCCTTTATGTTTAGGTCCATTTTTTGGAATAAGGATTTTACTTTTCAGCAAAAAATTCAATTAGTATAGGAAAAATATGGTATATTTAATTCTAAGAAAAAAGGGGGAGAATGATGAAGAAATTTACTACATATATAATTTTAATATCATTATTGTTGATAGTATTAGGTGGTTGTCAGTTAAGTAATAAACCAAATCAAGATATTTTTCAATATATGGGATCCTATATAGGTAATAATAGTGCAGTTGGAAACATTATTACTCAGTTACCTCAAAGTAAAGCATTCAAACAAGTGACACTTCAAACCAAAAAGAAACCTTACGGTATGGTCATTGAATACGGTGATGGTACAGGCAACATTAAAAATAGTGTCATAAATAATGCAACATATCTGATTGCTTTGGTTAAAAATGTAGAATGGATTTCATTTGATTTTCCAAACGAAAAATATACTTTAACGAGACAAGAAATACAACAATGGTACGGGAAAGATTTAAGTGATATAAAAAATGAAAAGGACCTAAAAAACCTCATTCAAACAAACTTAAAAGACAAAAATAAAGTAAACGATTTACTTAAAAAGTAAAAAGTACTCATTCAAGAACAGACATTAATCTTAAATAAGATTTTTTAACAATAATCTTCAACAATCGGGCGCTATTCTGAAGTAATGATAAAAGTCCAATTTCATAATTTTAATGTTGAGTAATTGGGCTCTTTATATTTATTTTAGTGCAAAATAGCTCTTAATACGGGTGTAAAATAACTCCTAAAGTTAAAGTGACACACATGGAGTGGAAGTAAAACAAAAAGAGCGTCCAAAGAATATAAAACGTTTGTTGCGAGAAGCTGTAAGAGAAATGAAAAGAACGACTCATAAAAAAGTCCAGAAAGCTATTCAGATGTCACTCGAAGTTTATATGAAAGAACCCAAAAAGTGTTTCAAAGAAACAGCGTGAGCTTGAGAACAAACGAAAGCGTGAGTTGAAGGTGCAAAAGGCAACTTCATTAGTTGAATAACACAGAGGATTAAACTAAAACAGATTGGAAAAAATAATTTTAAAAAATAGGGGGTGAAAAAACATTGGATGGTTTATTTAAAATTCATATCTTTCTCGTAGCAGCAACAATCGGTTTAACGTTAGAGCTTCCTTTAGAATTATTTCTATTTCATACAAAATTAACACCAATATCTGCTGTATGCCTGCCTATTAGTTGGATTGTAATGTTAAAGACCAATCCTGCATGGAAGATATTATGGGAGAAGTGGACAAAGAATAAATGAAAATGGGCTAGGTAAGTCGGTTATTATAACTGGCTTTTTTGTTTGGCCTTCTTATCAACTGTAATGGGCTGTAACTGCAAGGATTGCTTGTACAGAAGGCGTGGATAACAAGCTTGAATAGGTGCATATACCAGTTTAGTGTTATAATTAAATATTTTTTATGTTCTTCCTTTGGTTATAATAAAAGCAATAATTGAACCTGAATCCTATTGAAAATCTTAGGGAGAAAAAATTTTCAAAAAAATTGTGGGGCCATGTAGACTTCAAAGTGATGAATGATTGCTAGGTTTTATGCCCCACCCGCTTTTATTTTGGGCAGTTACAAGGTGTCATTTTATAAAAAGCTTCATTAAAAATGCTTACTGAAAAAAGCACCGTTTAATGGTGGCTGATTCAGTAAGCCAAAGTTGGTGAATATTCATCATTGTCAATTAGTTCATATTTTAATGTTGCTATAAACTAACGCGTTTATTTCATTATGCATTGGTAAGTTATTTTGTGATTGTATAAAATTGGAACTATAGGATCGTAAAATATAATCAATAGGGTCAAAGTCAATACCGCAGTAAAGTCCCCAAAGATCTTCGAGGTAAAGATCCTGTTTAACCTGTATTTCTGTTAATTGCGTAGATGGATTATATGTTGAGTAGATATATTTATCATCTATTTCATCAATATTGAATTTTAACATTTCAAAATTAATGTCAGTGACTAGGGATATGCATGCCCAATCAGTTGGGTATGACGGTAGGTTCACAAAAGCAATGTATTTAAAATCCTTTATGCCAAAGTAGTCATTAATCAGTTTCGTGAACTTTTCGAGTTTCTTTTCAATATCAATAAATGAATCAATCTCAAGAGTAACGTGTGTTAAAAAATCCTTTGAAGCAAAATTTCTTAATACTGATTTTTGGAAGTTTTTCAACTCCTCGAAATTTTCTTCGAATTGTCGGCGTAAATAATAATTAATATTATAAATATGATTATAGTTATCTTGTATTTCCATTTTAAATATTTCCTCACATTTGTTTTTTTTGAAAGAAGTACAATCTATTAGAATTGATAAAACACATTCCTAGGAGTTTTTTATTATCAATATTATTAACTTATTTACTTTAATGTCTTCAGCTGATTTATAGTATTCATTATACAAGTAATAAGAAGGAATATCGAATTGGAATTAGTCCAATAATTAGCATATTATATAAATCTATAGACAATCATGAGTGCTACATAGTTCCTTCTAACTCATTCTTCATTTATCTCAATCCTGCTCGAATATGCTCAAATTCAGCTGGTTTTTAATAAAATATTGCGATTAATAAAAATTTTCTTTCACGTACTTGGAACAACGTTAACTAGTAATTACTTATGATTAATATGGTAAGGTGAGAAGAGATTTTAGACTTAGTTAGAAAGAATAATTAACTCTATATTGTTTTTTCATTAACAGGAATAAATTCGAAGCTATTAGTTGCGTGGAATTTAGATTGATGTTTACAAGTCTATAATAGGAGAAACGAATAACATTAATAAAAGAAAGAAAAGTATCAAAAAATGGACCCTCTGTTACCCATTTTTTTTTGAATAAGAGGAACTCACTCTCTTTGGGCAGTATCTTTAAATTCCCTCGACATACAACTTCAGTCGGGCATTTGAAATCATTTATCACCTTGTTTTGTATACATGATAAAGACTTCGATTTAGTGAAACAGGACTTTTGATGAACGCCCCAAAGTGTGCCAAAGAGTACATAGTTTCAACACATTGCTTCAATAATTTTATGGGATATGGAACCTGTAATGAAAGTCACATCAATAGAAGCCAAATGAAGCCATTTTATAACGAGAATGATCCATTCAGTGGTCTCAATCAGTAAAAGTAAATTATATTATAATGCCACATTAAAGGCGATATTAAAGTCGCAGAATATATTGGAGGCTATGATATTTTTTTGAGAGTTCTTTTTTAGAAGAAAAAGATAGATATATAGGCCTTGATTTATGCATATACAAGTTTGTTTGCTTTCTCATTTATATTAAATGATGCAAAAATAAAGTACACAGCTACCTACAAAAGGAAAGGTATTTAGCTGCGAGTATTTAAAATAAATGGTGACCAAGGATTGTATTACGTTTTATGAAAATGGTGTGCAGTGGGAGTAGATTTTCTGAATGGATGTGTTGGTTTATTATGACCACTGAAAGTGGGGATTAATGATGATATTCCTCTTTATTCCAAAAAAATAAAAAAATGGGAATCGCCCGGAGAATTTCACCTATGTAGCAGTTAGGAAGCATGAAATATAAGTTTAATGAAACCGTTTATTTAGAAAAGAGAATCTAGTGTTCTAACTCGCCCTCTTGTTCTTCTGAATGGGAGTTTCATCGCCTTGTTTCCCAATCTTGACGGGTGCTAGACTGTAGTGCTTGGTCAACTGACGGTTTTGGACAGACTCCGCCCCTACCGATATATGGTGGGTTCATGCTCTTTCTTAGTGTCCAGCTTGTTTACTGTATTCTCACCAAGAATCTTGGAGTGTCTTGTGTAAAAAGTGTATCAAGGTGAATCTAGTGTTCTTGCTAATACTCTTTTCCCAATTTTGGTATTAGCTACCATGATACTTGAGTAATAAAGGTTCAAGACCCATGTGTAAAAAAAGTGTCTCTATATATATAATATATAGCAAAAAAGGTGGGGTAAATTTACCTTTTTAAAAAAAGTTCACAAAATGTTCATAAATTGTTCGTATTTTTGCTGAAGTGTTCGGTCGACTAATATCTTCAGGTCGTGTTGAATTATTGAAAGGAATGATGTTATGTGACTGGATCAAATACTCTCAGACACCAAAAATTACAAACTACTAAATTGATGGTACGTCGTTCACCTGTTGGTCAATGTTGGCCGGATTCAGAAAAGGGATGATTGTGCAAGGCTCCCCCTTTTCTCGTGAATCAAATTACTATGTTAGTAGAGAGGCATGCATAACAGTCACATACAGCTCATACAAGCCCTGTTCTGGCTGTTTCAAGAGTGTGAATGGAGGATGATTCACTTTATGATTTTTACAGCTTTGTATATGGCTTTACAACTTTTATCAGGTATTAATTGATGTGCATTTGCCATGATCAGAGAATACAAGAATGATATAGCAGGCGAAACAGACAATGACTCTTGTAATGATATGAAATATTCTGAGAAGTGAAATAAGGATTATATGTAAGTAGAAAAAGATGGACATATCATCCTAGTATTAAAAAAAAACGCCGTTCGACCATTGCAATTAAATTTAAATGAAACCACGTAATGATTTGCAATATTTACCTCAACAATCCTCACGAAATAGTTTATATTTTATATTTCCATAGTAAATACGATATATTTAATACATTTTATGATTATATAATATATTTTCATATGAAATATAACAGCTGCAGCAGTTCGTTTGCACGAGTCTTGGTAAAAAGTATCGGTCTGTGGCATAATATACAGCTTGATTTTCTATAAGTTTCTAAATTTTGCGACATCTCTCTTTTGTATCTCAAAAAATTCGCTATAAAGGGTAATTCTTTTAAAAAAATTCTGGGGGCTAGTACGTTTTTGTCGAATATATTGATTCTGGCGTTTGTAGCCCCACCCCTTTTCAAAAGTTTGGACTTAAACCTAGGGTAATACAGCAATATTGAAGTATGAGATGTAAGAAAAGCGGTGAGCTGATTACCTGGCGTAATTAGGTGCATTTTTTTTATGTCATGAATTTATTAATAAGTGTAATATTTGTCTATTGTAATAATAATTTTGAAAATACGTTATCTTAAGATATTGCTCCTATCCTTCGGATAGAATGATAGTTTCTGTTCAAGTAATTGCACAATTTTATTATGAAAATGGGCTCTTTTATGAATGAATCAAATAAAAGAAATTTTTATCCTGAAGATTTATGTGACAGGTATAGGAAAACTTAAGAAGAAGCTGCCCACTGGATATATCCAAACGTGTATTCTCCTTTTAAATAGTTAAACAGCATTATAAAGGTTTACCTGAACAATATGATTTATACTGTTGAAACAGAAGATAAAAAAGAAGGTCTTGAATGGTTCCATAATGCTCAAAAACAATTGTTTGGCCACTGTACACCCACTTGTGTCATGAATTAGGGGAGGCCGATAATTACGTTTTAAATCTATTCAGATCGACGTTTAGTAGCAGTTATAGAACTTGTTGCATGAATAAAATGATATAAAAGGATGTGCTAAAATGAATCTTATTTATGAAGAATGCAGCCAAAATGAAGCTACACATGTAGAGATTCAAGAGGATAAATTTGATAGTTATAAATTGAGTCATGTAAGTGTTGGTAAGGTATATGAAATATTAAAGAATGACGAAAATGGATTTGAAGGAGAAGAAATGATACAAGCTGATGACGGAATTTTTATTTGTAGTTTTTCATTATTTTTGCATGTGAAGTGGCTGAAGATTTGTTTGTAATATTATATATTATTAACTCAAATTACACAGGGCGGCAAGAATTAATGATCAGATGCCATTATCGGTAGGTTTGTTCCTGATGAATTATCATCCTAAGTTGTACTGTGTAGGTAAAAAGTAGCGGAAATGTCCATTTCTTAGCGACAATTGATAAGAAAAGCTTCTTTTGCATACACTATCTTAGTCTTAGCTCAACAAACAGAAGAAGGTGGCGCTATAATTGAAAAAGAAAGGGAAACAGAAGGTGGTAGTAAAAATTAAGCGATTAAAGTCATCAACTGGAAGAGGAATCAAATGCAGAACACATCAGTTATCTATGATGAATAGATACTTATCCAGGCAAATAGATATACAAAGAGTGATAAATGATTATCCTATTTTAGAGGTTAAGGATGGCATTGCTACAAACATCGATTATTTCAGTCCCCAACACCTTAAATGGCTGGAGGATTAAACGGATTCACATGACGGTAATAAGAATAAGTAGACTTTGTCAATAGTAACACCTTGGCTCACAAATTTTCCCATAGTTAAATTTTATATGGATACGACAGATGAAAATGCTTTAGTTCATTTATTGCCTTGGTACACAAGACTTCCTGTTAGTTGCGTGGCCTTTAACAAGTTAACTAAATAATACTTCAAGTCCCGGCCTTCTTGCTAGATGGGGACTATTTGTCGCTTACAATGAAAGAGTTATTTGAAAAAGAAAAGGCTGCTTTGGTAGCCTTTTCTTCTAGGAAGTTTAGTTATAAAAGAAAATATAAACTATATTTAAGAAATTAATTTATTGCATAAACACTACTTTTTCATTCCAATAATCATTCACCTGTATGATCCACTGGCGAAATTCGTCTATATTTTTCTCGAATTTTGCCAAATTACAGTTCCTGCAACATGGTAAAACATTGTCTTCAGTATAGCCGTATGTTCCATCTTTTCGGTCAAGACCATTATAGAGTACGATCGTATCGGTTCTGTGCTGTCCAGTTTTATTATCCTTCAAATCCTTTGCGGCATTACTGTGTGGTTCCCCACAATAGAAGCAAGGCTGAGTAATTAATGAACAGTATACTTCGAAAGAGAGCATATTATTTAAACCAAGAACATTTTTTGAACGGGATTGAACTTTTTTATATAACGTTCTCATAATTGCAGTAACCCTGTCTTGATGTTTGCTTTTAATATATAGGCTGTTAAAGCATCCACAGCTAATGATGTTGCCCTTATTTACCTCGAATTTATCTGCCGTGTGGGGGGTTCCGCAAACACATTGGCAATATAATTTAATATACGACTGTCCGCTTGGTCGAATTTGACGTTCATAGGAAAGAACGGTTAACCATCCAAACGTCTTTCCAATCATTTCATCGGGTGTATATGTTCTATTAAGTCGGAGAGGTCGGGAAATGGGAGTCACCTCAGTGGGAATATGCAACTTCCTTTCGGAAATCACCCCTCCGTTTAATACAAATACTCGAAAAAGTTTCGAAATCAAAGCTCGAAATTCCTCATAGGAAAGTTCTCCTTTCGCTTTATTGCAATGTGTGCAGCATGGCACTATGTTATGTATGTTATACCCCTTTTTATTATTAACACGGTCCAAGCCATTCACCCATATCGTGGCTTCTGGAAGTACAGTCAATTTCCTCCCTGAATCGCGGTCTTTGAGCATGGCGCTAAAAGGATCGCCGCAATAATGGCAGGGGAGCTGGATGAAGTATTTGAATTCTTCAAAGGAAATAATTTCTGTATATCCTAATTGTTTTGAACGCTTAACGACAGAACTGTGATAATGGTGAAGGAAAATTGCATGAAAACGATCCGTATATCGATTAGTAGGAAAGCGTTTGCAACCGCAATGTGTCCGATCTCCCTTCTCAAGGTCGGATTTTTTTACTGAAACCAACTCAGGATTTCCACAGTCGCATTGACATAAGTATCTGATTTGTACCTTTGTTTTTAAACGTTGTCGTACCACTTCTTTGGGCACTAATTTTCCGAATCTCACTCCCAACAATGGAGTGTGATCCCTTGTGCCCTGCTTGCATCCGCAAGATTGAGTTTTACCGCTTATTACGTTATAAGCATCTTTATCCACTGTTTCGTATGGATTACAGTTACAAATACATATGAACATATATCTGTAATAGTTTTTATCTTTGAAGGAATAAAAGCCAACAATTAATAAATCTCCAATTCGTTCTCCAATATACTTTTCGAAGTCTCGCTTGTTACAGTTACCACATGTATACGTCTTACCATTTATAACATGGTTAGCATCCTTATCAACGATTGTACTTGGATCGCAGTCGCATACACATTTGAAACGATAACGGTATCTACCTATATCCGTTTTCTCTGAATAATACCCAACAATTTTCAAGCTACCAAACTTTTCTCCAACATAATCTTTGAAACGTTTCTTATTAGTTTTCATTTTTATCATCACCATTCTTATTATTCTTAATACGAATGGTGGGTATACCATTTTATAGCAATACAATCGGAGTAAATTTTATCCTTTTTGCTTTTATTGGGAACTATTTTTTAGAAGAAAAGGAATAGAGGTTAATGATGAAGTCACGACAGCCAAGAAGGAGGGACAGTTGAGAAACAAGCATTTCTTTGAAACAAACTTCGGAGTGAGTACTGTGACAGGGTACTAATTTTTCTTTAATTTGTTTTCGATCATATCGAAATTGGTGAGTGGCTGGATGATGGCGCAGTACTAGAGATTTAAAGGTTATTTTAAATTAACGGGTGCTATGCTTATAGAGGCATCGCCATTCCTTTCTGAAAATATTTCCGGTGTAATTTCTGTCTGATGTTTCCTCTAACTTGGGCAAGAGTCCGTGTGGATTTACTTTTCTCAAAACCAAGCAGGCTTTGAATAACACCCAAAGGTGCTCCATTGCACAATAAATGAGTGGCATAGATGTGTCTGAGTTGGTGCGGATGATTTCCTTTGTTGATACCATCCAGATTTGAATTTCGTTCAGTTACAAAAATAGCGGGATATCCTTATCCTGGCGATTATCCAAATATCGTTTTAGCCAACGTATGTTAAGGGTCATTCCTCATATAGCGGTATTACAGAATGTAGCTTAAATTTCTTTTGATTGAAGATATTTTGTAAAATGATTATTTTTACCATTTGAAGCATAGCCCTGCTACATTAACCGCGTTGCCTTTGTAATCTACAGATATGGAACCACACTTCTTATCACGAATACTCTAAAAATCCTATTGGTGGATATTGGATTAAATTCAGCATATTGGAATTAGAAGTAGTTAAAAACACTATTATTGCCTAGTACAGGGGCATTCAGATGTCGAAAATTTAGGCTTAGTGGTATCGAATTGTTCTTAGTTCTTTGAATGAAAAAAGATTCCTAGTGTTACTAGGAATCAAACAGATCTTCTTGTGCTCCAAAGGTAATCAGTTTCTTCTTTCAACATGAGTTTTTGTTCAATATCGGAAAGACCTAGGCTAGACACAAGATTATTAATATGATCATATTGTTGTTGTTCAAGCTCAAGTTCAAGTAAATCATTAAGGTTATATCCTCGCTGGCTTATGACCTCTGACAAAACTTGAAATGTAAAATTTGGTCGGCTATATTTCTCTTTAGCCGCTTTAATTTCTTTTGTTTTGTCTATTTTAAAAGCTCCATTGTCATTGTTAATTACTAGATATATTCCTGAAATTGACTTTTCCATTTGTTTATCACCTCAGATTTGTCAGCGTTAAAAAATTAAAACATGGGGTAATTCAGCAATGTTTTTGAATCACCAGATTCTTTTGAACATCGAGAATACTTGTTACCTATTAAATTTAAGGTCCTAAACAGGTATTATCTTTTTCTAGTATAACAAGTCATATTCATGCTGGATTCTGTTCTCCTTCTATCCAATTAAAAAGAACCTTTTTTGATATCTTGATACGCTTTCCAATTGTTATAACATGGAAATTATCCGAATGAACTAGCTCATAAGCCTGTTTCCTGCCAATTCCTAAAATTTGCTGCACATCAGATACATTTAACACATCTGGATAATCCTTATAATCCTTGAACATAATCCAATAGCTCCTTTTCATTTTCAACATAATAATTTTGATACTGTATTTCGCCATATAAGTTAGAGTGATATGAACCACTTTCAATTTTTTCCATGTTAAGAGTGGCAAAATGTTGATAGAATTCTTCTAAATCATCAATCATAATGCTTATAGGTTTCATTAGTCCAAAAGATCTTAAATATTTCTTCTTGCCAGCCAATCTTTCATCCATGATGCCTTTATTAAGATAATAGATAATTTTTTTATTAGTGGTTGGATCAGAGTGAATGATCTTTCTGTTCACCCATCCATAACCCCATAATGTTTGCAGGTCATGTAGCGGTATTTCAATTAGGTTGCACACAAGATGGTAATGTATTGAGCAATTATTATTAGACTCTTGAAATTCGGTGACACCAATATATTTGAATGGTGGTAACTGGTTTTTTTCAAGATAATACTTAAGCCGCTTTTTGAAGTCACAGAACAGTTTGTAACAAGCATCTATATCTGTATTGTCATGCTCTGATTACTGCCACTGAAATGTACCACTATTGCCATTGTTTGTACCAAGGAATGCCAAAGAATTTACCACTAATCGGCAAGTTATTTACCAGTAACTACTTTCTGTATAATTAGTGAGCATATCTTGCGATATGACACTTTATATGGGAGGTTTTTTTATGATCCAATATCGTAAGATACTGGAATTACATGATGAGGGAATCAGTCTTAGAGGGATTTCTTCTAGTACTGGCAACTCTCGGCAGAAAGTAACAGAGGTCATTGAATTGGCTAAGAAGAAGGGATTGACTTGTCCGTTTGACGAGGAAATGAATGATAAATGGATTGAGGAATTTCTTTTTCCTGAGAAGTCATTTGAGGCTTCTGGAAGGCAACCTATCGACTTTGAATATATTCATAGAGAGTTGGCCAAACCAAACGTTACCCTTTCCCTATTGCACTATGAATACGAAGTGGCAAGCCGGGCGAATAACAAAATTCCTTATTCATATCGAAGTTTCAGTCGCTATTATAGCAATTATGCGCAAAAATACAAAGCTACCATGCGTATCTGGAGAAAACCGGGGGAAATTTTAGAGGTGGATTGGGCAGGATCCACAGCCTTTATCATTGATAGGGATACGGGGGAAAAGGTGAAAGCATATGTGTTTGTGGCGACATTGCCGTGCAGCCAACTTTCCTATGCGGAAGCAACCCTTTCAATGGATTTACATGCCTGGATTGGAGCACATATTCGAGCGTATGAATACTTCGGTGGTTCTACCCAAATAGTTGTATCGGATAATCTGAAGACGGGCGTGACAAAACATACTTCAAGGGAACTTGTATTGAATCCAACCTACAAGGAAATGGCCAATCATTACAATACAATCGTCATGCCAGCACGTGTACGCAGCCCTAAAGATAAACCAAGTGTCGAGGGCTCTGTCGGGAATATTTCGACATGGATCATAGCTGCATTAAGGAATACCCACTGTTTTAGTATTGAAGAGTTGAATGAAGAAGTAAGAAAGAAATTAGATGAATTCAATCATCGTCCTTTTACCCGAAAGAAAGGAAACCGTTATTCCGCATTTGAAGAAGAGGAGAAATATGCGCTTTCCCCTCTTCCGGACATGCCCTATAAGATATCAGAGTGGAGGACGGCAAAAGTGCGACCGGATTACCACATATCCGTTGAAAGCATGTTTTATTCAGTTCCATACGAATACATCAATCGGCAAGTGGATGTGAAGCTTTCAAGTGATATGGTAGTCGTCTACTTCAATCATATGTGGTTGACTTCACATAAAAGATTATATGGGAGATTCGGGCAGATATCAACTGTCCGGGAACATATGCCAGACAATCATAAATTATTCTTGGACCAAACCCCTGAAGTGGCGATTGAATGGGCAGAAAGCATTGGTTCTTCAACATTGTGCGTTGTGCAATCTCTTTTAGATACCTATCAATCTGAAAAACAAGCATTACAATCAATCTTTTCTTTAAAGAAAATGGAGCATCGTTATACCAAATATGAAATAGAACTTGCATGTAAAATGGTGCTCTCCATGACAAGAAGACCGACGGTCAAAAGCATTCAGACGATATTGAAAAACAACAAGAAAAAGGATGCAGAACAAGAATTGAAGCAAAACACAGAAATAACCGACACCAACTATGGCTTCACCCGTGGGGCTTCTTATTATGGAGGAAAAGATAAATGTTAAATGATCAAATGTTATCCAAACTACAAGAAATGAAATTAATCGGGATGGCTGAAGCTTACAAGGAGCAGTCTCTAAATAAAGAATACAAGTCCATGAGTTTCGAAGATCGTTTCTCTCTGCTAATTGATTTAGAGTATTCTCGTCGCAAAAGCAATAATTTGAATCGATTAATTAAAAATGCCACATTTTCGGACTCAAAAGCATGTATTGAAGATATTGAGTATTTTGAGGACCGCAAATTGAAAAAGGAACTCATTTTGAAGTTAGCCAGTGGCCTTTATATCCAAGACCATCATAATATCATATTGAAAGGACCTACTGGATCAGGGAAAACCTTTATGGCTTGTGCTTTTGGTGTATCGGCATGTCGTCAATTTTATAATGTAAAGTATATTCGATTACCTGAATTACTGGATGAATTGTCTCTGGCAAAATTGGCTGCCGATGGCAGCTATCGTAAGTTGATCAAGAAATATACAAAAACAGATGTGCTCATTCTTGATGAATGGTTGCTTACGGAACTATCAAAGGATGAAGCAAATATCCTGTTGGAGATCACCGAAACCCGGCACAAATCCTCCTCCACCATTTACTGTTCACAAATTGATCCTAGTGGATGGCACATGAAATTAGGAAATGGCACCATTGCGGAAGCCATTCTAGACCGTATTATCCATGATTCTTATCAATTCTTATTAGACGGTGAAATCTCCATGCGAGAACGTCATGGATTAGGAAGAAATGTCTAAGAAATGGCTATTTTAACACAAAAAGATTTAAACAAAATGGAAGAATACTATTATTTGGTCGGCCATAAAGAGTGGAACCCTTTCCCAAGCAAATTGGTGGAAAAGCTTCTGAAAGTTTATGGAGAAGAGCCATTTCCATATGAATGGACTGAGCAAGATATCCATGAAGGAGCAAGGAAAATCATAATGGAGTTCTTCAAGGGTTAACATTGTGAACTAAAACCATAAAAAAGCTTCTCTAGATACACAATGTAATAAGAGAAGCTTTTTATTGGTAAAGGAAATGGCGAAGCCTGGTAAATTCTTTGTCAAAGAGTGGTACAAAAGATGGCAGAGGTGGTAAATTCCTATGGCCGTAATCATGCTCCTTGGATGGTCTAAAGGTGAGTGTTAGAAATGCATAATGATTTTGGAAATTGCATTCTAGTAGCCTCTTAATCTCAGCACGAGCACGATTAATACTGACCTTTTTATTAGTATCATGATTCATTTTTTCTACTGATCCATAAGGCTTACGACCACCTGCTGATTTTCTTGGTACAAGAGGAGGAGTAGATTGTTGTGAAACTTCCAGTAATCTACCACTCAAGATTACTTTTGTATATTGATTTTTCATGTATCATTCTCCTGAAACTTTCGTCAAATTAATCACTAAATATCAAGTTAATTTAACGAAAGTGGGTATTTGTTACACCGGTGTATATCTGAAGCGCTTCATAGTCTTATTTTAATTTATGTTATGCTTTGCAAGAAAGGATGCTTAAATAACAATATAAATGATATAAAGGCACGCTAGAATGTAAAAGAAAAATATACATAACTGAATCATACAAATCCTTTGTATTTCTCAATTTTAAGCCAATTTTGGTGACTTAATAGTACATTGGTATATGAAAAGGTTTGTCATAAGCTTGCCGGCACTGGGTTTAGGGGGAGTGTAAGGGAAATTTGGTGTTTGTTTGGTGTTTAAATTTATAATACGATATGCAACTATACTAAACGAAACAGCTGATTGAAACCTTTATCGCAGGAGTCAACGATGCGGATGATGTTATGAGCTAATGGCACGATTATGTTGTGAAACAGCGTGAAGAAGAACTCCAAACAATCATCACAGAAGAAAAGTTAAAACCAGAGGATACTCGGAAATACCTTGAAAATGCGTTTCGTGATGATGAAATTAAGACCGCAGGGACGGATATTGATAAGCTAATGCCTCCTGTTTCTCGATTTGGTGATGGCGGCAGAGCTAAGAAAAAGCAGGGTGTCATTGATAAGCTAAAGGAATTCTTTGAGAAGTACTTCGGCATTGGTGGTTCAAGTTCGTTTTCGGAGCAAGAGCATGAATCTGTGGTGAATAACATAGATACACATAGCAATCTGTCGATGGTGGCTGAACCAGCAGGTCCCTGTGGCTCATCCGATATTCCACCTGACTAAAGTCTGCCAAGTGACAATTGATATCTATTAGAAGGGCGGGGCAAATCTTTACAACCTTTCATCTCAAGACCGCCTCCCCCCTTCGGGCGAAAAATCGCAGAATTAAGCAGGGGGATATCCCAAAACAAGGCATAACGACAGCCACAGCCAATAAGCATTGAAATACGGTGCTTTCAAGGTTTATGTGGTTTTTTCTTTTGCGTAAAAGTACAGAAGGTGCATGAAATGAAAGCATATTTAGAAGGAAAATGATGGACATCGAAGAACTGCGGTATGCAACCGAAAGGACAAAATTTGAAGGCTTACACGCTTCGGCCTATACGGTCACCAAGGAAGTGGAACAAAACGACATCGAATTCAGTCAGTTTGCAAATAACCTGCTTGAGGATCAGCCTTGGATTGAAAAAAGTGGATAGCGGAATGACCCCAGCAGGAGAAATCCAATGCATACGAGTGCTGAAATCCGAAACAGGTGAGCGGATACTGGTAAATAGCGAAGTAAGGGGTCCCTTATCGGACACGCCTTCGGCACTGATTCATCGAAACCAGTCATTACACCAGGTGCTGCAGGTTGAACTATAAAAAAATGTAAATGTATCGGAACAATCACAGCTATTCTTTTAATAAATTATTTCAATCCCTATCCCTGTCAAAATATGTTGACTAAATATATTATTATTAGTACTTATACAAAAGCAGGAATTTTTTCATCTCTGTAGAATAAGTTGGTATTAAAGGACGTAAAAATGTATGTAATTTGAATTTTTTGGAATTAATATAGAATATTATAATCTTTTTACTTGAACAAAAAAGGGAAATACCTTAGTATACAAAAGTAAACATTTGGATTTGGAGGACAAATTATGAATATCAGAGAATGGTATGGTTACAGTGGCAATTACAATAGGAACTTGGACATAAATTTGTGTGTCGATGGCCTTCTGCAATTGTATGCTAAAGCCATAATGACATATTTCTCTGTAAATGATGCTAAAAGCTATCATGAGATTCAGAATGTAGATTCAAGCAGTTTAAATAATGGACAAAAATTGTTTTTAAAATGGCTTAATGAAAAAGGTTTTCCTTATTTAGAAAAACTTGCTTCTACAAACCTCCCTAATAACGACGAATTAATTGCACATCTTGAATATGATAAATATATCCTTGAAGAAGAAATGGATTTCCAATATCCTGACGATGTACGATCAAGCTTAATTGGGATAGTAAATGATGTTCCTGGTTATATAGAAGCTGCGAATGAAGTTTCTGCAGCAGTAACTGAATGGGATGAATGGGAAACCATCACAGTGGAGCAGCCATCTGTTTTTGAAGATTTAGTAGCCAAGCATTTTGCATTTTGGGATAAATGGCAGGATGACATAGCTTCCCCTATAATTTCTGCTAGTGCCAAAGATTTTGTCGATATTATTTTTGGTAAAAAGGTATTCTCAGTCAAAACTTCTGTCACAACTTCATATAAGATGGAGGATTCTGACAACCCTGTGTCGAATTATAAAGAGTCTGCGGTTATTGCAGACTCTTTATTTTTGTCTAGGGGGCAATGTAATGGAAACTGTAGAAAATACATTGGATTACTATAAATTAATTAGAAATAGTGTTCAATTAAGAAAAGTTGAACTAATTTCTTTGAATTGTGTTAAAAGGGAATTCGAAGGTCCTGGAAAACAAGTACAAATATTTTTAAAGAGAGAAGTGAATATGCTATCAGAGGATACAGTTGAAATTTATTTACACTCAAACGTAGGAATTAAAGAAGGGCCGTTTGAGTTTGATGTGCTTTATAAAGGCGTTTGTAAGTCCTCGATTAAACTAAGTAAGCCACAGTTTGAACAGTATGCATATGATCAGGTTGTACCCTTGTTACTTCCATATTTAAGAGAATGTATTGCTAGTACAATGGCTAGAATGGCACTACCGATTTATACATTACCAACATTAGATGTTTTAGACACTTTAGAGGCTAATTTAAATAAGGTACACTCTGAGGAATAGGAATTGTGGTGAATATGGGACTCATTTCCTTTGAGAGGACTGATTTTTCTATACCTAGCCATATAGAACAGTATGCAAAGGAATTCGCTGAACATTTTAAGGCTCGCAGGGATTATGTTGGAGATTTTTGCAAATTGATTTTCACCTCAAAAAGGTGGGAAATTGATAATATTGAAACCCAAGTAACCCGTTGGAGTGAAAACTTTGGGAGAATAAAAGGCAGAACCAAAATCATTGATATAGTAAAGCGAGCATTTTTGAGCTGCCAAAATGATGACGAAATCTCTGATTTAAGAGGAGTAATGGTTGAAGCGCTCATCATTGGTTGTAATGGTGGACCCAGCGTACTTAATCACAGCAACTATGGATGGGGAGCAAGGGTCGATATTAACTTGCCTCAACAAACAATTCAAGTAAGGTACAATTGTACTGACCACCTTACTTCAGATTGTAGAAGGCGGTCTACAGTTGACTTTGGTTACTGGGATGGCAATCATGGACAATTTTACGAATGCAAAGCACAACCAGCAGGAATAGGGTGTAAGGAAGTAAAATTCATGGAAAAGTTAAAAAGTGAATTATCGACTCACGAAATTAGCCATGAAATCTTCTTTGTCTGCCCTGAAAGCACCGAATCAATCCAAATGCGACTAGATTCATTCGGTTTGAGACCGGTTTACAAGCCTCTAGGAATTGATGAAATAAGGCTAAGAATGCCTGCGTAAAGTAAAGACAGGTATGTAACCTTTGACCACATTTTGACCACGAAACATATAGATTACCATAACATTCAATTTTTTATATTAAAAATAAAAAGCCTGTTTTATCAGGCTTTTAAGAACCACTTTATATCGTTTTTCTTCCTTTTTGTTAGATAAATTAAAGAGCGTAAAAAACGGTTATAAAAGGTGAACAAGGCTACATCATTAGAGATTGGTTTTTCTACATTCAGCAGTCCAGTCATGTGGAGCGCGTAAACAATGAGGAGATACTAAAATTATTTTTGGCATCCTTCTGGCAACAAAACAAAGATCAAACTAGAATATTTATGATTACTACAAATAAAAAAACTGTCCACAAATCCTTATAAAACAGGGATTTATGGACATTATCGGTAACATGAGGTAACAGTAAATTATTTATTAGGCAACCTTGACAGGGTTGGGGTCGGGGGTTCGAGCCCCTCACAGGTCATTGGGTGCCAAACCCGTAGAACCCTTCGGAACAAAGGGTTCCCGAGAAAGAAATCGAGAAAAATGCGATTTCTTCAAAAAAAGAACCGTTACAGCAATCATTTTTGGTTGCAGGGTAGCGGTTCTTTTTTGTTCAGGGTTGTGGTTTATTAGCGATTAATTTTCCTTCAAAAATTACTTTTCATTCGACCTTTCTTTTATAAAAGGAGGCTGAAGAAATGCATGGAAAAAGGGGATAGAAGAGCAGGAAAAAAAGTGAAGAAAGTGAGAACGAACAGGAGTGAAGTTTCACACACACTGAATGACTTGTTCACAATTTTTTATGAATCAAAAGAAGCAGAGGGGCGTTCTTATGGTACATTACATCAATATCAGCTCAATTATCAGTCATTTATTAGGTATCTGGAAGCCAAGCAATTAGGATTTACTACGGATGTTATTACTGCGGATGTTATACGCAAGTATATCGTTTACATGATGAAAGAAGCGGTTCAATTTGAGGAATCTAAATTTAAACCAACCAAGTCTAAAATAATTGGATTATCGCCAGTAACTATTAATACACGATTAAAAACTCTTCGAGTTTTGTTTAAGTTCTTGGAAGAAGAAGGTCTTATCGGTTTCAATCCAATGAATTCTATTAAGAATGTAACTGAAAATGAGGAACAAATTGAAGTGCTGACGATTGATGAACTGAATTCTTTGCTTCGAGTGCCTAATCAAAGAGATTATAGTGGTTTTCGGGACTTTGTGTTAATGAATATCCTAATAGATGGGATGACAAGAATATCGGAAACACTTGCGTTAAAAGTGTCCGATATAGATTTTCACTCGCAGATTATAACAATTCAAGCGAAGAATGCAAAAAATCGTAAATCTCGACTAATACCAATCCAGAAACAATCCTTACAGTTATTAAAAGAACTGATAGTTGAAAATGAGGAGTTTGATTCAGACTTTGTCTTTCTAACCAACTATGGAGAACGGATGCAAAGAAATCATTTTGGAAAAAGATTAAAGGAGTATGCTGAAGAAGCTGGTATTAAGAAAAACGTTCATCCCCATCTTTTTAGGCACACAAGTGCCACAATGTTTCTTGAAAATGGTGGAGATATACGTCACCTCCAAATGTTGCTGGGCCACTCTGATTTACGCATGGTCATTAAATATACCCATTTATCAACTAAATCCTTAGTTGAACAGCATAAACAGTATTCTGCAATGGGGCAATTGAGTAGGATATCCAAAAAACAAAAACGTAAGTCTTTAAGATAAAATAGATAGTAGATATCGAACTAATTTGAGAATGAATAGAACGAAATATGGTACGTATAGCTTCTCTTTTTTAGGATTTAGGGGAAAGGGAAGGCTTACAAATATGCCTTGATATTAATGAATAGATTGTTTATGATGAACTTGATAAAATACAATTACTAAAAACAGGGAATGGAACAATATGATTAAATACAGTGGTATTGCTATAATTCCATATTGCATAAATTAACGCCCAGTCACTCGACTGGGCGTTTTTAATTGTGTTTGTTTCCAAACAGTATTGAAAGGGGGTGAGTGAATGGTACTTGAAAAATTGAAAAGGTCTTTTAAAAATCTTTCGATTGAAGTAGCTGGAGACGCAATAGCCAATGCTGTTTCTTTAGTCATTGGATACTTTTTCAAAGTCTTCTTTCTTAAGTAGTTGGCACGATTAAAGAAATATAACCAAAAGGAGGTGAACCATTTATGAATGAAAAACTGGTTGTTTCAATTGTACGAGCAATCATAAGAAACATTTACGGGCGATAGAAAAAGTCTATGAACCTTTAAATGTGGTTGAAATGAGTTTCGTGGATGTAATAAACAGGTCTGATTTTTACTTAACGAACGATGATGAATAGGGATAAGGAGGAGTTAATAATGAGCAAAGGATATGAGCAGGAAAAGGATACGGAAATTGCCGAATTTGCGGATGTTCTCCCAATTGATGATGTCGAATTAGACAATGACATTCGAGAATGGTTACAGACGCCACCTGTTCAATTAAAAGAATACGGATTTGGTGAACCTGACAGCGAAGAAGATTATTATGCCTTACTGAATGAACTATCTGAATTATTAATGGAAAGGTAGGAGAAACAATGGGTTTTTATATTGAAGCTAAAAATAAGGAAAATTGGGCTTTTGCAACATTTCAATTCCAGGTATGGAATCCCAATGTAGAGCATTTGTATGTGCCATTAGGTCTGGCAAACCCCTATGGGGTTGATTTTAGTGGGAGAGGGGATGAAATCAGTGTCTCTTATCAAACGCTACAACAAGTCTACAAGGAGGTGGAGAATCGAGAGTTTTATAGTGAAGCCAAGCGAGAACTGTTGCATCCAGCGGTTTTGCTCTTTTCAGGTTTGCATCCAATGCAACTTGATGCAGACCGAGAAAAGGAGAGGTTACTTCATTTTCTATCTTGCTGTTTAGAAGTTGCTGAGAGAGAGGGAGAAATAACTTTATACCTGGGGTAAAAGTTATTTCTGAAAGAGACATTTTGTATCCTTTATTGTGGTAGTTTAATTAGTTCTAATTTGAAGGTGACTATATATCATTGGGAAATATGAGATATTAGCAATTTTGAGTAAGGAGATATGACGATGACTGATGAAGAAAAAAATATTTTTATGGCGAAAATATTAAAACAGCATCACTATTCATTTGAGTACATGCCAGATGAAATTTTAAAGGAGTATGTAGAATTAATATCCATAGTTTTTAAATCATCAAATACTGTTAACCTTGCTATTTTGCAAAATACAATGAATCTAATAGTTCGTAATACTATGAAAAGTAAAAGTGAAGAAATCATAGAATTTGATGATGATTCATTCCATAATGGAATATTTTCCATTCATGGAAAATATCGGGTAAAGGTTCGTTCCCTTTATGATTATTGCAAATTGAAAAATTGTCTTCCAGAAGACTTAACACCCGAAGAGATGGAAAGATTCTTAGAAAAGGTGGAATTGGAAGAAATTATTCCTCTTGCAAAGGGGCAGGAAATTGATTATTACACACTAAGAGGTTTCCCAGAACATTTTGAAATTTCAATGGGAAAACTTATGTGGTCGGAGGAACAGGAAAAACAAGTGATTTTGGGGGTTTTGAAAAGTACTGGGCTAAGATATTTGGTTTCCATACTTCCAAAAGAGTCCTTAAGTGAACTTAGAAATTTGTTATCTTAATACGAAGTTGATTCATCATGCTAATTATCCTCTCAATGAAGAAGAAAACTTTAAGAATATTTATTAATAGATTTGTTTCAAGAAGGTGAATATGGGTGAGTTTTCCCAAAAAGTGTCCGTATTATGGTGCAGATGAGAATGACTTTTTCGGTTGGATTAAAAATGATTATTTAAAAAAATGGGAATGTAAGAAGTGCGGAAAAAAGTGGGAAAGGGAATTTGATATGAATGGAAAGATATATTATAAAATGCTGGAGAATGTTCATGTTATCTTTAGCAAGGAAGAAACAGAAGAGATTAATTTTTGGAGAGGCGAGAGCTACAAAAAAATTGAGTTTGATGAAGCTGGATTAATTTTAGAATACCTATTAGAAAAAAAGCTATGCAAAGTTGACATTCTCGATGCTTATGATTCAGAAACAAGAACTGATAATCAAACTGGAAAGAGAAGTGAGAAAAAATGAATAAAGAGGAGCTGGAATTCGAGAAATACTTTCGACAAAAATTAATTAGCGAACATGAAATCATTAAAAACCTACCTTATACAGAAGAACAACTTCGAGAAATTTATCGGGGAAATTGGGAATGGGAAAGAAAAGTACCAGATTTAGAATTAAGTATCGAACCTCAACAACTCGATTACGATACTGTTCAATATTTTCTGCCAGAAAAGTGGGAGATGCCGAGAAAAGGAAGGCTCCTGTATTGTGATGAAGATTTAAAGCGAGTTTTGAAGCTACTTTTATTCAATCTCGGTGTTAGGGAAAGTCTTGATGTCATTCCACATAAACTCATTGTTCAGTACATCGAAAACAACAATAAACAATCTTTGCAGGAGGAGTGAATAAAAAATGGCATCTTATGAGGATGAATGGATGGATATTGGCTATAAAAAAGCTCAAAAAAAGATTGCTACTAATCTACTTCTAAATGACCATAAAACAACCTTTGTTTCAGAAGTAACGGAATTGCCTTTGGAAGAGGTTGAGAAGATTAAAATTGACCATAGTCCAAAGATTCGGAAAATCATCCGTAATATGATGAATGAAGGTATATCTGAATATACTATTGCTCGATTATTACAGGTTCCAGTTGAAATTGTATTTGATGTTCGGGATGGATTGTTCAAATTAAGTATAAATGAAATTGGAACTGCTCGATTAGATACTGACCCACGAATCAGGCTAATCATTCGCCAAATGCTGAAAGACGGTAGAGAAGAAGATGATATAGCCAGATTAGTAGAAGCTCCCATTGAATTTGTGATAGAAGTTCGAAAAAAGATGGTGAGAGAATGTGAATGATGAATATGAAAAGGGATATATTGATGCTCAATCAGAAATCGCCAAGCGGTTGCTTGATGCTAAATTTAAAATACATTACGTATCTCAATGGACAGGATTATCTGTTGCCGAGGTTATTCTGGTTCGTTACAAAGAAGATATAGAGCGTATGATAAAAAAGGGAAAAACGACTGACACGATTGCTTTAGTTTTGAATTTACCTTTTAATGATGTAGCGGATGCGACCGTACTATTAGGTTATTACCCATCCATTTGAGGAGGGATGCAAAACAACAAATCACACGATAAATGGAGTGATTTTAATGGAGAAGGACACAATCAAGATTGAGCCAGCTAAAAAGAATTTGAAAAATCAAGTCATAGGTCGCCTGGTAGTAACTGAACCTATTGATTTAGACCATATAAGACAGGTTACTCAAAATCAAGTCGCTGAAACAATTTATAGAAAGGAACTTGGGGAGTCAACTAAATAAGTTTTTTGCGAATACCTACCTGTTGCCCTCAATTCGAGGGTTTCATTATATTTGTAGCATTAGACCATTCATTTAAAAGGATATGTAGGATAAAGAGTCCTCTATGATAAGGTTTTTAAATGGGTCAAATAGACAGCAAGTTCGGTGAATATATACTCAGAAATGCTTAACCGTCTTCGGATGGATAAGAGATACTTTAAGGCTTGGGACTTCGTGTAGAAAAATTCAGTATCGCAAATTCCACATGTCCATGTATCAAGAATAGGGAGGAGAATCATGATAATTGACCGTTTTGCCTCACGAATGGAGAAAAATTTTGAATATTATTTTTTAGGGGATACGAGCGGAAAGTATATCCAGTTTTGTTCCAACAAAGAATTGGAAGTGGGTGCTCCTGTCATTATAGATGACTTGCTTTCTACACATATATTAAAAGTTTCTTCTATTAGAGAAGTGCATAAAAAGAAAGTAGTAGAATTTGAAAATTTTGAAGTGACTCTTTGTTCTCAAACATTAGTTAAATATGATGATTTAGAATGGTGAATCGAAATGAGTTTTCCAAATCCAAAACAATGTTCTTATAGTTCTGCAAATAAAAACTTCTGCAGAAATTAAAGAAGAATTGTTCCATTTGCTTCAGCAAGATTTAAAAAAATGACACAACTCTTGTAATGTTTTTGATTTACTTTCTGTACAATCAGAAATTTGGTGAAATATAGATGGCGGAGCTTTGGGTTTCGTGCATCGAAGGGACACATTTATGAGAACGACCACCCTTTTTGCCTTTGCAGGGCTTGGGGTGGTTTTCTTTAATATATAGGGTTGTTGGGAATAATCTCTTAAAAAGGAGAGCTTTTGGGAGGTATTATTATGAAGATTGAAATAGAAGAACTAAAAAAATTCATCAAGGAGATGCCAGAAAAGGAAGCGAAATCATTACTGTTTCATATCCTATTAAGATTCAACCTTTTGAAAAATACAAGATATTCAGAGGCAGAATTTATAAATGACATGGAAAACATTTTCAAAACGGTTTTCAAATTATCAAGGGAACGTGCAGAAATGAATGGAGAGAAGAACTTTCAAAGGATTCATATTCTATTCGGTCAATCAACTTCAGGCTGTTTAAAAATTGTTTTAAGGGATATGGGACTTGATAAAAAGGAACAGGTCATCTCATTTTGGGACATATTCTCTATAGGTCCCGTTTGGCAGTTGCATGAGGAAAATGGGGGGCAATCCAGATTTCAGTGGATGAAGAAGTGTATGAGCAAAGAATACAATGATGACTATATCGATTATATCCGAAATTTTGAAAAGGCAACCAAACTAATAAACGCTATTCCAAACGGCGGTCGTGTAACTATTTGGTCTTCTTTTAGTGCGCATGAACAGACAGGATTGCGATTTGTTCTTTATCTATTAAAGAAAAAAAATATTGATATCAGCATTATTAACACGACAGAATGGTACGAAAAGCTGTTCCATGTGAAAGGAGTCAAATATACTTTGCTTCATTCAGGTGAAATTCCCCCAGAAAAACTTCAACTCATATATGAACAAGGTGATGGAGAGGTCATTACAGGCCATGATAGAGAGGATTTAGAGAAAGAATGGCTTGCTCTCGCAGAGAGTCAGGAAACGTTAAGAATTTGGCGAAATGGAAGGATACAGGGTGTTCCCGAAAACTATTTTGATGAATTGATTGTAGAAAGAGCAAAGAAGCTACTCCGAAAGAAGAAAACAAATGAATTTATGAAATCTGCAAGGGTAATCGGAGAGGTTCTTGGGCATTTAGAACAATATGTAGGAGATTCGTTTCTTGAATATCGACTTAGAAAGCTGATAGAAGCAGGAGTATTTGAGTCGGAAGGCAGTCTTGAAGCAATGCGTCTTTATAGTGTGCGATTGAAAATGTAATTTCGAGAACGGAATTGAGGAAGTTTATGCTCACGAAAAAAAGTACATAGAAATAAAAATGCTTGGATGTATGCTTATCCAAGCATTTCATTTACTTTATTTGAAATAGCCAATCCCTCAAAAAAAGGAGATACTGCTTTATGTATTATTAATGTATTTGTTAATTCTCAGTGCATTTATCCCAATCAATGGGCTTTAGTTTAAGTTTAACTCCTTTAATTTCATGGACTGACATTACAACCCAAACTTCACCCTTTTTATGCAAAATCTTTATAACGTTGTTTCCATCAATTCTTTTATAAAGAAAATATCCCTGTGAACCTGCTAAACCATTCTTTAAGAACAATCTCATTGTTCCAATACTTTGACCTACAAATAAATGTTGTAAGGAAATTTTATCAGAATGGTCATTAAGGTTATCCCCGACTTTTAAATTTAAGTCATCATTTGTAACTTCTTGATATTCTGATAAATCAAGATTATAGCTCTTAACAATATCTTTTAAAACGATGTTATCAAATTCATTTCGTTGCCTTTCAAATTCAACAATACAAACTCTTTTTGGAGGCTTTCCTCCTTTTGAATCGGCAAATACAGTTACATTATTTGTTCCGCAAATAATAACACTGAACATAAGTAATATAAAGGAAACCCTTTTATTCATTCCTCATCACCCTAAAATGTATTTAGGAGTATTTTGCCCCAGTCCATTACAGATATCCTTTTTTTAGTAGAGGTGCGTTAGTTTAACAAAAAAATCAAAATCATTCTTTAGTAGAGCTAAGCACATTAAAAAGAGGACTGTCCTATATAAAATGGACAGCCCGTTTAGTTCACTATGTTATTTCTTCAGTTCAATTACAATATCTTTTAATACAAATTCTTCTTTTCCTTTCCCTGACTTCTCTGGTAGTTTCATTGCCTTTTCTTTTCCATCATTTGATATTTCTACAGACCCAAAATTATGGGAATTGTTATCTCTTAAGGTAATATGTGGAGTTACAATAAGTTTCGTTGCTTTTGGGTTTAATTTCCCGAAAGTTTTACTCCAACTCATATTATAAGAATCTTTCCCTGTTCCTCCATTTTCTTGACCAGAGTAGATATTCCCTAAGTCATCTTTAATCTCTAATTCAACATCGACCCCATCCCATGTGTTTCTTACCTCATGTGAAACTATTTGGTCGTAATAAACAATAAAGGACATTGGGGTGACAGATAATTTGTCTATCTTTACTTTTACACCATTTTGTTTTGAACTGCGGTCACTTAATTGCATTGTACTCTTAATAGCATTTAGGCTAAAATTAAAATTCCAATTTCCTTTTATCTCTGTGTGATTATCAGGGTTCTGCAATTCGTCAATATTCCATTTTATGTTAGCGATATCTAATGTTTTATCCTCCAGATTACTAACCGTTATTATACCTACATATTTATCTGTATCAATTTTTGTAATTCTACCCGTTCCACCAAGTGCATGTATCCCTTCTATATTAGGCATAGAAATTCCAGCGTGTTCACCTAAATCTTGTTTACTTTCAATTGAATAAGTCAATGTAACTGTTTTCCCATCAAAGACCGCATCATTAAGGGATATTTTGATTCCGTTACTTTCCTGTGTAAGATTGATTTCTTTTGAGAATTGCTTGTAGTGGTAATACAATCCTTTTTCTGTATCCTTAGAAACATTACCTTGGATTGAGTTATCATTTGTTTCATTATCGAAATATCGAAAAATATTCTCAATAACAGGGATGTTTTTAGCATAAGTTGGAAATGTTAATCCAAATGTTGTAGCGGATAAGCCGACTAAAACGGATGCTACTGCAACATTCCTTTTCCAACTCTTCAATTTTCCTTTTTGTTTTATTGAATTTTTTAGTGAGGCCTTTACTTTAGCTTTTTCGAGTTCACTAACTTCTATTTCTTCAAATTCATCCGCATCTATGTTGATATGGTTTAGTAGTTCATAAATGTCCTTCATATGCTATTCTCCTTTAACTTTAGGCTGGTAGCTCTTTTATTAAGTTTCATTTTTCCTCTATAAATCCGATTATCTACGGAGGCTTTAGTTAAGCCGAGTTTTAATGCAATTTCTACAGTATTTAATCCTAAGAAGAACCTCATGATAAAAATATCTCGGTCAATTGGTTCTAAATGATTAATTAATCTGATTAGTTCGGCTCTGTCTTCCAGAATAATGAGTTCATCTTCTGCCGATTTTTCTACATTCAAATCCATATCATTAGAGGCGAGTTCTACCTTCTTAGTCACCTTCCTGTAATAATCAATAGATTTAAATTTAGCTATTGTACAAACCCATTTCTTGAAATCATTTGAAGCTCCATGAAACTTATCCGCATTATTCCAGATAGAAAGAAAAATATCATTGATACATTCCTCAATGACACCTTGGTTTTCAAGAGGGGTGAGGACTTTAAATGTAATCCCCTTGATTATTGGTAAATATTTATCAACTATAAATTCTAATGCGTCTTCCTTTTGTCGTTTTAATCGTTGTATAAAATTTGCATCATTTGACGTCATGTAGCCATTCTCCTTATTTTTTTGTAAAAGGCTTTTACACCTTATACAACGTATTGAAAAAGGATTTTTCTCGCAATACAAGAAAATTTTTCAATTTTATTAGTCTATCATAGAAAGAAATAAAGAAATCCTTTGGTGATTATTGATTGGTAAAATAATCATATCTTTTATTTTGTTATTACGTAAAATGAACAAGATATTTATGTGATGGATAAAGGCTTTAACGGAGTTATGAGAGAAGGCCAGGAATGTCAAGAAGGGGAGGGAAAAGCAAATAGTTGGGAATTTGATGATAATTTATTGTTCTATGCTATGCTAATTATATAAAATCTTAATTTGGAGAGGTCTTATGGGGGAGCAATTTATTTATGATATGACTACACATCAAGATACAATCGGCTCAATGAGCAAATTATTGGGTTTGGATGAACGACAAATTACAAAATACTGTGCAAGTCATAAAGATGATTATGATGTAGAGGGATTTTTAAGTTTGTTAGGATTAAGTGAAGATTCTCTCTTGGATTATGAGATTTGTCTAACTTCATTGCATGTCACTACAGATAAGGATAATTGTTCGTCCGTAAAGAGGTATGGACTTTTAAATTTGCAACAAGCCCTCATAAATGACACACCTTTAAGGAGTTATTTGGAGGACTTTGATGTTTTCATAGAAATTGATAAGAAGCAAATTCAATTTCGCGATAAGGTATTTGATATTAGCAAAGAATATAATGGCATACATGAACCGATTGATTGGATTATCTACAAATTATATAGAGACTTCCAACTAAATTCATTCTTTTATTCTGACAATGTGCTTAAATATGGCGGAGGGATTAGAAGGAGACCTGAGTTTCTATATAATTTGGCTGAATTTTTAAGACATCCAAATATTGAATATGAATGGGTAAAGGATATATGTTGTTATGTTATTAAATATAAGGCATCACTCTCACAATTCGCTGATTGGACTTTTGATATTGATAAGGATGAAATCAATTATTTAGATGAAAATGAAATTAATATAAGGAAAATAAAATGGCTTATAAATCAATCATTAAAAAGAATTAACAATGCCCTTTTTTACAATAATTTAGAAGATTGTTATTCTTATTTGAAAAATGAGGATTATGTACGAGTTTCCGATATTTTGAGAATTTATACTGAGAATGAGTATTTGGAAGAATACCAAATTAATGAGTGAAAGACATTTTTAAGAATAGATAATTTTAAGATTTAACAGACACTATTCCCACCAGTGGTAAGGTGTCTTTTTTTGTGTCTACGTTCTGAACGATGTAATATTCCCTTTCTATCAGTTATAAATCAAACTTCCTTATCTATAATATAAGGTTCAGAAAAACAAGGGTTTCTATTTAGAAAACCTATAAAAACAGGATGCTCTAATCAAATGATTAGACCCCAAATTGAACAGGAGGAGAATTGCATATGGATAAAAATATAAAAGACAGGGCGGTAAGTAATAATTTAGGGGCAACGCTTAAATATTGGCGCGAAAAAAAAAATATGAGCCTTCAGGAACTATTTGAGCGTACTGGAGTATCAAACAGCTACATCTCAAGATTAGAGCGGGGAGATAGGAAAGCTCCATCCATTCCGATATTATCTACAATCGCAGATGGACTTGGTATTCCACTTTCACTACTAATAGACGTATCAACGACTGAAAATACTTTGGATGAAGCTCCCTTATTGGTTGAGCAAATTCTATACAATGATTGTAAAAGGGATGTTGACCATCTTTTAAGTAAAGGCGAGAAGGAATCTTTAATCCAAATTATCGAGTTTTTATTTGAAATGAGTTGGGATGAGAATAATAAAATTAAGCAGTTATTTGACCTTTCAGAACTGATTGAGGACTTTAAAGAGGTAAGTAAATAGAATTCGGAACAGGGGGACTCTTTTGGGTCTCCTATTTTTAACAGGAGGAAGTAGGATTATGAGCTTTAATGGGAGCGAAAAGGAGTTTTTAGTGACATTATCGTTAGGTAAGGAGCGAATTCTTGAAAAGGAGCTGGGCTTTGAATTAGAAAATGTACAGTATGAGAAACATTATCCAGGTATGAAAATTGATTTATATGCATGTGAATCCAATTTAGGAGTAGAAATTTTTGTGGAAAATTTGTTGCTTAAGAGTAATAAAATACATCAAAAAAAGATATTAAAAATCATTGAAATGATAGGAAGTGGGGTAATCGTTTATATCGCTTTAACTTTCCATGATAAACACATAAGAGAGTTACAAGATGCAGTCATGAAGTCAGGGAAACCGATTGCTCTTTACTTTGTAGAGTTAAATCCCAATATATTTGCACCTCTACAAAGGTTGAACCAAATGCACAAGCTAAATGTTTACGAAAATCTATACTTGTTAAAAATAGAGAATCCTATTCGACTTTTAAGAAAGGCGAGTATTATTCAATCATGTGTCCCTAAAAGATTAGAGCAACCACAACGGGAAAAGATTACTGAGCTTGAAACTATTAGGAAAAAAGAAAATGAATTTTTGTTAAAGGTACTGAGAAGTCGTATCAAATACTTCCTTCCTTTTCATCGAGAGAAGGCACATTTACAAAAATTACGTATTATCAGTTTCGGAGCAGGCCGCAGTGATTGCAATTATTATGTGTCTTTAAGTGACAGAAGAAATGTCGCTTTTGTAGAGTTGAGATTCGGTGATAAAAACAGAAAAATATATGATTCTATCAAGGAAAAAGAAAGGAGTATTCAAGAAAGATTCGATGGAGCAGTTCGATTTAAGGATAACTGTATATCAGTTTCGATTAAGCCCTCAGAAAATATTGAGGAAACGGTTAATAAATTGGTAGATATTTTTGAGAAGATGATTATTGCCTTCTCAAATTACACCTATTATTTCTATCAAGATAAAATGGAAATGTGGCAATATCACAAACAAGGTATATAAAAAATTATAAAGGCATTGGATAACCTCCAGTGCCTTTATAAATAGGATGTATTCATTTAAGGGGAAAAATCGTTATTTCGGTGGTCTTGTCTGCTAACTTACTCTGTTAGTTCAATCTTCATTCCATTTTAAAGCTATGAATTTATAACCAACCTTTTACATACGTTAGTAAACCTATAACAGCACCAATGGAAGCACCAAGGAAGCCGTAAACAACTAATGGTACAGCATTTTTATCTTGTTTATTCTGAATTCTATCCATACTTAACACCCTTCTTATTTCAAGTTTTATGCCATTCCATTTGCATAATTAACCGCATTTTAATTTAATACTTTTAAAAGAGATAAATGTTCCACCTATTTAAAGAGACTTTCAAATTGTTTAGCAGTCTTAGTTGCTCTCTTTATTATCGTTCCCAGGGGCAATCTATTAAAAAGTTACGCCAGAGTTTTTTATCTTTTGATTAACTAATTGTTTGATTTTTACCCAAAGATAATAACAGCCAACGCCAACAACAGCCCCAAATGTATTTAAAATGACATCATCAATATCCGTACTTCTTCCCATACCTATCTCAAACATCGAGCTTAAAATGCTTTGTAAGAACTGTACAAGTTCAATTCCAACTGTACATAAGAAGGAAAACCAAATAGCTTGTTTATTCTTCTTTGCCCATTTGAAATAAAGCAGAGCAAATGCAAATGGGGTAAGCATAAAAGCATTTCCAGCGATTTGGAATAGTGGAGAAGGATTATTATGTAGTACATCAAGAATCCCTTTGATGGGTATTAAATTCACAGAGAAGTGGATAGTGCTTCTTAAGTTATTTAAAGTGAAATGTACATAATCAAATATAAATAAAAATTCAACCGTATTATGGTATAGTATGCAAAAATACACTGAAAAACATATACCAATAATCCAATCAAATACATTTTGTAACCTTGTACGTTTTAATAGGAAAATCATACAACCTGTGATAATAGCAATATTCAGCAAAACTTGCAAAATGATAAGCAAGAATTGATGCACATTACTAAAATAAATTAAAAGACTTTGTCCGTAAAAGATAAGCGGAACCCCTAATAATATGTATTTCTTCATATTTTCTCTTTTTACCTCAACTGTTTATAAATTTATCACAATTATTCCATATATTAGTATAAGTTTCAATGGTTGACCTGCCACTTGGCTTAATAACTGCAACAAAAAAAGCGTTAATTCTTTAGATTAACGCCCTCTTAAGTTGATTAGTAAAATTTATAAATGGGATAAATGTTTGTATTCCACAATATCTATGTTTAATCCACGATTACATTTCAGTTCATTATTTTTTTCACTATCACAGGATAGGGAAATTCTTAACTTAACTAAATCTTCTTTGTCATTGAAAGGGATATATACTCTTACCGCAACAACATAAGAATGATTGTGGTTATAGGTTATACCGACAATCCGTTGCCATACCCAGATAGAAGCATCGTACCCATACTCTTTTATCAGCCTTTTATCAATAATTGGAGATAGAATTTCCCTAACAATATCCTCGGTGGTGAAATACTGTTCTTCATTATTTGAAACAGATTCTGCTTTAACAGTCTGTAAAGGAGTAAAAGCAAATAATATAAACCCCAATAAGATTAGATATTGTTTAATCATTAAAATTCAATTCACCTCATATTTACATTATTCTTTATTCTTCAACAACTTGTTATAATTTATTAAAGTAAACTTCTTCGTTACTTCAATAAGAAAAAAAGCATCCCTTTTTGAAGGAATGCCCCCGTCGCTTAACAAGAAATGTGTAAAATTAATGATACCGAAACCAAACAAACCAACCTTTTTCCTTACTTTTTGCTAAAAATATTTGACCCTGGGCTAAGTTAGCTCCAGGTGCTTTTGGAAAATCTAAGCGTACAAGCCATGACTTTTCAGCAATTTCCTTGCCACAAAAGGTCTTTGCCATTCCAAAATAGTCTTTTTCTTCTTTATTATTAACTGTTTTAGGAAAAGGCTTGGCGGTCACTACATTCCATTTCGTGTATATGTCAGGAAAATCATCTATTCCAGTTCCATAAGTTTTTAGTATTAAAGTATTTAATGCTTCAATAACCTCTTTTCTATCCTTGATAGATGTTTGCTCTAAATCACTTAACACAGGACATTCTTTAGGTTGTGCATGGACTTCAAATGACTCCAAATTAAAAAAGAATATGATAAAGAAAAATAAACCCAATGTTTTCAAAATAAAATCACCTCTTTTCTAATTTCCCCCAAATAGAAAAGAGATATCTATTCTTATTTAAGTAACCGAATTTGTTTTCATAAAATAGCCTTCAATTCACATAAAATTCTTAAAAACTGCAAAGATTAAAGAAAATAACAATGAGGGATATTAATTGGAAAAACTGTTTATTTGTTTATTCAGTATAGTCATTTTCGTCTATAATAATTTATTTCTAAATAATTTTATCAATACAACATATGCGCAACTAAAACCTATTCCCTCATATGCTAAATGGGGTCAAGTCGCTATGCAAATGACAAAGGAACAGTATCCTCAAGCGAAAATTATTGATTACCTCCATATTGGAAGGAACAAAGGGGAAAATACCTCCATAGAAAAATTCAAATTATGGTTAAAGGAAAACAACAAAGAATTCGGTGTATTTGTCAATATTAAATTCGATAATAAAACAGAACAAATAATAGACGTTAAATTTAGAGAAACAAAATAGAAAACAAACGAAATTTTATTCCATTACCTGCACCGCTTTTGGAATGAAAAATGGGATTGCCGAAGCAACCCCAATGTTCAACCTTAATCACTCGTTACTTCAATAAGAATTCTGTTGCTATTGTCCCCCACCAGTATATCTGTTATCTCCCATCATATAGTTTGAACTGTCCCCTGGCTTAGCGTTAGGATTGGTTGGAATATGGAGGTTATTATTGTTCTTCTTACGCCTTAAGTCGATTGTTAAAGCAAATCCAATAATGCTGAGAATCAAAATAATAAAAAAACAAATTACATACAAATAAAACACTCCTCCCACTTACATTTTATTCCTCCAAATGATTGATAACCATTTATTTTTAATTCTTCATTAAAGTAACCCGTTTGTTGAATAATATATGAGATTGTCGAAGCAACCCCAATGTTCAACTCATTAACCAGTTAACACAAAAAAATTAATCTATGAACAATACATACTTTTAGCCTATTATGAGAAAAATAATGACGAAAAAAAACATTGAGGTGTACCATGAGAAAAATTGTTGTGTTGGCTATCGCGACTTTTTTAGTCTTCGCTACAAGTAATTTGGCAAATGCTGAGGTTATAGAATCTGGAAGGATAAAGAAGGAAGTATATGCTACTTCTGAGGATATACTAATAAAAGCGCTTGAACCTGAACTAAATAAGATAATTTCTGATAAATACGGTCGTGAAAAGATTTGGCAAATTAGTAAAGTAGCAAAGGTTGCGTTAATTGCTGACCATACCAAAAAGCCTTCTGAAAATTGGTATGAAATGAATATATTTGTTAGAGTCTATGATGATAAAAGCGATAAGGAATTATTAGATGATATTGATATTAGAATTGATATCCCTAACATGTTTACAAAGGATAGATATAAAGTAAAAAATCCAGATATGAAAGTTACCTTAATCAAATATGAACAATGGCAAGGGCAGGAGATGATAAAATGAGCCACCTTTAGGTGGTTTTTTTATTTTCCTTATTGAAGTAAATGCATCGTTTGCCGAAAAAAGTAAAATCAAAAATTAGTGTGAATTATAGCTGTTTTAAAGGGGAGATTAATAAAAAATAATTTGGAGGAAAGAATATTGAAAAACATTCCGCTATTTATGATTACCACTATAACATTTCTAATGGTTAGTTCCTTCTCAGCTTATGCTGAAACAACTAAAAACCTCCCAATAACAAAAACTTCTGACCATTGGAAAGTAACACTTGGGAATCCTGATTCAGATAGTTTAAAACCTCAAAAAGATGTTTTTAATGTGTATAGCTTAGATATTAAAAACATCGGAGAAAAGGTTTTTGACCCAGTTTTTGAAGTATATAGAGATGAACCAAATTCTCATACATTGTATTGGCTAACTTCCAATATATATATAGATTACAGTAAAAAGACAGCATCCAGTGGAAATATGGCTTCCAGCGAAAATATGGGAAGCACTTTAGCCTCGTTTCACCATAAAAACTTACCTGTCTATTCTAAGGCGAAAATTATAGAAGTTGTTATTACTTGGAAGGAAAAACCATACGAACAAATGAAGAATGGAAAGAAGTTTGAAGCACGCAAGTTTAAACAAACCTTTATATTTAAACAAGATTAATTATTAAAGCCTCCCAATTTAATGAGAGGCTTTTTTGGTTTACTCCGCGATTGAAAAACATTTTGGCAAAACGAAACAGTTTTATTGCCAACAGATTCTCCAAATCAAGGAGAAGGTAGAACACAAAACCTATCGCTATTTTAATGTTACCGCTCAGCTAACAACATTTGAAGGTGCTCACGATTTACCATATGATTTAATGACTATCACTTTTAGTAATAAAAAAACTATGGAGTGGCGGGCTATTGATGTCAAAAGCAGAAGATTAAAGGCAAACGAAATAACTAAATGCAGATACACTTTGTGAAAAGGGGGACTTTTTTCTTCGGTTATACACTTCAACTTACCTGTTCCGTTAGTGGAACAAGCGAGGCGACTGCTCTTATTAAACAATTACACCCGTTAGCCATCCATGAAGCGCAAAAATCAACGCTTCACCACAGAGAATGAAAATGGTTTTAAACCGTCAATACTGATTCTACGGCTGGAGAGGAAGGTCGATGAACTATGGTGCGTTAGAGCCCATCCGTTAGTCTGACTCCACCGACCACGGTGCACCACTGACTGTCGCTCCCTTACGGGAAGCACACATGGTAGATTAATCCTATTCTGGTTGTTGCACCAGCCTCTAATAATAATCATCGCCGTAGAAAGGAAGTTTTCAATGGATGTAGTCATTGAAAGAGCATGCGGTATGGATGTCCATAAGGACAATATTACTGCCTGTATTTTGACACCAGAAGGAAAGGAGATTCAAACGTTCTCTACTAAAACTGTATTTCTTTTACAGTTGGTTGACTGGATTAAACAACATAATTGTACTCATGTCGCCATGGAGAGCACGAGTGTTTATTGGAAACCTATTGTGAACTTACTAGAAGCTGAGGATATTGAGTTTTTAGTGGTGAATGCCCAACATATGAAGGCAGTTCCAGGACGAAAGACGGATGTGAAGGATGCAGAATGGATTGCCAAACTTCTTCGCCATGGATTACTTAAAGCCAGTTATATCCCTGACCGAAATCAACGTGAATTGCGTGAACTCGTTCGCTATCGTAGAAGTATTATTGAGGAACGTGCCAGACAACATAACCGAATCCAAAAGGTATTAGAAGGCGCGAACATTAAGTTGGGGTCAGTTGTTTCAGATGTGTTGGGTGTTTCATCACGAGATATGCTTGATGCCATTGCAAATGGTGAAGAGGATCCTGAAAAACTAGCAAACTTTGCACGCCGCACTATGAAAAAGAAGAAAGAAGAATTGGAACTTGCCCTAAAAGGCTATATCAATTCACATCAACGCCTCATGTTAAAAACCATTTTAAGTCATATTGATTTTCTGACTGAACAAATCGAGATGCTCGATCAAGAAGTTGCGGAAAGAGTCAGCTCTCATCAAGAAGATGTATCACGATTGGATTCGATTCCTGGAATAGCGACCAGAATGGCTGAGCAAATCCTATCTGAAATTGGGACTGATGTGAAGAAGCAATTCCCTTCTGCAGCTCATTTGTGTTCTTGGGCAGGATTAGTTCCTGGGCAAAATGAAAGTGCTGGAAAAAGAAAATCAGTCAAAACTAAAAAAGGAAATAAGTATTTAAGATCGGCGTTAACCGAAGCAGCTCATTCAGTAAGAGGATCTAAAAACTATCTCGGTGCACTGTATAGGCGAACAGCATCCCGAAAGGGTAAGAAACGTGCTGGTATTGTAGTCGCTCACGCAATGTTACGTATCTCCTATTATCTATTAACCCGAAAAGAAATGTATGTAGACTTAGGTGAAGACTACTTTGATAAGCAAAGACAACAATCAATTGTTCGGCATTCTCTAAGACGACTCGAAAGTTTAGGTTACACCGTTACGTTGGAAGAACCTAAAGCCTCTTAAACCGGTTCACTAAAATACCATTGATCAATGAATTTGGCGCTCTCCCCTTTTTTTAAAAAACTAATGAGCTGCGTCTTCTTAAGTATTGCCATTTTCTCAAAGTTACAGATGTTTATTTTCATGGTAGGTTAAGAAAACATTTCAATCATTTTTTTTTAATTTAACTTTTGTTTCTAAGAGTTTAGCTTTTTGTTTTGTGTTATCTTGTTGTTCCTCATAGTAAAAAGGTTGTCCCTCAAACCTTGGAATAACGTGCATATGATAATGAGTCAAATCATTGAATTTACCACCGTTTTGAAGAATCGTGATGCCATCAGGATTAAATAATTTTTTATTGCTTTTGAAATATTCATTGATGCTAACATAATTGCATTTGCAGTTTCAATATCTAAATGTTCAACATCTACATAATGATTTTTCGGAAGTATTAAAGTATGCCCTTCGTTAAACGGTTCGATATCCAGAAAGCAAGTAACATACTCATTTTCATATACAATATTTACTGATTCGAGTTGGTTAGATAACCTGCAACCTAAGCATTCTGATGTTACGGTCATATAAATAACATCCTCTCTACCATTTCAAGTATTTAACACTTATTTTTTAACTAACCCTTTCGTTAAAAAAGGGCTACCGAAGAACCTGTTTGGTCTACTTAAGCCCTCCGTTAGCTTAGGTATATTATCTTCACACATTTCAATGGACCTACAACCTACCTTTTTGTTGAAACAGTGTAATGTTTCCTATTTTCTTTTGTTATATTGTGCTTTTATTTTTATAAGAGGCGATAGTTACACCAAGTAACCCTCCAACTGCGGGAAGAAAATCGTCCCACTCTAACCATTCAAAATTACCTTTAAATAAACCGATAATAATAAAGGTAACTATTGCAATTACACAATACCAAATTATATTTTTCCAACTCATAGCTATCATGCCCACCACTCCAAATCAAGCTGTTGCTTTGAATAAGTACAGCCCATTATACCCGGACCTCCTTGATTACCAACGAGTTTTGTTTTTGATAGAATTCCTTTGGCGACAAGTCTAAAAGGCTGGAATGAATCCGTCTTTCGTTATAGTACACCATAAATTTCATGACTTCCTGATATGCTTCTGCATAGGTTTCAAACTGCCATCTGGATAAGCAATCGTCCTCAAAAATGCGATGGAAAGATTCTACATGGGCATTCATATTTGGGGTTCTTGGTGGAATTCTTTCATGTTCCATTTTCGAATTTTCACAAAACTCTTCAAAGGTATGCGAAATAAACTGTGGCCCATTGTCTGTTCGAATCACAGGTTTTTCCTTTTTAGCATATTGTTGGCGTTTCAATAACGCTCTTTGCAGAGTCTGTTTTACATCATCTCCGGTGCAGCTTAATCCCATATGATAGGCAACGATTCCTCTGTCATAGACATCTATAATGGACATGACAAAGAAAAAGCGATCTTCTCCTTCGATATATCCGTATTTAATATCTGCTTCCCAAAGTTGATTAGAAGCTTTAATGATCCGATTTCGTGCTAATTTACGTGGAAAAGAGACTTTCTTTTGTCGTTGTGGTCGTAAGATCCCAAGTTCCTTACATAGGCGATATACCTTTTTCTTATTAATAGTCAGGCTATATTTTCTTTGAAGTACTTTGGTTAATTTGCGATAACCATAGTTATAAGCATCGCCTGCAATTTCTTCTAACAGAAATTCTTTGATTTGTTCATCCGATACTTTTTTTCCTTCCTCATTAAAGGAATAACCAGGTGCTGGACGACCCTCATTCACTTTTTTCTCTTCCACCCGGTAGTTCTTTTGATAATAATAGGTGGAACGAGGAATACCGATAATTTTGAGCACCTTTGAAATAGAATAGCCTTTGTTAATCCATTGATCAGCTACTTCAAGTTTTTCAGTAAGTGAGGGTTTTTCTTTTTTATTAAATCCCGTAAAATCGCTATTTCAAGGTCTTTTTCTCCCAAAATCATTTTGAGTTTTTCATTTTCCTTAGATAATTCTTTGGAATCTAGGTCTGGCAAAACAGCTACATCCATGTCTCCAAATTTTCCATCTTTATATTCACGGATCCATCGACTAACCATGTTTGGATTCAATTCATACCGACGAGCTACAAGGGTAATATTTCCTGTTTCTCGGGCTTCCTTAATGACTTGTAATTTAAACTCTTTTGAATGTTTTATTCGCTTCATGATGTCAGCCTCCTTGGTACATTAAGCAGTATAATAAAATTTACTCTTACTGTCCAAGTTCATTTTGGGGCTAATAAGCTTGTTATTCCCATTTAAGAGTTCGTCTTGTTAAATATGATGGCTAACGACTGAAGCGTTAGTCATTTTTAAAGCATTCTTTAAATAAATGTCTAAAATGCAAACACACACTTAAATTCCCTAACTTTTTTTAGAAAGTATTGATAACCAGCCGGGTCTATATAATCCTCATCGCATCTTGGGAGCAGCTGGCTAAATTTATATAAGTAGACAGTGCGGAACGATAGGAAGAAAATGAATGGAACATAGTCTGTATTTCGCTAAATTTCTTTCTGAACTTGTTTCGTATTGTGATTTACTCTATTTTGTTTGTCTACTTTTATATGAATGAACATAACTCCCGATAGTGTAATTACTCCTCCTGCTAGAGAAAGAAGGGTAGGTACCTCGCCAAGCCAAATCCACGCAATAACAAATGCAAAAGCCGGAGTTAGAAAAAGGGAACTGGTTGCCTCTGAAGCTCCTACATGTGATGTAACATATGCTAATGCAAGATAAGGAATAACTGTAGGAAAAAGACCTAAGTACACAATGCTAATTGTTGAATCAATAGATGATTTCGCCATTTCACTCGTTAATCCAGGGAGAAAGAGAAGGATAAAAAACGTACCTGCCCATATCGTATAGGTAGTAAATGCAAGAAATCCATACTTTTTTAAATAACGTGTTTGAAATACAAAATAAATACTTTCCGAAAGAGCTGCTAAAAGGATGTACAATACTCCGTTTGTAAAGGAAACAGCCCCACCAGTGCCTAATGAGATCAAAACTACTCCAAGAAAGCTTATTAGGGATCCAATCCATCTTGAAAATCCAAACCGTTCACGAAGAAACCAAATAGCTAAAAAAGCTGAAAAAATGGGAGTCGTAGACACAAGCAGGCTTGCAGTACCTGCATTAACTGTTTTCTCCCCAACGTTTAGAGCTGTATGATAAACGGTGAAACCTAAAAAACCCAATAATAAAATTATAGGAATATCCTTTAATTCAGGTAAATGCATATGAGTGATAATTGCAATAAATATAAGCGCTATAGAACCAATCAACAATCGAAAAAGAGCAAGGTGTTCAGGTGTATAGGATTCTAAGCCAACTCGTATTCCAGCAAAAGCTGATCCCCATAGAAAAATGGGAAGGCAATACGCGACCATAATGCGAAAGCTCCATTTTTGTGCCATTTTATCACATCCTTTGAGATAATAAACCCAACCAATATATCTTCTTTTGCTTATTATTGTTTCTTATCTTATCAGCATTTGATAAAATGTCTCCAACCAGTTAAAAAGAAATAAAACCAACCACTTAGATCAAATAAAGAGGAGAATTTTTTTAATGGGTAATATTGATTGGAAAAGAAAGAAACATTCTCCTAAATATCAACAAATTGTGGATTATATCAAGGAGAAAATTGCCAACGGAGAATGGCCAATCGGAAGTAAAATTCCAAGTCAGCGACAATTAGCCGAGGGATTCAATGTAAATAGGAGTACTGTCGTCACTGCTTTAGAGGAATTAATGGCAGATGGATTGATTGAGGGAAAAATGGGAATGGGTACGTTCGTAGTGAATAATACATGGACATTACTTGCTACAAATCCTCCACCTGATTGGAAAGAACATGTTAAATCAGGTTTAATAAGACCGAGTCAATCGACTGTCCAACAGATAAATCAAGCTGAATCAAACACAAACCTAATTCAACTTAGTAAAGGTGAACTTTCTAAAGATTTATTTCCTTTAGATACAATGAAGTTTGTCATGCAAAGGGTATCTGAAGAAATGCAGGCTTTTGGATATGAAGAGCCAAAAGGTTTTCTGGCTTTAAGAGAAGCGATAAGCGACTATTTAAAAACATTTGGTGTTCAAGCCTCTCCTGCATCTATTTTAATTGTTTCCGGGGCATTGCAAGCTTTGCAATTGATTTCAGTCGGCCTTCTACCCAGGGGATCAACTGTATTACTTGAACAGCCTTCATACCTTTATTCTTTGCGTGTGTTTCAATCAGCAGGAATGAAGCTTACAGGTCTACCGATAGATGAACATGGCCTTATGCCAAGCTCAGTTTTCGAATCAAAAAAACAGAAAGGCAGAGTGATTTTATACTCCATTCCTTGTTTTCATAATCCAACAGGGATATTAATGTCAGAAAATCGACGTGAAGAACTAATTCAAGTATGTAAAAAAGAACAACTTCCTATGATCGAGGATGATATTTATCGGGAGCTATGGATCGATGAGCCACCACCACCTCCATTAAAATCAAAAGATAAACATGGACACGTATTGTATATTGGCAGTCTATCTAAAACGTTAAGCCCAGGTTTAAGGATCGGTTGGATTGCCGGACCTGAACCTGTAATTGAACGCCTATCCGATATTAAAATGCAAACTGACTATGGTTCTAGTTCCTTATCCCAAAGGGTCGCAGCTGAATGGTTAACAAGTGGCTTATATGAACAACACCTTGAATGTGTAAGAGAACAGCTTAAAATACGGAGAACGGTAATATTAGAGGCTTTAGAAATTTATTTAAAGGATTTAGCCACATGGGATGTACCAAAGGGAGGATTTTTTATATGGTTAAGAATACTACCAAAATTATCAATGAGTGAACTTTGCGCAAGGGCATTATCTGAAGGCGTACTTCTTAACCCAGGAGATATTTATGGTCAAGAATCAAACCATTATCTTCGCCTCTCTTATGGGTATGCTTCATTAAAAGATTTGAAAAAGGGTATCTGCAAAATTAGCCACATCATTCGAAAACTAGCAAAACGTTAATAAAAAGTACTTCGAACTAAATTTCTTTAAGGAAGATGAGTAGCTTGCGCTGCGTCTTTTGTTTGTTGGACAAATTCGGTGCTAATATGCATCTTATGGTTTCGTAGGTACCATTACACTGTTAGGTATTATATTTGTCCAAATAGGAGGGACATTGGTTGAAGTTGCGAAATTTGTTCTTGAGTCTGGTTTCATCAATATAAAAATTTTTGAAAACATAAAGGTGATTATCTTGAATAAGATTTAAGCAATGATCTTCAACAATCGGGCGCTATTCTGGAGTAATGATAAAAGTCCAATTTCTTAATTTTAATGTTGAGAAATTGGACTTTTTATATTTATTTATAGTGCACAATAGCGCTTATAACGGGTGCAAAATAAACTCCTAAAGTGACAAAATGGTATAAAATGTTAAAATATTCAAAAAGAGAAAAAGGGGAGAGTTTATTTTGAAAACTAAATATTTATCTTTAATTTTGTTAACCTTCATATTAATGGCAGGGTGTGTCAAGGAAAATAAGGTAGCAGTTTCAACACATGATTTAGAGAAAATTAAGTTGGAATTAATTAAAAAACAAGCTTTGAAAGAAGGAATTTTATATTCCATTAAACTAATTAATGGCAGTGATTTAGTTATAAAGCAAAATAACGTTTTCGTTTCCTTCCCTATAAAAATAAGTCAAACTGGTTATAAAGGCAACGAATATAAAGTAGAAGCTAAAGGAAACAAATTAGATATTAAACCTGGGGAAAAGATTACATTAAATGTTTTTATGCCGTTTGAAGGAATTGGCGATAAATCTTTGCTGGAAATTGATAACCCAAGTATTCAATTAAATGGATATTTAGAAAATGTTGATAATAAGCATAAATTCAGTATTGGAGGAGACTTAATCAAAAACTGAAAACTAAGTCTTATACGTGTTTTTAGGTGCATTATCTAAAGATTTTCTTGAGGTTGTTGTTTTACTAACGGATACTTATCTTCAATAAGATCTTCAACAATCGGGCGCTTTAATGTAGAAACGAAAAAACCCAATTTCTTTAAATTTGTGGATAAATTGGTTTTTTTTACCTTATCGTTGTAAATGCGGTTTCCTTACGATACCCCTGATATAACAATGTTATAACAATTTTTTTGCCGATGATTTTTACAACTTTCTTGCAGCATCTAACTCATCTACATAAGTTTTTGCTTCCTTCAATGAGAAATCAAGATGAGTACGTACCAATTTTATTGCTTTAATCTTCTGTCCTTCCTGAAGTAGTTGCAAAATTTCTTTTCGCAATGGTTCATTATCGAACTCGCAACCCAATTGCTTTGCGATTAAAATCAAATTCTTATTAATTTCCCTTTGTCGACGTGCAACGCCCTCAAAACCTCGTCGAATTGTCTCTGAAAGCCCCCCAATAATAAAGATGGCAATTATGATGACCCAATACCAATTATTCACCAAAATAGCTTAACTCCTTTTATTTAAATTTCGTATAACAAAAGAAAAACACTTAGAAGCCATAAATCTAACAAAATTACCCATATAAGGATTTATTTTACCGTAATATTGAAATAATTCATACTTGTTTATATAGAGATACTTTAAAAATATAAGAGTCTATTCTAGAATCGGTCGCGATTGTTCAAAATGAACAGTCGCTTTCCTTGTTCCACGAAGCAGCTTAGCCAAAAAGGAGAAATAAAGCTATATAGAGAATATTTCATACCTAAGTAAGACTGCTAGCCAATTGGGAGGATAAAAATGGACGGTGTAACTTTGGTTTCCATTATTTTAATTTCAATAGCAATATTCGATTTTCTAATATCGAGGAAGATTAGGGATAAAAAAAAAAGTGTCCAATTTAAAATATGGCTATATTCAGTTACATCTATCGCTTTATTCGTAGGTTATTTAATTTCAAAGGCTTAACATTATTCTTATTCTAATGGACTTATTTTGTAATTATTGTAATTAAGCTAAATGGCATGATAATGGAATTAAACGTCCAATATACTTCTTTGGAGGTGTAAAATGATCTATTTAGAAACGTCGAGATTGCAATTACGTGACTGGGAAGAAACCGATTTAGAGCCATTTAGCCGACTAAATGCGGATGAAAAGGTTATGAGGTATTTTCCTAAAACCTTATCATCCGAAGAAACAAATGTGTTCTATAAATCAATTATATCCGAGTTTAAAGAATGTGGGTTTGGGTTGTATGCAGTGGAAGTAAAGGAAAATAAAGAGTTTATAGGGTTTATAGGATTTCATAGGGCAACATTTGAGGCTGATTTTACACCGTGTATAGAAATTGGATGGCGACTAAAAAAAGAGGCATGGGGAAAAGGATATGCAACTGAGGGGGCTACAGCTTGTTTAGAATATGGATTTAAAGAATTGGATTTTAGTGATATTTATAGTTTTACAGCCGATGTTAATCAGCCTTCGAAAAACGTAATGATAAAAATCGGTATGAATTTTATTAAAACTTTTAATCACCCGAAAGTTGAGGAAAATAGTCCATTAAGAAAACATGTTCTATTTCAAATAAATCAAAAATAAATCTGTTTTAGGGAAATCATAGTTCAAGAAAAAGTAATTGGTCGTAAGTTCGAGCATACTGTTCAATAAATTTAAACCTTTTTATTCCGTAATCGGGCGCTTTAGTTCAACAAGAACTGTCATTTTAATTGAGTCTTTTGCTGCGCAGTACAACGATACTATGAATGAAAGAAAATATAAGATGACTGTTAAATGGTTTAGATGTACGTTGTAGTTGGCGTCTTTGTTTAGTATTAATTTTGGCAACGGTCTCTGAGCGGTAGTCTTTTGAGCGGTTTGGTATTTCGGATTAGCAGAGAAAAGTTGTTATACCCTACTCGAAATATGGAGCTTGACTTCAACTAGGGTTTAAGTCCTATAATGAACCTGATGCATCGTATCAGAGGATTTGAGGCGTTATGGAGAATGCTAATGATTCTGTAGTCCAAATTATCACGTGTTTGTATCCAAATAAAAAAACGAAAAGGGGCTCATTAACTATGAAAGCACTTGTCACTGGCGCAAATAAAGGAATCGGTTTCGAAATCGCTCGAAGTCTTGGGAAGCGTGGCTATGACATTCTTGTTGGGGCACGTGATGAAGCCCGTGGGCAGGCAGCAGTCGAAAAACTTATCGCAGAAGACATACAAGCGACGTTCATCAAGATTGATTTGAATGATTTAGACAGCTTGCACGAAGCGGCTAAAATGGTTAACTCGCTCGATATTTTGGTCAATAATGCTGGAATTCCTGATAGTGTCAAACCTGGGCGCGCGGCGCTCGACCTCGCAAAGCATACCATGGACTATACAACTGAGGATCTACGCACGACGATGGAAACGAATTTTCTAGGCACCCATGAACTCATGAAAAATCTGCTTTCATCTCTGACAGACAACGCGAAAATTGTCAACATCACCGTCCCAATTTCGCCGACCGACTTTTGGCACCCGCTCGCTTACATTACGAGCAAAGCAGCACTCAATGTGATGACACTGACCTACGCTTACGAGTTCAAAAAAATGGGCAGCCATCGCCAGATTTTCGGCATCATGCCTGGCGCTGTCGCAACCGACTTGAACGGCATGGAGGCTGGTGGACACGGCGGATTCGTCAAGTCTCCCGAAGCTGCCGGAGAGCTAAGTACCGACATTATTCTGTCTGATAAGAATCAAAATGGCCAAATTATTCAGTACGATGGTAAGATCGTTACAGATTATGAGATTCAGCTGAGAGGCTAGAAATATCAAAGCTCTGTCATTGATACGACTTCGCACGTTCACTTTGCCCAAAGAAAATAAAGTATTAGACTGGATGTCTTTATTACACGCGGCTTTTCCAATCGACAATCCGTCAGTCCATAAAATAAATATTAGACTGACCCTAGAAATTGAAACAGCGACAGCCCAGGACAAGAAAATAAAGTCCTAGACTGTCGCTGTTTCACTCAACTATAGTTCCCAGTTAGCATAATGATTCACTGTATTCAACAAAGGTGATTCTTTGCATGAGTTGTTTTCTTATTACTTTTGGCCAATAGTAGGCCGCCTCAAAACAAGGTTAGATCCCGAATAATTCGGCAATATTAGTACAAAACATTAGCTGATTCTGCAGTAAACGGTATTAACTCGCTCCATTGGCCATCACGAAGCTTGACTGCCCAAGCGGGATCAGCCAGTAAGGATCTTCCTACGGATACCAAATCAAATTCCTCCCGAGCCAGTCTCTCAATCAGTTTGTCGATACTGGAGATCTCTGCCCCTGAGCCTTTTCCTTCACCTAAGTAAGTTATGACGTCACTGTCCAGCCCAACCGATCCAACCGTTATGGTTGGTTTGCCAGTCAGCTTCTTGACCCAACCTGCCAGATTCAGATCAGAACCGTCGAACTCGGGCTCCCAGAAGCGGCGGGTGGAGCAGTGGAATACGTCCACACCGGCTCTAACCAGCGGCGTGAGAAATTGGTCGAGCTGCTCGGGCGTTTCAGCCAGCTTGGCCGTAAAATCGGAAGATTTCCATTGAGACAGTCTCAGCACGATCGGAAAATTCGGTCCGACGGCCCGACGGCAAGCCTCAATTACCTCAACAGCAAACTGTGTTCGCGATACGATATCACCGCCATAACGGTCAGTGCGCTGATTCGTTTTTTTCCAGAAAAATTGATCGAGCAGGAATCCATGTGCACCTTGGAGTTCAATACCGTCAAAACCAAGGCGTTGGGCATCGGCTGCCGCCTGCGCGAACGCTTCAATCATTTTCGTAATCTCTGCCTCCGTAAGCTCTGTCACGTTACGGTTTGGATCTGTGCTGCCCGCATGGAATAATTGCGGAATAATCTTACCACCAGCTGCATGAACTTCTTCCACTACCTTTAACCACCCAAGCAGTGCTTTTTCCCCATAAAAGTGCGGCAAATTGACACCAGGCTGCTGATGAGCATCCGGATGGTTCACAACCGTTCCCTCCGTCACAATAAGACCTACACCATTCTCGGCCCTACGCCGATAATAGGCAGCGACATCCGAGCCTGGAATGCCCTCAGGGGAAAAAGCGCGTGTCATCGGAGCCATCACGATGCGGCTTTGTAGTGTCATATTCCTTACGACAACAGGTTTAAACAATTCCTGAACTGATTGATTTGTATTCATGATTTCCTCCAACAATGTAATAATTTACTTCCTGGACTGATCATATAATATATACTTAATTATCGTAAGTAGGCACAATAATGTGGTATAGTATGAAAAAAGGTACTGAAACGGAGGCCAACGTATGCAAAAGACCCCTGTCCAATGTCAATTCGCTGAGACGCTTGATACGATCGTCGGCAAACGGAAGCCGCAAATCATCTATCTTTTGCTTCAAGGTGAACCTTTGCGGTTCAATGAGCTAAGAAGATTGCTGCCCAATATCACGCAAAGGATGCTTACGCTCTATCTGCGTGAATTGGAGGAGGAAGAGATCGTTAAACGAGTCGTTTATCCGCAAATCCCGCCGAAAGTGGAATACTCCATTACAGAATACGGCAAGAGTCTGTCTCAAATATTGGAAGCCTTACATCAATGGGGAGCGGCCCATGCCGAGCGAAAACAGCTCAAAAAGGAGAATAATGAACAAACAGAAACGGACTAGCGTTCGAAATTACGCTAGTCCATTTCATTCTGCATCGAGTCCAGCACGAACAGCTTGCGCAGCGAAAGACTGAGGCAGAAAGACAACTGGCAGACAAGGTCCTTCCCACCAAAACGGCGCATCGTTCTGTGATCCCACAAACCTCGTAGAAGCCCGTTAGCGCCGACTTTTCCGTTGAGCGTGGCCCTTCCCGAACCCATGCCGGTCAACGCGTTATTGAAGGCTTCTTCGAGATTTCCCCCGTAAAAACTTGCCCTTATTTGTGATACGGTTCAAGTTAATAGCTCCAATCATCTTATTAAAAATAGGGCGCTTTAAATGAATATGGGTTGTCATAATCTCATTAAAGTAATTCTTTTTATTATATGAACCACAAATAACGATCAACATAAAAAAGCCGTAGGAGATTAGAGACTATGAATATTAAGCAGGTAGCTGATATATTAGGACAGGAAAGAATCCAAGTGGAGGTAACGGCAGATTCGCTCCATGTGATTCCTTCTTTTCAGGACGAAAATATATACAAGCTAGAGAAAAGGGGAAACCAGAGGATCTATTTATTTATCCAATATGAAAGAGGCAGTGGAAAGGAAACCATTCTTGAAACTTTCCAATCTGAAGAAGAGGCTGCTATTTATTTTCTTCTTGTCACATTACAATCCAGCTTTTATCACAATTACATTTTTCCAAACAAAGAAAAAAATGCTTCATTAAATATGGGCAATCCAAACTTTACGATTGCAGATTTACAAACGGCCTTAAGTTCCCTTCATGTCGGACATGTAAACTATAGCATTTACGATGAAGCCACAGTTCCTCATAGTAAACATCTATCTCGAGTTACTCCATCTGAATCAAAGGTTCAATTCATCGGAAAAAATAATCAAGTAGTCATTGAAACAATGGAATTAGAAAACTGGGACGCTTATTCCGTTATGTTTGATTTCGTTTATTTGCTTGCTTTACTGGATGAAATCGTCAATCGTCTCGTGCAGGCAAATCAATTAAAGGGTTTGTCAGATGATGAAATCGCGACGTTCTTAACTGCATAGGTTCATCTTCAGTAGATGCTGCAATCTTGTTCAAGGAAAGTGTGCCTATCATTGGTTTTTTAAAGCAATTTAAGTTAAAAGTTTATTTTATTGTTTAAATTGGAGCCTTATTTTCAACAATCGGGCGCGATTCTTCAACAGAATTGTGCTCTTTCTATGTTTAGATTGCTTATGAATATTTATATACATAGATATTCTATGTAATGATGTGATATATTTTATTAGGTTAGATAAAGTCTTACTTAATAACTCTAAACAAGTAGGGAGGACGATTATGTTGATAGCTGATGATGAGATCGAATATCAATTGGAGCGCACCAAGGTTCTATCAGGTGCGGGATGTTTAATAGTAGGCTTTATACTACTAGTTGCCATTATTTATTCGGTGTTTGTATTAACCTCAAAGGTTAACCAGAAACCTGAAGATACATATCTGGTTGTAAGCAAATCTCCTAAACAAAACCATACAATTAAAGTGGTACAAAAAGGTACTCTTTCTTTTGGTGATCCAAATGTTGTGATTTCGTACGAAAATTTTAAAATCCAGCGGGTAATCAATAATCATAGGAAAAGTCTAATGTCCTCTGATATATCGATAAATTGGAAAAACAATGATGAAGCGACGATTCTTCTATCAGGAGAGAGACAAGATCCAGAAGTAATTGAATTTAATGTTCCAGACAAAGTTTCAAATTCTAATCCATTTCAAGTTGTCCAAAAAGAATTAGGGCTATTCCCTTTTAAAAAAAGCGAATCTCCTAATCATGTCAATGTCGTGGAATTAAGGAAGCTCACCTATTCAAAAGGGATGTTGCATTACAACGATAACGTCCCTATACAGGTTTATTACGGAAAAGTGAGAGGGGAATTACGAAAATACAGTGAATTTTCAGGAAGTAACCCATACATTATCTCCTCTTTCAATATCTATTGGAAAGATGATAAACATGTTACCATTTTTGGAGATCAATACGATAAAAGTGGTACAGAGTTCATGGAAGTGGAATTTAAATAAATAATGGTCACTTTAGGTTCCCTTAAATAGCTCAAAGTTTATTAATAATAACAATATATCCAATAAGATCCTTAAGAAGTGCTTATTAATCTAAAAAGATTTTTGAATCAATTCATAAATTATACAAAATATCTTTCTTGATGTTCTTCAAATAAGAGTACTTTACTTCAATAACGATCTTCAACAATCGGGCGCAAGATTTGAAGAATTAATGGACTGTAGCAGCAGTCCATTTTATCATGGTCCTTAATCCATAAAATGGCAGTAAAGTAAAAAAAGAAATCCAATTAACATCCCTATTTATTGATATAATAGTGGCATAAAATAAAAATGGTGCTGAGGGAAAAACATGTGAGTAATAATATGAATGAATATATAGGGGTTTATTTTGAGCTTCCTGATAATGAAAATAAATTGACTGTTGATGTAGACAAAATATTAAACTTCTTTGATTATCAGAAGTATCAATGGGAAGTAACTACGAGTGAAACGCATCCTATATTGAATAATGAAGTCGAAAATGGTGATTTATTTATGGTATTAAAATTATTAGTGGTATGGAACTGAAGAAGATACTGAAAGATAACGACTATTATTCAATTTTCCTAAGTTTACGTGGCTTTCCATTATCGTGTACATATGAAGATATAAATAATACCGACATAACAAATTTAATTGAGTTTTACAATAGTCATTGTGAATTTTATTTCTTAATAATTGATGCTTATTACTTTGGGATCTTATTTAAGAACACAGACTTACTTGATATAGCCTATAAGCATATAAAGAATCTCGGTTACATTAATTTACGCCTAATAGAAAAAGGTGAAAAGTGGTATCTCGAATAAATATAAAGTCCCTCATCAATATTTGGAATAACAAAGTTTTTTTCTTTGTCCGCAACTTTGTAATGTAATTCACTTAAAGTAACGGGAATCATTACTTCAATAACGATCTTCAACAATCGGGCGCTTTTCCAGAACAAGGAAAGCGTCATTATTATGTATCCCAAGGGCTATGAGACTATACTGAAAATAGTTTTCTTAGATTGTTGAATAAGTCTTGTATAAAATTTACTCTTTTTGAGCATAATAGAATCAAGATTAATTGGTTCGTAATCAGGAGAGTGAAAGTGCAATGTTATTATCTGAAACTTGGGAGAAGTATAAACTTGATAAGAAAATCGAGGGATATTCAGCTCTAACATTGAAAACCTATTGCTTTCAACATAACCTGTTATTAAAATTCTTTGGCGATATTGATATGAGTGAATTTACTACAGAGAAACTCAAAAGCTACTTAATTGAGGCGGGTGAGCATTTAAAGCCATCTAGTCTAGGGCATCGAGTTCGTTGTATACGATCAATTTTCAAATGGACATATGATGAAGGCTTCATTACAAAGAATCCAGCTGCTAAATTGAAGGAACCAAAACTGGGCAAAAGAATCCCAAAATTCCTTTCAGAGATCGAAATAGAGCATTTACGGGAAGCGTGCCATACCTCCATGGAAAATGCATTATTTGAATTTTTTTATTCTACCGGTTGCCGAATTGGAGAAGTAGTAAAACTCAATCGTGATGATATTAACTTTTCTACGAATTCCGTTATTGTTCATGGAAAAGGCGATAAGGAAAGAGAGGTGTACTTCAATATTCGTTGCTCCCTTTGGTTGAAAAGATATTTAGACGAACGGGACGATGAGGATCCATGCTTGTTTATCACCGAGAGAAGTCCTAAAAGACGTATGAGTATCGACCTGATAAGATATATAATTAAGCGAATTTCAAGTCGTGCAGGAATTAAGAAGAGGATCCATCCTCATCAACTGCGACATAGTTATGCGACTCACATGATCAATAACGGAGCGCCTCTTGAAGTAATCCAGAGCTTACTTGGTCATGAGAAGAGTGAAACAACTAAAATATATGCTGAATTAAGTGGAAAACTGAGACACGATTTCTATAGCAAATACTTCTAACAGAATAATTGAACTTAAAATTCTTGGTGGGCACGTTCTTTATTGAGCGTGTTTTTTTCAGTTAAAGAATATGAGATTGAGTAACGTTAGGGAATTTGAAATAATTGTAATTAAGTAATGGGTTGGGTTGTAAGAAAGAGGGGTTTTTATGATAATTCGAGAGATTAAACCTGAAGATGCAGAGAATTTTATTAATCTTATTAAGCAAGTTGAAACTGAAGCTAATTTTATGCTTATGGAATCTGGAGAAAGAAAAACTACAGCTGAACAACAAAGTAAACAATTAGAACGTATTGAACAGCAAAGCAATTCTACAATTTTTATTGCAGAGCAAGAAGATGGAAAGTTAGTAGGCTATTTGATTGCCATCGGTGGAAGTGTTAAAAGAACTAAGCACTCTGCTTATCTTGTAATTGGTATTTTAAAAGAATACAGAGGGCAAAGGATAGGAACAACTTTATTTCAATCTTTAGAAGAATGGGCAATAAGGCAAAATATTTCACGATTAGAACTTACAGTGGTAACCCAAAATGAAGCAGGTATAGCTTTATATAAGAAAAGTGGATTTGAAATTGAAGGTACCAAAAGAAATTCACTTATAATTAATGGAACACCCTATAATGAGTATTATATGTCTAAATTATTATGATTTTCATTTACTCTGTTAAAGTGCTCTATTTATTGATAAAGAAAGCGGCCTTACTGAATCGGGCCATTAAAAGGAATAACAGGAGCAGAAAATGATCAAAGTTTTTTACAAAAACTCTCCGGAACTAAATTTTTTAAGAGCCTACTTTTGATAAAACTTTTTTCAAAAGCAGGCTCTTATCTTTTTAATTGAATCAGGTTTTATTATCCCATATTGATTAAACTTTAATTTTAAACCAACTCTAACTTTGTGCGGTAGGACGAATAATAACCTCATTCACATCAACATCGGATGGCTGCTCAATTGCAAATGTAATAGCGTTGGCAATTGCATCTGGAGAAATCGCTATCTTGTCTCTTGTGCTGATTATCTGTGCCTTAGCTTCCATATCTGTTATTGAGTCGGCAAAGTTCGTGTCTACAAAGCCCGGTGAAATGATTGTTACGCGAAGTTTATCACCAGCTTCTTGGCGCAAACCCTCAGTAATAGCACGCACAGCGGACTTTGTGCCAGCATATACGGATTGTTTAGGCGTAACTTTAAGTCCTGCAGTCGAAGCGACATTGACGAAATGTCCTGAACCTTGTTTGCGGAAAATGGGCAGTGCTGCAGCGATACCGTACAAAACACCTTTGACGTTTACGTCAATCATTTGCTCCCAATCCCCTACGCGTAGGTCATCGAGGAGAGAAATTGGCCCAATTCCAGCATTGTTTATGATTACATCAACTTTTCCATAGGAATTCACAGCATGTTTTACCAAATTCTCAACATCGCTGCGGTTTGTCACATCTGTTACCTGATAACTCGCTGAACCACCGTTGGAGGTGATAGAAGTGACCAATTCTTCAAGGTTCTGTTTTCTTCGTGCACCAACAACAATGTGGGCACCTCGTTCCGCTAACAAAGTTGCGGTTGCTTTTCCCATACCACTACTTCCACCAGTAATAACAATGACCTTGTCTTTAATAATTGACACAAAACATCCTCCTTCTCTATTCCCATAAGAACCTCTAGCTTTACAGGATAATCTGGATTATTTAAAATCTCTCCATCAACTTTACACATTCAGTATAGTTTGTTCTTCTAACTACAAGTCAATAATTAAGTTTTTTCTAGAAGATAGCACTATTAAAATAAGGATCTTGAAGTTTACTCTCCTCTTTGATACACTCCTAAAGTTATTGTTACTATAACCTAAAGGGGATAATCATAATGTCATATTCTATGAAATATGTAGTGGAGCATTTAGATGTAACAGCTAATACACTCAGATATTATGAAAAGGAAGGGTTATTAAAAAATATATCTCGTAATTCTGGGGGGAATAGAGTATATAACGATGAAAATATTGAGGTATTGAATTTCATTCGTGCTCTAAGATTGACAGGGATGCCTATTTCCGAAATTAAAAAGTATCTTGAGTTAAATGAGTTAGGGGATGATACCATCTCACAGAGAAAGGAAATGATCCTACAACACAAAACAAAGGTTCAAAATAAAATTAATGAGAATCTAAAATATCTGGAAGTCATAAGTTATAAAGCAGCTATGTATGATCTTAAAGAAAGAGAACTCAAATAAAGGAATCATAGGTAGAAAATTATCTCGAAACGGGCCGTTAGTAAACATCCCAAATTAGCAATAATTGGTATGGAAACACTAAACTAGACAACTTTTTTAAGGTGTTGCTGTTTGTATTCTTTTGGACTTACATAACCAAGGGTTCCATGAATTCGTAGGTGGTTAAACCAGTAAACATAATCATGAAATTCCCTTGTTAACGCTTCTAAACTATCAAAATGTTTCCCTTTCACAAACTCTATTTTGATGATTTTAAACGTTGCTTCAGCTACCGCATTATCATATGGGCAGCCTTTCATGCTCAAAGAACGCTTAATATCAAACGTCTTTAAGGCATCATCAATCAGCTTATTCTTAAACTCATTTCCACGGTCAGTGTGGAACATTTTTATTTTTCGAAGATCCACCTGGATCGAAGCTAATGCTCGATAAACGAGTAAGGCATCTTTATTTGGACCTGTACTGAAGCCTATAATTTCTCGATTAAAGAGATCGACAAATACACATATGTAATGCCATTTTTGATTGACCCTTACATATGTTAAATCGCTTACTACAACCGTCATTTCTTCCTCTTGGTTAAATTCACGGTTAAGTTCATTTTTCTGTGCTGAATCATTACAAGATTTCACCTGGGGCTTAAATTGAGCGACAGTGTAACGAGAGACAAGGCCATGTTGCTGCATAATGCAGCCAATTCTTCTTCTCGACGCGATTAGGCCACGTTTTTAAAGTTCGACCTTGATCTTACGTGTCCCATAATTTTGGTAACTTGCCTGAATATTTCGATTACTTCAGACGTAATGTCATCCACTTTTGGTCGTTCCTTCGCTTCATAGTAATAGGTGCTTCTCGGTAGTTGTAGGACTTTGCACATTGCTGATATCGAGTATTTGTGTTGGTTATTATTGATCACATTTACTTTCGTCCTAGTATCAGCGCAGCTTGCTTTAAAATGTCATTCTCCATTTCTAGTTGCTTATTCCGTTTTCGAAGTTCGATCAGTTCTTTTTGTTCTTCGGTTACATTGTCCTTTTCTTTAAAAGACCCAGATTTCTGACTTTGGCTCACCCACTTATCAAAAGAAGATGGAGTTAGATCATATTCGCGAATAATTTCCTGTCTAGGCTTACCAGTTTGGTACAATTGCACAATCTGTTGTTTAAACTCTTCAGTAAATGTTCGACGTTCTCTTTTAGGCATGTAGATACTCCTCAAATATATTATCTGTAGTCTACTTGACCTTAAAAATTCTGTCCAACTAAGTGTAGCCTATCCAGCCCATACTGATAGCCCATTGCTGGTTCAATCTGTAAGAATGGTGAATATGGTTCGCCCGTACCCTCAACAGGTCTATCTGGGACCAAAAGAGCAGCTGCCAATCCATAGCTTGAATTAACGATTGTACCAATATTTTCCAAAGTGGTATCGGGATACTCGTCAGTATTAGGCAATGTTCTAGGGAAAAGGAGTACTTTTTTAATTTCTTTAAACATCCTAATTATAAACCGTTTCTGTTTGGTAAATGGTGGTTTAAAAGGTGGGGGACCAAGAGTAAAAAGATTTTGGTGACTAAAAAAGACTGGAATTCTAAATAGGGCTGTTGCCGCATTGCTCAATTCTTGCATATCCTTGTGCTGTTGCTCGAGTTCTTCATTACTAAATGAATGTGTTTCTTTATGATATTTGTCCCTGCTTGACATGTTTCATCACCTCCATAATAGAGGATATTCTCTCTATATGAAAGTGCTTGGACAACCTTAAAAAATAGGTTAAAAAAAGCTTCTTATGAAGAAGTATACATAAAGTAATGAGCGCAATTATTTATTAATCAAATAGACAAGTTGCTCAGAGTTTATACGCCCTAAGTATTTTTCATGCAAATTATTGTGCTAATTTACTACGATTTTAACTACCAGCAAAGTTTGTCCCTTAAAACAGCACTCTTGGCTGAGACTAAAAAAGCGAGGAGTGTTTTCCCACTGCATTATTTTCAAAAACTCCTGACATGTATATAAAGTTATTCAATGCGGTATGTGAATTACTCCTAGAAAAAGGTGTAATGATTCGTTCTCCTGTTATACCTCCAATGGATAAAGCCGAATACCTACAAAGTGAAATATTTTTATCAGGGTTAATCGGTTAACATCGTCCGTTAACAGCTGTTGAAATAGCACATATTACTACTAATAGCGAGACAAATTCTATTGGAAGAACATTTTTGGGTGGTTTTTCACAAAAAGCTAATTTACCTGAAGTTAGAAAATATATGGAGCGGGGCATGGAGATTGCCGCAAAACATGAAACTGTTTTTAGAGAAATATTTCTTAAAGAAGGAATTCCTTTACCAACAACCTGGGATTCAACAATTTCAAAATCATCTGATGCAGCATTTTCAGATAAATTAATGATGTTTCAAGTTACAAGTTTAACCGCAATGAACATTGCCGCATATGGAGCATCAATGAGTGCAAGTCTTAGAAGAGATTTAGGTGGACATTACACTAGGCTAATGGCTGAAATTTTCGATTATGCAACTGATGGTATTAAATTAATGATTAATAACATGTGGATGGAGCAACCACCACAAAATACAGACAGGGAAGCCTTAAGAAAAGGGCAACCTAATAACAAACTAGGGCTGTTAAGTAAGAAGATTCAGCTGTTCTATTTATTGGATTTCTTAAATCAGCACTGGTATCAAAAGTGCAGTTACCAATCCATATCTTAAGTTTACCGTTTGAGAATATCTACTAATATTGTGTCAAGATACTGATCAGTATAAGGCAATGTTCTGGTGGGGAGAAGCGCCCTTTTAATTTCTTTAAACATTCGAATAATAAATGGCTGCCATGTAGGATCTAAAGTAAAAAGACTTTGGTGGCAAAAAAAGACTGTAACTCTAAATAAGACAGAAACCGCTCATAACAGCAATTATGAGCGATAAATCAAAAGATGCACCTTTCTGATATGAAAAGGTACATCTTTTATCATTTACTATCTTTCCAAATAGTTTATAATTCTAAAAGCCTCAGGACTGTTTTTTGATCACTTAGACTTCTGTATTCAAGGTTTTCTATTATTTCTGCTAATACTGTTTTGTTTCCTTTAGGGGTGACATTATGAAAAAGTTCTTCAAATGTTATTTCAAGCCCTACTAAAATTTTCTCTAGGCTTTCTAAAGTTAAGTTCTTTTCCCCACGTTCAATTTGGCCAATGTATGTAAAATGAAGTGATACTCTATCATCTAGTTCCTCTTGGCTTAATCCTAATCTTTTTCTGAAAAGTCGAAGCCTTTCACCAATAACTTTAACAATTTCACTCATTGTTTTCACCTCATGAAAACAATATCAATAATAGTGATAAAACAAACAGAGACAGGAATATCCAATAAAGTGCAGAATATAATTAATTATCTGTTTGAAAGGTTGTGGGTGCCGTGAAGTAAATCAAAAACAAGTAAACTGGCGGTAACTTAAAGGCTAATCGCCAATTCTATAAAAGAGTATAGTAGTTAATAATGTCAAACTTAAGCTATAAAATCAATGAACATATACCATCTGTTTCAGAACACAGATTTTTAGGGAAATCAGTTGGTTGGGTCAGTATTAATCATTCAAAGAAGGGAACATTTATTATGGAAATCCGCGACAAAGTCGTTCTTATTACTGGAGCATCCGCTGGCATCGGCTTAGCCACAGCACGCTGTTTTGCCGCCGCTGGTTCCAAATTAGCTTTGGTATCTCGATCTGCCGATGTACTAAATCATCTCGCCGGGGAATTGAAGAGCCGGGGGAATGACGCTGTTGCTCTGCCTGCTGACGTGAGCGATCCGAAGCAGGTTCAAAGGGTCATTGAGGAAACGGCGCGGCACTTTGGTCGCCTGGATGTGGTCATCAATAACGTAGGACAAGCTGCATTTGGCACGATCGCCGATCTCAATCCTGATGACTTCCGTAAGATCTTTAACCTCAATGTAATTGGAGCATTAACGGCCATGCAAACTGCGATCCCTATCATGCGAGATCAAGGAGGTGGACTGATCATCAATATAAGTTCGATGGTCACCAAGATGAATATTCCTGGAATCGGAGCCTACGCGGCTACCAAATCCGCTTTGAACATGCTTTCCGATACAGCACGAGCCGAATTGGCCTCAGAACAAATCCGAGTGATTTCCGTCTATCCGCGCCTTACTGCAACGGATTTTGGCAAAAACGCTCTGGGCGTTCGTCCGCAGCATCCACAAGGTTCTTCACATGCATCTGATACTCCTGAATTTGTTGCAGAGAAAATCTTGGCGGCAGCTTTGAATGAGCCAGATGAGCAATATATGGATTAATGATATTCGCCAATAAAACTGGGTGCTTTTTGTAGCGAAACAGAATATCAGTAACTTATTTCATTATCGGGCTCGATTCTTCAACTGAATTGTGCTCTTTCTTTATGAATATGGCCATTTTCTTAAATATAAGAGTAGAGATTATTTGCAAGTAAATTGAAGTTAATTCAGAAGATGTTATTTAATTTAGCAATGGGATGTACTAAGGTAATTTAAATTCAAGGAGGTTATTTAAATGAAATCTACTAAACCAGTAGTGTGGATTAATGTATTTACTGCTAAACCTGGCAAACTAGATGAATTAGTAGCAACCCAAGCTGAAGAATTGCTTAACTTTAAGAACAAAGGTGTTCATGGTTGGATTAGTAGTCGTTGGCATCGTTCTGTCGATACTAACAAGGCAATTATGATGACTACCTTTGAGAGTATTGAATTTCATAAAAGCTGGTTAGAAAAAACTGACTTCTCGGAACACTTTAACAAGATTAAACATCTAATCGAAGGAGCAGAAGGTGGGTATTACACGTTGGTGGAAAAAATCGAAAACTCGTAAATCGCCTAAATTCCATCTTTTGTTCTAAATAGGCAGATAAAGAAATATTACTTTACTTATTCTGCAATCGGTCGCTTTTCCAAAGCAACAAAAAAGCCAAATTTCATAATTTTAATTTTGAGAAATTTGGCTTTTTGTAATAACCTGCCCGGGTTAACCCCCGAATTTTGGACAATATCTCTCTTATTCTTTTATTTTCTTAGTTTTTTATTTACTAGATTTCTTTCGTTATTCTTCAAAAAGGCCATGTTGCTTGACATGGAGCCTCTGTGGGCATGATTCTTCTGCCAAGAAGCCAGCTGTTTCAAACATTGGCATCGCCGACCAAGGCTATCATGCCCACCACTCCAAATCAAGCTGTTGCTTTGAATAAGTACAGCCCATTATACCCGGACCTCCTTGATTACCAACGAGTTTTGTTTTTGATAGAATTCCTTTGGCGACAAGTCTAAAAGGCTGGAATGAATCCGTCTTTCGTTATAGTACACCATAAATCTCATGACTTCCTGATATGCTTCTGCATAGGTTTCAAACTGCCATCTGGACAAGCAATCGTCCTCAAAAATGCGATGGAAAGATTCTATATGGGCATTCATATTTGGGGTTCTTGGTGGAATTCTTTCATGTTCCATTTTCGAATTTTCACAAAACTCTTCAAAGGTATGCGAAATAAACTGTGGCCCATTGTCTGTTCGAATCACAGGTTTTTCCTTTTTAGCATATTGTTGGCGTTTCAATAACGCTCTTTGCAGAGTCTGTTTTACATCATCTCCGGTGCAGCTTAATCCCATATGATAGGCAACGATTCCTCTGTCATAGACATCTATAATGGACATGACAAAGAAAAAGCGATCTTCTCCTTCGATATATCCGTATTTAATATCTGCTTCCCAAAGTTGATTAGAAGCTTTAATGATCCGATTTCGTGCTAATTTACGTGGAAAAGAGACTTTCTTTTGTCGTTGTGGTCGTAAGATCCCAAGTTCCTTACATAGGCGATATACCTTTTTCTTATTAATAGTCAGGCTATATTTTCTTTGAAGTACTTTGGTTAATTTGCGATAACCATAGTTATAAGCATCGCCTGCAATTTCTTCTAACAGAAATTCTTTGATTTGTTCATCCGATACTTTTTTTCCTTCCTCATTAAAGGAATAACCAGGTGCTGGACGACCCTCACTCACTTTTTTCTCTTCCACCCGGTAGTTCTTTTGATAATAATAGGTGGAACGAGGAATACCGATAATTTTGAGCACCTTTGAAATAGAATAGCCTTTGTTAATCCATTGATCAGCTACTTCAAGTTTTTCAGTAAGTGAGGGTTTTTCTTTTTTATTAAATCCCGTAAAATCGCTATTTCAAGGTCTTTTTCTCCCAAAATCATTTTGAGTTTTTCATTTTCCTTAGATAATTCTTTGGAATCTAGGTCTGGCAAAACAGCTACATCCATGTCTCCAAATTTTCCATCTTTATATTCACGGATCCATCGACTAACCATGTTTGGATTCAATTCATACCGACGAGCTACAAGGGTAATATTTCCTGTTTCTCGGGCTTCCTTAATGACTTGTAATTTAAACTCTTTTGAATGTTTTATTCGCTTCATGATGTCAGCCTCCTTGGTACATTAAGCAGTATAATAAAATTTACTCTTACTGTCCAAGTTCATTTTGGGGCTAATAAGAAATGAATACCTTGAAATAATTACTTAACTTATTGTTGAATTACCATTAAGTGTTTTGCATATGTTTGAGTGAGTACTCAATCAAAAAAGGAGGTGTGAACATGATAATGGGGGAAGGAGGTCCATTTTGTAAATCGGACTTTCAAAGCATTCAATCTTCTTTAACGGATTTAAAGAATGAAATTGGTATTGAAATGAACTTTAGTCAAAAACATTGGGATATAATTGTGGCAGCCATTCGGGTGTTCTCCGAAAAGGGATTCACTGCAGGTCGAACTAGTGAAATTGCCAAAGCAGCAGGTGTGTCAGAAGGAACCCTTTTCAACTATTTCAAGACTAAGAACGAATTGTTGCAAGCTTTATTATTGCCGTTTTTTTTGTATGTGACTCGTCCTTTCATTCTTAAGGGGATCGAGTCATACCTATCTGCTCGACCAGAGATACCTGTAGAGGAGGGACTGACTAAACTTGCGCTTGATCGGGTAAAACTCATTGAGGAACATCGCAGCTTGGTAAAGACTATGTTTTCTGAAACGATGTTTCATCCTGAGTTGTTCGAATCGATTCGGGAAAAGACGTTTCCTGGTATTATTCAGGCAACTCGAGAGATTTTGGATTCAGAGGTTGAAAACGGAACTTTTCGAAAAGTAGATACCATAGCAGCAATGAAGGTATTTATGGGAATGATATTCGCACATATAACAATGAAACAGATGTTTTCAGAATCTCATGATTCACAGGATGATGAATCTCAAGTTCGCCATATGATTGATATCTTTCTTAATGGTGTTGGTACAGTTAAAAACCCTCTTTCTTCGGAGTAATGAAAGGAGAGGATCGGAAATGGAAGTATTTCAATACTTAATTTTAAGGAGGAAAAATGATGAAGCTTGGAAGAATGATTATTTTAAATGTCATCATTTTACTTATTTTGGTAGGTGGGGGATTTGTCACGTATGCTTATGTCAATAACAACGTTAATTATTTGAGCACAGATAATGCTTCCATTGCCGGTCAGCAAATATCCATTGTTGCTCCAACTTCAGGTAAACTAACTGATTGGACCGGAAACGTTGGGAGTTCATTTTCGAAAGATCAACAATTAGGAACGATTCTTGCGACTGGTACTGGTACAGCAGCGCCTGCAAACATTCCAGTTACGATTCCAACCAAAGGAACGGTTGTCCAAAATAATGCAGTTAAAGATTCCTTTGTTGCAGCCGGCATGCCTTTAGCTACAGCATATGATATGAGTAATTTATGGGTAACAGCCAATATTGATGAAACATCGATTAATAATGTAACACCAAATCAGGATGTTGATATTTATGTTGATGCGTTCCCGAACACTCCTTTAAAAGGAAAAGTTGATTCCATCGGAATGGCTACTGCAGGAACATTTTCGCTATTACCTGCAAGTAATACCACCGGTAACTATACAAAAGTTACTCAAGAAATTCCGGTTAAGATCACAATTGATGATCCAAAAGGACTAAAACTTGTTCCTGGTATAAACGTGACCGTGAGAATCCATAGGTAGGTGATATAATGTTTCTATTAATCACGGTTTATGTCATTATAGCTATTTTACTGTTGCTTTTTATAAACATTATGATAATGAAACAAAAAAAGCCGAAAGTTGATCGAAAAAAAATCGATCAAGAAAAAGCAGAACAAGCGAATTTGAAACAAGGGAAATTTGATCAAGAGAAAGCAGCGCAAGAGAAAATGATGAATAAAGTGGTTAGAGAAAATGTTTCTCAACCTGAGCTAAAGAAATCATCGGTGGACTCAATATATGAAATAAATAGGATTAAGTCTCCTGCATTACAGATGACCATCTTAATTCTTGGAGTGTTTATGGCAATTTTGGATACAAGCGTTGTCAATGTAGCGATCCCCAAAATGGAGACAGCTTTGAATGCTACCACAGATCAAATTCAATGGGTTGTTACGGGATACATGCTCGTGTTGGGGATGTTAATTCCGATTTCCGGATGGTTAACAGATAAATTTGGAGCCAAAAAGCTCTTTCTGTTTGCTTTAGCCACATTTACCATTGGATCCGCACTATGTGGGGTTGCATGGAACCTTGGATCGATCATCATATTCCGCATCATTCAAGCTCTGGGTGGGGCTTTGATGCAGCCAGTTGCCATGTCGATGATTTTCCGAATATACCCGCCTGAACGTCGCGGGACTGTAATGGGCATCTTCGGAATTGCAATGATGGCTGCACCGGCCTTTGGCCCTGCATTAAGCGGCTATTTAGTAGATTATTGGTCGTGGCGGTATATTTTCTACATCAATGTTCCAATCGGGATTGTTGCAGTGATTCTAGGTGCGCTTATGATGCACGAATTTCCCCATGAGGCGAGAGGAAAGTTTGATATTTCAGGCTTTATCTTCACGGTTATCGGATTTGGAAGTCTATTATATGGATTCAACGAAGTTTCTTCTAAAGGATGGAATTCAACAGAAGTCGTGTCTTTTCTTTCTGTAGGTGTACTTTGTTTAATAATATTAGTGATTGTTGAACTAAAGGTGAAGCATCCAATGATCAAATTGCAAGTATTCAAATATTACCAGTTTAACATGAGTCTTATCATCGTTTCGATTGTGATGATTTCAATGTTTGTGGGAGTGTTCTTTCTTCCTCTTTATCTTCAAAATATCCGGGGATTTTCGGCTGTACGTACTGGACTTTTCATGACACCTGCAGCATTAGCTTCAGCTGTCATTATGCCGATCAGCGGGCGATTATTCGACCGCATTGGACCACGCCCGTTAGGTATTGCCGGTCTCGTTATCGTTACACTAGCCACGCTGGGATTCACGAATCTAGGGGTAGAAACAAGTCCAAACACAATCCAGTGGCTATACATTTTGCGCAGTGCAGGAGTGTCTATGGCGATGATGCCTCTCATGACAGCCGGTATGAACTCCATTCCGTTTGAATTGACAAGTCAAGGTACCGCTATGAACAACACAATACGGCAGGTTGCATCCTCGTTAGGAACGGCAATCCTTACGACTTACATGACCACTCAGTCAAAAATAGTCGCTGCTCATTTGACATGGCAGGTAACGTCAACTTCACCGTCCGGTCAATTTTTGCTGAAGATTCAACAATTAATGCAAGCTCATGGCATGGGAGTTTCTGGATCAAAACAAGTTGCCGGATCTATAATGAATGGATTAATTCAAAAGAATGCATTTGTAATTGGGATGAATGCTGCCTTTATGGTGGCAGCTCTTTTAACTTTGGTCGGGGTCATCCTTATCATCTTTTTTAGAGGAAAAAAACATAGCCAAGAAGATGCACTAAAAAAAACACAAGCAGTAGTAACAGATTAGCTACAGATTATAGTTGAATATGCTAAAACTAGTACACATTCATTTGAAATAGATGGCATGCATTTCTTTACTGTAGCAATTGGCTGGAATCTCAACCGAAGCTTAACTTTTATATGTGGGCAATGGCTGGTGAAAAGTAAATCACGAAAACAGGGTTCTTGCCTAAATAGAACTCTGTTTTTTATAATCATCCAGAAGCTAAGAAAATAACAATTTGTTTTTAGAAAGGAAGGACAAGTATGATGGATATTGGGCTTTTGATTATTCGTTTAGTCATTGGTCTTACATTTGTTGGCCATAGCCTACAAAAGTTATTCGGCTGGTTTGGTGGAGCTGGTATAGCGGAAACTGGAAAATGGATTGAGTCGCTAGGGATAAAGCCAGGAGGCAAGTATTGGGCGATATATGCCGGTGTATTTGAATTGGTTGGAGGGATATTGTTTGCAGCGGGATATCTCACTTGGTTGGGTGCCGCCCTTATTGACATTATTATGATCGATGCCATTGTAACTGTTCACGGTAAAAACGGTTATTGGGCTCAAAACGGGGGGTATGAATACAATTTTGTACTTATTGCCGTGACAATTGGTGTTGCCTTAATCGGTCCCGGCCAGTACTCTCTTTTTTATCAAGCACATTAATGCCGCTATCTTTATTTTAAAAGTGATTTATATATTGCTCAAATTGTGAGCAACATTTAATACTTAAAAGGTAAAAAAATTGCAACGATTAAAGCCATTTGTGATTTCCGAACCTATCACAAATGGCTTTTTATTAGAAAAGTCCAGCTTCCCTTGCCGCTTCAATACTGTTTCTAGCAAACTCAAAAGGATCTCCTGTATTTTCCCAGTGCATATACATTAATCGTGGTTCTTCGAAAAGCCAGTGGTTATGAAAGGCAGTTACAATTATTCCCCTTCTTCGTAATGCAGTAAGCATAGGATTCACTTCTTTTTGGAGGAGTACAGATTCACCAAGATTAAGGGTTCGTCCATTTACATTGTTTTCAAAAGATAGCATAAATGGTAACGCTAAAGGTGAAAGGGTACGTCGCTCCAATATAGTCGCTTTAATATTATCCCGCAGGCGCATAACTACACATACAGGTGTGGCTTGAATAACCATACCTCCAATAATATCAGCTAATTATTGGCACGTTGAAGTATCTCAACTCATGAAAAATTCACCTCCTAGTCCAACTTTCTTACTTACTAGTTTATTCGGTGATTTTGGTCGGGATTAGACCAATATCTTAGGACAGGCTCATTTAATTTTAAAATTTCCCTTTTTAGCTGAAGGTGAAAAATATTAAGGCCATTTGTGATTTCTGAACCTAACACAAATGGCTTATTAGAATAACATAGCTTCCCTGGCTGCTTCGATACTATTAATTGCAAACTCAAACGGATCTCCAACATTTTCCCAATGCATATACATTAATCGTGGTTCCTCGAACAACCAATGGTTATGCAATGCTGTTACCGTAATACCTCTTTTGCGCAAAGCTGATAGAAATGGATTAATTTCTCTTTGGAGGATTACAGTTTCTCCAAGGTTAAGAGTCTTACCACCGATGTTATTTTCGAATGAAAGAGCAAATGGAAGTGCAAGTGGGGAACGTGTGCGGCGGCCTAAAATAGTTGCGTTAATATTTCGTAGACGTTGTACAACACAGACAGGTGTCGCTGTAATAACCATGCCCCCAATAATATCGGCAAGTTGTTGGCAAGAGGAAGTATTAATACCAGCCACAGTATTACGGGTAACATTTGTGTTGCGTCTTCTATTACTCATTGAACTTGATTCAAATTCATCATCAAATTCTCTTCGGCTCATTTATAACCATCTCCTATTCCGTATTCTCACTAGACAGTTTATTCAGTAATTTTGGACAGGACTGGACAAATTACTGAGGACAAGAACCCTTTTAATTTTTGATATTTTTTTATGTAATCTTTCTTTTTCTTATTACAAAAATGCCACATATTTGTAACAAACTATTTTTATATCTAATTGACAATCATTATCAATTGAAATAAAATTAAAAATAAGATGACATTGAAATTCATTATCAATTACCAGCTTCATTGAGGGGAATCTAAATGAGTAAAAATCTATTACTTAAATTATCAATTTTTCTATTAATATTTGGATTTGGCATACAATTTCCTGTAAAAGCAGCTGGAAATTCCAGTGAGGATATCAAAAAAGCTGAAATATCCATTGATAAAGCGATCGATTTTGCTTCGAAAGGGAATCTTTCAGAAGCACAAAAGAATTATGATCAATTTAATAATACCTGGAGAGAAATTGAAGATGGGATAAAAGCTGATTCTTCTGCAGCTTATCGAGATATCGAATCGAATATGGGAACGGTCGTTTATGCTTTTACCTTAAAGAAGCAAGATCAAGTGGTACAGGCTTTACAAAATCTAAAAGCTGTAAATGAAAAGTTTGCAAATGGCGGTTATCCAAAAGAAGCAGGATTTAAGAAAGAGGATATTTCTTTAGATGATTTTATTTTGCTTCTTCAAGAAACGAAAAAGGAAGTTAAGGAACACAAACAAACTGAAGCTCTTGAGGGAATTAAGAAGGCAAGCAGCAGTTGGTTAAGTGTTGAAGGAGTAGTGGTTGCCCAGTCTGCCTCCGTTTACAGTGATTCTGAAAGAGATTTGGTAACGATTCAAGCCATGTTAGCTGCTAATACACCAAATTATAATGCAGCTGAAAAGATTATAGATAACATGGTAAAATACCTTACTCCCTTAGCTGAAAAATCAACTTATACTTATTGGGATGCAGCAATGATCCTTATCCGTGAAGGTTTAGAGGCATTACTTGTCGTCATTGCTCTTATGTCTTTTGTAAAAAAGTCAGGAGGGGAAAAGGGAAGAGGCTGGATTTGGACTGGGGTATTATCAGGACTGGGAGTTAGCGTGGTTCTTGCCCTCATTGTTAAATTTGTGATTTCATCTGGAGCATTTGGTAATAATAATGCTCAAATTGCTGGATGGACAGGAGTATTTGCAGCAGCCATGCTATTGTATATGAGTTATTGGCTTCATAGTCAATCAAATATCGCTGATTGGAATCGGTATATTCGTGAAAAAAGCCAAACCGCATTATCGACGGGTAAACTTGTTTCATTAGGAGTCCTTGCCTTTCTTGCAGTGTTTCGTGAAGGAACTGAAACCGTTTTGTTTTATATCGGAATGGCAAGCCAAATAAAACTTCAGTCATTGCTCCTTGGTTTTCTAATCGGGGCAGCAATACTCGGAATCTTAGCTTATCTCATGGTATTTGTAGGTTTGAAATTGCCGCTTCGACCATTCTTTATGGTGTCGAGTGTGATTGTATTTTATCTTTGTATTAAATTTACAGGTATGGGCATTCACAGCCTGCAGCTTGCAGGATTCATTCAAACGACGAATACTTCTAGTATTCCAAGTATAGAATTTTTTGCACTTTATCCATCATGGGAAAGTACAATACCACAAATAATCCTCGTTATCGGTGCGGTTATTATCATTTTATCGAAGAAATTAAAAAACAAAAAACTAGTGGAGTTAAATAATATAAATAATGGGGGCAGTAAGCTAACATGAAAAAAATAACATCAATGATTTTAGCAATTGGTCTTGGAGGTTCTTTAATTTTAGCTGGTTGCAGCTCTAATAATAGTAAGGTTTCAGATGGTGTAAATAAGATGTTGGATACGACAGCACAATTATCAAAAGCAATCAATAGTGGGGACCAGGCAAAAGTACAAAAAGTTGGACCAAAATTAGAAGATCAATGGTCTTCATTTGAAGATGATGTGAAAAAGGATCATAAAGATCTTTACGAAAAAGTAGAAAAGTACCTAGACCCAACAATTGCTGGATCAGAAGCAAAAACTCTTGATAAAGAGGCGTTAGGGAATTTAAATAATCAATTAACTGATGCTTTAAAAGAGTTAGCGAATAAAACAAAATAGAAATGAAAAAACCAACTTAAATAAAGTTGGTTTTCTTGTTTATAAATGATTAATTTATACCTCACATGCTATTAAGCAACAGCTTATTAATACTACCTGCAAATGAGGGACCTTTAAAAAGCTCAGGCTTTTTTATAAAAATAGTAACCATCACATTCAATAGCCTAAGTTCATTCAATGAATTTTAGTTATTTACGCCGCTTGTATCGATTTCAATGTAAAAATTAAACGAGTGTTAATTATAAATTTATTTTCTTTTCGATCAAATAGCTTGTTCCTAAAAATAATGCAACTGTTGATTGGAATTCCATTTTCATCCAATTTTTTGTATTTCCGTTTTTTTAGGATATACTTACTTATCTCAACGCAAACAAATTAATATGATCTGCACGATAAAATGATTGCAGAACATATAAACAAACTAAAAGAAATTAGTGATATTCTATTTCCAACTATTTTCAGTTATGATTTTTTGCACTACAATATGTAATGGAGGTGATAACATGAGTATTAAAAACTTCCGTTATGACGAGGTTGGCTTGAATCGTTTCTTTGGACCGTTAGAAGCCAAGATTATGGAGATTTTATGGAATGGAAATGAAATGAGTATCAAAGAGGTTCAACAGTTAATTGAAAAAGAAAGAATGATTAATTTTAATACTGTCATGACCGTTATGAACCGGCTGGTAGAAAAGAAACTTCTTGTAAAAAGAATAGAAGGAAGAACTTCGTTTTATAGACCAATGAAAACAAAAACGGAATTTATTGACGAACAGTCTAAGAAACTAACGGAGAACCTTTTAGACGAGTTTGGTGAAATGGTAGTAAATCATATGCTTGATTCTTTGGAAGATGTGAATCAGAACTTGCTGGATAAACTTGAACAAAAACTTAACCAATTAAAAAAGGGAAAAAGAAATGATGTGGAGAAATAAATCATTTTTTGTTTTGGGTGTGGGACTTTGTATTGGGTTCGTTTTATGTATTCAAATGGGATTATATCTTATCAATATTTTGTTTGGACCAATCTTCTATGATAATATATTTCAGTTTTGTATTAAGATTTTTAAAGAGGGGACAGTTGAATATTACATTGTTCTATTTCTAGTTAATACCTATGTATTTTATACCTTGCTCATTATATGCCACAAGATGATGCAACAAGTGATAAATACAAACAAATTAAAGAAAAAAATTAGTCTTCTTGTTAATAGGGTCAAAACAAATGAAATGAACGAAAGATATTTTCGGAGTAGAAAGGATATTGTTGTCATTGATAGTAGTGAAATGATTGCTCTAACTTTTGGAATCCGAAAACCAATTATACTACTTTCTACGAAATTAATTGAAATGCTGGATATAACCGAGCTGGAAGCCGTTATTTTCCATGAAACTGCCCACCAAAAATATCATGATACCCTAAAAATTTTTGTTTTGAAAGTAATCTCTGATGTCATGTGGTATATTCCTCTTGCCAAATGGGCTTATAGAAATTTTAAAGTAATGATTGAACTTGTGGCAGATGAGTTTGCGATCACTCGAATGGGCTCTGAACTTGGAATAGGCAGTGCACTGCTAAAGTTAATAAAGACTCATTTAGATGTAAAAAACCAATCCTTACTTGTCCCTTTTGCGGATGGGACAATTGATTACCGGCTGCAACAAATTATTGAACCATACTATACATTGCCTTTTAAATTACAAACGAAGTCGATCTTTATTTCCATTAACGTCATGATCATGTCGCTTATTTTAATGATCATTGTGTAATTATTATATGAAATGGACTAATTTTGCGGGGAGTAGAAAGGAAAGACGCCCCGCAAAGTTTTTTATAAGGAATTTTTTTCAATGGTTTAAAAATAAGGCTCTGTTATAGATGAATGTTGATTTCACTGTGTTTGAAAAATAAACGGTAAAATTCCGTTTAAATTGGAAAATACCCCTATTTCCTTAAAAATAAAGGAAGTTTTTCCGTTTAATATTATCCAAATCTGTGGTTTTTGTCATATTTAGAGCAGTTAATCGGAATATCTCCTCTTATAACTGCTTCTTAAACTTCCTCTTTATACATTAGCCGGATATTCTCCGTTTATGAATTCTCGTACCTACACGAAAATCAACAATGAAAAATAACAGAGCCAAAAATAAAATAACATTAAATCCCATTGTAATTACGATTTTCAATCCAAATAAAATTTCAGAAAATAAATCATGAAGAGCCGTATTGCTTGACTGATTTCAACTCAAACACTACAATTTGTAGTGTAAGTAAACGTTTATGTAATGAAAAATTAAAATACATATCTTATTTTTAGTTACAAAATTCTAGAAAAAGAATGTCTAGAATTTTTAATATACTTTTTACACTACTTCATGTAGTGGTAATTTGAAAGGGGAAATGAAAATGGAAAAAAACCGGGAAATTGGTGCATTCTTATTAAGAATTGTTTTAGGTGTTACATTCTTTGCACATGGTTTATCAAAATTTCAAGGTGGTATTGATAATGTTGGAGGTTGGTTCCACCAAATGGGCATACCTAGTTTCTTGGCATATGTTGTTGCATCAATCGAATTGGTGGGTGGAGTCGCCATTATTTTAGGATTGGGTGTAAGAATTATTTCGGTCTTTTATGTGTTGATTATGGCAGGAGCCATTTTCATAGTAAAATTGCCGGCTGGTCTAACAGGTAACGGGAAGATGCCAGGCTATGAACTAGAACTATCTTTAATGATAATCGCCATTTACCTTGTATTAAACGGAAGTCGTCTTTTAGCAATTGATTCACTTTTATCAAAGATTAAGGGATCAGTACAAGTAGCACAAAATTAAACGCACGTCCTAGGTTGAAAAATTAGCGGTAAAAGGGACTCCAACATTCTTTATCGATGAAAAAAAATTAATGGAAACTCCTATAAAGATCTTATAGATATGGTAAATAAAGAAGCTCAAAAGTAACAGTAGTCTACTTAAAATATTGCTTAATTTACTTCCCCCTTAACTAAAAAAGTTAAGGGGCTTTATATTACTAGGTTGGCTAGTTTAAAACCTCTATAGATCATATTAATTACCTGTTTTCTTCGGTTCTCCTTGCCATTTTATTTCTTTGACCTCCCAAAATCATCAGGATTAAGCATAAAGAAAATTTCTAATACTAAGCCTAAAGTTAGCTAAAATGTAAAGAAAATAGGAGAGGTGCAGGTTTGGAAGCATTCTACCGTACTTTCATCGTTTTTGTGGCTGGATATTTGTTTTTAAGGGTTACAGGAAAAAAGGCAGTATCCCAGATGCATACATTTGATTTATTGTATATCTTTGTCCTAACTAATATTATCAGTACGCCCGTTGAGGTAGAAAATGTGGGAAAAGCCTTAATCTATGCCGGAATCACTGTTATTTTATATAAAATTTTTATCCGTTTATCCTTACATAATAAATTAAGATGGATCTTATATGAAAGTCCTACAGTTTTGATTCGAAATGGTGATATTGATCAAAAAGGACTTAAAAAAGTACGTATGCCGGTGAATGAATTATTGTCACATTTAAGGGTAAAAGGGTTTACTGATACTCAAAATATTGCTCTTGCCGTTATGGAGCAAACAGGGAGTTTAAGTGTTATACCCAAATCTGAATACCGGCCAGTTCAACCCAATGATTTAAACTTAAAAGTTACAAAGGAATATCTGCCCATCCCTCTGATCATGGAAGGTCAAATTATTTATCATAATTTAAAATATCTTCAACTAGATCAAAGCTGGCTAATGAATGAAGTAGAAAAAATGGGAGAAAAAGTAGAGAATATTATGTTAGCCACTTTTTTAGAAAATGGAAAGTTATTTATAGATAATAATGTCATTAAGGAGCATAAAAAGGATCCTTATTACTACGAGCCTGGGAGAGATAATTAATAAAACAAGGGTTTTTTGAAAGTATAAAATACTAAGTGTTTCGTGTTTTGGAAAAGGATTACTGGTGCAAATGAAGCCTCAAGAGTGAATGAAATGAAGGGAAATATAGTTCTTGATGGATTTGCTATGTTTAATCTTCACGTTTTCAAAGCACCGCTTCAAGCGATAGTCTTGATAATGTTGAATTATCAAGGCTATTTTTTATTTCCAGACTTGGCATTTGTCCCAGCCGTTACACATGCCATCAATTTACTATATGAAAATATTAAAAAAAATCTTAAAATAGTAATAGTCACCTGTTAAAAAGATTTATCATTTGCAAAACATTTAATAGAAAGCAGGTATGAACATGAAAAAAGATATGAAGAAAAAACGATTATACACTGTTGAAGAAATGAAAGAATATGTGATTAAAAAGTTTTTAGAACGAGGAGTAACATTAGAATCTATTGCGGAAATCGTTCTATATCTGCAAAAAAAATACGTCCCTGGATTAACCTTAGAAGAATCATTATTTAATGTTGAACGTGTGCTATCAAAGCGGGAAGTGCTTCATGCCATTCTTACGGGGCTTGCGTTAGATGAATTAGCTGAGAAAAACCTCCTTCCAGAACCTTTGCAATATCTAGTTGAAACGGATGAGGGATTATACGGAATTGATGAAGTACTTGTATACTCTATCGTTAATGTGTATGGATCCATTGGATATACAAATTTTGGATATGTAGATAAGGAGAAAATCGGTATTATTAAAGTGCTAGATTCTTGCCATGAAGATGGACGAGTAAATACCTTCCTCGATGACATTGTTGGGGCCGTGGCAGCAAGTGCTGCATCTCGTATAAGTCATGGAAAGAGAGATGCAGAGGAAAGACAGCTTGAACAACGAGGACAATAAATTTTAAACATTTCAGCCATTCATTCCCCCTCAAATTGCGCAATCGTTTAGGGGGGATGAATGGCTTATTTCTTTTGAAATCATCCTTCATATATTAATGACTAAATTCACCTAGTATTATTTCTCTTTTAATAAAATACTATGTGAAATTCTCTTGTCAATATTTTTAGAGATATTCGTTTTATATTTCAAATGATCCTGATAGTTCAGGTTAAATATACAAGAATACAGGATATCTAGTAGAAAATGAATAGAGTTATTAGTGGAATAGGTAGCGATTTTTGAATAAAGCTTCTCTCGGGTTGAAATTGAAAGCGTGCAATCAGCGTGATTTTTCAAACTATTTTCGCCAATACTGGATAATGCAATGATGGGTGTATTGTTTTTCTTTAGTATGTCTGCAATTTGTAATACTTCCTCTGTTTCACCTGAATAAGAAATTAAGATGGCTGTTTCCTTTGATGTGGAATTGGATGCCACATACACTTGCTCCTCCGGTAAATTCATAATTTCAACACGGTGGTTTATTCTGAGCATTTTGTGTTTGAAATCATAAGCCATTAACAGGGAATTGCTTACTCCAAATATGTAAATGATCTGAGCATGTTCTAAAAGATCAACAGCTTTTCTTAACTCCTCATTTTTTAAAAGCGATAAAGTATCTTGAATCGTTTCTTCAGCAAGATGTCCAATTTTTGAGGCCACCGCCATAAAGGAATCATGAGAATCAAAGGGATAGTTAGGGTCTATTTGAGTAAAATGCTGATTTAAGTAGTTCAGCTCTTCCAGATATTTTTCTTTCAACTCATTCCATCCGCTGAAACCTAACTTTTTGGCCAAGCGAACTACTGTTGAAGGGGAAGTATAAGTAGCGTTTGCCAAGTCTGTGGTGGATAGTTTTTCAATGTTCTCCTTTTCATGAAGAATATATTTTGCCAGGATCTCTTCAGACTTGGACAATGAATTAATGGATTCAAGTTTATTGGAAATAATCATATTAAAAGCAGTACGACTACCGAATAGAATATTTAGGATCGCATATTAAAGAAATGAAAAAAGCTGTCGAGCTGGATGGGGTTGATTTAATGGGATATACTCCTTGGGGCTGCATTGATTGTATATCCTTTACAACAGGAGAAATGAACAAACGTTACGGCTTTATCTATGTAGACAGAGACAACGAAGGAAACGGCACGCTCAATCGATCAAAAAAGATATCCTTTGACTGGTATAAAAATGTTATTGCTTCAAATGGAGAAGAAATTTAAATTTTAAAAGAATATGAAGGATTGCTGATAAGTTAAATCTTTGTTACGAGTTCTGTTAAAGAGTATAGAGCTCGTAACTATATAATTATTAATATATTTCCCCTCATTGGTATTCCTAGTTAATGAGAGTTTAGTTAAAAAAGAAAAATATGGATCAAGTATTTTCATAGTGAAGTTCATTCTCCTTAATAAGTCCTTAATCTATTTAATGGATTTTTAACTTTTTCATAGAGAAGATATGTGCTAAATTATACCAGTGTTAGTAATAGATATGGAGAGGAGAATCTTTATTATGAAAAAACGCTTGGGATTTTTATTGTCTGCATTAGTTTTGATGGCCATGATGTTAAGTGCTTGTGGAAGCACCACAAATAGTTCTTCAAATTCGGCTTCAACTACTAAAAAGACTGAAAAAACAACGCTAAAAGCAACTAGCCAAAGTAAAACTAAAGCTGTTTCAAATTCTTCAACGGGAAAAGTTGTTGATATTAAGGTGATGGCAAAAGATTTTGAATATGATAAAAAGGAAATTCATGTAAAACAGGGAGATAAGGTAAGAATCACCCTTCAAAGCGATGATGGGGGGCATGGCTTAGCCATTCCAGCATTTAACGTTGACATTCAAGGTAACAAAAGTGCTGAATTTATAGCCAATAAAAAAGGAACATTTGAATACCACTGTTCCGTAGTCTGTGGTTCAGGTCATTCTCAAATGACAGGAAAATTAATTGTAGAATAATTTTACCTTTCAAAAAAGCGATCAGCTTATACAGCTGCTTGCTTTTTTTGTTTTGTTCAGTTTGTATATGCATCTCAGAAATTTGTCTATTCATATTGATCTCTATTAATTGGTTCACTGCACAAATTCAGGTATAATTAAATTGGCTTGTAATAATAGGGAGGGATAATACGTGAAGTACATAAAAATTGGCAACACTGATTTAAGCGCTTCCAATATGATCATGGGAAATATGCGATTAACACAGCTGGCAGTTTCAGAAGCGGAAAAGCTCATTCGTACAGCCATGGAAGAAGGAATCAATTTCTTCGATCATGCGGATATTTATGGTAAAGGAAAATGTGAGGAGATTTTTGCTGAAGCGATTCAGATGAATCCAAGTACTCGTGAAAAAATGATCATCCAAAGCAAATGCGGGATCATATCACCTGAAGGTTATTTTGATTTTTCAAAAGGGCATATCATTCAATCTGTTGAAGGAATTTTAAGCCGATTAAAAACAGAATATCTTGATATATTATTGCTTCATCGTCCTGATCCGTTAATGGAACCAGAAGAAGTGGCTGAAGCATTCGAAGCCCTGCATAATAGCGGTAAAGTCAAGTATTTCGGCGTATCAAATCACAATCCAACCCAAATAGAGCTGTTACAAAAATATATACCTTATAAATTGGTTGTTAATCAAATGCAGCTTAGCATTGCACATACTCCAATGATCGATTCGGGAATTACTTTGAATATGAATATTGATCAGGCAGTGAATCGTGACAGCAGCATTTTAGAATATTGCCGTCTGCATGATATTACAGTTCAAGCTTGGTCTCCATTTCAGCATGGATTCTTTGAAGGAACATTTCTAGGTGATATAGAGCGGTATCCTGAATTAAATAAGGTGCTTGATCGTCTGGCGGAAAAATATGATGTTACGACTACAGCTATGGCTGTTGCATGGATTACCCGCCATCCTGCAAACATTCAAGTAGTGCTGGGGACAACCAACGTACAACGTATGAAAGATGCTTGTAAAGGTGCTGAAATCAAGCTAACCAGACAAGAATGGTATGAAATATATAAAGCAGCTGGAAATATCGTTCCCTAAAATTGATTGGAACGCAATTAATAGGCAAAGAGATCAAAGACATGGATTCAGAAATCTATGTCTTTTTTTTGTCTATTGGAAAAAATTGAAACCTTACCAAATTTTAGCCGTATAATTATTTTGAATAATTTTCCTGTAGGGGGTTTTAATGATGGAAATTCAAACAGAGATCAATTCAAAAAGAGAGAATCCTAGTTTATTAGGAATGTTTATGAATCCGAGTGAACAGTTTCAAAGGATTAAAGAAAAACCAAAAATCTGGGTGCCGCTTATTATTGTCAGTAGCCTATATGCTATAGGTATGGCACTAATGGCCTTTTCAATGGATGCATCTGTTTTTATTAAATCTGGAGTGTCTAAAGACCAGGCCGGGGTATTTTTAGGGTTTATGAAAGTAACTGTGGTTGTGCTAGGGATATTTTCACCCATTATTATTGTACTTATTACGAGCGCCATCCATTTGCTTATCGCCAAATTTACTAGTTCGTCGGTTTCCTTTAAACAATTATTCTCTATGAATACCTTTATCTTAATGATCAGTGCAATCGGACTGATTCTAAATATGGCTATTAGACAAGCTATTGGCGGGAATCCAGAAATCTATCTTACTAGCTTGGCAGGCTTATTGAATCAAGATAAATCAGGATATTTGGGATCAATTGAAGTATTTCGAATTTGGTCGACCATTTTAACAGCCATCGGTCTTCATAGAACAGCTCAATTTTCAAAGGGACTTGCTTGGACAATTGCCATTGTTTTCTTCTTGATTGGAATAGGGTTTGGATTAATTGGAACTTCATTTCAAAGTGCTCCGAAGCTATAAACAATTTGTTTTGAAAAAAGAAACCTAGGAATTGAAAGGAGAAAAGGCCAATATAGTCCCAGCAAAAGTTTGAAAGGGGCTTTTTAGCTGCGTGAAAATAATGAATAAGAAAACATGGATTGCACTTGGTGTTGTCTGTCTGGTGGCCAGCATGATATTTGTTGGCGTATATCGTCAAGCGATTGCTAAAGGTCCAGCCGTTAAGACAGTCAAAATGGCAGAGGAAGAGATTTCATCGCTTTTGCTCGTTCCTGGAACAGTGAAACTGCAAGAGGAGCAGTTTGTATATCCGACACCTGACAAAGGAGAGGTTAAAGAATTGCTTGTGAAAGAGGGGCAGACTGTTAAGAAAGGAACCATTCTTCTCAGGCTGAAAAACAATCAGCTGGAGCTGGAAACAGAACAAAATACACTGGCCATTGAAACGGCAAATTTAAAATTGGAACAAATATCTCAAAAAATCAGCGATTTAAATGATAAAGAAAAAACACTGGCTAAAACAGCAGGTGAAGAAGAAGCAAAGAAGCAGCTGAAACCTGACTACGAGCAGCTCGATATGGACAAGAAATTGGCGGATTTGGATATAAAACAAGCCATGCTGCAAAAGAATATGATTCAAAAACGCCAAAGTGAATTAGAGATTAAAAGTACTATTGATGGAATCGTTCTTTCAGCAGAGTTACCGTCAGCTTCTACGGCAACAGGTGCAGTCTCAGAACCAATCATACATATTGGCAAGCTTGAAGGCATGACGGCCATTGGCCTTCTATCTGAATATGACACATTAAAAGTAAAGAAGGGCCAAAAGGTTAATTTACGCTCTGATGCTGTCCCTGATCAGGAATGGAATGGTGTGGTAATAGATATCGGCTACCTTCCGCAGCAAAGCCAGCAAGGACAGGAAAATAACAGTCAAGCTGTACAATATCCAGTAACAGTGAAAATATCCGGTGATACAAAGGCGATAAAGCCAGGATTTCAGGTAACGATGGAGGTTGAGACTGACAAGAAACGGGCCATGGTCCTTCCGAATACAGCCATACATGATGATGGGGATCAGCCATACGTATTTTTGGTGAAGAGCGGTAAGGTTCATAAGCAGCAAGTAAAAACAGGGACAGAATCAGGAAAAAAAATCGAGATATTATCTGGGGTGACGATGGAAGATCATGTTATTGCTAATAGTTCGGATGATATGAAGGATGGGATGGATGTGACTGTAAAATGATTCAGCTAGAGTCCATCTGTAAATCTTTTTTTCTTGGAAAAGAAGAAATAAAAGTGTTAAACGATATTAGCATTACCATTGAAGATGGTGAATTTGTAGCAATAATGGGTCCTTCCGGATCCGGAAAATCAACGTTAATGAATATTATTGGCTGTTTAGATAAACCAACAACTGGTTCCTACTTTCTTGATGATGAAAATGTTTCGGGATATAACGATAAGGAACTTGCCCGAGTGAGGAATCAATCGATTGGTTTTGTGTTTCAGCAATTCCATCTTCTTCCTCGGCTATCAGCTCTAAAAAATGTGGAACTGCCCATGATATATGCAGGAATATCGAAAGCAGAGAGACATGAAAGGGCTGAGGACGCCTTAATGAAAGTGGGGCTGTCAGAGCGGATGAATCATCTGCCGCATGCCCTTTCAGGAGGACAAAAGCAGCGTGTTGCGATCGCCAGAGCGATTGTTAATAAACCGAAGCTTATTTTAGCAGATGAGCCGACAGGAGCTCTTGATACAAAAACGAGTATGTCTATTATGCAACAATTTAAGGAGCTAAATAGAGAAGGCGTCACCGTAGTGGTTGTTACACATGAGCCAGAAGTAGCAGAGTATGCTAATAGAACGATTATGGTTAGAGATGGAAAGGTCCTGTCTCCTTCTATAGAGAGGGGGCCATTGTCTTGAAGTTTTTTGAAAGTTTAATCATGGCATTAAGCTCGTTAAAAGCTCATAAAATGCGGAGCATCTTGACCATGCTTGGAATTGTAATCGGCGTGGGTGCAGTTATTATCGTGGTAGCTATTGGGCAGGGCGGAGAAGCTATGCTGAAAACCCAAATAACTGGGCCGGGAAATACAGTTCAGGTGTATTATCAGCCCTCCGATGAAGAAATGCGAGCCAATCCCAACATTCTTCAGCAGGCACCATTTAAACAAGAGGATATCATTGCTCTTGAGCAAATTCCTGAAGTGAAAAGGGTGGTGGCATCGAGTACGAAAATGTCGAGTGTTAGATATGAAAAGGATGCTAAAGAAGTATCTGTTACAGGGGTTAATCAAGCCTATTTAAAGGTAAATCAATTAAAGACAGCTGAGGGCCGGAATTTCTCCATTATAGATTTTCTTGGGGCAAGACGAGCTGGGATTATTAGTAATAAATTAAAGGAGGAATTATTTAAGGGGAAAAATCCAGTTGGGAAAATAATCACAGTGGCAAATCAGCCAATTGAAATTATTGGTGTACTGGAAAAACCTACAGGGCTACTGGCATTTGGATCCATGGAAGTGTATCTTCCTTCTCAAACATGGAAGATCATTTATGGCAGTGGCGATTATACCCAGGTAACGCTCCAGGCGGCTTCTGCTGAACAGCTTCAAACAGCTGGCAAGCAGGCAGCCAAGTTGCTTAATCATCGTCATAATACTAAAAAATCGTATCAGGTTATTAATATGGAAGAGATTGCTCAAGGAATTGGCCAGGTGACCAATATCATGACCCTGATTATTGGCAGCATTGCCGGGATTTCTTTATTTGTGGGCGGGATTGGAGTTATGAATATCATGCTTGTCTCCGTTACAGAACGTACTCGAGAAATTGGCATCCGGATGGCACTAGGGGCAACAAGAGGACAAGTATTAACCCAATTCTTAATTGAATCCATGACCTTAACCTTAATTGGCGGCATCCTGGGGATTTTACTAGGATGGGGAGCGGCAGAAGTAGCAAGCCTCATTGCTGGCTGGCCATCTTTAATTTCCTGGGAAGTAGTCGTCGGCGGTGTCTTATTTTCGATGATCATTGGAATCATATTTGGAATATTGCCAGCAAATAAAGCATCCAAATTGGATCCCATTGAATCGCTGCGATATGAATAATTCCGTTTTTCAGGAGATTGGTGCCTGACACCAATCTCCTGAAATTTTCATAATCATTAGTTAAGCTTTTGTGAATAGCAAAATGTATTTTTGATTTTTTTAATAGGTTTTCTGCATCGTTTTTTAGATTCTTCATTTATTTGATTTAGGGGAGTTTGGATGATAGAAAAGGTTTGGATATTATTTTTGGTTCTGGGCCTAGACACTTTATAGGAATATACTAATTTTAGTTAAAATATTGAAAACGGTTACAATAATTTTTAAATTTTTTAACGAGTAATTGAATCGGTTTTTTAGAGAGTCTAAAATACATTTCGACAATATCCATCTTTTTTCTGAGTTTATTTTACTAATTAAATTTCATAAAATCCGTTAATCACAAAATTTAATTAGGTTAACCTGAGATTCACACAGAAAAGTTAGTATTAGTGGTGAAATTTGTCGATAAGGTCTAGTTTACAAATTGTCATTTTACTACAATAATTATAATTATATTAATATTCTAATTAATTCATCCGTGTGTCGACCTCAATGAGAAACATCCCCTTTCAAGAAGGAATATTGGTATCAGATAATCTTAGAGGAGGCATCATGTAAATGGTTTATCAGGAAAAGCCTTGGCTTAAATTTTATGACCCGAGAATTGAAGAGCATGTGCAAATTGAACACACCTCTTTGTATGACTTTTTACAACATGCTACATCCCGTTATCAATCGAATCCCGCCTTTACTTTTATGGGGAATGTTTGGTCATTCCAAGAAACTAAAGCGGTTACAGACCGATTTGCTTCTGCACTGAATAAAGCAGGATTTACCAAAGGAGATCGCTTGGCGATCATGCTTCCTAATTCCCCGCATTACCTGTTTACTTTATTTGGGGTTTTTTGCTTGGGCGGAATAGCTGTTCAAGTGAATCCGATGTATGTAGAAAGGGAAATTGAACATGTATTAAATGATTCTGGCGCAGAGTATATGATTGTATATGATGCCCTATATCCAAGAGTTAAACAGGTTCAGCCTGATACCTCTTTAAAAAAGATCATTGTTGTTAGTTTTAGCGGTTCAAAAATGGAACTTGCTGATGGAGATCAATATTTTAATGAAATCCTCGTACATGATATCCATATTCCTAAGGTTGAGATAAATCGTGATCGTGATGTTGCATTATTGCAATATACAGGCGGCACGACAGGTCCCTCCAAAGGTGTAATGCTTACCCACACTAATTTATTGGCAAACTTCAACCAAGTATGTGATTTTGCTTACAAAGCATGTGATCAAAGACCGGAAAATTTAAAAATGATATCAGTTCTGCCGTTTTTCCATGTATATGGCCTTTCTAGTGTTGCGTTATGCGGTATACGCGAAGGGGCCAATCAGATTATACTGCCCCGATTTGACCCGAAAGAAATTATGGAAATTGTTAAGCGAGAAAAACCTTTCCAATTCTCAGGGGTGCCTACAATGTTCTTAGCGCTAAACAGTCAGCCTGAACTAGAGGATAGCGGTTTTGAAGAATTTTATTACATAAGCTGCGGCGGAGCCCCGCTTCCAATAGAAGCAGCTAAATTATTTGAAAAAAGAACAAGCGTAAAGCTTCTGGATGGGTATGGTCTTTCCGAGGCAGCACCAACTGTTATTTTTAATCCGCCGTTTGTACCAAGGAAATTTGGCAGTGTTGGAATTCCTGTTCAAAGTACAATCGCGAGAGTTGTCTATGAAACGGATGAAGGATATGTAGACGCTCCTGTCGGAAAAGCAGGAGAGCTGATTATTAAAGGTCCACAAGTAATGAAAGGATATTGGAATCGTCCTGAAGAGACAGCGGCAGTTTTGAAGGATGGGTGGTTGTTTACAGGTGACATTGCCAAAATGGATGAAGATGGATATTTCTACATAGTGGACCGTAAAAAGGATATGATTATTGCCAGTGGTTTCAATGTGTATCCTAGTGAAATTGAAGAAATTTTATATCAGCTTGAAGCAGTTGAAGAAGCTCTCGTTGTTGGAGTTCCTGATCCATATCGCGGAGAAACCGTAAAAGCGTTTGTCAAACTTAAACAAGGCTATTCTCTAACGGAAGAAGAGATCAAACAGTTTGGGAGAGAGAATCTGGCACCTTATAAAGCACCAAAAGATGTTGAAATCCTTTCGGAGCTACCCAAGTCTTCTGTTGGAAAACTGCTTCGCAGAGTATTAAGAGACCAGCAGACATCAAAAGTAAACGCTTAAATGATTATAGGGGGGTATCTAATGACTATTCAAGAGCTATTCAGTTTAAAAGGAAAAACAGCTATTGTTACTGGAGGAGGCCGCGGCTTAGGGCAGCAAATTGCTGAAATATATGCAGAAGCAGGAGCAAATGTCGTAGTTTGTTCAAGAAATTTGGAGGCTTGTCAGGAGTTGAGTGATTCACTTAAGGAGCGAGGAGTACGTTCACTTGCATTTAAATGTGATGTATCTAGCTCTGATGACATTCAATATGTAGTTGATGAGACATTAAAGGAGTTTGGCAGGATTGATATTTTAGTCAATAACAGTGGGACAAGCTGGGGTGCGTCAGCATTGGAAATGCCTGCTGATAAATGGGATAAAGTGATGGATATCAACCTAAGAGCCGTTTTCTTATTCTCCCAGGCTGTTGGTAAAATAATGGTGGAGCAGCGTTCCGGAAAAATTATCAATATTGCTTCTATTGCTGGAATGGGCGGTCAGGATCCGCAGGTAATGGATGCCATTGGCTATTCAACAAGCAAGGGAGCGGTAATTTCCTTTACAAAGGATCTTGCAGTTAAATTGGCGCCATTCAATGTTCATGTTAATGCGATTGCGCCAGGATTTTTCCCGACAAAAATGACGAAAACCATTTTAGGATATTCCGGAGAGAAAATTCTCGAACGAACACCTGCAGGCCGTTTTGGTTCTGATGAAGATATGAAAGGACCAGCTTTATTTCTTGCATCGGCTGCATCCGATTATGTATTTGGCCATATTCTTGCTGTTGACGGTGGAACGGTTGCTGGTGTTCAATAAATCACAACCTAGGATGGAATGGGCCAATAATCAGTTGGATAGATAGAAGGAATTTTAGATGGAAGTCAATAATGAAGACCAGATAGCGTATTACAAAAGACTTGAATCAGAAATGAATAAAACCATACATGCCTTTGCAAATTGCCGTACTTTTACCAGGGCATTTGGAAAGGCATTTGATGCACATTTGAAAAGAGTGAGAATTCAAAGAAGGTTAACAACTAAGTGGTTAAAGTGCGCAAACATCCCGAATAAGGATGAAATAGCAATAATCTCAGAAAAAATGGTAGAGTGTGAAGAAAAAATAGATATGTTGGATGAAACAATTTACTTAGCAGCTCTAACATTTAAAGAGAACCAAAGTAAACTGAGAATGCTTCGAAATGCGTGTGAAGAAATGTTGAATCTCCTTGAAAAAGAAGTGAAAGAAATACAAGTACGAAAAATAAAGTCCCTTGAAAGTGATTTGAGGGAATTACAGCATTTATTCAATATGGAAATGATGGATATGGAGGAGTAAAAAATGGCAGAAGCAAATAACCAAGAACAAAAGGTTGAAAATCAAGAGAATGAAATTTATAGTGAGAAACAACTTTCTAGCCTGGACCTAATCTGGAAAATTGGCTTTGACGAATTGGATGCATGGGCCGATCGTTTTAACAAACGGGATGATATTTTCCTGGCCTCTGTATACAACTATGTGGAAAAAGTGAAACAAAACCAGGAAAACCTTCAAGAAATCACAGAACAATTCAGCAAGGAACTAAAAAATTGGGAGAAATCCGCCCGAGAGGAATTACTCGTAACGACTACGGCACTGCAGCATTTCTTCCCGGTAAAGTCTTATGAAGAAATTAATCATGTGGTGGACGACATTCAGATGAAAACAACAGCGTTGCTCTTAACTCCAGTAAAGTCATTAAACAGCGGTATGGCTCTTGATAAATATGTAAGTGCTGTAGAGCAATATTTGTCATTGCGCAAAAATACGCGAGAAAAATATTTTGAAAGTGTCAAGAAGACAACAAAAGTTTTATATGAAAATCAAAAATTATTAATGAATTTATTTACTAAACAAGTAAAAACAGCGATTTTTCCATTTCAAAAGTACATGAAAAATGCAGCAGAATCTAAATAAATAATGATGAGGTGAAGGAAGATGTCCGACAATAAAACCTACGATCCATTTGAAACCCTTCATAAATTCAGTTTACTTTGGGAGAAACAAATCAATGATTTTATCTATTTGTGGACCAACAATAGCGAATTTATTAAGTTTTCAAATATCGGAACAGAAATTCAATCTCGCTATATAGACACTTTTAAAAAGAATCATGAGGCACTTGCAGGAGTTCTTAACTTACCAACAAAGAGCGATGTAACGAATGTTGCAAACCTGACCATTCAAGCAGAAGAAAAAGTGGAAGCCCTTGAGGAACAAATTTGGGAGCTTCAGGATTCAGTAAAAGCGCAAAGTAAAGAAATTGAAAGTGTTGTAGAAGTATCAAAAGAGATTATTAAACTGACTAAACAATTAAAAACAGAATTAATGAAAACCAAAAAGGAATTAGCTGATACAAAAGATTTACATGCAGAGCTTCAGGAAATGAAATTTGAACTGATGAAGCTAAATAATTTTAAAGAAGAGTTTGAGTTACTAAAAGATCTGATTGAAAAGGATAAAACACCTGAGCCAGTATTATCAAGTGCTAGTTCAGCGAAATAATGGAAGAAGGGGGAGGTAAACCATGGAGACAGAAACACCTTTTGGAAATTTAATGCCAACTTTAGATTATGAAAAAGAAATGAACCGCTGGAAACATGTTTTTAAGATTTTAACAGAGCCTGAACCGAAAGTGGGCCATACTCCAAGAAATGAAGTATGGAGAAAGAATAAATCTGTTTTATGGCATTACCCAGCAAAACAGAAAAAATATGAGATTCCATTATTTTTCGTTTATTCTCTTTTCAATAAGCCATACATTTTGGATATTGCACCAAAATCAAGTGTAATTGAAAATTTAACAAATATGGGATATGAGGTATACTTGCTCGATTGGGGCATTCCAGGATATGAGGACAAGAAAATCGGCCTGGATACGTTCATCGAGAAATATTTAAGAACCGCCGTCAAACGAGCCATTCGTCATTCAGGGGCAGGAGAAATTACACTGGTCGGCTATTGTTTGGGTGGAACGATTGCCTCCATTTATGCTGCGATTGCGGAGGAGCCAATTAAAAACCTCATTGTAGCTACAGTGCCCATTGATTTCAAACCATTTATCGGCCCTGATAAATGGGCAGAAGGGTTAAGAAATGACGAATTTAATATTGACCACTTTATCGATACGTACGGGGTTGTTCCCCCTCAATTAGTGGAAGGGATGTTTAGGGCAATCGGGGCACCTATTTATTTTACAAACTATACGATGTTGTTACATCGTGCCCACGATCAAAGATATGTTGACAAATGGCGGAGAATGAATAAGTGGACATTGGACCAGGTGCCATTTACTGGTGAGGCCTATCGCCAATTAGCCGTTGATTTATTTAAAGAAAACAAACTCGTACAGGGTGAATTTATGCTTGGCAATAAAAAGGTAGATTTGAAAAATATTAAGGCCAATTTATATGTTGTGTCAGGATCAAGAGATAACTTAATTTTAGAAGAACAAAGCAAACCAATAATGGAATTGGTTTCAAGCAAGGATAAAACCTATGTATGTGTTGAAGGGGGGCATGTCAGCCTCGCATTAACAGGTGTCTTTGCTAAAATTGTGGATCAATGGGCGGCAAGCAGATCCAAACCACTTTCATAATATAGTAATAATATGCACTCTATTATCATAAGAAATATTAAGGAATGGGGAAAGGGAGGATTTCAGCTTCCCCCCTAACCTGCCCTTTTATGCTTATTTAGAAAGTTGCGAAGGACTGTATTAAAAGCATCCTTTGCCTCTAATTTGGCAATATGGCCTGTATTCCTGAAAATCACAAACTCGGAGTGGGGAATTTGCTTGTGCATTAAAAGCTGGACCCAAACCGGTATGACAGAATCATATTGTCCTCCAATAATTAGGGTTGGAACTTTTATTTGCGAAAGTAATGTTAAATTATTTACTTTTAAACAAGCTTCCATTGATTTGAAGTAATATTTACTATTAGGTTGATAGTATTGGTAGAATTTCTCGAAATTTTCCTTAGACCATGAATACAGGCAAACTTTTGCTGCTGTTTCTCTTAATTCATCGGGTGTTTGATTTTGTGCCCGGGAGTTCCGGTATTTTAAAAATAATTTCCCCAGCCGTTTTGGAGCATAATGAAAAGTGCTTACTAGGAGCAAGGAGCGGCACATTTGCGGTGCTTGGCGATAAATTTCCTGCGCCACCATTCCGCCCATAGATAAGCCACATATGTGTGCGCTTTCAATCTTAAGTTCTTTTAATAATGAAATGACATCAAACGCAAAGTTGCTAATCGATATTTCTCCTGGTGAAGTATATTCGCCATGTCCTCGCAAATCGGGGATTATTAAGTCATACTGATCGGATAGTTCAAATTGATTTGACCATCCCTCCTTGACCTCACCAAGACCGTGTATCAACACTAATGGTTCACCAGTACCAAGCCGCAAATAAGGAATTTCGGAGTAACATTTTTGTGCCTCACTCAATTGTCATTCCTCCTATTGGTTTTATAAAACTTTCTTTCCATTATTTTTACGGGATATACATATATAAAGTTCTGGTTAGTTCATTATATAATCAGAGTTGACAGTTTATTACATATAGGTGTAAATTACATGTATAGACAATCATGGGAATGCAGAAAAAAGTGGAAATTTTAAAATAAAATAAATGATGGATGAGGAGGAATTGTAAATGGGTGACATGGCAAAGAAAAGTGGACAAGAATTCAGCTGGGAAGGTGCCTTTGGCGCAGAACGGTTTATTGATGCCTTTTGGAATCAGTATGAACGATCTTTAAATAGTGCCAGGGAGGTTCGTGAGCGGAGAGAAGAAGCATATCTTAAAACAGTGAAAGAGGTTGTTAAGTTTAATCAAGAATTTAGAAGTTCCCTTGTGAAGCTGTATCAAACCTCTAAAAAGACGAATGATGAGGTAGTGAAAGGTGTATCCAGCAATCTTCTGAAAAAAGCGGAAGAAAGACAAGTAGTCAGTCATGAACTAACTGATCAATTGGAGGAAGTTTCAAACCGCGCGGAAAAGCTTGCAGCAACGCCAATTAAAGCAGGCATTAAGCTGGTGGAGCGTTTTGAAACCAATCTTGTTGAAGGCAGCGAAAACTATGTTTACTATGTAAGAGAGCGCCGAAATGGCTGGCAGCAAGTGACAAACGAATATCTCCAAGCCGCAAGAACTAACCAGAAAAAATTCATTCATCGCCTGGAAGATAGTCTTAAAGTATTCGTAAACACAAAATGATTATACAAGAAAAGCTGCTGGATATTTGTCAGCAGTTTTTTTGCGTGTTTCCAATATGACATTTATCATGTCGGTGATATGACAGGTATGTCTGCAAAGGTTATTTTCCTTCTTATATAATTTGAATAATTAAATATGAAGGGAATTCGATGGTATGAATAAAAATCAAAAAGAATTACGAAAGCAAGTATTGCCCTATGAGAAATCGAATTTTATAGCCAGTGTTTGGCAATTAATAAATACAATTGTACCATACATTATTTTATGGATATTAGCTTACAAAAGCCTTTCTGTTTCTAATTACCTTACAATGGGGATCGATGTTGTTGCTGCCGGTTTTTTAGTACGTACATTTATCATCTTTCATGATTGCTGCCACTACTCGTTCTTTAAAAACCGAACCGCTAATAAAATTCTTGGAACATTGACGGGAATATTAACATTGTTTCCGTACAGCCAATGGCAGCATGATCATTCTGTCCATCACGCTACGAGCAGTAACCTAGATAAGCGAGGAACAGGTGATATTTGGATGCTAACTGTAGACGAATATTTGGCATCATCGGATTTTACAAAAGTAAAGTATCGTTTGTATCGAAACCCATTTGTAATGTTTATACTGGGTCCAATTTACGTTTTCCTTATAAAAAATCGATTTAATCGGAAGGGTGCAAGGCTTAAGGAAAGATTGAATACGTATCTTACGAACCTGCTTATTGCTGTATTAGGCGTGACACTTTGTTGGGCCATTGGCTGGGAAGCATTTCTATTGGTGGAAGGCCCCATTTTTTTACTCGCAGGTATTGCCGGTGTTTGGCTTTTTTACGTACAGCACACTTTTGAAGATTCGTATTTTGAAGAAGATAAAGATTGGGAATATGTAAGAGCTGCTGTCGAAGGAAGTTCCTACTATAAGCTTCCGAAAATTTTGCAATGGCTTACAGGAAATATCGGTTATCACCATGTGCATCATTTAAGTCCGAGGGTACCGAATTATATGTTGGAGCAAGTTCATAATAATACGACACCACTGCAAAACGTTCCAACTATTACACTTAAAACTAGCTTGAGTTCGTTGAAATTTCATTTATGGGATGAACAGAACAAGAAGTTTATTCGTTTTAGGGACATAAAATTCTTTGCAAATCTGCCAGGATTATAAAGAAAATTCATGAACGTTAAGGTAAAATATAACATAAAAGAAGTTCTTCATATAAAGAGGTTGCACTAATGGTAAAAAAATACCTTTCCTTTCAAAAAAGCAACGGGATTGCTCCATATATTTGGACAGTTCTGAGTATTTTACCGTTTTATTTTATTTTTCAAACTTCCTCCACGACCCGAATCATCGTGGGGATATTACTAACGTTAATCTTTTTTATCCTTTATCGAATTGCGTTTATATCTAAAGGCTGGCCTGTATATCTATGGACGTTGATTTTGATTGGAATCTCAGTCACAGCAACCAGTCTTTTCAGCTACGTTTATTTTGCTTTCTTTCTTGCTTATTTTTTAGGAAATATTAAAGATCGTCTTGCCTTTTTTATTTTGTATTTTATTCATTTGTTAAGTACCTCGATCTCTATAAATTACAACATAGTTGTTCATGAAAAACTATTCGTTCAGCAGTTGCCCTTTGTCATTATCATTTGGGTCAGTATGATCCTGCTTCCGTTCAGTATATATAATCGGAAGGAGCGGGGGCAGCTGGAGGAAAAACTTGAGGATGCCAACAAACGAATTGCGGAACTGGTAAAACTGGAGGAACGGCAGAGAATTGCCCGTGATCTTCATGATATTCTTGGACAAAAGCTTTCGCTCATTGGATTAAAAGCTGATTTGGCAGGAAAATTAATTTCGAAAAACCCTGACCAAGCTGAAATGGAGCTAAAGGATGTACAAAAAACAGCCAGAACGGCGTTAAGTGAAGTCAGAAAGCTGGTTGCATCTATGCGTGGAATTCGCCTAAAAGATGAGTTGCTTCGAATAAAACAAATTACCGAAGCAGCTGAAATTCAATTAGAAATTGAAGGCGCCAACACATTAAAATACATCTCATTATTGACTGAAAATATTTTAAGCATGTGTTTAAAAGAAGCAGTGAACAACGTTGTCAAACATAGCGGGGCAAAGAAATGTTCTATATCCGTTGAACAGTCGTGGAAAGAAGTGACGTTGACCATTCGAGATAACGGAAAATTCAAAGGAGAAAAAGATCTTCTCACCGAAGGTCATGGATTAATTGGGATGAAGGAGCGGCTTGAATTCATAAATGGAAGTTTGGACCTGCTAACAAATAAAGGAACGACTCTCGTTATTCGAGTGCCAAATGATGCGAAAACTGCGAAAGAGGAGGAGAGAAAATGATTAAAATCGTTATTGCCGAAGATCAAAAAATGCTCCTCGGGGCGTTTGGATCACTGCTTAATTTGGAAGAAGATATGGAGGTCATCGGTAAAGCTTCAAATGGAGAAGAGGCTGTTGAACTAGTTAAGAAGTTAGCACCAGATGTTTGCATTATGGATATCGAAATGCCTGGAAAAAGTGGTTTGGAAGCGGCAGAGGAACTGAAAGATTTTGACTGTAAATTAATCATATTAACTACTTTTGCCCGAACAGGTTATTTCCAGCGTGCATTAAAAGCCGGGGTAAGCGGTTATTTGCTAAAGGACAGTCCCAGTGAAGAATTGGCAGGCTCGATTAGAAGTGTAATGGCAGGCAGGAGAATATATGCTCCAGAACTTATGGATGATTTCTATCTCGAAGAAAATCCATTGACCGACCGTGAAAAAGAAGTGCTCGAACTTGTTGCGAATGGAAAGAACACAAAAGAAATTGCCGAGGAACTAAGTATTAAAACTGGAACTGTTCGCAATTACATTTCCATTATATTGGATAAATTAGAAGTGAAAAATCGAATAGAAGCCATAACACAGTCAAAGGAAAAAGGCTGGTTTAAATAAAAAAGAACGTACCATAAGCATTTCATGCTTAGAAGGTACGTTCTTTTTTAATCCATAAGCATTGTCAAAATACATTAAATATAACAGCGCCATGATATTAATTTACGGCAGTTTGATATTTATTTAAAAAGTTTTTTATATATTTATATATCTCATGTGGCCGTTCTTCAGGAAGAGCATGCCCTGTCTCTTTCAAAACGACCAGCTCCGAATTTAATAAATCTTTATTCAATTTTTCCCCTACTTCAAGTGGCATCGACCGATCATGATCCCCCCAAATTAATAAGCATGGGGTTTTGATTTGATTTAGTATGCTAGAAGGCAAATCCCCTTCACGATGACGAATCATTCTGGTTAAGGCGATAAAAATTTCATCTTCTAGAAAAGGCTGCAAGTAACCATTGATCATTTCCTCATTGATGAGCGAATGATCATAAAGAGTTTCCTGAAGATTTTTTTTGACACCTGTTCGTGCAAACCAATATTTAACGAAAACATGAAAATAAGGCATATAACTGGATACGATTAATGGTAATTTTGATCGTCTCAAATAGGATGAACTGCATAGTAGAATAGCCTTCTCTGCCATTTCGGGCATCATATGAAGAATATTTAAGACAATCTGGCCACCCATAGAATGGCCGATAAAAAACATTTCCTTAAGTCCTAAGGACTCAATTAATTTAATTACCGTCTGAGCTATGTTTTTATAGGAATAAACATAGCGGCTGCACTTTCCGCTTTTTCCGAATGGAGGAAGATCGACAGAAAGTACTTGGTATTCCGTTTTTAATAAAGAAATTAAATGGCGATAGGTAAATGTGGAAGAAAGAAAACCATGCAGTAAAACAAATGTTTTTTCCGTAGACGGGTTTGGATAAAATTCATAATAAACATTTATGTCGCATACCGATTTATAACCGGATATGACATTTTGGGTCATAAATCTCATCTCCTCTTCCTAAACGAATAGATGAAATTAATGTGCCCTTATTTGGAATCTTTACCCTAAGAAAATGTTGGCTAAATTGTATAAATTGAAATCCTTTTTATCTTTTTGAATCTTTTGTGAAATTTTTTTAAAATTTCCAAAATAAAGTGTTTGAATTTTTAGAAAATAGACTGTATAATAAAAAAAAGTTCAAGGAGTTGATTTCCATGGATAAGAAATTACTTAATTCACCACAACATTCTGATGAGAATACTGATTCCTATGTCGCTGAGATGTTCCTAAATCATATACTGCTTGAATTTAAACGGGAGAAAATCCGCAAGGAAATCGACCAGACTTTACAAGAAGGCAACAAGGAATTATTCATGCAGTTAACAGAAGAGCTAAAGAAAATTTCCTAAAAATCTTACAATAATACCACCACTTCTAAAAAGAAGCCCTTTCCTAATTGGATGGGGCTTCTTGGCATTTTATATTCCTGTCATTGAAAAATGCTCCATGTATTTTCAATGGATGGCCTTTATCAGTTGATCGCAACATTGTCTTCGGCAGCTTTCTTCCTTCTAGCGATCGAATCCATTAACCATTTAAAGAGTTTTAAAGAACGATGGAATACTGGACTTTGGATAAAGGTATATAAAAAGGTAGCAATAAACACTGGCCCGCGCAATATTAATCCAATAATTAATACGAAGCTTTCCACCATTATGCGTGCTTTTATTACTGATATTCCTGTTTTTTCAGAGATGGAGAGCATGAAGCCGTCCCGCGGCCCGGCGCCAATACCGGCAGCAACATACATGCCACCCCCTATTCCGGTAATAACGATTCCTGATAAAAGGATCACATAATCAATCCAAGAATGAGTTGCTTTTGGAAGTATGTCCAGTCTAAGAAATAAATCCATAATAGGGCCGATACATAATGCGTTTAAGACAGTTCCAATATTAATATATTTTCTGTTAAAAAATACAGATATCAAAATGAGGAAAAGACCGCAAATAACCCCCCATGTTCCGATGGTTAACCCGAAATGCTGATACAACGCTACATTTAAAACTTCCCAAGGATGTAAACCTACATATTTGACTTTTACTGCAATTGCATTCCCCATGCCATAGAAGATTAATCCTAAAAAAAATAAAAAATAACGAAAGATTTTCACCGTATCCCCCCTTGTTGTATAATCTGAATTTTCAAACCTATCCTTCCATATTAAAATATAGGATGTTTATAATCAATGATAAAATGGCATGAGGCATGATTAAAGGCAAATATTCCAGATGTGTTACAAAATTTCTTCTATAAAAATGCTTCTGAACATAGATATTTATAAAAAGCCTTCATTGTATGAGGGCTTTTTATATGGGAATTGTCTAGCGGCAAATCTCTTTAGATTGTATGTGAAAGTAAATAAGAAGAAAAGAGGGAATGGACTATGCCTAGCGGTATGCATCAAGTTGTACTAGAATTTCCGATAGGAGTTATTTGGGATTTTGTTAAAGAAATGGATAACTGGGCTCCCCTTGTACCTGGTTATATACAACATGAGAAAATAAATCACCACCAGTCAACATGGGAATTTGCAGGGGATATGGGGATTTTTAAGAAAAAGGTCAATTTACTGATTGACATAAAAGAATGGCAGCCGCCAACAAAAGTCAGTTTTGAACTAAATGGTGAAAAGTATTCAGGTGAGGGATATTTTGAGGCATTAGTCATCAATCGAAATAAAACGAGATTAACAGGGTTTCTTGAAGTAAATGCAAATGGAAAAATGGAGGCAATGAAAAATTCCTTTTTGAAAAAGGCTATACCCAAATCTGCTGAGGAAATGGCGCTGGCGATCACGGCAAAAATTGAAGAACTGGCTTTAAAAAATTAAGATAAAGTTAAGCATCCAATGGTATAGTTAGTCCGAATTTTATTTAATGAAATCGGGTGAGTATGGATGCTTACAAAGATGCAAAATAGCAAAGGAACAAAGCTTATAGTGGCTGCTTCCATGGTAGGTTTGGGGCTGATCACTGCTACTCCTGCTTCTGCAATGGAAACGGAAACTCAAACCGTTTCTTCCGCTGTTTCAACCATAAATGGACAGCAGACAAATACTTTATCCAAATTGGAACTTGCAGGTATTCAGCTTAATCAAAACTTTTCATCGGATGTCAATGAATATACTGCAACAGTAGACAGTTCCACACAAAACATTTCCATGCTTTTGGCAAGTGACAACACTAATGCCAACATAACGGTTAATGGGCAACCTGTAACAAATGACTCTTCAAACCTTTTTCCACTACAGATAGGGAAAAATACTTTTCAAATCACCGTTGCAGATGGAACTAATCCTTCAGTTTCGTATACTTTAACAGTTATTAAACCGTGGCTGAAAAGTATTAAACTATCAAATGGTGTATTGTCGCCAACATTTTCTACAAATAATTCGGAATATAGCGTGACAGTTCCGAACGAAGTAAGTTCCATAACGGTAAGCCCAGAAGTATATGAACAAACAGAAACTGTAAAAGTCAAAGGCGTATTGTTAGTGAAAGATGGAGCTGCTGTTACACTGCCAGTTGGAAAAACAGATATAATGGTTTCGGTGACTGCAGAGAACGGAACTGAAGCTGACTATACAATTCATGTTACCAGGGAAGCAATAAAGGCTCCCAGCACATCTGGAGATTCAACAAAGACAGGAACCAAGACGGGATCTAAGACAGGATCCAAAACTGGGTCCGCTTCAAGTAAATGGCCAGGTTCAAAGTCTGGTACACATTCAAAATCAAGTACTGGGAAATCAGGAAAAATCTTGATGCGGCAGACAGCGGGAAGTTCGCAGTTTTCGGGAGGTTCCAATTACCAACAGAAAACAGGAACTGTTCAAAAGGCTAGTACTGCAACGCTTTCTTCCTTATCGGTCTCTGAAGGTTCATGGGACACTAGTTTTACAACAAATAAGTACACCTATCATATCGCAGTATCAAATAGCGTCAAATCGGTAACCATCAATCCGGAAACAACTTATAGTAGTGCAATCGTTTCTATTGAAGGCAGCACAAGCAAAACGGTCCAATTAACTGAGACAAACACTGCAATACCTATAGTGGTAACCAGAAACAGTGACCGGAAAACGTATGTACTAGTTTTTGATAAACCAGTTCCGCAAAATCCAATAGCTTCGGTGCAGCAATCTACAGATAATACAGTGAATATGCCTGCGGAGAATGTGACAACATCAGCATTAAACCCACAAACATCTGTTTCGAGCTATCGTACCAATCCAAATAATAACCAGCCAACATCATTTTGGGGAAGAATACTGGCATTTTTGAAGAATCTTTTTTAAAAATCCTGCTCATGTAGCAGGTTTTTTTGTTGAAAATTTAATATTAGGAAAATTATATATTTTTTTTATAAAAAGTAAGTTAAATAATGAACAAGTTCCTTAAAGTTATGATATATTTATATTTAAAAAATTCAGCAAAAGGAAGGTGGAAAATATGGCAGCAGATTTAAAATTGAATGACAGCAGTCTTCCATTGCGCCGTGATGTGAAATTACTAGGTAAAATGCTAGGAGAAATTCTCGTTAATCATAATGGGCCAGAACTTTTTGAAAAAGTCGAAAAAATCCGGCTCATGTGTAAAACATTGCGGTCGCATTTTGATATGGAGATCTATCAAGAATTAAAAGAAGAAATCTCCGCTTTAAATTCACCAATGAGAAAGCAGGTCATTCGAGCATTTTCAATGTATTTTCATTTAATTAATGTGGCCGAGCAAAACCATCGAATCAGAAGGCGCAGGCAATATCAGCTTCAAGAAGCAGCAGCCTTCCAGCCTGCATCCATTGAGAGTGCAATCCTATCGTTAAAAGAGAATCATATCGATGAAACGACAATCCAGGAAGTACTAAATACCCTCTCACTTGAACTTGTGATCACTGCCCACCCAACTGAGGCGGCAAAGCGTTCCATCTTGGAATTGCAACAACGAATTGCTGAACTTCTGATAAAACTCGATCATCCATTATTAACAAATAAGGAGCAAAGAAAGCTGGAAGAAAGTCTCTTTAATGAAGTGGCTATATTATGGCAGACAGATGAGCTGCGCCAGCATAAACCAACTGTAATGGATGAAGTCCGTAACGGTTTATATTATTTTGATCAAACGCTTTTTGATGTACTGCCGGATATTCATCAGGAAGTAGCGGATTGCCTAGATAAAAATTATCCGAATAGGAACTGGCAAGTGCCGAATTTCTTAAAATTTGGCTCTTGGATTGGCGGAGACCGCGACGGCAACCCGAACGTTACCCACGATGTTACATGGGAGACATTAACAAGACATCGCAGGCTCGTGTTAAAAAAATATAAATCTGTATTGGTAGATTTAATGAAACGATATAGCCATTCATCAACAAGAGTAGAGGTCAGTGAAGAACTGCTTCATTTTCTTGGTGAAAAAGAAGATTTTATTTTAACTGAGGATAAAAAGTGGCCGAATAAAGAAGAAGTCTATCGCCGTGCATTTGCGATCATCATCGAACGGGTGAAACAAGTAGGCAAATCTGAGTTAGGGTACAAGTCAGCAGAAGAATTATTGGCTGATTTGATCATGATCAAGCGAAGCTTAAAGAAACACCATCCAGCAGCACATGAACTGAGAACGATTCAAAAGCTTATTCGCCAAGTACAATTGTTTGGCTTCCATTTAGCAACGTTGGATATACGTAATCATAGCGGAGAGCATGAAGCTGCGATTACTGAAATTCTTAGAAAGGTAAGAATTTCGGAAAATTATGCGGAACTCTTGGAAGAAGAAAAGGTTAAAATTTTGCAAAATATCCTTCAGGATCCAAGGCCTCTTTTATTATTAAATGAGGATTATTCAGCGGAAACACGAGAGATGATTAAGGTTTTCCAAATGATTAAGCAGGCACATGAGGAGTTCGGGAAAAGATCGATAGCGGTTTACCTTGTAAGTATGACAAAATCGCCTAGCGACTTATTAGAAGTTCTTGTACTTGCAAAAGAAGCCGGGCTTTATCGTCTTCATGCAGATGGTTCTTTGGAAACTCATTTAAATGTTGCTCCTCTCTTGGAAACGATCGACGATTTAACTTCAGGTCCGATGATTATGGAAACATTATTTAACATGCCGGTTTACCGTGAGCATTTACGCATTTGTGGCGATCAACAGGAAATTATGCTTGGTTATTCGGATGGAAGCAAGGACGGCGGAACATTAACTGCTAACTGGAAGCTTTACAATGCGCAAATTGAAATCCATGAAATGGCGAAAAAATACAGTATTGGCCTTAAATTTTTCCATGGACGCGGTGGATCCTTCGGCCGTGGAGGGGGACCATTAAATAAAAGTATCTTATCACAACCTGCGGAAACAATCGGTGAAGGTGTTAAAATCACTGAGCAGGGTGAAGTTCTTTCCGCCCGCTATCTAATGGAGGATATCGCCTATCGCAGCTTGGAGCAGGCAACATCCACATTAATTCTTGCTGCAGCACATGTTTCGAAGGAAGCAGAACACGGACACTTAAGGGAACAAGAATGGGAAAAAGCAATAGAGGAAATATCAGCATTTGCATTGGCACAATATCAGTCGCTTGTATTTAAAGATCCGGACTTCCTAACCTATTTCCATCAAGCAACTCCATTAAAAGAGCTTGGTGAACTGAATATTGGTTCAAGACCAATGAGCCGGAAAAATAGAGGAAGATTCGAAGATTTGCGGGCGATTCCTTGGGTATTTGCCTGGACACAAAGCAGGCAGCTATTGCCGGGCTGGTATGCTGCAGGAACAGGTTTGGACAGCTTTGCCAACAAAAGTGAGCATAACCTGCATCTATTACATGAAATGTATGCGAAGTGGCCATTCTTTCAAGCTACAATAGATAATTTGCAAATGGCCTTAATGAAGGCAGATATCACGACAGCTAAAGAATATTTGACTCTAGTGGAAGATAAGGAGATAGCGGATCGGATTTTTTCCAATATTTTTGCGGAATACGAAAAAACAAAAGCCATTCTTCTTAAAATAACTGGAGACCATGAATTGTTAGATCATACTCCAAATATTAAGGATTCAGTTTTCAGACGCAATCCATATGTGGACCCATTGAACTTTTTACAGGTAGAGTTAATTAAAGAACTTCGCAGCCAGGAAGAACCGGATGAGGAATTATTGACGGAAGTTCTGCTTACCATAAGTGGAATATCTGCCGGACTAAGAAATACTGGTTGATTGGGTGAAAAGACCTGCAAGCTTTGAAAAAGGCCTGCAGGTTTTTTATTAGCCGATAGGAAAGCATAACTTTTCTTTCAGGCAAAAGTGCACTAAGGAATGATTCGCGAGCATTAGCCTCGCAGTCGAGAAGCTGTGCTTTTCGACTAACTACGCCACTGTCTTCGCCCTAACGGGCTCGCCAGTCGCGAGTTTTCTTTAAATAATGAAAGTTTTGATTTTTACATTGAAAACTGTCTAGTTCCAGCGCTTTTCTTATTTGAACTTTCTGTGAATTTTTTAAAAATGAATGGTTATTCATTCAGTTTTTCGCGTAATTCGACATTTTTCAATTTTATTCTGTGATATATTTTAGCCAGAATCATAAAAGGAATGGGATCGGATCACATTTGGGGGTATTTCTAAACAGAATGATTTTGGAGGGGTGTTGAAATGGCGATAAAAGAACGGGAGGTTCGAGACACACAGCAAGTTGCTGCGGAAATTAATGAGTTAGCCGAAAAAGGGGAAAAATCTCTAAATGAATTTCGCTGCTACACTCAAGAAATGGTTGATAAAATTGTTAAACAAATGGCTCTGGCAGCATTGGAAAACCATAAGGATCTGGCAAAACTTGCAATTGAAGAAACACAGAGAGGAGTATATGAAGATAAAGTTTTTAAAAATATGTTTGCTACCGAGTATATTTATAACAATATCCGGGATATGAAGACGGTTGGTATGATCAGGGAGAATAGGCATGAGGGCATTGTAGAGATGGCCGAGCCTGCAGGCGTGATTGCTGGAATTATTCCGATTACGAATCCAACCTCAACTGTCATTTTCAAAGCATTAATTTCGCTTAAAACAAGAAATCCAATTATTTTTGCGTTTCCACGTTATGCTCAAAAATGTTGTGCAAAAGCCTCTGAGATCCTCCGCTATGCCGCAGTAAAGGCGGGGGCACCGGAAAACTGTATACAGTGGATAGATAGCTCATCACATGAAGCCTTTCTGGCATTGATGAAGCATCCGAAAATTTCTCTTATTTTGGCTACAGGAGGTCCAAATCTAGTTCAGGCAGCCTACAGTTCAGGCAAGCCGGCATTAGGAGTGGGTGCTGGAAATGTCCCTTGTTATATTGAAAAATCAGCGAATATAAAACGTGCTGTCAACGATTTGATATTATCAAAAACATTTGATAATGGTATGATTTGCGCTTCGGAGCAGGCTTTGATCATTGACAAAGAAATCTATGACGAGGTTAAAAGCGAATTAATAGCCAACAATTGTTATTTTCTTAATGAAGAAGAGAAACAAATGTTGGAACGGGTAGTCATTGATCCTAAACATCAAACGTTAAATCCATTGATAGTTGGTCTGCATGCCTATAAGATTGCAAAATTAGCAGGGGTGAATGTCCCTGTTGATACGAAAATTTTAATCGCAGAGCTGACTGGGGTAGGCCTGAATCATCCGCTATCCTGTGAAAAATTAAGCCCGATTTTGGCCTGCTATAAGGCTGATAGTTTAGCTCATAGTCTATTACTCGCAGAAAAAACGCTAGAGTATGGAGGACTTGGGCATTCGGCAGCCATTCATACTGCCAATCAGGATGTAATTGACACATTTGCAGAAAGAATGAAAGCCGGCCGCATTATCGTAAATACACCTTCCACACATGGCGCCATTGGAGATATTTATAATACCTCGCTGCCATCATTAACAATCGGTTGCGGAACATATGGCGGGAACTCAGTGTCACAGAACGTAGGTGCTGCCAATTTAATAAATATCAAGAAGGTGGCTAAAAGAAGAACCATGACGCAATGGTTTAAAGTCCCTTCACAAGTATTCTTTGAGAAAAACTCCATACAAACGCTTGCCGCCATTCCAGGAGTTACGAAAGCGTTTATTGTAACAAGCAGCAGTGCTGTAAAAAATGATTATTTGGATTCAGTACAATATTATTTGAATAAGAATCCGTCCTTCATTGTCAGTGATACTTTTTATGATGTTGAACAGGAACCTACTATTGAAACGGTGAAAAGCGGAGCAGAAAGAATGAGGAAGTTTCAACCAGATTGCATCATTGCTCTCGGCGGTGGTTCTGTTATGGATGCAGCAAAAGCCATGTGGTTGTTTTACGAACATCCGGATACCGATTTTAACAGTCTGACATTAAAGTTCTTTGATCCTAGCAAACGGGTCGTGAAATTCCCTTCACTAAGAAATAAAGCGATATTAATAGCTATTCCTACGACATCAGGAACCGGGTCTGAGGTCACTTCTTTCGCTGTCATTACAGATAAAAGTAAAAATATTAAATATCCGTTGGCAGATCTGCAATTAACACCGGATGTTGCCATTGTTGATCCCCAATTTGTCATGAGTGTTCCTAAATCCGTTACGGCTGATACTGGGATGGATGTATTAACACATGCAATTGAAGCGTATGTATCTGTCCTCGCTAATGATTATACGGACGGACTTGCCTTAAAAGCAATTAAGCTTGTATTTGATTACTTACCGAAGGCATTTCTTGATGGCAATGATGAACTGGCGCGGGAAAAAATGCATAATGCTTCAACGATTGCCGGCATGGCATTTGCCAACTCTTTCCTAGGTATTAACCATAGTCTGGCACATGTTCTCGGTGCAGAATTTAATATTCCTCATGGGAGAGCGAATGCGATTTTGCTGCCGCATGTTATTCAGTTTAATGCAGCTAAACCGAATAAGTTTATGACCTATCCAAAATATGAGCATTTTATTGCAGATGAACGTTACATGGAAATTTCCCAAATGTTAGGACTGCAAGCAAGCACGAAGGAAGAAGGCATTAACAGCTTAATTAATGCGATTGGAAAACTAGCAGACACATTGGATATTCCTATGAATTTAAAGGCGTATGGAATTAGTGAATCGGAGTTTGAAAGCAAAGTAGATCTCCTTGCAGAACGAGCCTTTGATGACCAGGATACGATCGCTAATCCCAAAATGCCACTTATTACTGAACTCAAGGAGATTTACAGAAAAGCATATATTGGCGTGTAATAACTAGGAAAATAGGATCAGTCCCTGTTATTAAGGGGCTGATTTCCCTATTAACCCTTCATAGAAAATTGGCAAGTATTTTCCGAACATTTTGTGAACAATCATATAAACCTTGTCAGAAACTAGTTGGTTTCACTGAAATACTTGTAAAAGAGTGTGAGATCTTGTCAAATGCCCCCTCTTATAAATGGAGATTATGAAGATTGATGTAAAATGCTGTCGTAATTGAAGCGTTTACAAAAGGTTGAATTAAAATAATAATTTAATTGGATATACCTTCCACCCATTTCACTTCATTTTTGAAATAGGCGGGCCATTTTAGGAGGGGAAAGACATGAATTACCTGAAAAAACCATGGTTAAAATTCTATGATCCAAGAATCAGCGAGGATGTTTCTATTGAATACGAATCATTATTTGACCTTCTCATGCAGGCTGCAAAAATACATAATGACAGGCCGGCATTGACTTTCAAAGGAAGGTCATGGACTTATAAGGAAACAAAAACGATTGCAGAATGGTTTTCAGCCTCATTGTATCGAGTTGGATTTAAAAAAGGTGATCGTTTGGCCATCATGCTCCCTAATTGCCCTCAGTATATTTTCAGCTTGTTTGCTGCGTCCCGTTTGGGCGGCATAGCCGTACAGGTAAATCCGATGTATGTCGAACGGGAAATTGAATACGTTCTAAACGACTCTGATGCAGAATACATGGTTGTGTTAGATTCCCTTTACCCACGAATTAAACAAGTCCAGCCAAACACTTCTTTAAAAAGAATTATTGTTGTCGGTTTTGGAGTCAGTAAAATTCCATTGGCAGATAACGATCTATATTTTGAAGATTTTCTTACCCATGATCACGTCATTCCGGATATACCTATTGATATAAAAGAAGATGTTGCTATTTTGCAATATACAGGAGGAACAACTGGAGTTTCCAAAGGGGTGATGTTAACACATCACAATTTATTGGCTAATATTATTCAAGTTTGTGAATTTACTTATAATGCAGTTGATGAAAAACCGGAAAATTTTAAAATCGTCAGTGTACTTCCTATGTTTCACGTATATGGTCTTTCTTGTAACGCGCTATCTGCTATTAGGATTGGATGTAACCAGCTAATAATGCCGCGTTTTGATGTAAATGAACTGCTTACATTAGTGAAAGAAGAAAAGCCTTTCCAACTGACAGCGGTCCCAACAATGATATTCGCGTTAAATAGCCATCCCAATCTGGAGGAAAGCAGTCTTGGGGAGCTCTTTTTCTTAAGTAGCGGTGGTGCTCCACTTCCAGTAGAACAGGTTAAAAAGTTTGAAAGAAGAGTGGGAATTAGGGTTTCAGATGGATACGGTCTTTCAGAAACAGCGCCATCGGCGATCTCAACCCCTCCATTTTTACCGCGAAAATTGGGCAGTGTCGGAATCCCCCTCCCAGGGACTGAAGCAAGAATTGTCAGAGAAACGGCAAATGGCTTTGAAGATGTACCAGTAGGAGAAGCCGGCGAGCTTGTTTTAAGAGGTCCGCAGGTTATGAAAGGATATTGGAAACGTCCTGAAGATACAGAAATGGTGTTAAAGGATGGTTGGTTATTTACGGGAGATATCGCAAAAATGGATGAGGATGGATACTTTTATATTTTAGATCGAAAGAAAGATATTATTATCGCGAGTGGCTATAATGTTTACCCGCGCGAAATTGAAGAAGTATTGTATCAGCATGATGCTGTAGAAGAAGCGATAGTTATCGGTGTTGAGGATTCTTACCGTGGAGAAACAGTAAAGGCGTTTGTGAAACTAAAACCAGGTGTTGAACTGAAACCGGAATCATTAATGGACTTTGCTAAACAAAATCTTGCACCATTCAAGGTGCCAAAACAAATAGAAATTCTTGATGAACTTCCTAAATCTTCTGTAGGAAAATTGCTAAGAAGAATGCTTCGTAAGGAAGAGGAAAAGCTTCAAGTTTAAATTTGAAAGGGCCGAATTTTTGAGATTAACAAGTAAATTCCAATGGCGGAACAGGAGGAAAGAAAAATGGAAGAAAATCAAGAAAAATTAAATCCCTCGGGAAAATTGAATGAAGAAAGTGTCAATGAAGAGAATTCAGAGCAAAACACTGTGCAAGAAAACAACGTTTTAAACGAAAATCCGGAACATTTATCCAGCCTTAATATGCTATGGCGCCATGCGTTCAGTGAATTGGACGAATGGGAAAAACGGGCCGACCTTCGTGATGATCTATTATTGGCTAGAGCAAAACTTTTTGCTGAAAACTTTGAAAGAAATCAAGACAATTTAAAAGCGATTACAGAACAATTTACAAAAGAGCTTGTTGAATGGGAGAAAACAGCCCGTGAAGAGATATTAATGTCAACTACGGTAGTGCAGCATTTCTTTCCGAAAAAGTCATATGAAGAACTGAATGAACAAATGGATGCAATCCAAAAACGCACAATGTCCATACTACGGACTCCTTTTCAGGGCTTACCGAACCAGCAGATGGTAGATAAGTATCCGGAAGTGATAGAACAATATATCAAAATAAGGAAAAAAGCTAGACAGCAATATATTAAAGCGGTTAAACATGCGGGCAACATTATCTATGAAAATCAAATTGGTGTTATCAATTTTTTTACCAGACAAATAAAAAATTTTGTTCTGCCTTTTAATAAGTATATGGAAAAACAAGAGGAAATAACAAAATCGTAGAAAAAGGGGTGCCATGCATGACGGAGGAGAAAGAGTATGATTTATTGTCAAGCTACAATCGAATAGCTGGGCTTTGGGAGAAGCAGCTAAACGGGCTTTTATATATGCTTACAGATAATAAAGAATTTGTCCGGTCAGCCAATTTGGGTCTTAACGTATATTCCCGTTACTTGGAATTGTTTAAGAAAAATCAGGAGTTTATGGCCAGTCTTATGAATATCCCAACCAAAAAAGATATTGCAAGAGTGGCAAAGCAATCCATACAGGCCGAAGAGAAAATGGATATATTGGAAGAACAGATCTGGAGTGTTCAGGACGGCATTGCAGCCTTTAATAAAGAAAATTTGGAATTTCTTAAGGAAGTAGTTAATACTTTGAATTCGTTGAAGGCTGATCTACCACAGACAGTACAGGAATATGCCAATACGGGACATCTTACAAAGGATATCCAAGAATTAAAACAGGGGCTAATAGATATAAAGATTCTTCAGGTAAATCTTCAGGAGATGAAATCAGAGCTCGAAGGAATCAGGAAAACTCAGGAAGAATTTGCTTCGGCTATAATTCCGGATGAAATACACCTTCGGGAAATAGAGTTTCAGGATTTAAAACAGGAAATGGTCCAATTAGCAGATATTAAATCGGAGATCGCAGAAATTAGACGTTTACTGGAAACAAAAAAAGAATTGGTCCTGTCCGGGGAAAGGGCTTCAATCGGAAGTCTTTGAGGAGGATGTTAAATGATTAATAAAGGATCAAAAATGCCGATTTTAAACTTTGAGCAAGAAACGAAACGCTGGAACCAGCTTTATAAGGTATTGACTGAGCCAAAGCCAGAAATTGTGCCTACCCCAAGAGAATGTATATGGAAAAAGAACAAATCGACGTTGTGGTATCATCCGGCCAAAGAAAAAAAATACGAAATACCTGTTTTTCTTGTCTACTCGCTGTTAAATAAAACGTATATTCTTGATGTTGGCGAAGGAAGCAGCGTCGTTGGAGGTCTTGTGGATCGCGGATATGATGTGTATTTGCTGGATTGGGGCTCACCTGAGCTTGAAGATCGCGATATTTCATTAGATCATTATATTTTAGATTATATGGAAAAGGCTGTACGAAGGGCCGTACGGCATTCAGGCGCAAAAGAAATATCATTGGCCGGCTATTGCTTAGGGGGAACGGTTGCCGCCATTCTCTCATCGATCACCGATCTTCCTATTAAAAATTTAATTCTCGCAGCTGTTCCAATTGATTTTAGTGTTGGGATCGTACCCCAGAAGTGGTTGGATGGGCTTCAAAAAGGCTACTTGAGCTTTGATCGATTTGCCAATGCTTATGGCACTATTCCATCACCATTTTTATATTTAATGTTTAGAATGCTTTCACCAGTCTATGGAACTCCTGTGATCAATTTAATTACCAGAGCACATGATAAGGATTATGTTGAAAAATGGCACAGGATGGACAAATGGACAAAAGATACAGCCTCTTTTGCCGGTGCCGCCTTTAAGCAATTATTTAATGATTTATATCGCGAAAATAAATTGTTAAAGGGAGAAATGGTTATTGGCGGAAGGAGAGTGGACTTGAAAAATATCAAATGTCCTCTATTTGTCTTTTCATGTTCTCGTGATACGCTTGTCTCAGAACAGCAAAGCCTCCCTGTCATCGATCTTGTATCAAGTGAAGATAAGACGTACAAAGTTTATAAAGGCGGTCATGTGTCATTGGCATTGACAGGTATTTTTGCTGAAATTATGGATCCATGGCTGGCTGTACGCTCACGTGAGGTTCAAGTAGCTCCTGCATAAAACAGGAGGACGAGAAATAAATTAGTAACGGGAGGAAGGGCAGGGGGACCTACCTATCCTTCCTAATCAAATTAAATTAGACAGCAGACCTTTGCTGGTTGAGGAAATTACGCAGCATGGAGTTAAACCGGTCTTTGGCTTCCAGTTTGGCAATATGACCGGTATTCCTCAAAATAGTGAATTTTGAATGAGGTATTCGCTTGTGCATGCAAACTTGAATCCAAACAGGTAATATTGAATCATACTGGCCGCCAATGATCAATGTCGGGACCTTTATTTTAGGTAATAAAGTTAAATTATTGACTTCCAAGCAAGCCTTAAGGGAATCAATAAAAACCTGTTTCTTTGGTTGAAAAAATTGGTAAAACTCCTCTGCCGTATCTTTATTCCATGAAAAAAGTGCCATTCGTGCAATATACTCAGCAGGATCGCCAGAAGCTGAAACGCATTCAAACTTTTCCTTTCGATTGTTAAATAGGAATTCTTTTAGTCTGTTTGGAAAATAGTGAAAAGTGCTAATTAACATGAGGGAACGAACCATCGAAGGCGCCTGTCGATAAATTTCTTGGGCAACGGCACCGCCCATTGATAAACCCAAAATATGAGCGGTTTCAATTTCTAATTCTTTCAATAATCCAATGATGTCGGCGGCAAAATTTTGAATGGTAATCCCTATTGTTTTAAAACATTCTCCATGTCCCCGTAAATCAGGTATGATCAACTCATACTGATCGGCTAATTCAAACTGGTTTTTCCAACCTTCTTTCATTTCACCCAGACCATGAATGAGGACAAAGGGCTCCCCTTTACCAAAATGCAAATACGGGATACCTGCTTTACTTAACTTTGAAATTTCCATTTTACACCACCCTTATTATTTTGAAAAAGTTTATAACTACGAAGTAATAGAGGAAAAGATCTAACTGAGGCTGTTAGTCATCAGGATTTGTAATATTGACAAAATATTACTGATAGATGTAAAATACATATAGGTGAGGTGATAAAAATATGGTAAACCATGACAATCAAACTGTCAATCCTTCAAAAAATTTTGTGCTGCCATTTATTTTATTGCTTCTAAGCAAGGTTTCGCTTCATGGGTATGAGCTTAGCCAGAAGTTGGAGGCATTCGGTTTTAAGACATTAGATCAAGGAAATTTATATCGGATGCTGCGGCAGCTGGAGAAGGATGACCTTGTCTCGTCAGAATGGGATACAACAGGAGCAGGTCCTGCAAAAAGAAGATACTCCATAACAAAAGCTGGTGTTACATACTTAAAAGGTTATGCCAACCAATTGGAAACCTATCAATCATTACTGGATCAATTTTTTAAAATGTATACCAGTGTTCTTGAGCTCTATTTGCCTTCTTTCCAAAAGAAGGATTCCATAGAGAAAGTAAATATGAGTAAGAGGAGGAAGGACCATGGCACAGAAGAAGAGTGATGCGGCATTAGCCGTAGCAGAAAAGGAAATGCCTAAAACTGCGGAATCACGGACAGAGCTGGAATTTCCGGCTGAAGGTTCATTTGTGAACACATTCTGGGATCAGGTTGAGCGTTCTCGGGAACATGTAAGAAAGCTTCGGGAAAGTAGGGAAGATGCTTATCTTACAGCGGTTAGAGAAGTCATCAATTTCAATAAGAAATATAGAAATTCGATTGCAAAGCTATACGAACAAACGAAAAAAACAAATAAGGAAATGGTTTCAGAACTTACACAGCAAATCAACACTCGGAAAGAAGAAATAATGGAAGCTGACGTTCAAACAACTGACCGTGAAGAATTGAAGAAACAGCTCAAAGAGGTTTCAGGACAGCTAGAAAAATTAGCATTTACGCCAGTCCGTTCTATCTTCCAATTGATTGACGGGCTGGAAGAACGTTTTGAAAAAAATGCAGAGACCAGCATTGCTTTTGCCCGAGGACGTCGAAATGCTTGGTTTGAGGTTAGAAGGGAGTACGTTAATCTAGCAAGAAACACTCATTTAAATTTAGTAGAACGAGGAAAGAATAGTTTAAAGGAATTAGTTAAAATTTAATAAAGTCAGGAGCATTTAAAGCAGTGTACAACATAAGGATCTAAGATAGCCACAATCATGTCATATTGAGTGATTGTGGTTTTTTTATTTCATAAGTTTCTGGATGATTATTCACCAAATTCATATAAGCGAAAATCATATCCAAGTTTAACAAAGAAATTCATATTAATGAGACAACCAAGAGAAGATCGTATTACCTAACTCGTGAGATTGAAAACCAAACAGTGTTTCATTGTTGGGTTATTCAAATTTTGGATAAAAAAGGCTCATTTTTGGCAACATATGGGGAGAAATAAATCGAGGATGTCGAAATGAATGATTACACTGGGCTTCTTTCTAACAAGTATATCGTTAACAGTTTTATTAGCAATTTTTGATATGAAGATATTTGAGTATCCATTTTTACTTGCAGTAAAAAATATTATATTCTCTGAAATTGCTGCAGGAAGGTACATTGTTATCTTGGGCGGGACTGGTGGTTTGGTTTCAAGTGTCATTATTGATGTGCGGCTATACCTTCAGAAAAAGAGAAGAAATGGTGTGGAGAGGAATCAAGGTTCATGATGGAAAAGGAGAATATCTCTTTAGCACAGCTTCTTACATTACTAATCAATTTTTTGCTCGGAAGTGCGATCGTGGTCGGAGTGGGGACTGATGCTCAAAATGATGCATGGATAGCCATTATGATTTCTTCCTTTCTTGGTATAGGAATTGTATTTTTTTTTCATTATTTAAATAGCCGCCTTCCAGGAAAAAATTTATATCAAATTATAGAATTCTGTTTGGGCAGAAAAATAGCGATCGTTCTTTCATTTTTTTATGTTGTTTATTTTTGCTATATTTCCAGCAGAGTGGTGCGGGATTTCGGAGAATTAATAGCATCCGCCATTATGCCAAATACTCCAATTGAAATCATTTCGTTGACATTCTCATTATTAATGGCCTATGTCATCTATTTAGGTCTTGAAGTAATCGCAAGAACATCCGAAATTTTTACTCCATATTTGTTTGGCTTTTTCTTGTTAGTAACCATTTTTTTAATTATGAATGGAAGTGTGAATTTAGAGCGGATTCAGCCAATCCTTGGAGAAGGATTGATGCCGGTTATGAAAACGGTTTTTACTAAGTTAGCATTTTTTCCATATGGCGAACTTATTGTTTTTACTGTCATTTTTTCGAATGTGACAAATAAAAAGTATAGCTTACGAATTGCAATGATAGGGGTAGCCATAGCTTCCCTGCTGTTGTTGGTTTCTTCTGTTTTAATGATCGGAACGCTTGGCATCGATTCTGTGCAACGATCCAATTTTCCCCTTTTAAGTACAGTAAGAAATGTGTCGATAGGCAAATTTATTGAAAGAATTGATGCCCTTGCTGTGTTTATTATGATGCTGGGTATTTTTGTGAAAGGGAATATTTTTTTATTTGGGGGATTAAAAGGGCTGGAGTATATATTTAATTTGCCATTTCGATATTTTGTTTTGCCGATCTCTGTGCTAGTGGCGCTTTTTTCCGTGCTGGTATCCATTGATTTTGCTGACCACATTCAGGAAGGGCTTCAGATGGTACCATTATATCTCCATCTTCCATTTCAATTTTGTATTCCAGGTTTGATCTTTCTAATTGTTATTTGGAAGCAGCGCAAAGGAAATAAAGTGAAATGAGGTGAAATAATGAATTCCATTAAAATACATAGATTGAAGAAGAAACGGATGCCGGAGAAGGAATTAAAAATCGAAACCGATCGCGACGAATGTAATAATTTAGAAAGAAGTCTTTTGGATTATAGTCTATTGGAATTAAGAACAGAAGTGGAAGTGGCTTTTGGAAAAACGATTGATCTAAAAATTATAGAAGGAAGAATCGGCCAAACAGCAGGACTTCTTTTTTATTTGGATACGATGGTTGATTCAAAGACACTAAAAGAAACAACACCGAGGTTATTTTTAAAAGAATCTGATACTGGAATGATTTTAAGGACGGTAGAAGACTTACTGATTAAAGGGAAAGAAATTTTTGGCGGAACAGGGATTAAGCTGGTTGGAACAAAAGAGGAAATTTATACAGAAGTATTAAATGGCTGTATTGTGGTCGTTGTTCATCAGCTAGAAAAGGCTATTTCTATTAATATGGAAACAAATGAAAAACGATCCGTTATAGAACCAAGCACACAAACAGTGATAAGAGGACCGAAGGATGGTTTCATTGAATCCATTTCAACAAATGTAAGTTTAATAAGGAGAAGAATCCGCAATCAAAATTTAGCCTTTGAAAAATTTATTATTGGTGAGTCGTCCAATACAACATTATATCTCGGTTATGTTAAAGGAATTGCTAATGAAGCCATTCTTCAGGAGGCTAGAAATAGGCTTGCGAAAATTAAAGTAAGCGCGATATTTGAATCTGGGAATATCGAAGAACTAATCTGCGATAAAACTTTTACCGTTTTCCCTTTAGCATTAAATACGGAACGTCCAGATACCGTTGCAGCCAATTTAATGGAAGGGAAAATTGTCATCTTAATTGATGGGACACCCTTTGCATTACTGATTCCTGCTGTATTTGTCAATTTCTTTGAAGTGGCGGAGGATTATTATCAGAATTTTTTTTTAGGGAGCTTTTTACGATTTATCAGGTATTTATCATTCATGATTGCGTTGTTAACTCCTTCTATTTATGTAGGAATATTGACATTTCATCAAGAATTGCTGCCAACCCCATTATTGTTAAGTGTTATTGCCCAAAGGGAGGGAGTGCCGTTTCCAGCTGTCGTAGAGGTCTTGCTCATGGAGATCACCTTTGAAATTTTAAGGGAAGCGGGAATTAGGATGCCCAGGACAGTTGGCCAAATGGTTTCTATCGTCGGGGCGCTTGTCATTGGACAAGCAGCTGCAGAAGCTGGGATCATTTCCAACATTATGATTATAATAGTGGCCATAACCGCAATCTCCAATTTTGTGGCTCCGGTCTATTCTTTTGCAGCCGCTTCACGGCTGATTCGCTTTTTATTGATTATTTCGGCTTCCATTTTAGGGCTGTATGGAGTATTAATAATTTTGGTGGCAATGGTAGCCCATTTAAGCTCCTTAAGGTCTTTTAGTATTCCATATTTAGCCCCTATTGCCCCACTCATTATCGAAGATCAGAAAGATGTTTTTGTTCGGTTTCCTTTCTGGTCTATGAAGAAGAGACCAAAATATCTGCGAGCCGAATTGGAACAGAAAGTCTTCTCTGATTCCTCTCCCGCTCCGCCTCCGATGGAAGGCGGGAATAATAGTTGATGAATAAACTATTCTTGATTTGCACGCTCTTACTGAGTGTTTTATTGTCGGGCTGCTGGGATCAACGAGAATTATCGGATGTATCTGTAGCAATTGGCATGGCGGTAGATAAAGGTGAAAAAGAGAAGTATCGGTTATCGGTTGAAGGAATTAATGCTACTGAATTAAACTCTAAAACGGCAGGAGGTTTTACCCCTTCAGTGGTATTTACGATAGAAGGAGATACAATTGCAGAACTCGCTCAGAAAATGAATGTTGGTGCTTCTAAACACGTCATATATTCTCATATGCGAACCTTTGTTATGAGTGAAGAGATCGCAAGAGAAGGGTTAATATCATTTTTGGATTATTTGGAGCGCAATCGGGAAATTAGGGATGATTTTAACATTTTAATCTCTCGGGGCGTTAGTCCTGATGACATATTAAAAGTTACGTATCCTTTACAAAAATCATCCTCTCTAAAACTCCACACCCAATTGCAGTCAATGGTAGATGTATGGGGAGGGGATCCGAATGTTCGCTTAAACGATGTCATCCAAGCCTTAACATCTCCTGGAAAACAGCCGGTAATGGCTGCAGTTTCTGTCAGAGGCAATCCCAAAAAAGGTGGATCACTTGATAATTTAAAGATGGTTACTCCAAACGCAATGGTAGTCCTAGATTCATTGGCCATTTTCAAGAATTACAAGTTGATTGGTTATGTATCATTAGATGATACTCGAAATTATTTGTGGGCAGAAGATAAACTGTCAAGAACTGCTTTATCCGTGCCATGCGGAAAGGATAAGTTTCTGGCGGCGCAAATTTATAATTCAAAAACAAGGAAAAAGGCAAAGATGGTTCGAGGGATACCAGTCATTAATATCAGTATCAACTCAGAAGCCTACATTGATGCGGTTCAATGTAGTGATGATTTAACTCAAGTAAAAACATATGAAAAATACCAAAAGTTAGCGGAGGAGGAAATTAAACGAAAAGTTTCAGCCACCATTAAAAAAGTCCAACAAAAATATGGGAGTGATATTTTTGGCTTTGGAGAGGATGTATACCACCAAGACTATCGTAATTTCAAAAAGGTGCAAAATAATTGGGATAAGAGCTTTAAAGAGGCGATAGTGCATGTCTACGTGAAAGTACAGCTACGCAGGTCTGGTATACGTACAAAAAGTATGCTTAGTAATAAAAAATGAAGAAAAACTGGAAGTGAAATCTTCCAGTTTTTTTGTTGGACTTTGTTAAAGTCACATATTGATCTAGGTGATCATTTAAAAAAAGTCGGGATAATCACTGACGATTCCATCAACACCAATTCGCTGTAACATATTTGCCTCGCTTTTTTTCTTAACGGTCCAAATAAAAACCTTAAAACCGTGCTGATGGATCCGATTTATGAGCCGTTTGTTAACTATCGCGATTTTAGGATTAATATATGTAGCAAATTCAGAAAAAAATTGTAAATCTTTATTTGGAATTCCATTCACTGCTCGATTTTTGACCAACACCCCAATTGGCACAGAAGGCAGAAGATTGTGGAAGTGTTTCAGTGAAGTTCTGTCAAAAGACTGGACAATAATTGGGTGTTTGTTTGCTCCAACTAACCCTCTTTTTATCAACTCATTTGCCAATTTCGCTTCGATGCCAGGGTATAAGGAAGGCTTTTTTAATTCAATTAATAAGCCTGCTTTACCTGCAAATTCATCCAAAAATTCATTGAAAGAAGGAATCTTTTCTCCAGCAAATTCAGGTTTAAACCATGAGCCGGCATCAAGGGTTTGAATCTCGCTTAAGGTAAAATCCTTCACTTTCCCTTTTCCATTTGAAGTCCGGTTGACAGTCGCGTCATGAATCACAACTAACTCCTCATCTTTTGTCATCTGAATATCAATTTCAAGATAATCTGCACCTAATTCCAATGCTTTGTGAAAGGAGGCAAATGTATTTTCTGGGCAATATCCGGCGGCACCTCGATGGCCAATTTTTAATGGTTTAAAATGGCTTTGAGCCTTTATTTGTTTTTTTAACAAGCGATAAGCCGCTACAAAGATGATCATCAGAATGGTCACATATTTTTTCAATTTTTTCTGCTCCAATCTTCATTTTGAAAAAAGGAATGGCGGTAATTCAGCCATTTTTATGAAAATGTTATGAAAAACAATATAAAATGTCAAATGAAAAGGATTCTTTTGCCAGAACACGATACATTGAAATGTCTCATAAGAATGGGCTTGGTCTTTTTTATAAATCTGGGTAATAGGGATAAGTGTCTATTGCACATTTATCATGTCTTGAATAGGATATATAGAATTCAACAAAGGAGGTTATGTTAAATGACTGCAGCTGGTGGTTACGGTGCAGGTTTTGCGCTAATCGTTGTACTGTTCATTTTATTAATTATCGTTGGGGCATCTTGGTGCGGAGGATTCTATTAATATAAGAAGGAGGTAATGTCATGTTCGGATATGGAGGATTTGGCGGCTATGGTTTCGGCGGCTGCGGCTGCGGATACGGCGGCTTTGGCTATGGTGGCGGCTTCACTTTAATTGTTGTATTATTTATCCTGTTAATTATTGTAGGTGCAGCCTGCTATTATTAATAGGTCTGAAAAAATGTAGAAAAAACCCGCTTGTTGATCAAGCGGGTTTCAGACTGTCGACAAATCCGAAGGATTTCGGGTTTAAAATCGACAGTCTTTTTTGTTTGGCCATATTAAACTTGTCTGTTGATTTCCGTTCCAGGCGGCTTCGCTTTCCGCGGGCGGTTCGGGGAGCCTCCTCTGCGCTTTCAGCGCCTGCGGGGTCTCCCCTGTCCCGTACTCCCGCAGGAGTCTTCGCCGCCTTCCACTCCAATCAACAGAGTGTAAAAATCAATAATGTACATTAACACAGCCTTTTGTATAATTTATTTACAGAGAATTAATAGAGGTGGATGGAATGCTTTCGAAAAATACACAGATAAATCGTGACCAAATTGAAATGATTGCCTTAGATCAACTTGTACCTGCTGATCACTTGGTTCGCAAAATAGAAGCCGCAGTAGATTTTTCATTTATCTATTCATTGGTTGAAGATTTGTACTCAACTAAGCGCGGACGTTCAAGTATTGACCCTGTTGTATTAATTAAGATGGCTTTCATTCAATATACCTTCGGTATCCGTTCGATGCGTCAAACGATAAAGGAAATTGAAACAAATATGGCGTATCGCTGGTTTTTAGGATTTGGTTTTTATGATAAAGTACCCCACTTTTCAACTTTTGGTAAAAACTACGAACGTCGTTTTAAGGATACAGACTTATTTGAACAAATTTTCTACCGTATTTTAAAAGAGGCAGCAGATAAAAAGTTAGTTAGTTCGGAACATGTATTCATTGATTCAACTCACGTTAAAGCAAGTGCAAATAAACGCAAATTCGAAAAGAAAGTAGTTCGGAAAGAATCAAAAGCTTATGAAGCACGTCTTCAAGCAGAAATTAATAGTGATCGTGAAGAACATGGGAAAAAGCCCATCCCACCAGATAAATATGAAAAAGAAGAAAACAAAGAAATAAAAGAAAGTACAACAGATTCGGAGAGTGGTTACTATGTAAAAGACGAAAGGACAAAGCAATTTGCTTATTCATTTCATGCAGCCGCAGATAGAAATGGTTTTGTCCTGGGGACTATTGTAACTCCAGGTAACGTTCATGATAGTACAATGTTAGAGCCTCTAGTTGAAAAGGTCATTGAAAAATGTGGGAAACCTAATGCTGTAGCTGCTGATGCCGGATATAAAACACCTGCTATTGCTCAATATTTAATTGAAAATGAAATTCGCCCTGCTTTACCCTATACACGACCACGTACAAAGGAGGGATATTTGAAAAAGCACGATTATGTCTATGATGAGCACTTTGATTGTTACATATGTCCGGAAGGACAAGTTCTGGATTATAGAACGACTACTAAGGAAGGTTATCGACAGTACATCTCTAATCCTGTTATATGTAAGGATTGCCCACTTCTAGCACAATGTACACAAAGTCAAAATCATCAAAAGCTCATTCAACGACATATCTGGGAACCATATCTTGAAGAGGCTGAACATCTTCGTCATACAGAAGAGAATAAAATAATATATGCACGTCGTAAAGAAACAATTGAACGTGTATTCGCGGATGCGAAAGAAAAGCATGGTATGCGATGGACAACCTTAAGAGGTCTTAAAAAATTGTCCATGCAGGCGATGCTTACTTTTGCTGCTATGAATTTAAAGAAGTTGGCTACATGGACTTGGAAAAGTCCAGAAATGGCATAAAAATAGACCCCGCCGGGGTCTACCTTAAGAAAAATCAAACAGAAAAATCCCAATTTTAGAAAAGGGCGCCAGAATCGGAACTTTTGAAATGCCTTTTGTCTACAATCTGAAACCCGCTTGTTGATCAAGCGGGTTTTTTTCTGGGCTGATAGGAAAGGTGATCTTTCGTAACAAGGTCCCGCCAAGCAACGGCTTGGCCTAAAAGAGTTTTTTTAGGCTAGAGCCAGAGTGGAATCAGGTTGTGAGGCAGCGATTCCTTGGACAATCTGTTCTACTTCAAAACCTTCTAATGTTTCTTTCTTTAATAAAGCATCCACTAATTGCTGATACTGTTGTTGATGGGATTGAATAATATTCTCGGCTTTTTCTAAACCTTTGGCATACAATTCCTGCATTTTCACTTCTTTTTCTTTCTTGTTAAAAGTTAAAGTGAAACCATCTTGAAGCATACCAATATCCACCATTTGTTCGATAATTTGTTTAGCCTGCTGAACATCTCCGCTCACCCCGATACTGTGCTCGCCCAACAACATTCTTTCGGCCACACCGCCGGCAAGTATCATGGCTACACGATCCAGCAAGTCACTTGTTGTTGATAAATGCAATTCTTTAGGAATGGGTGCCACATAGCCAAGAGCTTCACCACGGGGAATAATGGTGGCTTTACGAACTGAACCAGGTTTGGTGACAGCAGAAACAATCGCATGTCCTGCCTCATGTATCGCTACTCTCCGCTTTGTATCATGATCCTGTAATGTACGCGATGTGCTTCCAAGGATGGTACGGTCAAGAGCATAATCCAAGTCATGTTTATGAATCATATCCTGGCCGTTCCGGACAGCTCTTCTGCTGGCCGTCTCAAAGAGTGATTGAAGTTCCGATCCAGAAAATCCAGAAGTACTTTCCGCTAATGAATCTAAGCCAGAAAGAATGTCGGGTGCAAGGGCTTTGCCTTTTGCATGAATCTCAATAATTTCTTTGCGCCCTTTAGTATCTGGAAGTGGAACATGGAAAGAGAAGTCGATTCTTCCAGGTCTTAAAAAGGCCTCGTCAAGCATGTCTTTCCGGTTGGTTGCTGCAATAAAAAGAATTCCTTCATTTGACTGTCCGCCGTCAAGCTGAACTAGCAGCTCTGTTAAAGTTTTTTCTGATTCTTCTCCACCATGAGGTTTACGTCTGCCTGCCAGTGCATCAACTTCATCAATGAAAATAACTGCAGGCTGCTGTTTTCTAGCGGTTTGAAAAAGAGAGCGGACACGGCTGGCTCCGACACCAACAAACAATTCATTAAAAGCCGATCCACTCGCTGAGAAGAACGATGCATTTAATTCTTTGGCGATAGCTTGTGCCAATAATGTTTTACCAGTACCTGGAGGTCCATAAAGCAGAACTCCTTTAGGCGGTTTAATACCTAATTTTTTAGCTTTTTGCGGCTCTTTAATAGTAGTAAGTGTTTGTAAGATTTCTTCCTTCATTTCGTCGCCAAGTCCGCCGACTTCTTCTAAACTAATGGACGGAATCGGGCGAGCTTTTGCCACACTATTCTTCATTGAGTTAAGGCCTGCTCCGCCGCCTTTTATTTTTTGAAGTGTAAATGCGGTGCCAGCCAGAATTAATAACACACCAATCATGATCCAATTTCCATATCGGCTGCTTGTTGAATAGGAGTATTTAATATTATATTTTTCTACTAATTTGTCGACCATTTGACTATTTGGCGGAACATTTGACACATATTCCTTATTTCCTGTCTTTATATATACAATACCATCACTTTGCTCTGTCATTGTGACAGTCTTGCCATGCTGCTGCTGAACAATTTTCTCGACATTTGAGAAAGGTATGTTAATGTCATTATTGGCAGTTTGCATGTAAATGAATATACCTGTTATAACTATGAATAACGCTGAGAAAAGCGGAATAAATTGCGATATCGTTTTTTTGCTCTGATTCAAATTTCTCATCTCCTTAAACAGGGTCAGTATCTATTATAAAATGTTTCCTAGGAAAATGGATGTGGGAATCGGTGGAAGAATATTAACAATAAAGATTCAATGTTTTCGGTCTTGGGCTTCAGGCTACAAATTGACATTCAAATATTGCAAAGTTAATAATTGCGCGATATGATTGAAGTTATGGACAAAATTTTTGTCAAAAGAGAGGAAGACATGATGGGTAAAAAATTTACAGAAGAAGTTTTATCGCGCCGGACCTTTGCAATCATATCCCACCCGGATGCAGGTAAAACAACACTGACAGAGAAATTATTGTTATTTGGCGGTGCCATTCGTGATGCAGGTACTGTAAAAGCAAAGAAAACGGGAAAATTTGCTACAAGTGACTGGATGGAAATTGAGAAGCAGCGCGGGATTTCTGTTACTTCCAGTGTCATGCAATTTGACTATAACGGATATCGAGTAAATATTCTGGATACCCCTGGGCACCAGGATTTCAGTGAAGACACCTATCGGACTCTAATGGCCGTTGATAGTGCTGTGATGATTGTGGATTCGGCAAAAGGGATAGAGGATCAGACTATAAAGCTGTTTAAAGTGTGCCGTATGCGCGGAATTCCAATTTTTACTTTTATCAACAAGCTCGACCGCCAGGGAAAATCCCCACTAGAGTTGCTCGCAGAATTGGAAGAGGTTTTAGGAATCGAATCTTACCCAATGAACTGGCCGATTGGAATGGGGAAAGAATTCCTTGGAATTTATGACAGATATTATAATCGGGTTGAACAATTTCGTACAGACGAAGCTAACCGGTTTATTCCGCTAAACGACGAAGGTGAAATTGCCGGGGATCACCCACTAAAAGAATCGGGGCTTTATGAGCAAACATTGGAAGAAATAATGCTCCTTAATGAAGCAGGAAACGACTTTTCCCCTGAAAGGGTAGCAGACGGAACCTTGACACCCGTATTCTTCGGAAGTGCATTAACAAACTTTGGTGTTCAAACATTTTTGGAGACGTATTTGCAATTTGCTCCGCCTCCAAAGGCCCGCAATTCTTCTGCAGGAGAAATTGATCCACTGTCTGAACAATTCTCCGGGTTTGTTTTTAAGATTCAAGCTAATATGAATCCCGCTCACAGGGACAGGATTGCATTCATTCGTATTTGTTCAGGTAAATTTGAACGGGGAATGACGGTCAATATACCTCGCTTAGAAAAACAATTAAAGCTGTCACAATCAACTTCCTTTATGGCAGAGGAGCGGAATACGGTTGATGAAGCCGTAAGCGGCGATATAATTGGCCTTTATGATACCGGAACCTATCAAATAGGAGATACACTTACAACCGGAAAGGATCAATTCCAGTACGAAAGATTGCCGCAGTTCACTCCTGAGCTGTTTGTAAGAGTGTCAGCCAAAAATGTCATGAAACAAAAGTCATTCCATAAAGGTATTCAGCAGCTTGTACAAGAAGGTGCCATTCAGCTCTTTAAAACAGTGAAAATGGAAGAATACTTGTTAGGTGCAGTAGGACAGCTTCAGTTTGAAGTATTCGAGCATCGGATGAAAAATGAATATAATGCTGAAGTTTTAATGGAACGATTAGGCTCTAAACTTGCCAGATGGGTTGAAAGTGATGAGGTGGACGAGAACCTTTCCAGTTCGCGCAGCATGATTGTAAAAGATCGTTTTGACCAATATGTATTTTTATTTGAAAATGACTTTGCCCTTAGATGGTTTCAAGATAAGAATCCTAACGTTAAGTTATATAATCCAATGGATCAGCATGAATAGTTTCCGAAGCCTCAGAACGGTCATCCGTGCTGAGGCTTTTCTACCTGAAAAATTATTTTTTCTAAACCCCCACAAATTGCTTCATATGCGACGTACCTATGTAGTGATAATTGCGGCCGCAATTTAAATGGGTTTCTTCCTAAAACTGCCTGCTTCCCCCATAAAGACCAATGGGTAATCGTATGTTATAATTGGTCGAATAAGAGGTGAGCAGATGTTAGGTTTATTGTTTTTAACAAAGAAAAACAAACGAACTTTAGAAGAAAAAGTTGCCTTAGTTCAAGAAGGTGACAAGGCCCTCCTAAATGAAATTATTGATGACTATAAGCCATTTATTGCAAAGACGGTTTCGTCAGTTTGCAAAAGATATATATATGAAACTGACGATGAATTTAGTATCGGTCTGATTGCTTTTAATGAAGCGATTGAAAAATATTCCAAAGAACGTGGAAGTTCTCTTTTGAGTTTTTCGGAAGTGATCATTAAACGTCGAGTCATTGATTATATCCGCAAACAAACAAGAAATCAGCATATTAGCATGGACTTGGGTCTTACTTCCCCAGAGGAAGAATCACCTGGTACAGTGATTGTAAATGAGCTTTCAGTTGATGAATATAATAAAAAAAATGATGAACAGTTAAGAAAAGATGAAATCCTTCAATTTCAAGCATTGCTTGCCAAGTTTGATTTAAGCTTTAATGACTTGGTGGAAAATGCTCCGAAGCATTCGGATGCCAGGAAAAACGCCATATATGCGGCCAAAATGCTATCAGAGAATAAAGAATTGATCGACAACATGTTTGAAAAAAAACGGCTGCCGATAAAAGAGCTCGAAAAAATGGTCAATGTCAGCAGAAAAACGATAGAGAGAAACAGGAAATACATTATAGCAATAGCACTAATTCTGACAAGTGATTACATTTATTTAAAGGAATATTTAAAGGGGGTGCTTGAATGAAAAAAGGAATTATCATGCAAATAGATGATGCATTTCTAACACTATTAACCCCTGAGGGAGAATTTTTGCGGGCAAGAAAACAAGAACAGCCTTATGTGATAGGGGAGGAAATTTATTTTTTTCCTGTGGAGAATCAAAGATCCTCCCGTCTGTTTCAATCCGTAAGATCTTATCTGACAAGACCTGCTTTAATCACTGCGATTGCTATGCTTGTTTTCGGAGCATCGATTATTCCGATGTATCAAAACAACAAAGCTTATGCCTATATGTCCATTGGTGTAAATCCAAGTATTGAACTTGGAATTAATAAAAAAATGCAAGTCATTAATCTAACTGCCTATAATAATGAAGGAAAAAAAATAATCTCCCAATTGAAGAATTGGAAAGATCAAGATGTATCAAATTTAGCGGAATCTATATTAACAAAAATGAAAAATGATGGATATTTAAAAAATAATCATCAGATCATTATTTCTACTGTCCGAACTGATCAAAACGATAGCCAAGCTGATCAAAAACTGCAGGATAATATAAAGCAAATAAAAACTTCTGTAAATGCACAAAATTTACAGTTAACGCTATACAAGGGCACTGAGAAAGATTTGCAAGAAGCACATAAAATGGGAATAACAACAGGTCAATACCAATCGACGAATCATCAAAATGCCGAAGTGAAAGAGGAAAAGCAGGTTGAAAATCCAAGTGTAAATGATACTCCTTCACAAAAAGCTAATACGGTTCCTCCTGGACAGATTAAAAAGCAAATGGAAAACAGTCCTACAAACAAGCAGCAATCTGATAGAGTGAAAAATATGATCGAGCATCCAGCCCTTCCTAGTCCAAACATGCATGCACCGGGTCAGTTGAAAAAAAACGATATAATTAATCAAATAGATCCATTCGATGAAGAATCAAGTGACCACAAACAAACGAAAAAGCCACTAAAGCAGCCAGAAAAATTTATGGAAAATGACGATAAGGAAAACCAGAAAGAACTTAAGCATATCGATCATCAAAACAATCATAAGAGTAAATAAAAACAGGTCCGGCAATCGCCGGACCTTCTTCCATATTATATAATTATTCGGATTTTCCTGATAATTGTGCTTGAGCTTGTTGTACAAGTCTTTTTGTTATTTCGCCGCCAACTGAGCCGTTTGCTCTTGACACTGTGTCGGAGCCTAATTGAACACCAAACTCTTGAGCGATCTCATATTTTACCTGATCCAAATATTGTTCAATGCCAGGCACTAATAATTTATTTCTGCTATTAGCCATTTTACTTTCAACTCCTTTTTATCCAGAGATGTTTTATTTCTCTGTAATTGTATTATTATTTTTCTTGGCCATTTTCATTAATGGTAATGTTTTTCGAAAATGGATGTTAATCGGTTCCAACACTCACGTCTTTTGTTGGATGCATAAATGGGGAGGCCTGGGGCTTTCGTTTATTTTCAAGAATCTCCCGGTTTTCAGAGGTATTCCAGCCGATATCATTTGTTGGATGAACCCATTCATCACCTGACATGATCGCTGGGTCTGTATCCTTTGACCAGTTTTCTAAAGGTGAATTAGCAGAGGAATATTTGCTGTCACCTATTGTAACACCATACTTATTGACAAACGGGTCTTCCATTTTAATGCCGGTTCCCTGAAAGCTTGGCGCATTAATTTGATGCGGCATGGTTTCTTGAATGCTTTCCGCTTTTTCTGTCGTTTCTTTTTTCTCGTTTCTCATATTTCTCACCTCTGTTTTTCATTATTTTCTTCACGTAAAGTTGATTTATTAATGAAAAATAAGGAAACGAATATTAACGTTAATTTATCCAAAACTATAGTTGTAAGATTAAGTTTTAGGAGGAGTGCACATGGCAAAGAGGAAAGCAGAATTCGATGCAGTGGAAAAATATACAAAAACCCCTCATAAAAATGTCCAAGAAAGTGAATTTTCGGCTGAATTTACCGATAACAATAATGCCATTAGATTTGCTAATCGCAATTCCAAGCAAGGAAAAAAAGGAAGAGGTTAATGGGCCGACGCAGAAAAACTCCACCGCGCATACCAGTAGAGGAATTTAGCTTCGAATATGGTGATGTAAATGGAATTCCGCTTGTTAACACAAAAAATGATTTGAACAAAACCAAAATTAAAAAAGAAAAATAAGCCGGAAAAGTCCGGCTTATTTTTCAAAAAAAGGAAACAACATTGCTTTATTATTGGTTGGATCAAAGTACGTTAGTAAAAAGGCAGAGCCCCTTTGAATTTCTCCAAATTGTAAATATTTTTGTAAGTCAAAGGAAAGCTCCTCAAGTACAGTATGCTTGTATAACTCCATTTCCCCAAGGTTAAGCTCCAAAAAGTCTTTTCCTAAAAGTTTAGGACTTTCAATAATTTGTTTATACATTTTGGTTCGTATGCCTTTATCAGTTGATTGGGCCCACCATGGTTTTCTTGGCTTGAATTTATGATTTTTTAAATAATCATATTTCATCAGACCAGTAATAATGTCATGGTGTTCAACCGTTTTTTGCTTCAAAAAAGCATCCAGTCTTCTAAATAAGTCTTCAAGTTGATGGCCAATTCTTGACCAGCCCTGCTCGTCCCAATAAGAACCGAATTCCTGAAAGAATTCAAATGGAGTTTCAAATACTTTGCTGACTAAATATTCAACAGTATAATCCATACGATGATCATTCCAATATTTTTCTAACACATCTTCCACTTGTTTAATTCTGATCACATCATCAAAAGAAAGAACGTTGTTACTTAAAATTTCATATGGAGAATGATCCATATAAACATATTGATGTTCATCCGCTCGCAAGCGAACCCCAGTTCCGCGAAGCATCTTCAAAAATCCCAGCTGCAGTTCTTCAGGCCTCATGTCAAACACATCATTAAATGTTTGGCGGAAAGAGGAATAATCCTCTTCCGGAAGGCCGGCAATTAAATCTAAATGTTGATCAATTTTCCCGCCTTCTTTGACCATGGTGACTGTCCGCATCAATTTACTGAAATTTTGCTTTCTTCTTACAAGCTCATTGGTAAAGTCATTTGTGGACTGAACGCCAATTTCAAAACGAAATAATCCCTCAGGCGCTTCTTGGTTAAGAAACTCAATGACCTCTGGACGCATAATATCCGCTGTGATTTCAAATTGAAAAACGGTACCTGGAAGGTGTTCATCAATTAAAAAACGAAACATTTCCATTGCATAACTTCTGCTGATGTTAAAAGTTCGGTCAACAAATTTTATTGTTTTAGCCCCATTAGCCATCAGCCAGCGGATGTCATCTTTAATTTTTTCCCGATCAAAATATCTGACCCCTACTTCGATAGAGGACAAACAGAACTGGCAGCTGAATGGACAGCCTCTGCTTGTCTCGATATAAGTAACCCGTTTTGAAAGATGGGGGATATCTTCTGAAAAACGGTACGGAGATGGGAGCTCTTTAAGATCAAGCTTATTTCTTTGGGGAGTGACAATCACTTGATCATTACTCCGAAAAGCGATACCAGGAACATTTTCATAATGCTTGTCTGTCGAGATTTCGGAAAGCAGCTTTTTAAATGTCAGCTCCCCTTCTCCCATTACGATAAAATCAATGTCTTGATAATTCTTCATCCACTCAAGTGTATCGTAGCTTACTTCTGGGCCTCCAAGAACAATTAACAGACTAGGATCAATTTTCTTAAGCATACTGATGACCTTTAGGGTTTCTTCAATATTCCATATATAGCAGCTGAATCCAATTACTGTTGGTTTCTGCTGATATAGATCAGAGACAATATTCATAACCGGATCTTTTATCGTATACTCTTTCAATTGGATATCGAATTCTGGAAAAGCAAAGGCTTTTAAATAACGAATGGCAAGGTTTGTATGAATATACTTTGCATTCAACGTAGCGCATATTACTTTCATGAAAAAGCTCCTTTACATTGGATAAAACAAATAATAATTATAATATATTTTCGTCAAAAAGAATAGAAGGCAAACACATTTCCAGGTTGTTCCTGTTTCATACTTAGGGAAATGAATGGAAATTAACAGTCATGTTTACAGAGTCTCTCGTTAAAATGAATTCTGTTATATTACAACATTTTTCCTGTTATACAATTATGAACTCCTTAAACCCCCAATTGTGACGGCGCATTTTAACCTAATCCAATTCCTGTATCAAAATTTTTTTAATGATGTTTGACTTTTGTCACAGCTTTTTAATTTTGGTAGTTATAAAATTACATCCAAGATGTTATTTATTCATGTTTTTTCGAGTTATATTTTCGACCGAATAAGGGGAGGGACATTATGTCTATTTTACCGAATAAAAATGAACTAGGATTTTTTGAAATCCGCTTGGAATCTATCGGCGGCCTTGGAGCGAATCTAGCGGGGAAAATGCTGGCAGAGGCTGGAGTTTTGGGGCTTGGTTTAAACGGATCGAACTTCTCATCCTATGGTTCTGAGAAGAAGGGGACACCAGTTAAAAGTTTTATCCGATTTTGTGAACCGGGAACAGCTATTCGTGATCACAGCCCTATTGAACAGCCTCATGTTGTAGGTGTATTTCATGAGGCACTTTATAAAACGATAAGCGTCGTCAGCGGCTTAAATGCCGGTGGGATTGTTCTGGTCAATACAGCGCGTGATTTTGATGATGTAAAATCTGATCTAAAACTGGAATATGGCACGCTTGCCATCGTGGATGCGCTAACGATTGCTGTTGAAGAAAAAACAAAAGTAAATACAGCTATGCTTGGAGCCCTCTTCCGTATTTGTGATTTTCTTGATCCAGATGCAATGAGAAAGGTCATCCGCAAAACATTTGAGAAAAAATATCCGCACTTGGTGGAACCAAATTTGCGTACATTTGACCGCGGTTATAATGAAGTACGCTTCAAAACATATGAAGTTCCTGCGGAAGCAGAAGGAAAAGCTTTTACACGCCCGTTTCCAATGTTAGGCTATCATACACAGGAGCTCGGAGGAGTGATCACAGCTCAGGCAAATAGTATTTTAAAAGATTTAAGCGGATCACGCCAAGGGTTCCTTCCGGAATTTCAACAGGAAAAATGTATCAATTGCGCTGCCTGTGATAATGTCTGCCCTGATTACTGTTTTGTATGGGAAGAAGGAGAAGACAAAAAGGGCAGAAAGCAAATGTTCCTTAAAGGGATCGATTATCAATATTGCAAAGGCTGTTTAAAATGCGTTGAAGCCTGTCCGACAGATGCATTAAGTGATCTCCGTGAAATGATGGGTTACGCAGACGAAAATCGAGTGAAGCAAAACTTTCCGTATGTTGCAGGAGGTAATTTTTAATGGCAATTTTAGAGGATAAATTAACTGAACAAACGGCAGCAGAACAAATTTCTACTTTTGAATCCGGCAATGAGATGGCGGCGATGGCGGCTGCCCAAATCAATTATCATATTATGGGCTATTTCCCAATTACCCCTTCCACTGAAGTGGCCCAATTTTTAGATCAAATGAAAACACGCGGAGAGCATGATATTATGCTGATTCCTGCTGATGGCGAACATGGTTCAGCGGGGATCTGCTATGGTGCTGCAGCAACTGGGGCGAGGGTGTTTAATGCTACTAGCGCAAATGGATTTTTATATATGATTGAACAGCTGCCAGTTCAAGCTGGTACCCGCTTTCCAATGGTATTAAATCTTGTCACACGTGCGGTTAGCGGCCCGCTCGATATTCGTGGAGATCATTCTGATTTATATTATGGGTTAAATACAGGGTGGGTTATTTTAACGGCAAGAACACCGCAGGCTGTTTATGATATGAATATCATGGCGCTTAAGATTGCTGAACATTCTAAAGTCCGCCTGCCTGTAATTGTTGCATACGATGGTTTCTGGACCTCCCATCAAAAACGGAGAGTTGAATATTTCAAAGATCGGACGGTTGTTCAGCAATTTGTAGGGGAATGCCCGACTGATTACAATTTTATCAGAGATCCAAAACTGCCGGTAACCATCGGTGCCCATATGAATGGTGAAGATCTTATGAATAACCATTTCCAACAATCAGAAGCGATTTACCATGCAGGAGAAGTATTGAAAGAAGTCGCGGCTGAATATGCAAAATTATCAGGTAGAGAGTATCCTGTTTTAGATTTATATAAAATGGATGATGCGGAAGTTGCTGTATTCCTGCTAAATTCTGCAGCCGAGTCAGCAAAGGATGTCGTCGACAAGCTTCGTGAACAAGGAATTAAAGCTGGAGTTATCAGTCCGAATATTCTTCGTCCTTTCCCGGCAAAGGAGATCCGCGAAGCACTGAAAAATGTGAAATCATTACTGGTCGGAGAACGGGCAGATTCCTATGGTGCACATGGACCGAACTTGACACATGAAATCAAGTCCGCTCTTCAGGATGACAGGAATAACCAAACAATTGTTCTAAGCCGTGTGTTTGGTATGGGCGGTAAAGACTTTTATCCTAGTGATGCTGAGGCCTTCTTCCAAATGGCAATTTCAGCTATGGAAAAAGGAGTGGCGGAAAAGCCATTTGATTACTATGGCCATGTTCCAGGTGACCCAGAAAAAATCCTAAAGCCTGTGATTGAACCTCAGCATGGTGATGTTTACAAATCAGGTTTAATTGAAGTTAAAATGGATGAAGCAACAAATAAGCTAAAGGTGAAAATTCCTCCACTGCGCATGTTGACATCCAAACCGAAACGAATTGCTTCCGGTCACGGTGCTTGTCCTGGGTGCGGAATTTTTGGCGGTCTTGAATTATTCTTCAAAGGTATTGAAGGTGATATCGTCACATTGTTCCAAACAGGCTGTGCATATGTTACGACCACTTCATACCCATATAGTTCTCATAAGCAGACGATGATGCATAACCTGTTCCAAAATGGGGCGGCAACATTGTCAGGCACGGTGGAAGCCTTTATGGAATTAAAACGCAGGGGTGAAATTCAAGTCGCTGATGACGCTACATTTGTCATGATTACAGGTGATGGCGGTATGGACATCGGAATGGGTTCCGCTATTGGAACAGCACTTCGCGGACATAAATTAATCATGCTGGAATATGATAATGAAGGTTATATGAATACTGGCTCACAATTGTCTTATTCAACACCGCTTGGCCATATGACAAGTACATCTGGTGTAGGAAAAGCTCAACAAGGAAAAACGTTCCATCATAAGGATACAGTTCAAATTATGGCTTCTACTAATATTCCATATGTATTCACCGGATCAGAAGCATTCCCTCAAGATCTTGTTAAAAAAGGTGCAAAAGCCCAATGGTATGCACAAAATGTGGGCCCGGTTTTTGGAAAACTATTAATTACTTGTCCGTTAAACTGGAAATCAGAAGATCGTTACGGTACAAAAATTCTTGAAGAAGCCGTTAACTCCTGTTTCTTCCCGTTATACGAAGTTGAACAAGGTGTAACAACTATTACCTATAATCCGGAAGAAAAGAATAAACGGGTTTCAGTAACTGAATGGTTTAAATATATGGGTAAGACTAAGCATCTATTAAAAGAAGAGAACAAACCCCTCTTAGAAGCTTTTGAGGACGAAGTTGAAAAAAGATGGCAACGCCTGAAAGCTAAGCATGAAAATCCATTACTATAATTTTTTGAAAAATCGTAAGGTGTTGAAAAAGCACTTTGCGATTTTTCTTTTCTTTTAAGAAATAAATGTAAATTTAAAAGGGTTTTTCCATTTTATGTTGAATATTATGGTGTAAAAATGTTTAAACGACTCTGGTTAAGAACGGGGTGTAAAATGACGTGGAAAAAAATACTCACCTTGGATTTAAAAGAGAATTACCCGATAACAATTTAAGGGTAAGCGAGCAGATGTATCGCCGGATATTTGAGGACTCCATGGATGGGATGTTTTTATGGAATAATCAATATCAAATTGTTAATATCAACTTTGCGGCTGAACAAATGCTAGGACTCTCGAAAGAGCGTATAATTGGCCGCTCATTATTCGAAATATATCCAGAGGACAAGAAACAGGAAATTCGCGAACATTTTGAGCGTGTATATCAATATGGAGAAAATTCTTCTTCGATTGTTTTTGATATAAGAGGCGATAAACAAAGACATTTTGACTATTCAACAAAGCGCGAAATTGTGGAGGGTCTGAATGTCACCGTTTTCAAGGATATAACTGAAAAAGTGGAGATTGAACAGCAGCTGCGAAAATCGGAGACACTTAACGTAATTGGAGAACTGGCTGCAGGAATCGCCCATGAAATAAGAAATCCAATGACAGCATTAAAGGGGTTTATTCAATTACTGGAGAGCAGTATTAAAAAAGAGCATACGATGTACTATCAAGTTATTACATCTGAGCTGGAACGGATTGACTCCATCATTAATGAATTTTTACTACTTGCTAAACCAAAGGAAATTCGTTTTCAGGAAAAAGATATTCAGCAAATTATGAAAGAAACAATTGATTTGTTAAATGCACAAGCACTTCTGCATAACGTCCAATTTATTACAGCTTACGATGAGCCTCTCCCGTTGATTTTCTGTGAACCCAATCAATTAAAAAAAGTTTTTGTAAATCTTATAAAAAATGCGATAGAAGTCATGCCTAATGGTGGGGCCATAACAGTAACGATTTCAAAAGAGGAAAATCATCAAATTCACATTTCGATAAAGGATGAAGGTTTCGGTATCTCAAAAGAAAAAATTAATAAATTAGGAGAACCGTTTTTTACCACGAAAGAAAGAGGGACTGGTTTAGGATTAATGGTCAGTTATCGAATCATTGAAGAGCATAAAGGAGTTATTAGTGCAGAAAGTGAAGAAGGAAAGGGAACGGTATTCCATATTTTTCTTCCTGTTAATCATATGAATTATAGTTAAAAAACCACTTCTTTACATAAAGGAAGTGGTTTTTTGATCAAGGACTCGTCTACAGCAGTTGAACCGCCTTTTGAATAACTGTTGTAACATCGGTGAATTCTTTACGCTTTTTGATAAGAAAAGTACCCAATTCAAGCGCTTTTTGTTTGGCTGAAATTCTTGCATCGTTATCCTCAATTCGATCTAAATCAGCTACATGGGCTAATCCAATGGTTCTTCGCACCAGTTCACAGCCTGCGAATCCCAGCGCATCTTCAAAATATTTCGTCAAATTGAATTGCAAAAATTCTGTTGTATTTGCCAAGACCTCTTTGTTTTCTGTTGTCCAAAGCTGGGAATAATGCTCCTTAAAGGTATGCCAAACCGATTCAATATGGCGAGTAAAAAACTCTCGTTTATCGATATTAACAATTACCTGAAAGAAAAGATTGGCAAAAACCTGCCCGATGTCAAAACCAGCTGGACCGTAGAAAGCAAATTCTGGATCAATAACTTTTGTTTCCGCATTATTGGCAAAGACACTTCCAGTATGCAGGTCCCCATGAAGCAGTACTTCTGCTTCTGTTAAGAAACTTCTTTTTAAAATGTTTACATGGAATATGAGTTCTTCATCTTTCCAGATTGCTTCAACTGCGGGAATCAGTCTTTTTTCAAAATCATTAGTTTCAGCATTAAAGTACGGATCCGTGAAGATTAAATCTTCAGTAATTTTACATAGTTCTGGATTAATAAATTGTTGAACTGACTCTTTTTTGCCGGAAGGACCTAATCCATAGTCAGAAGTGTAAAATAAGGTTCTTCCAAGGAATTCACCAAGATGCTGGGAAATTTGTGGATACGTTTCTCCGTTAATAAAGCCTGCCCTGGCTATTGTCAGATGAGACAAATCCTCCATCACTGTCACAGCCAGAATTTCGTCAGTGAAATAAACCTTAGGGACGTAGTTCGGTGCTATTTTCCCAAATAACATTAGCGCATCTGCTTCGATTTTTGCTCTTTTTAGAGTTAAAGGCCAGCTTTCTCCGACCACTTTGGCATATGGCAAAGCTTGTTTTATGATAATGCTTTTTTCATTTTTTTGATCCACAATGTGAAAAACAAGATTGAGATTTCCATCTCCTATTTCCCGGCATGACAGTTCAGCCTCTTCGTGAAATATATTCAGCCTTAATGCAAGCTCAACGGCAGTTTCTTCAGTTAATGGCTTGTATTCCTCTAATTTTACTTGACTCATTGTTTTTTCCCTCCTTGTCATTACGAGGCTTAAATAACGTCAAAGTCATAAAAAAAGCCTCATTCCTTTCTGGAAGAGGCTTGAGAGACAGTGGTTTACGGTCTTCGCCTCTTATCTCTCAGAAAGTTCATCCTTCTGTTGGAATTAGCACCGTGCCCTAATAAGACTCTTTTGGCCTTATGGCGCTTTACTTAAAGCTGCGCCCCATTTCACAATGGCATTACGGTCGGTTGCTGGGCTTCAAAGGGCCAAATCCCTCAGCCAGCTCGTGATAAGAGTGTTGAAAAATTTTAAATTTTCCATGTTCGAGAAAAAATATATCAGGTTGAAAAGAAAATTGTCAACAATTTTTCTAAGAAAATTATTTATAGTATTCCGGTTTTCTATCTGCAAAAATCGGAATTTGCTTTCGTACAGCTTTTACTAGGTCAAGATTAATTGTTGCAGATAAAATTTGCTCTTCAGCCCCTGCCTCCGCAATTATTTCACCCCATGGATCAATGATGAGGGAATGACCTGCAAATTGGTTATTAGGGTCACAGCCTGAACGGTTGCAAGCTATAACATAGCATTGATTTTCGATTGCTCTGGCAATTAATAGAGAGCGCCAATGAGATAGGCGGGGCTCTGGCCACTCAGCCACGACAAATAATGTTTCAGCCCCTGCAGAAGTGTGGGCCCGAATCCATTCAGGAAAGCGGATGTCATAACAAATAACACCTGCAAATGGTTGACCGTCAAGTTGGAAGACTCCTTTTTCTTCTCCAGCCTCTAAATAAATATGCTCATCCATTAGCTTAAAAAGGTGCAGTTTACTATACTGATGAACTATTTCACCGGATTTATTAATAATCAGGAGTGTGTTTTTAACCCCGTTTTCGCCTTGATTAGCAACGGAACCCCCAACAAAATGAACGCGGTATTTTTTAGCGGCATTTTGCAGGAATTGAATGGTTTTATTTGCGTTCGGATCGGCAATCAATTCGAGTCTTGTTAAGTCGTAGCCTGTTGTCCATAGTTCCGGAAGGACAATTATGTCTGGTTTGTCCATAACAGCTTTTTCAATCAGCTTTTCAGCGGTTTCAAAATTCTGCTCCGGTTTCCCGAAAGCAATATTCATTTGCAGACATGAAACAGTATATTGCATGATTTGTCCCCCAATTTATTAGTTTCTGAATTTTCCCTTTACAAGCTGTTATAAAAGTTATATCATTTGTGACTAGAATTTCAACAAAAATTTGAAAAATGAATTGAGAAGGTGAGAATGTGAAGCAATTTCCACCATCGGAATTATTAAATAGCCTGCCAAAGCAGTTTTTTGCCTCGCTTGTCAAAAGAGTTGGACAATTTATTGAGCAGGGATGTGATGTGATCAATTTAGGGCAGGGGAATCCGGATCAGCCGACACCAAATCACATCGTAGCAAAATTGCAGGAAGCAGCTGCAAATCCGGAGAATCATAAATATTCACCATTTCAAGGCCACCGTTATTTAAAAAAGGCAGCAGCTGATTTTTACGAGCGTGAGTACGGGGTGATGATTGACCCTGAAACAGAGGTTGCTATTTTATTCGGCGGCAAGGCAGGATTGGTCGAAATTCCTACAGCGTTATTAAATCCAGGCGATACTGTGCTTGTTCCTGATCCTGGTTACCCTGATTACTGGTCCGGTGTTGCTCTTGCAAAAGCGGAAATGGTTACGATGCCATTGAAAGAGGAGAATCATTTTTTGCCAGATTACGCAGGGATTGCTCCCGAAATAAAAGATCAAGCAAAATTAATGTTTCTCAACTATCCGAATAATCCCACCGGTGCCATAGCATCAAAAGAATTTTTTGAGGAAACAATTAGGCTTGCAAATGAACACCATATTTGTGTGGTGCATGATTTTGCTTATGGGGCGATCGGGTTTGAGGGGAAAAAGCCAGTCAGCTTCCTTCAAGTGAATGGAGCGAAAGAGGCAGGGATAGAAATCTATACCCTTTCTAAAACATATAACATGGCGGGCTGGCGAGTAGGCTTCGCTGTCGGTAATGCCAGTATTATCAAGTCCATTGAACTACTTCAGGACCATCTTTATGTCAGTTTGTTTGGGGCTGTACAGGAAGCAGCAGCCGAAGCACTAAATGGCCCTCAAGATTGTGTGAAGGAGCTTATCGCTTTGTATGAACGAAGAAGGAATGTGCTGATTGACGGCCTTCGCTCACTTGGTTGGAATGTTGCCTCTCCCGAAGGCTCATTTTTTGCATGGCTGAAGGTACCTGAAGGTTTTTCATCTGAAGAGTTTGCCAATCTATTGCTTGAAAAAGCACATATTATGGTGGCACCAGGAGTTGGTTTCGGTACATTTGGTGAAGGATATGTTCGTGTTGGCCTCCTAACATCAGAGGATCGATTAATGGAGGCAGTCAGAAGAATCAGCCAGTTAGAAATATTTAAAAAATAAGTTGACATTTCATGTTTTTCTGGTAAAAATAAGTTATGAACAATGATAAAGTGAATATTTACGAATCGTTTTCTTATCAAGAGCAGGCGGAGGGACTAGCCCAATGAAGCCCGGCAACCGACTTAAATAGTATTTAAGCACGGTGCTAAATCTTGCAGCAATGAGCTGAAAGATGAGAAGATGTTAGTTTGTTGTACTAACCTCTTCCTGTCAGAAGAGGTTTTTTTATATTGAGCTTTGTTACTGCATGTTGATGATTATAACTGTGCCAATTGGAGTGGAAATCAACAGCCAAGTTTAACATGGCCTTATGTTTAAGAAGGATGTGTCAAAATGACTGAATTAATTGCTACTTATCTTGTACAGGGTGAAAATAACCCAGAAAAAAAAGCTGAAGAAATTGCCTTAGGTTTAACAGTCGGCTCTTGGACGAATCTACCGGAGCTTGAGCAGAATCAACTGCGCAAACATAAAGGAAGAGTAGTTTCAATCGAAGGATTGTCATCAGACCAAGAGGGGCATTCCCTTATTCGTATCGCCTATCCAAATGCGAATTTTCCCAGTGACCTGCCAGCAATCCTGACCACGGTTTTTGGAAAGCTGTCATTAGACGGAAAAATAAAGCTGCTGGATTTACAGTTTAATCAGGAATTAAAAAAGGCTTTTCCTGGGCCGAGATTTGGGATAGATGGGCTTCGAAAACGGCTAAATGTATATAGTCGTCCATTGTTAATGAGCATTTTTAAAGGTGTTTTAGGCAAAGACCTAGACTTTCTGGCGGAACAGCTAAAACAACAGGCTTTGGGAGGCGTCGACTTAGTAAAGGATGATGAAATCCTGTTTGAAAATGACTTAACCCCTTTTGATAAAAGAATTAAAGCAGGGCAGAAGGTTTTACATGAGGTATTTGAGGAAACAGGGCATCGAACTTTGTATGCAGTAAATCTGACTGGGAGAACTTCACAATTACGTGATAAAGCAAGAAAAGCAAAGGAACTTGGTGCAGATTTATTATTATTCAATGTTTTTGCCTATGGACTTGATGTTCTTCAAGAATTAAGAGAGGATGATGAGATCGCACTTCCGCTCATGGCTCATCCTGCCGTTAGCGGTGCATTGACATCTTCCTCTGTTTACGGTATATCCCACTCCCTGCTCTTAGGGAAGTTATTGCGGTATGCTGGGGCTGATTTGTCTTTATTCCCATCGCCATATGGAACAGTAGCCTTGGAGAAAGCCGCTGCATTATCCATTGCAGACGAATTAACGAAGGATGATGTATTCGGGCAAGCATTCCCTGTTCCATCGGCAGGCATTCATCCAGGTTTAACCCCATTATTGATCCGCGACTTTGGAATTGATTCTGTCATTAATGCCGGCGGAGGTATACATGGACATCCGGATGGAGCGCGTGGAGGTGGTCTTGCATTCCGTCAGGCAATCGAGACAAATCTTCAAGGCAGACAATTGGCAGATGGTGCGAAAGATCATCTAGAGCTTCAAAAAGCATTAAAGATGTGGGGAAATGCAGAGGTGACCGTTTAGATGCCGAAACCGGTAATTTTTTGTGATTTTGATGGAACAGTAACGGAAAGCGATAATATCATCAGCATTATGAAAAAATTTGCTCCGCCGGGGTGGGAACAAGTAAAAGACGACATACTCGGACAAAAGATATCCATACGTGAAGGTGTTGGGAAGCTGTTTTCACTGCTTCCCACCAACATGAAAGATGAAATTACAGATTTTGCTATAAAAAATGCGAAAATTCGCCATGGTTTTAAAGAGTTTGTTGAATTTACTCGTGCTGAGCAAATTCCGCTTTATATTGTCAGCGGGGGAATTGACTTTTTTATTTATCCGATTTTAGAAAAGTTTGGTCCGTTTGCCGGGATTTATTGTAATAGTTCAGACTTTTCTGATGATTATATTAAGATTCTTTGGCCGCAACGTTGTGATTCATTATGCCAAAATGATTGCGGCTGCTGTAAGCCAAGCATTATTCGAAAATTAGATTTGGATATCAGCTTTAAAATAGTAATCGGTGACTCTGTAACAGATCTTGAAGCAGCTAAGTATGCTGACTTTGTTCTTGCAAGAGATCTGCTTAAGGAAAAATGTGAAGAGTGGGGTATAAAACACCAGGGCTTTCATACATTTTATGAGTGCATAGAAGGAATTAAAAAGCGAATTGAGGTGGGGGAACTAACATGATCAAAGATAAATGGAAGGAATTGGCGGATATCAAGGACGAACTTGCCGAGCGGGATTGGTTTATGGGAACCAGTGGAAACCTTGCGATTAAGGTAAGTGACAAACCTTTGCAGTTTCTGGTAACAGCTAGTGGAAAGGACAAACGCAAGCGGACCGATGAAGATTTTCTACTTGTAGATGAATTTGGCAGGGCAGTGGAGAAGACCCACCTTAAGCCATCGGCGGAAACACTGCTACATGTTGAAATTTATCGCAAGACAAATGCCTGCTGCAGCCTCCATGTTCATACAATTGACAACAATGTTATATCAGAAGTATACGGCGATCACGGCGAGGTCACTTTTAAAGGCCAGGAGCTTATTAAGGCTTTTGATATGTGGGAAGAGGATGCCGTCCTTAAGATTCCGATTATTCGTAATTATGCCCATATTCCAACCCTAGCACATACATTTTCTGAACATATTACTGGTGATACCGGTGCCGTATTGATTCGAAATCATGGAATTACCGTATGGGGGAAAACAGCCTTTGAGGCCAAAAAAATTCTCGAAGCATCAGAATTTTTGTTCCGCTACCAGCTTCGGCTATTAGAACATAAACCATATCAATTATTTAAAGTAGTTTAATAAAGGAAAGGGAGAGAAACGTCATGGCGTATATTACATTTCAAAATAAGCAAGGACAAATTGATCAACATGAGGAAGTGGCAAGCTTTCTAGCATCACAGGAAGTAATTTATGAGAATTGGGACATTAGCAAGCTACCTGCAGCACTTGTCGAGAAGTATTTATTATCTGATGCAGAAAAAGAAGAAATTTTACAAGTTTTTGCAGCTGAAATTTCCAACATCTCAGCAAGAAGAGGATACAAGTCACAAGATGTTATTTCATTGTCTGAAAATACACCAAATCTCGAAGTTTTGCTCCAAAATTTTAAACAAGAGCACCATCATACTGATGATGAAGTTCGATTTATTGTGAGCGGCCATGGCGTCTTTGTCATCCAGGGTAACGATAATGAATTTTTTGAAGTACATTTAAATCCAGGTGACTTAATATCTGTCCCAGAGAATACAAGACATTATTTTACACTTGAGGACGATCGGAAAGTTGTGGCCATTAGAATTTTTGTTACAACAGAAGGCTGGGTGCCTATTTATGAAAAACAAGAAGTAAAAAACTAAATGATATAATAAAGACTGGCTTCAGCTATTGAAGTCAGTCTTATTTTTCATAGATTTCTAGATTTGCAAACGATTACAAATGGTATATTAGGAAAATAAACATCCTATTAAGTTGGAAAATGAATTGGAAATGGGGGGTGGAATTCTTTATGAAATGACAAGAAGAGCATTTGTTTATGAATGAATTGAATTTTGTCGCAATGTTAGCGAGAATAACAAAGAAATTTGTCGAAAAAAGAAATTATTAGATTGTTTTGTCTAGTTTTGCGAATGTATTTACTTTTATAAAAATTCTTGTCATAATTCTTCAAGTAGTCTTCCTTTAAGGCAAGACACAGTATGAGAGTTAGAGGCAGGGGGATAACGTTGTACGAGAATAGTAATAATCATAGTGATATGATTGAAGAAATTAAAGTGAAAAGAGAACTAATGATTGAATGTGCCAATACTCTTGGATTTACAAGCGAGGCAACGATCAAATATAGTCAAGAATTAGATGAATTAATAAATAAATATCACCGCATGATGGGACAAGCATCAACACCTTGTGAAGAAATAAAATTTGCCTTTAAACATATGGTCATGGTATATCAAAAAGTCTTAGTCTAAAAAATATGAAATGATCGACAATACTCCTGGAGAAAACACAATGACTAACAAACCCTTCTATAATTTCAGAGTAACCACATAAGGAAGGTTTTTCCGTTAAATTTTTATTTTGGAACAGCTGCAAGGAAGGCCTTCCACAAGGATTTTTTTCACCATTCACTTCCGTAAAAACAATACCCACATAACGAAATTGATTAACTTCGTGAAAACTCACCCATTATTTTTTGACAGCCTTAGACAGCTTCTGTGATATTTATCATTGTATATGGCTGATTATTCCATATAGTTAATATTAGTACGATATTTAGTATTAATTAAAACTTCCCACATCTATTAATGAATTAAAAGTGATCCATAGTACTTCATAGTAGAGTCAAAAATATAAATATATTTATCAGGTAAGTAAGAAAAGTCCCATCATTAGTAATATGCTATTATGACGATTCATATATCGTTAATAAAGCATTTTTTAAACTAGAAAGCAACCGCTTTCAAAAAATGTCCTTTTAGAGGAGGGAAGCTCTACATGCACATTGTCGTATGTGTAAAACAAGTACCTGATACCAAAATTATTAAAATTAATCCCAAAACAAACACACTCGACCGCAGAAGTGCACCAGCCATTTTAAATCCATACGATGCCCATGCCGTTCAGGAAGCGGTAAAAATTAAAGAAAAAACGGGAGGCATCATATCAGTATTGTCTATGGGACCGCCGCAGGCGACAGCTGTCATTAAAAAAAGTATCGAAATCGGCGCTGACCGAGGATTTTTAATTACTGATCGTGCTTTTGCCGGAGCGGATACTCTCGCAACGAGCTATGCATTATCAAAAGCATTGGAAAGAATCAACAAGGAGCTTCCTGTCGACATAATCATTTGCGGTAAACACGCTATTGATGGTGATACAGGACAAGTTGGGCCGGGAATTGCCAGAAGAATGGACATCCCGCCTGTCACAAGTGTTATCGCAGTTGAAGAAGTAAATGTAAAAGAAAAAACGGTGTTAATTAAAAGGAAATTAACAAGTGGTTATGAGCTGATTCAAGCAGAATTGCCATGTTTATTAACAGTGGAAAAAGAAATTAACGAAATTGAATATCCCCCCATGCCTAACATGATTAATGCAGCAAGGTATGAACCGATCATTTGGGCAGTCAGCGACCTGGAAAATGTTGATCATGCGCAGCTGGGATTAAAAGGGTCCCCGACAATTGTAGGCAAAATGTTTACACCGCCAAGACCAGAAGGCGGGAAAAAGTTCGAAGGTACTGCAGATGAACAAGTAAGCCAGCTAATGGACATTTTACAGGACAAAAAAGACCTATTTTCTATTCAAACACCTAATTAAGCAGGTGAAATTTGAGGACTTTGCTGGGAGGGGTTTACATGAATCTAGACGAATGCCGTGGAGTCTGGATCTTCATTGAACAAAATGACGGAGAGATTGAAGGTGTTTCACTGGAATTACTTGGAGCAGGAAGAAAGCTTGCTGATAAATTACAAGTACCATTGGCAGGCTTCCTACTGGGTTACGGAATCAAAGGTTTAGCTAATCAAGTCATCGCTTATGGTGCTGACATTGTTTACCTAATCGATCATCCTGTATTGGAAAATTACCGTACAGAGTCCTATATGAAAGGTGTCATTTACCTAGCGGAGAAATATAAGCCGGAAATTATTCTCTACGGGGCAACACCAAATGGAAAAGATTTAGCAAGTGCAGTTGCAACAGACTTGGTAACAGGATTAACCGCCGATACAACCATGCTGGATGTGGATGTAGAAAATAGATTGCTGGAAGCAAGCCGTCCGGCATTTGGCGGTAACATTATGGCGACCATTCTTTGTAAAAAGCACCGTCCTCAAATGGCAACTGTCCGGCCAAAGGTGATGAAAGCCTTGGAGCTAGATGAAGAAAGACCCGGGAAAATAATTGAAGAGAAAATATCACTAAATGAAGAGGAAATGAGAACAAAAGTACTGCAAATTGTGAATGATGTAACAAAAAAGGCTAATTTGGCTGATGCTCATGTCATTGTGTGCGGTGGAAAGGGAATGGGCGATCCTCAGAATTTTCAGCTGATTTATGAATTGGCAGAAACAATCGGTGCAAGTGTCGGCGGAACAAGGGATGTGGTAGAAGCCGGGTGGCTGCCACATGAGCAACAGGTGGGACAGACTGGTGAAACGGTTACACCGAAAATCTATTTTGCCATCGCTTTATCAGGAGCGATTCAACACGTTGTTGGCATGAAGAATTCAGATTTAATCATTGCCATCAATAAAGATCCGAATGCACCCATTTTTGATGTCGCCACATACGGAATTGTCGGAGACGCTTTAGAAATTGTCCCTAAATTAATCGATCAATTTAAGAAACTGACAGCTGAAAAAGGCGGTGAAATGAGCTATGTCTGAGAAATTTGATGTGATTGTGGTTGGGGCTGGTCCTGCAGGTACATCTTGTGCTTTAACTTGTGCCAGGAATGGCTTAAATGTCCTCCTTATTGAAAGAGGAGAGTACCCGGGAGCGAAGAACGTAATGGGCGGTGTCTTGTACCGCAAGCAAATGGAAGAATTAATTCCTGAATTTTGGAAAGAAGCACCGCTTGAACGTCCTGTGATCGAGCAGCGTTTTTGGATGATGGATAAGGAATCAGTTGTCCAATTTGGCTACAAAGGTCTAGAATGGGCGGTTGAACCATATAATAATTTCACCGTATTAAGGGCGCAATTTGACCAGTGGTTTGCTAAAAAGGCTGTGGATGCAGGTGCTCTATTAATCAATGAAACGGTTGTAACAGAGTGTTTAGTAGAAAACGGCAAGGTCGTGGGTGTCCGTACAGATCGTCCTGATGGTGAAGTATATGCTGATGTTGTCGTTTTAGCTGATGGAGTTAACTCCCTTCTTTCGAAACAGCTTGGTTTTCACAAAGAATATCGTCCAGATGAAGTAGCCTTGACAGTCATGGAAGTCATCAATATGCCAAAGGACAAAATTAACGACCGCTTTAACGTTGAAGATAACCAAGGTGTAACGATTGAAATTTTTGGCGACTCAACCAAAGGCAACCTTGGAACAGCTTTCCTTTATACCAACAAAGAAAGCTTAAATATTGGAGTAGGAACTACTCTTTCAAGCATGATTAAGGCCAAATTGAAACCTTATGAGCTATTAGATTATCTGAAAAATCACCCGATGGTAAAACCATTAATTTCTGGGGGAGAGTCAGCTGAATATTTAGCGCATTTAATTCCAGAAGGCGGTTTTCGCTCTGTACCTAAAGTGGCTGGAAATGGTGTTGTCGTGGTAGGAGATGCTGCTCAACTAGTGAATGCTATTCATCGTGAAGGTTCGAACATGGCAATGCATTCCGGAAAATTGGCTGCAGAAGCCGTTATACAAGCGAAGCAACGCGGAGATTTTAGTGAGTCCAGCTTAAACAGCTACAGGGAGGCACTGTATGGCAGTTTCATCATGAAGGATTTAGAGAAATATAAGGATGCTACCCATACATTTGAAAAATATCCGCAATACTTTAATGATTATGTACCAATGATGAATAAGGCAATGAGCAAATTCTTCACAGTAGATGGAACACCAAAACGCGACAAACAGAAACAAATTATAAAGAGTGTAACGGGAGAAAAAGGAACACTTCGTGTGTTACAAGATATTTATCGAGCTTGGAAGGCGGTGAAATAATGTCAACGAAGAATCTTGAGGAAAAGCAATATCTTCTTCGGTTTAAGTGTGATACAAAATCCCATTTGACGGTTCTTGACCATGACATTTGCATGACAAAATGCCCTGATAAGCTTTGTACCGTTTTCTGCCCAGCTGAGGTTTACAAATGGGAAGGAACACGGATGCAGGTAGGATATGAAGGCTGCCATGAATGCGGCAGCTGCCGGATCGGCTGTCCGTACCAAAATATTAAGTGGGAATATCCAAAGGGTGGACATGGAATTGTCTTCCGATTAGCATAATAATGAATAAAAAAGAAAAGACGATAAAACGATCGTCTTTTCTTTTTGCAGCTAATAAAAGATTAGTTTAGTATAAAAACAACAAATAGGTTTAAAAGGGTTAAAAAATTAAATATTTAGAAAATAAGGATTTAACATTTCTCATTTATATGTTTTGGTAGTAAGATAGAAATAGAAATTTTATAAAATAAGGAGATTGTAATGAGTCAACATCAAGCTGTGGCATCTGCTAAAAAGCCGATTTCCACTGAAACTACCATCTTTAGAATCCTTTTGATGATCGGTCTGTGCCATTTACTAAATGATTCCATTCAAGCAGTTGTTCCGGCTATGTTTCCGATCCTTGAAAAGTCTAAAGGCTTATCATTTACACAACTCGGAATTATTGCCTTTGCTCTTAATATGGTTTCATCAGTGATGCAGCCCGTTATCGGGATATTTACAGACAAAAGACCAAGACCATATGCTTTGCCGATAGGTCTTTCATTGACATTTATAGGTGTGCTTGGGATTGGATTTGCTCCAAATTATGGGCTGATTATTCTTGCCGTCATATTTATTGGTCTTGGATCGGCAATATTTCATCCGGAGGGCTCAAGAGTAGCCCATATGGCTGCTGGAAGCCGCAGAGGACTTGCCCAATCCATCTATCAGGTAGGGGGAAATACAGGCCAGGCGCTGGCGCCGATGATTACCGCTCTGATATTAGTACCACTTGGACAAATTGGCGCATCCTGGTTTTCTATAGCTGCAGCCCTTGCCGTTGTCATATTAATATATATTGCCAATTGGTATCAACAAAAACTACTTGCATCATCATATAAACAGAAGAAAAGTAAACATGCTGGTGTCAAACAAAATGGTGTCTCGAAGGATATAAAGAAAGCATTAGCACTGATCCTGCTATTTATTTTTGCAAGATCATGGTATGTTTCAGGAATGACCAATTTTTATGCGTTTTATGGGATTAAAGAATACGCTCTTTCTATCAAGGATTCACAACTTTTCTTATTTGCGTTCTTAGTTTCGGGAGCTTTTGGCACCTTTTTTGGCGGGCCATTGGCAGACCGCTTTGGGAAAAAAACAATGATTACCTTTTCCATGGTGGCGGCATTGCCTTTCTCATTGTTTATTCCGCATGCTTCACCCGTTTTAGCTTTCATTTTCCTTGTTATTACCGGTTTTATTATTATGACTAGTTTTTCCGTAACAGTTGTATATGCTCAAGAATTAGTTCCTGGGAAGATTGGGTTAATGTCTGGATTGACTGTGGGACTAGCGTTTGGTATGGGAGCCATTGGTTCTGTGGGGCTGGGGTATATTGCTGACTCTATAGGGCTTCATTCTATGATTACATGGCTTGGAATATTGCCGCTGTTCGGTTTCGCTGCCTTTCTACTCCCTTCTGATCGCGAACTGCAAAATGAGGCAAAAGAAAGATAAAAGGATGGGCATGCCCATCCTCTTATCAAATGGTTTGGATCCGCAGGAGTAATTCTGCTTTTTCTTCCTGGCTCAACATTCTTTCTGCCATTGGGAATAAAACATTTTCTTCCTTTGCGAAATGTTCAGTTAATATAAAATAAGCATTTTGAATATATTGTGCCAGTTCTTTTCTTTTAGCATTTGTTAAGCAATCATGCTGCTCCACTTGAGAAAGGAATGTGCTAATGTTTAATTTTGCCTGGTCGTGCTCATATTCCATAGCAGCAATTGGTCCTATGGAAGTTCCTATATAGACACCCATCATTGGAAAAAGAACGCCTTCTTCTCGTTCTGAATGCTTGTCAAGATGATCCTTAAACTCCTTAACTTTTATGATTAATTCTCCAAAAGTTGTTTCTGTCTCAACTTCTTCGTCAATTTTTTGTGTTAGTGAGTATAAACCATCCAGTTCTTGTAATAAAGGGGGATGCTCGTTTTTTAATTGTTTGAGACCCGCAGAAAGTTCAACTCCCTGATTACCGCCAAACGCACTCATGCACTCGCTCATCTTTTGTCACCTCAGTGTTATTATCTGATTCAAGTATAAAAACAATCTACATCTCATGTAGTGACCTATATCACATAAAATAAAATCCCTTAAATATGGAAAAGGAATTGACAATTTTATGAAAAAAACGCCTAATTAAAAAAATATTAACATTTATCACACAATAATGGTTTCAAAGTTTCATATAATATAGATAAGGCGAATGTGCCAAAATTATGAAAATAGGGAGGTTAAAAAATGAGAACCCCAAATTATCATGATTTTTATCAAGTGGCGTTAGTACCGATTGGAATCAATGACTTGCTGGCATTAAAGGAATCAGCTGCATATTGTCCTAATTCTGCCTTCACACATTGGCTAATTGCCGTAGAAGGGGTACAGCTCCCGCAGAAAAAAATATACTTCCAATGGAAAGTGAGCGTCTATCCTGCAACCTATGGACAGGATTTCAATTGGAAAAAACCGTATTATTGCTCTGCAAATATGGAGCTTATGGATCAAGCACTAGCCTTAGCTTCCTCGCTAACGGCAGCAAGTAAGAAAGATCAGCTTTCCTCCGAAACATATTTAGAGAAAATCAGCTAATGCCATTAAAATCCGTATCTTTTGCTTCACCTTCTTTTTGTTATAATTTGTGAAAAAACATACATATAGAAATAATAAAAAAACGAGACCATATTAGTCTCGTCATATATGAGCCAGAGGGAGTGATATTTCAACTTCTGTACCGATAGCTTCGATGCTATTTACCTGAATGCTCCCCCCGAAGGAATGGATAATTCGCTGGCAAATAACCAAACCAAGTCCGGTTCCTGTCTCTTTAGAAGTGTAAAATGGTCGGAAAATTTCCGCTAATTGTGCTTTAGATATCCCCTTACCGCTGTCCTTAATTTTTATCATACAAACATCTGACCGCTTTTCGAGTGTAATCTGAATCACACCTGAATTCTCGATTGATTCAAAGGCATTTTTTGTTATGTTTAAAATGACTTGTTTGATTTGGTCTTTTACACATGAGACAATCACGGGTTCAGAAGGTAGTTCCCATTTGCATTCGGTATTAAGTGAGTTTCCTTCTAATTCAATTAGTGGCCTTAATTCATTTAATGCCTCTGCGATATTAATATGGCCAGTTGATTGGGCAGTAGGTTTGCCTAGTATTAGAAACTCGCTGACGATTTCATTTATTCTCTGCAGCTCGGTATTGATGACATCAAAGTAATAACGGTCAGCAGCATCCGTATATTTTTCTCTTAACAGCTGTATCAGTCCTTTTACACCTGTTAATGGGTTGCGAATTTCATGAGCAGTACTTGCCGCTAAAGTACCGATCAATTCAAGTTTTTGAATTTCATTTTCTTTGCGTTCCTTTTTCGTTTGAATTCTTAATAGAATATATTTAAAAAGTAAATAGATAATATGTGTGATTACGAGAAAAATAAGGATGGATTGTATGAATAATGCTATCATATCATTTCCGTCTTGCTTCGCTATTTTCACTTTAATATTCCATGGAAGACTATCCATTGGTGAAGAAACCCATTGAAGTTTATCTTCTATATCCTGCTTGTTAACATTTAGCTCCAAAATAGGTTTTTGCTTATCGTTTTCAACATATAGTTTTGCGTCTGGGGTGAGCACGTTCATCAGGTTTCTCATATAATCAATTCGCAGATCAGCCACTAGAATCGCTTTTACATTGCGGTTGTCATCGAGGACAGGAGTGGCTATTCCTAAAATGTCTTGATTATTTTTAACGGTTTCCACATAATCGGAAATAATCGTATCTTTTGTTTTAATTGCATCATGTATATAAGATAAGCTGGATGATTGAACACCTTTTCGTAAATTGTCGGTTCCAGTTAATACTCTGCCGCGATTGTCAAGTAAATAAAGCCCTCCGTATCGTGGATCATTCTGCTTAACTTGCTTTAACAATGGCTCCATTTTATCGGGGGAATCAAGATTTCCTTGTACAGCGTAGGAAAGAATTTTTAAGCTGGTGATCGTTTCGTTGAAGAATTGATCCCAGTTCTTTTGGTAGATGGATGCAACCCATAAAGCATCATTCTTCTTTTGTAGGTTCTTTTCTTTTACAATTTTATTAAAATAATATGTACAAAAAATAATAGCAGGAATGATGACTACAAGAGAATAGATGAGAAAATTGCCTTTATATTTTTTCATTTTGTATACCTCGATATTTCACAGTTAATACTATATATATTTATTGTTCACTATTTGAATAATTTTTTCCTGCTTTTTCTTTTGGTAAATTGACAGCAAACGATAATTTTTTTATAATAATTTTGAAATCGAGATAATTTTAGTGACAATTTTTAAAAGGATGAAAAATACGATGGAAAACGATTCAATTGCAATTTCTTTAAAATTGTTTATTGTCCTTTCAAGGGCCTATAAAGCAATAAATGAACATGTGAATAAAGTCATACAAGCTAATGGGTTAAATCCGACGGAATTTGCTGTACTTGAACTGTTGTATCATAAGGGGGATCAGCCATTACAGCAAATTGGCGGTAAAATTCTGCTTGCCAGCGGAAGTATTACTTATGTAGTGGATAAGCTGGAACAAAAAGGGTTATTAAAACGAATTGCTTGTCCAAAAGACCGCCGCGTCACCTATGCACAGATTTCAGATGAAGGGAAACAATTAATCCAGGACATTTTCCCTGACCATGCTAAGCAAATCGATACCTTAATGTCGAGCCTGAACGATTCGGAAAAGTTAGAAGCAATCAACTTATTGAAAAAATTGGGTATCCCAGCGGGGAAATTTTAATACGGCCATCGGTCGTATTTTTTTTATTAAAGGAATATGAATAGGTATTGTCGAAATGTTTATAACTGATATTAAAGGAGGATGTTTCCATGGGGTTTGAGAATTATACATATGTTCGCCCGGATCTGGACGAAGTTCGAAGAAGATTTGATGAGACACTTGAACGGTTTCAACAAGCTTCATCAGCTGCAGAACAATGTAATGCAATGGATGAAATCAACCAATTAAGAAATCATTTGGATACGATGTTTAATCTTGTGTATATTCGTCATTCTATTGATACAAATGATGATTTTTATAAACAGGAGCAGGATTATATAGATGAACTCCAGCCTGAGGTTGAGGGGCTAGTGACGAAATACTATCAGGCGTTAACAAATTCCAAATTCCGTGATGATCTTGAAGCAAAATGGGGGATCCAGCTGTTTGCTCTTGCAGAAGGACAGCTAAAGACGTTTAAACCGGAAATTGTTCCATTGCTGCAAAAGGAAAATCGGTTATCAACTGAATATACGAAACTGATAGCTTCTGCCAAGATCCAATTTGAAGGGGAAGAAAGGACGCTTGCTCAGATGGGTCCATTTGCCCAGTCTACTGATCGGGAAATGAGGAAAAAAGCAAATGAAGCCAGCAACGGTTTTTTTGCAGAGCATGAGTCAGAATTAGACAGGATTTTTGATGATCTCGTTAAAGTAAGAACGGAGATTGCGAACAAGCTTGGCTATGAAAATTTCGTGGAACTTGGATATTACCGTATGATGCGTACAGATTACAATGCAGAAATGGTCGCAAATTTCCGCAGGCAGATCAAAGACTCGATTGTCCCGATTGCGTCTAAGCTAAAGGAACGTCAGCGTAAGCGTCTAAGACTTGATCAATTAAAGTATTATGATGAAGGCTTTATTTTTGAGACAGGTAATGCAGCGCCAAAAGGAAACCCTGAATGGATCATAGCAAATGGGCAGAAAATGTATGAAGAGCTTTCAAAGGAAACTGGGGAATTTTTTCGTTTTATGCAGGAAAATAATTTGATGGACCTTGTGGCTAAAAAGGGCAAAGCCAGTGGCGGCTACTGTACGTTCATTGAAAACCATAAAGCACCGTTTATCTTTTCCAATTTTAATGGTACATCAGGGGATATTGACGTGTTAACACATGAAGCTGGCCACGCTTTTCAGGTATATTTAAGCAGGGAATTTGAAATTCCTGAATACTTTTGGCCAACATATGAAGCTTGTGAGATACACTCAATGAGTATGGAATTTTTCACTTGGCCATGGATGGAGCTATTCTTTAAAGAAGATACTGATAAATATAAGTATTCACATTTGAGCGATGCTTTGATGTTCCTTCCATATGGAGTGTCTGTAGATGAATTTCAGCATTGGGTGTATGAGAATCCGGAAGCAACGCCTAATGATAGGAAGTTAAAGTGGCGAGAAATTGAAAAGAAGTATTTGCCACATAAAGACTATGATGGGAATGAGTATTTAGAAAATGGCGGCTATTGGCAGCGTCAAGGCCATATTTACAATTCTCCTTTTTATTATATTGATTATACATTAGCTCAAATTTGTGCTTTTCAATTCTGGAAACGTTCACGTGAAGACCGCGAGGCGGCATGGGCTGATTATGTGAATTTATGCAAGCTTGGAGGAAGTTTGTCCTTTACAAAGCTTGTTGCAGCAGCAAATCTAATATCTCCATTTGAAAATGGCTGTGTGGAATCGGTTGCCGGTGAAATTGAAAAATGGTTAGTCTCAATTAATGATAAAGCTTTATAAAAGAAGGATAAAAGCGAAGCCATAAAAGAGCGGCTTCGCTTTTATCCTTTATTTAATACCAGCTATTTAACAGCAGCAACTTCAGAAGTAACGGATAATTCATCGTCTACTAAAACAGCAGTTAATGTTCTTGCATCTGGCTCATCCAAGATAAAATCAGCAATTTTGTCTTCAAGCTGCTCTTGAATTGTTCGGCGCAAAGGTCTTGCGCCAAATGCTGGATGATAGCCTAATTCAGCTAATTTTTCTTTCACCTCTTCTGAGAAGGTTAAATCAATATTTTGTTCCTTTAATGTTTCTTTCAATTCATTCAACATGAGGTCAACAATTTTTAAGATATGCTTTTGATCTAGTGAGTGGAATTCGATAATGCTGTCTATGCGGTTTAAGAATTCCGGTTTAAAGAACCCGCCAAGTGAATCAAGAATACTTGATTCTTCTACTGCTTCACTCGTGCCAAAACCGACATGAATCGATTTTTGCGCTACACCTGCATTACTTGTCATGATGATAACCGTGTCTTTAAAGCTTATAACTCGACCCTGACTGTCAGTAAGACGTCCGTCTTCCAAAATTTGCAGGAACATATGCTGTACATCTGGATGTGCCTTTTCAATTTCATCCAATAGGATGATGCTATACGGATTTCGGCGAACTTTTTCTGTAAGCTGTCCTGCTTCATCGTGGCCGACATAGCCTGGAGGGGAACCAATTAATTTTGAGACACTGTGTTTTTCCATGTATTCACTCATATCAAGACGAATCATAGAATCCTTGGAGCCGAATAATTCCTCAGCCAGTGTTTTGGTTAATTCTGTTTTCCCTACGCCCGTCGGACCAACAAACAGGAAGGAACCAATTGGGCGATTTTTCGCTTTTAAACCGGCTCGGCTGCGGCGAATCGCCTTCGCAATTTTTCGCACTGCTTTTTCTTGACCAATGACTTTTTTATTTAAATTTTCTTCCAGCAGTTTCATTTTCAACTGTTCATCCTGCTGAAGCTTTCCAACAGGAATCCCAGTTTTTTGTTCAATAATTTCTTGAATATGGGAAACCGTAACAATTGGTCTTTGTGCACTGGATTCATAATTTAATGTTTTTTCCAGTTTAACTTCCTCATCACGAAGTTTGGCTGCTTTTTCATATGCTTCATTCTTAAGTGCCTCTTCCTTTTCAGCAGCAATTTCTTTTAGACGTGCTTCGAGGTGAATCATATTTGTGTCATCAGTAGTAAGATTTAATTTGGAACCTGCTTCATCCAATAGATCAATGGCTTTATCAGGCAAGAAGCGGTCCTGAATATAGCGTTGTGATAAAGTTACACATGCACGAATGGCTTCTTCAGAATAAGAAACATCATGATAGTCTTCATATTTCTTTTGAATGCCGGTTAAAATTTCAATGGCAGCCTCTGTTGAAGGCTCTTGCACATGCACTGGCTGGAATCTTCTTTCCAGTGCAGAATCCTTTTCAATTTGGCGGTATTCTTTTAATGTTGTGGCCCCGACAACCTGCAATTCACCGCGGGCAAGTGCTGGTTTTAAAATGTTGCCTGCATCCATTGAGCCTTCTGCTGAACCGGCACCAACTAGTAAATGGATTTCATCAATAAATAAAACAATATTTTTACGTTTTTGTAATTCCGCGATTAGTTGCTTCATTCGTTCCTCAAATTGACCGCGGATGCCGGTATTGGCTACAAGCGTGGCAACATCAAGTAAATAAACCTCTTTATTTTGAAGTTTCCCTGGTACGTCTCCTTCGGATATTTTTAAGGCAAGTCCTTCGGCAATTGCTGTTTTTCCCACACCAGGTTCACCAATTAAAACCGGATTATTTTTATTTCGGCGGTTTAAAATTTCAATGACACGTCTTATTTCTTCATCACGTCCGACTACCGGATCAATAAGACCGGCTTTTGCCATGTGTGTCAAGTTACGGCCAAAGTGGTCGATAATGCCGTTAGAATGATTTCTTTCAGCTTGCGGTGTCATTTGACCTTTCGTATTTGAACCTTGTGGTAAGATACTCTGAGTTTGGAAAAGGTCACTAAAAGGAAAATTTTGAAACGGATTCATGTTCATTCCAGATCCTAGTGATTGTTTCTCTTTTATATAACATTCGTGACATAGTTTCATTTCTTTACGTTGACCATTCACATTTAAATTTAATTGAACATTAACTTGTTTTTGATTGCATTTTTGACAAAGCATGTTAAATAACCTCCTTGTTATTTGCTTTTATCATTTTGACTTTGACTAACTTTGACCTTAGTATACTCTGACCTTTTTTGACTTTCAAGTCATACGCTTTGGTAATTTTTGTTGATTAAAAGGAAACTCCGTTAGCTAAAATCATCCAATAACTTTACATGCAAAAGGAAAAAAGCTCGTCTTTGTTTGTCCAGATTCTCATATATTGGAGATAAGGGGGAGATGATGTGAAAAGGAATTGGAATCAGGCCTTTCAAATTGCAGCAGTCTATGTCGGGACTGTGGTTGGAGCAGGATTCGCCACTGGAAAAGAAATCGTCGAATTTTTTTCGCGATTTGGTTTCTTTGGCTTAATTAGTATATTGATGAGCGGGTATCTTTTTGTGATGATCGGTTCCAAGTTAATGAGAATGGCAGCACAAATTAACGCTAAATCTTATCAGGAATTTAATGAGCATTTATTTGGTAAATGGCCATCACGGATTATTAATATTGTTATGCTTTTTATGTTATTAGGAGTTAGTGCAGTGATGTTGTCAGGGGCAGGAGCAGTATTTGAGGAGCAGCTGGGACTGCCCAAAAATGTTGGAGTGATTTTAACGATCATTCTTTCTTATTTGGTCATGATGCTTGGGACGAAAGGTCTATTTGCCGTCAATACTTTTGTTGTACCGCTAATGATCAGCTTTAGTTTAATATTAATGATTTTATCATTAAGAATGCCAAACTTTCTTCAACAGTTGCTGTATATTCCACATGCAGATGACGGGTGGAAGAGTGTGATTTCCCCATTTTCATATGCAGCCTTAAATTTGGGGCTTGCACAGGCAGTATTAGTACCTGTCGCAACAGAAGTTAAAGATGATTGGACAATTAAATGGGGAGGGATTCTGGGAGGACTTGGATTAACACTTATTTTGCTTGCTAGTCATTTTACTTTAATCATGCTGCCAGACGTTGAAAATTATGAAATACCGATGGCAATCATAATGAAAAATCTGGCTCCATTTTTCTATTGGATTTTTGTAATGGTGATTTATGGTGAAATATTTACTTCTGTCATAGGAAATGTCTTTGGACTTGACAGACAGCTTCAGCAATATAAGCCGGTTCCAGCAATACTCTCAGTAACGGCTATTTTTGCGTGCTCTTATCTCATAAGTCTAGTAAATTACGGGACTCTTCTTTCCTATTTATATCCATTGTTTGGATATATTTGCATAATCTTTTTTGTCTTATTGTGGATGAAACCTTTTATGCCAAATGAAACGAAATAAAGAAGGCAGCTGTCAGAATGAACAGCTGCCTTCTTTATTTGATCGGCATGATAATAAATATCATGATGTCAAAAATGATATGCGATACGATGATCAGCGGCATACTCTTTTTCCAATAATATAAGGCTCCCCAGACCAATCCGGAAATGAACGAGGCCAATACCAATATGAAAGAGCCAGAATAAATATTGGACAAGGCATACAATAACGCTCCAGCTGCTATGCTTGTGAACGGCTTAAAGTAGTTCAACAGTCTTTTTTGGACAAAACCGCGCCAAAAAAGTTCTTCTCCTGGCGCTGCCACTAAAATGAGCCCCAGGTATTCAAAAAATAAACTTGGAGAATACAGGTGATAGAGCCGGGTAACGCTATTTTCGATCGGAAAATGATAAATGATTTTGTTACCAAGCCAAAAAGTTGTATATAAAAGCAGACCGGATATTATTCCAAAGAATAAATACTTCGTAAAAGATGCTTCATCATCAACTTTTCCCTGAAACAAAGAATAAATAATTAAAACTAAAATAGAAGCAGTAAAAATATACCAAAAAATATCCTGCTCTTGAAAAGAATAAAATAATAGTAATTGTGCAATAATTACCCCTGCTATTAAGCGGAAATCCATCAGGAGATTCTTCATTAAATGTAAACCCCTTTAACTGAAATAAAACTTATTATACCAAAAAATTTTTGAAATGACCCATAAAACATTCTTTTCATTTTTGCGATAAGAAATGGAAAATGAGAAAAAATAAACGGGAAGGGAGTGAAAACCATGAGTAAATCACAAAGCCAGCATGAAAGAGAGTGGACAGTCAGAAAGCAGGATCAAAATCCACATGGTAAAGTAAAATCGCTTAAGCAGCTGTCTAAAGAGACGAAGCAAGGTCAGTAACTTTGTAAATGAAAATAAAAGAAAAGGCAGAAAAATATCTGCCTTTTCTAATTTAAAGCGTTTTCTTTTATGATACGATAATTCTTATGATTGACTACTGTACGCTGATCCAACTCTAAATCGCGATAATTATCCATATAAGTTAGGTCAACGATGACAGAGTTTTCATTAACTTTCTCAACAATTCCTTGCAGCCCGCCCCGGAATTCAATGATATTGCCCACTTCTGCTTTCTTCAATTCTCTCTCTCCTTTGTCTGGCAAACTATTAATTCCATTTAAATAACAGTTTGCACTACTTTTCATCATTCGTAAAGATTTTTATTTGACAATTTAAAGAATTTTATTGAAAATTTGATAAAATATATGAGCTAGAGGAAAAAGTAATGCATGCGCTTTCAAAAAAAGAGATTGCAGATGAAAAAATGAATGCTATAGAAGTTTATAAGGAAAGGCGGAAGGACCATGAATAAGGAAATAGTTGATGATATTTTAAATAGGCTTATGACAGGTGAGCTGTCTGAATACTATGTTAAAAATGAGGACTTTATGATTTTTCGGGATGTATTGGTTAATAGAAAGGACTTCAAGCATTTTCGGGGAATTGGTCAGCGCGGCGGAGATGTTTTATATCAATATTTAAAAGAACCAAGAAGCTAAAATGGCTGTATAAGCTTAATGGAAAGGTACGAATAGAATGGAACAGAAAATTTTACCTGCCTCTGCGAATTTAAAAGAATTTGAGCGGTTTTTAAAAAGTCCCTATGAAATTGGCGTTTTTTTAGATATGCATATTGCTCAATTGAAAAATATTAGCAAGATGGCGAATGAGCATGGGAAGAAAATGATTTACCATGTTGATTTAATTCATGGTATGAAAAACGATGAGTACGCTACAGAATATATTTGCCAGGAATTCAAACCTTTTGGCCTTATTTCAACAAAATCAGGGGTTATTCATAAAGCCAAACAAAAAGGGGTCATTGCTGTCCAGAGAATTTTTTTAATTGACAGTCATGCCCTTGAAAAAAGCTTCAAGCTGATTGAAAAAACGCAGCCAGATTATATTGAAGTGTTGCCAGGCGCTATGCCATGGATGATCGCTGAGGTAAAGGAGCGTGTCAGTACGCCTATATTTGCCGGAGGATTAATTCGTACCAAGGATGAAGTGAAGGCTGCATTAAAGGCAGGTGCGGAGGCCATCACGACATCTAAAAAAGAGCTATGGGACTTTTTTGATCTAAGTTAATATGTTTATCCCGTTTTTTATATTTAAAAAGAAGTAAAACAACGCTTCCAAAATGTATGATTTGTGATATAATACACTTAAGTTAATAAATGGCTGGAGAAATTGGAGAGACCACAAAAACATTATCGTTTTCGATAATGTCTTTTGTGGTCTCTTTTTATTTCCCTTTAAAAAATTCAAGCATACTAATAATATGTATATGCAATTGGAGGAATTTACTATGAACTTTTCGAATTTAAATCGAAAAAAAATCGTGGATAACCTTAAAAGTGAAATGTTTGATGTTCTGGTTATAGGCGGTGGAATTACCGGGGCGGGCATTGCCTTAGATGCTGCTGCCAGGGGAATAAAGACTGCTCTTGTTGAAATGCAGGATTTTGCAGCAGGCACCTCTAGCAGGTCAACAAAATTAGTTCATGGAGGACTAAGATACTTAAAACAATTTGAAGTGAAAATGGTTGCTGAAGTTGGAAAAGAGAGGGCAATTGTTTACGAAAATGGCCCGCATGTTACCACACCGGAGTGGATGCTGCTGCCAATGCATACAGGCGGTACATTCGGCAAGTTATCCACCTCAATCGGTCTTAGGGTGTATGATTTTTTGGCCGGGGTCAAGCGTTCTGAACGCCGCTCCATGTTATCAGCAGTGGAAACAGTAGCAAAAGAACCATTAATAAAGAGATCGGGATTAAAGGGAGGGGGTTATTATGTAGAATATCGTACAGATGATGCTCGTTTAACTATAGAAGTAATGAAAGCAGCTTTCGAGAAAGGCACTATTGCATGCAACTATACGAAAGTGTTGAAATTGATCTATGAAAACAATAAAGTGGCAGGGGCACTAGTGGAGGATCAATTAACAGGAGAAACGTATGAAGTGCGTGCGAAAAAAATTGTCAATGCCGCTGGTCCATGGGTAGATAGTATTCGTGATTTGGATCATTCCAAAAAGGGAAAAACACTGCAGCTTTCCAAAGGTGTCCATCTAGTAATTGACCAAACCAGATTTCCGTTAAAGCAGGCCATTTATTTTGATACACCAGATGGCCGAATGGTCTTTGCCATACCAAGGGATGGCAAGGCATATGTAGGCACAACCGATACATTTTATAACGAAGATGCAGTAAATCCAAGAATGACAACGTCTGACCGCACCTATATTATTAATGCGATAAACTATATGTTCCCTGATATGAAAATAACTGAGAAAGATATCGAATCCAGCTGGTCTGGTGTTAGGCCGCTCATTTATGAAGAAGGGAAAAACGCCTCCGAAATTTCTCGAAAAGATGAAGTTTGGGTATCGGATTCTGGATTAATTACTATTGCCGGCGGTAAGTTGACCGGATACCGAAAAATGGCGGAAACCGTAGTTAACTTAATGGTATCCATGTTTCAATCTGAAGAAGGCAGGAATTACCCCGCATGTTCAACAAAAAACTTGCCCATTTCAGGTGGAAATGTAGGGGGATCAAGCAATTTCCGTTCCTATGTATTAAACCATATCGAGGAAGGAGTTCAGCTGGGTCTTTATAAGGATGAGGCAGAAAAATTGGCAAAAATGTACGGGTCAAATATACAGGCCGTTTACCTATGTATAAAACAAAATATGGAGGATGCTGCGAAATATGGAATCCCTCTGGGTTTATTTGCAAAGCTCGTCTATGGGATTGAACATGAAATGGTGGTAACGCCAGTTGATTTCTTTAACCGCCGAACGGGGGCCATCCTATTTAACATAAAATTGGTTAAAAAGTGGAAAACACAAGTCATTCATTATATGGCTGACCGATTCCAGTGGACGGAAAAAGACAGTAAAAAATATGCTCTATTATTAGAAGAGGCGATATTAGAAGCAGAGGTGCCAGTTGATGAGCCAAGATCACCATTGTCTGCTGCGAATGAATAAAATAAAAAATGGAGCTGACTCAAATTGAGCAGCTTTTTTTATAAATTTTGAGTTTTTTCATTGTCGAAAACATAAGAAAATGGTATTCTTACGAGTGTGTGAAAAAACACACAAACGTTGATTTTACACTTTATACATGTTTGTCATATTTCTAGGAAAATATATACTTGAAAATGAAATTCTATTATTTGCTGTTCAAATTTAAAATGTTAATAAATCTACTTTTTTCATTTAAAGTGTTAGTTGACTAAATGGGACAAATTGTATAAATTTAATAAGTCAAGTATCAATATATTATTACATATTTAAAGGAGTTTGATTTTTAATGGCTGAGAAGCAATTTAAAGTAGTAGCAGAAACAGGAATCCATGCAAGACCTGCAACTTTATTAGTACAAACCGCTAGTAAATTTGATTCAGAAATTAATTTAGAATATAAAGGTAAAACTGTTAATTTAAAATCTATCATGGGTGTTATGTCTCTTGGAATCGGCCAAGGTGCTGAAATTAAAATTACTGCAGAAGGCAGTGATTCAAACGACGCATTAAACAGCATTACAGAAATGATGAAAAAAGAAGGTTTGGCAGAATAATGAATTTCTTACATGGAATTGCTGCATCAAACGGTATTGCTATTGCAAAAGCATACCGTTTGGTAGAACCCGATTTATCTTTTGAAAAGAGAACAATTGAAGATGCTTCAGCAGAAGTTGAACGGTTCCGCCAGGCTATGGCTAAATCGAAATCGGAGCTTGAAGCGATTCGCGACCGTGCAAAAGTTGACTTAGGAGAAGATAAAGCTGCGATTTTTGAAGCGCATCTTCTTGTATTAAGTGACCCTGAGTTAAATTCGCCGATTGAAGATAAAATTCAATCTGAAAAAGTTAACGCCGAGGTTGCTCTTAAGGAAACTGCTGACATGTTTGTCACCATGTTTGAACAAATGGATAACGAATATATGAAAGAACGTGCGGCAGATATCCGTGATGTTACCAAACGGGTATTATCCCATTTATTAGCTGTGCAATTACCGAACCCAAGCATGATTGCAGAAGAAGTAATCATTGTAGCAGAAGATTTAACTCCATCTGATACAGCGCAATTGAACCGTCAATTTGTAAAAGGCTTTACTACCAATATTGGAGGCCGCACTTCACATTCGGCCATCATGGCACGCTCTTTGGAGATTCCTGCAGTTGTTGGTACTAAAACAGCTACAGAAGAAATCAAAAATGGCGATATGGTAATCGTAGATGGCTTAAAAGGTGAAGTTCATATTAACCCGACAGCTGAGCTTATTTCTCAATATCGCAAAGTAGCGGAAGAGTATGAAGTTCAAAAAGCTGAGTGGGCAAAACTTGTCAATGAACAAACCATTTCTGCTGACGGTCATCATGTAGATCTAGCTGCAAACATTGGGACACCAAATGATTTAAAAGGTGTCATTTCAAATGGTGCTGAAGGAGTAGGTCTTTACCGTACAGAGTTCTTATATATGGGAAGAGATCAGCTGCCAACAGAAGAGGAACAATTTGAAGCCTATAAAGCAGTGTTGGAAGGAATGAATGGAAAACCAGTTGTCGTTCGTACATTAGATATCGGCGGTGACAAAGAGCTTCCATATTTGGAATTGCCGAAGGAAATGAACCCATTCTTAGGGTTCCGGGCAATCCGGCTTTGCCTTGAGGAACAAGACATTTTCCGCACTCAGCTTCGTGCTCTTTTACGTGCAAGCAGTTTCGGTAACTTGAAAATCATGTTCCCAATGATTGCCACATTGGATGAATTCAGATCTGCGAAGGCTATTCTTGAAGAAGAAAAGCAAAAGCTTTTATCTGAAGGACAAAAAGTAGCTGATAAAATTGAACTGGGAATTATGGTGGAAATTCCATCAACTGCCATCTTAGCCGATCAATTTGCTAAAGAAGTTGATTTCTTTAGTATCGGTACAAATGATCTAATTCAATACACAATGGCTGCAGACCGTATGAACCAGCGTGTATCATATCTGTACCAACCGTATAGCCCATCGATCTTAAGATTGGTTAAAATGGTTATTGATGCTGCTCATGCAGAAGGCAAATGGGCCGGCATGTGCGGAGAAATGGCTGGAGATGAAACAGCTATTCCGCTTCTGCTAGGACTTGGTCTTGATGAATTTTCTATGAGTGCTACGTCAATTTTAAAAGCACGTTCCTTAATCAGTAAATTAAACAAAGATGAAATGGAAAGACTTGCTGGTGAGGTACTGAACATGCAAACGACATCACAAGTAGTCGAAGCGGTAAACAATGCCATTTCTAAATAATTAAAACCATGAATAACGGATTAGCTGAAACTTTAGCTGATCCGTTATTTTTTTTCTGCTAATATGTGGTATTGTTATATAATACCTATATAGAATCAACCAGGAGAGGTGAATCTCATTTTATATGATGAAAATAAAAATAATCATTGCTGATGATAATTCTTTTATTCGGGAAGGAATGAAAATCATTTTAAGCACTTACCATGAATTTGAAGTGCTTGAAACGGTAAATGACGGTCTGGAAGCAGTAGAATATTGTAAAAAACATGATGTTGATATCGCTTTGTTGGATATTAGAATGCCAAATATGAATGGTGTAGAAGCAACACAGATCATTTCAGAACAGACGACAACAAAACCATTGATTTTGACCACGTTTGACGACGATGAGTATATTCTTGATGCCATTAAAAATGGCGCTAAAGGTTATCTATTAAAAAACAATGATCCGGAACGTATTCGCGAGGCAATTAAGAGTGTCTACAATGGAAATACCGTTATGCAGGAGGTTGTTTTGGATAAAATTAAATCAAATTTGACTGACCAAAAAAATGAATGCAAAATGGATAAAAGTCAATTTACAGAAAGAGAAATGGACATCATGACATTGATTGCAAAAGGGTATTCCAATAAAGAAATTTCTAAACAACTTTTTATTTCAGAAGGAACTATTGCCAATTATATTACTACTATTCTGGGAAAAACAGGTCTTAGTCACAGAACACAAATTGCTATCTATTATTTAACGGGTAAAGTCAACTAATTGAGGGAAAGAAATGGAATATTGGGTTATTATTTGTAAACTGATTTTATTTGCCTTTTTAGCAGCTCATTATATTCAGCATCCTGTTTTTAACATCCCGTTCGTTATGCTTTCCTTCCTTTTATACCTTTGTTTAAATCTCCTTATATATCTCATAAAACATGAATATGTTCAAAAAGTGGTCTTCCTCCTGTCGATTGTGCAAATTATGGTTTCTTTTAATTGGGTGGAGCCATTGTTTATATTACTTTTACCTATAAATTTGTGTGAGCTGATAGCCAGCTACATACAAAAAAAGTGGCTGCTTTTTACATTGATTTTATTGCCTTTATTATGGCTGGATTCAATTGTCAGATTTCAATATGGTTTGGCCGCTGCTTTAAGTTTTGTTATACACACTCTAGCTATAAGTGCTGAGGCAAAGTTGAGATTTCAGGAAGCACAGTTGGATGAAATGAGAAAAAAAGTTCATAAATTAACGACAAGTTTGGATAATAACGAGGAGTTTATCCGTCAATCAGAATATACGTTCAAGCTGGAAGAAAGAAATCGTCTTTCACAGGTGTTCCATGATGAAATTGGTCATTCCATGACAAGTGCTTTAATTCAAATGGAGGCAGCCAAAAGGCTGGTGGAAACCGATCATCAAAAAGCTTTGGCATTGCTGCAAAATGCAATTAATATTTCCAAATTGGGGATTGAAAACATCCGGGTTACCTTAAAGAATCTAAAACCTCCAATGGAACAATTGGGGATTCATCGACTTAAATTAATGATTGAAGAGTTTTCAACAAAACATCAAATCAAAACAACATTTGTTCATAAAGGTTATATCGATATCATCAAACCAATCCAATGGAAAATTATACAGGAAAATATCATTGAAGTATTTACTAACGCGTTGAAATATTCAAAGGCATCCATGATCTCGATTGAAGTTCATGTCCTTAATTCCTTAATAAAAGTAGAAGTTAGGGATAATGGGATTGGTGCAGCGAAGGTAAAAAAAGGCTTGGGGATGATTGGGATGGAAGAACGAACGGCATCGATAGACGGAAAGATTATTGTAGACGGGACAAATGGATTTTCAGTCACCATGCTATTACCTATTTCAGAACATGAAAATATGAAGAAAAATATATGAATTTATTCATATGAAAAGGATGAACTTTTGCACTGATGCAGGTTCATCCTTTTTGTTTATAATGAAGCCATAAGTTGATGAGAGGAGCAGAATAAAATGAATGTATTAGAACTTAAAAATTTAACAAAGAAATTTGCTGATTTTGTAGCAGTTGACAATATATCATTATCCATCACAGAAGGTGAGATTTTTGGGTTTTTAGGTGCAAATGGTGCAGGAAAAAGTACGACCATTAATATGATTGCCGGTCTTCTAAGACCAAATGAAGGTGAAATTAATATCCTGGGTAAAAATAGTTTTAAAAACAGCAAATTTGCTAAGTCAAATCTCGGAGTAGTCCCACAGGATTTGGCCATTTATGAAGATTTAACAGCAGCTGAGAATGTGAGATTTTTTGCTGGGCTATATGGGATTCGGGGGGCTGAACTAGATGAACGTGTACACGAAGCCTTGGAGTTTGTTGGCCTGCATGATAAACAAAAGGAATACCCAAAGAATTTTTCTGGCGGGATGAAAAGAAGGTTAAATATTGCTTGTGCTATAGCTCATAGACCCAAGCTGATTATTATGGATGAACCGACAGTCGGAATTGACCCGCAATCAAGAAATTATATACTCCAATCTGTAAGAAAATTAAACGAAATGGGCTGCACGATTATCTATACAAGCCATTACATGGAAGAGGTCGAAGAGATTTGTTCTAAAATTGCCATCATTGACCATGGAAAAGTAATAGCTGAAGGGACAAAGGAGCAATTAATTTCTATTATTACCAATACAAAGGATGTTTGGATTGAGGTAAAATCTGGCGGAAACATTGACATCGGACTGATTAAAGAAATTAATGGTGTAAAGTCAGTTACGCTGGAGGAAACTCTGCTGAAAGTAAATTCAGAAATTGAATTGAATAATTTAAATAAAATTATCCAATCACTCATGAATCAAGGTATTGAGATCAGCTCCCTGCATGAAAAAGAACCAAACTTAGAAACTGTGTTTCTAACGCTTACAGGCAGAAATCTAAGGGATTAGAGAAACCGATTGGAGGTTCATCCGGTGAACATATTAAATATAGCGATAAAGGAAATAAAACATAGTGTCCGTGATATTCGAACGTTTGTATTCATGCTTGCCTTTCCCATCGTATTAATGTTAATTCTTGGTACAGCTTTATCTAATGCATTTAATTCAAAGTTAGCTGTCGATGATATACATGTTTTATATAAAATTACCGCAGATCCTATGATTGCTACATCTTTTCAATCATTTATAAAAGAAGCAGAAAAGTCGGGGGTCCAGTTTAAGCAGATTTCAGGAAATCTTGATGGAAAAAATGAAGTAAAGGAAAATAATTTTTCTGCTTATATAGAAGTAACCAATGATGGAATTCAGCTTTATGGAACTAGTCGAAATAGCATAGAAGAAAGCATTATTCAAGGAATGCTTAGTGCTTATGCCGGAAGGTATAATGTAGTTGCTTCAGTGGCAAAGGTGGACCCAAGTAAGGTAAGTACTGCTTTGGCAAGTCATTCAGAAGATCATTTTATCAAGGAAAAATCTTTAAATTCAAAAAAACAGCCCGGTTCAATGGATTATTATGCAATGGCGATGACCACCATGATTGCTCTATATGCTGCTCTAGGTGCCTCCTCTCTCATACGTGGGGAAAGGACCAGGAATACGTCCATTCGCCTTTTAACTGCTCCAATCTCAAAGGGAGAAATCTTCTTGGGGAAAATAATTGGTGCATTATTGATCAATATTACTTTTGTTATGGTAATTGTTGCGTTTAGTTCAATAGCATTTAAAGCTAATTGGGGTAATCATTTCGGAATGGTGTTTCTAGTATTAGCAACTGAAGTGTTTCTGTCAGTTAGTTTCGGATTAGGGGTCAGTTATTTAGCAAAAACTGGCGAAGCAGCTCGTACTATTCTTATGATTGTGATTCAATTATCTTCATTTTTTGGCGGTGCCTACTTTAAAATAGACGATGCTAAAGGAATTTCTATCACAAATCTCTCTCCGCTTACCTGGGCAAACAATGCAGTTACGAAAATTATTTATGCTAATGATTATTTAGCGGCAATAAAGGCAATTAGTTTGAATATGGGGATAGCCATTATATTTTTAGCGATCTCCATCATCTTGTTACGTAAAAGGGAGGGGCTATAATGAAGGACGTTTTATGGTTAGTAAAGAAAATAGCAATGGTTACTTTTAGGAAAAAGAGAAATATCATTATCTATTTTTGTCTTCCTCTAGTTGGCATTTTCATTTCCTTTCTCGTATACGGCGGCTCAGAACAATCGCAGCTGAAAGTAGCGGTCGTCAATCAGGATCATCAGAAGATTGCCAATGATACGGTCCATTTCCTTGAAAGTTTAAATAATGTGAAGGTGATGAAATTAAGTGAAGCAGCTGCTTCCGATGGAATTACCTCTGGAACGATAGATTGTATGATTACTTTTAAAAGCGGGTTCTCCCAAAGTATATTGTCAGGGCAGCCTGGTTACATTGAAATAACCTCCATTAAAGGTTCACAAATAACGGGCTTTGTTCACTCCTATTTATATCAATATATCGATAATATTTTAAGTATCAGTAAAGCGGCGAATGGAAATTTAGACACTTTTAATAAGATGTATGCAAATTATCAGAACTCTCATTATAGCGTAAAAGTCAGCTCATTATCGGATACTTCCTTGGGAAAAGATATGACAAATCAAACAATTGGGTTCCTGCTTATGATTATGTTGATTTCGGCAGGGAATTTTGCTGAAATTATTATAAAGGAAAAGGAAAATCGCACCTATTTTCGGTTATTATCTACACCCATTAATGCGCGAAAATATGTGTTGTCGAACATTATCGTTAGCATTTTAGTTATGTTTGTCCAAATAATTTTTACCCTTATTTTTTTAACAAAGATATTCCATATCAACATGCACGTTACATTTTGGCAGATGACGGAAGTGTTATTGATCTATGCCCTTATATCTGTCGGATTGTCATTAACCATCGTTTCATTTTCCAACAGTTCTGCTTCAGCTGGTGCATTGCAAAACTTGGTTTCAACACCAACCTGTCTATTGGCAGGCTGTTTCTGGCCGGTAGGCATTATGCCAAAAGCCGTTCAAAGGGTTGCTGATTTTATGCCCCAGCATTGGGTTCTGGATACAGTTGGAAAACTTCAGCAAGGCGATTCGGTCGGGAGCCTGTATCTTAACATCATGGTCTTGTTTGCTTTTGCCGTAGCATTTTTCCTAATTGCTGTTTATAAATTTAGTATTAACAAGAATGTTCGAAATTTCATATAGATTCATTTATGAAATAGGAGACAGATTACAATCTGTCTCCTATTTCCACGTATTCTGGCAATTTATCATGTATAATATAAGGTAGTTTGAATGAGGAGGTTGGGATACGATGGACTTAAATTTATCAGGAAAAACTGCGCTTGTCGCAGCATCAAGTCAAGGATTGGGCTTTGCCATCGCTGAACGGCTTGTACGGGAAGGCGCTAACGTAGTCATTTCCGGCAGAGATGTGAAAAAGCTAAAACAGAAAGCTAGCGAGCTAGAAGCAATTAGTGCCGGTAAAATTGCTTATCAGGAGGCAGATCTTACTAGATCAGAAGATATAACACGGCTTGTTTCCATCACTGCTGCAACCTTTGGCGGAATCAACATACTGATCAATAATGCTGGAGGCCCGCCCGCTGGTTCTTTTGAAGAATTAACGGATGATGCCTGGCAGACTGCATTTGAGTTAAACCTGCTATCATATGTTCGTTTGATTCGTGAGTCGTTGCCGTATTTAAAACAGCAGGGAGGGAAAATACTTAATATTACCTCTTCCTCCATAAAGGAACCCATACCTGGTTTGATTTTATCCAATACATTCCGGACAGGAATCATCGGCTTAGCAAAAACCCTTGCTTCGGAACTGGCCCCGTATGGAATTATCATTAACACAATCGCGCCGGGCAGGATTGCGACTGACCGGGTTAAACATTTGGATCAAGTGAATGCAGACAAACTTGGGGTTTCACGAGAAGCAGTTGAAGCTCAAATGAAAGCAGGAATACCATTGAAGAGATATGGAACCCCAGAAGAATTTGCAAATGTTGCCACTTTTCTCGTATCAGATGCGAATAGCTACATGACAGGAAGTGCATTTATTGTTGACGGCGGGATGGTAAAATCTATTTAAATACATGGAATATTTGATTGATCTAGAAAACAACTATTCCAATCGTAAAAAGATTAGAAAGGAAGCTACATATGAATAGCACAGAAAAAACAATTATCGGTTTTATTGGCACAGGTGTAATGGGAAATAGTATGGCAGGCCATATTTTAGCAGCAGGGTATCCATTAGTGGTATACTCCAGAACGAAGGAAAAGGCCCGAGAATTACTCGAAAAAGGAGCTAGATGGGTGGATACACCTAAACAAGTGGCGGAAACAGCATCCATTGTTTTCACAATGGTTGGCTATCCTACAGACGTTGAGGAAGTTTTCTTAGGAGATAACGGGCTTATACGCCATGGACTGTCAGGAAGCTATTTCATTGATATGACAACATCATCACCATCCCTTGCAGGCAAAATCTATCAGGAAGCTAAACATAAAGGTATTCAAGTGTTGGATGCACCGGTATCTGGAGGAGATATAGGTGCAAAGGAAGCCAGATTATCGATTATGGTTGGCGGAGAAAAGGAATCTTTTGATGCAGTCCTTCCAATCTTAAAGCTGCTAGGTTCCAATGTTGTCTATCAAGGTAAGTCAGGTGCAGGCCAGCACACAAAAATGAGCAATCAAATTGCCATAGCTTCTAATATGATTGGTGTATGTGAAGCGATCATTTATGCTGAAAAAGCTGGCTTAGACCCTGAAGCGGTTCTAAAAAGCATTTCAACAGGTGCTGCTGGGAGCTGGTCGCTAAGCAATCTTGTTCCACGTATGCTAAAGGCTGACTTTGAACCAGGATTTTACATCAAGCATTTTATTAAGGATATGAAAATCGCTTTGGAAGAAGCCAATCGAATGGATATGGATGTACCTGGATTAGCATTGGCAAAATCCTTATATGATCAGCTGGCTGAAAGAGGAGAAGAAAATAGCGGTACCCAAGCTCTATATAAATATTGGAAAAGTTAAAATGTATAATTTCTTCCTTCCTACATGAAACTATGATTGATTCATGAAGGGAGGATTTTTTATGGCAAAACGGACGAAAAAGAATGACCCTCAGCAGAAAAACAAAAAAGGATTTGATTCTGCAGTACTTAATGAAGAATTTGCACATGAAATGGGCTCTGCAGCAACTAATAAAATTCATAAAGATAAAGTTAAAAAAGAAAAAGCATCTAAAAATAATGGAAGATACCAAGGACAATAATCTTTTATGTATCAAAAAGACCTCCTACTTTTCATAGGAGGTCTTTCTTAGGCTGAAAGGAAAGACTTCCTTTCAGGCATAAGGGCAACTACGCCTCTGTCTTCGCCCTGCCAGGTCCGCCAGTCGGCGAGTTTTCTTTTAACTCTTTAAAAACTTTTCCATACGGTTTAAACCTTCTTCTAAAGTTTCCATGGAACAAGCAAATGATAATCGAAAATAGCCTTCACCATATTCTGAAAATGCGCTTCCAGGAACGACAGCAACTTTCGCTTCATATGCAAGTTTTGTTGCGAATTCAAAGCTGTCAAGCTGGATGCTGTTAGGTATTTTAACAAAGATATAAAATGCTCCCTCCGGTTTAACAGCATTCAACCCCATGTCGTATAATCGTCTAAGGGCATAATCTCTTCTTGCAGCATATTCTATTTTCATAGCATCAGCATCGTCGATTCCCGTAGTTAGAGCTTCATAAGCCGCTTTTTGGGCAATAGAATTGGCGCATGAAACATTATATTGATGCACTTTTAAAATGTGTTTTGCTATGTTTTCTGAGGCGAATAAAAATCCAATTCTCCAGCCTGTCATAGAGTGAGATTTGGATAGGCCATTGATAACAATAGTATTTTCCTTTAAATAAGCTGCTATCGATCGGTGCGGCCGGTCAAAAGTAAGCTCGCTGTATATTTCATCAGCCAAAACAAAAATCTCTTTGTCTGCCACAAAATCGGCAATTTCTTTAAGCTCCGCTTCAGTAAGACTGACTCCTGTTGGATTGGATGGATATGGGAGCACGATACAGCGCGTTTTTTCTGTAATAAAGGGCTTGATCCAATCTAAAGTGAAGCGAAACTGATTATGCCGTATATCAACGTGGACTGGAACAGCACCCATCATTCGGATAATTGGTTCATATCCTGGGTAAATCGGACCAGGCAATATCACTTCTGAACCTTCTGTTAAGATTGTCCGGAAGGTAACATCGATGGCTTCACTTGCACCAGTTGTAACAATAACTTCAGATTCAGGATGATAATGAAGATCGTATTTTTTTTTCACAAACTCACTGGCAGCCTTTCTTAATTCCAGTGTCCCGGCATTGTGGGTGTAGATAGTGAAATCTTCTTCAATCGCAGAAATTCCAGCTTGTTTAACATGTTTAGGAGTAGGGAAATCTGGCTGACCAATGGTGAATGCTATGAGATCGTCTATTTGAGAGACCAGATTTGAAAATCTCCTTATTCCAGAAATTTCGAGATTTTTAACACGGTGATTAATTAAATGCTCCATTGTTGTCCATCCTTCTTAATTATATCTTTCTCCAAGTTTTTTAAAGACCGGTTTTTCATAGGTTCTTTTTGTTTTACGAAAATTTGTATGATGGGCCGAATCCACTTCAGAGATTCCAGTATATGCCTGCAAAATTGCTTTTGCTGCATTGAGCGAAAGGGCTGCCTTTGGATTTCTTACACTTCCATCCAGCTTGCCTAAATGGGGAAGGTTTAGAAAGTCTGTTTTTGTTGGAGGAATATGGAAGGTGTAACTGCCACACTCTACAAGTACATCGGACTGTTGCTGGCTGTTTTTAGGGCGATCAGAAAAATGGAGTCCTACCTTTTTTGCTTTGCCTTCTTTAATCAATTTATTTAAGGTTTCTTGTTTTAACCGGTATAAGAATTTGGGATTAGGTGCTGTTTTAGCATGCCGATTCACAATAAAGACTGCTTGAGCGAGGTTTTCAATAGTTAGGTTTGTTTTTTGGGGGTTTTTTTGATCGGAATTCAAAATATGGTGTACTCCTTTCTATTTATTAGAACACTTATAGTATACCTTTTTTTAAGTAAAAATAGAATGACAAAATGGTTCTTTCTATTTATAGTTAAATTGGATGTTTTGTTAAAATAATCATAGTTTTTACTAAATTACTTTATTTTAATTAAATTCATTGTAAAATAGAAATAATAAATTGTAAAAACATTATTGTGCAATATGGGAAATTTTTTACCTGAAGGATGATGAAATGAGTCACTTCAATCGTTTTTTATTGGAAGAAATGGAAGAAGGAAAAGCTGGGGGAAAAATACAGAAAATCATTTTTAATATTATTTTTCAACATGTTCAAGACATGGTTTTTGTCATGAAGGTGGAAGAAGGCCCTAAATTTCGTTATTTATTTGTAAATGAATCAGCCATGAGGAAAGCCAAACTACCCATTGAGGCAATTGGTAAAACACTGTATGAAGTGTTGCCGCCTGATTCTGCCAAGAACATTCAGCATAATTATGAACTGTTATTGAAAAAGAATGAAATATTCACATATGAAGATCATTTTTATGCAGATGGGAATGTTGAAGTTTATGGAGAAACGATTTTAACTCCAATATACAATGAGGATCACTCCATTATTTATATCGTTGCGGTGACAAGAGACATTACAGAATGGTACAAAGAAAAGAAAAATATAATTGAAAGTCAGCAGCGGTACCGATCTATAGTTGACCATAATTTAGATGCCATATTTACGGTTAGCCCTGAAGGGAAAATAATTGAAGCTAATCCAGCTGCGGGTCTTCTTACTGGATATGCAGAAAAACAAATGACAAATCGCTCCATTTATAACATGATATACGATCCAGATATTGAAAAATTTAAAAATATTTTAGAATTGACCTTTTCAGGGCGTGCACTTGAATCTTTAGATTGCAAAATTATTCATAATAAAGGTCATTTGTTAATTGTACATATAAAAACAGTACCAATTGTTGTAAATGGAGAAATTATTGGAATTTATGTTCTGTTTAGAGACTTGACAGAGCAGGCTAAAAATATGGATATGGTTAAATTTATGGCATTTCATGACCAATTAACCGGACTTTTAAACAGAAGGGCTTTGCTTGAGCATTTGAATGAACAGCTTTTTTTGCATGAGAATGATCAACAACAATTTGCGTTATTATCAATTGATTTGGATCGATTTAAGTATTTGAATGATACAGTGGGTCATTTAGCCGGCGATGAAATTTTGAAAAGGGTTGCAGAAAGATTAACACAGTTTCAAAATGAACATTGCACTATTTATCGGGTAGGCGGTGATGAATTTAATATTCTTCTCCTTCAAGCTGACAGACAGACTGCGAGCACATTTGTTGGGAAAGTTTTTTCTGCCTTCTCGAAATCGTTTTATTTAAATTCAAAAGAATATTATATTTCTCCAAGTATAGGAATCAGCATGTTTCCGCAAGATGGAACGGATCCTGAAACGCTGATTAAGAATGCTGATGAAGCATTATTCCGAGTGAAACAAAGAGGGAAAGCGCATTATCAATTCTATCGGTCTGAAATGAACTCTGCTTTTACGAATATTGTTACGTTAGATACGCATCTAAGGAAAGCAATTGACAAAAACGAGCTTCATTTGTTCTATCAGCCGCAAATTGATTTAGCAACAGGAAAGGCGAAAAGCTTTGAAGCATTGCTGCGCTGGGAGAATTCCGAATATGGCAATATTCCTCCTAGTATGTTTATACCACTTGCAGAAGATACTGGTTTAATCATTCCAATAGGATATTGGGTCATAGAAACTGCATGCCGGCAAATTCAAAACTGGAATAGTAAAGGATTTCATGATATTCGAGTTGCTGTTAATATTTCACCTAAGCAATTTTTGCAGCCGAATCTTGTACCGTTTATTCAGAAGATGCTTGATAAATATCAAATTAGTTCTTCATCTTTAGAGATTGAAATAACTGAAGGGGCTATTAGTGATACAAAAGAAACTACTCCTATTCTCAATAATTTAACGGAACTAGGATTATACATATCAGTGGATGATTTTGGGACAGGTTATTCTTCATTAAATTATTTAAAACAATTTCCTATTAATGGATTAAAGATCGATAAATCCTTTATTCGCGACATTTTAATTGATGAAAAAGCCGCAGCAATTACGACCACGATTATACATCTGGGGAAAAGTTTAGGGATGGATGTCATCGCTGAAGGGGTCGAAAGTAAACAACAGGCCGAGTTTCTGATAAGGGCACGATGCCACAAAATCCAGGGATATTATTATTCAAAGCCTATTCCAGCCGCTGAATTAGAACAAAAATTTTTAACGAATAATACATAAAAAAATCCTTATCTTTTATAAGGATTTTTTTATGTACCTGTTTTCAGTGTAAAAACGGTCAGTTCAGGTTTCACCATAAAGCGAAATGGCAGCCTTGTTGTCCCGATCCCTCTGTTTACATAAAGATTTAACGGGTTTTCACCAATTAAATAATGCCCTTCTTGATAAATTCGCGCAAAAGGAGGGATGACTAATGCTCCGAAAAAAGGGATTTTTACTTGACCCCCGTGACTATGTCCGCTAAGCTGCCAATGAATAGGATATTTCGCAGCTTCCTCTGCAAGATCAGGTGCATGTGATAGGAGAATGGTAAAATGGTTTTGAGGTACCTTTTTTAATGAGACAGGTATATCTGGTTTGCCTAACATCGCATCATCAATCCCAGCTAAATAAATTCTATTTGCGCCCTTATAAGAGATGGGAATGGACCTGTTTAATAGAATAGTAAAATCAGCGGTTTCCATTATATTTCGATAAATTTCCGTTCCATAACCGCCGTGATCGTGATTACCATAAATACAATACTTCCCTAAAGGAGCTCGCAATCTTTGTAAATGAGGGACAATTTGATTGATTTTTGGATATTTGTTGGGTTCATCCATCAAATCACCTGTAAAAAAAATAAGATCGGGTTTTAACGAATTAATTTTGTTAATTAAATTTCCAAATTGGTTAAGATTGTAATGAAAACCAAGGTGAGTGTCACTGAATTGAATGATTTTAACACCATCAAATGCTTTCGGAATTAAAGGATGCCTGATTTCGCGTTCGCTAGTTTCGAGTAATACTGGTTCGATTTTATTGGCATAAAACAGGCCTGCTGAACCTAAGCCGAGAATGGTTAAAAATGACCCAAGGGCTTGTTTTAAAAACGTTCTCCTTTTAATTGTTTTTGGCATTTTTTCTACCAGCCTCTACTTTATTTTCTATCTTATTATATTCAAGAGTCCAATTGTATTTTCGTTAAAAATAATTTTGATTGCAAGAGAAAATTGAATGGTAAATTGGATTTCTTGTTTTGTGCAGCAAAGAACGGGAAGATAAAAGGTGGCGTATGGTATAATAAGTAAAACTATTTGGAGGTACTTAAATGGACGCATTGGAAATTCTTTCAAATCTCGATCAAGTTTTTCCTTATTTCCAGCCAATTTTTAGTGCCGATGAACAAAGAATTATTGCCTATGAGGTATTGGGAAGATATAAATCGGAGGAACAAATCATTAGTTTAGGGAGTTTCTTTCAGGACAATGAAATTCCCGATGAATATAAATATGAAGTGGATTTGTTAATCGTTAGAAAAGCTCTTGAGAAGGCAGCTAAACTTGAAGAGGATATATGTATATTTTTAAATAGAAATGCGGATCTGCTAATGTATGGAAGCGGAGAGCCTTTCTTGCAGGAACTTCTTGAGTTTGAGAAAAACGGCTTCAGCTTAAGGCGAATTGTTCTCGAAATATCTGACCATCAATATGATGGCGATTTGGATCAGTTTGATCACCTCTTGCAATATTATCGGACATATGGAATTAAAATTGCTATTGCCAGTATGAATCGGGAATCACACTATATTGATCGTATTGGTCAATTGAAGCCGGATATTATTAAAATTAATTTAGAAGCATTAAAATCAACAGCAACAGGAACAAATTTTAATGATGTTCTCTACACATTATCCTTATTGGCTAGGAAAATTGGGGCCATGTTATTATTCGAAAATATCGAGATGAGTTATCAGCTCCAGTTTGCCTGGAAGAATGGCGGGCGTTACTATCAGGGTTATTATTTACACCCTCCTTCAGTGGAATTTCTTTCTCGTGATTTATTAAAATCAAGGTTAAAAGAAAAATTTCATGATTTTATTTCGTATGAAAAAAGAAAACTGGAAGCTGTTTATGTAACAACTGAATATTTTCAAGCCCAGGTTCAGGAAGTGTCAGCTAAAAATAAAAAGGTTAGTTATGTAGAACTTTTTCAAGCTTTGGCGAAAGAAATGGAAGGTATTGCTTTCCGAATGTACATTTGTGATGAGGATGGATTTCAAAAATCAGCCAATATGTTTAAGGGAGCAGAGGGCTGGTATTTACAAATGGAATATTTGAACAAAAACTGGAGCTGGAGACCGTATTTTCTCGAAAATATTATTAAAATGAGAAATGAACGGAAAGGGATTTTGTCAGATTTATACTGTGATATCGAAACGGGAGAAACCATTCGCACTTTTTCATACCCAATCAGCGGCAGTGATTATTTGTTTATCGATATTTCCTACCAATACTTATATGAACATGAACAATTACTATAGCCTTCCGAATCTTTGGAGGCTATATTTTTTTCTTTTTATGTATATCAAAGCATATTGTTGATAATTCGACTAGTTGAATGGTAGGGAAATAACGCTCTGTTTTATGCGGGCTTAAAAAAAAATTAACCTTTTTTTCATTTTTACTTGGACAAATAGTGACCATTATTTTATTCTTTTAATATTGGCATATTTTATATGGGGTTAGATTTATAATTTTCCTTAAGGATAGAAAAATGTCAATTGAGAAACCTATAAGCAGATAGCTTGTTTGTGTTTGAAAGGAGAAGAAGCCAATGTCACAGCTTCAAGGGATATTAACAAGATTAAAAAATCTACAGGAACAATCCGTAAGCGGAGAACCTGCTCAACGTTATTTTGAGGTAAATGGCGAAAGAAAATGCCAAGTAACCTTCCACCCTAAAACGGAAACGTTTGAATTAGAAGTATACAATGAGAAAGAAAAGCCAAAACGTTATCAATTTGACAATATCGACATGATTACAATTGAAATTTTCGATCTTATTCAATAGGAACCTTTACTGGTTCCTTTTTTCAAGGGATCGTGCATGAAAATTTATACAGACGTCCGAAAACTATGATAGAATAAATTTTGTAGAAAATCGTTCACAAGGAGTTTTCGGCGATGATTAATCTTCCCAGCGGGGAATTCTTAGAATTAACAATAAAAGAATTAATGATTCCATCTGAAAGGGTAGCTCACGTTCAGATGGGGAATAGTCTTGAACATGCATTGCTCGTTCTGACCAAAAGCGGATATACAGCTATTCCTGTTTTAGATCCGCACTATAAGCTGCATGGATTAATTAGTACCCCCATTATTATGGATTCTATTCTCGGACTTGAAAGAATTGAGTTTGAACAGCTTGAAAAAAAGCATGTGGAAGAAGTAATGAAAAAATCCATTCCAAGGGTAAAGATTTCTGCATCAATCACAGCCTGCCTTGAATTATTGGTTAATCACCCGTTTCTTTGTGTAGAAACTGAAGATGAATTCTTTGCAGGAATTCTGCCTAGAAGTACGGTTTTGAATCAAATTAACAAGATTGTAAAAAGATTTAAAAAAAATGAAAAATAAAAATCCAGCTCCCCAATTATAGGGAGCTGAATTTTTGTTGAAAATGGCTGTTTGGAGGTGTGAATGACTATGTCCTCCTTATCGGAGTTTCACTTTTTATCAGTTCTTGCACAGGAAATGAATATGCGAAAAGCATCTGAACGTCTTTTTGTTTCACAGCCTGCTCTTTCACAGCGCTTACAGACAATTGAGAAGGAATGGGGAACAAAATTATTTATCCGTTCGCAAAAAGGCTTGTCGTTAACGCCAGCAGGCGAACAGGTAATAGGTTTTGTAAATGAAGTATTAATCAAACAGGAAAAGGTCCGGGAGGCCATCTATTCTCTTAAAACAGGGGTTTCCGGAACGTTAAAAATTGCCGTCGCTTCCATTGTAGGCCAAAACTGGCTCCCGCAGGTGTTAAAGAAATTTATTGATAAATACCCCCAGGTTAAACTTTCCTTAGTAACTGGCTGGAGCAGTGATATATTAAGATCATTATACGATGATCAAGTCCATGTAGGGATCATCCGTGGAACACCTGAATGGAAGGGAGTTAAGATCCATCTGTTTCACGACCCTCTCTATTTGGTGGATAGAGAGATTACCAGCCCTGAACAAGTTTTAGCGACAGATCGCCCTTTTATTCAATTTAAAAGTGATTCTAATTACTACCAACAAATTCAAGATTGGTGGATGCGGAATTTTAAAACTTCCCCTAAACGGACTGTAGTTGTCGATCAAATTGAAACTTGCAAGCAAATGGCGTTTAATGGTATTGGATATGCCATCCTACCTAAGATTACGTTGACAAAACAAGGAAAGGATATATTTAAAATACCATTGCTTGATGAAAAAAATGAACCGTTACAAAGAGATACATGGCTATTAGGATATGATGCTGCTTTTCAATTAAAGCAAGTTCAGGCTTTCGTTGATTTAGTTAAGGAACACATCTCAGAAACGGAGTAAGTAAAGGTTTTTTCTTGTCTTCATTGCTTTTGTCTGTTAAAGTATTTTTTAGTATGAAAATAGGGGTGTTTACGTATGAAAATGATGGATGCACATGAAATTATTTCTTTTATTCAAAACAGTAAAAAATCTACTCCTGTAAAGGTCTATCTAAAAGGAGAATTAGAAGGAATTGACTTTGGAAGTGAGTCGAAAACATTTATTAACGGAGAGTCCGGGGTAGTTTTCGGTGAATGGGAGTACATAAAAACAGTATTGGAAGCAAATAAAGAAAAGATTGCCGATTATGTAATCGAAGATGATCGACGTAATTCAGCGATTCCGTTATTAGATATCAAAAATATTAATGCACGTATTGAGCCTGGAGTGGTTATTCGCGATCAAGTGGAAATCGGCGATAATGCTGTCATTATGATGGGATCTGTTATTAATATCGGCGCTGTCATTGGTGAGAAAACAATGATCGACATGGGGGTTGTTCTTGGCGGAAGAGCAACTGTCGGTAAGAATTGTCACATTGGTGCTGGTACAGTATTGGCTGGTGTTATTGAACCACCATCCGCAAAACCAGTTATCATTGAGGATGAGGTATTAATCGGCGCTAATGCAGTCGTATTGGAAGGTGTCACAGTTGGTAAAGGCGCTGTAGTCGCTGCAGGTGCTGTGGTTACTAAGGATGTAGAACCATACACAGTGGTTGCAGGAACTCCTGCTAAAAAAATCAAAGATATCGACGAAAAAACAAAATCAAAAACAGAAATCATGCAAGAATTACGTCAGCTATAAAACCATTTTTAAGCGTGGAGCAATCCACGCTTTTCATATAAAAAGGAGAGCATATTGTATGAATTCATTAATCAACATCCGTCGAGACCTTCATCAAATTCCAGAATTGGGCTTTCAAGAATTTAAGACACAAGCCTATTTATTAGCTTACATAGAGTCACTTCCTCAGAAACGAATATCCATCAAAAAATGGCGAACAGGCCTGCTTGTAAAAGTTGCCGGTTTAAATCCTCAAAAAACGATTGGTTATAGGACTGATATTGATGGTCTGCCAATTACTGAAGAAACCCAATTATCTTTTTCTTCTGTTCATGAAAGGCAAATGCACGCATGCGGGCACGATTTTCATATGACCATTGCCCTTGGGATCCTGACTCATTTTGTCCATAATCCAATACAGGATGATTTATTATTTATTTTCCAGCCTGCAGAAGAAGGACCAGGCGGTGCAGAACCAATGCTGCAATCACTAGAAATGCAGCATTGGATGCCGGATATGATTTTTGCGTTGCATATCGCACCAGAATACCCAGTGGGAACAATTGCGGTTAAAGAGGGACTATTATTTGCTAATACCTCGGAGCTGTTCATCGATTTAAAAGGAAAAGGAGGCCACGCTGCCTACCCGCACCAGACAAATGATATGGTAATTGCGGCTTGTTCACTAGTAACTCAGTTGCAAACAATTGTATCAAGAAATATAAATCCACTAGACAGTGCCGTTATCACGATTGGAAAAATAACTGGTGGAACCGTTCAAAATATTATTGCCGAAACAGCAAGACTGGAAGGGACCATACGGACATTATCACCGGACGTAATGAACAAAGTAAAACATCGAATTGAAGCGATTGTTAAGGGCATTGAAGCGGGATATGAGTGTGAAGCTTCTATTGATTATGGTTCGATGTATCATCAAGTCTATAATTCAGAAGAACTGACAAAAGAATTTATGGAATTTGTTGATCAGGACTCCAACGTTCAACTAGTAGTGTGTAAAGAGGCGATGACTGGTGAAGATTTTGGTTATATGGTTAAAGAAATTCCAGGGTTTATGTTTTGGCTTGGTGTGGATTCTCCTTTTGGCCTGCATCATGCCAAATTAATGCCGAATGAAGCTGCAATTGAGGTAGCTATAGGGGTCATGATCAAATTTTTAACTCTTAAAGGAAATCAAAATTAAGAATCGTTTTATTTTGTCCTATTGGTTAATTATGCTAAAATAATGGGGGATCATATTGATAATTGAAAATCGTTTATTCTTTTATGAACAGGGTAAACTTATTAAAGGGAAATAAGTTTAATTATAATTAGTACTTATTTATACTAATTATAATTAAATATTGACTCTCAATTATCAAGTATCCTATAATAAAAAATGTCAATTAGGTTGTAAGTAGATTTGTAAAAACTACTTTTAATTAATGATTTGGAGGGATTTGAATGCCAGAACGTATGGTAGGTAAACAAGCTCCACGCTTTGCTATGGACGCAGTAATGCCAAATAAAGAATTTGGTAAAGTAAGTCTTGAAGAAAACATGAAAAACGATAAATGGACAGTATTGTTCTTCTATCCAATGGACTTTACTTTCGTTTGTCCCACAGAAATCATTGCGATTTCTGAGCGTTATGATGAGTTTGAAGATTTAGATGCAGAAGTAATCGGTGTTTCTACTGATACTATCCATACTCACCTAGCTTGGATTAAAACGGACCGCAAGGATAACGGCCTTGGTGACTTGAAATATCCATTAGCTGCTGATACAAATCATGTTGTATCTCGTGAATATGGCGTCTTAATCGAAGAAGAAGGGATCGCTCTTCGTGGTCTTTTCATCATCAATCCTGAAGGTGAATTAATGTACTCTGTTGTTCACCACAACAATATTGGCCGTGAAGTTGATGAAGTATTGCGTGTGCTTCAAGCATTACAAACTGGCGGTTTATGCCCAGCTAACTGGAAGCCTGGACAAGCTACATTAAACGTTTAATTTTGCTGAATTCAGATAGACCTAACCCATAAAGTGTTAGGTCTTTTTTTCAAGGAGGAATATAGATGAAATTACGTGAACCAATGCCGGAATTAACGGGTGCAACAGAATGGTTAAATGGACAGGTTTCAAAAGATGAATTAGTGGGGAATAAACCAACACTCATCCATTTTTGGTCGATTAGCTGTCATTTATGTAAAGAAGCAATGCCGCAGGTAAACCAATTCCGTGATCAATATAAAGATAAATTAAATGTAGTGGCAGTACACATGCCAAGATCGGAAAATGATTTAAATATTGAAGAAATTAAACAAGTGGCAGCTGAGCATGAAATTACACAGCCTATATTTGTTGACAGCGAACATAAATTAACAAATGCATTTGAAAACCAATATGTTCCTGCTTATTATGTGTTTGATAAAGAAGGAAAACTTCGCCACTTCCAAGCAGGGGGAAGCGGGATGAAAATGCTTGAAAAGCGTGTTAACCGTGTGTTGGACGAAATGGAAAAAGCGGAATAACACTGACCGCCAATCGTCCTTAATAAAAAAATAAAAAAGAGAAGCATTTTTTGCTTCTCTTTTTTATTATACCTACACTTCCATGATGATTGGTAAAATCATCGGTTTCCGTTTTGTTTTTTCATATAGGAATGGTGCCAATGTGTCCGTAATTTCATTTTTTATTTCTGACCATTGACTTGTTTTTCGTTCCATTACTTTATTCAAATGTTTTGTAATCAGATTTTGGGCATCACTGATTAAATCACCTGATTCCCGCATATAGACAAATCCCCGCGAAATAATATCTGGACCGGAGGCAATCTTAAATTCTTTCATGTTAATGCTGACAACAACCACGACGAGGCCTTCTTCAGAGAGAATTCTCCGGTCGCGTAATACAATATTTCCGATATCACCTACACCGCTGCCATCAATATATACGGATCCAGAAGGAATTTTTCCGGCAACCTGTGCTGTATTTTCGGAGAGAGCTAAAACCTCTCCATTATCCATGATAAAACAATTTTCCTCTTCTACACCACAATCTACTGCCAGCCGGGCATGCATCTTTTGCATCCGAAATTCACCGTGGATAGGCATGAAGAATTTTGGTTTAATGAGTCGGAGCATCAACTTTTGTTCTTCCTGTCCGCCGTGCCCAGAGGTATGAACGTTCGTTAATTTTCCGTGGATGACTTCTGCGCCTGCTTTAAACAGCATATTAATAGTTCTTGAAACGCTGATTGTGTTACCTGGAATAGGAGAAGAAGAAAATACAACCGTGTCGCCAGGTATAATTTGAATTTGTCTATGTGTACCATTCGCAATTCTTGATAATGCAGCCATTGGTTCGCCTTGGCTTCCAGTACATAAAATAGTTACCTTGTCTGCTGGAAGGCGATTAATTTGACTTGCCTCAACGAATGTATCTTTTGGTGCATTGATATATCCTAAATCTAGACCAATATTTATGGCAGCTTCCATACTGCGGCCAAAAACAGCAACTTTTCTTCCATTCGCAACAGCAGCCTCTGTGACCTGTTGAAGTCTGTAAATATTTGAGGCAAATGTAGCAAAAATAATGCGGCCTTCAACTTTCCGGAAAATATCATGAATACTCTCGCCTACACGTCTTTCCGACATAGTGAACTCAGGAATCTCACTGTTGGTGCTATCAGAAAGTAAGCAAAGTACTCCTTCTTTTCCGATTTCAGCCATTTTGGTCAAGTTAGCTGGTTCACCAACTGGTGTAAAGTCAAATTTAAAATCTCCGGTATGGACGATTTGACCTGGAGGCGTTTTTACGACAATTCCATAGGAATCTGGAATACTGTGAGTAGTCCGGAAAAACGAAACGGATGTTTTTCGGAATTTGATGACATCGTCTTCTTTAATCTCGATCAGTTTTGCGTTCCTTAATAGTCCGTGTTCCTCTAATTTATTTTTAATAAGTCCTAAGGCAAGTTTTCCGCCATATATCGGAATGTTTACTTCCCTTAGTAGGTAAGGGATTCCTCCGATGTGGTCTTCATGCCCATGGGTAACAAAAAGGCCTTTTATTTTTTCTTCGTTTTTAACTAAATAAGTATAATCAGGAATAACATAATCAATTCCTAATAGTTCATCTTCAGGGAATTTTATTCCGGCATCGATAAGAATAATCTCATCTTGGAATTGCACCCCGTATGTGTTTTTGCCAATTTCGCCTAAACCTCCTAAGGCAAAAACAGCAGTTTGATCGTTTTTCACAAATTTCATAAATTATCAAATCTCCAATACTTTAAAGTCTTCGTTTTGTTGTTCGTATTCTAAATAGGCTCCTTTAACTTCTTGAACAAATTCAATATTATAGCCGCGATCTGCGATTCTAGAGAGTACATCTCGTAACGATTCCGCTTCAATAAATACAGTTTTTGTTTTCTCCCGAACTGGGACTTCTTTGATGCTCTCCTGAAAATATACTTTAAATATCATTCCAAATTCGCTCCTTACTCAATCATGACTTGTTTTATTATATAAAAGATTTTCATCTTTTTCATTTATTTTCTTTAACATTCTCTGGAGGAACGTGAAAACTTTGTCAAAGGCTCTGTAAAATTGCCCTTAATATTTCCGCCCAATCAATAAAGTAAGTTAAGTTCGCCTTGTCAAAAAAAGAATCACTGTTAACCAATTTACAATAACGAAGGAGCCCTTCGCAAGTTTGAAGGGCTCAAGAAATGTTTTAGGCAATAGATTTTTTACGTAATAAATCCTTCCACTGTTTTAAAAGCTTCTTTCTCAGCTTCTTTAACATAGTGGATCATCTCCTTAGTTTTATTTTAAACCATCCTTGTCCAATGTAAAGCAGCATTAGCCAATAATTGAAATTTTTTTACAGAATCATTTTCTTACTATATATTGTATGATGAAAAAGCGGAATTTTTCATGGTTAAACATGGAATTACAAAGTCTTAAATTATTTTTAATAAAATAAACTTTATCGCTGCTATCTTGGTTATTAATTTTCACACCCATCAATAGGTTTAGAAAATCAACAACCTCCTTTTACACACAAAAAAAGAGAACACCGGTCGAAGTTTTTTGACCGGTGTTTTTTCATCTTTCAATGGCAATTGCGCCTTCAATTGCTTTATGTGGGTTATTTTTGTCAATATGATCATAAAACATGACCCCGTTAAGATGGTCTATTTCATGCTGAAAGCAAATGGCAGGCAGTCCTTTTAAGCGTAGCTTTACCTCTTCGCCATCAAGATTTGTACCTTTTATCGTCACTCTTGCATAGCGGGGAACAAAGCCTTCAATCGATTCATCCACGGACAAACAGCCTTCACCAGTTGTTAAATAAGACATTTCAACAGAATGGCTGACAATTCTCGGGTTAAATAATGCATGACTTAGAAGAGCACCTTTATCATCTGTTAAATGAACAGCGATCATTCTTTTTGATACATTAATTTGCGGGGCTGCTAGACCTATTCCAGGGCGTAATCCATATTTTTTTGCAATTTCAGGGTTTTGACTATTGATAAGATACTCTAAAAGACTGGATAGAGTTTTTTTATCTTCTTCTGATGGCGGTAGGGCAACCTCTGCTGCTACGTTTCTTAGGGTTGGATGGCCATCGCGAATAATATCATCCATTGTGATCATGAACTTTCACTCCTGTGCTTAAATAATTCACCAATAGTCTATCAAACAATCTCATAAATGTTAACAATAGTTCAGGTTTAATCTTTGCTTTAAGTACTTAATATTGTCATTTCGAGAAAGGACAGATATAGTAAGAGGTGGATTGGATAGGAGGATCAAAAGGGTGTTACAAATAAGTAAAACTCGGGTTATTTTAATAATAATGGTTCTGATTTTGTTTCTTACTGGATGTGGAAATAAGCAAAAACCAATTGACAACTTGTATACGGCACTAGAACAAGTTGCGGTTAAAGAAAAAGTTTTTGAAGAACAGCAGAAACCCATAACTGAATTGGAAAAGAAAGAAAAAAGCCTTTATGATCAAATCATTAAATTAGGTGTAAAAGACTATAGCCAAATTGTTATATTGTCTGATGAAGCCATTGCATCTGCCGACAAAAGAGAAATGTATTTAGAGAAAGAAACGAACAGCATAAAGGAATCAGAGAAGGAATTTCAAAAACTGCCTGAAATCAATAAAGGATTGGAAGATCCTTCTATAAGACAGTTGAGCGAGGAACTTTACCATATCATGATCCAAAGATATAATGCCCATGATGAACTCGTAAAGGAGTATACATTAGCCATCCAATATGACAAACAATTATATGGAATGTTTAAAAATAAAAACCTGCCCCTTAACCAATTGGAAGTTCAAGTAAATAAAATTAATGAAGAGTATAAAAAGGTTTCTGCAGCAAATGAAACGTTTAATAAGCTTACTGAACAATATAATGCAAAGAAGGTTGAACTTTATAAAAAAGCAGGTTTAGATACGAAATAGGAATATCTTCACTGAAAAATCGGCTGGCACAGCCGATTTTTTCTATATTATAACAACTAGTGAAAAAAAGTAATTTTATATAACAGAGGGATAATTTTAGTGATACAGAATGGAAGTTAGTATCCAAATTTAATACTATGAATAGGATAGAAAATTAATACGCTAAGTGTTTGACGTCTTATTAACAATGTTGTAAACTCGTATATGTGATAATTAATTGTATCAATTTCAATTGTTTGTTGAGTGATACAGATAAGATTCCACCTAAATCATGATTTTTTAGTTTATCTCGTACGTTCTGTGAAAAACTACTAATTAGTGTATTCCTGAAATATTGCCGGTAATAAAGAACTATGTGAATACTTGGATACCCAAAACGAACAATTTAGCAGTTAATGAATGCTTAACTTCTCTGCTTTTATCTATGTATTTTGGGGTAACCTAAACGAAGTGGAATTTATTAAAAAATTAAAGAAATTGAATAGAAGGGAAGATGTAAACAGATGGCTTCTACTATTAAAAAGACCACACAAGATGCTAAAAAAGCACTTGAATCAGTGGAGGAGCAATTTCAAACACTTCAAATTTTAAATGAAGAAGGCGAAGTCGTAAACGAAGCGGCTATGCCAGAACTAACCGATGAGCAGCTTCAAGAATTGATGCGCCGCATGGTTTATACACGTATTCTAGATCAAAGATCTATTTCCTTAAATCGTCAGGGACGCTTAGGTTTCTATGCACCAACTGCAGGACAAGAAGCATCACAATTGGCATCTCAATTTGCTCTTGAAAAAGAAGACTTTATCCTTCCAGGGTATCGAGACGTTCCTCAATTAATTTGGCACGGTTTACCATTATATCAAGCATTCTTGTTCTCGCGTGGACACTATCATGGTAATCAAATCCCTGAAGGCGTCAATGTCATTTCACCGCAAATTATTATTGGTGCCCAATACGTACAAACGGCAGGGGTTGCTCTTGGATTTAAGAAAAACGGTTCAAAAGCAGTAGCTATTACTTACACAGGTGACGGCGGTGCTTCACAAGGTGATTTCTATGAAGGAATTAACTTTGCAGGAGCATTTAAAGCGCCAGCCATTTTTATTGTGCAAAACAACCGTTTTGCTATTTCTACTCCAGTTGAAAAACAATCAGCTGCAAAAACAATTGCTCAAAAAGCAGTTGCAGCAGGAATTCCTGGTATTCAAGTAGACGGAATGGATCCATTAGCTGTATATGCAGCTGTACGTGAAGCTCGTGAGCGTGCAATTAATGGCGAAGGACCTACTTTAATTGAAACTTTAACTTACCGTTATGGTCCACACACAATGGCTGGAGATGATCCAACTCGATATCGTACTGCAGAGCTTGATAATGAATGGGAAAAGAAAGATCCTCTTGTACGTTTCCGTAAATTCCTTGAAAAGAAAGGTCTATGGAATGAAGAAATGGAAAATCAAGTGATTGAACAAGCAAAAGAAGAGATTAAAGTGGCAATCAAACAAGCAGACGATGCTCCAAAACAAAAAGTGACTGACTTGATGTCCATTATGTTTGAAGAAATGCCTCAAAACTTAAAAGAACAGTATGAAATTTATAAAGCAAAGGAGTCGAAGTAAGTCATGGCTCAAATGACAATGATCCAAGCTATTACTGATGCGCTGCGTACAGAGCTTCGCAATGATCCTAAAACATTGGTTTTCGGAGAAGACGTTGGTGTAAACGGCGGTGTTTTCCGTGCAACAGAAGGTTTGCAAAAAGAATTTAGTGAAGACCGTGTATTTGATACACCGCTTGCGGAATCTGGAATTGGAGGTTTGGCTATCGGTCTTTCTTTAACTGGCTTCCGTCCAATCCCTGAAATTCAGTTCTTTGGATTTGTTTTTGAAGTAATGGATTCAATTGCAGGCCAAATGTCTCGTATGCGCTATCGTTCAGGCGGCCGTTACAACATGCCAATTACTGTACGTTCACCATTTGGCGGTGGTGTTCATACTCCTGAGCTTCATTCAGATAGTTTAGAGGGATTAATGGCCCAAACACCTGGTTTAAAAGTTGTTGTGCCTTCTACTCCATATGATGCTAAAGGATTATTACTTTCTGCCATTCGTGATAATGATCCAGTTATTTTCCTTGAACATTTAAAATTATATCGTGCATTCAGACAAGAGGTTCCTGAAGAAGAATATACAATTCCACTTGGAAAAGCAGATGTAAAACGTGAAGGAACAGATTTATCTATTATTACTTACGGTGCAATGGTGCATGAATCATTAAAAGCTGCTGAAGAGTTAGCTAAAGAAGGTCACTCTGTAGAAGTTGTTGACTTACGAACGATCAGCCCGCTTGATATTGACACCATTATTGCATCTGTAGAAAAAACTGGACGGGCAATTGTTGTGCAGGAAGCGCAAAAACAAGCAGGTGTTGCTGCTACCGTTGTGGCTGAAATTAATGACCGTGCAATTTTAAGTTTAGAAGCACCTGTATTACGTGTAACTGCGGCGGATACAATTTATCCATTCTCACAAGCAGAATCCGTATGGCTTCCTAACTATAAAGATGTAATTGAAACAGCAAAAAAAGTCTTATCATTCTAAGTAAATAAATCAAAATATTTTTATAGGAGATGAAACCCAGTGTCATTTCAATTTAAAATGCCTGACATCGGTGAGGGGATTCATGAAGGGGAAATTGTCAAATGGTTTATTAAACCAGGCGATAAAGTCCAAGAAGATGATGTCCTTTGTGAAATTCAAAATGATAAAGCAGTAGTCGAGATTCCTTCTCCTGTTGAAGGAACAGTTCTAGAAGTATTGATTGGGGAAGGGACTGTCGCAACAGTTGGGCAAGTTCTTGTGACTTTCGATGCCCCAGGTTATGAAGATTTACAATTTAAGGGTGATCATGGAGATGATGAGCCTAAACAAGAGGAAAAGCAAGCAGCTCCAACTCCTGCACCAGCACCTGAAACTGCTCCGGCAGCAGCACAAGCAACAGCTGCTCCACAAGTACAGGCTGATGTAGATCCTAACAGACGCATTATTGCTATGCCATCTGTTCGTAAATATGCACGTGAGCATGGTGTCGATATCCGCCTTGTATCCGGTTCTGGAAATAACGGCCGCATCATGAAGGCTGATATTGATGCATTCTTAAATGGTGGAGCTCAAGTAGCAGCACCACAAGCAGAAGGTATTCCAGCTGCTGAAGCACCTGCAGCAGAAGCACCAAAAGCTGCTGCTCCAATTCCACAGGGAGAATATCCTGAAACTCGTGAAAAAATGAGCGGAATTCGCAAAGCGATTGCTAAAGCAATGGTTAATTCGAAACATACTGCTCCACATGTTACATTAATGGATGAAGTGGAAGTAACTAAACTTGTGGCACACCGCAAGAAATTTAAAGAAGTTGCTGCTCAAAAAGGCATCAAACTTACTTTCTTACCTTATATCGTAAAAGCATTAACAAGTGCATTAAGAGAATTCCCTGTCCTTAATACATCACTTGATGATGCAGCGAATGAAATTATTCATAAGCATTATTATAATATCGGAATTGCTGCAGATACTGAAAAAGGACTATTAGTCCCAGTTGTAAAAGATGCAGACCGCAAGTCAGTATTCACTATTTCAAATGAGATTAATGAGCTTGCTACTAAAGCACGTGATGGCAAATTAGCTCCTAATGAAATGAAGGGTGCTTCATGCACGATTTCTAACATTGGTTCAGCAGGTGGACAATGGTTTACACCAGTTATTAACCATCCTGAAGTTGCTATTTTAGGTGTTGGCCGTATTGCTGAAAAGCCAATTGTTCGTAACGGTGAAATTGTAGCTGCACCTGTATTGGCATTATCTTTAAGCTTTGACCACCGCATGATTGATGGTGCGACTGCTCAAAATGCAATGAATCATATTAAACGTTTATTAAACGATCCAGAACTATTGTTAATGGAGGCGTAAGAAAATGGTAGTTGGAGATTTCCCAATTGAAACAGATACTATAGTCATCGGCTCAGGCCCTGGAGGATATGTTGCCGCGATTCGTGCTGCTCAACTTGGCCAAAAAGTAACGATTGTTGAAAGAGAATATATCGGCGGTGTTTGTTTAAACGTAGGTTGTATTCCTTCAAAAGCCTTGATTGCTGCAGGCCATCGTTATGAAACAGCAGCTCATTCCGAATCATTTGGTATTACTGCTGAAAATGTGAAGGTTGATTTTTCAAAAGTACAAGATTTCAAAGCAGGAATCGTGAAGAAGTTAACTGGCGGTGTTGAAGGCCTTTTAAAAGGAAACAAGGTGAACATCGTTCGCGGTGAGGCATATTTCGTTGACGCCAATACACTTCGCGTAATGGATGAAAATTCAGCACAAACATATACCTTTAAAAATGCCATTATTGCAACGGGATCTCGTCCGATTGAACTGCCGTCCTTTAAATATTCAAAACGCGTACTAAATTCAACTGGTGCATTGGCATTGAATGAAATACCTGAAAAAATTGTCGTTATTGGCGGCGGTGTAATAGGTATAGAACTTGGTGGAGCATATGCGAATTTTGGCAGCCAAGTAACTATTCTTGAAGGCGCAGAAGAAATCTTAGGCCTTGGGGTATTTGATAAACAAATGGCAGCCCTTGTTAAACGTTCAATGAAGAAAAAAGGGGCAGAATTCTATACAAAAGCATTGGCTAAAGGTGTAGAAGAAACCGAAAATGGTGTAGTCGTTACATTTGAAACAAAAGGCGAAGAAAAGAAAATCGAAGCTGATTACGTATTTGTCATGGTAGGGCGCCGTCCTAACACCGACGAAATGGGCCTTGAACAAGCTGGTGTGAAAATGACGGACCGTGGCCTTATTGAAATCGATAAGCAATGCCGGACAAGTGTTTCTAATATTTATGCAATTGGTGATGTGGTAGCTGGACCTCAATTAGCACATAAGGCATCTTATGAAGCAAAAATTGCTGCTGAAGCAATTTCTGGCCATCCATCTGAAATTGACTATTTAGGAATTCCTGCTGTTGTTTTCTCTGATCCAGAGTTGGCATCAGTTGGTTATACGGAAGAACAGGCAAAAGCTGAAGGTATTGAAGTTGTTGCAGCTAAGTTCCCATTTGCTGCTAACGGCCGTGCTTTATCTTTGGACAGCGGAGATGGCTTCTTAAGGTTAATTACCCGTAAAGAAGATGGTCTCGTTATTGGTGCTCAAATCGCAGGAGCAAGTGCCTCTGATATGATTGCAGAATTAGGTCTTGCTATTGAGGCTGGTATGACAGCAGAAGATTTGGCCATGACCATTCATGCTCATCCTACGCTAGGTGAAATCACAATGGAAGCTGCGGAAGTAGCACTGGGCAGCCCAATCCACATTTTAAAATAATGGTTTAAAATAAAGTCCTTTTCATCTAGATGAAAAGGACTTTGTTTTTTAACAGCGAATTATATTATTTATAATTACATTTTGTTCTATTCTGATATATATCTTGTCATTTTCTTTCATATATTGAATTATATTTGGTCATTCTTTTGCAAAACAAATGGATTTTAAGTGGTGATCAATATGAGGGTATATGTCGTCATGATGCTGCAATTTATTATATGGAGCGGCTTTACATTTATTGAGTGGCTTTCTAAACACGACCAGCTGATTTATAAAGTAATAATGTTTTTTATTTTTTTCTATTTGGCATTTTTAATTGGCCATAAAGTTACAAAGTCCTCTAAGAAAACACTGTTTATCACAACCCTAAGTTTGGTGATTTATACCTCATTACATTTTACATTGGAACACTTTATCCATTAAAAAACTCGCCTTTAGGCGAGTTATTTTTATTTTCTTGGGTTGAAGTACATGACTCGGTCATTAAAAAGGTGTAACTCTCCTTGAAGCTTCTTGGCAAGGAATTTGCAAAATTCATTTGCTTTTCCTTTGTCACCAAAGGTTGATGGTTCTGGCAGTGTAACTTGAACGTAAGCTTGTTCTCTTTCAGTACTGTCTTCATCGATGATTGTTTCGGTATCTACTCCGATTAAAATAAGTTTATAACGTTCATGGTTTGACTTTAAATAAAACCACTTGCCCTTTCCTTCGGCAGTTTCATTTATTTCATAAGGAAATGCGGTATCATTATACTGCCAATTTATTTGATCGCCAGTCTTTCCTGTTATGTCTTTATAATAGTAAAAAAGTTCTTTTACTTCTTCCGTAGTGATGGTTTGTTTTGCAGATGAAGGTACAAGCTTAATATATGCATTAACCGCCATCATCCTTCCCCCTCTATAAATCCATTATGTAAGCAATTATATTCTAGCATTGATTAAAAAGTAATGACAACTCTTACATAAATTTTGTAGGATTTATTGTCATTTTTCTGATATTGAATTATAATAATATTCTAAATATATAAAAAGAGGGAGGAAATTATGGAGCTATTTTACAAATTATATGATGAGCATGAAAATGTAAAAGTAAGATTTGTGGGTTTTACAACTGATCATACCCGCTATGACTTTGGTATTGTCTATACCAATATGTTTTTTGGAAAACCTCTTGTTGTCTGCATGCAAACTGGCCGTTCAACACTCCTCGACCCGAAGGACATAGAAGATATCGAACACCTTCAAAATGTATTCCGCATCCCTGATAAACACCAAGCAGCTGATTTAGTAGAATTCTTTCGCGAAACACTTCCAGCAATCCCTTATATCGCTGAGTATGAATAAGGTAAAAAAAGATCGAATTTTTTCGATCTTTTTTTGTGCCTTTTTTTAAATGTGACATACAATTTAGGCTTGAAAAAATAAATGTGATATATTAATATGTATTCAAGGATGTATAAAACGTTTTTATTTTTCTAAAATCCAATTTTGAAAAGGGGATGAAATTCGATGGGAACAATCGTTTGCCAAAGCTGCAACTCCACCATTGATCATTTTGAAGATGAAAAGGTGACTGTTCTTTATTCCAAGTGCGATTGCTGCTGTGATCAGCATTCAGAATCAGAAATATAAATAAAATAAAATAAAATAAAACAGGATTCCAGTTTTGGAATCCTGTATTTTTTAGCCGATAGGAAAATATAACTTCCTATCATGCATAAGGGCGACTACGCCTCTGTCTTCGCCCTGCCGGGGTGCCAGTCGGCGAGTTTTCTTTATTGGATCGCTTTATATTCTTTAATTACATGTATCGTTTTTAATTCATCATCTTCAGGTCCTTGAACAGGAAGCCCGGCTTCAAGGTTTTTCTTAATGTAATACAGATTTTCTTTCGTAATTATTTCACCAGGAATAAAAATTGGAATTCCCGGTGGATAGACCATGACAAACTCCGCGATAATCCTTCCAACCGATTCTTCTAAAGGAATAGTCTCTGTTTCAGAATAAAATGCATCTCGAGGCGTTAACGCTAGAACGGGAATTTCTGATAGGAGAACTTCAACAGGTTCAATTTTCTCAGAGCGATGACTATATTCATCAGAAAGCTGTTTAAGAGCATTGATTAGCAAATCTGCCTCATTCTCAGTATCTCCAATTGTAACGATGCAAAGAATGTTATATAGATCGGATAATTCCACCTCTATATTGTGATGATCCCTGAGCCATTTTTCCACTTCATATCCTGTTATTCCTAAGTCTTTCACAGAAATAATCAGTTTCGTTGGATCATAATCATAGGCTGCTTTGGTGCCGATTATATCTTCTCCAGGACAATATAAATGGTCAATTTCATTTATACGATTTCGGATCGACTGGGCAAGCCGAATGGTTTTATCAATGAGTTCTTTTCCCTTTGTAGCTAATTGTTTTCGTGCCGTATCAAGAGATGCAAGCAATAAATAAGATGTTGACGTAGTAGTGAGCATACTAAGAATTGCTTGAACATGTTTAGCAGAAACGAGTCCTTCTTTTACGTTTAGAATGGAGCTTTGGGTCATGGAACCGCCAAGCTTATGAACACTTGTAGCTGCCATATCGGCACCAGCCTGCATGGCAGATAACGGCAAGTCTTCATGGAAATGAATGTGAACGCCATGTGCTTCGTCAACAAGTACGGGTACATGGAAGGAATGGGCAATTTCAACTATTTTTTTTAAATCTGCGGATATGCCGAAGTATGTTGGATTAATGACCAAAACACCCTTCGCATCTGGATGCTGTTTTAAAGCTTTTTCTACAGATTCCGTCGTGATTCCATGAGAAATGCCAAGTTTTTTATCAATTTCAGGATGTATAAACACTGGAATAGCCCCAGAAAAAACAATGGCAGACATAACTGATTTATGAACATTTCTTGGGACAATGATTTTCTCTCCCGGTCCACAAACGGCCATGACCATTGCCATTATGGCTCCGCTTGTTCCTTGAACTGAAAAGAATGTATGATCAGCACCAAAAGCTTTTGCAGCAAGGTCCTGTGCTTCCTTTATCATACCTTTTGGATGATGAAGGTCATCTAGTGGTCCGATATTAATTAAATCGATAGAAAGAGCGTTGTCGCCAATAAATTGACGGAAGTCCGGATCAATTCCCGCTCCTTTTTTATGGCCGGGTATATGAAATTGAATCGGGTTTTTTTTTGCATGCTTTAATAAACCGCTAAATAACGGTGTTTGTGTCTGATCTTGAGACAATTGATTTCACACCTCTTATTCCAAAAATACCTTTTATTGATGTATAAAAATAAAACAAATTGAATTATAACACTAATCATGTTTATTGCATAGGTTTAATCATGGATCATTCTCTCTTTTTTTTATGAAGGCTTTATTAAATCTGTTGTTGCTTATTTATCTAGTTGCTTGGAGGGAAAATCAACCTCCAAGTTTAACGCATTCGAATTTAATATAGTTTCCCTAAAAACAAGGAAAATTAGACTTGTAAAACGAAATAACAATTTACAAACATTATTAGGAGGGATGGTCTTGAATTGGCGAACAAGAGTAACAGACCTATTAAATATAGAGTACCCCATCATTCAGGGGGGGTTAGCTTATTTAGCTTATTCAGAGTTGGCAGCAGCTGTATCGAATGCGGGAGGACTGGGCCAAATAACAGCTATGTCTTTAAAAAGTCCTGAATTACTTAGAGACGAGATTAGAAAGGTTAGAAAACTAACCAATAAGCCTTTTGGTGTCAATTTTGCCATTGGACAAAATAATCGACCATTTGCTGATTTTTTACAAATAGCTATTGAAGAAGGGGTACCCGTTATTTCAATGACTGGTGGCAACCCCGCACCCATTTTTGAACAGCTTAAAGGTACTCTAGCAAAAAAACTTGTACTAGTGGCTGCAAGAAGACAGGCTATCAAAGCAGAAGAGCTTGGAGCTGATGCTGTAATGGTTGTGGGACAGGAAGGAGGAGGACACCTCGGAAGGGATGATATTGGTACAATGGTGTTAATTCCCCAGGTTGTGGATTCTGTTTCAATACCTGTAATCGCATCAGGAGGCATAGGCGATGGCAGAGGTTTGATGGCAGGACTAAGTCTAGGAGCTGAAGGTATTGAAATGGGGACTAGATTTATTGCCACAAAAGAATGTGTTCATGCAAATGAAGTTTATAAAAAGGCTTTAGTAATAGGTAATGAAGCGGATACTGTTGTGATTAAACGCTCGCTAGGTGCACCTGCAAGAGCGATCTCCAATAGTTGGACTGAAAAAATACTGGAGATTGAAAAAAGACAAGGAGGGTATGAGCAGTTAAAGGATTTTATTAGCGGTGCTGCTAATCAACGATACATATATGAAGGGGTTTTTGATGAAGGGTTTGCCTGGGCTGGGCAAGTAATGGGGCTCATTAAAGACGTGCCTTCAGTATCGGAATTGTTCGCACGAATGATAATGGAGGCAGAACAAATTCGTGCAAAATGGGCAAAATAAGGGTATGATTCCTATTAGGTTATAAGGTTAGAAGGTGAATATGATGGAATACCAATACCCAATTGATTACAATTGGTCAACGGAAGAAATAGTAGATGTAGTAAAATTTTTTGAAGCGGTGGAAAAAGCTTATGAAACAGGTATCGACCGCGATGAGATTATGAAGATTTATCGGCGCTTTAAAGAAATTGTACCGAGTATGGCCGAGGAAAAGACGGTTTGTGGGGAATTTGAAGAAGTCAGCGGGTATTCTTCTTATCGTACAATTAAAAAAGCCAAAGAAGCCTCAGAAGGGGCACGGATAAAAATGGATTAAGGAAAAAAGCTTCCGGAAAAAATAGTTCCGGAAGCTTTTTCTATTTGCTGCCCACTGCAAGTTTATAAAGAGGAGTTGTTTTTGTGAAAACATGTTCGATTTGCTGCAGAAGCTCATCAGAATTTAATTGGATAGCTTCCTCGCGGCTTATGGTATATCCGCAAAGAATTTCAGCTTTCTTCACAGTTTGAAGCCGTTCAAAATAGGTTAAAAGGTCTTTATTTGTCAACTGTTCATGTTTAGTGGTGTCAGGAGTCATGTGATCTAAAGACCATGCAAATTCTTTCGGCGTTTCTTTGTATATTTTATTAATTTTATTTGTAAATCTGGCTCCGATTTCGGCTTTTTGCGGTGCTTCATATATGACGGCGAACCAAATGAATAAATGCGTATGCCACAAGCCGATTTGGAAGTGTGGAAGCATTTTATATCCCCGGGGATTACTGGCAAAGGCAACCCACGTATCCTTTGGTGGATTAATCGTTCTTCGTGCATGTTTAGCTACATGCATAAACATTTCATCCCCTGTCAATGCAGACAAAGTTGGTGCGAAATAAGCCCCCAGGCTTTCCAATTTTGGGCGAATCGTTGTTTTTAAAGCCTCCATTCTTGACTCAAGGCCATCTATTAAAAAAACATCAAAATCCTGTTGAGTAAAACCGTTGAATTCCACTCTCTCCTAACCTCCCAGTGCGGTTTTTGTCTTATATTGTAGCATATCATGTAAGATTCAAAAAACATTGCGCTCTCATAGGTTAAAGCACATATTTGTTCCAACAATCAAAATCACTCATATTATAAAGTAAAAAAAATAATCCGAAAAATCAGTGAATGGAATGAAAGGGGAGGAGAAAGGTGAAACAATTAATGAATACATCTCTTAGAAAAGCTAGCGAGAAGGAAAGAACTGCGGTATTGAGATTAGAAATGGATTACGAATTAGCAGTACTATTTGAAGCGATCGAGGAAAAAGATGAGAAAAAAATAAAAGAATCCAAACAAAAATTAGAAAAAATTCGTTTGGAATTATTACGATTAAAAGCTTTTTAATATCTGCAATCCAAGGAGCAACAAATTAGAATGGAACAGAATAGAATAAATAATTAAAACGAACTCCAAAAGCAGCGGGGGGTTCGTTTATTATTGAACGTTTTTTTACATAATGGGAGTGCTAATTGTTGCTGTGTATCCCTAATTTGATTAAGCTAAAGGTACATCAATTTTTTTATCATGACTCATACTACATACAATACAACGGTTTCCGATATTTAAAGTACACTGTTGATTTCGCTAATATGTTGATGAGAACTGAAATCAACATTAAATTTAACCGCCTGTTTAAAATAACAAAATGGAGGGGAAATATGGATTGGGAACAAATTTATTCTCATGCATTTCAATGGGTGAAAGAAGCTGGAGAAAAAATTCGTCTGTCATTTGATAAAACCTTAAATATTCAAACCAAGTCAAATCCAAATGATCTTGTTACGAACATAGATAAAGAGACAGAGCAGTTTTTTATAAGTAAAATTCGCGAAACTTATCCCGGACATAAAATTCTCGGAGAAGAAGGATTTGGGGATAAACCTGAAAACCTTAATGGAATTGTGTGGCTTATTGATCCCATAGACGGGACGATGAATTTTATTCATCAGCAGCGGAATTTTGCCATTTCTATCGGCGTGTATGAAAATGGTGTCGGGAAAATCGGACTTGTATATGATGTCGTTCATGATGAGTTATACCATGCAGTAAAAGGCAGTGGCGCATATATAAATGACAAGCCTATCCCTGTTTTACATCCAAGAAAAGTAAATGAATCGATCATTGCTTTAAATGCCACATGGGTTATGGAAAATCGCCGAATTGATCATAATCTCTTAATCCCCTTGGTTCGAGAGGCACGAGGAACCAGGTCATATGGTACAGCTGCTTTGGAAATGGTGTTTGTAGCAGCAGGCCGGATTGATGCATATATTTCCATGAGATTGTCACCCTGGGATTTTGCTGGAGGTGCAGTCATTGTAGAGGAACTTGGGGGCATTGTGACAAACTTAAGAGGAGAAAAACTTGATTTTCTCTCAAATGATTCCTTGTTGGTGGCAAGACCTGGTTTACATGAAACCATCTTGCAGGAATATTTAAAATGCGGCAAGTGGTAAAAAGAAGCCTATTAAAAGGCTTCTTTTCAAGTTATAATTGTCCTTTTTCCCGCATTTTCTTTTTTGTTGTAAAGCCTAATCCCATAATTACAATAACAGCTGCAATACAGCCAAAAACCCCTAACAGACTTTGTTCAGCAATGGCAACGCCAATTCCCATAATACTTGCTGCAGCCAGTATTGCATAAAAGAGCAATGGCCATTTAACTCGGTTCATCTTAAAAACCCCTTATGTTTATTAATATAATTTTATTCTACATAAAATCGTTTTAAGTTTCCACAGTAAATATGGTATAATAATTTGGTTATGGATGAGAAACTATAATTAGGTTATTTATTGAATAAAGTCAGGAGTGGAATTTTTTGAAAACAAGAAATGATATAAGAAATATTGCAATCATTGCCCACGTTGACCATGGGAAAACAACATTGGTCGATCAGTTATTAAAACAATCAGGTATTTTTCGTTCAAACGAACACGTTGAAGAACGGGCAATGGATTCAAACGATTTAGAGAGAGAACGCGGGATTACGATCCTGGCCAAAAATACAGCCATCCAATATAAAGACACTAGAATTAATATCTTGGATACCCCTGGGCATGCTGATTTTGGCGGTGAAGTAGAACGGATCATGAAAATGGTAGATGGGGTACTTCTTGTAGTTGATGCATATGAGGGATGTATGCCGCAGACTCGTTTCGTGCTTAAAAAAGCTTTAGAGCAAAATTTAACGCCAATCGTAGTCGTTAATAAGATTGACCGTGATTTTGCCCGTCCAAATGAAGTAGTTGATGAAGTAATTGATCTGTTTATTGAACTTGATGCAAACGAAGACCAATTAGAATTTCCGGTTATTTATGCATCTGCTATTAACGGAACTGCAAGCCTTGATCCTGAAAAACAGGATGAAAATATGCAATGCTTATACGAAGCAATAATTGAAAATATGCCTGCTCCGATTGATAATAGCGATGAACCACTTCAATTTCAAGTTGCTCTTCTCGATTATAATGAATATGTCGGCAGAATTGGAATCGGCCGTGTATTCCGCGGTACCATGAAAGTTGGGCAGCAGGTCGCATTAATGAAGCTTGATGGATCTGTGAAACAATTCCGCGTGACCAAAATTTTAGGTTTCTTTGGTTTAAAACGTGAAGAAGTTGAGGAAGCAAAAGCAGGTGATTTAGTAGCTGTTTCCGGGATGGAAGATATTAATGTGGGTGAAACTGTTTGTCCAATTGAACAGCAGGAAGCTTTGCCAGTATTACGAATTGACGAGCCAACACTGCAAATGACTTTTGTTGTCAATAACAGCCCGTTTGCAGGTCGTGAAGGCAAATATCTAACAGCGAGAAAGATTGAAGAAAGATTACGGGCGCAGTTACAAACAGATGTGAGTTTACGTGTTGAAAATACTGACTCACCAGATGCATGGATTGTTTCTGGCCGTGGAGAACTTCATTTATCTATCTTAATTGAAAATATGCGTCGTGAAGGATATGAGCTTCAAGTTTCAAAGCCTGAGGTTATTGTAAAAGAAATGGATGGCGTTCGTTGTGAGCCAATTGAGAGAGTTCAAATTGATGTGCCTGAAGAGCATACTGGTGCCGTTATGGAATCCATTGGAGCGCGTAAAGGCGAACTTCTAGACATGATTAATAATGGAAACGGTCAGGTTCGTCTGATCTTTAATGTACCTGCTCGCGGCTTAATTGGCTATACAACCGAATTTTTAACCCTAACACGCGGATACGGTATTATCAATCACACGTTTGATAGCTATCAGCCAATGGCTCCTGGACAGGTAGGAGGCAGACGTCAAGGTGTTCTTGTATCAATGGAGACAGGAAAAGCATCAACATATGGTATTATGCAGGTTGAAGACAGGGGTACCATTTTTGTTGAGCCAGGTACTGAAATCTATGAAGGAATGATTGTTGGCGAACATACCCGAGAAAACGATCTAACCGTCAATATCACAAAAGTGAAGCAACAGACAAATGTCCGCTCTGCAACAAAAGATCAGACTTCAGTTATTAAAAAACCACGGATCATGTCATTGGAGGAGTCTTTAGAGTATTTGGATGAAGACGAATATTGCGAAGTAACCCCGAAATCGATCCGACTTCGGAAGAAGATTCTTGATAAGAGTGAACGGGAACGAGTAGCCAAAAAGAAAAAATATGCTGAAATGAGTTAATTTTAAAGGGGTGCACGCCGTGGACGAGTTAAAATCCTTTTCACCGAGCCTTAGATTTTTCATCGAGCTTGCTGCAGGAAATTCGCCCATAACAAAAAGTGATATTGAAATGGGTGTCATGTTTCAATATATCTTCATTGTGATCTTGTCTGTTATTGTATACAGATTAGGTTTTGCCAAAAAGCTGCCTCTAATGAAAAACGTAATTATTTATACGTGTCTAGTACTTGGCTGTTTATTGTTACTATTATTTTCTTACGGGCTGCCGATCGCAGAAGGTTTATTAGTTGCAGCAATTGTATTAATTATCTATAAATTTCGCTTACACCAGTCGAAAAAGCAGCAGACAGAAGCAAAATAACGGGGGTTAAATCATGACGTCGTTACATGATGTTTTATATAATTGGCTTACGATTAAGGTGGTTTGCGATGCTCGTCCAGAGGATACCGCGGCAAAAGAAACGCTTGACCATTTTGATAAAATTCTTCATTCTGAGTATGAAGTAGAGAAGATTGACATAACGAAAGATGATGTTATGTATTTTCTTTCATATCAGCATAAGGAAGAAGAAAAGAAAACTCGATTTCCGCGAGAATTAATTGAAATCATGCTGAATCAAATTAATAAAGAACCTGAAAAATACGTGAATTTTGAATAAAAAAACACAAGTTCTTTTCGAAATTGAAAAGAACTTGTGTTTTTTTTACCATTCATCCTTATCTGGTCTTGCCCGATAAAAGCGAAAATTTCCTGTGGCCATTCTGGCATTGGTTTTATCAGCAATACGCTCGCTGCATTCTACGCACATATATGTATGAATGGGACGGTTTCGAAGCCGTTTGGCCATAAGGGATTCGTCATCAATATTTTCAATCTTATCGCAAATAACACATTTTACTCTCATTAATGCACCTCTTCAATTCATGATCGAATCTGAATATTTATATTATACTATAGCATGAAGTTGACCTGATAGATAATCTCGCATTTATTTGCTGAAAAAAAGGGATAGTAGTAATATTAGAATAACGAGCATGTGGAAGGAAAAATAAGGGGTTGGAAACATGGTAAATGAAGTGGAACCAAAGCTAATCAAGCCATTATTTGATGAGTTGCAAAAGGAAAAATTTGTGACTTTGGCATCAGTTGATCATGTAACAGGCGGTCCTAATATAAGTGCGATTTCTTGGATACTGGCAAAAGATGATGCTACCATTTATTTTGCTATTGATCATCGTTCGAGGGTCATTGAGAATATAAAAAAAATTAACTTGGTTGTTATCACTTTATTTGCGAATGAGTCTACTTATTCTATCCAGGGAGAGGCTTCCATTATGGCAGAAAGAATCCCGGATGTCCCATTAAAGCTGGCATTGGTAAAGGTAAAAATCACAGAGGTAAGAGATGTGATGTTTTATGGATCCAAAATTGTGACCGATGTAAAGTATGATAAAACCTATGACAAAGTTGCGGCTGAACGTTTGGATACGCAAGTCATGAACCAATTGAAAAAAGCTTAGTGAGCTGCACTAAGCTTTTTTAATACCTATTTTTGGTGGTTTGATTGGTCCTCTTGTTCTTTTTTTAGTTGTTTTTCTTCATTCGCAGGAAGCTTGTGATTTTGCTTATCCGGTGCTTTTTGAGGACTTGGTGTAATTAAATCTCCAGGTATCTCGGGCATTAGTCTTCCAGCTACATCCGCGAGCTCTTCCATAATCCCGCGAATGGGCTTGCCGTTTTTAATATCCCCTTGTATTTCTTTAAGCCGTTCTGTTGTATCTGCATCAGCAACTACAACAGCATAGGCTCCATAAGGGTCCTTTTTTAGGCTTTCGGCAACAGAATATTTTATTGAACCAACATGAGAGCGATCAAGCTTTGAATTGACATCAATCCCTACAATTGCATATTTGCCCAGTACGACGGCAGTGGCATCATTTACATTCGGAATACTAGTCGCAAGCTGTACCAGCCTTTTTGATATTTCTTGGCCGGTTTTTCGATCCACGCTATGGATGTAACTGTTTTTTACATTAGTTAATGACTGTTTATCATTGCCTGCAATCTGATTATGAGTATTGGTATTACATCCTGCAAGAATCAGGCATATAGTAACGGCTATATAGATTTTCCTCATGAAAGTTCCACCCCTAAAAAGCAAAAAGAAATTTTATCCAAACATAAGTGGTGTTACATACATTTATTGTGTGAAATACATTCTATCTTTATTCGGATAAACATATATTTTACCAAAGTCCTATCTAGTAAACGGTTTGCAGGTCAATTGAAAACTGACTTACACCAAGTGAAGCGGAGGCGTCGCTTTGAGTAAAATATACGTGTTAGATACGAACGTCTTATTACAAGACCCGAATTCCATTTTCTCTTTTGAAGATAATGAAGTTGTAATTCCAGCTGTCGTTCTGGAAGAGGTGGACTCAAAGAAACGGTATATGGATGAAATCGGAAGGAATGCCAGACACGTATCAAGATTAATTGATGGCTTGAGAGCCTCAGGAAAGCTTCATGAAAAAATCCCCCTCGAAAATGGAGGGACAATTAGAATTGAATTAAATCATCGTACCTTTCATGAGCTCCAGGAAATTTTTATTGAAAAAACAAATGACAATCGAATTCTAGCTGTTGCCAAAAATTTATCTTTGGAAGAACAAACCAAGGAAGATGGCAAGCCTGTCATTCTTGTCAGCAAAGATGCTCTTGTTAGAGTAAAGGCTGATGCAATCGGATTGATGGCAGAAGATTTTTTAAATGACCGAGTTGTTGAAATTGATCATATTTATACAGGATTTCTTGAGGTTTATGTTCCCATTGAATTATTAGGAAGATTTTATGAGAAGGGTGAACTCTTTCTCTCGGATATTGCCAACCATCCATTTTATCCAAATCAATTTTTGATTATGAAGGACGCTCTAGGGAGCTCGGCATCTGCGATCGGAATGGTAGAAAAAGAAAGCAAAAAAGTAAAAAAATTAGTCATCAATCATGAGCACGTATGGGGAATCCATTCAAGAAATGTTCAACAAACAATGGCCATCGAATTATTGCTCAGAAAGGATGTCCCTCTTGTTACCTTAATTGGCAAGGCTGGAACAGGTAAAACCCTACTTGCTTTGGCCTCAGGGTTAATGCAAACAGAAGATTTGCATGAATATAAAAAGCTATTAGTTGCCAGACCTATTGTTCCAGTGGGAAAAGATTTAGGCTTTTTGCCAGGTGAAAAACAGGAAAAGCTACGTCCTTGGATGCAGCCTATTTATGATAATCTTGAGTATTTATTTAATACAAAAAAACCTGGTGAACTGGACGCCATTTTAGCGGGGATGGGTTCGATCGAAGTAGAAGCGTTAACCTATATTCGCGGTCGAAGTTTGCCCAAGCAATTTATTATCATTGATGAAGCACAGAATTTAACAAAACATGAAGTAAAAACTATATTAACGAGGGTTGGAGAAGGCAGTAAGATTGTGCTCATGGGTGACCCTGAACAAATCGACCATCCGTATTTGGATGCCTATAATAATGGTCTGACCTATGTAGTGGAAAAGTTTAAAGATCAAGTGATTTCAGGACATGTAAAACTTTTAAAAGGTGAAAGATCCGGATTGGCAAGACTTGCAGCAGATTTGTTATAAAAGGAAAACGGGCGCCCTTGTGCACCCGTCTTATTTTACAGTAAATCTATGGACATTTTTAATTGGGTTATGCTGATTGGAGCCATCTGCGAAATAGACATGAACAGGTCCATCTGTTTTTAACGGTTTTCCATCTTCTGAAAATTTTAATATCAAATCTCCTGCTTTGCTTAATGGATACTCATACTCTGCGTCTGTTGCATGAATAACCAGAGTTACAGCATCATTTTTAGGTTCTGAATTTTTCAGGAAGGGCTTTAAGTGAATGCCGAATGTACCGGTTATCATTTTTTCTTTTTCAAATTTTTTTTCCGTTTTTAATGTAGGCGGAAAGATGGCTCCTTCCATTATTTCACGATCCCAATGCTTGGAGGCAGCTTTTGTATATTCCTCATCAGCATTATACATTTCCTTGTTTACAAAGCAGGTTGTTAAATCAATACGGCGATCGTCAAAAATCCATGTCGCTGGATCAAGTGTAATAGGATAGTTTACGTTTCCAGAAATGGTCATGATATTTTCCATCATTAAATACCCCCTAATGTCTAACCGATATTAAGTATAGCTTTTTTTCTGATAAAAGTCATAGTAAGTATTCTCTAATTGGTAAAAACCGCATTGTTCTTGCAATTTTTGTTTGCAGACGTTAAAATTTATAGATAAGTTGAATAATCGCTCTGAATGGGGGGATCAATGTTGGCGTCTGAAATGATCGTGAATCATCAGGAAAAAGCTTTTGCATTGCTGCAGGCTGACGCTGAGAAAATTTTAAAACTCATCAAAGTACAAATGGACAATCTCACGATGCCTCAATGCCCTCTTTATGAAGAGGTATTGGATACACAAATGTTTGGCTTATCAAGAGAAATAGACTTTGCTGTCCGGCTGGGCTTAATTGATAGTAAGGATGGAAAGGCAATTTTAGATAAATTAGAAAGAGAATTATCGGCACTGCACGATGCTTCAATTAGAAAATAATGAAAAGGACTCAAACAATGAAATTAAATTGTTTGGGTTTTTTATTATCCGTGAGGAATAGGGAAACATAACCATTTATCGGTATTGTTATTATTAAAATGTTGTAACAAATTAACTTTTCCAAGTCAAGGCTCCTATTTTCTATTATAATAGAATGGTATAAATCAATTTTTAAAAATGAGGACGTTTAAATGGTTAAAAAAATCTTAAAATCCTATGATTATTCTTTAATCATCGCGGTCATCCTCTTGTGCGCTTTTGGTTTAATTATGGTTTATAGTGCCAGTATGGCAACGGCCGAACAAAGATATGGTGTGCAGAGTGATTATTTTTATCAAAAACAAAAAATGTGGCTTTCGTGTTTTGCCGTTATTTTTCTGTTTACAGCGATTGCTCCTTACAAGATGATGCAATTTAAGAAATTTTTAATCGTTACTGTGGTAAGCTCGATTGCTGCGCTTTTTGGAGTATTAGTTTTTGGACATGTTGCTGGTAATGCGGAAAGCTGGTATCAATTTGGTTCTATAAAAATACAGCCTTCTGAGTTTGTCAAACTTGCTGTGATTATTTATTTGTCGGCAGTATACGCCAAAAAGCAGGACTATATTAATCAATTTAATAAAGGCATTCTTCCACCATTAATTTTTCTTTTTATTGTTTGTGGCCTAATCGCAATCCAACCGGATTTTGGTACAGCACTTGTCGTTGCCCTAATTGCCAGTACGATCCTGTTATGTTCCGGTTTAAATTTGAAAAACGTAGCAAAGCTCCTGGTTGCTGCTTTAGTTGTTCTCACACCAATTCTATTGGTAATGCAACATTTCATTTTTACAGAAAAGAGGATGAGCCGCTTTGCAATATTGGGGAACCCCTTTGCTGCTAAATATGTAAATGGAGCAGGATTTCATTTAGCAAACTCTCTTATTGCCATTGGATCAGGCGGAATTAATGGATTGGGTTTAGGGAAAAGCATTCAAAAACTTGGCTTTCTGCCTGAATCACATACTGACTTTATTATGGCGGTGATTGCCGAAGAATTAGGGATATGGGGAGTAGGTTTTGTGGTTCTACTAATTGGCTATATCGTACTCCGCGGTATTTATATCGGATTACAGTGTAAGGATCCTTTCGGAAGTTTGCTTGCTTTCGGTGTTTCAGGGTTAATTGGAATTCAAACCTTTATTAACCTTGCAGGAGTCTCCGGTATCCTCCCGCTTATAGGTGTACCGCTTCCTTTTATCAGTTATGGAGGTTCTTCACTATTAACCCTTGCAGCTGCAACGGGAATACTTGTCAATGTATCTATGTTCGTAAACTATGAAAAGAAGTATAAAAATCAAAAGGAACAAGTGAATAACAAACTGCATCAACGTGATGGCAAGGTTTACTATTTATGATTAAAAACGCGGGGGGATTTTCCCCCTGCGTTTTAATAATACATAGAAAATGAGGTGCTTTAGATGGCAAGACAAATAAATAAGGTATTGGTCGCCAATAGGGGAGAAATTGCGATAAGGGTTTTTCGCGCTTGTACTGAACTGAATATTCGGACTGTTGCAATTTATTCGAAAGAGGATGCTGGTTCCTATCATCGATATAAAGCGGATGAGGCATACTTGGTTGGAAAAGGAAAAAAACCAATTGACGCCTATTTGGATATCGATGGCATAATTGCCATTGCCAAAAAGAGCGGAGCTGATGCAATCCATCCAGGATATGGGTTCCTCTCGGAAAATATTCATTTCGCCAAACGCTGTGAGGCGGATGGAATTATTTTTATCGGGCCAAAATCTGAACACTTGGATATGTTTGGGGATAAAGTCAAAGCAAGACATCAAGCCGTTCTTGCAGGTATTCCCGTTATACCTGGAAGTGATGGACCTGTCCAAAGTCTTCATGAGGCAGAAGAATTTATAGACACCCATGGATATCCAATCATAATCAAAGCCGCACTTGGCGGCGGTGGAAGAGGGATGAGGATTGTCAGACACCGTGAGGAAGTGGAAGAAGCTTTTGCCCGTGCAAAATCTGAGGCAAAGGCAGCTTTCGGCAGTGATGAAGTTTATCTTGAAAAATTAATAGAAAAACCAAAACATATTGAAGTGCAAATCATAGGCGACAGCTTCGGAAATATTGTTCATTTGTATGAAAGAGATTGCTCTGTACAGCGTAGGCATCAAAAAGTTGTCGAAATTGCACCAAGTGTATCCCTATCGGATGAATTGCGAAATCGAATTTGCGATGCTGCAGTGAGATTGATGAAAAATGTCGGATATGTAAATGCAGGGACAGTTGAATTTTTAGTTTCAGGTAGTGATTTCTTTTTTATTGAAGTGAACCCGCGTATACAGGTTGAACATACGGTAACGGAAATGGTAACAGGGATTGATATAGTGCATACACAGATTTTCGTTGCTGAAGGTCATGAAATACATGGACCAATCATCGGGATTCCAATGCAGGATAAGATTTTGTTATATGGATATGCCATCCAATCCCGGGTTACCACAGAGGATCCGCTTAATCATTTCATGCCTGATACTGGGAAGATAATGGCATACCGTTCAGGGGGAGGATTTGGTGTCCGGCTGGATGCTGGAAATGGATTTCAAGGTTCAGTCATTACCCCTTATTACGATTCGCTATTAGTAAAGCTTTCAACATGGGCGCTTACTTTTGAACAGGCTGCAGCCAAAATGGTACGTAATTTGCAAGAATTCAGAATCAGGGGGATTAAAACAAACATTCCGTTTTTAGAAAATGTGGTAAAGCATGAAAAATTTTTAAATGGTGAATATGACACCTCCTTTATTGATACTACTCCGGAATTATTTATTTTTCCGGTAAGAAAAGACCGTGGAACGAAAATGCTGTCATATATCGGTACGGTAACCGTAAATGGCTTCCCTGGTATTGAGAAAAAGAAAAGACCGGTGTTCTCAAAGCCAAGAATCCCGGAAATTCCATACCATACCCCAACAAAGGAAGGCTCAAAGCAAATTCTGGATCAGTTTGGGGCAGACGGCCTTGTTTCATGGGTGAAAAATCAAAAGCAAGTATTATTGACTGATACTACTTTCAGAGATGCTCACCAATCCCTATTGGCAACCAGGATGAGAACAACCGATATTGCCCATATTGCGGAACCGGCATCAAAGCTGCTGCCAGAATTGTTTTCATTTGAAATGTGGGGGGGCGCTACTTTTGATGTGGCGTATCGATTCTTAAAAGAAGATCCGTGGGAAAGATTATTACATCTCCGTAAAAAAATTCCGAATGTTCTGTTTCAAATGTTGTTTCGAGGCGCAAATGCTGTCGGTTATAAGAATTATCCGGATAATGTTATAAAAGAATTTGTTCATTTGTCTGCTTCGGCAGGTATAGATATATTTCGAATATTTGACAGTTTGAACTGGGTAAAAGGAATGGAAACTGCTATAGATGCAGTCAGACAATCAGGTAAAATTGCAGAAGCAGCCATTTGTTATACAGGAGATATTTTGGATTCCACAAGGACAAAGTACAATTTATATTATTATAAAAACCTAGCAAAAGAGCTTGAGAATCAGGGAGCGCATATTTTGGGTATCAAAGATATGGCAGGATTATTAAAGCCAGAGGCAGCATACCGTCTTATATCTGAATTAAAAGCAACTGTAGATATTCCTATACATCTTCATACCCATGATACAAGCGGAAATGGAATATTTACGTATGCCCGTGCCATAGACGGTGGCGTTGATATCGTGGATGCGGCCCTCAGTTCAATGGCTGGATTCACCTCTCAACCTAGCGCTAATTCACTCTATTATGCACTTGAAGGCAGTGCACGAAAACCAGCTATAAATATTGAAGCTCTTGAAAGACTTTCTCATTATTGGGAAGATGTCCGAAAATATTATCAAGATTTTGAAAGCGGAATGATTTCACCACATACAGAAGTATATCAGCATGAAATGCCAGGTGGGCAATATAGTAATTTGCAGCAGCAAGCAAAGGCGGTGGGATTGGGAGAACGCTGGGATGAAGTGAAAGAAATGTATTCCCGAGTGAATCAAATGTTCGGGGATCTTGTTAAAGTAACCCCATCATCAAAAGTCGTTGGTGATATGGCGCTATTTATGGTGCAAAATGATTTAACAGAGCAGACTGTTTTGCAAAAGGGGCATGCTCTTGATTTTCCGGATTCGGTGGTAGAGCTATTCGAAGGTTATTTGGGTCAGCCGTATGGGGGATTTCCTGAAGAACTTCAAAATGTCATTTTAAAAGGTAAAAAGCCTCTTGAAGTAAGGCCAGGTGAATTGCTGGAACCAGTGGATTTTGACAGGTTGAAAGAGGGCCTATACAAGGAACTTGGCAGACAGGTAACAGAATTTGAAGTTATTTCTTATGCACTGTATCCAAAAGTATTTTTGGATTATATGAAAACCGTCGAACAATTTGGAAATATATCAGTTCTTGATACTCCAACTTTTCACTACGGCATGCGTTTAGGTGAAGAAATTGAAGTTGAAATCGAGACTGGAAAAACCTTAATTGTTAAGCTAGTATCAATTGGACAGCCTCAAGCAGATGGAACAAGAATCGTATATTTTGAATTAAATGGTCAGCCGCGTGAAGTTGTAATTAAGGATGAAAATATTAAAGCAACAGTACTATCCCGATTAAAAGCTGATCCGAAAAATGACTCGCATCTTGCAGCCTCTATGCCTGGGACTGTTATTAAAGTTTTGGTAGAAAAGGGGGAAAGGGTTCAGCAAGGTGATCATCTAATGATAACGGAAGCCATGAAAATGGAAACAACTGTTCAAGCACCATACACAGGTGTAATAAAAGACATTTATGTCAAAAGCAGTGATTCAATACAAACGGGAGATCTCTTGATTGAATTAGTGAAGTGATAAAAAAGCAGAAGCTGCCAAACCAAATGCCCGGCAGCTTCTGCTTTTATGAATAATTCTTTTTTGACCTTGACAATAGCAGCAAAAAATAGCTTAACATTCCAAATAAACAAGTGATAAAGAATGCGTGCAGCAATGCAATATAGAGATTCAGTCTGCTAAAGATAATTAAAACTCCGGCACAAGCCTGCAATGCTACGAGAATAAATGAAATTATCCAGCCCCAATAGATGACCTTTTGATCTTTATAGTAACGAACGGCTAAATAGGTTATATACAGAATCCAAAGAAATAGAATGGTTGCTGCGGTTCGATGTCCCATTTGAATCCATTCGTACATATTTGTAGGAAGAGAAGGAGCATCGTTTAGACACAATGGCCAATCACGGCATACTAGACTGGATTTTGTATGTCGGACCAGTGCGCCGCTATAAATCACCAGATAACTATAAATAGAGACAGCAAAGATGTGACCGCCCATTTTTTTATCAATGAAAAGTTTTTCTGCATCAAATTTTTTGTCAATTTCAAAAATGAGTAATGTTAACAGAAAAACAGCTGCAAACGATATTAAAGAAATTCCAAAATGCAGCGCCAAAACAAAACTGGATTGCCCCCATTTTACCGCTGCAGCGCCAATTAATCCTTGAAGCAATAAAAAGAAAAAGGATAGAAAAGAAAGAAATTTTGTTTCTCTGATATGTCCAATTGTCTTCCAAGTCCAAATAGATAAGATAAGAACCAAAATTCCGACGGTGCCTGACACCAAGCGATGAGCCAGTTCGATGATTAGTTGGGAAGTTATATGAGTTGGCATGACTTGACCATGACATAATGGCCATGTTCTTCCACACCCCATTCCAGATCCTGTTTTTGTAACTAATGCCCCGCCAATTAAAACAAATATCATACCGATGGTTGTTGCAACTGCTAACCACTTCAGTGATCGCTGCAATAAATTCACCTTCTTAAATTATAGTTTGGCTATGTTAAAGAACATTGTTGACTTTTAAACACTGTTGATATCCGCTTCAGGCACTCCCGCAAACCGCTCATGCCTGGAGTGGAAATCAGCATTCAAATTTAAAAGCACCTAAAGTTTAAAAATTTGTAATTGGATATAGTTGACAGTATAATTAGAAAAAAGTACCGGAAATTCCTTATTTATCATATCGAATTATAAGAGTGCAATCAAATTTTATAAAAGGGACTTATGGACAAGGAATAGAAGGAATAATTTTATATTTTCACTATTGCTATAGTGAAAACATTAGTTGATTGTGTCATTTTAATAAACGAAATTTTAGCAAGTATTCAATTGCTTTTGGAGATAACCGGGGGAAATTTCAATTTTCCCAAATTCATTTGCGTTTTTGAGGATTAAATTAAATTTTATTTATGAAAATGTAATTGATGGGAAATTGTAATAGTATTAGTAAAAAGTAGCGCTTTTTGAAAATAAGCCCAAAATTATTCGAAAAAATTTCACAAAAATACCAAAAAGTGTGATTTAATATACAGAGAAAGCGTTTTTAAGTTTCTTATACATAAAATGAAACATGCATCATGAAATCGGGATACAAAAAAATTAGGAGGAAAAAAAATGCCCAATTCTAAGATGTATGGCGATGCCGCTATGGAAAAAAGCGCTTCTGGCATGCATTCTGATATAGAAAAAACGAGTGCCTTAAAAGATTTTATGGCCTTGATAAAAATTGGTATCGTGAATTCCAACCTCATCACGACTTTTGCTGGACTATGGCTAGCTCTCCATTTTAGAGGAATGAGTTTTCTTAACAATTTGGATATTGTCCTCTTTACAGTCCTGGGTTCATCACTAATTATTGCTGGTTCCTGTGCGATCAATAACTATGTTGACAGAGATATCGATCCATTGATGGAAAGGACAAAGGGAAGACCCACAGTAACAGGAAAAATTACACCTGGAAAAGTTCTTGGGATGGGGATTATCCTTATAAGTCTAGGAACAATGTTTTTATTATTTACTACTCTAACTGCAACAGTAATTGGGCTGCTTGGAGTCTTTAGTTATGTTGTCCTCTATACGATGTGGTCCAAACGCCAATTAGTTTCCAATACGATTATCGGAAGTATTTCCGGAGCAGTTCCTCCACTAATTGGATGGGCAGCTGTAGACCCTCATCTTGATATTATGGCTTGGTCATTATTTGTTTTAATGTTTGTATGGCAGCCACCGCATTTCTACGCATTGGCAATGAGAAGAGTAAATGAATACAGAGCCGCCGGAATCCCTATGCTTCCGGTTGTAAAAGGTTTTAAAACAACTAAAATCCATATATTACTTTGGGTTGCACTTCTTCTACCAATACCATTTTTCCTTAAATCGCTTGGAATCCCATTTCTGATCCTGGCAACTGCCTTAAATATCGGCTGGCTGGCACTTGGGATTTACGGATATAAAATCAAAAACGACATTAAATGGGCAAAACTAATGTTTGTTTACTCCCTTCAATACTTAACTATTATCTTTGTAGCCATGGTCATTGTTACACTAATCTAGTTTTTCAAGTTTTCCTTCCTTTGCTGTGTTTAAACAGCAAAGGAAGGAATATTCTACATACTTCTTTGTTTTACACGATGATATTAAGAATTTCAAAGTGAAAGAGGGGTTGGATTAAACTATGAAAAGGCTTGCGAAGTTGCGATTAATTTTGCTTTTTGCGATTTTAGCGCTTGTGCTCTCCGGTTGCGGTGAACCATTTCTTTCCACGTTACAGCCTGCGGGTGAAGTTGCAAACATGCAATTTGGTCTCATGAAGTTGAGCACCTACATTATGATTGGCGTTATTCTGGTTGTAACCATTATCTTTGTTATTGTATTTTTCCGTTTTAGAAGAAAAGATGACACAATTCCGAAACAGGTTGAGGGAAATCATAAATTAGAAATACTCTGGACCGTTATTCCTATTCTCCTATTATTAATTCTTGCTGTCCCTACAGTAACAACTACTTTTAAACTAGCAGATGTCTCCGCAATGGATAAGAAAGATTCAAAAGCGCTTGTAATAAATGTGCGTGCACATTTATATTGGTGGGATTTTGAATATCCTGGTCAGAAAATTGTCACTAGTCAGGAATTAGTCGTTCCTACAAATCAAAAGGTTTATTTTAATTTGAAATCATTGGATGTAAAGCACGCCTTTTGGATTCCGGCTGTTGGCGGAAAAATGGATGTTAATACAGACAATGTCAATAAATTCTGGCTAGAGTTTGATGAAAAAAAGGCTGATGAAGCTGGTAATCTTTTCTACGGTAAATGTGCCGAGCTTTGCGGACCTTCACATGCGTTGATGGATTTTAAAGTAAAAGCCATCAGCAATGATCAATTTAATACATGGGTTAAGGCGATGCAAAATGTATCGGCACCTCAAAAGGCAACATCTGATTTAGCTGCTCAAGGGCAAGCAATTTTTAATAAAAGTTGTATTGGCTGCCATGCAGTAACACCTTCTAATAAATTACCAGATACTGCACGTCTTGCGCCGAATTTGACAGATTTTGGTGATAGATCAAGAATTGCCGGTATTTTACCTCATGATACAAAACATTTGAAAGAATGGATTCACAATCCTGAACAATTTAAACCGGGAAATATGATGGCAGGCAAGTATCCACAAATGAATGACCAAGAACTTGATGCTTTGGCCGCCTATTTAATGAGCTTAAAAGTTCAGCAATAAAAGGGGAAATTGGTGAAAGGGAGGTAAAATAGTGAGTACCTACACTCAAAAAAAGGGTTTCGGTGGGACATTATGGGACTTTTTAACAACGGTAGACCATAAAAAAATCGCGATCCTGTATTTGATCTCTGGCGGATTTTTCTTCTTAGTGGGGGGAATAGAAGCCATATTTATTCGTATCCAATTAGCTGTTCCAAATAATGATTTCGTTAGCGCAGGTGTATACAACGAAATTATGACGATGCATGGTACAACCATGATTTTCCTTGCCGCAATGCCGCTCATTTTTGCGTTTATGAATGCAGTTATGCCATTGCAGATTGGCGCACGTGACGTAGCTTTCCCATTTTTAAATGCTGTTAGTTTTTGGATGTTCTTTTTTGGAGGGGTATTTTTAAATTGTTCATGGTTTTTAGGGGGGGCTCCTGATGCCGGCTGGACGGATTATGCATCACTTGCCACTCACTCCAAAGGACATGGTGTTGATTTCTATGTATTGGGCTTGCAAATTTCCGGTTTTGGAACCTTAATGGGAGGAATTAACTTTCTCGTTACCATTATAAACATGCGAGCACCTGGAATGACGTATATGAGGATGCCGATGTTTACTTGGACGACTTTTGTTACTTCCGCGTTGATTTTGTTTGCATTCCCGCCTCTGACAGTCGGTCTTGTCTTAATGATGTTTGACCGCTTGTTTGGTGCCAAATTTTTTGAGGTTGCCATGGGCGGAAATACGGTCATTTGGGAACATCTTTTCTGGATTTTTGGACACCCGGAAGTTTATATTTTAATCTTGCCTGCATTCGGTATTTTTTCGGAAACTTTTTCGATTTTTTCTAGAAAGCGTTTGTTTGGTTATTCCTCGATGGTTTTTGCAACCGTATTAATCGGTTTTCTTGGTTTCATGGTTTGGGCGCACCATATGTTTACAGATGGTTTGGGTCCGATCGCGAATGCTATTTTCGCTGTTGCAACAATGGCTATTGGGGTGCCAACAGGTATTAAAATATTCAACTGGCTATTTACGATGTGGGGAGGAAGTGTGAAATTCACGACACCGATGCATTACGCATTTGCGTTTATACCTTCATTCGTAATAGGCGGTGTAACTGGTGTCATGCTTGCATCAGCTGCAGCCGATTACCAGTATCATGATTCCTATTTCGTTGTTGCTCACTTCCATTACGTAATCGTAGGCGGTGTTGTATTTGCCATTTTGGGTGGAACCCATCTTTATTGGCCAAAAATGTTTGGAACCCTTTTAAATGAAACACTTGGAAAAATCACATTCTGGCTATTCTTTATCGGTTTCCACTTAACCTTCTTTATTCAGCACTTCTTAGGATTATGGGGGATGCCGCGCCGTGTATTCACTTACTTACCAGGGCAGGGTTTCGATACGGCAAATATGATTAGTTCCATTGGTGCAGGATTTATGGGGGTAGCAGTCCTAATTATGTTAATAAATATCATTGCCACTTCTGTTAAAAATGTGAAAGTTGGTAATGATCCCTGGGGAGATGGCAGAACGCTTGAATGGTCTATTTCATCTCCACCACCATTTTACAATTTCAAACAGCTTCCACTTGTTCGTGGTTTAGATGCATACTGGCTGGAAAAAATGGAAGGGAAAAATGGAATGACACCAGCAGAACCAATAGGGGATATCCATATGCCGAATTCATCCATTTTGCCATTAATCATGGGTCTAGGTTTATTCATTGCCGCATTCGGTGCTATGTATCGTGTAAATGGCATAGGGTGGGCATTACCTGTCATGATTATTGGATTACTTGTTACTTTCGGCTCGATGTTTCTCCGTTCTGTTAAAGACGACCACGGATTCCATATTCACAAAGAGGATTTACTCGATGAACATGAAAAGGGGGTAAAGGCATAATGCAAGCTGAAGAAAAGTTAACATATGAAACATGGCCTGCAGAGCCGGAAAAATCATCCCTTGAAGCAAAAAATAAATTCCTTGGTTTTTGGTTATTCTTAGGGGGAGAGACCGTTTTGTTTGCCTCTCTCTTTGCAACCTATATTTCTTTAAAGGACAAAGTGCCTAACCCTAGTATGCCTCATGCAAAGGATTTATTTGAACTTCCTTTGACATTCGTAGCGACAATGTTCCTATTGACGAGTTCTTTGACGAGTGTTTACGCGATTTATCATATGAAGAACTTTGCTTTCAAAAAAATGATGTTGTGGTTTGGGATCACTATTTTACTAGGGGCAGGATTTTTGGGGCTGGAGATTTATGAGTTTAGCAAATATGTTCATGAGCACCATACATTTACGAGCAGTGCCTTTGGATCTGCATTTTATGCATTAGTTGGATTCCATGGCGGGCACGTCGCGTTTGGCTTATTATGGTGCCTAACCCTGATGCTGCGAAATGCAAAACGTGGCCTAAATCTTTATAATGCACCAAAATTCTATGTATTTAGTTTGTATTGGCATTTCATTGATGTTGTCTGGGTATTTATTTTCACTGTAGTTTATTTAATGGGGATGGTGGGATAAACGATGGCAAATCAACAAATAAATTCTGGCAATCCAAGAGTAGACATTGAATACCGCCGCAGAAAAAGTGCTGAAGAAATGCGCTATCAGATGGTTTCTTTCGCCATTATGATTTTTTTAACATTAATTGCATTTGCTACAGTGGCTATTAAAGGCTTTACAGCTTGGTTTACAGCGCCTTTTATTATTCTTTTAGCTGTTGTACAGGTGATTTTCCAACTTTACTATTTCATGCACATGAGTCATAAAGGACATGAAGCTCCATCTCTTTTTCTGTATTCCGGACTTTTGGTAGGGATTATTACGATTCTCACATTTTCAACGATTATTTGGTGGTAATTGTCTAAAAAAAGAAAATCGGCTTGCAGCCGATTTTCTTTTTTAACACCTTACGAACGATGATTATGGATGTTTCAGATGGAATCATATAATAAATCATTCTTTATATTTTAAATGAGGTGAATATCAGTGCTTTCTTTGGAAATTTTTGGTTTTGAAGCACTTTGGAGCCCGTATTTTTTGTTAACACTTATTTTGGTCACCGTAGCATTTTTTCTTCTAACGATAAAATATCGTTATCTATTTGAAGGCAATAAACCGATCACAAAAAAGCAAGGTGCTATATTTATACTGGCAATGATTCTTTTATACACCATTAAGGGGTCTCCTTTGGATATTTTAGCTCATTTGATGTTTTACGTTCACATGATTCAAATGGCCTTTTTAGTCTTAATGGTTCCGCCTCTTTTTATTGTAGGAGTACCTGAATGGGTTTGGCAAAAAATAATCAGGTTTGGATTCTTTCCATCTATCTTTAAACTTTTCACCAATCCGCTAATAGCACTTATTGTTTTTAATGTCTTTTTTTCGTTTTATCATATTCCCATAATCTTTGACAGGGTTATGCAAAATATGTGGCTGCATGCAGGATATTCCATACTCTTATTTGTATTGGCCCTCTTTATGTGGTGGCCATTAATCAATCAGCTGCCTGAACATCAAACATTGAATGGGCTTAAAAAAGTGGCCTATTTATTTGGGGGTGGTATCCTTCTAACACCAGCATGTGCACTTATCATTTTTTCGGACACTCCGCTTTATGCAACCTATTCAGATCCGCATGTCTGGGGAAAGATGATGAGCCTTTGTGTAGGGGCAGATAATTTCAAAAATTTAAATTTAAGTGGTCCTGGCCTATTTAGTTCTATGTCTGTACTTCATGATCAACAGCTTGGCGGTGTCCTTATGAAAATTATTCAAGAAATCGTCTATGGCTATATGCTTGGGCATGTGTTCTTTGAATGGTATAAAAAAGATCAGGCAGAATCAGAAAAAGAAATGAATCAGTCGTTTAATCCATCCATTATTAAATAATCTCCCATCTTATTGGGGGATTTTTTATTGATATTCATGTATAGTTACAGGTACACTACTATTATTAATAGAATAAAAGCAAAGAGAGGATTTTTGAATGGTTTCATTACCGATATTACCAACGATTAGTACTTCTTTTATTGTTTTAAGTGGAATTACAGTTGCGATTGGCTGGATGCAAATCAAACAAAAAAAGAGAGAAGCACACAAAAAGACCATGACACTTGCAGCGATTTTTGCTCTTGTCTTCTTTATTATTTACGCTATAAGAACGATGTTTATTGGAAATACTTCTTTTGGTGGACCAGCGAACATCAAGATTTATTACACTATCTTTTTAGTTTTTCATATCACACTTGCCACAGTAGGTGCTGTTTTGGGAGCTATATCACTGTTCTCAGGGTATAAAAATAAGCTTTCTTTTCATCGTAAATTGGGTCCTGTTACTAGTATTGTTTGGTTCTTTACTTCCATAACAGGGATAGCTGTCTATCTGTTATTATACGTATTCTATCATGGCGGACAAACGACATCGATGATCAAAGCCATTTTGGGACATTAGTGAAAATAAAAGCGGGAGCGCACAGCGCTTCCGCTTATTAAGCAAATTTACTGATTTCGGTTTTTACATCATCGATCAGTTTTTGACACTGATTGATAAGTGATGGTGGAAAATGTTCTCCTTCTCCATATTCGACTCCATGAGGGTAATAATGTTTTCCTAGAAGGGGCGCCATCAATTGAATGGTTGCTTTAAAAGTGTCAACATCTCCTTCAACCGCATACCCTTGAATACGAAAGTAGTAAACACCTTCTCTCAATTCAAATTTACGGTCATATGTAACACGTTCATAATCCCATTGGCCGGCACGTACTAAACCATGATCATCCATGACTTCGTCTAAGCGATTTAGGTCTGCTTTAAGATTTTCTAATCCCGAATCTTCAAATCTCACATTAAATCCCTCCTATACACTGCCATTACCATAATTTTCATCCTATTCTCATGCTAATCTCTTCATTTATTTTAATAATAGATGAAAATCCCATCGCTTGCAATAAATTCCTTTAACGAATACAAGCCAATCAGCTGGATAAACTATAGGTGTAATCATTAAAAAATTTATGGGGTGTCCATGATGGAAAAAATCCGTGATATTATGACAGAAAACGTGGAGTGCTGTACCTTATTAGATAACGTATATGAAGTTGCTGTAAAAATGAAGGAACTAAATGTTGGGGCCATTCCTATCGTTGATAACGAAAAACTTGTCGGAATGATTACTGATCGCGATATTGTTTTAAGAGGGATCGCAGAAAAACATCCTCCTTCCTCCAAGGTGGAAGATATTATGAGTAATGATCTTATTACCATTTCCCCTGATGCTACCAGCAGGGAAGCTGTTCAATTGATGTCCGATCATCAAATTCGCCGATTGCCAGTTGTAGAAAATGGGAAGTTAATTGGAATTGTTTCTCTTGGTGATTTTGCTATTCGTGAATTGACGGATGATCAGGCAAAAGAAGCATTAACACAAATTTCCGAGCAAAACTATAATGGGGTACAGCATTAAGGCGGGTACCATCGATCATAAATAAATATATTGATTAGAGCAGGTACAATGTATCTGCTCTAATTGTTTGTATTCATTAAAGAATTGCCGCTTCATGGCTAATGATTATTACTATACTAATTATAGATGATATAATAGCTTTATTGTTCATAAAATGTTAGTAAAGACATGAGAGGATGAGCGCCTCTGCGATCACTAGTTCGAATTTTAATACTTTTTACAGTTGTAATCGTTATTGGATTTTATTCTAATATAAATCAAAAAAGTAAGGATAATGCTGTGATAAAGGAAAATCATGTGACAGAAAAGAAGCCGTTCTGGTCGAAAAATCCTGATATAAAATCCAACCAGAAAACCATCTCAGAGAGACCTAATGAAGGAATTGCCACATTGATTGGCCAGGATGTTACAGCGCTGGAAAAAGAAATGGGAACACCTCAGAGAATAGATGAATCCCTTTATGGTTATCAATGGTACATTTATAATCAAGATTATAAACGTTATTTACAAGTAGGCGTTGAAAATAATGAGGTTGTTACCATTTTTGCCCTTGGTGAAAATCTGGATATTGCTCCATTTGAAATCGGACAGCCAGTTGAAGAAATATTTAATACACAATATATTGATACAAATATTAATATCGATTTAAATGGGAATTCCTATCGATTTGAATTAAACGATACCGACTTAAATCTTCGTCCAATTGTACAGCTGGGCGATATTTATGCACAACTATATATAGATAAGTTTACGGGTAATTTATCAAGTGTCCGTTTTTTGAATGCAGAAACATTGGTAAAACTACGGCCATATGAGCTTGTGTATCATGGAAATTTAATTGAACCGCCCGAACCAACGGATGAGTCGTGGAAAATGGTAGAAAAAGGATCAGAGCAGGAAATATTTGACATGACGAATGCTTTTCGAATTAGAAATAAATTAAAGCCGTTAATATGGGATGAACTCACGGCTGAAACAGCCTATGAGCATAGTAAAGACATGAAGGACAACAATGATTTCTCACATACATCCAAGAAATTTGGCAGTCTCACTGACAGATTAAATAAAGCAAAAGTAGTATATCAGGCAGCAGGTGAAAATATAGCAGCAAATTATACGGATGGGCCAGCTGCTTTGGAAGGCTGGATCAATAGCAAAAGTCATAGAGATACGATCCTAAATAAGGAATTCACACACCTAGGTGTCGGGGTTTATCAAAAGTATTATACACAAAATTTTATTGAAAAAGTGGAACAGTAGAAAGAAAGAAGCTGCATCAATAGCCCGATAAGTTTCCTGCAATGTAAAGAAGGTGACAAATATGTCACCTTTCAGACTGTCGACAAATCCGAAGGATTTCGGGTTTAAAATCGACAGTCTTTTTTGTTTGGCCATATTAAACTTGTCTGTTGATTTCCGTTCCAGGCGGCTTCGCTTTCCGCGGGCGGTTCGGGGAGCCTCCTCTGCGCTTTCAGCGCCTGCGGGGTCTCCCCTGTCCCGTACTCCCGCAGGAGTCTTCGCCGCCTTCCACTCCAATCAACAGAGTGTAAAAATCAATAATGTACATTAACACAGCCTTTTGTATAATTTATTTACAGAGAATTAATAGAGGTGGATGGAATGCTTTCGAAAAATACACAGATAAATCGTGACCAAATTGAAATGATTGCCTTAGATCAACTTGTACCTGCTGATCACTTGGTTCGCAAAATAGAAGCCGCAGTAGATTTTTCATTTATCTATTCATTGGTTGAAGATTTGTACTCAACTAAGCGCGGACGTTCAAGTATTGACCCTGTTGTATTAATTAAGATGGCTTTCATTCAATATACCTTCGGTATCCGTTCGATGCGTCAAACGATAAAGGAAATTGAAACAAATATGGCGTATCGCTGGTTTTTAGGATTTGGTTTTTATGATAAAGTACCCCACTTTTCAACTTTTGGTAAAAACTACGAACGTCGTTTTAAGGATACAGACTTATTTGAACAAATTTTCTACCGTATTTTAAAAGAGGCAGCAGATAAAAAGTTAGTTAGTTCGGAACATGTATTCATTGATTCAACTCACGTTAAAGCAAGTGCAAATAAACGCAAATTCGAAAAGAAAGTAGTTCGGAAAGAATCAAAAGCTTATGAAGCACGTCTTCAAGCAGAAATTAATAGTGATCGTGAAGAACATGGGAAAAAGCCCATCCCACCAGATAAATATGAAAAAGAAGAAAACAAAGAAATAAAAGAAAGTACAACAGATTCGGAGAGTGGTTACTATGTAAAAGACGAAAGGACAAAGCAATTTGCTTATTCATTTCATGCAGCCGCAGATAGAAATGGTTTTGTCCTGGGGACTATTGTAACTCCAGGTAACGTTCATGATAGTACAATGTTAGAGCCTCTAGTTGAAAAGGTCATTGAAAAATGTGGGAAACCTAATGCTGTAGCTGCTGATGCCGGATATAAAACACCTGCTATTGCTCAATATTTAATTGAAAATGAAATTCGCCCTGCTTTACCCTATACACGACCACGTACAAAGGAGGGATATTTGAAAAAGCACGATTATGTCTATGATGAGCACTTTGATTGTTACATATGTCCGGAAGGACAAGTTCTGGATTATAGAACGACTACTAAGGAAGGTTATCGACAGTACATCTCTAATCCTGTTATATGTAAGGATTGCCCACTTCTAGCACAATGTACACAAAGTCAAAATCATCAAAAGCTCATTCAACGACATATCTGGGAACCATATCTTGAAGAGGCTGAACATCTTCGTCATACAGAAGAGAATAAAATAATATATGCACGTCGTAAAGAAACAATTGAACGTGTATTCGCGGATGCGAAAGAAAAGCATGGTATGCGATGGACAACCTTAAGAGGTCTTAAAAAATTGTCCATGCAGGCGATGCTTACTTTTGCTGCTATGAATTTAAAGAAGTTGGCTACATGGACTTGGAAAAGTCCAGAAATGGCATAAAAATAGACCCCGCCGGGGTCTACCTTAAGAAAAATCAAACAGAAAAATCCCAATTTTAGAAAAGGGCGCCAGAATCGGAACTTTTGAAATGCCTTTTGTCTACAATCTGGAAGGTGACAAATATGTCACCTTTTTTCTAATTCTGATCCCTATCGGATGGTTCGATTTCATAGTCACTGAAGTTAAATATGTTGCCCTTCCAAGTTCCATAAATATGAATATTTTCACCTGAATGAAATGAATTCTTTTCCATATTTTTTGTAATAGGAGTTGTCTTTTGGGCCGTTATCATTTTAGTGCTTGTTTGTAAATGGAGTGTTTGGATAAATAGGTGGCGGTGATAATAAAAACGCTGTCTTTCTTCTGTAATGCTTTTAATAATCCCGGTCACAAAGGCCTCCTTGGGAACATTACCAGCCTCCATCCATTTCCTGTCATATTCCTTCATTTCTTTTTTTGTAAGCCAGTAAAAATAAAAACAAATGATTGGGATTACAATGGCCGTAACCACTGCTGTGTCCTCCTTACCTATATTTCAATGATAAAAAACGTTGCTGTTGCATAGGCGATTTTTCTTCCGTCACTTCGATAGGCTTCTCCAGCTACCACAATTGTTTTTGTCCCTTTATGAATGATTTCTGCCCTGCAGCGAATGGCATCTCCAATCCCAGGGGCAATGTAATGAATATTTAACTGATTGGTGACAGCTCCAAATCCTTCAGGAAGGTGGAAATGGGCAATGGAACCCATCGCAGTATCCAATAGGGTGGCTGTGATTCCTCCGTGGATAATTTGTAGATCATTATGTAGAACTGGATGAAGCGGGACGGTAATTTCACAGGAGTCTTCGTCTATTTTTCTCTCCATATGAAGCAGCGGGCCAATAAAAGTATTCTTGTTTTGATCAATTTTTTCGTGAACACCTTCCAAAAGAAATTTAAGAGCACTTAGGTCTGCTTCTGAACCATTTTCCATGCAAGCTTCTAATAACTGTCTTAATTTATCTTTCATGCCATTTACCTCTTTCATTCATTTCTTATGCCATCTTACCACTATATTTGTATTTTTAAAATAATTTCTCAGTGGTAACGAAGATTCACCAATCTTCATTCCTTTCATATTGTATTAATGGGATGAAAATGGGCAGAGGTGAGAAACATGACGGAAAAAAAATTGCACCCATCCATACAAAAATTTAAAGAGTTTGTAAAGAATAATCCAAACTTAATTCAAGAGGTAAGAAAAGGGAAGTCGACTTGGCAGGAATTATATGAAGATTGGTATTTATTAGGGGAAGAAGATCAGCGGTGGGAACGGCTTGGTGAAGAAACAGAGACAGAATCCTCCCCCAAACAAACAGAGTCAAAAGGGGATTTTATGTCAAATATGATGGGGATGTTTAAAAAAATGGATCAAAACCAGATTCAGTCCCATTTAAACAATTTAAGCCAGGCAATTGGTGCGATCCAAGGTCTGCTTTCTCAATTCCAGGGACCTAAATCGACCAATGGTCCTGTAAACCCGCCTGAAGGGCCAAGAAATCCATTTTCTTTCAGAAAGGATTAAGTAAGGGGGGCTTTAAATGAGAAAGGAAATATTAGAGTATATGGAACGTCAAAGGGATTTGAAACAATTTGTTCGTGAACAACCTCAGTGGTATCGAAAATTATCACGAAATCCCTTTGATCTACAGGCATTAGAAATTGCATCACTACACTATTATAAAAAAACAATCCCTCATCAAGTGGAAAAGTTTTCAAATGGCGTTCAGATGGCATCAATGATGTATTCCATGTTTCAAGCCATGAAATCACAAAATGAATGAAGGGCGCACTCCGATGGAGAGGCCCTTTTTATTATGCAATAACGGAAGTAGTAAATTGAATTAAATTCAAAAGGTTTAATAGTAATTATTCCTAATTAAACGGTAAATTTCGCTTTCCACCCTCTTTCATGTTAAAATGGCTGTGGAGGTGGGCGAAGAAATGCTAGCCACGCTAGAAAGAATAGCACTATTAGAACAGGCCGAAAGTTTGGCTAAAATGGTACTGGAGTCTGACATTGCTGAACAATACAGAATTTCTTTATATAAGATGAAAAATAGTAAGGAAAGCCAACAGAAGATTGAGCGTTTTTCTCGAATGAAAGAACTTTATGAGGAAGTTCAAAGGTTTGGCCAATACCATCCTGATTATAAAAAAGTAATGAAACAAGTACGTGAATATAAGCGTGAAATGGATTTAGATCCGTATATAGCAGATTTCAAGTTGGCGGAAAATGATTTGCAAACTCTATTAGATGAAATCAGCGTATTAATTGTCGGAGCCGTTTCCCATAATATAAAAGTACCTACAGGAAATCCGTTTTTTGACACAGGTCATGGCAGCGGTTGTGGCAGCGGTGGAAGCTGCGGGTGTGGATAAATCTTCAGCCCTTCGCGGGCTGATTTTTAATATGGAATTGGTAAAAAGTATTTTGTTATGCTAGACTTATTGTAAATGATGGATAAGTTGAAGGGGAAAATATATGTTTGTTCAAAGACAGGGTATCGTTATTTGGCTTTATTCATTGAAACAAGCAAAAATGTTAAGGCGTTTTGGAAATGTCCATTTTGTTTCGAAAAAGCTTAAATATGTTGTTCTTTACTGCAACCAAGACGATGTTGAGGAAATTATGGAAAAGCTGAACTCCTATTCTTTTGTAAAAAAAGTCGAACCTTCTTATAAGCCTTTCTTGAAAATGGAATATGAAAACTCAACACCCGATAAAGCGAAAGAATATGATTATAAAATGGGAATTTAATGGTGAGGCAAGTCCTCGCCATTTATTTTTATTTCTTAAATGAAAAAAACCCTGCAGATATAATCTGCAGGGTCCTTCTACATCCCTTTTATAGGATAGAAGGCAAAGGGAGAGGAGAAACCGGAGGAAGAACTTATGGGGAAACGTAAGTCTTCTCCGCGGTTGGCAACAACATCCTCGAATTGATGTTGTTACTTTCATTATCTCCATTACATGAAAGCTTATACCTATTTTTATAAAATTTCATTTGTCTGCCTGGATACTGGGGAGTCTAATGATTGAAAATGACATTTTTCACTTTGGATTTGTCTACTTTTTGTCGTTTATGATAGGATATTATCAAGAAATTGGATTTTTTATAATGTGGTGATCGATTTGTGAGAGTAGTTTCAGGTAGTTGCAAAGGAAGACCTTTAAAGGCGGTTCCAGGAAGGACAACAAGGCCGACAACTGATAAGGTCAAAGAAGCGATGTTTAATATGATTGGCCCTTATTTTGATGGGGGAATTGGTCTGGATCTTTTTGCCGGAAGCGGCGGATTGGGTTTGGAGGCTCTTAGCAGAGGGCTAGAAAAGGTTATTTTTATTGACCAAGATCCAAAAGCTGTGCAGATAATACGGGAAAATATAAAAGCCTGTCATTTTGAAGAGAAAACAGAAGTTTATCGAAATGATGCTGGACTTGCAATAAAAGCACTGATTAAAAGAGAAATCCGCTTTGATTATCTATTTTTAGATCCCCCATATAAGCGACAGCAGCTTGTCAGCTTAATGGAGAAATTGGATAGTGAGGAATTGATTAACAATAGCGGAATTGTGGTTTGTGAACATAGCAATGATGTTGAATTACCTCTTGCTGTCGGCAGACTGACACAAATAAAGCAAGAGAATTATGGGATTACAACTGTAACAATTTATTCTAGAGAGCATGGTGAATAGGGGGAGTCATATTGGCGAGCATTGCTGTTTGTCCAGGAAGTTTTGATCCAATTACATATGGCCATTTGGATATCATTCGCAGAGGGGCCAGAGTTTTCGATAAAGTATATGTTGTAGTATTAAATAATTCTGCTAAAAACCCGTTGTTTACCGTTGAGGAGAGAATCCAGCTCATCAAAGAGGTTACAAAGGAAATCCCAAATGTAATGGTGGATCAATTTTCCGGGCTGTTGGTTGAATACGCTAAAACCGTGAAGGCTACAGCCATATTAAGGGGTTTAAGAGCTGTTTCCGATTTTGAATATGAAATGCAAATCACTTCCATGAATCGGTTTTTAAATGATGATGTGGAGACGTTTTTTATGATGACCAATAATCAATATTCATTTTTAAGCTCAAGCATTGTCAAAGAGGCAGCGAAATACAACGGAAATATTAAAGAGCTCGTCCCGCCAATTGTAGAGAAAGAATTAATGAGAAAGTTTTCAAATTTACGAAAACAAAAGAGCTAGGCAATTTTGCCTAGCTCTTTTGTTCCTTTAATTGAAATAATAAAAGAAAGACATAGACAACGAGTGATAGAATGGTAATGAGTGGACCCATTTGGATCAATTTTTGAAAAAAGTGATCGGAATTTCTGTTAACCAGTAAACTGACTGGAAAGACATTTGAATACTGATCTTTTGTGCTGAACCGGACATACATGGGTACCCAAAAAACAACGGTAAACAGGCTTGCAAATAAACCTTGGAAAATCCTCGCAATAAAAAAGGGCTTAAAGCGGATATCTGTTTGGGCCAAAATACTTGCGGCTTGCGCCTGAATACTAAAACCACCAAATGCCAGGATAAAGCTTGTCACGATTGCTTTTTCTAATAAGGCGGCATGTTGTATAGCGCTCGTCAACTGGCTGCCTAAAGTCATTTCAAATAGTCCTGAAATAAAAGGAACGGATAATGCCCCCGATAACCCTATTGAAGAAAAGAACACTTTAACTGCCTTTGCCAGTATGGCTGTTATATGTAAGTGATAAAGCAGTTTATTTAAAACAGAAAATAAAATAATAAATCCTCCAACCATTAATAATGTTTGAATGGATGAATTAACAGCGTCTCCAAGAAGCCTTCCAATTGGACGGCTGTCTTGAATTCTTGTTTGGTGTAAGGCGGATAAGGCTTCGCGCAACTTGGATAACCCACCTTTTGGAGTTGTTCCATAAGGAGACTCTTTACCGTGAAAGCGCATCACAAATCCGACGCATATATTTCCTAAATAATGGGCAGCAGCCAGAACTAAGCCTAATTGGGGATTATCGAAAAAACCTACAGCAACTGCACCGAAAATGAATAAGGGGTTAGAGGAGCTTGTAAAGGAAACAAGTCTTTCTGCTTCAATTCGTGTTAAATGTCCTTCCTGACGCATTCTTGCAGTAAATTTTGCTCCTGCGGGATTTCCGGAGGCGAGTCCCATTGCCCAAACAAAGCCGCCGACACCGGGTACTTTAAACAGCGGTCTCATAAGCGGCTCCAGCATCACACCGATAAATTTAACGACCCCAAATCCAATTAACATTTCTGATACGATAAAGAAGGGCAGTAACGAAGGGAAGACAATTCCCCACCATATATTAAGTCCGCGTTTTGATGCTTCCAATGATTCTTGAGGGAAAGATATAAGAGATATGGCAAATAATGAAACGGAAACGGATAATAGGATCGTTTTCAGTTTCGAACGAAACAATACAAAGCCTCCTTCCCTGAGCAACATTCAACATACTGTCCAATCATTAGGTTGAATGTTAAAATAAGGTATACCATTAAATTGTAATAATCCTGAGCGTTTTCTGACTTGTCCCTCATATAAAAGAAATATACTCGTAGAATGTTTTTTTAGACCATAAGATTGAACAGGATTTCAACACAATCCTTAGATAAACGGGGAGGTAGCAAGTGTATGGAGCACCCAAAAATAGGTTTGGCACTTGGATCTGGAGGTGCACGTGGGTTTGCTCATTTAGGGGTAATCAAGGTATTAAGAGATAATGGGATCCCTATACATTTAATTGCGGGAAGCAGTATGGGGGCGCTTGTTGCCAGTTTTTATGCTGCAGGCATAGAAATTGAACGCTTATATAAACTATCAACAGCCTTTAAAAGGAAGTACTTTTTGGATTTTACAGTTCCCAAAATGGGATTTATAGGTGGAAAAAAAGTAAAGGAATTTGTTAAAGTATTTACACATGGGAAAAACATTGAAGATTTATCCATTCCTATTGGAATTGTCTCAACAGATTTATTAACTGGTGAAAAAGTGGTGTTCAAAACAGGACCGGTAGCAAATGCTGTCAGGGCCAGCATATCCATTCCGGGAATTTTTGTCCCGGAAAAGTATAATGGAAGAATACTTGTTGACGGAGGGGTTACAGATCGGGTGCCTATTTCGGTTGCAAAAGAAATGGGGGCGGACATTGTCATTGCTGTTGATGTATCAAGTGTGAAGCGAAATGCTGAGATAACCTCCATTTACGATGTTATTATGCAAAGTATTGATATCATGCAAACGGAAGTGATCAACAGCAGGGAGCCTTCCGCATCCATTATGATTCGCCCTCCTGTTGAAAGCTATAGTTCCCGTGCATTTACAAACACCCAAGAAATCATAAACATAGGCGAAGAAGAAGCTAAAAAGCACATCAATCAGATTCAAGCAGAAATTGGTAAGTGGAAGGAATGACTATAGTATTGCGCAAAAAACTATTTACAGGTTCATTTGTGTTATTGATTGTACTTCTAGTGGCAGGAATATATTATCCATTGCCTTATTTCGTTACAGAACCCGGGATGGCTAAGAAGCTTGCTCCCATTATACATGTTGAAAACGGGTATAAAGAAAAAGGTAATTTTATGTTAACGACAGTTAGAATGGGTAGAGCAAATATTTATTCGTACTTGGAAGCAAAGATGAAAAAGTATGAAGAAATTTATCAAGAGGACATGATCTTAGGTAAAGAGGAGACTCAGCAGGAATATAACACGATTCAATTGTATATGATGGCTAGCTCCAAAATGAATGCCATAGATGTCGCCTATCGAAAAGCTGGTCTACCAGTACAATATAAATATAAAGGGATCTACGTAATGCAAGTGCTGCCAGGAATGCCTGCTGAGGGAGCGCTGAGGCTAGGTGATCGCATATATAAAGTGGATGGTCACTCTTTTCCTTCTTCAAAAGAATTTATTGATTATGTCGGGAGGAAAAAAGCTGGAGATCGGGTGACATTTACTTTTTCTAGAAATAATGAAGAAAAAACAGTTTCGTTAACATTAAAGCCATTTAAAGATGATCCTAAAAAAGTAGGAATCGGCATATCATTAGTGGATGATAAAGATATTGTAGTTGATCCGAAAGTGAAAATAAATACTGCTGATATTGGCGGCCCATCCGCAGGACTAATGTTTACCCTGGAGATATATAATCAGCTTACAAAAAACGATTTAACAAAAGGATACCAAATCGCCGGAACAGGCACCATGGACGTTGACGGCACGGTTGGGCCGATTGGTGGGATTGAACAAAAGATAGTTGCAGCAGATAAGGCTGGGGCAGAGATCTTTTTTGCTCCGAATGAAAAAGGCGCTAAAAATTCCAATTATCGAGCAGCGGTTAAAACAGCTCGTGATATTCATACAAAAATGAAAATCATTCCTGTCGACACGTTTGATGATGCTCTGAAATACTTAGAAAAATTACCTGCAAAATAAAAAAGATGATAGCAGCTTTTGCTGCATCATCTTTTTATTGGATAAAAATAGGAGGTTGCTGGAATTCTTGCTGCAACATCGCTTTTTTTTGAAGATCCGGCAAGCCCACGGCATAAATGCGGGTGGCTTTAATATCGAGAAGCAGTTCTTTTCCTTTATATGACGATACCCTAGAAATAAGTGGCAAGCTGAAGTTTTTTTTCATTTGATTCAAATACGCTTTTCCTGCAGTTGTCATGCCTAGCAACCTCAAATAAGTGGCTCTATTTGAAGTGTTTACCAGTTCTTTTTTCTTGGTATTGGTCAAAATATGGACACAGAGCCGCTGCAGTCGAGTCCATGTATAGCGTTTTGTTTTAATTTTATCCATAAATTCTAAAAAAGTATTCGCTTCTAAAGCAGCCGCAATCAGCCGGTTTTCCAGCCCTTCTTCCGATTCATAAATTTCTCTTAAATCTTGAGGACTGGATTGAAGAAGCTGATATTGAAGATATGGCCAATAATGCTCCCAATGATGGAACATCCCATATTGATTTAAATATTGGTCTAATAATTGCTTTGTTGCTTCCGGAACATATTGACTGATATCTGACTGATCATCGGAAAAAATCGCTTTTCGAATGCTGGTAGCACTGGCGATTGTTTCAGAAGCGAAGTGTTCATCATGGTAGTCGGCATTTTTTCGCTGAACAGTAAGTGGCTTCATATGACTGCCTTGATCATGAATGGCTTTTATATACTGAAAACCAAGAATATTATTTGGTTTCGATAAATCCAAATATTTCGCGGAATCAGGTAGGTCCTGGTAGGCAAGAGCAAGGGCTTTTGGATAACTCACACCAGTTTGGATAAATCGTTTAATATTTTCTTCAAGCGACTGATGATTTTCTTTTAGAAATTTTTCTGTTTGAGAGAAGGAAGAAATATCACCATTTTCGCTCCCGAAGCATAATGACTCGCATCCGGAAGCAGTTAATATAGATACTGCACCATTTGCAAATATTTCGGCTTTTTGAACTGCAAAGCAATAAGGAAGCTCAAAAACAATGTCGATACCATTTAATAGAGCCATGCGAGTCCGGCTCCATTTTGAAACAAGTGCGGGTTCGCCGCGTTGCAGAAAATTTCCGCTCATAACTGCAATGGCTATATCAGACTTAGCTGTTCGTTTGGCTTCTTGCAAATGGTAATAATGCCCATTGTGAAAAGGATTGTACTCAACTATTACACCTACAGCTCTCACATTATGATCTCCTTTCTTGACCAATTGGAAAGTATAGCTAAACTATCAGGAATATGTACAATTACACCTCTGTTTTCGCTTATAAATCGCTAATCGGCAAGCATTCTTTCAAAAATTATTAATATTATAGCAAAAGAAGGATAAGTAGTTAAGAAGTGGTTTGTAAACCGTTAGAATGGATAAACTAATACGGAAAAAAGAAAATACATTCATCTTGAAGAGGTGTAAAGAAAAAATATTGACAAAAATAGTATCGGGGGCTATAATTACCTTTGTTGCCTTGGGGTGATTCATATGAAATGGACATTAACTCAATTACAAAAATATCGAAACAAGGATTTTTCGATTGATGAAACGATCCGGCTTGATGACATTAAACAAACTGATTCATCAATTCGCGATGTATCCCCGATGCATATTACTGGTCGTGGTGATGTAGATTCAGCGAAAGTTACCTTTCATTTGAAAATTGAAGGTTATCTTATATTGCCTTGTTCTCGTACTTTAGTGGATTTGAAGTATCCGATTAATGTCGAAACAACGGAAACTTTTCTCTTGCAGGGATCTATTTATGATACTGAAGAGGAATTGCACCAAGTAAAAGGTGAAACGATTGATCTTAAGCCGATCATTCAAGAAATTATTTTGCTTGAGGTTCCGATGCAGGTCTTTTGTGATGATCATGAATCGCAGGATGCTGCACCGCAGTCTGGAAAGGATTGGGAAGTCGTACAGGAAGAAGTAGTATCTAATAAGATTGACCCAAGACTCGCTGGACTTGCTAAGTTTTTTGACAAAGATAAATCTTCTTCCGAATCATAATCGGCAAAAACATGCAAATGGCTTATGCTTTTTCTTATAAGGAGGTGGGAAGAATGGCTGTACCTTTTAGAAGAACTTCTAAAACTGTTAAAAGAAAGCGCCGTACTCATTTTAAATTAAGTGTTCCTGGTATGGTAGAATGCCCAAACTGTGGTGAAATGAAACTTGCTCACCGCGTATGTAAAGCTTGCGGAACATACAAAGGAAAAGATGTAGTTAACGATTAATTCAACTTGGATAGAAAGCACAAGGAATAACACTTCCTTGTGCTTTTGTCGTTTTCAAGAAACATTACATATCTATCCGCAATAAAATAGGGGGATGAAGGCATGTCTTATTCCATTGAGAAAAGAGATAAAGACTACCTTTTATTTACGATAGAAAGAAATGAAAAAAGAAATGCGGTTAATTATGAGGTTATGGATGGATTATCAGAAGCTGTTGATATTGCGTCCAATTCCAATATGAAAGCACTGGTGATAACTGGTGCTGGTGATCAGGCTTTTTGTTCCGGTGGCGATCTATCTGTCTTTCATCAACTCCACACATAAGAGGAAGCCTATCAAATGCTTGAAAAAATGTCGAAGATTCTTTATACACTGCTTACTTTGCCTATTCCTACGGTGGCGCTAATGAATGGAACGGCGATTGGAGGAGGCTGTGAATTGGCCATTTCCTGCGATTTTCGTTTGGCTAAAAGCGGAATAAAGGCTGGATTTGTACAGGGACAGCAAGCAATCACAACAGGATGGGGCGGAGGGACGATTTTAACGGAAAAGTTCAACTCCCCAAATGCTTTAAAACTGTTATTGGATGCTAAGGTGAAATCGTCAGAATATTTGAAGGAAATTGGGATTATTGATGCACTATATGAATGCTCTCCATTAAAAGCTTGTAAAGATTTTCTGGAAAATATATTTGTAATGGAGTCTCAGGTGCTAAAGGCCTATAAAAAAATGTGGATTAGAAGATGGGAAATCAGCAAATTACGTGAAAGAATGGAAGAAGAGATTCAAGTCTGTTCAGTACTATGGGAAGGTAATGCCCATCATAAGTATGTTCAAGCATTTATAAATAAAAAAAACAGGCATAAAGATTAAAACAGCATTGCCGATTAAGTCTATCTTTTCTAGTAGAAGCATATGTATTATTAAAACACTACTAGGAGGGGTCCATGAATGTCACCAACTCGGCAGGATGCCTGGTCACAGGACGAGGATTTGTTACTCGCGGAAGTTGTTTTAAGGCATATTCGTGAAGGCGGTACACAGCTGCAGGCTTTTGATGAAGTAGGTAAACAGTTAACACGTACCGCTGCAGCTTGCGGTTTCAGGTGGAATTCTTTTGTACGAAAGCAATATAAATCGGGAATTGAGCTGGCTAAGAAACAAAGAAAAGAATTAAAAAAACAAACTGCTGCAAGTCCTGATGAGCCATTTCAAGATTCTTTACCGACAGAGCAAATACCCATTCAAACTACAGTTGCAAAAGGGGATCTGCTTTCATTTTCATCTGTAATTAGTTACCTGGAAGAGCTGCAAAAAAGGGCTGAAGATTCAGATGGCTTTGAAGAGGATAAAAAGAAGTATGCTGAACAAATAAAAGAATTAGAGAAAAAAAATTACTATTTGGCAGCCGAAAATGAAAGACTTACAAAAAATTTGAAAATCATTGAAGAGGATTATCGTTCCCTATTGGAAATTATGGAGCGTGCAAGAAAAATGGCTGTTTTGCAGGATGAGGATCGGCAGCAAAAAGTAAGATTTCAAATGGATAAAAACGGTAACCTTGAAAGAGTGGAAAAATAGTGGAAATGAAAAAGCGGACTTTATGTCCGCTTTTCCCTTTTTAGTCGATAGGAAAACTTTCCTATCAGGCATACGTGCAGAAGGAATGCTTCGTGTGCATTAGCTTCGCAGTCGAAAATCTGCGCTTTTCGGCGAACTGCACCTCTGTCTTCGCCCTAACGGGCTCGCCTGTCGGCGAGTTTTCTTTATAAATAAAGTTTAGATTTTAACTATGAAAATTGTCTAGCGCAAACACACTAGCTGTTATGTCCTTAGCCCCTCCGGCCTATACGCCGCTGAACAGGGAACTTGCGCTTTTCCTATTGAGCCTCGACCCCTTCTGGGTACCAAACAAGCGGATTTTCACCGCGGTCACGCTCCATATCATAGTCAACAGGTGAAAAACCCATCTTCTCCCAAAAATCTCGGGATTGCATTCGTGGGTTTGTTTTAATGGGGAGATTAAAGCTTTTGGCAAATTGAACCAACTGTTTTCCATAACCTTTGCCTTGGTAATCTGGAATTACCTCCAGTTTCCAAAGTTCAAGGTAATTCTGTGGTGGATAAAAGTAACGGTCAAATTTGGCGTCAATTTGATAAAGACTCATTCGAGCAACCAGCTTGTCTCCGAAGTAAATTCCGTAAAACGGGGAAACGCTGTCATTATCCACAATTTTTGCTTCGAGGTCTTCTAACATTGATAGCTCCTGAAGACCATATTCTTTAAATTTTTTAAATTCCTCAAGAGTTTTGAAATTTACTTTTAATCTTTCCACCTTTGTTCCCATTGTTGACCTCCTGATTTAAAAGAATCGCCTTTTGTATAAATCGAATGGCTATCGAATAACATGAAGTAAGTAATTTATCATTGTTTAAATTAATAACATTATATAACAAAACTAAAAAAAATACTTCATAAAAACTTTAGGAAGCGTTTTCAGAAAAATGCAGGATATTCAGTAAATGATGTAGAAAATGTATATTGGACCATGTTAATAGAAAGGGGAAAAATAGTGCGGAAAATCTTAGTTGCAAATAGGGGAGAAATTGCACTGCGAATCATTAAAACCTGTCAGGCGATGGCAATTGAAACAGTCGCTGTCTACTCCGAAGCGGACCAAGATATGCCATTTGTAAAGGCGGCTTCTAAAGCAGTGTGCATTGGTGAAGGCCCGGTTAACAAGTCCTATTTACGAATTGAAAAAATATTAGAAGTTGCAAAAAGTGAAAGTGTAGATGCCGTCCATCCAGGTTATGGCTTTTTATCCGAAAATGCTGCATTTGCCAAAATGGTGCAAGAGGCTGGAATTATTTTTATTGGACCAAGTCCAGAGACCATTCAATTAATGGGAGATAAGATCATTGCTCGTCAAACGATGGAAAAAGCGGGTGTCCCTGTTGTGCCAGGCACTGTTACAGGACTTATGTCTATTGAAGAGGCATGCGCTTTTGCGGCTTCCATCGGCTATCCTGTTATGTTGAAGGCCAGTGGAGGCGGCGGTGGAATTGGCATGGTACTATGTGAAAATGAGCAAGCGCTCGTTAAGTCGTATGCTTCAACAAAGACCAGAGCAATGAGCTATTTTGGTTCGGATGCTGTTTTTGTTGAGAAATATATCCCTGAAGCACGGCATGTAGAAGTACAAGTTTTTGGCGATCGCTATGGAAACATAGTGCACTTGTTTGAAAGGGATTGTTCCATACAACGAAGACATCAAAAGGTCGTTGAGGAGTCTCCTTCTCCATTTGTTTCCGATTCCGTCCGGCAAAACATGTATGAAACGGCAGTGAAAGCTGCCAGGGCAGTAAATTATATGAATGCTGGCACAATTGAATTCATAGTGGATGAAAATGAAAATTTTTATTTTTTGGAAATGAATACAAGGCTGCAGGTCGAGCATCCGGTGACAGAATCCATTACTGGACTTGATTTAGTGAAATGGCAAATATTTGTGGCAAGAGGTGAACCTCTTCCACTCCAGCAGGAAGAGATCAGTTCCAGTGGGCATGCTATTGAATTTCGTTTATATGCAGAGGATCCAGTCCGTTTTCTTCCATCACCAGGAAAATTAACCGCGTTCAAATGGAGTCAGCAAGAGGGAGTTCGAATCGATTCAGGCTATGAAGAAGGTGGAACGGTGACCCCTTTTTATGACCCGATGATAGCAAAATGTATTTTCTCCGGTCAAACTCGGAGCGAATCATTGTCAGCAGCAAATAGATTTTTTCAACATATGCAAATAGAAGGAATAAAAACGAATGTACCGCTTTTCTTGGCATTGCTGGCAGATGAAGCCTTCAATGAGGGCAGGTACACGACCAGTTTTTTAACAAAAAAATTAGTGAAATAAGGAGATCGGAGAACAATGAAAAAAATTACAGCTTCAATGGCAGGAACTGTCCTTAATATTTTCGTCACAGCAGGTGATCAAGTTTCAACAGGACAAGAGGTATTGATGCTAGAATCGATGAAAATGGAAATCCCCATTGAAAGTGGGGTTGAAGGAGTAGTATTGGAAGTTAAGGTGAACATAGGCGATTTTGTCAATGAAGATGATGTTTTACTTATTCTAGAATAGAAATATAGGAGGAACCTCATGACGGGAGCAAATCAGTTAAATGAACAATTGAAGGAAAATAGAAGAGTAATTGAAGCTGGTGGACACCCTAAGTACCATGAAAAGGCAAAGGAACATAATAAATTATTTGTCCGGGAGCGGTTAGCCCTTTTATTTGATGAAGGGAAATATGAAGAGGACGGGAAATTTGCTAACTTTAGCGCCGTGGATTTGCCAGCTGATGGCGTGGTTACGGCTATGGGTAAAATTAATGGCCAAACTGTTTGTGTGATGGGGAATGATTCAACCATTAAAGCAGGCTCATGGGGAGCTCGTACAGTAGAGAAAATTATTCGGATTCAGGAAACAGCTGAAAAATTAAAAGTGCCACTCTTTTACCTAGTTGATTCGGCGGGTGCGAGAATTACTGATCAGTTAGAGATGTTTCCAAATAGGCGGGGAGCAGGAAGAATTTTTTATAATCAAGTAAAGCTTTCAGGGATGATTCCCCAGGTATGTATCTTGTTTGGCCCATCGGCCGCTGGCGGAGCGTATATACCGGCATTTTGTGATATTGTCATTATGGTGGATAAAAATGCTTCTATGTACCTTGGTTCCCCAAGGATGGCGGAAAAAGTAATTGGCGAAAAGGTCACTCTAGAAGAAATGGGCGGAGCGCGCATGCATTGTACAATAAGCGGCTGTGGAGATGTCCTGGCGAACAATGAGGAGGAAGCAATTGAAGCTGCCAAGAAATATCTAAGCTATTTTCCAGCCAGTTTTAAAGAAAAGCCAAAAATAGCAGCAAGTCGCCCAGTAAAAGAAGGCCGTGAATTGGGATCAATTATACCAGTCAATCAAAATGCTCCATTTGATATGTATGAATGTATTGACAGACTGGTTGATAATGAAAGCTTTTATGAAATAAAAAAGTTGTTTGCTCCGGAAATTATAACTGGCCTGGCTCGTATAAACGGCCAAGCAGTCGGGATTATCGCCAATCAGCCAAAGGTAAAAGGCGGCGTCCTGTTTGTTGATTCTGCAGATAAAGCAGCAAAGTTTATTCAACTTTGTGATGCCTTTCATATCCCGTTGTTGTTCCTCGCTGATGTCCCTGGATTCATGATCGGGACAAAAGTGGAACGTGCCGGAATCATTCGCCATGGTGCGAAATTAATTGCAGCAATGAGCTCAGCGACTGTTCCGAAAATCTCGGTTATTGTCCGAAAGGCATATGGTGCAGGCCTTTATGCAATGGCAGGTCCGGCATTTGAACCAGATTGCTGTATTGCATTACCAACAGCACAAATTGCCGTGATGGGCCCAGAGGCAGCAGTTAACGCTGTATACTCTAATAAAATTAATCAAATTACAGATGGCAGTGAAAGAATGGCATTTGTAAAGGAAAAACAACAAGAGTACAAAGAACATATCGATATATATAAACTCGCATCAGAGCTTATTGTAGATGAAATAGTGGCACCTTCAGAGCTGAGGAATGTCCTGATTCAGCGGTTCGCCTATTATGAAACAAAAGAGCTGAACTTTAGTGTACGAAAGCATCCTGTGTATCCTGTTTAAATAACGATAGGGGTTGTCTGAAAAAGACATCCTCTTTTTTCGTATTCTGAAAATCTGATAGAATATTTGTAAAGATCGTAAATGAGGGATATAAAATGAAGATTGGAATTATAGGTGCTGGTTCAATCGGGCTATTATTTGCTGCTTACTTAAGTGAAAGCAATGAAGTAACCATTTATACCAGAACATCAATGCAAGCAGAAGAAATTAATGAACATGGAATTTTACTAAATACCGCATCAGAAAGGAATTTTATACATATACATGCATTGCCCATCATAGATTGGCGCGGCACAGAAGAATTTACAATTATTACGGTAAAACAATATCAGCTTTCAGCTGTCATAGAGATGTTTTCCCAAATGACTAACGTTCCTGAAAATATTTTATTTCTGCAGAATGGAATGGGGCACTTAAAGCTGCTGAGTCATTTAACTGCATCCAATATATTTGTTGGTACCGTAGAGCATGGCGCGTTAAGGGAAAATGGGTTTACAGTCAACCATAATGGGAAAGGAGCGACGAATGTGGCTGTTTACAAAGGAAATTCTGATGCAATCCACCAATTATTCTGTGCTGGATCAGGTGATTTTCCTTTTTTTATTAAAAAAAATTACCGTGAAATGCTCTTGGATAAATTAATTGTCAATGCGGTTATAAATCCACTCACAGCACTTTTAGGGATAAGAAATGGAGAGTTGGTTGAGAATCAGTTTTATTTCCATGCGTTAAAACAGCTATTTACAGAAATTTCTTTCGTATTAAAACTTACGGATCCCCAAAAACATTTCGAACAGGTCATCAGTATTTGTAAAAAAACTGCCCAAAATCGATCCTCCATGCTTAAAGACATCGAATCGAACAGAATGACAGAGGTTGACGCAATTTTAGGCTTTATTATGGAGGAAGCAAAATCAGCAGGGAAAGCAGCACCGATTACAGAAAGCTTATTCTTTGTCATTAAAGGAAAAGAACAGGATGGAATAGAAGGTTCGTTTTAGAAAATTTTAAAGCAAAGTTTTTTTAAATTGGAAAGACCAATGGTATACTTCTAGAAGAAGATTTTAGGATGACCAGAAAGGGAGTACATGAATGGAGATTTTAAATCTCTCGTTGCCAGCGACCAATCGGTTTGCTTCCAATTATTTGAAACAAACAGAAGAAGTAATGCCTTTTTTTCATTATCGGTTTAATGATTTACATGATGATGCAAAAAGGTTAAATGAATTAAGTAGTAGAAGCTTTCCGCGTATGGAAGTTGCAAGTCATATTGAGAACTTTATGAAGAAGTATCCCACCTCGGATGCTGTAAAACAATCTATCCATAAATTAAAACAAAAGGATAGCGCCGTAGTTATTGGCGGCCAGCAGGCAGGTATTTTAACAGGACCATTGTATTCAATACATAAAGTCATTTCCGTCATCCAACTTGCAGAACAAAAAGAAAGACAATTGGGAATACCTGTTGTACCGGTTTTTTGGATTGCTGGGGAAGATCATGATTTTCATGAGGTAAATCATGTGTTTGTACCTGTTGGTCAAAAGGTCGATAAATGGAGCTACCCAGAAAAAGTCCATCAAAAAAAGATGGTATCTGATATAAGGGTTGATCGGGATCTTTGTCTAGCATGGGTAGAAAACATCATCGAGAATTTTGGAGAAACAGAACATACAAACCAACTTCTATCGTTTGTTACTAAGCAAATAAATAAGTCAACTACATTTGTCGATTTCTTTGCACACATTATCATGGAACTGTTTAAAGATTATGGATTACTAATTGTTGACTCTGGAGATGCAGCTTTTCGCCAGTTGCAAAAAGGCTTTCTCACAGAACAGATCATAGAGCATGATCTCATTACACATTCTCTTATAAAGCAGCAAAAAAATATTGAGGAAAAGGGATTTCCTTTAACCATTGATGCTAGTGATCGGGCTGCCAATCTATTTTATTATGATCAACAAATAGGCGAACGAATTTTGCTCGAATATAACCGGGAAAATGACAGGTTTGTGGGGAAAAATGGGAGAATCTCATTTTCTAAGAAGGAATTGGTGGAGCTCGCAGAAGAAAATCCAGAAAGATTAAGCAATAATGTGGTGACAAGACCCTTAATGCAGGAATGGATTTTTCCTACGCTGGCATTTATAGCGGGACCTGGGGAAATTTCCTATTGGGCAGAATTGAAGCTTGTATTTGAGCATTTTGGAATTAAAATGCCGCCAATCGTTCCTCGTTTAAATATTACAATTCTGGAGCGTGCAGTTGAAACGGATTTAATGGAATTAAATTTATCATTGGCTGATGTTTTGCAAAATGGATCAGGCAGTGGGAAGGAACAGTTTATTGAGTCCGTTATGGATAAAGAACTAACTGAATTATTTTCAAAGGCAAGAGACCAGCTAATGACTCAGTACCAGTTAATCGAGGCAAAGACCTCTGAATTGGATCGTGGTCTTCTTCCTCTCCTAAAGAAAAATGAAGATTTATTATTAAAAGAATTAAGCTTCATGCAAACAAAACTAGAAGATGCGCTCAAGTTAAAACATGAAGTTATATTAAATAAATATAACCGAGTAGATATGAATTTAAGGCCTGATGGATCACCGCAGGAAAGAATTTGGAATATCATTTATTATCTAAATCGCTTCAGCCTTGATTTTATACAAGATATAATGAGTATAAATTTTGAATTTGACGGCCGGCATAAGGTTTTAAAACCATAGAAAAACTTCACATTATTAGTGAAGTTTTTTTTTTGCCAATAAATGAATCATATCCTTGATCAAAAAACCGTTATATCTAAGCTTTTTTATTATTTTTTTCGGTTTTAAAAAGGATTTTATACTATCCAGAACGAATAGTAAAAAAAATAAGTGGTGGAAAGTGGGGGAATGTGGTACATTCTTAATAGAAAGTGGGGGTAGTGGCATGTTCATGGGTGAATACCATCATAGCATTGATAATAAAGGCCGTGTGATAGTGCCCTCCAAATTCCGTGATGATCTTGGAGAAATGTTTATTATCACTAGGGGTTTGGATCAATGTTTGTTTGGTTACCCAATGTCAGAATGGAAGCAGCTTGAAGAGAAATTAAAAGGCTTGCCGCTGACAAAGAAAGATGCTCGTGCTTTTACTCGATTCTTCTTTTCCGGAGCAACAGAGAGTGAACTTGATAAACAAGGAAGAATTAATATCCCGGCACCACTTTTGCAATACGCAAAATTGGATAAAGAATGTGTAATTTTAGGAGTTTCCAATCGAATTGAAATTTGGAGCAAGCAGATTTGGGAAGACTATTTTTCACAGTCAGAAGAATCTTTTGCCGAAATAGCAGAAAATATGATTGGCTTTGATATATAATGGACAAGTTATCATAATATATTTTCTGTTTGCGCATGCGCTATCGATTGATTGGAAAAGGTGGTACAAATATGTTTGAACATACAACTGTGTTATTAGATGAAGCTGTTGCCGGCTTAAATATAAAGCCGGATGGTATCTATGTTGATTGTACTTTGGGAGGAGCAGGACATAGTTCACAGATTCTTTCAAAGCTGGGAGAAGGCGGAAAACTCTTCGCTTTTGATCAGGATTCAACAGCGATCAAACATGCAAGAGAAAAACTTTCTGATTACGGTGATCGATTTATCACCATTAAAAGTAACTTTTTATTTTTACAAGAGGAGCTTGAAAGACTTGGAGTCAACCATGTCGACGGCGTTCTATACGACCTGGGAGTGTCCTCTCCGCAGCTCGATACACCGGAAAGAGGATTTAGCTATCATCATGATGCCCCATTGGACATGAGGATGGATATGGAGGCATCGACATCAGCTTATGATGTTATCAATCATTGGTCGTATGAAGACTTAGTCCGAATCTTTTTTCAGTATGGTGAAGAGAAGTTTTCTAAACAAATTGCCAGAAAAATTGAAGCGGCCAGGATAGATCAACCGATTGAGACAACAGGACAATTGGTAGAATTAATCAAAGAGGCAATTCCAGCACCTGCCCGTAGGAAAGGCGGACATCCTGCCAAACGTATTTTTCAAGCGATTAGAATTGCGGTAAATGATGAATTAGGTGTTTTTGAAAAATCACTATATCAAGCAATCGAATTATTAAATCCAAAGGGAAGAATTAGTGTCATCACCTTTCATTCCCTTGAGGACAGAATTTGTAAAGCAGCTTTCAAAAAAGCGAGTGAAACTCCTGAATTGCCGCCAGGTTTGCCGATCATTCCGGATGAATACAAACCGGTAATGAAACTCATCACCCGAAAACCAATTCTCCCAACTGAAAATGAAGTTGAGCAAAATAACCGAGCTCGGTCAGCAAAACTAAGAATTGCGGAGAAATTATAGAATGACAGAGAAAACAAAAAAACAATCTGGAGGGGAAATCATTGGGGAATCTTGCTAGAAATTTGCAGGAACAACATGTAGAGCAAACAGTCCAAGAAGACAGGAGACAAATTAAGATCAGAAAATCCTGGCTGACTCCAGGGGAAAAAATTATCGGGGTAACATTTGCTGGGCTGGTTTGTTTTGGTGCGATTCATCTTATATCTAATGAATCCAAAATTTATGATGTGAATAAGGACATTCAGACCGTTCAAGATAAAGTAAAAGAACAGCAAAAGGAAAATAGCGATTTGCAGGTACAAGTAAGTGACTTAAGTAATTATCAACGGATTTATGAGAAGGCTAAGGAAATGGGTTTACAAGTAAATGAAAATAACGTCAAGGTAGTGCAGGGGAAATGAGTAAGAAACAGCCATATATGAACTTAGGAGCAGCGATTTTGTTTGGATTTTTCGTCCTGCTCTTTTTTATATTAATTTTTAGGTATTTTTCTATTCAAATTACAGGTGAAGTTGCTGGCCAGCCAATGGCTGCTAAAGCATTGCAAAAGTATACTCATGAAGGAGTATTGCAGGCAGTTCGCGGTGAGATCCTTGATCGAAATGGGGATGTAGTTGCAGAGGATACTGCTTCTTATGAGATGATTGCGATTTTAGATAAAAAAATGACAACAGATCCCAAACATCCACAGAACGTGGTTAACCCAAGCAAAACTGCCAATGAACTCGCTAAATATATTAAAATGGATGAATCGGAGATTTATCGCAGACTGACGGAAAAAAAGTTTCAGGTGGAATTTGGCAAGGCCGGCAAAAATTTAAACGGCGAAACAAAGTCAAAAATTGAGGCCTTAAAGCTTCCAGGTATTACATTTATCCGAGATACAAAACGATATTACCCAAATAGCACCTTTGCATCCAATGTAGTTGGTTACACAGACAGTGCTGAACAAAAGGATGGAACCTATGAAAATGTTGGGAAAATGGGAATCGAACAATCCTTTAATGATGTATTAACTGGAAAAAATGGAACAATCCATTATGAAAGTGATCTATGGGGATACTTACTTCCTGATGGGAAGGAAAAAATCACGCCGGCACGTGATGGCAATGATGTGTATTTGACGATTGACCAAAAAATTCAAACATTTTTAGAAGATGCCATGGATAATGTAGTTAAGCAATATAAGCCAAAGAAAATCATAGCGATTGTTGCTGATGCGAAAACTGGTGATATCCTGGCTATGGGACAGAGGCCATCCTTTGATCCAAATACAAAGGATGGAATTAATGAAAGTTGGCACAATGAAGCAGTTGAAACGTCATATGAACCGGGTTCAACTATGAAGATTTTTACCCTTTCAGCTGCAGTGCAAGAAAATCTTTTTAATCCGAATGAAACCTATATGTCCGGCTCCTTCCAGGCTACACCAAAAAGCCAGATCATTCATGATTGGAACTGGTCTGGCTGGGGAAGAATAACGTACCTTGAAGGTCTTCAACGTTCTTCTAACGTAGCATTCGCAACCATCGCCAGAGACAAATTGGGGTATGATAAATTAAGGGACTATATTTCAAAATTTGGTTTGGATAAACCAACAGGAATTGAACTGCCAAATGAAGCGGCAGGAAAAATTGCCTTTACCTATCCGGTAGAAAAAGCGACAACAGCATACGGTCAGGGAACGGCGATTACTCCAATCGAGCAAATACAAGCAGCAACAGCAGTTGCGAATGATGGTAAAATGATGAAACCGCATATAGTTGAAAAAATTGTGGATCATGATACTGGGAAAGTAATAAAGGAGGATTCTCCTGAGGTAGCCGGAACACCAATTTCGGCGGAAACCGCAAAACAGGTTCGTGATTATCTAGAAACAGTTGTCACCTCGCCGAAAGGTACTGGCGGGCGTTACAAAATTGATGGCTATAGTGTAGCGGGGAAAACAGGAACAGCCAGCATCCCAGGCCCCAATGGCCAATATTTGAAAGGCGCAGATAATTATGTCTTTTCATTTTTAGGGATGGCACCTAAGGATAACCCGAAGTTAATTGTCTATGTAGCGGTCCAGCAGCCTGACTTGGGTGGAACAGGACAAGGAGCACTCCCGGTTTCTGCTATTTTTGATCCGGTGATGAAAAATAGTTTGCAATATTTAAATATCAAACCATCGTCACAGAAAACTCCAAGTGTAGATAAATTGGATGATTTTAGCGGCCAATCAGTTGATACAGCGGTAAAAAGCCTAAAGGCTAATGGATTTGATGCTGTCATTCTTGGCAAAGGGACAAAAGTAGTCAGCCAGTTGCCGAATCCTGGAACATCCATTTTAGATGGTGAAAAAGTGATTTTGCAAACAGACGGTGATATAACAATGCCAGATTTGTCTGGCTGGTCGCTTCGTGATGTAATGAAAGTGACGAATCTGGCCGGTTTGAATTTAAATGCGCAGGGCAAAGGGTATGTGACACAGCAAAGTATTAAGCCAAAGACTGTGATCCATAGAGGTAATTCTTTAACGGTGAATTTGATTCTTCCTGAGGATTTGTATACGGAAGAAACAAAAAATCAAAAAGGCGGACAAAAAAATCAGGATAGTAAAGACAATTCGAAACCGAAATAGTAATGTAAATCCCGCTATATAATTGCGGGATTTTTTTTGCTATGGGACAGCCTGTTCTACATCATAAAGTACAAGCATATAAATGAACGATAACGAAAGAAGGTTCGAAGGAGGATCGTTCGTCATATGCGAGTTTCAAATGTAACAGTCCGCAAACGGTTATTGATTGCTCTGTTCGTGGGAATTCTTATTTTTTTGATTATTGATGTTCGCCTTGGATATGTACAGTTTGTTCTGGGGGATATGCTGACTTCCCGGGCAAAGGATTCGTGGAGCCGAAATATCCCATTTGAGCCTGAGCGAGGCAAAATTGTGGATCGAAATGGAGTAGCACTGGCAACGAATATAAGTGCTCCTACTGTTTATGTTGTCCCGAGACAAGTTAAAGATCCAGCTGTCACTGCTGAAAAGCTAGCCCCTGTTTTAAATATGACAAAGGAAGCAGCTTACCGTGAAATTACAAAAACAGAACGGATTGTTAGAATAAAGGAAGGTAGAAAAATTTCTCACGAAAAGGCGAAGGAAATTAGAGCTTTAGATCTTGAGGGAGTATATATTGGGGAAGATTCAAAAAGATATTATCCATTTGGAAGTTATCTATCACATGTTTTGGGGTTTACTGGTGTAGATAATCAAGGACTAATGGGATTGGAAAAGTATTATGATAAAGAGCTGAGCGGCGATCGGGGCGCAGTCAAATTTTATGCTACTGCCAAAGGAAATCGGATGAAAGGGATTGCCGATGATTACGAGACGCCAGTAAACGGGCTTGATTTAAAGTTAACAATTGATTCCAAAATCCAGACAATTGTAGAAAGAGAACTTGATATCGCTGAGGCAAAATATAACCCAGATGGAATTATTGCCATTGCAATGAATCCGAATAATGGGGAAATATTAGCCATGTCAAGCAGACCAACTTTTGATCCTTCCAACTTTCGAAATGTCCCGCAAGAAGTGTATAACCGTAATCTGCCAGTTTGGAGCACGTATGAGCCGGGATCAACCTTTAAGATTATTACACTAGCAGCAGCATTAAATGAACATAAGGTAAATTTAGAAAAGGAACACTTCCATGATTCTGGGGCTGTGACGGTGGCTGGAGCACGATTAAAGTGCTGGAAACGGGGAGGCCATGGTGATGAGACATTTTTACAGGTTGTGCAAAATTCCTGTAACCCGGGATTCGTGGAGTTAGGAGAAAGATTAGGGAAAGACAAGCTATTTCAATATATTAAGAACTTTGGTTTCGGTCAAAAAACGGGTATTGATTTGCAAGGGGAAGGAACAGGAATTCTGTTTAACTTGAACCGTGTTGGTCCAGTGGAACTGGCGACTACCGCTTTTGGACAAGGGGTATCTGTCACACCAATTCAGCAAGTAGCTGCGGTATCTGCTGCAATCAATGGGGGAACCCTTTATCAGCCATATATTGCCAAGGAGTTAATTGATCCAGTGACACACGAAGTAGTGATGAGAAATTCACCAGTGGCAAAAAGAAAAGTGATTTCAGAGGCAACTTCGAAGGAAGTTCGAAATGCACTTGAGACCGTTGTTGCTCAAGGAACAGGAGGAAAAGCATTTGTTGATTCTTACCGTGTCGGCGGTAAAACAGGTACAGCCCAAAAAGCACAAGGTGGAAGATACTTGGAAAATAACTACATTGTGTCGTTTATTGGTTTTGCTCCGGCGGATGATCCGCAAATTGTCGTGTATGTTGCAGTCGATAATCCAAAAGGGGTAACAGCCTTTGGTGGTACGATCAGTGCTCCGATGGTGGGAAGTATATTAAAGGATAGTTTAAGTGCAATGGGAGTAAGTCCCAGAAAAAATCAAGTTGAAAAAATTGTAAAATGGCCTGACATGCCTTTACTGGAACTGCCTAATTTTGTCGGGATGAAAAAAGAAGATCTGCCGGGACAGGATGTTGATTTACAAATTGACGCCAGCGGTGAAGGGGATACCGTAGTAAGGCAATCTCCAGAACCGGGCAGTAAAGTAAGGGAAGGATCGAAAATAAGACTTTACTTTGGTAAGGGTAATTAAGGCAGAATTTAATATGATAGAATACATGGGCGGCCGGAATGATTTCCGCCGCTTAATTTTTATGAACAAATAGCAATAATAGTTATTTTCATGTAAAATAAGATGGTACTTTTAGAACCATCCCTAAATGAGAGGTTTCTGTGTGGTAAAGGGGATGTAAAGTCATGAGAGGATTTGAGAGAAATGAATTTGCACAAGCTGCTTGAAAATTTGCATCTGTTAATCCCTTTTAATGGGGATGATTTGGAAATTACATCGATTGAAAATGACAATCGAAAGGTGCAAAACGGGAGCTTATTTATTTGTATTAAAGGCTATACAGTTGATGGACATGATTTTGCCGAGTCTGCTGTAGAAAAGGGAGCAGTGGCTGTCCTTGCTGAACGTCAGCTGCCGCTTGATGTGCCTGTCATTGTTGTGAAAGACACAACCAGAGCGATGGCAGTTTTGGCTGATGCTTTTTACGAACAGCCTACAAAAAAACTGCGATTGATTGGAATTACAGGGACAAATGGAAAAACTACGACCAGCCATATGATTGAAAAAATCTTTGCCGATAGAGGTCAAAAAACAGGCTTAATTGGCACGATGTATACCAAAATTGCTGATAAGACAATTGAAACGAAAAATACGACACCTGAAAGTTTAACACTCCAAAAAACCTTTCATCAAATGGTGCAAGCATCTGTAGGAACAGCTGTTATGGAGGTTTCATCTCATGCGCTTGATCTTGGCAGGGTGCATGGTTGTGATTTTGATGTCGCTGTATTTACTAACCTGACACAAGATCATCTAGATTATCACAAAACAATGGATGAATATAAGCGGGCAAAGAGTTTATTATTCGCCCAGCTTGGAAATACATTTGATAATCAAAAACCTAAATTCGCTGTTTTAAATGCAGATGATCCTGCAACTGAGATGTTTATCAGGTCAACAGCAGCACATGTCGTTACATATGGAATTGATCAAAAAGCGGATATAGGAGCAGAAAATATTGAGATCACATCTGCTGGTACCAAATTTGATATTGTGCTCGGAGCAATGAAATATCCTATTAACATTCCATTTATCGGGAAGTTTAGTATTTATAATGTTTTAGCGAGTGTTACAGCCGCATATGTATCGGGAGTTTCTTTAGTAGAAATCATTCGGTCGATTGAAGGAATGAAAGGTGTTGCGGGAAGGTTTGAACTGGTAAATGCCGGTCAGGAATTTACAGTTATTGTGGACTATGCTCACACGCCTGACAGCTTGGAGAATGTTTTAAAAACAATTCAGCAATTTGCTAAAGGAAGAGTTTTTGTTATTGTAGGCTGCGGGGGAGATCGGGACCGGACAAAACGTCCGTTGATGGCGCAAATCTCCTGCCGATATGCCACAGATCCTATTTTTACATCCGACAATCCAAGAAGTGAAGACCCGATTGCTATTTTAAAAGAGATGGAAGCAGGGGTTCAAGGAGAATCATATATAACCATACCTAGCCGTAAAGAAGCGATTAACCAGGCGGTAGATCAGGCAGCATCAGGTGATGTCATCCTTATTGCCGGAAAAGGTCACGAGACCTATCAAATTATAGGTGATATAGTGCATGATTTTGATGATCGTCTCGTTGCCAGGGAGGCAATTACAGAGAAACTAAAACAGAAATAATTGAATATTAGAGAACAATGTTAAATTTCAGTGTTGATTTTGTCACTGCGTTGCTTGAAGAGGAGATTAACATCCAAGTATAACAGCGATTATTAGACTATATTGAAAAATTAAATGGGGAATTAGATAAAAAATGGATTACTTTAATATTAAATTTTCAAATAAAAAACTTCTTAATAAAATGCATGAAACATATGATATTGCTGTAATGTTAAAAAACATAACAACAGATCTTGTTCATGTCGCAGAAAGGAGGGGATAAAATGCTGGAGCAAGTTATTTTTTTCACAATTATTATGGCGTTTCTAATTTCAGTATTGCTGTCTCCACTATTTATTCCTTTCTTGCGAAGGTTGAAATTTGGACAAAGCATTCGTGAAGAGGGTCCGAAATCCCATCAGAAAAAATCCGGAACCCCGACAATGGGTGGAATTATGATATTGTTTGCCATTGTCATCACAACCATTGTCATGACAGGGAAAGTTTCTGGCCCAACGGTTAAAACGTACCTGCTTTTACTAGTGACACTTGGATTTGGATTATTAGGGTTTTTGGATGATTTTATAAAAGTAGTATTGAAAAGAAATCTGGGATTAACCTCAAAGCAAAAATTACTCGGACAGATCATCATTTCTGTGATTTTTTATTTAGTCTATAAACAGCAAGGTTATTCCACAGAAATCAGCATTCCATATAGTCATACCACTTTTGATTTGGGCTGGCTTTTTGTTTTTGTCATCATCTTCTGGCTGGTTGGGTTCTCTAATGCAGTCAATTTAACAGATGGTCTAGACGGTTTGGTGTCAGGCACCGCGGCTATTGCATTTGGTGCGTATGCCGTTCTTGC